>JAVJRN010000047.1:0-20433 GCA_040218415.1 Cyclobacteriaceae bacterium
AACTAAAAAATGATCTAAACCTTCATTGATATGAAGGCTCCATCTGGTTTGTGCTGCAGAACTCCGTACTGCAGCAATGACCTTATTATCTGAATTAGCTGAAGGTTTTACCCACGCTTCTATCGTGCCTGCCGTAAAGTCGAAATCTGTATTTGCTGGGACGTTAATGTGGTCATCCACCCCATCAAAAGCCAAAGCATTACCCGGAGTGACCATAAATGCCACTGGCTCAGAATAAGGACTAACAAAAGAGCCATCGGTAAATCGCAATCTGTAATAAAGCTTTTGTCCAGTATAAGTAGAAAGGTCTTGAGCTACGAAGAAAGAACTTCCTGTAGGAGTAGATGCCGCAATGCCTGTAGCGACCGTCGTAGTAAATGCTTGATCTGTGGCTATGTCAATAGTTACTGTTTGTGCATTAGCAATCGCTTGCCAATTAGCCGTGAAACCATTGATAGAAGCGTCTGTGGCTTGGTAGGTTTTTGGTGTCATGGCTCCTGAAGCCGTCCACTCCGTGCCCGCCATGTTTATAAGCGTTCCATCATTGTTTCCTGCTAAGTCTGGAAGTAAAGTACCTGTGGTTTCATCGAAACGGTAGTAGGCGACAAGTTCGGTTTCTGAACCGGAAAGTGTTGAATATAGGTTCGCCTGAATTTCTCCAATTGTTCGCTCAACATTCCAAACTCTTACTTCATCCAATTGAGCATTTAATGAACTTAGCCCATTCTCAAATCCTCCTAGAGTAGTTGCGACGCTTATAAATGGATTGGTGTCTGTACCTGTTGCTCTTAATTGTCCATCTACATAAAATTTAAGATTGCCAGAGCCATCTCTGGTCACGGCACATGATGCCAGTTTCCATCATTGACATTAGTCACAGACATGATTATCTCTCCTCCTCCACCTTTCCAATAGTGTAAATCATCAGAATCAAAATAAAGTGAAAATCGGTTGGCCGAAAGACCATCACCGTATTGAGCAAATAATGCTTTTGCACCGGCCCGCTTATCCGCTGTGTTGACCCAGGCTTCAAGGGTTAGAGGAGCATTGGAAGAAGTGCTGATTAGTGTTGCTCCTAAATCAATACGGTCATCTATTCCATCGAGTACCAATGCATTACCCGGAGTAACCATAAACGATACCGGTTCAGAATATTGACTAAAAACGCCATTGTTTTCTATTTTCAACCGGTAGTACAAAGTCTGTCCGATAAGTCCGCTTAAGTCTGTCGACACAAAAAAGCTACCGGCTGTTGGATCAGAAACGGCTATGTCGGTATTGGTCGCATCTGAAAAATCAGTGTCCGTATCCCAGTCAATCAAAACTTGAGAGGCTGTAGAAAGCGGAAACCAATTGGCCACAAAGCCATTGACTGATATTTCTGAAGCCTGCAATAAAGTCGGCGCAAAGGCTCCTGAAGCTACCCAATGGGTATCATTCATGTTTTCTAGCACCCCTGAGTTTCCGCCAGCACCATAATCATTCAAGGCGGTTCCTGTGGTCTGATCAAATTTGTAGTATGCTACAAGATCAGCATCATTACCTACAATCTCCTTGAACAGATTTGCTTTGATTTCACTCGCAGATTTAGGCACACTCCATACACGCAACTCATCAATGGCACCATCGAAAGTATCTGATCCCAAAACAACGGACGGTCCAGGGCCCAAGCCTCCACCGTCAAACCCACCTAAGCTGGTGGCATCCGCATTACCCACCAAGTCTCCATTGAGATACATGGACCAATCTCCTCCATCGTCAAAAACTACGGCCGTATGCGTCCACACACCTGTACTGATTGGCGTAAGCAATGCGCGTGTATCGTCCTGTCCGTCATCTATATAGGCGATCAAAAAATTATCAGATTGTCTGACTTCAATGGCATGAGATCCGTCACTTCTATAGAGCAACCTATGCGTGCCTGAACTTAAATTGGTCTTGAACCAAAAATCAAAAGTGAAACTCGCGCCATCTGTGAAGTCCATGGATTCGTCCAGCGGTAACACAACCTGATCCGCCCCACCTACAAAACTGATCGCATTCCCCGGAGTAACCATGAATGGATTGGAAACTACAGAAGCACTCTCCGCAGTTCCAATGATTGCTTTGGCTCGGTAATAATACACCGTGTTATCAGCAAGCGTAGCGTTGATGGTAGCAGAACCCACAGTTCCTGCGGACTGATCGCTCACCACGATTCCGCTTGAAAAATCAGAGGTTGTCGCAATGTCAATTAAAATATTATCCGCCCCACTAGGCGCTGTATAGTCAACGACTACTCCCGTATTGGTTACTTGAGTAGCATTGAAAACATTTGGCGCTGGTACAGTCAATGCACCTGAAGCAGTCCACTCAGTACCCGCCATGTTGGTGAGGGTACCATCATTTGATCCCGCTAAGTCTGGAAGTAAAGTACCTGTGGTTTCATCGAAACGGTAGTAGGATACAAGATTAGGTTCATTTCCATCAAGTGTTTCAAATATTTTGGACGTTATTTCCGTGGGGGTTAATGCTCGATTCCAAACCCTCAATTCGTCCATTTCTCCTGTAAACGATTCTGCTGCAGCGCGTCCAAATGTCAATGAAGAATTCGATACGTTAGGTGTAGCAGGGTTATCAGAGCCTAGAAGCGCCCCATCAAGATATATAGCTCTGGTTGTTCCATCATAGGTAACAGCGACATGATGCCAGGCACCAGATAAATCACCTGTTGGGACTGCTAAGTCATTACCAAAGAAATAATGGATGAGGCCGAATGTATAAGTTTCACCTGCAGAAAGGCGTAAACCATTGTACTCCGAGTATGCAAGACTACCCCATCCTATGATCCCGTTTGTATGACTATGGATGGTTGGGTTTATCCACGCTTCAATGGTAAAGGCATCAGCACCAATAGGCAACCCATTGGGACTTGGGACTGTGACATTTTGTGTTCCCGTAAAATCCAGAGCATTACCTGGAGTGACCATGAAAGAAACAGGCTCAGAATAAGGACTGGTAAAAGACCCGTCCGTAAATCGCAATCTGTAATAAAGCTTTTGCCCAGTATAAGCTGAAAGATCTTGTGCTACGAAGAATGAACTTCCTGTAGGATTAGAGACTGCCAGATCTGTGGCTACTGCGGTAGTAAATGCTTGATCTGTGGCTATGTCTACTGTTAAACTCTGTGCGCTTGGCACGGCAGACCAGTTGGCAGTGAATCCATTGATAGAAGCATCAGTGGCTTGATAAGCCACAGGTGCTTGTGCTCCAGTCGTTGCAAATGTTGGTTGACCAAAAGTCAAGGCGTAAGGTGCGGCAGCAACTATATTAGTGAATGACGCATCTACAGTTATGCTGGTAGCTGTATTCGAAACAACAGTGCGTGTTTCTATAGTCTGCTTTCCATCTAATATCTTAATAGTACTTCCCACAAGCGCGTCGATTCCATAAGATGCTGTGGAGTTAGTAAGTACTGTAGAGGTGGACGGTGCTGTAGCGGTACTATAAGTTCCCAAGATTAATCCATTGAAGCTATTTGGACCAAGGTCTATGAGCTGATCGCCAGCTGTTTGGTCAAAGGAGTAATATGCCTCTAGATTATCAGCTACTGTTGGGTACTTCTGATACATATCCTGAGCTACTTCAGAGGGAGATCTGGCATCATTCCAGATTTTGAGTTCGTCTACTGACCCATCAAAGAAAATTTCAATTTTATTATAACTATTAGTATTGTGAAATGCACCAATATAGGCCCTTGATCTAAATGCATAAGTACCTGAAATATCTGCTCCTAATGAATTGGTATACTGCACTCCGTTCACATACAGTCTATAATCTGCGGTGGATTTGGTAATAGCTACATGGTACCATTTTCCTGGTGTTACCACTGGCCCATTGAGTCGTACAACTGATGCTGCGGCATCATTTCTTTTTTCAAAAGTTAAGACTCCTGTAGTTCCACTTACATGAATATTATTATATGCCTCATTACTGTGTGAGCCTGTGCCATAGCCAAATATGGCTTGCAAAGACGCTGTAATAGCATCTGCTTTGAACCAAAAACTGTAGGTGTAGTCGTCGGTTGCCTCATTAATCATTTTGATGTCTGATATATCTACAAATTGATCTATACCATTGAAATCCAAAGCATTATTCGGTAGGTCAGCGGCAATGCTAAACTGTGTTGCTGCCAAACTCGTATTTCCTGTCAAGTCATTTGCAACATTTGCTGCAATATCCACCGTTACTATCCCAACTGAATTGGCATATAAATCCGCCGTATAATTTTGCCCATCGACGTTGACAAAATTATTTACAATAGCATTGCTCACCGAAAGATCTGTTTCTTCAAAATTGACAACCACTTCACCAAAATCAATGTCAATGGTGATTGGGCTATCTGTGGTCGTGCTAGAGGTAGAAATGGTTGGTGTTGGGGCTGTCTCATCCAGCGTCCTTGCATCAGCCAATGCCAAAGTAGCCACAGCAAAATCTTCCGGGCTATTCATGTTGCTGAGAAAGCCAATTGGGTTATCATTAATGTCATTTAACTGGATATTACCTGGGCCTTCCTGAAAATCATAATATCCGTCAAGGCCTGGTTCAGTACCATTCAATGCTTCACCTTTGAAAGCAAGAATCTGATCCAACGAACGAGCAGTAGACCACAGTCTGACTTCATCCATTTGACCATTGAACCATTCGGATGTACCCCTGGAGCTGGCAATTGTAGCATTTGTTGAAGCTGCTGCAACATTTCCCGTTTTGGCTTGGGTCCCAATTAATACGCCATCTGAGTACAAGTATTTATTGATGCCATCATATACTGCAGCTATGTGGTGCCAGTTACCATCTGTATAACTAGCAGCAGTAATAGCTACATCTAACTCCTCATAACTGCCACCAGCAGTTAAACCAAATGATAGAAAGGTTCCATTACTCTGAAAACTGAGTAACCAATCCAAGTTAGTTCCATCATCTTGTCTGATGATTTGATAATGGGTATTCGTGGTAATATTTACTGGTTTTACCCATGCTTCAATCGTCATGGTGCTTCCTGCGCTAAAATCGTAAGGAGGAGTAGTAACATATTCATTTAAGCCATCAAAATCCAGAGCGTAGTTGATAGGCGTGGAAACTGTTATACCGGGCTCGATGCTCCAGTTCGCATCTGTTGTATTCGTCAGCAAGCCCGGAAATCCGCTACCCGATACATCTCTTAGGTAGGTTCCTGCCCCATCATTGAAATTCCATGAAGCAACGAGGTTAGGCTGAATCGCGACAAGATTGTCATTCATGTTATTAGCGATTTCAGTCTGAGAACGAGCCACATTCCAAATCCTCATTTCATCTATGTACCCATCAAAATTAAAAGCAGGTGCTTCTGCTGGTCTTGTACCGATGTAAAAGTCATCAGCACCCAGGCTTACAGGAGCAGTGTTCGCAACGAGAGAAACACTCACCCCATCAATGTAAATGCTTGAGGATATTCCAGTATTGACCAATGCTACATGATGCCAATCTCCATCATTCGGGAAAGTAGAGGTAGCTGAAGACATGATGTCGCTACTCACACTATTCCTCATAAACACTCGACCATCGGCATAAATCCATGCCCTGGTTCCACTTGGTTGTTGTCCAAAAAGACCGACATATCCTGTATTGGTACCAGCTGTGAAATCGGGCTTCACCCAGGATTCGATTGTAAAACCAGACTCCAAGCCCTGAAGGGGAGTGGTGCCTATGACCTGAACGAAACTTTGAGCACTTTCTTCAAAGAGCATGGATCCATGTGAAGCCGCCTGGCTTCCATTGGCATCTTCAGAGGCAAAGTAGAATTCCAGATCTGAGCCTGCTGTGAGGCCAGTGATATTGATTGTTCCGGAAGTGGCTGGTCCTTGAGTTCCAGATGCTCTGTTGGTGCCTCCGGCATATCCTCCCGGTGCAATGATCTCTGCCAGCGTAGGAGGTGTATCACCTGCATTCACAACCAGGTAATAAACCGTCCCAGATTCCGAAAGTGTATAGTCAATGTCTAAAGAAGTTTCGGTCAGGTTACTGTATGTCAGTGTCGTGAAACCAGGAGCCGTTAAATCAACAGTAATACTCGCCTGAGTAGCAGCAGCTGTATTGGCATTTCCAGTTAAATCTTCGAAAGTACTTATTGCTATATCAATAGTTGTAGGCGCTTCTTCCAGGGGAATAATGTCCACGGTGTATTGACTGGCTGAAACAGTATGGAAATTTAAAGCTGTTCCATTGAATATGGTCAAATCAGTTATGTCGAAGTTGGTCACATCTTCCGAGAAATCTATGGTAATAGAAAAGTTTCCTGTGGCAATTCCAGGACCAGTAATAGCAACCGTAGGTGCTGTAGCATCCAAAGCTCCAGGAGCACCTACATTATGTGTAGACAAGACATAATCTGTAGCATTGTCCATGTTGGTCAGTGTACCATCATTACCATTTCCAGAAACATCAGGTAGTAAGTTGTCCCCAGGACCATCTGAGAAGTTCCAGTAACCAACCAAATTAGGCTCACCTCCATTTAATTCGGAATCTTTAAAAGCATTGATTTGTGCTGAAGTGCGTTCTGTATTCCAAACTCGAACTTCATCCATTTGGCCCAAGAATGGTGAGCCTAGTGCAGTGCTAGTTAGATTATCTCTTGCGCCAATCCTGAACTGATTGGTATTAACAATTGACCCTGTGAGATTATCCTTATTAACTGTGAGTATCTGCGCCACCCCATCAACATATAGCGAGACCCCAGAGGCTACACTACTACCATCATATGTCAAAGCGATGTGATGCCAGCTGTCATCATAAAGGTTGCCTCCTCCGTAAACTTCCAAGTCGTTCGTTCCGGCGGTGCTCACCAATGTAAAATAGATGCCATCGACACCCCCAGCTCCCATGAGAACACCATAACCTTGGTAAGTTCCTCCTTGAATCATATTTCCGGCAATCATTTGACCCGATGCGAACGTAGTTTTTATCCATGTTTCAATGGTAAATGCATCCGTTCTTTCAAATTGTAAGCTAGCATCATTGCCTGCCCTTATGTGATCATTTATCCCATCAAAATCCAAAGCAAAACTTGCATTAGGATCAAAATAAGTAAGGCTTACCTGACCCGTACTAGGGAAATTGTACTGAATATTCCAGTTGGCATCAGGAAGATTAACAGTGGTAAACGTACCCGATATGGCATTGGCATCTATGATCACATAGCTGTCGGCGTGTACAGGCACAGTTCCTAAGATTACCGTCAATGTACCATCCAGATTGGCTGTTCCACCTACCGTGATTTGATCGTATTCGGTACAAGCAGTTGTTCCATTTATATCCACTTCTAATAGCCCAACATTAGTGAAATCTGCTTGAAAAGTCATACAACCAGGTGAGGCTCCTGGTGCTACCGTTCCCAGAGCTGGATTTTCAAAATTGTTGTTTACTGTAGCAAAACCTTTTAACCTTCCTTCATTGATAAACGTACCAGAAGGCGCAGCTAAGACAGCTCCCGATTCAAAAAAGAAGGTTCCCTTATTGACAAAAGAGCCCGTAGTAGCATTTACTCCTGTACCCGTTTGCACGTTTACAGTTCCATTATTAGTAAACACACCAGAGGATGCATTTACATTCGTTCCATTCGTAACATTTACGGTTCCATTGTTGGTAAATGTCGCTGCATTCTGAAGGTCAATGTCATTGTTCGTGAGGTTGAGCGTAAGGCTAGCTCCTTCTTTTACTTGAAATTTGTTGGCATTCAGTATAAGTGGTTGTGTTTCTACAATATCCGAATTAGTCGATACAACAATATCTTCGGCTACATTATTGGCCGTTGGCACTACGCCTCCACACCAGTTACTTGGATCATTCCAGTCAGCATCTACAGCTCCTATGAACTGACCAAGTGGTGCACATTCTGGTGTCGTTGACGCTACCCAGTCGGAGGCTGTTCCTCCAAAGTTGAAATTGGTCAGTGTTCCCGTATTTCCACTCCCTGATAAATCTACAAGAGAAGTACCTGAACTGTGATTAAAATCATAAGATGCAACCAAGCCTGGAGCGGAAGCTATTTGATCGGTCAGGCTTCCAAGGATTTCATCTTCAGAGCGTGCTACATTCCAAATACGCACGTTATCTATTTCTCCATTGAAGTATCCATCGATTCCAAAGTCAGAAACAGGCTTAATAGTAGCACCAATGGTTAAAAAAGAGTTGGAATTCGTAGATGTGATGTCGTGCGCACCTGAATAGGCGTCTCTCATCACTTCCGATCCGTTGATATATAAAATGATTTCGTCGTTCGTTGCATCTCTAACCAATGACATGTGATTCCAAACTGAAGTGTTAAACGCTGGTATGGTATAATCAAAATCAGATGCTCCTCCATTTTGACCGAGACCGATTTCAGCAGTAGTCATTCTAAAACCGGTGTTCGTAATGTTGCCAGAAGCTCCTCCTTGTCCTTTTGTAACTATACTTCCTGTTCCTTTAAACCAAGCTTCCGCTGTGAATGAACCTGCACCCAGGATTTGTATATCTCCTTGATTGCTCACACGTACATGATCATCCACTCCATCAAAATCGAGGGCATTCTCCGGAACAGTCGCGGTAATACTAAAAGTAGTCGTAGCTGTATTTCCATTCGCACTTCCATCAGTAGCTACACCAGCCGCTACGTCCACATCTACCTGACCATCTGCTGCTGGATAAATGTCTGCTGTGTAGGTGGTTCCTGAACCAGCAAGATTTGCAGCGCTACCATTCGTTACAGTAATATCTCCCAATACAAAATCAGCAACTGATTCGCTGAATGTGATTGTAACTGGGAATGGGGCTAAAGTTGTCGTGCCGGATTCAGAGCTAGTAATAGCAACTGTTGGTCCAGATACATCAGTAGTAAGTGCCGTAGAGCTGGTGAAAAGCACACCATCAATTAAAATGCCGTTGTTGCTTCCTGCCTGATCCTGCAATATGCCTCCTGTTTGATTGAAGGAATATTGACCAATCAAATTGTCTCCAGCGGGTGAAACTGTAATGGTATTGTCTACAATTTCTTGTGCTGTTCTTACATCACCCCAAATTCTCACTTCATCCAGGAGACCATCAAAGAAGTCACCTGCTGTTGGGCCAGGAGATACATAGCTCGCAGCAATGGCATTGTAATAATGATAATTGTCCAAGTAACTTATTGATCCGTTTCCATCTACTTGCCCGTCAACATACAAAATCACCTCTCCAGTTGCTGCATTATGTGTTGCCGCAACATGGTGCCATGAATCATCATTAATGATTGTACTTCCCGATACCGTATTCCATGAACCATTGTAATGATGGAATTGTAACAAACCACCAGTGATTCCGAAGGAAAGTCCCTTCCCGCCATGAATGTCCCCTATAATCGTAATTCCATTTCCTCCTCCCGCATAGATTGAAGCATTGTCAGTAGAAGCTGTTTTGATCCAAGCTTCAAATGAAGTGCCCACTGCAAGCTGAGTCCGTGTTAAGGAGATGTAATCTCCAGCACCATCAAAACTTGCCGCATTCTCAGGCAATGTAGCATTGATATTAAAAGTAGTCGCCGCTGTGTTTCCATTTGCACTGCCAGCAGTAGCCACGCCAGCAGCTATATCCACATCTACCTGACCATCAGCTGTAGGGTAAATGTCAGCGGTGTAAGTCAGTCCAGAACCACCAAGATTTGCAGCTGTACCATTGGTGACTGAGATATCACTCAATACAAAATCAGCTACCGATTCGCTGAATGTGATTGTAACTGGGAATGGGGCTAGCGTAGTAGTTCCAGATTCGGTACTAGTAATTGTTGGGGTTGGAGCAGTGAAATCCGAAGCAACGAATGTCGCCCCTGTAATCGTTGCGTTAATAGTATTGGCACTTCTGTCAATTACAGTAGTCCCCGTGTTTTCATCAAAAGGATAGTAGAGAAGAAGACCTGATTCATCACCTTGCAGGCTAGCAAATCGGTCAGAAAACTCCGTTTTGGCATTATCCCAAATTCTTACTTCATCCAACCCTCCAGTATATATACCAGATGCACTTGGGAAATTCTTTCCTAAACTCATCTTCAATAAGTATCCAGGGTTGCTTGCTGCTGAAGTGTTTTGAGCTACCTCTACGCCATCCACATAAAGTTTAGCTGTATTTACGCCATCGAATACTCCCGCTACATGATGCCAATTGCCATCTGTGTATATCTCTGTAGATCTAAGTTCTACCCCTCCGGCTATCCCTGGTGGGACCCTATGGACAAACCTTACTTGACCAGTGGTGCTCGTAGCTAAAAGGTTAAAGTTATTGCCTGTATTTGCGCTTGGTGAGATTACAGCCATGTAAACATTTTTCACTGTAGTCTTAAACCACATCTCAATGGTGTAGGCTCCTGAAATGGTTATGTCCTGAGTTACTACATAATCATTACCATCAAAACTCATCGCACTTCCTGAGAATGCTTTGGTTGTTGCAAACTCAACCGAAGATTGAGAAGAAGCATTTTCAAAACCATTCGTAGCTGTCAGCCTATAGAATTTCCCAATATCAGTTCCGATAGTTTTTGTGACGGTAGTTGCATCAGCGGCAATCGCAGCATCGACAGTGGTTACATTTGTCGTGAAAGCATAATCATCTGCACTTTCTAGCTTGAAGCCTGTTTCGTTAGTGGCATTGTCCGTCCACTCGAAAGCGATATCAGTAGCTGCAGTAGCATAAGCGATAAGGTTGGTTGGAGCTGAAGGGGGAGGTAACTGAAGTGCTCCAGAAGCAGTCCACTCAGTACCGGCCATATTCGTGAGGGTACCGTCATTATTTCCTGCTAGATCGGGAAGTGTGGTTCCTGAGGTTACATCGAAACGGTAATAGGCGACCAATCCTGTTTCTGAACCAGTCAATGTTGAGTACAGATCCGCCTGAATATCTCCTTGTGTCCTGGCATGATCCCATAACCTTACTTCATCAAGCATACCTGAAGTAAAATGATTTCCATAGGAAGTAGCACGCATCAAGTCGATGGGATACGCATTGGTCAATGGACTAGCCAAGGCTCCCGTGTTATCCAATTCCCCATTAATATAGATGCTCAAATTAGTTCCGTCATATGCTACCGCCAGATGGTGCCACTGCCCTGCAATCCCCGGATCATTGTCGTTGACATTGCCAAATGTGCCTCCATTACTTCTATTATGAACAATACTGTAGCCTGCATTTCCTCCATATATTTCAATATCGGAAGCAGACCCACTTTGCTTCATGAAAATAGGATTGAAGCTGACCACTGCGTCCAAATAAACCCAGGCAGAGAAAGTATAGGTCGTGAGGTTCTGAATCGAAGTTGAAGTGGGTATGTTAACATACTGTGAACTTGCAGCCGTAAAATCCAGCGCATTACCCGGCTCCACCATAAAGGAAACCGGATCAGATTCCTGACTGATTAAGGTCCCATTATTATAACTCACTCGATAATAGTAAACCGTGCCAGCAGTCAGCGCAGTAGATACGACATGTGATGCCCCGGTGGCAGAAGTAGCCGCTTGGTCAGTTATTATTGGTGATGAAAAATCTGAGTTGTCGTCTACATCTATGTACACTGCTGTGGCTGATGCTTGTGCATCCCAATTGGCAGTGAAGCTAGAGGCAGATACTGCAGTGGCGTTGTAAACAGTTGGTGCAAAAAGGAAAGGTGCTTCCGAAGTACCAAAAACAGGATTGTTATATGATATAGCAAATGGTCCATTGGCTGCTGGATTGGACGTCCAATCTTCCGAAACAGTAAAACTTGAAGCAGTATTGGAGATAATAATTCTATTCTCTATGACTCCACTCAAATCATCCAAAAGTTTCAGTGTACTTCCAGCAGTTTCATCTGTGGTCAATGTACTTAACCAACTACCCTCAGAAGCATTAGGAGTTTTTGCAGTTACGGTGTTATTGGTTGAACTAGCTACTACACCAAATTCTCCAAAAAGTTCACCGTTAATTTCGTTTGGTCCCTGATCTACAAGTAATTCTCCTCCGTTATGATCTATTGGATAGTACACTTCAAGGTTATCTGATATAGACGGATATTTCTCATACATATCCATGGCAATCTCACCAGACGTACGTGCATCATTCCATATTTTCACTTCATCGATACTCCCATCATAGAAAGATTTAATCTGTCTATTACCAGTGTCTGCTGCAGAAATTGCTCCGAGTGTAACTCTAGTCCTATCAAAACCTCCTGTTGAGGTTTGGGTACCTGAATCAACAAGACTCCCATTAAGATATAGACTAAAACTGTCTCCACTTTTCGTTACAGCGACATGATACCATTCTCCGATATTCACAGGGGATGATGTAAGTATCATCTGTTCCCCTGAAGTATTATTTCTTCGAAAGAACCTAACAGCCCCACTATTAAGCTGTAAACTCAGGTAAGGTTCATTACCCGTGGAGCGTGAGTAAGTGATTAAAGAAGAAAAGTCAGTAAGTGCATCCGCGCTGAACCACATCTCTATTGTATAATCCTCTGAAGTAGGATTGTGGGTCAACTTATTGACACCTGAGATATCTACAAAATCATTGAAGCCATCGAAATTGAGCATTCCAGAGGGTAAGTCAGCTGTAATAGTAAACTGTGTGGCAGCATTGCTCGGATTTCCAGTTAAGTCATTGGCGGCTGATGAAGCAATATCTACGGTTACAGCTCCATTAGCGATTGGATAAATATCCGCTGTGTAATTCTGGCCGTCTACGTTGACAAAATTCCCGATTATTGCATTGGTTACCGAAAGGTCAGAAGCATCGAAGTTGATAACATTTTCACCAAAATCAATGTCGATGGTGATGGGGGAGTCTGTGGTTGCACTTGTTGTTGTGATGGTTGGTGTAGGTGGAGTAACATCAGCTTGAGCTGCTCCTAAAGTTGGGCCAGTAGTTACCCAGTTGGAAGTGGTACCTGATAAGGCAAAGCCATTGAGCGTACCATCGTTATTATTGGTAGTGAGGTCGCTAAGGGCAGTTCCAGTACTTTGGTTGAAATTATAATAAGCCACTAAGCCAGATTCAGTACCGGTAAGCTCTGTGTCTTTATTGTTTAGAATTTCACTAACTGTTCTGCCTGAACTCCATATTCTTACCTCATCAATTCTTCCGTTCCAAAAACCTGAAGCCCCATCTGACCTACGACCTATTGCTACAGGGGTCGTTCCGGAAGTAATAGTTTTGATAGTGCCTAAATCCGTTTGGCCATCCAATGTGCCATTAATGTAAGTCGAAATCACCTGTCCATCGTAAATGCCAGCAACGTGAATCCAATTTCCTGTTGAAAGGCTAGCGCTTGACGTAGAATTCCCGCCCCCTTGAGGAGAATTTACCACCATAACCAATTTTCCAGAATGAACTTCTAAGCTGTATTGAGCCCCTCCTGAACCCCATTTGTGCACAACAGGCACGTTCGCTATAGCATCCAAATATATCCATGCTTCTATGGTTAATGCAGAAGTAGGAGATAAAGAAAGGTCATCAGGAATGCTTATGTAGTCATTCACCCCATCAAAATCCAAGGCGTAGTTAGGCAACTCATAAGTCACCGCATATTGTGAGGCCGCTGCTGTATTGGCATTTCCTGTGTAATCTGTAAATATTCCAGTGCCTAAGTCTACGGTTACACTACCACCTGCTGTCGGGGTGATATCGGCTGTCCAAGTAATATTGTCAGAAGTGGCAAGGTTAGATGCTGTACCATTGGTTACCGCCAGATCAGTAACTTCCAGATTGTTGATTGCTTCAGAAGCGGTTAAGGTAATCTGAAAAGGGGAATCAGTTGTCGATGATGCAGGCCCGGTAATAGAGATGGTAGGTGGTGTCGTGTCTTCAGGGATCGTGGATACAACGTAGGTCGCTCCTCCAGCAATAACTCCATCAAAACTATTCGTACTTTGGTCAAATGCAGTGGTCCCAGAACCTTCATCGAATGGATAATAAGCATGAAGGCCTGCCTCATTTCCCAAAAGCGTGCTATAGAGATTATTTTGGATTTCAGTTTCACTCCGTACATCAGACCAAACTCTAAACTCGTCAAGTTGTCCCGTAAACCATCTTGTGCTATTAAATCCTATTCCAATTCTAACATTAAACGTGGTAGGCCATATCGTATTGTTTTGATTGATAACTTCAGTCCCGTCAAGGTAAACTTTAAAGATATCGTTGGTTACATCACCCACTATAGCTACATGTCTCCATTCAGCAGTGGACAGGTTGTTTCCGAGCGATGTGGAAATGAAATTTCCACCCACACCATCTGATATCGGAAAAGCGATGGTGCCTGTCGTACCATTATTGGACAGTTCTACACGCAATGCATCAGCATTATTGGTAAAATTTGTTTGAAATATATTCGAATTCCCGGCAGGAATTACCTTGAACCATGTTTCTAAAGTCCAGTTGCTTAAGGAGCCTATATCACCTATTTGTACCGTCTTAAGACCTCCAGTAAAATCCAGGGCGTAATTAAGGTCGGATACTCCAGCATCTGTAGCACTCCATGTAATTGAATTTTGAGAAGGAGTGTAGGCAGTAGCCGTTTTCTCATCGTAAATTGTTGTCCCTGAGCCTTCATTGAATCGATAATAAGCTGCAAGACCTTGTTCGCTTCCTGAAACTGCTTGGTTATAATTGGCTGAAATCTCTCCTGCTGTTCTAACATCATTCCAGATTCTTACCTCGTCTATTAGCCCATTGAAAGAATTGCAATTACATCCCCCCTGAGTGCCAATAGACAAGTCTCCAGACATTACCTGATAAGTAGCGTTGGTCGTGCTTGCTGTTCCTGCACTTACGCCATTGATATAAAAGGTAGCCAGTGTTCCTCTATCAATACTTACTGCCACATGTGTCCAAGTAGATCCATCCTGCGGGATAGTGCCAGTGGACGTTGGCCCAGCAGCTTGCGACCCAGTTTTCCAAAACATCACACGTCCGTTACTCAAGATACCAAACCCATAGCCGTAATTTCCTTTCATGGCTATGTTGTAAAGGTTCCCATTTCCAGAATTGGGCCTGACCCAAGCTTCCATAGTTATATCCCCACTGATCTCCAGATTGGAATTTGTAGGAATTCTATAAAAAGTACCTGAGTGAGAGGATGACTGGGAATAAACATTCGTAACAATGAATAATATCGCAGAAATTTGGAGAAGAGTTGTGAATAACTTTCTGGTCATATTGTGGCGGTATTTAAGGCAATTAATAGCTAGCATCTCAATAAAGCTCCGAAAATAACGAAGTATTCACGGATAACAATCCTCAAACACTTCTGTTTGACCAAATTGTTAAGTAAAATCAAACTTAGCATGACATAGTACAATAAGATTCAATAAATAGTGATATTTCGACGAATCACAGTCTTTTGCCTATGAATAAAAAAGTGAAAGCACCCATACAAGAAAGTTATTAACAGCACATAGAGCAAAGTCACAACATTAGCTCCCGAGTAATCTCTAAGCTTAACGGAAATTATAATGTTCCACTTTCTCTTTTCTTCTCTTCAATTAGCGTTCTAATGAGTCTTTGTTTGTCTTGCTTCTATCATACAATTGCTCCGTTCGAGCTATGCAGCGCCTTGCCTATTGCCAAAATCATAGAAAATCTGTCAAAAAAAACAAAATTCCGTAAAATGTGACGCCTCATCTCTCGTATGCTAAGTCCACTCTTTTACCACGGAATTACTGGAATCATGCACGTGTCTCAGTACCATTCATACATTATTAGGACACAGCTCTAACCGCATTGTTGAAGTATATACAACTTTCCCTATTTAGCTATTGGTGGTTTGTTGCACATCCAAAATCCATTAGATTTAAGCTCACTATAAGGCGGATAATAACTTGTAGTGGTTGATATTCGATTCTTATCCTTCATTAGCCTGATTCAAGAAATAAAATTGATTTTTTCAATTAGAATCTGCTATAAATATGATGCTACATCAAAAAAAAGATAAAATCATTCATGAAAATCACTTGTGTATACTTCTTCATTTTCTTACCATTTATCTCTTTGGCCCAAAAAAATGAAGACAAATTAATAGATCAGAATTTTAAGAGTACCTTATTACTTCATCAAGAGCTAGTAAGGCTTCCCAACCTTCCTGAAAACAAGGAATTGATGCTTAAAAACATCAATTGGGTCGCCAATCAGTTCAATGAATTAGGTTTTACCACAACATCACTTGAGTCTACCTCTCTTCCGATTTTATTAGCCGAACAAATTTACAACCCAGATTTTAAAACAGTACTCTTCTATTTTCACATTGATGGACAGCCCGTAAATCCAGATGCTTGGGATCAAGACGATCCATTTATTCCTGTATTAAAACAACAATCAAATGGAACTTTCCAACCCTTGGATTGGAGTGCCTTGAATGGAACGATTGACGATGAATGGCGAATATTTGCCAGAGCAGCTGCGGATGATAAAGCGCCAATAATCATGATGATATCTGCCCTTCAAATACTGAAACAGAAGAAGGTTAATCCCAAGTTTAACATCAAAGTAATATTTGACCCTGAAGAAGAGTATGGGTCAAATGCCTTGTTATCTACTTTAGATACTTATAAAATACGGTATGCTTCAGATTATTTTATCGTGATGGACGGACCAGCGCACGATTCAAATAAACCAACGCTTACATTTGGTTGTCGAGGCATCACCACTTGCTCCATTACCACTTTCGGATCTAAGTTGCCTCAGCATAGCGGCCATTTTGGAAATTATGCACCAAACCCTGTCTTTGGCCTAGCAAAACTACTCTCTAGCATGAAAGATGAGCATGGTAGTGTGTTAATTAAAGACTATTACAAGGGCGTTGAAATTGATGCAGAAGCAACAGCAATGTTGAAATCTGTTCCTTTCGATTCCACCGATTTCAACAATAAACTAGGCATATTCACCGCTGAAAAAGTGGGAGGAAACTATCAAGAGTCACTACAATATCCCTCTCTAAATGTTAGACAAATTGGTACTTCATGGACCGGGGAAAACTTAAAAACGGTTATCCCTGAATATGCTACTGCGAATATTGATGTAAGGCTTGTGCCAGAAATTGATGGGGAAACTCAATTACAAAGAATTAAAAATCACCTAGAGAAAGAAGGCTATTATGTGATTGATAGAGATCCTACGGATGAGGAAAGAAAAACCTATCCTAAAATTGTAAAATTCATTACCTCCAGATCTGTGAATGCTTTTAGAACAGATCCAAATTTTGATTTTGGTAAGCAATTAAGAAAACAACTTGCCAAAAACTTTGGCTATGAACCTGTGGTCATAAGGATGATGGGAGGGACTGTCCCTATTGTTCCGTTGATTGAAAAGCTAAACGTGCCTACCATCATTGTCCCAATGGTGAATATGGATAACAATCAACATAGTCCAAATGAAAATATAAGAATCGGAAATATACGTCAAGGAATAAAAATTTGTTTGTCTATTCTAGATATGAAACTATAATGGCGTCTATGGTTAATTGTCCAGCATTTTGGAGAAAAGGCTTGTTGAGTAGACGGCCATTGAGTCAATGACTCAATGGTGCGCCTCACCAAGGGTGACCCTGAAACGTCAGCGCGATGGAACGTCAGCTCAAATATTGTGATGTCTTTGATTCCAAATCCACATGCTGGCACATACAAAATGTATAATGCAAACCATGCAGTACGTACCATAGCATGTCCGTGTCACGTCCTCATAGCGTAAGAAGATCATGAAAAAGAGACTAGAAGATTTAACAAAGCACGAGTGGGATACGCTCTTTCCTATCGAACTGGAAGAACCCAACCCCAACTGGAAAAACATATTTGATCGGGAGAGTAAACAAATCAATGAAAAAATTGGCGATAAAATAATAGCCATTGAACATGTAGGGAGTACCTCCATTCCCAATATTAAAGCCAAATCCTACATCGATATTTCCATTGAAATTCCTCGAGAAAACCTGTTTAACGAAGCAATTATTGATGCTTTACAAAGCTTGAATTATCATTTTTTTCAACAATCTGGTAAAGATGTGGACTACATGATATTTGTCAAGGGATACCATCTAAATGGTGAAAAGAAACAGATATTCCACATCCACATGTGTCCTCCTAAACATGAAATGCTTAATCAAATTCTTTTTCGCAACTACTTAATTGCCCATTCAAAAAGAGCCAAAGAATACGAACAACTAAAAACGGAACTAGCATCTAAATACAAGCATGACAGGGTTGGGTATAGGGTAGCCAAAGACGATTTTATTGCAGAAACGCTGAAGCAAGCAGAAATAAGCCATCGCTAAGAAGCGTGAAATTTTCAACTTGTTAATGCTATTTCGACGCTTTAGATTTAACCTAAATACAAGGCGGGTAGCAACCAGGAGTGGTTGATATGTAGTTAATTCAAAGTCATATGAGATATCTGATAGTTTTATTTGTTACACTTAGCTTTCCAACTCTTTCATATGGATGTGTTTGTGAAAATATAGACTCAACGAACGTTGTGAATTGGATAAAAGATGCGGATTTGGTCATCGAGGGTGAATATATTACTAATTTGAGTTACTCCTCAGAAACTAGGGAACACTGGAACTCAGAGAACAAAGGTTTTGATGTATTATTCAAAGTCACTCGGGTAATTAAAGGCAGGTTATTGAATGACACTATTGCAATAATTCAATTTGAGAATGGAAGTTGTCTAACGACTTTCGATGAAGGAAAGAAGTACACTATTTTAGGTGATCAAATTTTGAATTTTAAGTGTTTGGAGCATCTCAAGCCTGAAGCCGATTCCGATGGTGAATATCCGCCAACTGATAACTTTCAGCCACCTAGTTATCTTAATGACGAAGGATCAATGAACTATAACTATTGTGATGATCAAGAAACAAGATACTGGAATGAGATAACTAAAAATTACATAACACTCTACACAAACTACTGCACGACCTACCCTGCCAGCTCTCAAATAGGAAAACTTATTAGAAAGGAATAAAATCGGCTATAAGCAATTATATATAAAATACCTGTTTAAATGCTTTCTACAGAGCTATATTGTTACTTGATTCTTTTTTCTCCCGTTGAGAAAACATTGGTGCTTTCTACTGATTTGGCTCATAGGAGTCTACATCTTTCTAAACGCAATGCTTTCTGACATCTTGGATGCACCGGAAGAATTTGCTATTTTTCTACTTCAATCCAAGTATGGGCACACACCTCATGCGAGGGCAGGCATTTAATGGCAATTAAAACTTCAAAAAATAAACTGATATGGAAAAAAAGAATCTTTATGAGTTAACTGACGAAGAACTATTACTCGAAAAAAAGAAATTAAAAAATTCGAAGATCTTCTACGCAACATCCATTGGTTTTCTTGCCGGTATTTTGATTTTCGGAACTGTTTCTTGGAGTCTTTCTTCCGAAAAGCATATAGGATTTCTCATCCCAATGTTAATTCCTATTTCTTTTATTTACGGGCTGCTTAAAAGCTCAAAAAAGAACAAGGATTTGGAAGAAGTCTTAAAGGAACGTCATTTGAATTGAGGAGCTTCTATGGTTTTTCAAAATCTTTAAATTGAAAAACCTTATGACACGAAAAGGGAGTATTACCAAAGCAAATTAGCAGACTTGGTATTTGCCTTGGAGTTTGACAGCAGATATGAAGAAAATAATGATCAAATTTTATCGGCGGCTTGCCCTCTTGGGTTTACAAAAACGGAACTACCGCGACATGTAAATCCTGAAATTTTGAAAAAATGACCTTTATTGACACATGCCAAGGCTGTTTGCTAACGATTGTTGCAGCTACAAATAAAAATGCTCAATCAGAGGATCATTATGGGCCTGACGGAGATGGCTAATATGGTGGGTTTCCCGCTTGAGATACGATAGACCAATCAGCATTAGTCCAATAGATCGCAAAAAAATTATGGCATGTTGGAATAGAGAGTATTCAATAGATCCCCCGATTTGTAATCAGTAGGCAATTTAGTGGTAAAGCCTCTTGCTCGTCTCAAGAAGTAATCGAGCTAGCATATTCTAAAACACTTGATCACAGGTAGACTTGAAGATTGAGGAAATGCCGAGGATCGTCATTCTATTCGGTAACAATTCCAGAAAAAGCGAAAATCGATAAGTTGAGGTTTGCCCGTTGTTCCTTTTTAATAAAAATTAAACCCCTCAAGTCTGAGACTTGGAGGGGTTTTTTTATGATCGGTTGCTATGGGTTTGGATTCTTTCTCCCCCTGATTAATGTCTTACATATACTTTGTAAGAAATGACTGATCCTTTTTGTGGATCCATGAAGTGGAGTAAGTAAGCGCCTTCGGCTAGTTGACTGACATCTAGCTGATAGCTTTCATTCCAGCCTCGTTGGATAGGTTGTGTCAGTACCGTTTCGCCACGCATGTCTACCATCTTC
>JAVJRN010000050.1:0-96193 GCA_040218415.1 Cyclobacteriaceae bacterium
AACTAAAAAATGATCTAAACCTTCATTGATATGAAGGCTCCATCTGGTTTGTGCTGCAGAACTCCGTACTGCAGCAATGACCTTATTATCTGAATTAGCTGAAGGTTTTACCCACGCTTCTATCGTGCCTGCCGTAAAGTCAAAATCTGTATTTGCTGGGACGTTAATGTGGTCATCCGCCCCATCAAAATTTAAGGCATTACCCGGAGTAACCATAAATGCTACAGGCTCTGAATATGGGCTTGTAAATGTCCCATCTGTAAATTGTAATCTGTAATAAAGCTTTTGATTCGTATAAGACGATAAGTCTTGAGCGATAAAGAAAGAACTTCCAGTAGTAGACACTGAAAGATCTGTAGCGACTGTCGTAGTAAATGCCTGATCTGTTGCTATGTCAATAGTCACCGTTTGTGCATTAGGAATGGCTTGCCAATTGGCCGTGAAGCCATTGATAGAGGCATCTGTGGCTTGGTAGGTTTTTGGTGCCATGGCGCCTGAAGCAGTCCACTCTGTGCCGTTGAAACCTGTCATGGATGCCTGGATGGCATTTGCCGTTAAATCAATAAGCAACGTGGATTCCGAGTCTTCGTCAAAATCGTAATAGAGGAATAGTCCAGCTTCATCAAAGGCAACAGACTTATACAAATTATTTTGTATTTCACTTATAGTACGTGGGTAATCCCAATTTCGCATTTCATCCAATTGTCCAGTAAAATCGGATTGGTAAAGCGACGTTCCTATGCTGAGATTATAGTTATCAATTCCCGACATGGACATAGTTGGATCTGTAACTGCCAAATTTCCATTGATATACAATTTCCCCGTCGTAATGGATTGATCCATCGTAAACGCTACATGCGACCACTCATTGAGTGGTACTGAGGCACTCAAGGTTTGGTAATTATCAACACCAGCATCTACTGCAGCTACTATCTGACCATTCGTATTTAGGAATATGCTCAGCTCATCACTACCGCCACTTCTGTCCCAGATACCCTGAGTAGTTAGAAAATTATTTGGTTTGATCCAGAATTCCACGGTATAAGAAGATGATTCCGTAAAATCCATTAGGGAGTTCTCGGTGTAATCAACCGTTAAGTACTGACCAGACCCATCGAAGGAAAGAGCGTTTCCTGGTGGCACCATGAATGAATTCGAAACCACATAGGCACTTTCTTTGGTACCATCAGTCGCTTTTGCACGGTAGTAATAAACAGTACCCGGGGATAAAGCAGCGCTGATCGTTGCAGTTCCGACTGTTCCGGCTGACTGATCAGCTACCACAATCCCACTCAAAAAGTCCGCGGAAGTAGCCACATCAATCAGAATGTCTGTTGCTTCAGCTGGCGCGGTATAATCTACAACAAGGCCTGTACTGGTAACTTGCGTGGCATTGAAGATGGATGGGGTTTCAAGGTCAAATATGCTGGATTCAACCCAGTTGGAAGCAGCTCCTGTCAGTGCAAAACTTATGAGTGTTCCATCGTTTGCATTTCCAGTAATATCTGTAAGCGTAGTTAGACCTGTATTGGTACCAGAAGGCGTTCCCTGGTTGAATTGATAGTAAGCTGCAAGACCTGCTTCATTACCGGCCAATTCAACGTCCATGTTATTTTGTAATTCAGTTTGTGTCCTGGCCACCGTCCAAATACGCACTTCGTCCATTGCACCATCAAAATCATTGGCTGTAGAATTGGCTTGAGTTCCCAACTGCAAAGACACTGTATTGGTCAAGTCATCGGCATTTACGAATGGCGTACCAACTGGCAAACCATCCACATACAATTGCAAACTGCCTGACGACCTCACCGCTGCAATGTGATACCATTGGCCAGTAGTGATGGCGCCTGCTGAAGAAACAGATTGATCTCCTCCATAATACCATGTGAGCTCTCCACCTCCCTTTATCGTTAATAAAGGAGTGTTGCCGCCGTTATGCTTCGAGATGATATTGCTGTAGCCAGAAAGTGTAGTCGGTTTGACCCATGCTTCCCAAGTAAAATCAGTAGGGAAATCAACCACATCCCCGATATCTACATAATCACCTGCATCATTAAATTCCAACGCTCGGTTCAAATATTGGTATTCAATAGAAAACTGAGTAGCACCTGTATTGTCATTTCCTGTAAGGTCAATGGCTGCACCAGCAGATATATCAGCAGTGACAGTTCCTACTGAATTGGGATATAAATCCGCCTTATAATTTTGCCCATCGACATTGACAAAATTATTTACACTAGCATTGGTCACAGAAAGATCCGCCTCCTCAAAATTGACGACCACTTCACCAAAATTGATATCGATGGTAATAGGAGAATCTGTGGTGGCACTTGCGGTTGTAATGGAAGGTGTTGGAGCAGTGACATCTAATACGCCTGGAGCACCAACACTATGTGTGGATAGCACAAAATCTGTAGCATTGTCCATGCTTGTCAAGGTTCCGTCATTACCATTTCCAGATACATCTGGAGTAATGTTGTCCCCGGGACCATCGGAGAAATTGTAATAAGCAGTCAATCCCGGTTCATTACCATTGAGCTCAACATCTTTAAAAGCTAATAGCTGCTCCGGGGTACGAGCACTATGCCAAATTCTTACTTCATCCATTTGACCATTAAAAAACTCCACACCACCAGCTTCCGAACCATCTTCAGCTATACCCCAATCAAATGAATTGTCAACCAGTGTGGTTTCTCCCAAATCAGCGCTAGAAACTGCCGACCCGTCTAGATAAATGGTAAATAGCCCTTGATCAAAAACCAACGCCACATGATGCCAGGTATTGAGTGTTAATATTTCTCCAGTTAGTGGAGTAGTAACATAAGTATCTGATGAATTGGCAAAAGCAGCTCTTAAGCCCAAACCCCCTGTTGTGTTGTCATAGGTATCAAATAAGAATGACCCATTGTCTATTCCTGCTGAACTACCGTCCCCTTTGGTGATGATTCTTTTATAAGTATCGACACGATTATAAATCCATGCTTCAACGGTCAATCGACCTCCTGTAGGTTCCAAAGACGGATTATCCGCAATGATTATTTTATCATTTACACCATCAAAATCCAATGCAAAACTGGCATTCGGATCGAAATACGTAAGGCTTACCTGACCAGTCGCTGGAAAATCGTACTGAATATTCCAGTTAGCATCAGGAAGGTTAACCGTAGTAAACGTACCCGATATGGCATTGGCATCTATGATTACGTAGCTATCTGCATGAACCGGTACATATCCTAAAATTACTGTCAGTGTACCATCCAGATTGGCCGTTCCTCCTACCGTGATTTGATCGTACCCAGTACAAGAAGTAGTACCGTTAATATCTACTTCCAAAAGTCCTGAGTTGGTGAAATCCGCGACGAAATCCATACATCCAGGTGAAGCTCCGGGAGCAACCGTTCCTAAGGCTGGGTTTTCAAAATTGTTATTGACCGTAGCAAAACCTTTTAATCTTCCTTCATTGATAAATGTGCCTGAAGGTGCAGCTAAGACAGCTCCTTGTTCAAAAAAGAAAGTTCCTTTATTGACGAAAGAACCAGTAGTAGCATTTACTCCTGTACCAGTTTGCACATTCACTGTTCCGTTGTTAGTAAAAACTCCAGAGGATGCATTTACGTTCGTACCATTGGCAATATTTACTGTTCCATTATTGGTAAATGTCGCTGCATTCTGAAGGTCAACATCATTGTTGGAAAGGTTGAGTGTCAAGCTCGCTCCTTCTTTTACTTGAAATTTGTTGGCATTCAACACAAGTGGTTGTGTTTCCACAATATCCGAATTAGTGGAAACAACAATATCTTCAGCTACATTATTGGCAGCAGGCACTACACCTCCACACCAGTTGTTAGGGTCGTTCCAGTTGGCATCCACCGCACCAATGAACTGACCAAGTGGTGCACATTCTGGTGTCGTTGATGCAATCCAGTCTGAGGCTGTTACTCCAAAATTGAAATTGGTCAGTGTTCCCGTATTTCCATTCCCTGATAAATCTGAAAGCAACGTGCCTGAAGTATGATTGAAACCATAAGATGCAACCAAGCCTGGAGCGGAAGCTATTTGATCGGTCAGGCTTCCAAGGATATCCTCTTCGGATCGTGCTATATTCCAGACCCTAACGTCATCTATCTGGCCGGCAAAGAAATCCCCTGTACCAGTTCCATTACTATAGCTTCCTCCTATCCGATTGAAAGCCATATCCGTCCTATAAACAACGCTCGTCGCGGATGCATCCAAGACACCATCTACGTATAAATTCATGAGTCTGGAAGACTGATCATGAGTTATCGCGATATGATGCCAGTTGCCATCATTGACGGAAATGACACCATCTAAAACATCAAAGACTATCCCTGATCCTGTCCAATGTGTGTACCGTACTTTACCTGCATGGACTCCAAACGCACCGCGAATATTATTTGTATTGTCTCCAATCACAGTTAAAGCCGTATTACCTACGTAGGCGCTAGTAGCATCATTGGAGCTGGTCCTTATCCAGGCCTCTAATGTAAGACCTGTAGCGAGGGTAGATCTGGTAAGACTGACAAAGTCGTCCGTCCCATCAAAATCGAGCGCATTCTCCGGAACCATCGCAGTGATGCTAAAAGTAGTCGCAGCAATATTTCCATTGGCACTAGCATCAGTGGCTACATCAGCTGCAACATCCACATCTACTTGGCCATATACCGTAGGATAAATATCTGCTGTGTAGGTGACGCCTGAGCTTGTGAAATTAGTCGCTGTACCATTGGTCACTGAAAGATCCGAAACATCAAACCCTGTGACTGATTCGTCAAAAGTGATAGTAACAGGGAAAGGTGAAAGTGAAGTGGTTCCGCCTGTTTCGGTGGTGGTGATGGTAAGTGTAGGTGGAGTAACATCAGCTTGAGCTGCTTCCAATATTGGACCAGTAGTTACCCAGTTTGATGTACTTCCTGTCAGAGCAAAATCAGTGAGTGTCCCGTCGTTATTATTGGTCGTGATATCGCTAATGGTAGTTCCAGCACTTTGGTTGAAATTATAATAAGCTACTAAGCCAGACTCAGTTCCATTAAGTTCTTGGTTCAAATTAGCACTAATCTCACTGGCTGATCGCCCCTTATTCCATATCCGCACTTCATCGATTCTTCCGTCCCAAAAATTTGAAGCCCCATCTGACCTACGACCTATTGCTACAGAGGTCGTTCCAGAATTAATCGTGCGCTGATTTCCAAAATCAGTGGACTTGTCTAATGTTCCATTGATGTAAAGCGCAGTTACCTGTCCATCAAATGTGCCAGCTACATGTATCCACTGACCAGTACTCAGGGCTGCATTGGATGTAATGCTCATTCCTCCCTGTGGAGATGCGATGACTAAATTTAATTTTCCAGAATG
The DNA here is from genome assembly GCA_040218415.1 of Cyclobacteriaceae bacterium. Lineage (GTDB taxonomy): Bacteria > Bacteroidota > Bacteroidia > Cytophagales > Cyclobacteriaceae > JAVJRN01. Next base: position 5,374 of record JAVJRN010000050.1, read on the forward strand.
AACTTCTAAGCTGTATTGGGCACCTAAGCCTCCCCATTTATGTACAATTGGCACATTTTTAACCACGTCCAAGTAAACCCAAGCTTCAATAGTTAATGCAGAAGTAGGAGATAAAGAAAGGTCATCCGGAATAGTTATGTAGTCATTCGTTCCATCAAAGTCTACAGTATAATTAGGCAACTCATAAGTCACCGCATACTGTGTGGCTGCCGCGCTGTTGGCATTTCCTGCATTATCCATAAATGATCCAATGCCCAAATCAATGGTAACAATACCTTCTGCGGCAGGAGTAATGTCTGCTGTCCAAGTAGTATTGTTAGAGGTGGTCAGGTTAGACCCTGTTCCATTTGCTACACTCAGATCTGCCAAATCTAGGTTGGTGACCGCCTCGGAAAAGGTCAAGGTAACCTGAAAAGGAGATTCGTTAGTCGTAGAGACTGGTCCTGTGATAGAAACTGTAGGAGCAGTGATGTCAGCCGGAGCTTCAACCAATGCTGGGCCGGTAGCGACCCAATTAGAAGTAATTCCGGAAAGCGCAAAATCAGTGAGCGTTCCATTGTTATTATTGGCAGTAAGGTCGGTAAGCGTCGTTCCAGCGCCTTGATCAAAATTATAATAGGTGACTAGTCCTGCTTCCGTTCCAGCAAGCATTTGGTCTTTTCTCGCACTTATCTCAACAGCTGTAAGCTCATAATCCCAAATTCTTACTTCATCTATTTGACCATCAAAAAACTCTCCAGTTGACGGAGTAGTTACCTGACCTACTCGAAGATCTTGACCTATTATATTCATCGAGAAAGGAGAAGCATTTCCGTCTTCAACTCCGTCCACATAAAAGCGCAGCGTACCACTGGTTCCTCCAGAAAATGTCATAGCAACGTGATGCCAATTATTATCATTAATGATCGACACCCCATTGCGGTCATTAAACTGACCAATAAAAGCAATTCTTGAGCTTCTAACAGCAAAACCAAATCGCTGACCGTTCGTCCTATTACCCCAGCTAACAATATTTCCAATGCTTGTTTGTGTCGTTTTTACCCATGCTTCTACAGTTACTGGAGCATTTCCTTGGGGTAGTCCTGTGGCAGTAGTTTCGGTATAGACATAGTCATTTACCCCATCAAAGTCTAAGGCGTAATTAGCTTCGGATACCTCAGCGTCTGTTGCACTCCAAATAATTGAATTTTGAGAAGGAGTGTAGGCAGTAGCCGTTTTCTCATCATAAATTGTTGTCCCTGAGCCTTCATTGAATCGGTAATATGCCGCCAGCCCTTGCTCAGACCCAGATACCACTTTGTCAAAGTTATCCCCTATCTCACTTGCTGTTCTCACATCATTCCATATTCTTACCTCGTCTATCAGCCCGTTGAAGCTGTTACAATTACAAGTTCCTTGCGTGCCAATTGCCAAGTCGCCACTTACTACTTGAAAAGATCCTCCTGTTGCATTTGAACCGACAGCTACGCCATTAATGTAAAAAGTTGTTCCTACACCTCCCTGATTAACAACCGCCACATGTGTCCAAGTAGATCCATCTTGAGCAATACTAGTGGTGGACTCTGGACCCTGGTTTTGACCCCCATTTTGCCAAAAAGCAATAGTCCCATTATTCATTATGCCAAAGGCGTAACCATAAGAACCTTTCATCAGTACGTTACCGATGTTAGATTGTGCTGCATTTGGTCTTAACCATGCCTCTAAGGTAATATTGCCACTAATTTCGAGATTTGAGTTGGTCGGTATCTTGTAAAAAGAACTTGAGTGCGAGGATGATTGTGATAAGACATTGCTAACGATACAAAATATCATTAGAAGCTCTAAAACTAGTTTTTTGACTAATCTCTTAATCATATTTTGTGGCGTTTATTTACGTTTGTATCAGTCAAAATTCAAAACAACTAGGAACTCATCGGAACCTAAAATCTTCTTGAAGTTTAAATAAAATCCAAAAAGAACTTTAATTTTAACAATTTAAAGTGCAATAATATTCAATAGACACTAAAATTTCGATGTATCCTATCAATTTACCCATAAATCAGAATAGAACGATTTGTTTCGGCAAATTAATAAGCGCTCGTGCTTAACTAATAAACACAAGAAAATTAAGTGCAATGTGATTTGTATTTATTTCGTCAAAACCGAAAGATCATATTTATAGTAATTGCAAAAAAATACAACCAACTAACCTCGGTGCTATGACCGAAAATCGGATTGATGTAAAAAGAGGATCTTCCCGGATCATTCAAAGCAGAAGAGCTTTGATGAGCCCTTCTGTTCTGATTAAGACACTCCTAATTGATTAAAAGAGACCTTAAATAGAGTCAAAGAATCCTAACTTGGCTTGTCTCATAACTATTCTCAAGTTCTTAATAAACAAACAAGCCAAATCTGAAAGTAGGTATTCACTCTCCCAGTGAATATTCTACCACATCAAAACAAATTGATTACGACGTTTGGTTTTTGATGAAATCTCAAGCTCTCGATAGAAATCAATTGATCTTCATAACCTATGGTTAATGAAAAATGAGGACAAAAAATGCCTCGCTTGAGATGCGAGGCATTTTATTACCTTTTGTTATATAAACATTTGTCCCTATTAATGGCTTATCAAAACCTTATAGGAAACGATTTCTTCTTTTGTTCCATTGATAAAGCGCAGCACATAAACTCCATTTTTGAATGCAGAAATATCTAATTGTAATGCGCTGACACTCTTCGCTTCAGCCGACTTATTTAATACCACTTTGCCCGATAAGTCTGTAAGCACGATATCTACTGCCTGGTCGGATTTAAGGTCATATTTAATGTTCAGTTTATTCACTGCTGGTATAGGGTAAACTTGAAGTTCATTGAAATAGTCATCAAATGTGCCCAAAGGTGGCACACGCTCTACTTCAATGCCATTTTCTGTTATGTACGCCTCTAATTTGAAATTAGTAGCATCAAAACCAGAAGCACCTATTTCGAATTCTACAAATGAGTCGGGATCCATAGGTATACCTGGAAATTCAATGTTGAACCTGTATAAACCTGCTGGCAGAAAGCTAAACTCAAACTCTCCATTATCATTGGTCTCGACATAGGCAAAAAGTTCAAAAGTCCCATCTTGTACTTTAATGTCTCTTCCACTTGCTCTGAATCTCCTCACGCTACAACCCGCTTTTTTAACTTTTCGTCTTTCCAAGATTCGAGCACTCTCATCAAACTCGGCTTCTACCACACCCGTAACGGTACCTAAATCCTCTGGGTTGGAAGGAGGGGGGGGTAAAAAAGTCATGAGATATTCTGCGATGGTCGTATCATTTCGAAGTAAAATTGTATCCGCTTCAACCCATAAATCAGTACTTCCCAAATAAGTCGGTATATAGAGTAATTCTCCCTCGTCGTTAAGGATTTCTGAACTCGTAATGGCTAAGTAATTTCCTAAAACTAACTGCTTGGTTAAAAAAGCCCCGTCTACCACGTTGACATCCTGATCTGCCGTATCGTAAGGTTGATTAGGCAAGCCAATTTTAAATGCATCTAACAAGCCTGAAGGAAGTGGTGAATCATCGATCCCTGTTATCAAACCACCAATAGTTGCTGTTGCCAAAACAGAAATATTATTGGACTCAAGAGTTAATGCCGTTAATAAAGGATTAGTCACTATTAATTTATAGCGTCCCATGTTTTCAAAGCGTATATCATCAATGGTATACTCAGGGATATTTCCCGTCGGCACATTACTGTTCGTGACCACATCATTACTTAGCGTCCATTGATATACATTATTATTTCCTTCCACTTGAATATCGATTGTGTAGCTTTCTCCTCGTTGGATCTCCTCATCGATCACTTGCCCTATCTTGGCTTGTGGCGAATAGGTGAGAATATTGGCGAGTGACACATTCTTTTCTAAATCACCAAAATCAAGGAAATTGTTGCTTACGTTAACCGCTGTTAGGTTCTTCAACCTAGTCATGTCGGCCAAGGTTGTTAAGTTATTTTCAGAGACATCTATGGTTTGTAGCCCACCAATATCATTGATTTCTTTTGGAATTCTTCCTGCAAGGCCTTTCCCCCTTAAATTGATTCCGATAACTCTATCTGCTTCAGCGGTTAGCGTAATGTCACTGGTGAAGTCTTTTACTGTTTCCAACGTAAGGTTTTGCCACCCAGCTTCTACTCCTGTCCAGCTGGTACCACCTGCTGCATCGTAAATTGCTTTTAGTGCTTTTACATCTCGTTGCAAAGAAGATACTTTGACGGTAATTAACTTGGTAGTCAAAGTAACCTGATCTAAGCCCACCACACCACTTGTTACCGTCGCATAATAGATTCCCTCTTGATCAAAAGCCGTAATGTTAAGGTCGATAGTTGCCCCAGTTCCGGCTGCTACAGGATCACCACCATCCACAGGCTGTTTGAACCATGTATAGGCATTTTGTGAACCCGCAATCGTTCTTTCCAAAGTGTAAGTGTTTCCAATTTCCAGTAACCGATCCTCAGCAAATGATACGCTATCCTGCGGATTGAACTGGTAGTTCTCCACACTTCCTAAGTTGTTTTCAAGAAAGCCAAACTCTAAGTTATTATTAGTCACGTTTAAACTTTGTAGCAAAGTCAAATTTGACAGTACTGGAATGTCAACCAGCTCATTACTCGCTAAGTCAAGGTTTTCTAAAAGTTCTAAGCCTTCAGCTATAGCGGGAAAACTACCTTTTAAACCTGCAGCATTTAAGTTCAAAATCTTAACTCTGGTCGTCCCACTAAAATCAATATTTGTCCAATTATATATTCGAGCTGCTGATTTCCAGTTATTATTCGCCCAGCTTGCTCCACCAGTTGCATTATAAATAGTCAATAGTGCAGTGGAATCATTCCTTAACGCCTCATCTCTTAAAGTTTTCGTAGCAATGACGTTAGAATATTCAGTAAATACATTTCCTGCATATTCCGCTCTCACTCGGTAGTAATAAGAAGTAGCAAAATTTAAGTTATTCACTATGGCGAAAGTATCTGTAACCCTTATAGGATCAAATCCTGCCAATATGTTTGTGAAATCTCTATTTCTAGAAACTTGCAACTCATAAGCCACGGCACCTACTTTTGGAAACCAATTAGCCGAAAAGCCGAAAAATCCTATATCTATCGGTGCTGCTGGTTGAGTGGTACCAATTGTAACATTAAGTTTAATCTTACGGGAAATTAAGGTAAGCGCTGCTAACTCAGGAAGCGCACTCGTTATTTCCACATAATATTCTCCTATGTCTGATACGTTCAGTATTTGAATGGCTAATGTCTCGCCTGTTCCCACTTCTGTCACTTCTCCATTAACTGGTGATATTCTAAACCAGGTGTAAATATTTTGAGATCCGCTGATCAGCCTGTCTAAACTTAAGACAATGGGTGTTCCTACTTCTGCCGTTACTTCTTTAGATGTGAGTACACTGTCTTGAGGAGCGTAAGTGTAAGTGGAATAACTGCCAATATTATTTTCAAGAGACGCGAATTCGAAATTGTTATTGGAGAGAATCAGTGTTTGTAGGGCGGTCAAAGAAGACAGAATCGGTATTTCTGAAAGTTCATTGTTTCCTAAGTCCATGGTTGCCAAAAGTTCTAGTCCTGTTTCAAGGCTTGGAAAAGAACCCACTAATCCTATGGAATTAAGATCCAAAGAGGTTATTCGGCCAGTTCCACCAAAACCCACATTGGTCCAATCGTAAATTCTAGCATCCGTTTTCCAATTATTATTTACCCAGTTTTCTCCGCCTATAGCATTATAAATCGTCAATAATGCAGAGGAATCGTTGCTAAGTCCCGGATCAATTAGTGTTTTCACTGCAATCGTATTGGAATAGTCTGAAAAAGTAGACCCTTCAAACTCGGCTCTCACTCGGTAATAATAAGAAGTACCAAAATTTAAACCAGTAACCACCTCCGACGTGTTTGTGAGGCGAAGTGGGGCGTATCCAGCGACAAGTGTTGTAAAGTCTCTGTCTCTTGATACTTCTAGTTCGTAAGAAACAATACTTCCCTTAGGAAGCCAGCTAGCAGTAAAGCCAAAAAGACCCACATCTGTTGGTTCTAGAATATCTATAAGACCCACGGAAGGATCTAATCTTATCTTACGAGAAACTAAAGTTACATCCTCTAGACCCGTAGTGGTATTGGTGACTTCCACAAAATAATCACCATTGTCTGATTCCGTTACAGAAGGTATAGTCAATGTCTCCCCAGTGCCGACCTGAACACGTTCTGTTGATCCGGGTTCCAATTTAAACCAAGTATAGACATTCTGAGTACCTCTAATTGTTCTGTCCAAGGTAATAGGTTCTCCTATCTCTGCCTTGAGGTCTTGAAATTCGAGGACACTGTCTTGAGGGTTAGAGAAGAAGGTAGGGTATTTACCCACATTATTTTCGAGTGATTCAAACTGCAATTTGTTGTTAGCTAAATTCAAATTGTCCATGCGCTGAAAGTTGTCTAAAGCAGGTACATAAGTGACCTCATTGCCTTGCAGCGTTAAAGAAAACATTTGATCTAGGCCTTCCGTAATCACTGGAAAATCTCCTTTAAGTCCTTTCTCGTCTAAGTTCGCATCAGAAACTCTTCCTTGTAGAAAGATCAGATAATTCCAATTATAAAACCTTGGCTCAGTCTTCCAGTTATTTGCAACCTGAGTCGGACTGACCCAATTTGGCCCGTCCATCGCATCATATATGCTTATTAATGCAGAAGAGTCGGCTTTCGCTCCCTCATTAACAAGCGTTTTTACAGAAATGACATTAGAATAATCAGATAGCGTTTGGTCGGCATAAACCGCTCGTACTCGATAAAAATAACTAGTACTGTAGTTGAGGCCAAAAAGGGTACTTCCAGAAGCGGTAGTTTCAAGAGGACCATAACCAATTACAAAATTGGTGAAGTCGCTATTTCGAGACACCTCCAACTGATAACTTACCACGCCCGTTCGCGGTGACCAGTTTGCTCTAAATTCGTCAAACAGGATATTGGTAGCTGGCAAAGCCTCAGCTGGCCCAAGCTCAATAGTGAGTGTTGCGGTTGCTTCTGATGTTTCTTGTAAGGCATCCGTAGCTAACAAGGTCATTGTGTAAGTCCCAATTGCCAAAGAACTAATGGTATTATTTTCTAAGGTCCAAGTTCCGTCTTGATTATTCAAAACAGGATAGTCTGTCCCGTCGACATTGAATGTTAACGTTGCATTTGGATCATCCACAGCGCCGGTAATTTCTGGGCTATCATCGTTAGTGGTTAAATCTCCAATAGTAATTATTGGCACCAAGAAGACCTCCTCCTTGCTCGGTATTTCTGTAGAAATAGGAGAAACAACCTCATGGATTTCGGCAAAAGAAAAATTGTTAGCCAAAGCCAATAAGACAGAAATTGTTAGTTTGAAAATTACCTTCATAGTGTGCTGATTGAAAATGAAGTTAAAGTTAATGCAATTTTCGGCCTTAAGATAAAATCAAGATCATTGGCTAAAAATAAAGACTAGCGCTTCTATTGTAATAAAACATTTTAAAATTGTGTTTTTTGAAGATTTGTTCTACTATAGTTGGGCGAGATAGGACTTTTCTAAGTACTATATATACTCCTTTGATCATAAAGTTAAAACAGAGAAAATACCCAAAACAGGGTATTTTCTCTATTGACATTCTTCTTAATGTCGGATGAGTATTTTGTAAGAAACAATAATTTTTTCCTTAGGATCCATAAAATGGAGTAGATAAAATCCGTCAGGAATTTCGGAAACGTCCAGTTGATATTGTTGATTCCAACCCGTTTGCAGTTTTTGATGGGATATCATTTTACCTTCCAGGTCTATCAGTCTTACTTCCACATCATCGGCCAGCAATCGATCATACTTGATATTAATAAAATCCTTAGCTGGTATTGGGTACACATCGAGCGCTCTGAAATATTGTTCGTAAATAGCCAGCGCCTCTACTCGTGTTACTTCAATGCCTCCTTCTGTAATGAAAGCCTCTAGTTTGAAGTTGTTCGCGTCAAACCCATCTCCGCCTATTTCAAATTCCACGAACGAATTTGGATCCATAGGAATCCCTGGAAATTCTATATTGAATCGATATAAGCCTGCAGGCAGAAAACTAAACTCAAACTCTCCATTGTCATTGGTTTCCACATAGGCGAAAAGTTCGAATGTTCCATCTTGTAGAGTAATATCTCGTCCACTTGCCCTGAACCTTCTAACGCTACATCCTGCTTTTTTAACCTTTCTCCGCTCAAGTAGTCTCGCTCCTTCATCGCCAAATTCAGCTTCAACAGATCCAAAAACTCTACCTTCTCCATCTGTCGGAGGGGGAGGTAAAAATGCCATGTTGTAGTTGTTAATCTGATTATCAGCTCTCAATAGTAGAGTATCCGCTTCTACCCAAAGGTCTGTGCTTTCATAGTAAGTTGGCAGATAGAGTAGTTCGCCTTCGCTATTTAAGATATCAGAATTGGTGATGAATATATAATCTCCTAAAACCAATTCGGGAATCGCAAATACACCATCGGTTACCGAAACTGAATCTACCTTATCGAATGGTTGGTTTGGTTCCTCAATCTTAAAGGCAGCTATGCCTCCTCTCGGCAATGGCTGGTCTCCTTCTCCGGTAATTACCCCGGAAACATTAGCCGTAGCGAGTACTTCTATAGGGTCCGTTCTTAAGGTCAACTGTGGTAATTGCTCGTTGGTAATCACCAATTCGAAATAGCCCATCGACTCGTAATCAATGTTGGTAATACTGAAAGTACTCGTGTTGGCAGAAGTGAGCAATTGGTCGGTAACAACATCGTTGGTTAGTCTCCATTCGTATTCATTATTATTACCTCCTGTTATCACCTCAATTGTATAATTGCCTCCTTGTGGAATTCTCTGGCTTGGCGGTACTCCATCGATGTTGGCTTGAGGAGAATAAACTAGACCAGGTAATGTTACATTTTTCTCTAAATCTCCAAAATCAAGCGCATTTGAAGCTAGGTTTACACTGGTTAGGTTATTAAGCCTTGTCATGTTTGGCAACTCTGAAATTAGGTTTTCAGAAAGGTCGATGGTTGTCAAACCTGCAATATCGTTGATTGTTGCTGGGATAGTCCCTGACACGTTTTTGTTAGACAAATCAATCCCAACTACACGATTATTATTCAAAACAACTTCAGGACTAAAGGTCGCGATATTGTCAACTGTCATTGTGTTAAAGTCTTCAACATCTGTCCAATTAGCGCCATTTGCTGAGTTGTATATCGACTGTAAGGCAGTAATATCTCTTTCCAGTGATGATACTTTTACTGTAAAAACACCAGATTGAAGCGTGACTCCACTCAACTCAGAGACATCACTTGTTACATTTAAGTAATAATTTCCTTCTATTGAAAAGTCCAAAACTTCGAAAGAAAGCGTCGGGGAATTAACAAACTCCACAGCAGTACCCCCACCTAATGGCTCTTTCAGCCAAGAATAAATATTGCTTGAGCCCGACAATGTGCCATCAAAAGAAAATGAAGAACCTAATTCAAGCAATAGGTCTTGTGCTTCAAATAGATTTTTTTGAGGACTCACGACATAGTTGAGAATACTCGTATTCAATTCCAAAGAACCAAAAGCCAAAAGATTGTTGGAAATATCCAAGCTTTCAAGGTTTGACATATTCGTTAATGCCGGCATGGACGTTATATTATTGTTGGCCAAACTAAGTGTGAACAATTCTTCAAGCCCAAGAGTGATGTTTGGAAAGTCTCCTTGAAGGTTGTTCAGATCCAAATTCACCAATACTACTCTGGTCTCCTCAAAGGTTACTCCATTCCAGTCTTTGATTCTTTCTCCAGCTTTCCAATTATTGCTAATAGTCCACTCTTCGCCATTCAAAGCATCATAGATTTCTAATAACGCCGTAGAATCATTTTGCGTAGCTTCATCAAAGTTGGTCTTCAACGCAATGACGTTTGAATTATCTGCTATGTCTGCATCATAAACCGCTCGAACCCGATAATAATAACTCGTACTGAAATCCAATCCTTCTATAAACAAGGAATTGTCAGTAATTGTCAACGAGTTGTAATCAGGTAGAATGATATCGAAATCTTGGTCTCTCGCTAAATCAAACTGATAGGATGTGGCTCCAGCACGGCTATTCCAATTTGCTCGGAAACTTGTAAAGCCTATTTCCGAAGGAGCCAATGCTTGGATTGGCCCACCAATCACCTCTAAAATACCAATGGCCGAGGATATATTTCCTATTAAATCAGTTGCTGTTGCAGTCATTTGGTATTCACCAACAGGTAACGACTCAATCGTGTTGGCAGCAAGTACCCATTCGGAACCATTGTTCGTTGTGTTATAAGTGATGCCATTAACTTCTAATACTACAATTGCACTTTCTTCGCCTACAGTTCCAGTAATTTCCGGACTGTCACTTTCCGTGCTTAAGCTATTTACGGTGATCGAAGGTCCAGTCACATCTGATTCAAGCCCTAATGTTTCAGAAGCTTCTGAGCCATTTCCTGCTAAGTCTGTCGCGGCATTGCTAACAACCTGAATGGAAAAATCACCTTCCGACTGTGGGCTTATTTCAACCTTATAGTCACTCCCTTCTCCACTAATACCAATGAAATCAGCAAGAATCAGGTTTAAATCTAATTCATCAAAACCCGTCACAGGCTCGCTAAATGTGACTGAAATTGGTACAACAGCAGCATTGGTAACTATCCCTAAATCTGAAACGATCGTTACCGTAGGGGCGGTTTTATCTGAAACAAGTATTAACTCATTCGAAGCGAGCGATGGGTTACCAGCAAGGTCTTGCGCCTTGCCTGGAAGAACTGAGACACCAAACTCACCATCAGCTATAGGTGTTAATTCAACAGTGTATTCAGCGCCACTCCCAGAAAAATTACTAGCAGTAGCGTTGTTCAGTGTTAAACTATCTACGCCAAAAATTACCTCCTCGTCAAATACTATGGCAACTGTTATCGAAGACGCATTTGTTGGGCTCGGAGAATCCGTTGAAACAATAACGGTAGGACTTATAGAGTCTTCAATTACATCTGTGATATTTATGGTTATCGCAGTAGACCCATCATTGATTCCATCATTCACAGTAACCAGAAGCTCAAAGCTTGTTGTTCCGCTTTCAAAATCCAGATCTCCGCTATCATTTACGATTATGGTACCTGTGGTTTCATTGATCGCAAAAGGTAAAATATCATCTCCATCAACATCAGAATTACCAGAAGTGATCGTCCAAATGAAGCCATCACTAGTATCACCATCCGTCACATTGAGGCTAATTACTTCAACACCTGAAAGCGTGTTTTCTTCAAGGTTTACTGGATCCTGGGAGTCAATCGTAGGAGCTATGTCATTGATGTTGGTTATTGTCACGGCGATAGCTAATTGGCTAGTGTTGCCCGACGCATCTGCCGCAATTACCGCCACTTCATAAACATTATCCGCATTTTCGTCTAAAGGATTTTCAAAATCTGGAGCACTTGCAAAAATAAGGTTGCCTACTTCATCAATTGAAAATAGGCTTTCATCAACTCCAGATATGCTCCATGTGACTGCCTCATCAGCTGTTACCGTTTGAACAGCCGTCTCGTTTTCAGAAATAGTCACTTCCGTTAAACCTGTGATTTGTGGAGACACTTCATCTATATCTGTGACCGTTATCGATACTGAGATGTCTGAATTATTGCTATTGCCGTCAATGGCCGTAATCACTAATTCGTATACATTATTCAAATCAGCATCAACTGGAACTTCAAAATCTGGTGCATTAGTAAAAATAAGATTGCCTCCATCATCAATTGAAAACAGACTTTCATCAACTCCAGATATGCTCCAAGTGACTACCTCGTCAGCTGTTACAGTTTGAACCACAGTCTCGTTTTCAGAAACATTCACTTCCGTTAAACCTGTGATAACAGGAGGAATTACATCTTCTGTTATTCCTAAATCAAAGAAATGTACCGGTTGTCCTGTTACTTGTAATTGAGGCAGCACGATTTCCTTCGTTCCATCATAGTCAAAATCCCCAAAAGCTACAGATCTTTGCACATTGGTTACGTTCCTACTAAGGCCTAAGGCTAGTGAAGGATCTGGAGCTGATAATACCAAGGAGGGAAAAGCATTTTCGCCAAAACTGGATGAACCCTCTGTAATGATAGCGTTACTCATGCCGCCATTGGGAAAGCTTCCAAATAACAACTCATCAGCTCCGTTTTCATTATAATCCTGCAACGCAAGCATTTGACCTAAAAATGAATTTAGAAACGTTATATCAGTAAGATTATAAGGGGCGGCTGGTAGTTTAATTGATTGATCTACAATATTATCGAATGTAGTAGCACCTTCCCAAACAAAAACAGCTTCTCCTCCCTCTCCTGTTGTGGAGTTCGGATCACTATTTTGAAAAGACATAACAGCAATGTCGCTAAAACCGTCACCATTGAAGTCACCTGAAGTTAGATTAATGCCAAAAAAGCCATGACTAGTACTAGAAGTCGAAGGTACTTCTGATAAGTTTAAAGCAAAATCTGGTGCATTAAATGTAGAAGAGGTATTCCCCAGGTAGACATAAACAACACCTGCAGCTTGTGATACGCCATTACTAAAGTTTCTTGAAACATCTGAAATAGCAAAGTCATTAATCCCGTCTCCATTTAAATCTTCGATTACTGTGGATCTAAATCCAAACCCAAATGGGTTCGAAGTGTAATTTCCTGAAGCAGGGACTGTCGAAAAATCGGACAAAACGATATCTGCCTCTGTTGATATTGTCGCTCCTCCAAATACAATGTAAGCCTCCGGAACTCGATCTAATATTAAAATATCATCTGCACCATCATTATTAACATCCCCTATATTATCATGAGAGGCAATCGTTAGGGATAAAGCTGGAAAATTAACAGTGCTTATCTGGTGGTCAACTTCTGTATCAAAGGTCACTCCACCGAAATAGAACTCCAATGAACCTGATTCTGTATTTGAATTCTGAGTGTTTAATGAGATGTCACTAAAACCATCTCCATTGAAATCACCCGAACGAACCTCTCGATAGCCAACACCTGTTGCTGCCAGTATTTCTGTATCTGGAGATTGGCTTATTGCACCTCCGTTGTAGATACCTAGTTTATTACTATGTAATATGCCTAGTTCATCTATGCCATCTCCATTTAAGTCTCCCAAATTAATGGTCATTAAGACTCCATCGGCCGTTTCCGTATCTTCATCTTGTGGTGAATTAATTGAGAAAGAGCTATTGAGTGTTTCAAAAGATTCGTTAAATGAATTTTCAAGTAAGACGTAACTACCAGAAACCAATTGAAGATCTGTGATAATACTGCTTGTAATGCGTGCGGAATACACTCCTTCAATATCCTCGGTAGGATTTAAACTCAATGTTAGCCCTGTTTCTGATGGTATAGGGATTTCATCTTTCAACCACTCAATGGTATTCGCTGTTCCTTCTACTGGTGGTAAGGATATGGTAATTGTTTCACCACTAGACCTATAGATAATATCCTCATCTTCTGATAAGTTGTTTTGAGGCACATACGCTAAAGGACTATAACCTAGTAAGGGCTCCAAGTCACCAAAATCCAAGTCATTATTTTCAAACTGGGCAGTACCTAAAGTTGTCAATTGCGTAAGGTCTGGTAATCCGGTAATGTTATTATTCGTTAGGTTCAAGCTTGTAAGCGCTGTTAGCGATAATAACGCTTCTGGTACTGCGCCAGATAATTGATTATCAGAAAGGTCAATACCTATAACCCTACTTGTTTCTGGGTCAATAGTAACTCCATACCAAAATGCGATGCTTTGTCCCTCTGTTGACCAATTATCATTTATAGTCCAGTTCTCACCGCCTAATTCATTGTAGAAGGATACCAACGCATTAGAGTCAGATTCGATTACGCCTGGTATCACTTCAAGAGGCGTTAGTATTGTTTGCTCTGTTATATTATTGAACGCTTGAACCCAATCAATAATTATTGAGCCGTCATTCTTATTGTAGGTAATACCCGTAATTTCTGAGGCTCCAAAAGGTGATGCAAAATCCTCGGTTCCTGACAATGTTCCACAATTATCAGAAATCGTCGCGCTTATGCTGGATTGTCCTCCGAAAGCTACCCAAAAGCTTGCTGTGTAATCAGATAAAGTATACTGGTTTTCAGCTATCCTTTCAAGCGTTATGAAACTATTGGTTCCAAAAGACCCAAAAGAGCCGTTTTGCGAGGCGCCTGAATAAACCGCTTTTAATGGCAATGGCGAAACGTAATTATTACATGTTTCTACGAGAAAGGTCTCTCCATCTTGCAGGGCAGTAAGGTCCTTGATTGCGTTGGTCTCTACAAATGTTAAACCTGCATCGGCCGGTGCTAGTATAGATAAATCTGTGCCGAGTCCTGTAGAAAAATTTAGATCTACTGTTAGGTAGAAAAACACGCTTTCTCCAGCACTATAACTATTGGCAAACTGAAATCCAAAATTGCCATCTGCTACGCCTGTTATTTCAGGGTTAATTGAGCTAGTACCAATAAGCGTGGCACTTTCTAATCCATCGTCTGTTAAACTTTCATAAAGAGCAAATTGGTCAACATTGTTGGTAAAATCGACAGTCCCAGCAGGGGTAAATTGAAATATATCTGTTGTGACATCATTAATTGTAACGTCCATCTGAAACTTATAAACTACTGTGTTTGAGTTCTCAATGTAGACGTTTCCATCATTTTCTACTGATAAGGAAGTAAAGGTGACCTCTGGTATTGGTGGAGCTGTTGTGCTAACATTGCTCAAAACATCTGGTGCAGATGATACATTAAATAAAGCATCCTCCGCTACAAAGTATAAGTCATAGTTAGTACTTGCAGTCAAATTAGAAAAGGTAAAGGTACCCGAAGTATTTGGACCAAAATTTCCTGAAGATTCTATTGCTCCTGAATAACTGGTAGGATCAACCACTTCGCTGGTTGATGGTGGAGTAGCTCCACTACCCACGGCGACAAAATAAACCGTTCCAGCTTCATCTAAGCTAAAGTTTATATCAATACTCGTATCAAAAATATCAGCTGTCGCTAATGTTTGGAAAGTAGGTGCGATAATATCCGATTGAATATACGCCCCAAAGTCATCGACTAAAATTGTTTGATCAGATGCACTTAAACTGCTAATTCTAATATTTCCAGAAAATCGAGTTTCAAAAGTATGTGTAAAACTGGTATAACCAGGGGTTAACAAAGTCCGGCTACCTAAGCTCGTAAAAGTCACGCCTTCGTCTGTGGTGGTTAATACCTCAAAAACAGCTCCTGCAAAGCCACCTTCAACAGTACTGTAATCAAAAGTAAAAGAAGTTACATTCTCCAAAAATGGAGTTTCTATATAGTTCTCGTCCGAGCCCCCGGTAATTGCAGCAGCTCCAGCTATTTCATTTTTGCCTCTCGCGGGGGTATCTTCCCCACTCGCATTATTTAAAATCCATGTTTGGGGAATACCGCCTTCAAAATTTTCAAATACATCATAGTCATTCGCTGTTATAAAGCTTTCCGGGTTGCCAGAAACTGACGAAGAGTTATAAAACACTGAGAAGCTCGCTTCATTGTATTCTAGCACAGCCACTTCATAATAGGTATTGAGTTTAAGCCCAAATACATCTGCCGTATTCGAAGAGCCTGCATATACAGCATGCCATCCAGTTGATGCTTCGTCACCCAAACCAAATTCAGGGTTGGCGACATATGTTGTGTTATTAGCTACGGAAGGAAAAGACGTAACTCCCTCATGAACCAATACAAGTCGCTGACTACCACCTCCATTTTCCCATGATAACGTTGCGGAATTTTCCGTAAGATTCGAAACGAGAATATTACTTGCCTGATCAACTGGTGCAGTTAAGACTTCATTTGTCCACAAAATACTTCCATTGGTTCCCGGGTTGGCGAAATCTGGCCCTCCGAGACTGCCTGAATATTGATCAAAAGTTATTGTTTGTGTAGGGTCATTGATAAAGGAAACATTATTTGTTGGACCAGCACCAAACGTTATTCCTGTAAAAGTATTTCCATCAAAACCCGAGTCAAAAGTGAGGTATGAAGTTCCTAATCCATTGGAAAAAACAGTGTTATTCAAGAATACAATTCCTCCAGTTAGGGTTAAACCTAGTGTACCAATTTCTGAAATTGCAGAATTAGCAATGTTTAATATGCCTCCTGACTGAATAAAACTCCATGAATCGGTAGTTGTCGCACCTTTCAAAACTGGTGTGAACGCTGTTTCTGGGTTAGCATCTCCTATAATTTCCACAGTTCCTCCACTATTACTGAAAGTTGCTCCACTGGCAAACTCGAGCGTTGCATTACGAACAGACAATTGCCCACCCGAAACAAAAATTCCGCCCGATGAGCCTTCAAAATAGAACCTGTCATTAAGGTCTACCGATCCGCTTTCAATGACTAAGGACTGGTCTGTTCCGAATATTAAGCCTCCATTAATATTGAAAAAATTTCCTCCGCCTACATTAACGACGATCCGAGGCATGGTCTGCCCATTGGTGGTAAATGATATTTCGCCATCAACTTGAAAGCCCCCAAGATTAAAGTTAATATTATCGTCACTTGATAGCTCAAACGTCCTTCCTGTATTGATGATAAAGTCACCCAAGTTGATAGTCGACCCATTGGCAGGGGTAGAAAGCTCACCATCAAAGTTAAAGTTTGATGTTAATACTAAATCAGCAGTGGATTGCCAGCTTACATTGTTAAAGTCACCGCCAGCGATATCATGAGAAGTCCCATCTATTACGAGGTTCCACTTATTATTACCGGTTATCGAACCTGCATTATTAAAGGTTGAAGTTCCATTCAATAATACCTCTGGAGTATCCGTAAAGGAAAGAGTAGCTCCAGAACCCACCACAATACTGTTTTCAATAAACATGATATTGTTACTAAAATAATCCATCGTGGTAGTTCCCGTTCCGTTAAATTCTACATCGAAATAGGTTATGTCACCAACATGTGAATAATTCTGATCTGTTCCACTCAAAATCAGAGTACTATTTCCAGCGGTGAAAACTGAGCCGCTATTTTTAGCAAAATCTCCAGTAACAGTCAGTGTTAAGCTGGTAGTACCCATGTTAAGAGATCCTCCGGAAGACAGGATTAGGTTTTTAACTGTAAAGTCACCATCCAAGACAACTGCATTTATGATCTCTACATCGTCTGTTGATGTTGGCACAACTCCTCCAGCCCATGTGGTCGTTTCACTCCATGGTCCATCTTGAACAGACACGATCAGTGAAGGAACTGCAGCATTAATCGTAAATACACCATCACTGACATCTTGAACCTCCTGACTTGTATTGGCTATTTGAATCAAATTATTGGTGCCTATATTGTCGGGTACTATCCAGCTATAGCTGCCATTGTACGTAGAAAACTGACCGTCATTTAATATTGAAAAACTCTCTCCGCCATTTGTACTTAGCCTTATTTCGATGAGATCACTACCAGCAAAATTATCCGTCCAAGTAATTTCGTAAGTTTCACCTACGGTTAATTCCTCTCCGCCATTTGGAGATAATATAGTTACTGATGGGCTGGCTGCTCCAAAATTTGTACTTCCATCTGGCTGATATTTGTAATCGAAGCTAAAATCGCTCGCTCCAATGGCTATAATCTCCATGATCGCATAGTGCCCTTCTCTGGTATATACTGCCCAAAGTTCTCCCACGGAAATTTGGGCTCCTCCTGTTCCATTACTGAAATCCCAACTGTTGGAAACCCATGGAGCAGCATCAGTAAAGGTTGGAGCTGTCGTTACTGAACTCAATACTCCTGTTCCCAAAAACTGAAGGATTAACCCACTGATACTTGCACTCTGCTCAGTACCAAAATTGACGCCTTCATTATTCGTATAAGCTAGGTCAACTAAATAATCTCCAGCATCTATATTATCTGCAACTTCTTCTCTGGAAAAATCAAAGCCATTGCCGCTGGCAACTAATGCTGAACCAGTGGTTATTCCTCCACTTGTTGCAGCATTAATCGTAAATACACCATCGCTGACATCTTGAACCTCCTGACTTGTATTGGCTATTTGAATCAAATTATTGGTGCCTACATTGTCGGGCACTATCCAACTATAGCTGCCATTGTACGTAGAAAACTGACCGTCATTTAATATTGAAAAGCTCTCTCCGCCATTTGTACTTAGCCTTATTTCGATGAGATCACTACCAGCAAAATTATCCGTCCAAGTAATCTCATAGGTCGACCCGACGGTTAATACTTCTCCTCCGTTTGGTGTAAACAAAGATATCGTTGGACTTGTCGCCTCGCCAGAACTCACTTCGAGATTATCAAAAACAACAGGGCCTGAAAACTCAGCGAGTTCTATTTGTATTAGACCCGTCAATGCACTAGTAAAATTATACGTGTATGTAGTATAAGCCGTGGAGGTTATTTGCACGTTTGAGCTGACTACTTGATAACTCTCTCCATTGTCAACAGACGTCAACACATTGAAAAACCCCTCGCCACCTGTCTCTGTTCTATTCTGTAAGGTAATACTGCTTACATTGGTTACTTCCTCAGTAGTAATACTGCTTCCCTCAAGAGATAGTAAGATGGCATTGCCATTACCGCCAACAACAAGACCGTCATTATTAGAGACAGTTGCATTTGACAAGATCATCTGATAAGTCGAGAAATTAAAAGCTCCGGTAATAGGCGTATTAAAGGTTGACCCTGAATATGTATTAAAATCCTCTGTTTCGGTTGATGAAGGTGTTCCTGTGGTTGTGAACGTCAAAGGGTTGGATTGAGCAACTGAACGATTGAGCACCGAAGAGACACCTGAACCATTATATTCTAAAATGGCTGCCGTATAATTCGTTTGTGCGGCTAAACCAGAAACAGTCAAAGGACTCCCCGTGGTGCCATCGAAGATTAAATACCAACCATTATCCAGCTGAGATCCAGAGCCGAAAATTGAGCTTGCCTCTCCACTAAATCCATCAGCAATATTTGGCATAGTCGATACACTGCCCTCGGATAATAGGACAATTCTTCTTTCGCCATTTCCATTTGTCCAATTTATTGACGCGCTGTTTCCCGATAGGTTATCCGCCGAGGCATTATTGGCTTGCGTAGTTGGCGCTGAAGCACCAGAACTTTTTAAATGAACAACAGGGTTTCCTGATCCATTTGCGCCTGTGTAGTATTCAACACCAGCACCAAAATTATATTCTATTACCCATATTTGATATGACGTTCCAATTGACAAGCCCGAAACGGAGGTTGAATTTCCCGAACCATTATATACACTTCTCCAATCTGTATTTGGGATAATTTCTGCCGTTTGAAAATCTCCCGACCCGCTATAAGAACCATCAAACTCTGGTAACAAAGCCTCAGTATTGGTGGACATGATCACAATAGATCCCTGTCCATCTCCACTTGTCCAAGATAAGCTTATCTCAGTCCCAGAAACATCCGTGACCAAGACATCCGTCGCAGGACTAGTTGGTGGCTGAGCAAAAATGGTGAAGTGAGTGGCGAGCAACCCAAAAAATAGAAATATTTTCCAGATGAAAAACTTAGTAGCGGACTTTTTCATAATAAGCGTTTTTATTGTCTAAATAGCTTAAGGTTAAACCTAAAATAAAATTAAATGGTGGATTGAAACGTGGATCACTACTTCGTAACCTTGGTATTAATAAGTAGGTTATTCTACTCAAAGTTTACCAGATCATCTGTAATTCTTCGCACATTTGCGGTTCAGATTTTTAAATAGGTATTACTTTTTTAAATTTAAATGCTTCAGAGTAATACAAACTGTAGGATCTCAAGAATTCTCAGTTTTGCTTTACATCCAAAAATATTAGTAAATTTATAATAATTATAAAAAAAATTCACTCCGCCATGATTCGTATATTATATATCGGCTTTATTATCCTACTAAGTTGTTCTCAGGCATTTGGTCAAAAAGAAGCCTACAAGTACGATTACAAGTACGATTTTGAAAACTCCAAAGCAGAGAAGCTTTTCAAGAAAGCAAGACAGGCTTATATTTTTGATTATGATTATGCAACTATTCTCGAAATTGAAGAAGATCTCGTTAAGACCTTTCTTGATAAAAAAGACACTGTCGCAGCTAACATTTATGCATGGTTAGCCGATAGTTACTATTATGAATTAAACGATGAAAAGAAATTTCTCGAGCTTTTAGTTAAAGAATATGAATTGCGTAAAAGCCTCGGGGATAAAGGTGCTATTGCAAACTCAATGGTTAATCTAGGTTATACCTATGACCAGTTAGGCTACTATAAGGAAGCTGAAGCCCTGTTTTCTGGGGCTCTTGAAATAGAAAAGGAAAAATTTGGTGAAAAAAGTGCCGAATACGCTGAAACAGCACTATATCTACTTGAACACTATGTGTTTACTGAAGATGTGGTAAAAGGACTCGAACTGGCCAAAACACTCATTAAAACTTATAAAGGCGATAATTATAACTCTGCTATAACGCTTAAGTATATGGGAGATTTGGAGGAAATCTCAGGAGACAAGAGTAAGGCGCTAAAAACTTTCGCTAAAGCTCTTGAACTATTTTCTGAAGAAGGAATGATGCCTTCGCTTGAGTATGGAACCGTTTTAGCAAGTATCGCAGGTACTTACTCGAAGATGGGAAAATATCCTCAGGCTGAAGAGATATATGACAAGGCTATTTCAATGTTCGAGCGCTTAGAAGGCTATAATGAGGAGTTTATTAATGCTGCCAATACGGGATATGGCTTAGTGAGCATTAACTTAGGAAATTTTCAGAAAGCCGAGGATATTTACTTGAAGAACTTGGTTTTAGATGAAGAACTTTATGGAAAAGAATCCTTTAACTACGCTCTGGATGCGGCAAACCTTGCCAATTGCTATATGTACTGGGAAAAATACCCAAAAGCATTGGAGTACAACCAAATAGCTGCAGATATATACCGTGATATTTTAGGAGAAGAAAGCATCAACTATGCCATCACTTTGCAAACTAAAGCACTTATATATACCAAAACTGCTCGCCCCGAAGAAGCGATAAGCGCAGGAAAAGAAGCCCTCAGAATTACAAAAGCAGTCACTAAAAGTGATTATGAAATAGGTTATGCAACTTTTAAGCTAGCCGACGCATACTTTGCTTTTGGTGATTTAGAAAAAGCAGAAAACCTCCACAAAGAAGCTCTTGATCTTGTGGAAAAATCAAGTGGGAAAACTCATCCAAATTATGCCAGATCTACCACAAAACTGGCTATTCTGAATTGGAAAAAGAAAGAAACAAAAAGAGCGCTCAGATTCTATGATCAAACCTTTGAGAATTATTTTACTCAGATCAATACAGTATTTCCGGTACTTAGCGAGGCAGAAAAAGCAAAGTTTTTCTATAACAATCTTAAGCCAGCTTTTGAGCAGTACAACTCCTTCATCGTAGAAACTAGCCTAGATGAAAAATCCTTAATTGGTAAAATGTATAACAACCAGTTAGCCACTAAAGGGCTAATTCTGTATGCAACGAATAAAGTAAGAGATGCAATCAACAGTAGTGGCGATTCGACAGTTATCAACAAGTATCGTTTGTGGATAGAACAAAAAGAACAATTGGCGCAGCTTTTTAGCGCAGGTGATATGCCGGTTGAAGAAAGAAATGAAAAAATCGATGAGTTGACCAATTCTTCCAATGAATTAGAAAAAGAATTGAGTATTGCCTCTAAAGAATTTGCCGCTACTTTCTCCAACAAAGAATATACATGGGAAGATGTACGCGATAAATTAAACCCAGGAGAAGCGGCGGTAGAAATCGTTCGTTTTAGAGATTTTACGCCAGATTCTGGGGGAATGTTTACTGATGAAGTGTATTACGCTGCACTCATTGTAACGCCAGAATCCAAAGATTACCCTGAGATGGTCTTACTACGAAATGGAGAAAAAATGGAAACGAGGTTCCTGTCCAATTACCGTAACGCCATCAAATACAAAGTCAAAGAAAATTATTCTTACAATCTCTTTTGGAAGCCAATTGCCAACAAGCTTGAAGGAGTTAAAAAGGTTTTCTTCTCTCCAGATGGCGTATATAATCAAATCAGCATTTATACCTTAAGAAATCCCGCCTCTAGTAATTTTACCATTGATGAAATGGAGATTCAATTGGTCACCAATACCAAAGACCTTGTTGCTTACGAGCCAAGAGACTTGAGTGACAACCCTTCTTATCTATTTGGATTTCCAAATTATAATATGGGAGAGCTTGAATCAGAGGACAAAGGCGAAGATGCCGACAACCGAGGCATGAGTAGAGGTGGAGAAAGAGGGGCTCGCGGGGCTCGTGGTGGAGCAGGAAAAGAAGATTTTGAAGAAATGTCGAGAAGTGGCTCTATTCCTAGAGGCCTTAGAGGAAACATGCTTAGATATATGAGGTCAAATGCACTTCTTGCGATGCTTCCTGGTACTAAAAAGGAAGTTGAACTCATTGATAGTCTGTATGCTAAGCAGGACAAGCGCGTGGTTTCCTATTACTTAAACGACGCATTAGAAGACAGTATAAAATCAATGAAAAACCCTCGTGTCCTACATATCGCAACACATGGTTTCTTCTTGGAGTCTGCACCACATGATGATGCAAATGCTGATAACTATGTTGAAAATCCTCTTTTAAGATCCGGGCTGATATTAGCTGGAGCCAATAGCTTTATTAGAAATGGGCAAATCTCTTCTACGGTAGACCACAATCAAGATGGTATTCTTACTGCCTTTGAGGCCATGAATTTAAACCTAGACCAAACAGAGTTGGTCGTACTATCTGCCTGTGAAACAGGACTTGGTGAGGTAGCCAATGGCGAAGGAGTTTATGGACTACAGCGGGCATTTAAAATTGCCGGAGCTGATGCTATTATCATGTCCATGTGGACAGTAGATGATGCTGCCACACAAGAGCTGATGAACCTTTTCTATGAAGAATGGCTTGGAGGACAAAATAAACAAACCGCCTTTATCAACGCACAAAAAAGGCTCAAGGACAAGTGGAAAGACCCCTACTACTGGGGAGCCTTCGTGATGATTGGTAACTAATCTTCAAAATAATTTATATTTTAAAAGCCAAGATAATCCTCTTGGCTTTTTGAATTTGTAATGGATCCAAACACAGAAATAATTTCTACCAAAAACAACCAACTCGAAAAAAGACTATTCGAATACATTTGTCTTATTCAGTTTGCAATTATGCTCTATGTGCTGTTGCAGGGACTGTATAAAGTTGGATATACGATTCTGGCACCCGTTGATTTCGCCATTTCAATGATCGGGCTCCTTTTCTTTTATCTCTCAAGGTTCAAAGGACTATTCAAACCGTTACGATTTCCCTTATTAGGGATCCTTTTTCTAAGTGTTACCTTTTTCTGGTTTCAACTTGGTGGCTTTTTTGGTCCTGGAGACATAGGTGCTGTTGTGGTAGGCATCTCTGCCATAATATTGGCTCCTCACAAGCGGAGGTTAACATTTTTCTTGTTCTCTATATTTTTCATCTTAGCCTTGATATATATCCAATTAAAAACAGATTGGATTGTAAACTTGGAAGCTTTGCGGCCAAACACTCACATTAATTACTTCCTCTTTGCATTCGCCGCACTGCTTATCATTTATTATCTAAAAAGGGAGTTTGACAGAGAGCGCAGGCAGTCCGAAAGGCAAAATGTTCGCCTCAAATCCCTAAACACCTTGCTTCAAAAAACTTTAGAGGATAAGGAAGCCATCATTGATAAACTCAACTCCACAAGAGACAGATTGATAGATGCAGAAAAAATGGCTACCATCGGGCGGTTTACGGCAGGGATTGCACATGAATTAAACAATCCTTTGAACTTTGTTGGGGGCAGTGTTTGGCCTATTCAACAAAACCTTAACGAGATTTTCAACGCATTACCAGCAGATCAGAAAGAAGCGCAAAGTGAAAATATTAAAGAAGTAGAAGACCTCTTGGGAAACATAGAGCTTGGCACCCAGCAAGCCCGAAAAGTAATGGAAGGGTTAATACAAATATCTCCTAAGTCAGTATCTGCGAGACCCGAAAAGTTCAACCTTTCCAAGTTACTGAAAAACTTAACTAAGTTCTTCCAAACCTCGTCTCCTAAAGTAGTTTTCCATCAGGAAATAATGGACAACATCTGGGTGCATGGCTTTGTGGTGGAAATCAACCAAGTGCTGGTTAACTTGATAAAAAATAGCGTAGAGGCTACATTGGAAGCCACTAAACCTGAAATAAAAATAGCCTTATCGCAGCAAAACGACTTTGCTGAAATTGTTATCAGCGACAATGGAGAAGGAGTCGCCGAAAAGGATCAACCGCATATTTTCGAGCCATTTTTCACGACTAAGCCTCTTGGAATTGGCATAGGCGTGGGGTTGTATGTTAGCTTTACCATCGCTAACAAACATGGCGGAGATCTCGCCTATAACCCTGATGGCGAAGGCGCCATTTTCATTTTTAAACTTCCCATCGATGTTGATCTAGCATCCAAGACCCTTTACTAGTAGCAAAGCATAAAGTGGACACACCGTCCAGAAGAAAAATGAGTAGAGCGATGAGGGTTAAAAAATTATTTCAAAAGTGAATCGGAACGCTTAGCAAAAGAAGTTGGTGGCTTATATTTCCTTGCTACTGAATATACACGATGGTGGAGAGCCAAAGTGCCGTGAAAATTTCAGACGTATATATGCAAGCTGTCACCAATATGTGCGCTTATGTAATCATAGGTCAGTGTTTTGGTGGTGGATGGTTCCTACAAGCATTCATAGAGACTGTTCAATAGCGCGAGGAAGTAAAATAAAAGATAGGCTTTCTCCACACTTTAAGTTTCCTTTTATTTGAATCTCCTTAACTTCAAATTATCTTAAATTTTAAATTGATCTTCGCAGTATGAGTGATAAAACCCTATTTCTTTTGGACGCCATGGCACTGATATATCGTGCCCATTTCGCGTTGAGTAAAAACCCACGAATCAGTTCAAAAGGAGTAGATACTGGAGCGATTATGGGCTTCACCAATTCTGTTCTCGAAATCATTACCAAAGAAAAACCCTCGCATATTGGTGTCGCCTTCGACACTCATGCGCCAACGTTTCGACATGTTGAATACCCTGAATATAAGGCAAACCGAGAAAGCCAGCCAGAAGAAATAAGGGTAGCTATTCCTTATTGCAAAAAAATTCTTGACGGCCTAAACATACCCATCCTAGAGCTGGATGGATACGAGGCGGACGATATCATAGGTACATTGGCAAAAAAAGCTGCCAGAGAAGGATTCACCGTATATATGATGACGCCTGATAAAGATTTTGCGCAGCTTGTAGAAGAGAAAATCTTCCTCTACAAACCAGCATTCATGGGCAATGGCGTAGATGTATTGGGCATTCCTGAAGTCCTTAAAAAGTTCGACATTGACCATGTGCTTCAGGTCATCGATGTACTCGGCCTTAAAGGTGATGCTGTAGACAACATCCCTGGAATCAAAGGTATTGGGGACAAAACAGCCTCCAAACTTCTCAAAGAATACGGTTCAGTGGAAAACATTGTGGCGAATGTGGAGCAGTTAAAAGGAGCTCTTAAGAAGAGAGTAGAAGAGAATGGTGAAACTGGTATTTTCTCAAAAAAGCTTGCCACCATTAACATTGACTCGCCCATCGAGTTCAATCCCGAGGCTTTGGAAAAGTCGAACCCAGACAAAGAGCTATTGACTCCTCTTTTTGAAGAACTCGAGTTACGAACTATTGCCAAACGTATTTTTCTAGAAAAGGTAGCCGGTAAAACTGATTCACAGTTAGGCTTATTCGGTGGATCCGTTCCTACGGAAGTAAAAGGAACCTTTTTCAATGACAAACAAACGGCGATTACCACCAAACACCAATACAAAATTCTTAAGGAACACGAAGAAGTTAATGCGCTGGTAACTGAGTTACTCAAGCAAAAAGAGTTCTGTTTTGACACGGAGACCAATAGCCTCGAACCTGTTGAAGCGCAGCTTGCCGGCGTTGCTTTTAGCTACGAAACTGGGAAAGCATTCTATGTCTACTGCCCTGAAGATAAAGCAGCATGTAAAGCGATCGTAGACTTACTAAAACCAGCGCTGCAAAGTCCAAATATCACGAAAATCGGTCAAAATTTAAAGTATGATATTCAGGTTCTTAAAAAATACGATGTAGAAGTATGTGGACCTATCTTCGACACCATGCTCGCACATTATCTTATAGACCCAGAATCTGCGCATAGTATGGATGTTTTGGCCGAGAACTATCTCAACTACACAGCCATATCTTATACTGACCTAACAGGAAAAGGTAAAAATCAAGTGACGATAAGAGAAGTTGACGAAGAAAAAGTGACCGAATATGCCTGTGAAGATGCAGACATTACCCTACAGTTAAAAGAAAAAATCGCCCCAGAAATCGCCTCTCTTAAACTTGAAGGACTCCTTCACGATGTAGAAGAGCCATTGTCCTTTGTGTTGGCCGACATGGAATACGAGGGCGTAAAAATTGATGAGGCGGCCTTGGCGGTTATGTCCAAGGAACTAGAAGAAGCCAGCTTGATTGCACAAACTGAAATCTTTGAAATAGCAGGCCAAGAGTTCAACATTGGCTCACCAAAACAATTAGGCGAAATTCTTTTCGACAAACTTAAACTCATAGACAAACCAAAGAAAACAAAAACCGGGCAATACGCCACAGGAGAAGACATCCTATCCAAGCTAGCCGATGAGCATGAAATAGCGGCTAAAATTCTCGAATTCCGCGAGTATCAAAAGCTGAAATCGACCTATGTCGATGCGTTACCAAAAATGGTAAGCCCTGTAGATGGCAGAGTTCACACCGATTACAGACAGACGGTAGCAGCTACCGGAAGGTTAAGCTCCAACAATCCAAACCTTCAAAACATACCAATCAGAACGGCCAAAGGAAGGGAAATAAGAAAAGCCTTTATTCCCAAAAATGATGATTATGTAATTTTATCCGCCGATTACTCTCAAATCGAACTACGTATCATGGCTTCTTTTTCTAAAGATGAAAGCATGATCGAAGCATTTAAAAAAGGCGTGGACATTCATAGCAATACTGCCAGCAAAGTCTTTAAGGTTCCTCTCGAAGAGGTTGATTCGAGTATGCGACGCAAGGCCAAAGAGGTCAACTTTGGAATTATCTATGGTATATCCGCTTTTGGTTTGTCACAAAACCTGAATATCTCAAGATCAGAGGCAAGTGAAATTATTGATGCTTATTTCAAGGAGTTTCCGTCAGTCAAAAGCTATATGGATGATATAATCGAAAAAGCCAGAAAAGACGAGTACGTAGAAACTATTCTTGGCCGAAGGAGATATTTGAGAAATATCAACGCTAAAAACTTTACCATGCGAGGCTTTTCCGAACGCAACGCGATCAATGCTCCTATACAAGGTAGCGCCGCAGATATGATCAAAATGGCCATGATCAAAATTCATCAATGGATGAAAGAAGAAAAACTCCAGTCCAAAATGATCATGCAGGTGCATGATGAATTGGTCTTTGATGTTCACAAATCAGAGTTAGATTTGCTCACATCCAAAGTGGATGATTTTATGAAAAATGCAATGCCGCTAGATGTGCCTATGGAAATAGGTATTGGTTCTGGCGAAAACTGGTTAAAAGCACATTAATTTAATATGATGAATATTCCCTCTTTATCAGATATAAAACGAGCACATCAAAGAATCAGACCTTATATTTTAGAAACGCCAGTGATGACATCAGACTCGCTTGACGAAATAGCAGGCTGTAAACTTTTTTTTAAGTGTGAAAACTTCCAAAAAGTCGGTGCTTTCAAAATGCGAGGTGCCGCGAACATGATTTTTGGCTTTCGCCCCGAAGAAAGAGAAAACGGATTTGCCACACATTCATCAGGAAACCATGCCCAAGCAGTGGCCAAAGCTGCCAAACTTGCTAATACCAAAGCCTATATCGTGATGCCTCATAATGCACCCGAAGTAAAGAAAAAGGCGGTTGGATATTATGGTGCAGAAATCATCTTTTGCGAGCCTACAGAAGAGGCCAGAGAACAAGCTGCACAAGAAGTGATAGAAAGGACTGGCGCAATATTCGTTCCTCCGTTTAACGACTCCCGAATCATTGCTGGTCAGGCTACAGCAGCTAAAGAATTTATTGAAACCCAAGAAAAGCTTGATGTAATCATGACACCAGTAGGCGGTGGTGGCTTAGCCGCTGGCACATGCTTGGCAGCTAACTATCTGGACCTTAAAATAAAAGTCATTCTCGCCGAGCCAGAAGAAGTTTGCGACACCTATGACTCCTTCAAGTCGGGAATTCTTCAAAAAGTAAAATCTACCAATACCATCGCCGATGGTTTAAAGGTGTCTTTGGGAGAATTAAATTTCAAAATAATCAAAGAATACGCCTCCGACGTGCTTCTTGTAAACGAACAGGAAATCGTAGCGGCCATGCGCATGATTTGGGAAAGAATGAAAATAATTATTGAGCCTTCTTGTGCGGTTCCTTTTGCCGCATTACTGAAAAACAAAGAACAGTTCAAAGGAAAAAATGTAGGAATTATTCTCACTGGTGGAAATGTTGATTTGGGTGAACTTCCATTTTAAGCTTTGAAAAAGATCTTTATTGTCGGAAATCCAAAGTCAGGAACTGGGAAATACTACAAGTATCGAGAACGGCTAATCAATGAGCTGCAAATAAATAAGATTGGTTTTGAAGCTTTTGAAACGTCCGCTGTGGCCAATGCAAATCATGTGGTTGCACAGCATTTCGATCCCACTTTTACAGATATTATTGTAATTGGTGGTGACGGCACACTAAATGAAGCAGTCAATGCCCTGAAGACAAATGTGCCCATTGGAATTATTCCTTCGGGTACTGGAAACGACTATGCCAAATGCTTTGATCTAGGAAAGAGTATTGAGGAAAAAATTCAAACTGCGATTCATGGGAATCCTTATTTTACAGATGTTGGAGTATGCAATGGTAGGAAATTTCTTAATGGTGTAGGAGTTGGTTTCGATGGTCAAATTGTCGCGGATCTTATTCAAAGAAAAACCTGGTTAAAGGGTGTTTTTAAATATTATTACCACGTTTTGAGTATTCTTGGCACTTACAAAACTCGCCTCTTTGATTTTAACATTAACAACCATTCTGAGAAGAAAGAACGTTTAATCCTATTGTGTGTAGCGAAAGGAACGACTTTTGGCGGAGGTTTTAAGCTAACACCTCATGCAAAACCTGACAATGGAAAACTCTCCATTTGTACCATTGGCGATATTTCACCCCTCAAACGCTTTTTGAATATTTTTAGGTTGCAAAATGGCACACATCACGTGTTAAAAGAAATAGACCTTCTCGAAGCTAACTCTATTTCCATCCGGGAAAATGCCTTGCTTGAAGCGCATATTGACGGAGAATATTTTGGCAAACCCCCTTTCAACTTTTCGATTGATAAAAAAGCCATTCAGGTTCGAGCAAAGCGACTACTTTGAGGCTTGTTTTTTATAGACGAAAAGGTATGTTAACCCTGTAGCCAAAATAATTAACAAAGAAATAAACTGGGAGTGTGAAAGTACCCCATCAATTATGAAGCCCCTTCGTAGGTCTCCTCGGAATATTTCAATGACTCCTCTTCCCACAGCATATAAACTGATATAGATAAAAATCAGCCTTCCCTCCAAGCGATGATATTTCTTAAGCATAAGCAAAAGCACCAAAATCATCGATATCATGGTTACCGAATAAAGTTGGGTAGGGTGCAGCGCCGTATTCAGTGGTTCTGCCTGAGAAGCTGGATCTGAAAACGTAATACCCAAAACACTCTCTGTTGGCTGTCCGTAACAGCAACCTGCAAAAAAGCAGCCCATTCTGCCAAATAAATGAACAATGGCGCCTGTAATCGCAATTCTGTCCATCATAGGCCATAGCGGCCATTTTTCCTTTCTAAAAAACCAGACGGCAGTAGGAATAACAAAAAGCAAAGAGCCATAAAAGACAAATCCGGTACGAAACTTCTTGAACATATTGCTCGGATTGCTGAAGTAATAACCCGGGTCTTCGAAATAGAAAAACAATTTCCCCCCCACAAAAGCTGCAAGAATGATTAATATGGCAAGATTCTGAATCTTTTCTGGTGAAATACCAAGCTCTTTTTCTACCGTTTTAGACATATACCAGTAGCCAAAAATGGCGCCTAGCATGATCATGAAACCATAGGTATGTATGGTCATACTACCGATCTGAAATAATTCTGGATGCATTTGTCAAAAATATTCCTTTTTCGCTATTCGAGAAGTATAACCTACAGTTTTGTTCATTCACTTCTTTTTCCTTGTTAACGTAGTATTTACCAACTCGACAAACTTTTAGGCGTGACTGTTGTTATCTAACCACAAATTCGCCGACTGTTCAATCTTTAAAAAATAAAAGAGATTATGGAAAGTTATGAGAAATTGCGAGTCTTCGACTTATTGTTTGACCAGTTCAAAAACAACCCTCTTGAAGCCTCCATATCGAGCAAAGTCGGGGGCAAGTGGAAGTCCTATAGCTCTTCGCAAGTCATTAGCGCCTCCTCCCGAATTGCCTTGGGCCTCTTGGAACTAGGCATTAAAAAAGGCGACAAAGTTGGTTTAATATCGGAAACACGTCCAGAGTGGAATTTCGTGGATTTCGCTTGTCAGTTCATTGGTGCTGTCACCGTGCCAATGTATCCAAACCTGGGGACGAAAGATTACGAATATATTTTTACCCAAGCCGAGTTAAAAGTGCTTTTCGTTTCAAACAAAACACTTTATGACAAGGTCGCTCCCGTCAAAGAGCGTTTGGGTAGTTTTAAAATTTACACCTTTGATAACCTCAACCAAGCAGAAAATTGGGCTTCTATTTATAAAATAGGACAAACCAAAGAGCTTAATGATATCAAGCAACATAGAGCAGCGGTAAAACCTACTGACTTACTCACCATTATCTATACCTCAGGCACTACGGGAACACCCAAAGGAGTAATGCTTTCTCATAGCAATATTGTAAGTAATGTCTTAGAAATAAAAGATGTACCGAACCTGAACCCAGGAGATAAGGCATTGAGCTTTTTGCCGATTAACCATATTTTTGAACGCACGGTGCTTTATTCTTATATGACCGTGGGAATAAGCATTTACTATGCTGAAAATATGGATACCATTGGGGAAAACCTCAAGGAAATAAAGCCTCACACTTTCAGCACTGTTCCTCGGGTTTTGGAAAAAGTATATGATAAAATTATTGCGAAGGGAAGTGAACTGAGTACCCTTAGAAAGGGTGTATTTAACTGGGCCATCAACCTTGGCTTAAGCTACGACCCTAACGAAAAACAGAATACCATAAGCAAAAAGCAATTGGAGCTTGCGCGCAAATTGGTTTTCAGCAAATGGCACGAAGCACTGGGCGGAAACATCAAAACCATCCAATGTGGTGCTGCGGCGCTGCAAGAAAGATTGATGCGTGTGTTTTGGGCGGCCGATATAACCATTTTTGAAGGTTATGGACTAACAGAAACATCCCCAGTGGTTACCGTAAACCGTATTGGTAAAATGAAGCTGGGAACTGTAGGAACCGTCATTGATGGTGTGAAAATAAAATTGGCTGAAGATGGAGAAATTCTGGTCAAAGGGCCTAATGTGATGTTGGGATACTACAAAAATGAAGCTTTAACCAAAGAAATAATCCAGGACGGATGGTTCAAAACTGGAGATGTGGGCTTGTTAGACGAAGACGGGTTTTTATCCATTACCGATAGAAAAAAAGAGCTATTCAAGACATCTGGTGGTTTATATATTGCGCCTCAGCAGTTAGAAAACACCTTGAAAGAATCGATCCTGATTGACCAAGCCATGGTCATTGGTGATGGCAAAAAATTTCCAGCAGCATTGATCTCGCCAAATTTTGCGCAGCTGACCGAAGAAGCCAGCAAAAGGTTCATGTTGGTGTCTGATTACAATGAGTTGCTTAAAGACCCAACCATTAAAAAACTATTTCAAAAAGAAATTGAACAGATCAATCAGAACTATGGTAAATGGGAAGCCATCAAAGAATACAGAATCGTTTCAGAACCATGGTCTGTAGAAACGGGTGAGCTAACGCCTACACTGAAGCTAAAAAGACGTGTTATCCTTCAAAAATATCAGCATCTGGTCAATGATATTTATAAAGATGATGGATCTAACTTGTTTGGTGATGTCACGGAGGTGAAACACGAAGACCTAGACAAAGAAATAGTAGATGCGTTAAATGGTTAGGTTTTCTGGTCTAAAATAAGGTTCACGGCACTCACTATCTTTTGATACAAATCTTTGGGGTGAAATGGTTTAGTTATCAATCCATTCATCCCAATTTTTTTGACCTTTTCGTCTATTTTTCCAATGCTCTCCGCCGTAAGGGCAATCACTGGGACTTTGCTATTTGCATTATTTAACAATCTAATATGCCCAATAGCCTCATAACCATCCATCACTGGCATCTGTAAATCAAGTAAAACAATATCTACAAGCTCATCTTTCAGTGTTTCGACGGCCTCTTTGCCATTTTTAGCTTCAATCACTTGTGCTCCCCAATTTTTCAAAAATTCCCGCGCAATCATGCGATTTACAATATTGTCTTCTACCAGCAATACTTTTAAATCTAGTCTCTCATTAATGCGCGCTTTAGGGTTGCTCAGTTTCTTGATTGATGAGACTTTCAGTTTCAAATCAAAATAAAAAGTGGAGCCCTTCCCCAATTCTGATTGCAGCTTAATCTCAGAGCCCATAAGGTGAAGTAAGTTTTTAGTAATACTTAATCCCAAACCTGAGCCTCCAAATTCTCTCGTAATATAGTTTTCTGCTTGCTTGAAGACTTCAAAGATTATTTCTGTCTTTTCTCTGGCTATACCCAAGCCACTATCTATGATGAAAAACCTTAACTTACTGTAGTCCTTATTAGTAAACTTAACATCAACGGCAATTTTTACTTCTCCTTGCTTGGTAAACTTGATGGCATTACCAATTAGGTTGTTCAGAACCTGACTTATTCTTACCGAGTCTCCTAGATAATTATCGGCCAACACACTGTCTACCTCTAATACTAGTTTTAACCCTTTTTCATCCGCCTGAGATTGATAATTAGCGTGTATACTGTTGAGCAGATGACGAAGGTTAAAAGATGAAGACTCCAGCTCAAGATTACCACTGGAGATTTTATTATAGTCAAGCACGTCGTTTACCAGTGATAGTAAATTGTCACTGCTAAAGCGCAGTACTTTTAGCTTTTCGTTCAGAGATTGGTCCTTGTTTTGAATCGACAATAAATGAACAGAGCCAATAATGCCGTTGAGAGGAGTTCTTATTTCGTGAGAAATCGTAGAGAGAAAATTTTCCTTTTCTTTGGCGGCCTCCTCCGCTTTTTCTTTAGCTACTTTTAGCTGCTGGTACGTTGAGCTCGTTTTGTATACATAACTCACCCAATTACTGAAAAATCTTAAAAACTCAACCACAAAAGGGTGAAACCGGTTTTCTAGGTTATTAAAACTAGCGAGAATAAGTTCGGAATGAAGACGACTATCATCATAAATAGGTAATGCCAAGTACGATTTAAATGGCTCTGGGGAGTCTTTGTAGTATGCCTTTATTTCCCCATCAACCAACGTCGTGTTTTTCGGGTCTTTAAAAAACTCAACCAATGGGTTTCCTCCCTTAATCCGACTATAGCTGTAACTTACTTCTTGGCTGTCTATTGGCTTAATTACAGCAAAGTTCAAGTTGAAATATATCGCCAGCTCTTTTAAGGCAATGGGTATCAGCACATCTTTAGGTTCCGGAATACTGGCTAAAATATTCAGCATAGTCAACCCTTCTTTGTAAGAAATCAGCTGCAGTTCTTCATTATGCTTTTGCGTAACATCCTTTGAACTACTTTGAATGGCCGTTATTTCACCAATATCATTTTTTATCAACCGAGTATGAGACTCCAGCCATATAAAAGAATGGTCGGCTCTTTTCCAACGGCACCTTACAGGTTCTACTACCTTTCCTTCGAGCAGGCGCTTGAAGCTCGTGCGCATTATATTAATGTCTTCCTGATGGATAAACTCAGACGGCCTTTTGTTGAGCATATAATCCGGTTCAAACCCCATCTTTTCTTTGATGGACGAGGATACATACTCATATGTGCTATCCAACCTATGCAAGCAGATAATATCTGTCGTGTTTTCAGAAAATAACTTGAATAAGTTGGCATTGTGGTCTCGGTCTTCCTCAGTCTTTTTTGCCTTCGTAATATCCCTTGCCACGGTTCTTATTCGAACCATCCTCCCGTTTTCATAAGACATGGTCGTCTCATGGTGTAACCATTTCACATCTCCATGCTTACCTATTATTCTGTATTCGTATTCACAGGCCGGAGACTGACTTTTTAACTGTTGAATATAAAAGGCTTGCATGTCGCTAAGATCCTCCTCATGAACGTATTTCCACACGGTATCACCTACAAAATCTTCAATCGAGTAATCGGTAATTTTAACCATTGCCGAATTGGCATAAATACAAATACCATTTTCATCTAGCTCATAAACACCCTGTCCTAAGCTATCCAAAAGACTATTTAGCTCTGTTTCTGCATCTAGTTTTAATTGTGGTGCTTGATGGCGTTCAATGAGTTCCGATAATTGCTCTGCCAATGCCATTAGTCCTTCTTGCTGCATGTTAGTTAAGTCAAATGGCTTATCTTCCGCTACACACAAAGAACCAATAGGATTGCCTTCGTGGTTATGAATGGCTATTCCGGCAAAATACTTTAAACGGCTTTGTTCTGATTTTAGGTCGTTTTTGTTCTCCTCAAAGTTATTCTTGACAATCCCTTTTTCTGGTGAAGCTAAGATAGTTTTTGTGAGGGCATTGATCGCCTCAATGGTGTTTTCTGGTGAAGTCCCGTCGGAAGAGTACAGCAAATAAGCATCTTCTGAAATTAGAGAAACAAAAGCAAAAGGCGTAGAGCAAATGCTAGCAGCCAAAAAACCAATGTTCTCATATCTCTTGTGAGTCAACTTATGCATACAGTTTTTTTCCTTTACTAAGTCTCTCTTCTCTATCAGCCATTACAGCTATTATTTAATTACTTAAATTAACGTCGATAGTAATTAATAAACCACCAAAGAGCTAAAGATATTGAATTTCATAATTTAATAGCTCGCTATCATTGTTCTAATAAAAATTAAAAAAATATGATAAAATCCCTAGATCTTAACTTCCTCAACCACAGCCAAGCCATTGGCTCCTACCTGATCGAAACATCAGCAGGGCCTTTGCTAATTGAAACTGGCCCGCATAGCACGATTAAAACCTTAGAAGCGGCGCTTCGAGAAAATGGATATGAACTGTCAGACATCAAACATGTTTTCTTAACCCACATCCATTTAGATCATGCCGGAGCTGCATGGGTTTTCGCTGAAAAGGGTGCCAAAATATATCTCCATCCATTTGGTGCCACCCACATGGAAAAGCCTGCAAAGCTTATGGAATCGGCCAGGCGCATTTACCAAGAGAAAATGGATATGCTTTGGGGAGAAATGAGAAACATCGATCAGCCGCAATTGATTACGGTAGCTCACGGAGATAAAATCAATATTGGAGACAAAACCATTACCGCATGGCATACTCCAGGGCATGCCAAACATCACATTGCCTGGCAGTTGGATAATGTCCTTTTTACAGGTGATGTCGCTGGTGTAAAAATTAAGGATGGCCCTGTGGTGCCGCCTTGTCCTCCTCCAGATATTAACCTCGAAGACTGGAATGATTCGCTCCAACTGATTAGAGAAATTTCTCCTGAAAAACTCTATTTGACCCATTTTGGGGATGTTTCAAACGTTGAAGCCCATCTCGAAAGTCTCCACCTCATGCTCAATGATTGGGCGTTTTGGATAAAAGAAAACTGGGAAGCGGGAAAGTCAGTAGAAGAACTTACGCCACTTTTTTCCGAGTATACCAAAAAACAACTGATCGAGCTAGAAGTGAGTGAAGCTGATACTCAAAAATATGAAGCCGCAAACCCTTCTTGGATGAGTGTCGCAGGCCTTATTCGATATTGGAAAAAGAAAAGCGACAGTCAGTCCTAGTTTTTGCCTGACTTAACTCACTTGTAGGGCAATCATAGATCATACAAAAGCTTCTTATTTGGGTTTAGATTGATTGCTAAATAAAGCATAAAACGATCATGAAGAAGCTCCTAGTTCCTACGGATTTTTCTAGCTGTGCTGAACGTGCTTCAGAAACGGCTATTGAGTTGGCAAAAGCTACCAACGCGAAAATCTATTTCCTCCATTTGTTATCAATCCCTGCCGGCTGGGTATATGGATCCACCAATCAGATGTATCCTGACGTGACCGAAAAGCTTGCCCAAGTCACAGAACAGCTTAAAAAATTGCTAAAGCTTGCGGAAAATCAAAAGGTAGAAGCAATGTATCATGTAAGCATGAATGATGATAAAAAATCAATCAATCAATATGTCGAGGAGCATGGTATCGACATGATTATTATGGGCTCGCATGGTGCAAGCGGAATGAAGGAACTTTTCGTGGGTTCCAATGCCCAAAAGGTTATCCGTTTTTCTGAAATTCCTGTGCTTATTGTTAAAGAAAACAACAAGTCTGTTCTCGTTCCTGAAATTGTCTTTGTATCTGACTTTGAAGCGGAGGCCATGAAGCCTTTTGAAAAAGTGCTACATATAGCTCACTTGCTTCAGGCTAAAGTTCACTTACTTTATGTAAACACTCCTGCCTTTTTTAATGATACAACAAGTATCAACGAAAGGATGGAGTCCTTTGAGGCGCTGACTTCCAACATGCTAAGCAAATCTTCCGTTCATTGTGACTATGTCTTTGAAGATGGAATTCAACAATATTGTGATAAACATAATATAGGATTAGTGGCCATTGCAACTCATGGTCGTCGAGGCTTTAGCAGAATCCTTATTGGAAATGATGCAGAAAAAGTGGTCAATCATCTTTCTACACCTGTATTAAGCCTTCACTTTTAGAAGGTGTATATTTGGCCTCTTTGACAATCGACTTAAAAAAGTATGAAAAGCCTAATATTAGTCCTGTTGGCAATGGTGGTCTTCACTCGCTGCAATACAACAACACAAACGATCAACACGATATCCCCAGATGGTAGGATACAAGTGGAAGTCGTAGAGTCAAAAGGTAAAGTAGGTTACCTTGTAAAGTTCAATAATAAAATAAAAATTGATACTTCGTTTCTTGGCTTTGACCTACAAGGTCAGCCATCTCTGTCTGACAATCTTTCTATATCAGGAATAGAAAAAAGTAGTTTTTCGGAAACATGGGAAATGCCATGGGGAGAGCAACGTGTAGTTGAAAACAATTATAAACAGCTTGTTGTCAAGGTTCAGGAGAAGCAGGCACTTCAAAGAAAGTTTGATATCATATTCAAAGTATATAACGATGGTTTGGGTTTTCGATATGCCTTCCCAAATCAAGCAGGACTCGATGAGGTCATTATTGAAGAAGAGTTAACGGAGTTTAACCTGACTGGCGACCATCAAGTTTGGTGGATTCCTGGAGACTGGGACATTTATGAGCATTTGTATAATAACACCTCTTTTTCTAAAATCGACGCGCTCAGCAAACGAAACCACCCAAACCTCGCTCAGACTTTTATTCCAGAAAATGCAGTGAATACACCTGTTACCATGAAAACAAAAGATGGTACGTATTTAAGTTTTCATGAAGCCGATCTTACCGACTATGCAGGTATGACATTGCTCGTCGATAACAAAAACCTGAAAATGAAAAGTGGACTTGTCGATGGCCCTGAAGGCTATGCGGTCAAAACCAAAACACCTTTCATTACGCCATGGAGAACCATTCAAATCACAGATAATGCCGGAGATCTTATAGAATCAAATCTAATTGTCAATCTCAATGACCCTGCCGAGGTGGAGGAAATTCCTTGGTTCAAGCCAATGAAATATGTAGGTATTTGGTGGGAAATGCATATGGGTAAGTCAAGCTGGGATGTAGCCGCGGGCAAGCACGGCGCTACAACTCAAAATGCTAAACGACACATTGATTTTGCTGCTGCTAATAACATTGGAGGCGTTTTGGTCGAAGGCTGGAATACTGGTTGGGAACGCTGGATTGGTTTTCCAGATCGAGAAGGAGTTTTTGACTTTGTGACCCCATATCCTGATTATAACCTCGAAGAAGTAGTGGCCTATGCAAAGGAAAAAGGAGTAGAGATAATCATGCATCATGAAACATCAGCGGCTCCTCGCACCTACGACCAACAACTTGATACTGCTTATCAATTAATGAAAAGTCTGGGCATACACAGTGTGAAAACAGGTTATGTTGGCCCAATCATACCAGAAGGGGTAAGGCATCATGGACAGTGGATGGTCAATCACTATAACAATGTCATAGACCAAGGCCTCAAATATGAAGTGGCCATCAATGCGCATGAACCTATAAAAGCTACCGGCAGAAGACGAACTTATCCTAATGAAATTGCAAGAGAAGGGCTCAGAGGACAAGAGTTTAATGCTTGGGCTTCTGATGGAGGCAATCCTCCTTCTCACCTGCCCACGGTAGCTTTTACCAGAATGCTAGCCGGGCCTATTGACTTTACTCCAGGTATTTTTGACATCAAGTTTGAAGAATATAAACCAAACAATCAAGTAAATACCACCTTGGCTCAGCAACTGGCGCTCTACGTGGTAATATACTCTCCCATCCAAATGGCTGCAGATCTCATTGAAAACTACGATAAGCAACCTGCTTTTCAGTTTATCAGAGATGTTGCCGTAGACTGGGAACAATCTAAAGTAATTGATGGCGAGGTGGGTGACTTTGTGATCATCGCCAGACAAGAAAGAGACTCGGAAAACTGGTTTATTGGAGGTATTACGGGCGATAACTCCAGAGAAGTAGACTTAAATTTTGACTTCTTAAAGCCAGACATGGAATATGACGCAATCGTATATAAAGATGGTCAAAAGGCGCACTGGAATGACAATCCCCTCGGTATTGAAATTGAGACAATAAAAATTAAAAACATTGATAGCCTAAAAATAAAAATGGTCCAAGGCGGAGGGTTCGCCATCAGCCTTTTAGCCAATCAATAAATGAAATAGTACTTATGACTAGTCAAGTTTTACCATACCGCCATCGTACGCTCCTCTGAGTCTGGTGGAAACACCAACCGTAACATCGAAGCTTATTATCCAGTCTGGAGAAGTACCAGCAATGGCGATTGTTCCCGCAGTTGCAGAACTTGTTTCTCCTTGATACTCCACAACTAAGTCAGAAAAGAAGTTTTTCCCTACCCCAAAGCTCGGCTGACCATTAAGCTCGGTTTCTTCAATAAACTCAAATGTGCCTCTACGGAAGCTACTGCCGCCTGAAGAAAATAACTCCGTTCTTATCAGTATTTCCGCATCATTAAAACTGAAGGTAGTGCTGTCATAAGTTCCATCGCTCAACCTGAAAACAGTGCCGTAGTGAGTTGCACTTTGAAAGTCAGTCTCTTCCCCTTGAGCATAATCTGCATTAATCACGTCATAGTTGCCAAGCTCTAAAAAAGTCGCGGATTGGATAGATGCAGCATTGGCTCCAAAAGTAATGTCATCGCTACTTACTTCAGGGTTAGGTATTTCCTCCTCGTCATTGTTACAGGCCATAGGCATGAGCAAAAACACCATCGCCACTAAAGAAAAGATCTTTTTCATGTTCATAAATTTTAGCACTAGAAAGTGAGTCTTGTCAACTAAGACTCACTTTCATTCATCATAAAGGTACAGGAATTATAACCTACAACTTTGGTGACAAATTCTGAAAAATACCTTCTGGTGCTTCGTTCATAACAGCTATTTCTGTAATATCTCGATCGCCCCGCTCGCCAGCCAATAGAATATCGCCGTAGGGCTTGTAATCTGTCCAAGGCTTAACGAATCTCGGCTCTTGGTCAGACGCATCAGCGTACCAAGCCCACTGTTTGATCAATTTATCATCAATATCCACCCAGACACGATAAGCATTTTGTGGTGTGTCACCTACTTCATCAAATGTCAGTCTTAATACATCCGACCTTATGCCTGTGGCTGTAGTATCTTCTCCTTCATATTTCAGCGTTACACCAGAGTCCTTGAGCTTAAAAGGCATGAAAAGCCAATAGGAATCATTGATCCAAGCCGATTTTGCCGATTTCAAGTATTGGTCAAGAGAGTCCTTATTAGCCATTTCTTGACCGTTTTTCCATACTTTCCCAGACATATTGCTCATGTCAAGCGCGATACTCAGATCATCTTTGATGTAATCAATGCGCACTTTGTCATTCTTTTTATCCCAAAGCAGCTTTCGGTACCCTAAAAAATTCCAAGAAATAACATTTGTTTGATCCCAGGCACTTCGGCCACCCATAGCAACCATAGATTTATCAGCGATGAGCATTGCCGTTTGATCAGAAGCATCCATATTGAACCCTTTTGCTGGTGGATTGTACAAGTCGACCACTACGGGTTCAGGAATATTGCTTATATCATTGTTTTGGCTCTTCTTCGGAGAGCTGCAACTCACTATAAGTACGATGGCCATTACCATTATATAGAGTCTATTTAGAAAACTATACTTTTTTCTGGCTCTAATTATATTCAAGAAACTCATTTGTGTAATTATGTCATGGATTCCATGTAAGCTAGTCTTGTTAATCATTCTTGTTTTCTTTAAATTTTTCGAAGCGTGATTTTACATCAACAGGAGGAAAAGTATTGTTTTCTTTCTCTGTGTCCGCTGTTACATTGTTAGGGTCGATACGCACTGAAGCGACCACTTTATCTTTGAAAAAGTATTTCAAGACTTGCTGTTCGTTTTTTCTCCAAACTTCCGCCGGAATATATTCCGTTTCTTGAGAGCCATCAGTGTATGACCACTCTAGGAATATTGGCGTTACTAAGCCACCTACATTTTCTAATTCTAATTCGTAAATGTTTTTACTTTTTAAGTCATCAAAAAGCGTTTCTTCATCCAACCTAGATCTAAACTCACGATAAAGCCTATCGGTCATTTCTTGATAAGCGAGCGTTTTTGGTGAGGTCAATGGCGCATTAGTGGTTGGTTCCTGAGCATCTACATTGAACTCTGGATCCAGAGATTCTTCTGTAACCTTATACCAAGTTAAGTTTTTCACGGCTACATCCACATTATCGGTTGTATAAAACCAACCTTTCCAGAACCAATCCAAGTCTATAGCCGAAGCGTCTTCCATTGTTCTGAAAAAATCCGCAGGTGTTGGATGCTTGAAAGCCCATCTCTGTGCATAGGTTTTTAAAGCAAAATCAAAAAGTTCAGGCCCCATAATGTGTTCACGGAGAATATTATACGCGGCAGCTGGTTTTCCATAGGCATTATTACCACCCTGCAATACTTGCTCCGCATTAGTCATGATCGGTCGCATGGCTCCTTTTGCCCCACTCATGTAAGGGATGATTGACTCGGCCGGACCTCTGTCATATGGATAGTCCGGATAGTTTTCCAGTTCTGTTCTGTACTCTAAATAAGTATTGATTCCTTCGTCCATCCATGTCCATTGACGCTCATCAGAGTTGATGATCATAGGGAAATAGTTGTGACCCACCTCGTGAATAACCACGCCGATCATTCCATATTTCGTCCTGTCAGGAATAGTCCCGTCTTTTTCTGGACGGCCATAGTTGAAACAGATCATTGGGTATTCCATACCTATAGATGCCGTATGAACAGAAATAGCAACCGGATAAGGGTAGTCGATGGTGTACTTTGAATATGTTTTTATGGTATTCACAATAGCTTTGGTCGACTCTTCCTCCCATAATGGGTTTCCTTCTTTTGGATAAAAAGACATAGCTAAAGGCGTTGAACCATCGCTTTGTTTTACGGCCTGAGCATCCCAAATAAACTTTCTAGATGCAGCAAAAGCAAAATCACGAACATTCTTTGCTTTATACCGCCAAGTCTTGGTGGTTTTTGACCTGCTCGACTCATTTTTAATTGCCTCCTCTTCTGTGATAATCATCACTGGCTTATCGAAAGTTGTCTTAGCTTTTTCTAATTGGCTTATTTGCTTGCTCGTTAAGTTCTCTTTTTGGTTTTGAAGCACGCCGGTGGCTGCTATCACATAATCTGAAGGCACGGTAAT
Organism: Cyclobacteriaceae bacterium; assembly: GCA_040218415.1. GTDB lineage: Bacteria > Bacteroidota > Bacteroidia > Cytophagales > Cyclobacteriaceae > JAVJRN01. The sequence goes on from JAVJRN010000050.1 coordinate 47,654, forward strand.
GTCCACTTCGTAATCACCGAAGTTGAGGGTAAACTCTCCATTTCCTAGAAACTGCTTGTTTTGCCAGCCATCATAATCGGTATATACGGCCATTCTAGGAAAGAATTGCGCAACCGTAAAAAGATAGTTGTCGTCTTCCGGAAAGTATTCATAACCTGATCGGCCTCCATCAATTGCCCGATCGTTCACGAGAAAACTCCAAGCTATTTTTAAAGAAAATGTTTCTCCAGAAGCGAGTGTTTTCGGTAAATCCACACGCATCATTGTATTATTAATGACATAATTCAAAGGGATATTATCCTGAGTCCGTACCCATGAGATGTTGAAGCCTCCGCGATATTCTGGGTCATCAACCAAGCTTTTATACTGCTTAATGTTGATTTTTTGATTTCTTATTTGCTTCGTGCTGGTAGATGACGACATAGAGTTATCGGCTCTAATGTTCTGGTCGAGCTGTATCCACAAATAAGTCAGTGGGTCTGGCGAGTTGTTTAAATAAGTAATCGTTTCTTCGCCAGTGACTCGTTTGTTTTCCTCATCTAGCACAATATTGATTTTGTAATCCGCTTTTTGTTGCCAATATTCCTTGCCCGGGCTTCCTGCTGCTGTGCGATAAGTGTTAGGCGTGCGGAGGGTCGTTCCTAGTTGCTCGAACTTTTGATCCCATTTGTCTTGAGCCAAAGATGGCATGGCCATAGCCATGACAGATAATAAAAATAAAAATTTCTTCATAGTTTGATTGTAGGTTCTGGTTTTCTTTATTCAGGTCATCAAAATGATCGTTGCTCCGATCACCGCACTCGATATGGATAGTCTCCATTCTCTTGGGTTAACCTTAAGTTTGTCAATAAATATAGCTGTTATCAAAAGGTAAAAAAGCACAATAATTAATTGACCTACCTCTAAACCAATATTGAAGCTTAAAAGTTGGAAAACGATATTTTCCTCTGACCCGAGCAAAGCTTTAAGGTAGTTAGAAAAGCCCAAGCCGTGAATCAAACCGAAAAATAGCGCGAGCGCATAATTGAGTTTTGTCGTTTTTGTTTGGCTCTTGTTCAAGTTGACCAATGTGAGAACAGCGGTAATCAAAATGGTTATTGGAATTATTGTTTCGATAATTTCTGGACTAATATTCACAAGGTTCATTGTCGAAAGCGCAAGTGTTACACTATGTCCAATAGTAAAAGCTGTCACCAATACAAGCACTTTTTTCCAATCTTGAAGTTGGTAGCCCACAGCTAGTGCAATAATGAAAAGCATGTGATCCATTCCTTTAATATCCAGAATATGGTCAAAGCCCAAGCCAAGATAAGTTGTAAATTCTGACATTCTCCAAAATTAAAGCAATGCATATTTGCAAAATATATTTTCGCCTATGCTTTTGCTATTGCTTTCTTTTATCATTCTACATCCTTTTCACGTAAGCGTGACGGAAGTAACCTATCTGCAAAATGCTAAAGCTTTGCAGGTTACACAACGGATTTTCTACGACGACTTGGAAAAAGGCATACAAGAGGCAAATAAAAATGATGATTATCGTTTGACCATTCCTCTTGATCCTTTGGCTAAGGAATATCTTATTAACGAAACGAGTATTTCTGCCGGAGGTAATAAGGCGGTTCTTTTGGGAGCAGAAGAGGATAAAGACCTTGTTTGGGTATATTTTGAAATAGAAAGCCTGGCGCCCAATAGTAAAATCACTTTTCAGTCAACACTGCTTACTCGCACGTTTGATGATCAGGAAAACCTCCTTCATTTTAAACTCCCGAGTGGAAAAGAAACTTACCGTTTGAACGCCAACAAAGAGAAAGTGAGCATAGAAATAAAATGACAAATTATCCTTCAAACGGAAACTCTTGATCGATTTCCCATATTTTATCATTTCTTTTTAAGAGATATACCGCCCGAGCCTCCCAGCTTTCCTCGAAAACTCTTTCTTTAAAAGTATCCCACGCTTCATAAAATTGTGGCTTGCGCAAGTCACGAAAAGCAATAGTCATGTGCGGTCGATAGGCTTGATTTTTATAATTTTTCTCAAAAACCCTGAGTTCTTTCAGCGCTAAACCCAGCCGCTTTTGCATGGTCAAAAGTGGTTCATCAGGACTGACATTCACAAAGATGACTCTTGGTTCAAAACACCCAAAACCTTTTTGGCTCACTACAAAAGATTTCTGCAAGTCAGCAAACTGGCCAAGTAAACCAATCAAAGCGGGTTTTTTGGCGTCCTTGAATTCAAAAGGCATCATTAGCGTAATGTGCGCAGGAGAATTAAAAGAGGCGCTTGCGTTATATCGAGCCTTTATTTCCTCTTTCAACAGTTTTGCTTGCTCTTGAACCTTGGGCGGAGGAATAAGTGCGATGAAATATTTTGAAACAGAATGGTTTATTTCTGAAGCCATAATTGATGAAGATAATCTAAATAGACCGTATGTCCGGTATCAATGCCCTTTACTAAAATTTACATGGAAAGGATGAGATAATTATGCAAATTAGTCATTCGAAAAGCATTTAAACAGGTAAAAAGTATAGCTTCCTATTAAGACGGTTTACAAGTCCACATTGGAATCTGTTTTTTCTACCTTTAAACAATAAGACCAAACAACCCTGTTTTCTAGAGATGAAAAACTATCTATCTATCTACATCATACTATTATTGCTGGTAAGCGCCTGCGACGAAAAGAATGAAATGCAAGAAAAAGCTAATCCGCTGTATTTAGAATGGGACACTCCTCATGGCGTTCCTCCGTTCGATAAAATCAAGCCGGAGCACTATATGCCCGCCTTCAGTGATGGTATGAAAATACAACTTGAAGAAGTGGCAGCCATTGCCAATAATTCCGAAGAGCCAACTTTTGAAAACACCATTGAAGCCTACGAAAAGTCTGGAAAACTACTGAGCAAAGCCTCCAATGTTTTTTTCAACCTAACTTCTGCTCACACGAATGATTCCCTTCAGGCTATTTCCAAAGAAATTAGTCCAAAAATTTCTGGCCACAACGATAACATTTATTTGAATGCCAAATTTTACGCACGCGTAAAACGCCTATTTGATGTTAGAGCTGAGCTGGACTTAACCGAAGAGCAACTACAGCTTCTGGAAAAATACCACACGAATTTTATCCGGGCAGGTGCTGCACTAAATGAAGCAGACAAAAATAAAATGCGCGCGATCAATGAAAAGCTATCCATACTTTCTGTTCAGTTTGGCGACAATGTATTGAAAGAAGACAATCGCTTTGAATTAATTTTAGAAGCAGGCAAAGACCTTGACGGGTTACCAGAAAGCGTCATCAATGCGGCCAAGGAAGCCGCCAAAGAAAGAGGATTTGATGACAAATACTTATTCACGCCTCACAAGCCAAGCATGCTGCCATTTATAACCTATTCTTCTAATCGCCAACATCGTATGGCTTTGAAAAAAGGTTATATCAATCGTGGAGACAACAATGATGACCTTGACAATAAGGAAATAGCCCGACAGATTGCCAACTTGAGATTAGAAAAGGCACAACTTCTTGGCTTTGATACCCATGCCGATTACGAATTGGGCGTACGCATGCTCAATACCCCTGCCAAAGTATATAACCTGCTAGACAAGGTTTGGCCTGCCGCTTTGGAACAAGCAAAAAAAGAACGCGACCTCATGGTGGACATGGCAAAAAGAGAAGGTTTAGACATTAATATCGGCCCGTGGGATTGGTGGTATTATGCGGAAAAAATTAAAATGGAAAAATACAACCTCGATGAGGAAGAGATTCGTCCGTATTTAAAAGTGGATAATGTAATCAACGGCACCTTTATTCTAGCCAATAAGCTTTTTGGGTTAACCTTTGAAGAGCAAACCAACATTCCTAAATATCATCCTGATGTTAGAACCTACACGGTAAAGAATGAAAAGGGTAAGCTTATCGGTATTTACATGTCGGATTGGTTTTATAGATCAAGCAAAAGAGGTGGCGCATGGATGAACAACTATCGAGATCAGAGCAACATGGATGATAATTGGGTCATTCCTGTTATTACCAATGTTGGAAACTTTACCAAACCAAGCGGAGATAAGCCATCCTTAATCTCTAGCGATGAGGCCAACACCTTGTTCCATGAATTTGGCCATGCTATCCATGGCTTATTGAGCCAGTGTACGTATCCTTCCATTTCAGGCACATCAACACCACGGGATTTTGTAGAGTTCCCTTCCCAGGTGCTAGAAAATTGGGTTTTCGAGCCAGAGATGTTGGCTTTGTATGCTTTCCACTATGAAACTGGAGAAGTAATGCCTGCGGAGCTGGTACAAAAAATCAAGAATGCTGGTAAATTCAATCAAGGATTCGCTACAGTGGAATATATGGCGGCTGCTTACTTAGATATGAGTTATTATACCATCACTGAACCTATCACAGGAGATATAAGAGCCTTTGAAAAAGCGGCCATGGACAAAATAGGATTGATAGACGCTATTGTTCCAAGATATAGAACGGGCTATTTTCGTCATGTGTTTTCTGGAGGGTATTCCGCAGGCTATTACAGTTACTTAAACTCCGCGGTGATGGATGCAGATGCGTTCGGTGCTTTTAGTGAAAAAGGAATTTTTGATCAAGAAACGGCGGATGCTTACCGTGAGGAAATATTGTCGAAAGGTGGAACTAGAGACGCCATGGACATGTATGTCAACTTCCGTGGTAGAGAACCAGAGTTCGATGCATTACTCAGAAGACGAGGATTTAAATAAAGTTTTACCTTCTTAGCCCCAGCAAACATACCAGCGAGGGGCTTTTTTATTACTAAAGCATCGCTTTAAACCAGAACAAAACATGAAACAATATTCAATACTCTTCGCAGTTATTGCGCTCCTATTTGGATGTGCATCTACCAAAACGCCAACGGCCACTGCGGTAAAAGAAGAAGCAAAAACCACTTCATACCCCGGCTTCTTTGATTTTGAATGGAATGAAAAGTCTGGTAAAATACTCTTAGAAATACCGGAATTCGATCAAGAATTTCTCTATGTGAATTATTTGGCCGCTGGTGTTGGCTCTAATGATATTGGACTTGACCGAGGGCAAATAGGAGACAATAGAGTCGTAAAGTTTGTTAGAAGTGGGCCAAAAGTGCTACTGATGCAGCCAAACTACAACTTTCGTGCAATCAGCGATAATGAAAATGAAGTGCGCTCAGTGAGCGAGGCTTTTGCTTCTTCCATCATTTGGGGTTTCAAGGTTGAGAGTGAAAAAGAAGGTAAAGTGACAATAGACATTACTGACTTTTTACTTTCTGATGCTCATGGTGTTGCCCAAACACTTAAAAGAAGTAAACAAGGCAGTTATAGTTTGGATGCAAGTAGATCGGCCATTTACCTTGAGCAAACGAAAAACTTTAAAGACAACACCGAGTTTGAAGCCACTTTAACCTTCAAAGGCGAAGCAACAGGTGGTTACCTTCGATCAGTTGTGCCAACTTCATCTTCTGTGACCGTTCGTACCCATCATTCTTTCGTAAGGTTGCCGGAATTAGGCACTTATGACATGCGGGAATATGATCCCAGATCTGGCTTCTACTCCATGGAGTATCAAGATTATGCCACGCCCATTGAAGAATCTTTGGTCAAGCGATTTATCTACAAGCATAAATTGGAAAAGAAAAACCCAGAACTGGCCATAAGTGAGCCTGTAAAACCGATCATTTACTATGTGGACAAAGGTGCTCCAGAACCCGTGCGCTCTGCTTTAATCGAAGGAGCTAGCTGGTGGAATCAGGCTTTTGAAGCGGCGGGTTATAAAAATGCCTTTCAGGTTTATGTCCTTCCAGACAGTGCAGATGCTTTGGATATCAATTACAATGTTATTCAATGGGTTCACCGCTCTACACGTGGTTGGTCCTATGGAAGTTGGATTGCCGATCCGCGCACTGGGCAAATTTTGAAAGGACATGTTTCCTTAGGTTCACTAAGAATCAGACAAGACTTCTTAATTGCCACAGGTCTTTTGATGCCTTATGAAACTGGAGAACCGGTTTCAGACGAAATGAAAGAAATGGCCTTGGCCAGATTAAGACAATTGTCTGCGCACGAAGTAGGACATACGATTGGTCTATATCACAATTTCGCGGCAAGTACTGATGGTCGGGCGAGTGTGATGGATTATCCACACCCATTGATCAAGCTAGATAAAAACGGCGAAATCGACTTAAGCGACGCTTATGATCAAAAAATTGGTGAATGGGACAAGTATGCCATTCGGTATGGATATTCTGATTTTGGAAAAGAAGATAAGGCTCAACTAAATAATATCGTCAATGAATGGATCGATGAAGGGCTGAATTTTATGATGGACAATGATGCTCGATCTGTAGGGAGTGCACATCCAAAAGCACATTTGTGGGACAATGGCAAGAATCCGGCAGATGAATTGACAAGAATTACGGAGATTCGATCAAAAGTACTAAATAACTTCTCCGAAAAGGCGATTAGAGCAGGTGAGCCAATCGCGAATATGGAAGAAGTTTTAGTTCCTATGTACTTTCTACATCGCTATCAAATCGAAGGAGCAGCCAAGCTAATCGGTGGAGTTGATTACACGTACAAAACCAAAGGCGATGCGCTCGCCTATCCGAAAGTAGTAGATGGAAAAATCCAGAAAGAAGCATTGAATGCATTGATCAACACGTTGCAGCCTGAGTTTTTGGCATTCCCACAAGAAGTATTAAACAAGCTTTCTGTTAAACCTCCAGGATACGGACGTTCAAGAGAGAGCTTCAACCCAAGAACCGGGGACATTTTTGATCCAATAGCTGCCGCTGAAACTTCTGCAGATATGACTTTAAGGATGATTTTTAACGAACCAAGACTAGAACGAGCTACGCAGCAAAGCTTAGTCAACACAGATATTGCCGGAGCTAATGAAATATTGAGCAGCATTACCCAAGCCACTTGGAAAAGTAATGTAGAAAATGGGCTCAACGCAGCAATTAAAGTCGCTGTAGAGAAGCGCGTACTCTTTCATCTATTCAATCTTGTTACCAAAGACATTGCCGAATCGGTCAAAGAAGCAGCCTACTACGAGCTAGTCCAACTTGAAGTTTGGTTAAAATCGAAAAAAACCAGCAACGCCATGCTGAAAGCACATTATTCACATAGTTTATTTCTGATAGAGCAGTTCAAGAAAAACCCTTCTGAATTTGAAATACCTGATGCAGTAAGTCCCCCAGACGGTTCACCCATTGGGATGGATCAGATGTGTGGTTTTGAGTAAAAGCGCTGTATGGTTTTTGATAAAGGATTCTTTGGAGGTTTTTAAATAAAAATCAAATAGGGCTAGTCGCTATATCATTGCTTGTTGGGCAGAGTCATTTTCGCTTGAATGTTAGTGTTAGACTGTCTTTTTCGAGTTGGAGTTCGTTGGTGTTTAGTCTAGTCAAAGAGAAGTCGTTGAAAGTTGATTGTTCTGTCAACCTCAATTGTGCATATTCAAACTCAATAAGGTCTGAACTTACTAGGTTTTTTTGGTTGCTCTCACACTCGTTCCAAACAAACAAAGAGTCAGAAGTGAACTCAAGCAAGCTGGGGCATGGGTATCTATCGTCAAGACCATCTTGTTGTTCCCACAACCCAAGAATAATTTCGGGCAGGAAATAATCGTAAAATTGAAAGATGTCAACAGGTGAAAAAACGATTGGGGACTTACTTGGTAATCTTGCAATTACAAACCAATTAAGGTTCTCAGTATTCTTTTCCAAGATTTTTTTATCTACTTCCTCGGGTTTCAAATAATTGCTCGGAACAGAATACTTATTGGATAAATCCATAATTACGGACATATAATAAATCATGTCATCTGCAATTGTATAGAAATCCCCTCCATATTTTTCTTTGAGAACTTCTAATTCCCTTGAAGTCGGCGTTACAATAGAAAGTTCTTGGGCATTCAGCTGAAGGATCAAGGGTACACATATGAAGAAAAGGATTGTTCTCACTATAGCAGAGATTATGGCTAAGATTAATTATCACAAAATCAGCCGAAATTACATATCATTTATCAATACAGCATTTCTTGTATTTTTTACCACTGCCACATGGACAAGGCTCATTTCTTCCAGGGGTTTTCTCTTTTATAAACGGATCGATATTCTTGAATTCTGGCATGAATGGAAAGCGTTTTTCCTTATCATACGAGGAGTCCAAGTAACCAAAATCTTCATCGTTTTCATATTCTTCATCGCTTTGATAAAAACGGTCTTCATATTTAACCATTCTATCTTTCCATGAAGTTCCTCGGGTCAGTGAAAGCGGTTCATAAACACTAATCTCGTATTCTTGTGTTCCTTCGAGTATCTCTATGGCTGATGATATTTCCGTGATCAATGCGTCGGTCACAAAATTTCTCTGGTTTTCGGGTTGCTCTTCTGTTCGCTTGATCTTGTTTTTCAGAATAGGAAGCGCTTCCTTGATTTCCAAATCAGCGGCTGCTACGGCTAAGGTATCATACCAAGACATGTGTTTGTTTTCAAGAAGATTTAATAACCGCGTTTTGTATGTTTCCTCTTTAGCAAAATGAAAAGCGTCAAATAAGAAAAATATATTCGGTTTTGTCCCGCTTTCTACCGCCAGTTCCATTGCATCAAGCAACTTATTTACGGTGGTTTCAGGATAAAGCTCAGCCAGCTTCCCCATTAAATATTGTCCCTGCTCGTTGAGAAAATCCGAATCATTTGGGTTCTTTTCATACAACTCAATGACAACATCGATAAGGTCTTCACAAAGATGACCTTCTGCGGCGAAAGCGTACCAAAGAGGAGTATTTGTACAGTTTACCCAGCAATACTGATGATCAGTATGATTTTTTAATTCTTCAATAATTATGGAAGTCGCTTTTTCTGATGTATCCTTTTGCAAATATTCAATGGCTGCATAAGGAACTCCCTTGACACACCGGTTAATTACCTCTCTAGCGTCAGTCAATCGTGGAAATTCCTGAGGTTTCTCCGGTAATTCGTCTAAATTATAAGCATAACGATCCTCAAGATGTCTGATTCCATACTTTAAATCATAAAACCATTCTATCGATAGTGCCTCAAGCAGGTAATTCTTTGCCGCTTCCTTGTCAAATCCTAGGTTAGATAATCTCTCGAAAGCATCCTTTTCAAGAGAGTCTTCATTAAGCAATCGCAAGTCGAGCCAAAGGAGTGTTTTTAGTTTCTCCTCATCATCTCTGTATAAATCAGCAGGAGTCGTAAATTTTTTTAGTTCTTCGTAGTTAAAGTATGCATCTTCTCCATCAAATGGCGGTTCGTAAAGATCATCTAAGAACTCATAATAATCTTTCAATCCAGCATTCACATCATCAATATCAAAAAAGTTGGCATCCCAGTTTTCTCCTAACCATGATTGGATGTCTTCATACTCAGAATGATTTTTATCATTCAGAATTGTGAGCATCCTTTGATAACCAAAAATACCTCCGCAATCTTCAGGCGGACACGCCCCGCCACCATCCTCACAAATAGGATAGAACTTGTCTTCGTTTTCGGTAAGAATTTTTTCTAATTGTATAGTATGCTCCCAACTATCACCAAAATCATAAACATAGGTGAATTTGGTTTTCTCTTTTATTACCAATTCATCGAGTAAAGTGTCCACACTGTCTCTTTCTCTAGGATCTGACCCATCATCTATCCGATCCTCGAAATCATAGACTTTCGTTTTGCCAACGGAGAATTGATAAAGGTGTTCATCTTCCCAGCCCATGACAATTTGGATAATCTGGTGAAGTTCAGAAAACGTGAGGTCTGGCTGAACTTGAATGCTACGCCAAACGCTGGGACTGCTGCCTGCAAGTTCTATATGAAGTTGATAGGTATTCACTTTTATTAAAAGTTTGATAAGAGTTTTGATTCAAGAAATATATGGGAGCGCAAACAGCCCTTGGGAAGGTCGAAGGGCTGTTTATTTTCCCATTAGTTTTATTTCTAAGAGTGCTCGGGTTTTAGTAAATCATTGACAGATTTTACCGGGTTGAAAGTAATCACTGGAATTTCCACAAAAACAGTGTTCCAATCTGCCATACTTCCATTCCATAAGCCTGGAAGTTCTTGCGCCTTCAAGTCTTGACCGTCTTTTGATTTTTTGGTAACAAACCCTGTATCTGGATCCCGATAATTCATTAAATCAAACTCATTTCCTTCAACGTCCTTCAAGTAACAAACAATATCTGCAGGGTTAAAGTGAGTGGCTTCATTGAAAACTTTCTTTTGATTTTCATCGGTAAGGTCTATTTGAGCCGTTTCTACAATTTGTAGCGTAATAGACCCATCTTCGGACTTTACCCAAAAAGGTCCACCGCCGGGATCGCCTTCACTTTTTACCATTCCACAAACGCGTATTGGACGATTCAGCTTCGATTTCAAATACGTTCGCTTTTCCTCATCGCTCATCGATGCATATGAATCTGAAGGTTTTAAGCCAACTTTTTCTAGCAACTGAACAGCCGCTTCTAAGTCGCCATCCTTTTCTAATGAGTGATACATCTCATGAATTTGCTCTTTGTATTTAAGCAATAAGCCTCCTATCACTTTTTTATATTTGATGGTTTCGGCTTTCATGTGGTCTGGCACCACATTGTCGATGTTTTTAATAAAAACAACATCAGCAGAAATATCATTAAGGTTTTCTAACAACGCGCCGTGACCCGCAGGTCGAAACAAGATGCTACCGTCCTCATTCCTAAATGGCTCATTGTCCATATCAACTGCAATCGTATCTGTTGATGACTTTTGTATTGAATAACTAACGGAAAGTTTTACGTCGTACTTACTTTCATACTTTCCGCGTACTTCTTCAATATGTGACTTAAATTTTTCCATATGATCTGGAGAAACTGTAAAATGTAGCTGTACGGTACCGTCAGCTTGCTTTGCATATTGCGCTCCTTCAACTATATGTTCCTCTACCGGTGTTCTGTTCTCATTTTCATATTTATGAAATCTTAGTAAGCCTTTTGGCAATGAGCCATAATCCAAGCCCTTTTCTGAAAGCAGGGTCTCCAATATCTTGATATATTCACGCTTAACATGTGCTTCTTCTAAAGAATCGGGACCGGAATAAGCTGACTTAAGGTCTTCATAAAAAGCAAATTTTTCCAGGTTTTTGAAAAAGGTGAAAATAGAGCCAGAGCTTTGATCAGCGATCATCTTTTCATAGTCTTCATCTGTTCCGCTATAATCGGACATGAAGGAAAAAAGAGACTTAAACATCCTTGTCGCCGCTCCAGAAGCAGGCACAAACTTTAGAAGGTCATGGCCTTTGGTCAAATGGTCATAATCCGCTAAAATACTTTCAATCTCCGCTTCGTTGAGTTTTTGTAAACCTGAGTTTTCTAGAGAAGGAGCAAAGAGGCTGGTTGGTGGAAATCCATTCTTGAATTTATCCAGCTGATAATCAATTAAATCAGTGGTTAGTTGGTGTTGTTTTATTTGAGCTAAATCTGATGCTGAAAACATGATTCTTTTTTTTCTGTTTTGAGATAATAATAAGTCATTAAGATAATGATTCCTTTTTTTGTCTTTAAATAATAGTTGCTAATTTGTTTTACTTTTTTAAAGAATGCCATGAATGAACTAAATAAAGTAGCACCTATTTTCTACGGAATCACTCTCGTACCGCCTTCCGCTTGGAAAGAGTATGGTTTCAGTTTATTAACAATTGCTGGATCTGATGGAATTGTCTCAGACCCTGAGTTGGAGTGGCTCACCCTTGAACTCGGTAAGCATGTAGGAGTGCCGGAAGACATCATCGCCGATTGGGAAGATTTTGATTATGACAATGCTGATCTTGAGACGCTCTTCAATTCTTTCAACTCTTCATTCGCGAGTTTCAACAAATTGCTCATTTATGACGCTATTCGCATGAGTAGCGCAGATGGAGAATATGCCTTGGAAGAAAAAGAACAGGTAATGGAGGCTGCTAGAATTTTAAAATTAAGCCCGGAAGCGGTTTTGGCCATTGAAGCTTTGGTAGAGTTGGAAGGAGTCGCCGCTAAACTCAGGATGACCGTTTTGTAAGGATCGAAAATTCAAATTCTTGCTTAAAATGAAAAAGGATTTCTAATATTAGAAATCCTTTTTTTCGTTCACTTTTTCGATGTTGACGGCTTTTAACCATAAATTTTATTGAGAACTCCTGCCAACCGAATACCTGCTTGCTGTAATCTCAAATTCAATAAATCAATATTATCGAAGTTATATCTGTAAGTCAAATTCATGTTTTCTGGAAGATCATAAACTTGCTTACGGTATGATTTTGATTCATTGGCCCAGCCTAATACCGTGTCGTTTTGCCAATTTGTTTTGTTAGATTTTGATACACGATTGAGCCAATGTGTATATTCGGTAAAACTAAGCTGTTGCCCGTCAATCATTTCAGAATCCCAAACACGATGTAAATTGGAGTCCTCCCAGAAGTACTTGAGTTTGACGTCATTTCCTCCCTTATCTTCACCATTCCCAACATGCAGTGGCTGATGTATATCGCCAATTAAATGCACCAAACAAGATAAAGCGAAAAGTTCATCTTCATCAGTGAAGTTTTTAGATTCCAACTCAGCAATCAACCTTTCTATAGTCGCGATGATATCTGACTCCTCTGGTGTTCCTGCTTCGGCGTAAGTTTGGTCATCAGGAATCGTGGCATAATGCCAAGGTCCCATGTGTCTATAGGTATTATCAGACTTAATAAAATCCATGTAGGTGCTAACCTGAGCAAGAGTTTTTCCTTCTAATACTTTAGAAAGATTCTTTTTTGCCTTCTTCGACAAATGTAATTGTGCTAGGTATCCGACAATTCGGTGACCATTTTGTCCCCAGCTGTAAGCAAAAGTTGTGGCAAAACACAAGCAGATTATAAAGAGCAATTTTCTCATAAGTGATTTTATAGATATGAAATGCGAAGATAGAGTCTTTTTCAAGTCAATGAAAACGGAGTAAATACATCATAACAAAAAAAAAGACGTTGCGATAATCGCAACGTCTTAATCACCAACCTAACCTAAAAAAATGAAAATAACCAACCGTAGGAACGGCTAGAATTATTCGCATTCATGTGTTTTAACGGCTACATTGTTAGTATGTTTCAATTTTTTCTTATAATCTTTTTATTTTCTTCTTTTATAACAGAAAAGCCAGCAGAATTAACATCCATATTACATCTAAGTACAACCAGCATTGCGATAGCAGTGCAATCTTTCTAACCTCAAATGGATTTGCCTGAATTAACATGGCGTAGATTGGATCCATAGACATTTTTAAATACTTTCTAAATACTTTTCCTGAATACAGCACCATAAGGACTATGTGTACAACATGTAATCCAGATAGCAAATAAAAGAAATCATTAAAGCGACTAAGCGAGCCATTGTTTTTCATCTCAGACCAGCCCAAGTATTGGAAACCAATAAATGCCAAACCACTCAATGTTAATATAAGCACCGAATTGCGAATGGCTTTCCAGTCTTCTTGAAAGAAAAGATGCTTAATCCTGAAAGAAAACTTTGAGCTAAACAATAGTACCATAGTACTCAAAATAAAGTACAAAGATAAATTGACGGATTCAGCGCTTTTTGAAAAAAAACTACTGACTATTAATACAGCGAAAAGTATAGCGCTGCTACCCATGAGCAAGTATACGATCAGCTCTGATGCGTGCATCTTTTCGTAAAAAGGTATGTGGCTGCTATGTTTAGTTTTCTGGTGCAACATTATTTTGTGAATTATTAAACCGACTCTTAGCAGAAAGGTTCGAGATAATAAGAATAGTTTTGTGCCCTATTTCCAATGTTTTGAAGTTAGAAGAATTAATTAGTCGATATTCCAAGAGTGCCTTTTTGGAAAAAATATCAAATGCTGTAGAAGCGAACAAGGTAACCCGTATCAAAGGGCTCTCGGGCAGCTTTGATGCTATAGCAGCCAGCAGCCTGTTTCTTAGAAAGGGGGGATCCCACCTTTTTATTCTACACGATAAAGAAGAAGCAGCCTATTTTCTAGATGACCTGAGCAACTTTGTGGATCGCGAAAAGCTGCACTTTTTTCCAAGTTCTTATAAAAAAGCCTATCAATTTGAAGAAACAGAAAATGCCAATGTTTTACAAAGAGCAGAAGTATTAAATCAAATTCAAAGCAATGAAAAAGAGGATCATCTGATCATCACGTATCCAGATGCGCTTTATGAAAAAGTGATTAACAAACAATCACTTACCGACAATACCTTTAAAATTTCCATCGGTGAGAAGTTAGATGTTGAATTCATTACTGAATTGCTGATCAGCTACGATTTTGAAAAAAGTGATTTCGTATATGAAGCAGGGCAGTTCGCAGTAAGGGGCGGAATTGTTGATGTTTTCTCATTTTCGAGAAGTTATCCATATAGGTTCGAGTTGTTTGGCGATGAAATAGAAAGCATCAGAGAGTTTGACCCAGAAACTCAACTTTCAACAAAAGTTTTGACCCACATTACGCTAATTCCCAACGTACAAACGAAACTACTTCGAGAACAGCGGCAGTCTTTTCTTTCCTTTCTTCCAAAAAATACTCGTCTCTGGATCAAGGATTATCGCGAAACCCTTGACTTGGTTGAAAAGGGATTTTTGAAGGCAAAAGAATCTTTTTCTTCGATAATGAAAGTAAGCGGCAACACTCAGGTTGTGCTGAACCCGGACGATCTTTTTGATTCAGAAAGTTCATTTTCGGCAATTCTTAAAACATTTAATTTAATTGAGTTTGGGAATAGATTTTATTTAAAACCAGATGAAGAATTCGATTTAAACATCAAAGCCCAACCGCATTTTCATAAAAACTTCAATTTACTAGCACAAGACCTACACAAATGGCAGCAGCAAACATTCAGCACTTTCATTTCCGCAGAATCATCGAAGCAACTCGAAAGGCTGGAAACGATTTTCCATGAAATAGACCCTGCTTTAAGGTTTGATGGACTTGCGGGTAGTTTGCGAGAAGGATTTATAGATGAAAACCATGAAATCGTCTGTTACACTGATCACCAGATATTTGATCGATTTCACCAATACAAAACGAAAGAGAAGTTTTCCAAAACCAAATCTTTGACCCTACGAGAGCTGAAGACGCTGCAACCTGGGGATTTCGTAGTGCACATAGATTATGGAATTGGACGGTTTGCTGGATTAGACACTGTAGAAACTAACGGTAGTAAGCAAGAAGTACTTAGATTAATCTATCGTGACGATGATTTACTATATATAAGTATCCATTCACTACATAAGATATCTAAGTACTCAAGTAAAGACAGTACTCCACCAGCAATAAATAAACTCGGTACCCAAGATTGGGAAAACAAGAAGAAGCGGGTAAAAAAGCATGTAAAGGATATTGCAAAAGACCTGATAAGCCTTTATGCTAAAAGAAAAGCGGCTCCTGGTTTTCGTTTCGAGTTAGACGATTACTTACAAGCAGAATTAGAATCCTCTTTTCTATATCAAGATACGCCAGATCAAGCCAGCGCAACTGCAGATGTAAAGGCCGATATGGAACAACCTCATCCTATGGATAGATTAGTCTGCGGTGATGTTGGTTTTGGAAAAACAGAAGTTGCTGTTCGTTCTGCATTTAAAGCTGTCAATAATGGTAAACAAGTAGCCATTTTAGTACCAACAACCATTTTAGCCCTCCAGCATTATAGAACTTTTTCGGCAAGGCTTGAAGGTTTTCCCGTGACAGTCGATTATATCAACAGGTTTAAGACCACCAAAGAAATAAATCAAATCAAGAAAAATGTAGCCAATGGCAAGATTGACATTTTAATCGGTACTCACCGAATTGTAAACAAAGACATAGAATTCAAAGACCTTGGGTTGATGATCATTGATGAGGAGCAAAAGTTTGGAGTAAAAGTCAAAGAGAAACTTAAAGAAATGAGGGTAAACGTGGATGCGCTCACCCTCACAGCAACACCAATTCCTCGAACCCTACATTTCTCTCTTATGGGCGCCAGAGATTTGTCAATCATCTCAACACCTCCGCCAAACCGGCGACCTGTGACCACCGAACTTCTTGAACTAAACGAAGAAGTCATTCGAGATGCTGTGAGTCATGAAATCAGAAGGGGAGGTCAAGTATTTTTTGTCCATAATAGGGTGAGCGATATTGAGCAAATTGGAAACTTAGTCTATAAGCTCGTCCCTGATGCTAAAATTGGAATTGCCCACGGACAAATGGATGGCAAAATGCTAGAAAAAGTAATGCTCAGGTTTATTGAAGGAGAATACGATGTATTAGTCTCTACCAACATTATTGAATCAGGGTTAGACATACCTAATGCCAACACCATTATAATAAATCGAGCGCATATGTTTGGTTTATCCGATCTCCATCAGATGCGAGGTAGGGTTGGGCGGTCAAACACGAAAGCCTACTGTTACCTGTTAACGCCTCCGGTATCTACTTTATCAGCTGATGCGAGAAAGAGGTTGACTACATTAGAGGAGTTTTCTGATTTAGGAGATGGAATAAAAGTAGCCATGAGAGACCTTGACATACGAGGTGCCGGAAATCTTCTGGGAAGTGAACAAAGCGGTTTTATTAATGACATGGGCTTTGACGTCTATCATAAAATACTCGATGAAGCCGTTTCTGAACTGAAAGAGACGGAATTTAAAAGTCTATTCGAAAAAGAACTCGGTAGTAAAGAGAACCTTGAAGCAATAAAACAAGATTGCACCATAGAAACAGACCTAGAGATATTAATTCCTGAAACCTATGTTCAAAATATTTCAGAAAGATTAAGCCTTTATTCTCAGCTGGATGATATCAAAACCAGCCAAGCCTTGTCAGACTTCCAAAAATCGATGCTCGATCGCTTTGGTCCCATACCTTCACAGGTAGAAGATCTTTTTAAATCAGTAGAACTTAGATGGGTTGCCATTCAACTAGGTTTCGAAAAGCTTTCGGTCAAAAGTGAGCAAATGAAGTGTTACGTCTCAGAAAATAAGGACGATACATATTTTCAGTCTGAGTTATTTGGTCAGATATTGAAATACGTTAAAATACATTCTAATCGCAGTAAAATGCGCGAATACAAGAAGAAACTCATTATAAGTTTCAGTGATATTGAACGAATCGAGGATGCAATTTTAATATTACAAGAAATAAAAAGTCTCTCAGAGGGTGTTTGAAAACAATAATTTATCGAAATTGAGGTTTTAATTTCGAATTAGTGCGTATATATGTCTCAAATCATTGTCTAGTATCGCTAATTTTGAAATATTTGTGTTAAATACTATTTTGAAGCGTTTTAAGTAAACAAGTAAAGACGAACAGGTTATGAAAAAATTTGTAAATGCAACTAGCATACCCGCTTTGGTTGCGGCGTTTGCGTTATTCCTAAGCTCATGCTCAGGAGGCGGAGCACCAACTAGTGTATATCCAGGCCCATACAGTATGGCCACAGGATTAGAATTCAACGAAGAAGGAGGATTCCAAGTAAATGAATTCAATGGACAGCCAGAAGGACCTAATCTAATTTTTATAGAAGGTGGTCGAACTGTTCTAGGTTCTTTTGAAGAAGATTTATTAAACAGCCACGACAATATTGAAAGAGCAGTTACAGTCGCATCCTTTTATATGGACGAAACGGAAGTTGCCAATATTAACTGGTTAGAGTACGAATTCTACATCAAACAAGATAGTGACGAGTATTATTGGAAAAATAACTTACCAGATACTTCCGTTTGGGCAAAAGACCTTGCTTACAATGATCCGTATGTAGACCATTATTACAGATATCCTGGTTTCAGGTTTTTTCCTGTAGTAGGAGTTAATTGGAGACAAGCCGTGAACTATTGCCAATGGAGAACCAGAGTGGTTAATATGAAATTAGCTCAGGATGCTGGAATTTTAGACCCATTTGCCGGTGGTGGCGGTGGTATTGATGATTTTGCAGGTGCTGAGGGAGATCCTGTAGCATCAAGCTCAGGATCACCAAGAATTCCGTTAGAGTCAGGAGTAGTTCTTCCTAACTACAGACTTCCTACAGAAGCTGAGTGGGAATATGCGGCTCAAGCATTGATAGGAACGCAGTGGTTAGACGAAAATCAAACGCATAGAAGACTTTATCCTTGGGATGGTCACGCACTTAGAAACCCTTATGGAAAAAGCATGGGTTACTTTCTTGCCAACTTTAAAAGAGGAAAAGGTGATTATGCAGGTATAGCAGGTAAGCTTAATGATGGTGCTATGATTCCTACATATGTATATGATTATCCACCAAATGATTTCGGTTTGTATAACATGGCTGGAAATGTGAACGAGTGGGTACAGGATGTTTACAGACCTCTGTCATTCCAAGAAATGGAAGATATGAACCCAGTAAGAAGAAATGGAATAGGTGATCCTGAAACTGGATATGACGCAAATTATTCTTTTATAGGTAATGAAAGAGAATACGCTGAAGACGAATGGGTTAATAAAACTGGTTTGCAGAAATCATACGATCCAGATAGCCCTCCAACAAAAAGAATGAGAGTTTATAAAGGTGGATCATGGGCTGATGTAGCTTATTGGTTATCACCAGGAACAAGACGTTCAATGTTTGAAGATTCTGCAACATCTACTATTGGTTTTAGATGTGCAATGATTAGAGCAGGAACGAATTACTAGTTAATACTACAAACGCGAAAAATAGATAAGGGTGAGATTAATTTCTCACCCTTATTTTTTTGGCATAGCCAAAGAAACCACCCCAACGGAAGTCACTCCCGCCAAAATAAGAGCCTCTACAGCAGCTGATATCGTAGCTCCTGTCGTGATCACATCGTCTACGAGCAGGATTCGCCGTTCATTTAAGTCATATTCATCATTAACCACGAAAGGATTGTTTAATCCTGACCATCTGTGGACTTTATCTTTCCTAGTTTGTGTTTTCGTAAACACCGTGCGAATAAGTCCATGAGGAGCGTGAGGTAATTTCAGCTTCTCTGCTATAGGGTTAGCAATACATTCCGATTGATTGTAGCCTCTTGTCCTCAATTTGTTTTTATGTAAAGGAATCGGAATTACGAGATCGTATTTTTCGTGAAAGTTTGCTTTTGACAGTTCCTCTGCAAACATAGACCCAAGAATATGACCAAATTGTTGATTATCCTTGTATTTAAGTGCGTGGATTAATTTTTGCCCAATACCTTTGGGGCGGTATATTAAAAAACTTTTTACATTGTCTATTTTAGGTTCAAAAATAAATTTATTCTTTAGTTCTTTCTCCAAAATCATATTTGATGAACACCTTGGTAGATTAGCTAAGCATATAGAACAAATTCCCTTTTCGTAATTGAAAAGGACTTTAGAACAATTGATACAAACATTTGGATAGATTAAAGAAACAAAACTTTCTATGAGTTCAATAACAATACCTTTAGCTTTCATAAATTGAAATATAATAAATTCAGGTAAATGGTATATAATAAAGATCTGAGTTTACAGAAAGACTGGGTCAAATTGCTACTGCATTTAGAAGTTAGTCTCGGTAAAAAACCAAAAGACCTTAATGCCGTACTATTTTTAATTGGAGTCCAAGAGCTCGGTGCAGGGAGAAAAAACTTTTCCAAAGAAGAGAAACAAGATTTAATGCACATCGCCATTTGTAAAGTATTGTCTTTCGGTGGTTTTTACGAACTAGATGGGCTGGATAATGAAGGCTGGCCTCATTGGAGACTCATAAAAAGCCTCCCTAGATTCGACCTCCTTGAACAAGAAAAACTGTTAAAAATGTACGTACTTGAATACTTTGATAAGGAATTGGGTTTCGATCTCAATCATAATTGATTAAAATACGTTAGTCCCTGCTATGAGCCATCAAATAATTAAAGATAAAATTGAATCCTATCGGAGAAAGAGATATCGCAATGATATTATTCGAGGGATTATATTTTTCTTACTTATTTCAATAAGTGCTTTCTTCGTTTTTTCTTTTCTCGAAGATCAATTTTGGTTTGACTCACTGACTCGCACCATCTTCTTTTTAATATTCCTAGGAACATCTATATCCCTGTCTGTTCTATTTGTCATTAAGCCCGTGACAGAATTGTTTCGGTTAAGAAAAGGAATCAATGATGTCGATCTGGCCAAAGAAATAGGTCTTAGCTTCCCGATAATTCAAGATAAATTGTTGAACTATCTACAGCTCTCGCAAAATCCCGATCATAACGAATTATTGATAGCGGCTCTCGAACAGAAGACAAGGGATATGCAAATAGTCAATTTCGAGTCTAGTATCAACATTAAGAAAAACTTAAAGTACGGCTATTGGTTAATCGGGCTATTAACAATTGTATCTCTGGCCGCTTTTGTAAGTCCCTCACTTATTTCTGATAGCCCTAAACGTATAGTCAATTTCAATCGGGAATTTAATAAACCTGCACCTTTCAACTTTTCGTTTCAAGCATCTGATTATCAGGCTTTTATAGGTGAAGACTTTTTTGTTCAACTCAACCTTATTGGTCAAAATATTCCCGAAAATATTAGCTTAATTCAAAATTCACGAGCGACAGTTTTATCTCCTCGTCCCGATGGGTCGTATCACTTAAAATTTTCCAACATAAGGGAAAACATCTCATTCTTTGTTGAAGCAGCAGGGTTTAAGTCAAATTCTCAAGTGATTGAAGCTGTACCTAGACCCGAATTAGTAAAACTGACATTATCCCTGAATTACCCCAACTATACTGGACTTAAAAACGAAATCATTGATAATACTGGGAGTAAAATTGTTCCCCAGGGTACTGAGATTACTTGGGAACTTAATACTAAAAACACCATAAACAGCTATTTGATTAATGATTCGGATACAAGCCAATTCACGGTAAGCAATAACCGTTCATCCGTCTCCCGTCAGATACTTGATAACTTCGATTATGGAATTTTGCTTAAAAATGAATTCGGACTCAATAAGACACCTATACGCTATTCCATAAACGTGATAGAAGATAAAGCGCCAAGTATAGATGTAAACTACATTCCTGATACAACACTTTATCAAAACTTAATTATTGATGGTTCTATTTACGACGATTATGGATTTAGTGCGTTATACGCACAAATTAAAGAAATTGAATCTGGAGCAACACACACCGTAAATATTGCTTTCAATAAAAATAAAAACAATCAGTCTTTTATTCAAGTCCTTGATATTAACCCTTTTATCAAAGATCATAGCTCGATAGAAGTCGCTATATACGTAAAAGATAATGACGGAGTAAATGGATCAAAGTTGGCTAAATCAAAAACATTCTATTTTGATAAGCCAGATGAAAAGGAGCTCACCAAAAAACTAGATGACCAGCAGCTTCAAGCAGAGAACAGATTAGAAGACTCGAGAAGTCAGAGCCAAGAACTTTCCGAACAGCTTGAAAAACTCGAGAATAAACTTAAGAGTAAAGCAGAAATTGGCTGGCAGGAAGAAAAAATGATAGAGAATATCCTAAAAGACAGAAATAAAATAGAAAGTCAGCTGGAAAAACTCACAAAAGAGCACGACGATCTGCTAAAAATGCAAGATAAGTTCCAACCAGCAGATGATAAGCTGAAAAAGAAGTCTCAGGAACTACAGAAGCTAATTGACGAGCTTCTTGATGAAGAAACTAAAAAGCTCTACGATGAGCTGAAGAAATTACTAGCCGAACAAGCTGATAATCAAGAAGTAAAAGATCAACTTTCAAAAATCAACAAAAAGGAGAATAATTTAGAAAAAGAGCTAGAACGGACACTCGAACTGTTTAAAAGAATGAAACTCGAAATGGAGATTCAAAAAACAGCGAATGACCTCAACAAACTTGGCGACAAGCAAGAGAATTTATCACAGAAGGAAGACACTCCAGAGTCGCACACCGATGAACAAAAAGAAATCAATGATGAATTTGATAAGATTAAGGAGAACCTTGATAATATTAACAAGCTCAACGAGGAACTTAGTAGGCCTGAGCCAATATCAGACTTTAATGATGAAGCGAATGACATTCAAAAAGATTTAGAACAACTTTTGGAGAATATGAAAACAGATGACTCCAAAAAAACTAAAACGAAACAAAAAGATGCTGCCGGACAGATGAAAAAGATGGCAAGTAAAATGGACCAAATGCAGGGAGGTATGGAGATGGAGATGATGCAGGAGAACATGCAAGATTTGGAAAATATTGTTGACAATCTTATAAGGCTATCTTTTGAAGAAGAAAGGTTGATTAAAGAATTTCAACAGGTCAATCAAGTAGATCCGAGGTTTCTAGAACTATCACAGGATCAGTTAAAACTTGTGAAAAACACTGAGGTAGTCAAAGACAGCTTAACAGCACTCGCCAGCAGAGTCGTTCAGATAAGCAACTTCATAACCAGAGAAGTATCCCAGATTAGTGAGAATCTTGACGATGCTATGGAAGAACTTCGTGAAAGGAACAAAAACAAGGCCACTAGTCACCAACAATATGCCATGACATCAATGAACAACCTTGCCTTATTACTAGGTGATGTTTTAGAACAGATGCAAATGGCTATGTCAGAAGCAATGGGTAAACCTAAACCAGGAAACAAAAAACAACAAGGACTACCAGATATGAGCCAAGTACAAAAACAACTTAGCGAGCAGATTCAAGAACTAAAAAAGAGTGGTAAATCAGGCCGGCAATTATCTGAAGAACTTGCACAGCTTGCAGCGGAACAATCAATGTTACGTGAAGAAATGAAACAGCTTCAGGAACAGTTGGAAGGTCAACCTGAAAACGGTGGTGCAGCAAAGTCGCTTAAAGAGATTATCCAGAAAATGGAAGAAAATGAAGAAGATCTGGTTAATAAACGTCTTTCAGATAACTTAATAAACAGACAAGAAGAAATACTTACTAAAATGTTAGAAGCTACGGATGCATTGAGAGAGCAGAAAGAATCTCCTGAAAGAGAAGCACAGTCAGCGAAAGATAATTACAACGAACTTACCCCAGCATTCGAGGAATACCTGAAAGCCAAAAAGGCTGAAATTGAATTGTTAAAAACAATTCCATTAGATTTAAGTCCATTTTATAAAAAAGAAGTGAACGACTATTTTCAACGTTTAAGTAGCGATAACTAAATGAACAGTATTCAGATACAAATTCCATCTCTCTCGGAAAACATTCGTATTGTCGAAAGCTTTATTGACAATGCAAAAGATAAATATCATCTCAATGACGACATCTATGGCAATATCATGATAGCCGTCACCGAGTCCGTTAACAATGCTATCCTACATGGGAACAAAGGTGAATCTAATAAGAACGTTACTTTAAAACTCGAACTTGATGATCACATTATTAAGTTTATGGTTTCTGACGAAGGTCCAGGATTTGACTTTAACAATCTTCCTGATCCTACATCTCCATCAAATTTGGAAAAACCAGGTGGGCGAGGAATTTTCTTAATGAAGCATCTTTGCGATGAAGTTCATTTCACTGAGAACGGAAAACAGGTAGCACTCTTTTTCTATCTTTCTTAAAATGCCAATTTTCCTTCACAATGAAGATAGGAGTCACTTTCTAGACGATGTAACTATAACTATCCATTGGCTTCAGATGGTTGCACAACAGGAAAACCATACGATCGGGGATCTAAACTTTATCTTCTGTTCGGATGACTACCTATTAGAGATTAACAAAAACTACCTCAATCATGACTATTACACTGATGTCATCACTTTTGATCATTCCGAAAGAGACAATGAGATCGCGGGGGACATTTTTATTAGTATTGATAGAATAAAAGATTACTCTGATGACAATGGCATCAATGAAATAATAGAATTACATAGAATTATGGTACATGGCCTTCTTCACCTTCT
The DNA here is from genome assembly GCA_040218415.1 of Cyclobacteriaceae bacterium. GTDB lineage: Bacteria > Bacteroidota > Bacteroidia > Cytophagales > Cyclobacteriaceae > JAVJRN01. Next base: position 71,517 of record JAVJRN010000050.1, read on the forward strand.
CGGATATCTTGATAAAAGCGAGAAGGACAAAATACGAATGACGAGGACAGAAGATGACTATCTTTTGTTATTTAATAAATAGTTCCACGTGGAACAGTTTAATACTTTAAAATTCATGTGTTCCACGTGGAACACCAAAAATTAATATGTTAGCAAATTACGATGTGATTGTAGTAGGCGCTGGACACGCCGGATGTGAGGCAGCAGCAGCAGCAGCCAACATGGGTTCAAAAGTTCTGTTGATAACAATGAACATGAATACCATAGCACAGATGTCATGTAACCCAGCAATGGGAGGGTTAGCAAAAGGTCAAATTGTCTGTGAGATTGACGCGCTCGGAGGCCAGTCTGGAATCATCACTGATAAGACAATGATCCAATTTCGAATGCTCAATCGGAGTAAAGGTCCGGCCATGTGGAGTCCAAGAGCACAATCAGATAGAATGAGATTCGCTGAAGAATGGCGACTTGCATTAGAACGCAATCATAATGTTGACTTTTGGCAAGAAATGGTAACCGGTATTACGACAGAAAACCAGCAAATTACCGGTGTTGTCACTTCATTAGGCTTACAGATTAGAGCGAAAAGCGTCATTCTTACGAATGGTACTTTTCTTAATGGTTTAATTCATATTGGTTCAAAGTCTTTTGGTGGCGGACGGACGGGTGAGAGAGCAGCTACAGGAATTACTGAACAGTTAATTAAACTTGGTTTCGAATCGGGTCGTATGAAAACTGGAACTCCGCCAAGAGTCGACGGACGCTCGCTAGATTTTTCAAAAATGGAAGAACAACTAGGGGATGAGAAACCTGGTAAGTTCTCCTATATGCCTACGAGACCCTTATCAAAACAAAGAAGTTGTTGGATAACATATACCAATAAAGATGTTCACAATCAATTGGAAGAAGGTTTCGATCAATCACCAATGTTTAACGGTCGTATTAAAGGATTGGGCCCCCGTTACTGCCCTTCTATCGAAGATAAAATTAACAGATTCGCCGAAAGGGACAGGCACCAAATCTTCGTAGAACCAGAAGGATGGGAGACGGTTGAAGTTTATGTTAATGGTTTTTCCACTTCACTCCCTGAGGATATCCAATACAAAGCCTTAAAACTTATTCCTGGATTTGAAAATGCCAAAATGTTTAGACCAGGTTACGCAATTGAATATGACTTCTTCCAACCTACTCAATTAAAATCTACACTTGAGACCAAATTAATCGGCGGACTATATTTTGCAGGTCAAATTAATGGTACCACAGGTTATGAAGAAGCCGCTTGCCAAGGTCTTATGGCTGGCATTAATGCTCACCAAAAAGTACATAATAAAGAGCCATTTATCTTAGACAGGTCAGAAGCTTATATAGGTGTGTTAATTGATGACTTAATAAACAAGGGAACGGAAGAACCTTATCGTATGTTTACTTCTAGAGCCGAGCATCGGTTGCTTTTAAGGCAGGATAATGCAGACATTCGGTTGACGGAAAAAGGCTATCAGCTTGGATTAGCTACACAAGAACGATACGATCTTATGTTGTTTAAAAAAACCCGATCACAACAATTACTTGGATATCTAAAAGAGACTACCTTCAAACAAAGCGAAATTAATGAGCAGCTGGCCCGATTAAACGAATCACCCATAAGAGATCGGACATCATTATATCAACTACTTAAAAGGCCAGGTTTATCAATAGACACCTTAGCCACTTTGCACAATTCGATTACATTTGACACATTATATGACGATCATCACAAGCTCAATGCTGAAATTGAAGTTAAATATGAAACCTATCTATTAAGAGAACAAGAAAATAGTGAGCGACTCAAGAACCTTGATGGACGATACATCCCAGATACTTTCAATTATCATCAATTAAGTTCTCTTTCTTCTGAGGCAAAAGAGAAACTTACTAAGATCAAACCATCAACACTTGGACAAGCTTCACGGATTAGTGGAGTTTCACCTTCCGATATTTCCATTTTAATGGTATTCTTGAATAAATAAGATTATGTACGAAAAACTAGAGGAGTGCCCATCTTGTGGTCATACCAGTTTTAACAATCATTTGATTTGTAAAGATTCGCTTGTTAGTGAAGAAAGTTTCGCTCTAGTAAAGTGTGGAAAATGCCAGCTGGTTTTCACCAACCCTAGACCCACAAAAGAGCAAATAGGGAAATATTATAATAGTCCAGACTATATTTCACATAGTAATACTGCCAATACACCCATTAACCTCATTTACAAACTAGTAAGGGGCTATACAACCACCAATAAATACCGACTCATTAAAAAATATATAAAACAAGGGAGGTTATTAGATTTTGGATGTGGTACTGGTCATTTCCTATCAGCCACTCCTTCTACCTACACAACATTTGGGTATGATCAAGATTCTGACGCACTTAATATTGCCCAATCAGTATCTGGTGCGACGATTCTGAATTCCATTTCGAGTATTCAAAAAGAGGAGTCATTTGACATTATTACTGCTTGGCATGTTATTGAACATATTCACGAATTAAAAGAAACAATAAGACTGCTTCGAAAGAAACTTTCCAAGGATGGGTTTATGTTTATTGCCGTTCCGAATATTGCCTCCTACGATGCTAAGATTTATGGATCAAATTGGGCAGCCTATGATGTACCTCGACATCTATATCACTTCAATCAATCTTCATTTGTATTCCTACTTAAAAAACTCAAATTACAGTTGATTGAAGTTCTACCTATGAAGTTTGATTCCTATTACGTCTCAATGCTTACCGAAAAGAACAAAACTACAGGATCGCTATTACAGGGTCTTAAAACTGGTTACATTTCTAACAAGGCCGCTAAGGATTCCTGTAATTACTCAAGCCTTATATACGTAGTGAGCAAATGAAACAAACTTTATATGGTCTGTTAATAATTATGGTCTTCGAAATATTTTCCAGTAGGTGTGCCAATCCCATAACTCCAACAGGAGGACCTAAAGATACAATACCTCCAACTCTCGTTTACAGTAATCCCGTCAATGAAGAAATCAACTTCAAAAATAATGAGATCACTCTTCAGTTTGACGAATACATTAATGCCGATAAACTGAAACAAAATCTAATTATTACACCATTCTTTGAATCAAAATATAAATCGATCATCAAAAAGACAAGATTGATTCTTCGATTTGAGGAGCCATTCAGCGACAGCACAACCTATACACTCAATTTTGCCAACGGTATAACAGATATCACAGAGAAAACACCACCTGACAATCTATCACTATCTTTCAGTACCGGTTCATATATTGACTCGCTCAAAGTCATTGGATCAATTGGATCATTACTAACAGGATTAACGCCTAAAGAAAAATTCAACATTTCTTTGTACAAAATCAACGACAGTTTAGATTTTGTTACTCAAAAGCCAACTTACTTCACCAAATCTCTTGATAACGGTCAATTTGAATTAAGAAATATTAAAACCGGAAAGTATATTCTCATTGCCTTTGAAGATAAGAATAATAATCTCCAATTAGATCCAACAGTTGAACCACATGCCCTTTTTGCAGATACGCTTCAACCCGCATTTGACCCTGATTCGATTAATATGAAATTCATCACCGTTGATGCTAGCAAATTGAAGTTCATTTCAGCACGTCCGTCCGCACAATATTATGAGATTAGATATTCTAAGCCCATCACAAGATTCTCAATCAGCCCATTTCAATACGCCAGAAAAGTATCAGATAATCAAGTGATAAGAATTTATCAGGATTCCATAAACCTTTTTGACAGCCTTCAGGTAATAGTGAAAGCCACAGATACAGTAAATAATAATTCTATTGATACATTATTTGTTAAGTTTCAAGAATCAAGCCGAAAAATAGAAGAATTCAAACTTGACCATTCCATAAAATCTTCCTCCAGTGGTACACGAATAGTCTCTTCCAGCAACGTACCAGCTTTAGTTTCAAAGGAGAGCTTTAAGGTCAAAATCGATACAATCACTTCCTTGACTTTTCCAATTGACTCTCTGATTCACGACGATGAATATTCAAACTATACAATCTATTCGCCATTTAATCAGTCTTCATATAATCTCGCCATAGACAGTCTGATTAATTATTACTTCCGTGACACTACCAACATAGACTCTATAGGTTTACGACAATTTAACTACTTGAATGCAGTGAATCGAAACAACTTCAAGATCAGCATTTTAAAAGGTGCATTTAACTCTATCATGAACGACTCAAGTAAGGCTGAAGTGATCACCGGTAAATTTTACAACCCTGAAAACTATGGTACCATAACCGTGAACACTAAAACAGAACTTATTAATTATCAAGTACGCTTAGTCGATAGCAAACAACAAACGATAGCCAAAATGAGCAATTGCGTAACATGTAATTTCTACGCTCTTCCTCCAGCAGAGTATTCAGTGAGAATATTCGTTGATACTGACAACAACAACCGATGGTCACCAGGGAACATACTTAGACTAGAAGCCCCTGAACAAATCATTAATTTTCAGGAATTCACCGATCTAAGAGCCAATTGGGCAATTGAATTAAACTATGAATTCTAGTCGTTCACTTATGCAAGAGAATTTTTTAAAGTTGAATAACCGTACATCATTTCTTGTAATGTTAATTTCTTCATACTTTAAGAACAGATTTCACATTGAAAATTGTATGATTCCAATGGTTAATAAAGCGTGGATAAACGTGCATAAACTGAAGGTAACTTCTGATCTATGCACATTCAATTTATTAACCTCCAACAACATGACTTAATGTATGGATAACTTTAACTAAATATGATGTACTACACATGCTTATCAATACTATCAAACCAATTATGCTAAATACACCAAAAAGATAAACCTTATCCACATAACACGTAAAATATCTATTGTTCAGACAATTACATGTTTATAAGCTGTATACAAGACCAACAAAACCTAATACTTATATACAATTCGAATTATCAAACTTTCTTTTCACGACTTACCCACAAATCCACACAACTAATAATAAGAAAGGATTCTTTTAAAAATTCATTTACTTTATATTATTCATTCCCAATATGTGAATAACTCTTAATTCAAATCAATGAGAAAACTAATTAGCATACTTTTTTCAATAGCAATATTCAATTTGTTTGCTCAAACAGAAAAAGCCAAACTTGCCAATGAATATTATCAAAATGGCGAGCAAGAAAAGGCATTATCTCTATATGAAGAATTGAGAAAGGAAAAGAACAACATACCGCTCATACATAGCAATTACTTTGAGCTCCTTATGGCTCAGGATGATATGAAGAAAGTGGAGAAGTATTTAGATTATGTAACCAAAAATTACCCCGATAACTTCTTTTATAAGGCAAACTTTGTAAAGTTCTATGATCTTAATGAACAGGACGATAGAAAGAAAAAGTACCTCAATGACCTTGAAAAGACCTACGAATCTTCACCATATCATTTAACAGTAATCGCGCAAAATCTCGGTAATCAAAGATTATACGACGAGGCAGTTGATTTTTATTTGAAAGCGAGAAAAATTGGTAATCAGTCCACCATGAATGCCCTAGAATTGGCGGCTATTTATAGATTAAAAAATGACAACTCGATGATGATTACCGAATATTTGACGTATGCAGAACGAAATCCTCGAAACTTAGCCTACATAAAAAATCTCTTTCAAAGCTTGCTGGAAAATGAGGAAGAAAAAACGCTACTCGAACAAAAGCTCATCCAAAAAATCCAACAAAATCCTAATCAGTCAATGTATGCTGAGTTATTAATTTGGCTCGAAATTCAAAGAAAAAACTTTTACGCTGCGTTTATACAAGCCAGAGCATTAGACAAACGAACAGATAGTGGTGGTAACGAAACCATGCAGATTGGACAACTTGCCCTGAAAAATGAATATTGGGATGACGCGATCACGGTATTTGAGTATTTGATAAAAACGTATCCAGACAACTACTATGGGAGACAGGCAAGGAAAGAACTTATAGAAGCCAAAGAAAATAAGACAAAAAAGACTTATCCTATTGATAAAGAGGCGCTTCGCGCATTAGCTTCAGAGTACGAAGTTCTATTTAATGAAGAAGGCTCAAATCCAACTTCGCTAAATGCATTAAGAAACAAAGCTCTAATACATGCATTTTATCTCGACGAGTTAGATAAAGCGATTAATACCCTTAATTATATCATTGACGATCGGCGGTCGCCCAATTCCCTCATCGCTCAGTGCAAGTTAGATCTTGGAGACGTTTATCTATTGGATGAGCAACCTTGGGAGTCCACGCTCTTATATTCCCAAGTTGAAAAATCAAATAAGGAAAGTCCTTTAGGTTTCAATGCAAAATTGAAAAATGCCAAACTAAGCTATTACGCAGGAAACTTTAAATTGGCAAAAAGTCATCTTGACATACTCAAGGACGCCACAACAAGAGAGATTTCGAATGATGCCATTGCTATGAGTCTGTTAATTAAGAACAATACTGCATTCGATACCTCTGATTACATCTTAAAGGAATTTGCCAATATTCAATTGATGACTTTTCAAAATAAACCTGATACGGCTATTCAACTATTAAATAATCTGATAGCCCAACATCCTAATCATTCTCTGGTGGACGAATGTTATTATGACATTGCTGAAATATCTCTTAAGCAAGGCAACTATGAAAAATCAACCAATGCCTTAGACCAAATCATTCAAAACCATAATGATGGCATATTAGGTGATGATGCATTATTCTTAAAGGCAAGCATTTATGATAAGTATCTGAAAGATTATACCTCTGCGATGGAGCTTTACACTAAATTTTTAATAGACTATCCTGGAAGTATTTACGCGGCAGACGTCCGTCTCAAATTAAGATTTTTAAGAGGGGATCAACTCAACTAGCCAAAGAAGATACAAAACAACCAGATGTTTATGATTTAATCGCAGGGCGATAGCCCAATAGGTTTAATTCCCCGAAGCTCTGCGTCGGAAGCTAGGGTCAAGGCTTCTACCCTTGAGTTTAATACCATTTACTTTTTAGATCAAGACCAGTTTTGGTTTTGTTGGATTGGCAAAAAGATCTGGATCGGGCGTAAAATGCTTATTAAAGAAACCGTCCATTTCATCTTTGGTTGATTTACTAAGCTTCGTTGATATTTCTTCTATGGCTTTCCAACCGATAGCATAAGGCGGAGTATCAAGTAATAATTTTGTTCCTCGGCAATGGCCAAATATCTGATATTCTTCTGATTCTGATACTGGGGTATCGTGGACAATACATTTTGCAAAAAGATGTTCATTTAGATCGACGGCTTTTCCCAAGTTCTTTTCCATTGCTTTACCTAAATACTGCTGAATATTTTGCATTGATTCTTGCGAAATCTTCTGGTAAAATTTCTGTGCACATGTGACGCATATCGCGTAATCTATAATTACATCTTGCGCCTGATGGCCTTGATAGTTTCGAAAAACTTTTTCGACAAAATAATCAACCGTAGGCTCTGTCAGATCTTTGTCACACTCTAAACATTGAGTAAAAGGAGCACCAGTGTTATACGAAAATAATACTTCCGGAATATCTATTGACTTTTTATCCATATCCAAGATTAGTATGACATCACAGATATTACAAATGAAAATCAAAAAATATAGTATGCATGCATAACAAATTTGTATATTTGATGACGATATGAAAAGAGAAGATACGATAGACTATAACATCAAAGTGGCTTGGCATGCTATTTCACGCATGTATAACCAGTATGGTCAAGACTTTGATATTACGGCTTCCACGGGATTTGTATTATTAAATATTGATGCAGAAGAAGGTACGCCAGCAACCAAAATAGCCCCAATGATGGGACTCGAAGCACGTTCCCTCACCAGAATGCTTAAAACCATGGAAGAAAAAAAATGGATCTATCGGGAAAAAGATCCCGTCGATGGACGCTCTGTCAGAATCTTCCTTACAGACTTAGGAAAGGAGAAACGAGTTTTTTCCAGAAATGCAGTGCGTGAATTTAATTCACGTGTATACGAACTAGTCTCTGAGGATAAAATGAAAGCATTTATTGAAGTAACCCAAACTGTCATCAAATTGATTGACGATAAAAATTTGTTTAACAAACTAGCAGAAGAATTTATTTATGAAACGAACCATTAAGAAAGCAGCAGTATTAGGCTCAGGCATTATGGGCTCGAGAATTGCTTGTCATTTTGCCAACATTGGTCTCGAGGTTTTGCTTTTGGACATTGCCCCAAACGAACTCAGCGATCAAGAAAAAGCGAAAGGACTTACGCTTGATTCACCCCATGTCAAAAACCGAATCGTAAATACGGCTTTACAAACCGCATTGAAATCTAAACCGGCACCTCTTTACGATGCATCTAAGTCATCATTTATCACAACGGGAAATTTCGATGACAATTTAAAAGATATCAAGAGCTGCGATTGGATCATAGAAGCAGTTGTCGAAAATCTTGATATCAAAAAATCGCTCTTCGAGAAAGTTGAAAAATACAGAACTCCAGGAACGCTCATAACTAGTAATACCTCTGGTATTCCAATCAACTTAATGCTTGATGGCAGAAGTGATGATTTTCAAAAGCATTTTTGTGGGACCCACTTTTTTAATCCTCCAAGATATTTGAGATTGTTTGAGGTCATACCTACGGCCAAAACTGACAGTGAGGTTGTTGATTTTTTCATGCACTATGGAGACTTATTTCTTGGAAAAGAAACGGTACTTTGTAAAGACACACCGGCATTTATTGCCAATAGAATTGGAATTTTCGCGATAATGTCGGGTATGCACACGATCGAGGAAATGGGACTTACCGTCAATGAAGTTGACAAACTTACGGGTCCAGTTATTGGTCGTCAAAAGTCAGCGACTTTTCGAACCATGGATCTCGTGGGATTAGATACTGCCGTCAAAGTAGCTTCTGGTCTTTATGAAGGTCTACCAAATGATGAATCTCGAGATACTTTCAAACTTCCAAAAATTGTAAAAGAGCTATATGATAAAAAGTGGTGGGGAGATAAAACGAATCAAGGATATTATAAAAAAGTAGTTGAAGGGGGCGCCAAGGAAATTCTAGAACTCAACCTTGAAACTTTTGAATACGAATCAAAATCAAAAGTAAAACTTAACATTCTCGATGAAACCAAAAATGAAGAGGATGTAAAGAAACGATTGAAAATAGCGATAGAGTCTTCAGGCAAAGAAGGTGACTTTTACAGAAAGACCTTTTTTGATCTTTTCAAATATTGCACTTTCAGAATTCCTGAAATTGCTGATGAACTATACAGAATTGATGAAGCCGTGTCTGCAGGTTTTGGATGGGAAGTTGGACCATTCGCAAGTTGGGATGCCATGGGCGTTCAGGCTTGTTTCGATAAGATGAAGGAAATGGGGTATGCTCCTGCTGAATGGGTTGGCGAAATGTTAGCCGCGGGTCATACTTCCTTTTACAAATTTCAGGACGGAAAAAAACAATATTATGATATTCCATCTAAGTCCTATAAAGTAATACCAGGCACAGAAGGACTTATTTTCTTACAAGCACATAAAGAAAAGCATGTTGTTTGGAAAAACGATGGTACGACCATCTATGATATTGGTGATGGTGTCCTAAACATAGAATTTCACACTAAAATGAATTCTATAGGCGCAGAAGTTATTGAAGGAATCAATACAGGAATTTCTTTAGCAGAGAAAGACTTTAGAGGAGTAGTCATCGGCAATGAAGGACAAAACTTTTCAGCTGGTGCTAATCTAGCGATGTTATTTATGTATGCTGTGGACCAAGAGTTTGATGAAATCGAAATGATGATTCGTCAATTCCAAAATACCATGACCAGAGCAAGGTTTTCGTCGATTCCTGTGGTAGCTGCACCAGCAGGCTTAACGCTTGGCGGAGGTTGTGAGTTGTCGCTTCACTGTGATGCCATTCAGGCACATGCCGAATCGTATATCGGTTTGGTTGAAGTGGGTGTTGGTTTGATCCCTGGCGGAGGTGGAACGAAAGAACTTACCTTAAGAGCTTCAGATAAATACGCGAATGGTGATCCAGAATTAAATACGCTCCAAGAATATTTCATGAATATCGCCACAGCAAAAGTTGCCACTTCCGCGGAAGAAGCAAGAGGTATGGATATTCTAAAATCGTCTGATAAAATTACTTTGAATCGTTCAAGATTATTGGCGGATGCCAAAACGAAAGTTCTGGCGCTTGCTGATGCCGGATACACTCAACCATCGATGCGAAGAGACATTAAAGTTCAAGGTAAAACAGGAATGGCTATGTTCGGCGCGGGAGTTACTGGAATGAGATATGGTGCATATATTTCAGAACATGATGCTAAAATTGCCGAGAAACTTTCTTTCGTCATGAACGGAGGTGATTTGTCGGCACCAACTTTAGTTTCTGAGCAATACTTATTGGATCTCGAAAGAGAAGCTTTCTTGAGTCTTTGTGGTGAGCCTAAAACTTTAGAAAGAATCCAAAGCATTTTATTCAAAGGTAAACCCTTGAGAAACTGATTCTTTAAAAGAACAATCACATCTTTTACACGAAATCTAATAATCAAAAAAAGAAAAAAGAATGAACGCATATATAGTAGCAGGATATAGATCGGCAGTAGGCCGTGCAAAAAAAGGAGGATTCAGGTTTTATCGTCCTGATGATTTGGCCGCAGATGTTATTCAACATTTGGTTGGCTCCATTGATGGGTTTGACGCAAAAAGAGTGGATGACCTCATCGTTGGTAATGCCATTCCGGAAGCGGAGCAAGGAATGCAAATGGGAAGAATGATTTCTCTTTTGGCTTTACCACAGGAAGTACCAGGGATGATTGTGAACCGATACTGCGGTTCAGGGTTGGAGGCTATTGCTTTGGCATCAGCCAGAGTACATGCAGGAACAGCTGATTGCATCATTGCCGGTGGTACTGAATCAATGTCTTTAGTTCCGATGTTAGGCTATAAGACAGCCTTAAACTGGAAAATAGCTTCAAAAACCCCAGATTATTATTTGGGCATGGGTTTGACAGCAGAAGAGGTAGCCACCGATTATAAAATAGACAAGGACGAGGCAAATCAGTTTGCGGTAGCGTCTCATCAAAAGGCGGCAAAAGCCATTGCGGAAGGTAAGTTCAAAGACGAAATAGTTCCCGTAGAAGTAGAAGAAACTTACATGGAAGGGGATAAACGCAAAAAACGAACCTACACTGTTGATACAGACGAATGTGTAAGGCCTGATACCAATATGGAATCACTATCTGGTTTACGACCAGCTTTTAAAAATGGAGGTCAAGTCACTGCGGGAAACTCATCCCCAACTTCAGATGGAGCGGCCTTTGTTATGGTCATGTCAGAAAAAATGGTGAAGGAGTATAATCTTGAACCAATCGCTAGAATGGTTTCTTATACCGCAGCTGGGGTAAACCCAAGAATCATGGGAATCGGACCTGTTGAGGCTGTGCCGAAAGCATTAAAACAAGCGGGACTCAAACAATCAGATATTGATTTGATCGAATTAAACGAAGCTTTTGCAGCTCAGTCTTTGGCCGTGATCAAAACTTTAGATTTAGATACAGCTAAACTTAATGTGAATGGAGGAGCTATTGCGCTGGGCCATCCATTAGGATGTACAGGAGCTAAACTCAGCATCTCTTTGTTTAACGAGATGAGAAGACAAAACAGCAAATATGGAATGGTAACCGCCTGTGTTGGTGGTGGACAAGGCGTTGCTGGAATCTATGAGTTTTTAAAATAGAATAATTTCCCATAGTTATTGGCAAAGAAAAACGGCTATCATTTTTGGTAGCCGTTTTTTTATAAAAAAAGTCTCCCGAAAACGAGAGACTCTCCATTATGCAATTCCTCTTCAGATTACACGACTTACAATGCTTGATCGCATCAGTAATGAAGAGACATCTTTTTATGAAATGGTTGGAATGTGCTGTAAATAACTGGGAAGGATATTCTCAATCTCTGTGAATACTCATGACTAAGAATGAATTCCTTCCCAATTGACTATGAACCTAAGTACAATTCTGAGTGAATTGGAATACTAAGTTAGGCTTGATGTGATTGTAAAATTTGCCCGGATCTTGAGTCAGCCTTTAAAAGAAAAATAAGTCACTGACAATCAACGAGTAAGAGACGCAGTAAAAATAAAATTACCCAAAAAAGGTGGCATAAAATACCCGTTTTTAGTTACTTAGTTTAGCTGAATAATATCGTGTTGTATGGCGTATTTTACAAGACTTACAGCATTTTTTCCACTGGTCTTTTTCATGATATTTTTTCGGTGAGTATGCACTGTTTGTTCACTTAAAAACAATTCTTCACCAATTTCCTTCATGGTCATTTCCTTACAGATCAGTTCCAGAACTTCTACTTCTCTTTTTGTAAGATCTGTTTTACTGAGTACGTGATCTCTACTTTTTATCACCTTTTGATGCAAAGCTTTTGAAACGATTTGATTGTAGTAGAAGTCGTTGTTAATGACGTATTTAATAGCCTGATGAACTTCCTCAGGTTCGGAACTTTTAAGTAAATAGCTATGAACACCTATTTCTATCAGTTCCGAAATGATACTTAGTTCGTCGTGAGACGAAATCATTATTATTCTTAAATCAGGGTAGCTTACCAGAATTTTTTTTGACGCTTCCCATCCATCCATGACTGGCATTTCTAAGTCAAGCAATACAATGTCATAATGTTGCTTTCTCAGCTCTTCTAGTGCCTCCTTCCCATTACCGCATGTTTTGGTGAAATTTGTTTCTTCAAAACTTTGTACAATCATTTCCATTCCTCTTCGAAAAAGGCCATGATCATCTACCAGAAGGATACTTAAGGATGGTTTCATAAACTACGCTAGTTGAGCGGAAGTTAAAAAATATGAAGTCATAAATAACCATAAACGAGCAAGTACTGTTCTAATCACATGAAAAAACTACCCTTAATTGTGCTATTCTTTACCTTATTCGCATGTCATCCGGATCAAAATCGCACCATCGACATCAATGATTTTAGGATGAATACGAGTGACGGATCTAGGTTATATTTCGATAATGTGAGAAAGTCGAATTATAATATGGAGGAGTTGGATCAGGCAGGAATAAACATTTACACCTTGAAAAACACTTCCAATAAGACCTTAACCACCAAAATCATTCACAATTGGCGAATGGATCAAGCGTATCTACAGATCCAATTGAATGATTCATCTCTTAGTTCATTGTCGTATTTCAACGAGGAGAAAAAAGTGGCAAGCCTTCCTGTCAAGGACTTGAATTTTATAGATCAAACAAGGAGCGCACTCGTAGTATATAATCTGATTCTAACGAAAAAGCTGATTTTTCAAGATTCGCAAATGAATGATACTTTGGTTTTTGATAAAGAGGGATTCAGAATAACATGTTTCGATTATTTACGATTGACGGACAATAGGTGATTGTCAACCCTGCGACCTTCTGATCAAAAGTCAAAACCTGAAGCGCACAAATGCAGTATTCCCTTTTATCAAGCAAACCACGAAATGAAAAATCTTATTTTAGTCATCTTTTTTTTAGGAACATTAACTTCTTCTGTTAAAGCCCAGCAAAAATACGCTTGCAGTCCTGATGAGATAGCTTTTTATGGCAATGACCTAGTCAGCTATTATGATAACAATGTTTTGAAAGGTAATAAAGCATTTGCTTATAACTATGACGGACTCATGTTAGAATTTGCCAATCAGACGAACCTTGATAAGTTTAAAAATAATCCGAATAAGTATTTACCAGAATATGGTGGCTGGTGTGCCATTGCGCTAGCAAATGGGTCTTTAGTTCAGCCAGATTTCAACCACTATAAAGTACAAAAAGGAGAGTTGTTGTTTTTTGAAGTTCGGGCTTTTTTTAATGGAAAAACTGCCTGGGATAAAGATCCGGACATCAATAAAATTGTAGCGGATAAAAAACACGCTCAAATTTTTGATAAAGACTAAAGTTTGGCTTTGATCGAACGGACACGCATTTTAACTTCATCAATCGTTTCTTTTGATAGTTCCATGAAAATTCTAAAACTTTCGTCAGCCTCCAGCTCTTCATTAATCAGCATTTTGAAAGCTTTATTTTGAGATTCTTGGATTTCTTTAATCTTAAATGCGCCATCACGGATCGTTTTTATTTGCGGCAATTCATTCTTGATATCCATGAGTACTTTATAGAAAACATCTACTCTGTCTTTCTTCTTTTGCTTTTGCCAACGAGTAAGAGAAATCAGCGCCGAGATAATTGCTACGATTATGGAGAACATGACACCCACTAACTCCGCGTACCTCTCAAAAAAGCCCGGCTCGTCCCTATCAAGGTAAGTTCTAGCGCCATTGTGTAGCGGAAAACTTAATCTAGACCTATCAAAACCTTCGTCAAGACCCGCGTAAATTAGCGGGCTGATCTTTTCGAACTCTTGTTTTTCTCTGAATATTGTACGTATCATGTCATTGATTGGCGTATCTCTCATACTTGCCCGGCAGATAAGTACAGCGTCCGCCGCAAGGGTAAGAATGGGTTCTTTGGTCAAACTACCATAAGTATTAGAGGGTATCATATATGGTTTGACCTTAGGAAACTTTAAAGAAATACCTTCTACGATGGAGCCTTTCCCATAATTGTCAATATCATCAAAAGAGTAAAGCTTGAAATTACCTAAACCCGACAATGCATTGTCGGGAATAATATCATTGAAACCAGCAATAATATCGTAGTTATCAAAAGGGTTGAATGTGATATCTACTCTGGAGGTATCAATATTGAAAAAATCAAATAGTTCAACCATAAACCGGAAAGAACCAGAACTGGGAGTATTCATGAATATTTTCTTATCATACACCAGCTCTTCAAAAGACTGTGGTTCATACGTATTGCTATGAAAAACATGTAATATCTGAGGATAAAACACAAGTACCGAGTTTACCCCTTCTCTAAAGGGAGTATTATTTTCAGTAATGGTAAAATCTATTTTCCCTTCAGCCACACTATCTATATTGGAAACGGAACCGTCCCCAATGCTCAAGATGATATCAACATTGTAATTGGCCTCTAGCACTTTTTCTATCGTTTTCGAGATTTCGCCTATTGGCTCATCAGCGGAATAAATTAACGAGTAGGTGAGCGTAGTGGGGTTGCAAGAATTGAATAAAAGGCTGACTAAAAGTCCTGAAAATAAGCGAGCAATTAATTTCATTGGAAAACATTTTGTTAATATTATAGAAAACAGCGCAACTGTGCCGCAAAAAAATGTCTTTTATAAGACAAGCAACCCTACCTTTTCCATTATATAAGTAGTTGACCTTGAGCCATAAGTTGGATATTATTTCAATGATTCATGCGGACTTATCCCACCACGGATATAATTTTATAATTTCAATTAGCTTTGCGTACCTTTTATAGACCAATCAAGAATCACTCAAATGAGTAAGTTTCCTTTTAAGTCCAGAATAAACTATCGCTTCGACAACTTTTTATCTAAAGGAACCTTAGCGATGATTTCCGGTCTAGGCCTGTTTACCCTAATATTCATTCTGTTTTTTGCAGTATGTTTATTGTTATTTGGCTTACACCCGGATGCGGATACAAATTTCAATATACTTGAATCCATATGGGTCAACATGATTCATGTTTTGGATCCTGGCGTGGTTGGAAATCATATGGAAAACTGGCCATTCCGAACTTTCATGTTGCTGGTTACGCTGCTCGGTCTTGTCATTGTTTCCACGTTGATTGGTTTAATATCTAATGGTATTCTTTCAAAAATAGATGATTTAAGAAAAGGACGTTCATTTGTAATCGAGACAGATCATGTTTTGATATTGGGTTGGTCTTCAAAGATTTTCACGATCATTTCTGAAATAGTTATCGCTAATGAGAATCAGAAAAGAGGAGTTATCGTAATCCTTGCGGATATGGATAAAGTGCTGATGGAGGATGAGATTAGAGATAAAGTAGGAAATACAGCCAATACAGCTGTGATCTGTAGAACAGGAAATCCTATCGACGTTCATGATTTGTATATTGCGAACCCTTTCGACACTAAGTCAATAATCATTCTTGACAAGGACAATGAGAACTCTGACTCACAGATTATCAAAACGATAGTGGCCATAGTCACAAACCCTGAGAGGAGAAAAGCGCCTTATCACATAACGGCGGAGATGGAGAATAAGAAAAATCTTGAGGTAGCCAAAATGGTTGGTAAGGATGAAGTAGAGTTAATTCTTTCCGACGAAATCATATCCAGAATCATGGTTCAGACTTCCCGGCAATCAGGGTTGAGTGTTGTCTATATCGAATTGATGGATTTTGGTGGAGATGAAATATATTTCGCTGAAGAAGATTCTCTTGTCGGAAAAACGTTTCGGGAAGTTCTTTTTGCTTACGAAGACTCAGCCATTATGGGACTTCAATTCGCCGATGGAAGTGTGGAAATTAATCCGCCAATGGATACCATTTTCAAGCAAGGAGATCGTGTGATTGGTATTACCGAGGACGATGATACTCTAGTGCCTAATTCTCCACAATTGAAAAATTTGGAGGAAAATCAAATAGTTTACACTGAGCCAGCTGAGGAAAAAGAAGAAAAAATTCTTATCGTAGGTTGGAACAACAGGGCGAGATATATCATTAAGGAGCTAGACTACTATGTGCCAAAAGGGTCACATGTAAGAGTAGTGAGTAAGTTTGACGATGCAGGTAAAATTATTTCCAAATTAGCTAAGACCACCGAAAACATCGTTCTAGAGTTTGAGGTAACCGATACTACAGATCGAGAAACTTTACAAGCTATGGATCTTGGTCAGTATGATTACATCATACTGTTGTGCTACCAAAATTATTACCCAATACAAGAGGCCGACGCACAAACTTTGATTACGCTCTTGCATTTACGAAATTTCACCGAAAAATACGGGATCACTTACAAAATAGTAAGTGAAATGCTCGACATCAGAAACAGACAGTTGGCAGATATTACTAGCGCTGACGATTTTATCGTTAGTGATAAGCTGATAAGCTTATTGATGAGCCAAGTCGCCGAAAACAAATTCTTGATGAGAGTTTTCGAAGACTTATTTGATGCCGATGGTTCGGAAATTTATATTAAGCCAGCAAAAGAGTATGTCAAAATAGGTGAACCGTTAAACTTTTACACGATACTAGAATCGGCCGCTCGAAAAAATGAGGTAGCCATAGGGTATCGTGTAATAAAAGAGTCTAAAGATGCATCCAAAGGCTATGGGGTTTATGTAAACCCAAAGAAGTCCGAGACATTTACACTTAGTGCCGAAGACAGAATTATTGTGTTATCAGAGGACTAAACTATACACCCTGAAGAGCTTCCCTTATTTCCTTTAAGGCTTTATTTCTATATACTTTATGGTTCTGTTCCTTTCTAGGAATACTTTCTAAATAATCTATCAAACTGCTTTTTTGATGATCATTCAATGATTTTAGCTGATTTAAAATCATCGAATTCTTGGTGTCATATTTCATAATATCTGGTGGTTTATTATTAACCATCAATATAGCGACAGAAGATTACTTGCTGTTTTCGCTTGTATTTACCTATTATTAATATTTGGCGGATATCATTATCTCATTAAGTCTTAAGGTTTGTTCAATCATTAAAAACATCTATCTTTCTATAAAGCTCGTGTAGTCAATATAGTATACAAGTCAACCCCATGAGATACTTGGATATTAATCTCAAGAGCAACTCTTAACTAACAATACTAAGAAAATGGATGACATAGAAACCCAATTAGAGAAGTTTTTGGAAGGAATTAGAACCAAAGACCCCAATGAGAAAGAGTTTTTTCAAGCGGTAGAAGAATTTGCCGAAACGGTAATTCCATTCATGGCGAAGAACGAAAAGTACAACATCAAGGGATTACTTGAGAGAATGTGCGAGCCAGAGAGAGTGATCATATTCCGAGTTCCATGGCAGGACGATAATGGCAATGCGCAAGTAAACCGAGGATTCCGGATTCAAATGAGTTCGGCACTTGGTCCTTATAAAGGCGGGCTTAGATTTCATCCAACAGTTACCCTGTCTGTATTAAAATTTCTTGCTTTCGAACAAGTATTCAAAAACAGTCTTACGACCCTTCCGCTAGGAGGTGGAAAGGGAGGAAGTGATTTTAATCCAAAAGGAAAATCCAACAATGAAGTCATGAGGTTTTGCCAAAGCTTTATGACTGAGCTGAGTAGGCATATCGGCCCAGATACTGATATTCCCGCCGGAGATATTGGGGTGGGAGCCAGAGAAATAGGATTTTTGTATGGTCAATATAAAAGACTGGCCAATGAATTTACCGGAGTACTTACGGGAAAACCATTAGAATTTGGAGGGAGTTTGATGCGAACCCAGGCGACAGGTTATGGTTTGGTTTATTTTAGCAACGAGATGTTGAAGGTAAGAGGAGAGGAGCTTGTAGGTAAGGTGTGCGCAGTTTCAGGTTCTGGAAATGTTGCCCAATACACCATTGAAAAACTTATTCAATTAGGCGCAAAAGTGGTCACGGTTTCCGACTCCCAAGGTTGTGTCTATGATCCAAATGGTATTACTCAAGAAAAGTTAGCGTTTATCAAGGAACTGAAAAACGTAAGACGCGGCAGAATTTCCGAGTATGTGGAAAAGTTCGAAAATGCAGAATTTCACCAGGGGATTACACCTTGGAGTTTTAAAGTAGACTTGGCTTATCCATGCGCCACACAAAATGAGCTTCCCGAAAACGAAGCGCAAATATTGCTTGAGAATGGCTGTATGGGTGTTTTTGAAGGAGCAAACATGCCAACTACTGCTGCAGCTATGCATCTTTTCAAAAAACATAAAATTATGTTTAGTCCAGGTAAAGCATCCAATGCTGGTGGAGTAGCCACTTCGGGCTTGGAAATGGCACAGAACTCACAACGAATTTACTGGACGAGTGAAGAGGTTGACTCAAAACTCAAAGAAATTATGTCTAATATTCATCAAAGCTGTGCGCAATATGGTAAAAATGACGAAGATGATTTTATAGACTATGTGCGCGGAGCAAACATTGCTGGCTTTGTTAAAGTTGCCGATGCAATGTTATCACAAGGAATAGTATAAAACATTCCACTGAAAAGGGGGAGGTTTTAAGTACTCGCCCTATATTTGTTCAAAATTTAATCGAAAGCTTATGTTAATGCTAGGAATAATTATCGTTTTGTTTATCACAGCTATTGTTTGCCCTATGATATTGCCAAACGACAAAGTGAGCTCTCATAAGAAAGATCACGTTTAAAACACGAAAGAGGATTTTTAATCCTCTTTTTCTTCGACTGTTTTCTTGAAATCAATGAATGAAACAGCCGCGCCAAAGGCAACAAGTATCACCACTATATTTACAAATAAATCTACACCGCTGGTAATTGCTGGGTTCGTAAGCTCCATAGTTTTAAATTTTGAGCTAAGATAAAAGCTATAACTGAAAAGATTGTGGTTCGCTTAAATTAATCATCGAAGAATCTCACTTCGGCTAACTGCATTAAAAAAAATAGCCCTAATAGGGCTATCAATAATCCTAATATTCGTTTTTCTAATAGTTTAGTTTAAACTGAAAAACCCTACAGCGTTAACTAAAACGTCAGCAATGCTCTGAGCGAAAGCGTTTCCAGTTCCCCTTCCTACCACGTAGAGAACAAATAAGAAATAAAGACCCAATAGTAAAGAGGCCTTTTTTCGACCCATATATTTTCCAGCCACAAAAATTCCTAGAACAACCACTGTCAATAACCAAAGGAGTAATCGAAGTTCGCTACTAAGGGCTACAACTTCTGGCGGCATGTATATTGGCCCATAAATCAAGGTAAATACAAATAAAGGAAAGCCTAGGGCAAAGCAAATATCAAAAATGTTGCTTCCGAGCGCATTAGATATGGCATCATCATATTGACCTCTTTGAGCATCTTTCATGGAAATAATAGTATCGGGAAAACTTGAAGCCGCTGAGGCTAGAATTAAAGCAACAAACATTACAGGAATTCCTAATCCTTCAAACGTTCCCAGTCCGGCAATGGTGTAAGAATCAGCTCCAATCCATTCACAGGCAAGGACTAAAAAATAGCAAACCAGCGCAATACAGATCGTGGCAAATACTAGTAGTGTCCAAGCATTGCTGTTTTTTATTTTGTTCCTACCAATAAATACTCTTTCAAGATCTAGGGTAAAGAGCGCCAAGAAAAAAGACTTTTGTTTTTGCCCAACTTTGTCAAAATCTTCTTCCGACAAATGACTTTCTTCCAACATTTCATCTCGTTCTGTCTTGTCCATTGACCAAAACATGTAGACGATGTAAACCACATAAACAAGCATAAGCAAAAGGCCGTGATACCAATCTAACTCAGAGCCACTGATCAATATAATGAAAATAAGCTCTGCGATGAGTAGAGATAAGCCATCTCTCCACATGACTTTTTTAGAGATCTCTACTTTTGTAGTTAGTCCCATGCTGATGACTGCTAAAATGGCTACAGCAGGAATCACCATACTGTTGAAAATGGCAGAACCGGCAGTGGTGCCTATACCTCCAGAAAAACCTTCGGCATCTTTCATTATGAATAAAAAGAAGAATGAAGTAAAAACTTCTGGCATTGAACTGGCAACCGCATTGATGGTTGCTCCTCTTACTCCGTCGGACAGGTTTCGCCCAATATATTCTGAGGCCGTCATGAATCCGTCTCCGGCTCTCCATATGACTAAGCAACACATGGAAATCAGTACTAATGGTATTAAAATACCCATAAGGTTATTGACTAAAATGGTAAATTAAATCTTAAGCTGGATTCGGGCACGAAGATACTAACTTAATCTACCAAATGAGGTATTATAAAGATTAACCATGTTTTGAGACCTATTTAGCTTTTAACTTCCAGTCATTAAACCATTATAATGGAAATTATATTTGCAAGGTTTATTCAAGTGGCTTAAGTATGACGGCCTCTTTTTTCAGGATGAATATAAAGTCTTAATTTGCAGGCTATATATTTCAATGAATCTGCTTGCTTCATGAGGTAGTTAATGGAGTAATTATTTCATTTACGCCAAAGGAAACCAGAATCTCACGTCAAAGAGAAAAACCAAGTAAGTACTTTAGAAAAGAGCTACTTTTTGGATCGTCGCGAAGGGGACTTGTGGAACAGAAATATTTGGTTGATATTTATATATTACGTCATAGATGGTTTTCCCTTCCAAATGGAGTCTTCATAGATGATACTATTCGATGTAAGCTTGAGTAATCGGATAACATTCCATCAGGGATTGACCTTTAATTGTGAGCAATTAGCGTAGTTTACGGGTAGTTTTTCAAAGAATAAAATCATGTACATCAATCTTTCTGGCTTAAATATACTCGTAACAGGGGCAAGTAGAGGTATTGGTAAAGCATTGGCCACAAAGCTGGCGGAGGCTGGAGCTTCGGTGGCGGTTCATTACAATAAAAATGTGCGTGAAGCCGAAAACCTTGCACATATTCTAGGCAATGAGTCGAAGGCCTTTCAAGCAGATTTATCTAAACCTGAAGAAGCAGATAAACTCTTCGAAAAAGTAATCTTAGAGATGGGAAGCGTTGAAGTTCTTATTAATAATGCAGGAGTGGCTATTCCATCTAAAATTGATGCGTCTGATGATCACTGGCTAGCGGCTTGGAATGAAACTATGGCGGTCAACTTGACAAGTGCGGCTATTCTGTGTAAAAAAGCAGTAGACCATTTCATCAAAAGAAAGTCCGGAGGGAGAATAATCAATATAAGTTCAAGAGCCGCATTTAAGGGAGATCAGGCAGAATATTTGGCTTACGCTGCTTCAAAAGCAGGATTGGTTTCTTTAACAAAATCAATTGCTTCGAGCTTCGGAAAAAATGGTGTGAAGGCCTTCGTTGTGGCTCTAGGTTTTGTACGGACTGATATGGCCAAGGAGTTTATGGATCAGTACGGTCCAGACTATGCCACCAATGATATATCCTTGGAACGATTGACTGAGCCAAAAGACATTGCCCCACTGATTACTTTTATTGCGAGTGGAATGGCTGATCACTCAACAGGAGCAACATTTGATATAAATGCAGGTAGTTATATGCATTAAATAGCTGGATATCAGGAGGATAAATACTATATTTAAATTAAAAACCATTTTTTATTATGAGTAATATTGAAACACATCTAAAGTCAATGATAGAGTTGGCTATGTCTGACCAGTCTTTTGATAAGGTAGAGGAGGAATGGATCTACAGTATTGGAAAAATGAATGGAATTGATCCCGAGGTTATCGATAACATGATTAAAAAGCAAGCATCAGCGAAAACAGACCTAGATATTTCTTTTGATTCTTTGACCTACACTGAAAAGTTCGAATACTTGTACAATATCTTACAGCTGATGAAAGTAGATAGCAAAGTGTTTTTGACAGAAATAAAATACTGCGAATTACTGGCAAGTAAACTGGGCTATGACCCAAAGGTGGTGAAAAAGCTCTCGTCTCGCATTTACAGCGATCCGTCTATTCGATCAAACATGGCACTGTTGGAAGAACTTTCTCAAAAGTATCTTAAGTAGATTTGTAACTGTCTTCTTAGAAATCTATCTTTAAATACTTTTATAATTACACTCCTACAACTTATGAGCATAAAATCACAACTCAGTACTTTAATCCAGCTTGCCAACATAGATGGTGATTTTGCGGGTGAAGAGAAACAACTAATTATGATGCTTGGCAAAGCCAATGGTCTTTCGGAAGATGAAGTAATGGGGCTGGTCAAAAACCCAGAGCCACTTCCTCCACTTTCGACTATGACGGAAGAAGATAGGTTTGAATACCTCTACAACATTGTTCAATTAATGAAAATAGATAGCCAGGTATATTTAAGCGAAATAAAATACTGCGAAGAACTTGCTGAAAAGCTAGGCTTTAAAAGAAGCGTTATTTCAGTATTGTCGGCTCGCGTATTCAGTGACCCTTCGATTACATCAAATAGGGAAGCGCTTAAACGAATCGTTAAGAAACACAGTAATTAATCAAGGGGCTTTAGCCCTTTTTTTATGAGAACCCAACCTAAAATTGATTGGCACGAGTTTCCAGAGATAGACACGGCCAAGTTTCAGTTTTCAATAAATCAGTTTAGAAAAGCGTCGGCCTATATTGCGGCCGTTGATAAGCTCTTTTCAAAAGAGACACAAAAAGATAAGTTAACGTGGATCCCGGGTTTTCAACGACTAGCAGGCTTGTGGATTCAAGGCGAGCAGCTTTTTAGGTTATCTATAGGTTTAGAAAGCTATGCGATTTACATCGTTGATGATAAAGTAAACATATTGAATTCGATTGAGCTCAGTAATCTTACGTCGAGCAAGTTATTACTTTGGGTGGAGGAGCAAATCGGTAAGCAGGGACTCAATGCAGCGGACCTTGAAGTTGCTGAATTGGGTCAAACAACTTTTGCAGCGAAGGAAGAAGTCGATGGAGCAGGATGTGCTGCGGTTTTTCACGATTCATTCGTGACACTCAGAGAAATTAAGCACCATTTTTCCAATGCTTCTGATATATTGGTCGATTCATTTTCCCTTAATCAAGAGTTGACCATTACGATCAAAAATTCCGGAGATCCTGAAACAGACACACTGATTAAATTAGGTGTACAATTACAGGATCAAGGATATCCTTACCTTTTTGTGAAAACACAACCCTTCGTAAATGTGGCGGCTCTGGCCAAAGAAAATGACGATTGGGCATGGGTCGAGGATGATTGGACTGGCGCAGTTTATTCCATTGATAAACTATTCAACTCGAATGGGGAACGAATGGCGATGAGTTTTTATCTTCAAGCGGCAGAGCGCTTACTCAAAATTCTGAAGGATTAATTTTTTTGAGTCAATACCAAAGTGGTTTTCAAGATTGGCCATGAATGCCTCTTCATTGGTTAACTCAAATTCTTTTACTTCACCGTTTAGAGAAAGTTTGAGTTTTCTTGTGGTCAGAGTGATTCTTCCGTTTGGGAAGAGCTGGGTGATCAGCTTGCTCTGGGTAAAAGGAGAATTTGGCGATTCTTGGTGATAGTTACACCTTGCCAAAAACTGTATAAAACCTTTTTCCTCTAATATAAATCGATATTTTGGTTGATACAAAGAATTGTCTTTTGACAATTTAAGAACCCAACGATCGTCAGGGTCTTTGTCAAACCGAAAATACCGAGTGTAATCTACCTGTGGTATATGCTCAACTATTTTTATAGGCTGAATAAAAAGATCTCCAAAGCCAACATCTACCAAGTACTGTCCATCGTCCATTGCTACGATAATGATGATATGGTCAAAGTCGGCGCTCCATTCTTCCTCCCTTTTTATTTCGGGTAGTTCGTGAAATAGCAAAAAGCAAGTTTGCAGGCTCTGGATTGAATAAATAGTCACAAATTTCTCTCTGTAAGACCTTGAAAATAAGGATAACCGGGCTAAATTGGTGTTGTAAAATATCACATATACATGTCTAACATCCATCACTTCCCAAAGAATATTTTGCAACTTGAGTTTACTGCTCCGCACCAGTATGCAGACAAAGCTTTTCAGAAATTTCTCAACAGTGAGTTGGGAGCACTTTATCAGGCCATCCCATGGA
>JAVJRN010000051.1:0-8747 GCA_040218415.1 Cyclobacteriaceae bacterium
CCTGATGTGCTTTCTAATACCTTCTGTTCGTGGGAGATTTTTATTTGTGCTGGCGCAGTGCGTATCTGATACCCCGCCTGAACGAATTCATTCGGGCAGGTTTGAATGCACCGGCAGATAAGCTACTTTTATCGGAATTAAATAAGCTTGGTGGCCACAGCGCCATATCTGGGCGTTGGCAGCAAGCACTGCACGTATATGACAGAATCTGATGAAACGAAATACTACGGACTATTGATCCTTATTAACTTAGGTCTAGCAACTTTACCCCATTTGCTGATTCGACCAATGTGGTACAATGGAGTGGATAGCTTTACAAATGCCACAACAATCGAACTGGCATATACAGCCTTGATTTTACCATTGAGTTTGGTTATTTGTAATCATAAGCTAAATACATTTTATACCAAACCGAAATTCTACATTAATGCAGCTTTGATAATTATTTCAATCTGGTTATCAAAGTACATGCACTTCAAAAATTGGGCTGATATTATAGGAAGTTGGGACAATCCAGATAGGGAAACTATCATGGTTATGAATATGGAGCTTTACACAGGGTGGATTATTTCAATTATAGGAATAGCCGTTGTAATGGTCAAATTAAGACTGAATCAAGACTCTGATGAGAAATCCGAGATATAAACCGTTTGTAGACAAATCAATTAGCGCAGCACTTTCCGCTATAGAGGTCTACAATAAGCCGGATTTCAACTATCGAGAAGAAACATTTTCAATTCTCATGATTAACGCTTGGGAACTCCTTCTGAAAGCAAAAATTATCGCAGAGAACAACAGCAAATTGCAATCGGTTTATGTTATGATTCCGAAAATTGGAAAGAAGGGTAATAAGTTGAAGACCACAACGCCTAAACTAAATCGAAGCAATAACCCTATGACTATTGGAATCAATAGCTGCATAGAACTTTGCAAACAGCCTCCGATTAGTTTAGACACATCATGCTGCGAGAATATTGACCTTCTTTTAGAAATTCGTGATGCGGCAATTCATTTTCAAAACGATGACCTTTATTTGAGCAAGAAGGTATTTGAAATTGGAACCGCTACATTGAGGAACTATCTTATTACCATACGTGATTGGTTTAATTACGACCTTTCCAAATACAACTTCTTTTTAATGCCGCTTTCATTTTACCATGATTTTGATACCATAGAGAGTTTTTCGGTCAACAATAAAACAACTCAGGTACAAAACCTTTTGAAATATATTGAAGCAAAAGAAAAGGTGATTCCATCAAATGTCAGTTCTACTTATAATCTAACCCTGCATCTTGAAACAAAATTTGTCAGATCTTCATCAACTACAGATTTATTGGTCAAGTATGGAGATAGTCCTAATGCGGTTGAGGTTAATTTAAAGGATGAGGACATTAAAAAGCGATTTCCATTTGAGTACCGTGAATTAACCAATAAACTAAAAAACAGATATTCTAATTTTAAAGAGAACAATGAATACCATCAACTGCGAAAAGTACTTGAACAGGAACAAAAGTACTGTCGAGAGAGACAACTAGACCCAGGCAATCCAAAAAGCCAAATAAAGCGATTCTATAGTTCGGAAATAATCAAGAAATTCGATGAAAAGTATAGTAAAAAATAATAGCCAGCTGCCAACAAACGATATAGCATATGCCTCTAAGTAGTTACTTGAAAGTGAAGGGCAAATCCGCTAGATTGTGGATATTTAAAAGTCCAGAGGCACGTGCCATATCTGGACGTTATACACCATTAAAAAATGAAGAATCAAATCCATATTGACAAAGACTTTGGTTGGTTCATAGGTGGATTTGATAACAATGAAAAGCACAGACATTATGCTCTTCAATTGAGCATTCCACTTGAAGGACAAATCACAATTATTACATCTAAAAATACCATTAAGACCGATAAACCGATTATAATAAAATCGAACGTGGTACATCAAATCAGCTCGGACAACCAACATTTCCTGCTACTGATTAATCCTGCTTCGACAATCGGCCATTATTGGAATCAACTGTCAAACTCTGAGATTAGGGAAATAAGCAATGAACCTACCACGAAACTGGGAGACATAATTATGGGACATAACAAGAACCAATCTCTATTGTCAGCCTTGAATTCCATCATAACTGAGTACGATTGCTTTTGTAGTTCAGCTATTCATAATGGAGATGAAAGAATGAACATAGCCTTGGCTTACCTGACAGCTAATTCTGAACAAATTCTACCTGTTGAAGATTTGGCAAAACACTGTCATCTCTCATCAAGCAGGTTCCTACATCTTTTCAAAGAACAGACGGGAATCACATACAGAAGGGCTCAGTTGTGGAATAAACTAACGAAAGGCGTTGCACAATTTGGCAAAATGTCTCTTACGGAAATCGCTCATCAAAACGGTTTTTCGGATAGTGCACACTTTAGTAGAACCTTCAAAGAAAATTTTGGATTTAGCCCTCGTGATTTCTTAAAGATTAGCCAGTTTGTTCAAGTTTAAGGCTTTTAATCGTTCGACCTTTGTTTCATTAATCATTAACAAATGGAACAGCAACTCGAAAAGTCGGTAGACTTTAAAAATTACCTGAAACGAACGGACATTTTAGATTTCGACAAGCCATCAATAAGATCTTTGATTAGGGAAAAAGGGTGGGATAAAATGACTGAGACAGATAAAGTAAAGAATATTTACGATTATGTGAAAGACGATGTGAAATTTGGCTATAACACTGAAGATAGTATTCCAGCGTCAGAAGTATTGGATGACGGATATGGTCAATGCAACACCAAAGCAAATTTATTCATGTCTCTTCTCAGAGCGGTGGGCATTCCAAACAGAATGCATGGATTTACCATTCATAAAGCACTTCAAAAAGGAGCAATAACAGGTATTTGGTACAAGCTGTCCCCAAAAAATATTCTTCACAGTTGGGTAGAAGTGCATGTGAATGGAGAATGGTTCAATTTAGAAGGGCTTATTCTTGACAAACCATATTTGACAGCTTTGCAAAAAAAGTTTTCAGATTGCAATACCACATTTTGTGGATATGGAGCCTATACGGACAACTTCCAAAAACCGCAAGTAGAATGGAATATGAATCACACATACATTCAAGAAAAGGGTATTAATCAGGATTTTGGACTATTTGATACTCCAGATGATTTTTACAGACAGCATCAACAAAAATTGAGTTCATTAAAAAAGTGGATGTATCAAAATTATGTACGACATTTAATGAACAAAAACGTTGAAATAATAAGAAAAAACGGTGGGTAACAATCGCTAAAAAATCATAGCTGCCCTGCGGGACAGCAACGCTTTTTATCGTAGCGTTATCATCAATTATAAACTTAATAATTTCTATAAATGAAATCCTTACTAATTATTGCTTCTCTACTAGGACATGTCAGCTTATTCGCACAAAATAATCTTTATGATTATGATGTAGAACAGCGGTTGGACGACTTAGGAATAGAGCTAATAGATTTAAAATTACCCCCGGGCATCAATATTGAACCTGCCGTAAGAAGTGGCAATCTAGTTTATTTGTCAGGTAATGGCCCAATTACATCAGATGGAAAAAGAATAGCAGGAAAGGTAGGAAAAGATTTAACCATCGAACAAGGATACGATGCAGCTAGATTAACAGCAATAAGACATTTGTCAGTATTAAAAAAAGAGATTGGGGATTTAAATCGTGTTGTTAAGATTGTTAAGGTATTGGGACTGGTTAACGCCCCTCCAGATTTCACGGAGCATCCAAAAGTAATCAACGGTTACACTGACTTAATGATCGAAGTTTTTGGCCAAAGGGGAAAGCATGCAAGGTCTGCAATGGGCATGGGATCATTACCTTGGAATTTAGCTTGTGAAATAGAGGTGATTGTTGAAGTAAAAGAATGAAGAAATAATGCTAACAAACATTAAAATGAATATGCTTACGTAGCTCTTAGATATGACAGTGCAAACCAGAAACTGCTTCGACTCTAGAAACTTGGGCGCATACTCATTTTAGTTGGACGTTAGGGGCAATACCTACTACATGAAGATTCTACTTATCATATCAACCTTCATCTCTTTTAGCCTTTTTGGACAGGAAACTGCTAAGGTCTTTGGAACAGTTAAATCAGCGATCAACAATGAACCGCTAGAATACTTGGTCGTGAGTATTGCTGGAACCGGAACAGGGGTACCTACTGACTCTTTGGGCTATTATGAACTTTACGTTCCAACTGGCGAACTAACTATTAACGTGATCTACCTTGGTTATAATGGAATCGACACAACTCTAAACATCCAAGAATCAACCGAACTGAACTTCTTAATTGATGCGAACTGTGAATTTGATAAGGATCGAGCTGAACGAGACATTCGGAAGAATAAAGCAAAACTTCTGCTTGTTGGAAGTATAGCACCTATTGCAAACTCCAAACAAGACGAGCAATTCATGAAGAAGTATAAGGTCAAATATTTCGATTTTGGTGACGAGGTGATTGCTATGGAGTGCATCGAAGAGTATAATATTGAAATCTTCCAGTTCCTTGATGACAAGTATGGATCAGACTGGCGAAATGAAGCAAGAGCAGACGTAATTGCTCTCGAATAAACTGCCCCTAACAAGCGCTGATCGGTTATATGCCAAAGTGCATTCTGGATGGCTTCAGCGCAACACGACCGTGAATCTTCCGCTGAGATACTTCCGTGCTTTCTACCGGGTGCAGCTCGCAGGATTTTTTATCTTTCTGAACGCAGTGATTATTTGAACCGTTGTGAGCTTCGGCAGATTTCACTAGATTGTGCCCTTTACAAGCTGTGGGCATACACCCGATAGCTTGTCGTTAGCGGTCACCTAAGAAACGTATAAAAATAGAAACCATCTTTCCCGCATTGAGGCGAAAAAGATGGTCAATCGTCTTTTTAACTTCTGAATTTTGAGAGTCGGAAACTAATTTCGTTTCTGAATTGGGCGCACTTCTACACTACCGTCTTCAGTTAAAACTGGACACCCTTTTGAAATCTCTACAGCACCGTTTATATCTTTTGCATTTACGATTAAGTAGCCGCCAGCCATTTCATTTCCTGTAGCATACGGGCCTTCTGAAACTACTTTTTTTGTGCCTTTCACATGCTTTCCTGATACTTGAAGTGCATCGCCTCCAGCAAGAATTCCTTTTTCGGCAAGTCCTTGCATCCAATCATTCCAAGTTTGAATGACATCCATTTCTGCTTGTGAATTAGCAGTTGAAATATGAGTATTACCACCTCTGAATAAAAGAATAAATTTTTCCATGTCAATTTTATAAGTTACTTGTATTTATTTTAGTAGTTCAAATATTCATTGTTTATTATATATTTACAAGTAGGATACCTAATAATAGTTAGTATGAAAAAAGATACTATTACTGATAATCAACAAGTTAATAACGATAAAAATATCGTTTTCGATGAAAAAACTTGCCCTGTTACTGCTACTATGCAAGTTTTGGGAGGAAAGTGGAAGCCTATTCTCATCAATGCTATCTATTTCACATCACCCGCTCGGTTTGGTGAATTGAAACGTTCGGTAAAAGGAATAACACAATCTATGCTCACTTCTCAACTTAGGCAGTTAGAGAAAGATGGTGTAATAAAACGAAAGATATATGCTGAGATTCCGCCTAGGGTAGAATATTCTTTGACGGAATTTGGTCTTACATTATCTCCAATTCTAGTAGCTATGGGAAATTGGGGTAAACAATACAAGCTTAACAATGAAGGAAAAAAGAAAAAGTAAAAATGGCGAACCGCTAGTAACTAAGCATTCGTGTGGTCTGTAAGACCCAACATGAATGCAGTGTTGAACGAACCGAATCGGGTGCGATGCACTATAGGGAATGCGTTGATTTAAGGGAGTCTTTTGGGAGTTGAAAATGCGCTTTGTACGAGGTGGGTTAACCTGATGGCAAAAAATAAAGACCAAGAAGTGTTCTTTTGAAGGTGCTAAATCATGTTTTCAGATGATTTTGGGAGGCTGTCCAGAATTTTGGGTTTTTCGGAGCACCCCCTCACTGGCTTAAGTTTAGCAAAGCGTAACTTAAGTCTATTATCATGGTCAGTTTGTAACTGACTGATAGTGGTATTACCTTTCAAGATGTCTTCCAAATATAAGATTGATAATCATTAGGCATTGCATTTTATAACTTTTGCCATGTTTCAATGGGTAGATGCTCTATCTAGGCCTTTGTATAAAGATGTAATTGTTTATTCGATGAAGTACTTCTCCCAAGGTCTATGACCCACAGACCTGATTCAAAACCAATCAACGCTCACCGAAAGAAGAGGCTGTGGGACACTGGCCATGGGGAAGAACGATGAACAGGTAGTTGATCTCGTATCGAATATTTACTGCACATGAAGAGAAGGTAATCGTACAATGTCACGGAAGTAAATTCCGCGTCAGTGGAGGTAGTGACTCTCATCCCCATACCAAGGGATTTGCTTGTAATCTGTGGTATCAGGATCAGCGGTATAGCAATCTTGAGCGTGTGCTGCGTTACTTATAAAGCTCCACGTAATAACCAGTTGTAGGACGATCGTTATCGTAAATAAGTTCTTCATTGTAGTATAGGTTTAGTTTGGTGAATTCTTTCTCTGAGCAGTCGTTGATGGCTGCCTGGTAGTCTATCCGAAGGGTGTCTATATCTAACCCCTGATCTCTCAGGTGGAGGTAGTAATACTCCGTAGTGTCTTTGTCCACGGGTATTAATTCGTCAGATCGTAGGTAAGGTCTGAGGTCGACCATACCATCTCCTGGTACAGGTCCTGGGTAAATAAGTACTCCATTAGCATCATATACAAGTACAGAGTCAGAGTCATACCTGGCACCAAAACCAATGAGGCTTTGTTCGGTATTTCTGTCCAACAATCTAAAGTAAATAGTGTAAATGTTTTCTAAAGTTCCACGATAATCACCACCGTAGCATTTACAGGATTCTAGGATGGCAACAGTAAGTAGAATCAGAAAAAAGAGAATGATTTTTGCGTTCTTTGGTAGCATAATATGGAATTTAACTAAATAGCAGGAATCAGTAAATAGCGGAATAAAATAATGACTCTCCGGCTGGCAAGTCAAGCTCACAGGAGACGATCAAAAGTATAGCGAGTGATAAGGTGGATAAAAGAGAAGCTCTAGAATATGGCATATGATGAAGTAGTTTTGTCTAAAGTAGCTATGTTTATTTTAAAGTCAAAGAAAGTGGTTTCCTGCTCCAAGGTCTGCAACCCACAAACCTGAATCAAAACCAATCAACGCTCACCGAAAGAAGAGGCTGTGAGACACTGGCCATGGGGAAAGCATTGAGAGAAGTATTCATGATCATTTGACTTAGATATAGAACCAAAATCAGCTATTATTACTCATCAATCTCAATCTCATTTTTCAAATGAAAATAAAAAACCTGGCTTATACTTTTTTATTATTATCCTTTCTGGCTTGTTCTACAAGGGAGAAAAATAAGCTGGAACTGATCCTGGAGGGCGGGTCAAAGGACTTTCAAGAAGTGCTTAATAATCCCCGGCGCGAAGTGCAAATCCTTTACGGCGAGATTGTGGATGACTCGATCATTCATCACACATATCAACTTAGGAATGATGTCTATTTTTACCCAGCCAGCACTGTAAAAATGCCCGTGGCTTTTGCAGCTATAAAAAAGGCACAGGAGCTGGGTATTTCATTGGATAGCCCATTGATCATAGATTCAACGAAAATCTATCCAAGAAACCTACATGATGACGCGATTCACGGAGGCCCAATTACAATCAGTAAGCTCATTCAAAGTATTTTTACCGTTAGTGATAATACGGCTTACAATATCCTTTTTGGATGGCTAGGCAAGGACTACATCAATAACCTATACTCCAGCATTGGAATAGATACGAGAATCGTGCATCAACTCGGGGAAAATGCCTTCTCTTTTGATCCCGTATCCAACGAATATTCCAGAAAGGCAATGATTGTAAAATCAGGAAATGACACGTTAACTTTTAAGGAACAGCCTCAAAAGTTTAGTCCAAAATACTCCCTCGAAAAAGAGATCAAAGGGAAAGGGTATATCAATGCTCAAGGCAATCAAGTGTCAGAACCGTTTGATTTTTCTCAGAAAAACTATGTGTCACTCGAAGGCTTAGTAACCATACTTGAACGGGCGCTGATGCCTGAATTTTTCAGTGCAAAGCAATCCTTTGATTTTACAGATTCTACTGAGCTTTTTTTAGTCAATACCATGGATATGCTTCCTAAGAACATGCCTGCACCTTTTGATACTTTGCCCGATAATTATGTCAAGTTTCTACATTATGGAAATGCGTCAAACGTAGACATTCCCTCAACCACCAAAATTCGAAATAAAGTAGGTTGGGCTTATGGTTACTTATCGGATGTTGAATACTTCGAAGACACCCAGCACGACGTTCGTTTTTTCCTGGCTGCAGTAATTCATGTGAATGAAAACGATATTTATAACGATGGCAAATACCAATACAAAACAGTCGGTCTTCCTTTTTTAGACGAGCTTGGAGATTTGGTTTATGCAAAGGAGCTTAACGAGTTGAATCGACCATGAAAATAGAAGTAGGGTAGTTCGTGAAATAGCAAAAAGCAAGTTTGCAGGCTCTGGATTGAATAAATAGTCACAAATTTCTCTCTGTAAGACCTTGAAAATAAGGATAACCGGGCTAAATTGGTGTTGTAAAATATCACATATACATGTCT
>JAVJRN010000053.1:0-27462 GCA_040218415.1 Cyclobacteriaceae bacterium
CATTATTCAGCATACGCATTGCAGCTTTCCTGCTCGCAAGCCTTTCCTCAGATGAAAGTGTCCTAAAGTCTGTTTTGTTCATAACGCAAAAATAAACAAAATTACCTATATTCTATAGCTTTATTACCGTCAAGTTAATAGCTGAATTTAAGTTTTTTCAAAAAAGTAAATCATTGAATGATTTATTCTAAAATATTTTATTTTCGCAGGTTGTTTTCTCAGGCCTTAGCCCTCTGTGGTTGTTGGTTTGCTTAGATATTATTGAATTTTGATAGGAAGGAAATAAATGAAGCGCATATGATCTATATATTGTTTGTTATCGGTTTTGTTTTATTGATAAAGGGAGCCGATCTATTGGTTGATGGCGCATCGGCGATAGCAAAAAAGTACAATATTTCGGAGCTTGTCATTGGCTTGACGATTGTTTCTTTCGGAACAAGCATGCCTGAATTAGTCGTAAATATTCTTGCCAGTGCCGATGGCAGTTCCGAGTTAGCCATTGGTAATATACTGGGCAGTAATGTGGCTAACGTATTGTTGATTTTAGGTATAGCCGCCATTATAAAACCTCTGCCTATTCAAAAAAGCATTTACTTCACTGAGATTCCTATTTCCCTAACTGCGATATTATTGGTAGGTTTTTTGGCTAATGCCAACCTTTTCGCTGAAGTCAAAGGGTTGAGTTTGAGTCGGATTGATGGCGCTATTTTGTTGTCCTTTTTCGGCTTATTCATGACTTATATTTTTGTTGTATCTAAAAATAAAACCTCCAATGGCGAAGCTGATACTTCTCAAGAATCAGATATCAAAGACTATTCAAATGGTAAAGCGATCTTATTGACCATCATTGGATCGTTTGCGTTGTTCCTTGGTGGTAAATGGGTAGTAGAAGGAGCCTTTGAAATAGCCTTACTTTTTGGTTTGAGTGAAACTTTTATTGGTTTGACGGTAGTAGCTATTGGAACTTCACTACCTGAATTGGTGACTTCTGCCATTGCTGCAAAAAAAGGTCAGGCAGACCTTGCGGTAGGCAATGTGATTGGGTCGAATATCTTTAATGTATTGTGGATTCTTGGTATCAGTGCAGTCATTCGCCCTTTACCATTCTTTGTGGTTAGTAATACGGATATTCTTATGGTTGTTTTATCCAGCACGATGTTGATATTCGCTGTGATTATTGGTAAAAAACCCAGAATTGATCGTTGGGAAGGAGCTGTTTTTGTATTGGTTTACTTGCTCTATATAAGCTATTTGGTAATGCGAGGTTAATAGTTTGTGGTTTTGAATTTCAAATGCTAAGATTAACCAATGTTCTATAAGCGTATTCATAGAACAAAACAGTCTTGATCTCTTTTTTCCTAGGGCTTCCATGATTATTCAGTCCTATGAAGGCAATGAAATGTTTAAGTGCTGGTATAATGGATGGAGACAAGACTTATTCCTCAGGAATAAACTGCTTGTAATGCTCATACCGTTCAAGAATTTGATTGACGTAGTTAAAAGGCTCATATCCACGCACATAACCATATTTAATTATTGGTAAGTTGAAGTTTTTGGGAGCACTCAATGCCAACAACATGGGCGCTACATGATCGTCCCATTGATTGGGGTTGAGTCCTCTGTGCTTGGCCAGTCGCTGTGCATCTTGCATGTGACCTATGCCACAATTGTAAGCCGCAAGCACAAACTTTATTCGTGTCAGTGAGTCAGCAGCATCTTTGAAGTTATTATACAACCAATTGAGATACTCAGATCCTCCTCGAATACTTTCTGTGGGGTTGGTGAAATTATTTATGCCGAGCGATTTGGCAGTTTTTGGCATCATTTGCATTAATCCCTCTGCCCCAGCCCATGATTTTGCACTCGGATCAAATCGCGATTCCTGATAGATTTGAGCGGCGAGTAAGCGCCAATCCCAATTGATCTTTTTGGCGTAATTTTTTATCGCTTCATCATATTCGCTTATTCTAAGATTCTGAAGGCTGTAGAAGTCACTTTCAGCTCTTGTTCTAAAATTGCGCTCATTCTTGAAGTATTTGTTGTAAATGACATTGTAGTCCGTTTGCTTCCTTTCCGACAATATCCAGTTATTTACCGCCTTCCTGAATTCCGGGGATTTTTTGCGGGTAACCCAAGCGATACGTTGAGAAAAGGAAATGGGCACATCTACCTTTAATATGGGGAGATACGAGGCATTAATCTTCGCCAAATTTTCCTCAGCAATCGTGTATTTGACTTTACCTTCTGCCACCATATTGATGATTTGGTCGGTGGATAAGTGGCTGTCGAGCGTATCCACAACAATGGTACCTCCTATTTCATTAGAAAGACTCCTGATTCGCTCTGAATAGGCCGAATTCCGAAGTATGGAGACGGTATCATTGATCAACTCAATAGGGTCATGGATCAGTTGCCTCTGCAAATTTCCCCAGCTTAATTGTTGATAATTATCAGGCATTTTTTGAACCAATACTTGTCTGGTGAGATAAAGGTATTCGGTAAAATCAACTTCCCATTTTCGCTCATTGGTTACGGTCATACCATGAGCAATAAGGTCAACATCTCCCCTGTTGAGCACTTCAAACTCAGTATCCAAATCCGTAGAAATGACAAGCTCTAATTTTAAACCTAGATAGGCTGCCAATTGCTGCAAGAGCTCATATTCAAACCCCATGGGTTCGCCTCGATACAGAAAATAAGTGGTACTGCTATAAATGATTAAAGCCCTTAGAACTCCATCTTTTCGGATATCTGCTAAGTCTCTATTGACGGAGTTTTCCACGATCCAGTTGATCTCTGTTTCGGTCTCCGGCTGGATATTCGTTTCCTCTGTGGCCGAAAGGTTGAATAAGGACTTCTCCACTAACTTACTTTTAACAGAATCTTTAGTTCCCGAACAATCACAGGGCTGATTGGACTGACACGAGGTAAAAACTAAAATAGCTAGCAGAGGTAAGATGCTAAAGAAACTGGGGTGGTTGCTGCTTTTCATCGAAGAGAAGCTAGCGCTAAAAGATGAATAATTCCAAATTAGCTTTGCGAAAACAAATCTGATATCTCAAAGACCAAGGTTTAATTCAAAAAATTCTCCTGAAGTTAATACTTCGTTGGCCAGTGGTGTACGGCGATTTCTTTGGTTTCAGATTATAGCAATGTTTTTAATGCTTACTCCTCATTTATAATTAGGGATCATTTTCCCCGACTTTTGAATTCCCATTGATAGTTTAATCATACCTATTCAGGTAGATAATATCTAAAAAAATCAGTCCACAGTCAATTCTACCACTAACCCTTCATTACCTCGAACATTGAACACGGTATCGTCTTCAAACAGTAAGTATTGCCCTTTGATGCCAACTAAGCGAGATTCAAAGGAGGGTGTTTTGGCCAGATTCAGGCTTTTGATTTTTTTAGGATATCGATTTACAGGGAAGTCCAAATCCCACTTTTCTGTGCTTTCTGATAGGAAATATGGTTTTACTTCTTCCGGAATAAATTGTGAGAGCTTATCGCGAAAGGCAAACAAGTCTTCTTCGTCAATTTCGTTTTTCAGCATTTTTCTCCAGTTGGTTTTATCCGCCACAAATTCCTTCAATGCTACTTCGGCAATTCCTGCCAAATAGCGATTAGGCGCCTCTATGATTTCCAGCGCAGCACTCGCTCCTTGGTCAATCCAGCGCGTAGGTACTTGACTTTTTCTCGTTACACCAACCTTAATATTGCTAGAGAGTGCTAAGTATACGATGTGCGGAGTTAATTGTACTTGTTTTTCAAAGGTTAAATCCCTGTCCTCTTCATCCAAGTGTGCTTTTGATAATTCAGGTCTAATGATCCACTCTGCCGTTTGTGGCATTTTATAAAAGCAATCGTAGCAATGCCCCATTCGATACGTTTTTCGGCCACTGCCGCAATTCAGGCATTCATAACCCGCAAAGTTTATTTGAATAGACTCACCCAATAGCGCATTCATATGGATCATTTCCTCCTTTAGGTAAAGGAAATAGTTGATGGGCGAACCAAACTCTGTTCGCATCTTGGTTAAAACGCCTTTGTACATATTGCTAGTTGTTTTTTTTGAGTTGCTAAATTAGTGATAAACCTGAGTTTGATTGTTCATTCCACATTTTAGCGTCATTGCGATATTTTTTAAGCTTGAAAAGGTTAAAAAATAGAAGCAATCTGCTAGAAAAGATGAGATTACTTCAATAATAACCTCATTTTAATCGGTTCTTATTTCGTAAAGACGATAATTATCACGGCTTTATTAATATAACCTCCCAGACCTCTTGGTATTTTGTCTTACCCTTTTTCATTCGATGGGTGTATTCATAGGAATGCTAAACATAAAGCGACTTCCCACATTCTTCTCGCTTGTAATCCAGATTTTTCCGCCATTTTTCTCTACAAATTCTTTGCAAAGCATTAATCCAAGCCCTGTTCCTTTTTCATCGGCAGTGCCAAGTTTGGAGTGTGTATTGCCAATGGAGAATATTTTTTCAACCATTGCTGGCTCCATACCTACGCCAGTATCGGCGATGTAAACAACAACATCGGTATCTCTTTTTTTCCAACCCAAAGTAATGGTTCCATTTTCATGGGTAAACTTTATGGCATTAGAAATGAGGTTTCGTACCACTGTCGAGATCGAATTTTTATTGGCATTCACCACCAGTTTGGTTGTGGCAGTATTTCTCAGGGTCAATTTTTTGTTAGCTGCCTGAGTTTCCAATAACTCTTGGTTTTCTTGTAACAAGGCTGTCAAATCAAATTTTTCTGGGACGAATTGTATCTTTCCAGTTTGTGAAAGTGCCCAAGACAGTAGGTTTTCCAGCAGCACGGACACATTTTTTTGGGACTTATCCAAGTCTTGAATTAATTCATGCAGTTGCTCTTTCGTCAATGAGTCGATATGATCTCTAAGGATATAAATGAAGGAAGAAAGTGAAGTGAGTGGTCCCTTTAAATCATGACTGATGATAGAGAAAAACTTATCCTTGGTTGCATTCAATTCCATTAACGTTTCGGCTTGGAGCTCAATTTCTTCTTTTTGCTTGACTACTTCTGCAGTACGTTCGTTGACGGTCTTTGCCAGTTGCCTTTTTTGTTGTACTAAGCGGTAAGTATTCAGTTTTACGATCATGATCACGACAATAACCATTAGAAATCCGTAAATAAAGAACGCCCACCAAGTCAACCACCAAGGCGGATGCACAACAAAACTAACGCTCGCTTCCTCACTCCATAGAAAATTACGCCCTCTCGCTCTCACACGAAAAATATATTCGCCAGGTGCTATATTTCTATAACTTGCTTTATCTTCTCGGGTAAAAGATGACCATTTTTTGTCCATGCCCTCCAGCGTATAGCGATACACAATATCAAACTGTTCGCTAAGTTTCATGCCGCTATAGTGAAAGGTGACATAATTTTGATCAAAAGGTAACTCCAGATTTTTTGGAAGATTGTAGGGTGCCAAATCCTCTACTCCGCTCCATCGAATGCCTGCCTTTATGAGCGGATTGTTATCCAGAGGCATATTGGAAAAAAGTAAAAAACTATCCTTGTCGGGAAAAAACAATGTATCGGGTTTGATCACATCCATATTTCCGATCTTTTCTTTTATATCCGAAATCCGGTTCCAGCCGACTGTTTTTTGGCCAAT
Source organism: Cyclobacteriaceae bacterium (assembly GCA_040218415.1). Classification (GTDB taxonomy): domain Bacteria; phylum Bacteroidota; class Bacteroidia; order Cytophagales; family Cyclobacteriaceae; genus JAVJRN01. Next base: position 5,663 of record JAVJRN010000053.1, read on the forward strand.
ATGTAGCCCAGTGATAAATAATGCTGGTTTGAGTGTGTCAGCCATTGCAGGCTCAAAGGCAGTAAGCACGCCTCCAACACCGCTCCACATGGTTCCGTTCGGAGCGTTTTGGTCTGGTTTTGTGAAAACCAATGGGTTACCCGGGCTATTAAAATCCATGTATTTAAACCCATGAGATTTATTCCAAGTGGTCAGTTGATAGCCGTCATTTTTAGCCACAAACCGAGTAATTCCCTTACCAGTTCCAGCCCAAACATTTCCTTGTCCGTCCATAGCAAGTTGAGTGACCGCATTGTCTGCTAAACCTTCGGCTGTACCATAATGCGTAAAACGTCCGTCTTCGAAAATATCCAAACCACCTCTGGCAGTGCCAATCCAAATAGCACCTGTAGAAGATTCCAATAAGCTCCTGATCCGATTACTGCTGAGTCCTTCTGCTTTTCCGTAATGCATAATTCGGCCTGACTCAAAAACATCCACGCCATTGCCCTCCGTCCCTATCCAGATGGCACCTGTAGAAGATTCAATAATACTTAAGACATAATTACTGCTCAGTCCCTCGGCTGTAGTATAATGTGTGAATTTGCCGGATTCTAAAACGTTTACACCTCCGGAAGTTCCAATCCAGATAGCGCCGGTAGAAGATTCTAACAAGCTTAAGACACGATTGCTGCTCAAACCCTGTTCCTTGCCATAATGTATAATATCGTTTCCTTTAAATAAATCTAGCCCTTCTCCATCTGTGCCGATCCAGATAGCCCCTGACGAAGTTTCCAATAAACTCAAGACACTATTGCTGCTCAAACCTTGTGCACTTCCGAAATGAGAAAAGTTACCTGAATTAAACACATCAACTCCTCCACCAATGGTGCCTATCCAAAGTTCCCCTAAGGAGGTAGCCAACAAGCTCCTCACGCTATTGCTGCTCAATCCCTCTTCCGTACCATAATGTGTAAAGCTGCCTGAATCAAACACATTCACACCGCCTCTGGCAGTGCCTATCCAAATAGCGCCCTTGGAGGATTCCAATAAACTCAAAATACTGTTGCTACTTAAGCCATCTTCCGTATCATACCGCGTGATACTACCTGATTCAAGCACAGATACGCCACCAAAGGTGCCTATCCAAATGGCGCCATTGGAAGTTTCCAATAAACTCAAAATATGGTTACGGTTGAGGCCTTCATCCGTACCATAATTGATCAAACTTCCTGAATCAAAAACATCCAATCCTCCGCCATCCGTTCCTATCCAAATAGCTCCGGTCGAGGATTGTATCAAGCACCTTACTCGGGCGCTGCTCAGTCCTTCTTTTATTCCAAAATGAAGGAAGTTACCAGAGTCAAAAATATTCACCCCTCCTCCATCTGTCGCGATCCAAATGGCCCCTGAGTCAATTTGCAATAAACTCCTCACACGATTACTAGTTAAGCCTTCTGCAACCCCATAATGAGTAAAATGACCTGATTCGTACACGTCTACACCTCCACCATAAGTCCCAATCCAAATAGCGCCATCGGAAGATTCTAACAGGCTGCTCACATTGTTGCTACTCAAACCTTCGGTTACTCCATAATGAATAAAAAAGCCTGATTCGAACACATCTACTCCTCCACCATCTGTCCCAATCCAAATGGCTCCTGTGGAGGATTCCAACAAACTCACGATACGATTACTGCTCAGACCTTCCTGAGTCGTATATATTATTAGCTCCTCTCCATCAAGCAAGGCCAAACCATTGTCGGTACCAATCCAGATGCGACCGTGGCTGTCTTCTAATACAACATATATATAAGTTCCTGGTAGGTTTTGATCCTGACTCATGTACCTGATTCCATACTTGTCGTCATCCCGTGCGATATTGAGAATATAGGGTTTGGAGATAGGTTGTTCTGCCATGACAAATTTGCCTTTTGCTGGTACCTTTTTGCCAATTGCTTTTACCTTTTTAGGTGCTCCCGCACGGCGTTTTTCAAGGTTAGCGGGAATTTTTCGCCTCTTCACTTGGTCTACGGTGATTACAGGTTTCGAGGCTTTTGTAATGACTGGCTCTGCCAAAGGAATATTTCTTTTCCGCAGGACAAGCTTACTGTCCTGAGTGGTGTATTTTGCATTAGGCAGGTTGGTAGGTATTTCGCTTAAGTTCGGTTTCGCTTTGACCGATATTGGTTTTTTATAAAGGGTTTCATCAAAAGGAAAGGCGATCTTATCGGGCTGAGTCTTACAGCCCACCAGAGAAATACAAAAAAATAGGGCGTAAAAAAGTCTAAGTGGTCTGACTATCATCGAAAGAAATAAGCCTTGATTGTTTGACACGTATCATAAAAAATTGATCGACGAAGTTACCGCTCCTACTTACTCTTTCCAAAGTAAAAGATGGACTAAACATTGGCTTGGGTGGAATGCTCGGCTGGAGTGTTGTTCGACTTAAAAGAAGTATATAGAATAAACGCTAAAGAAACATCCGTTTTGTATCGTTCTGTTAATTCTTAGTTTATCAGAAATTTAGTCGAATGACATTTTTTCGATATTTCAAGATATATCCAATGCGTATTAGCGCATTGTTTTCTTTTTATAATGTTAGGCAATATAGAAGATTAGAATACTAATTTTAGCGAGGAATTATCATGTATTTGCAGAAAGGATCAGCAAAAATGGGTTAAGCTTCAGGGATGTTAAATAAAAACTAAATCGCTGATCAAAGGCCTTGCTTACCAGCACAGAGGTTCATACTTGCATTGGATACTCGGGAATGACTCTAATAAGCCAGAGCCAAACGCTTTGATCTTCTATCCTCAAGTCACTCAGGCAGTGAGACTTAAATATGACAGGGTAATTAAAACTTCACTTTATCCGAAAAAATAAATCCGCTTGGGTTCGAAATTCGATGTATCAAAATGGATATTCGATATTATGCAAAACAATGTGCACAATAAATTTTTGCACTCTGCATTTCCGCATAATATACCGATCCAGTCTAAATCTCTTCGCCGCATTGATCGCAAACCATATCAAATTCAGCAACTAACCTTTCAAAATCTTCTGTCAATACCATAGCCTGATATTTAGATTGTTTATAATATTTCAAATCTACAGGCGTGTTTTATTAAAAATATTACGGTTCGAATTGACTTTTGTCATTCATTCGATTTAGAGGTGCTATGCGTCCAAAATAAACACTATAAAAGATCGTGCTAATCAAAAAGTCAAGGCTAAAACTTAAACAAGAATTATCATTGGCCTCTGTGGTAATCGGAATACAGATTGCTTGGCAAATTAGGTGTTGAACTAATCCAGTTTTTTAATGGAAAGATCATTTTTTCTTGATGTAAGGTAATCTCAATTATATTAGCTGTGAAAATCAAATTGACTATTAAAAAAGATCAATTTAGATCACTAACCTAATTAATGTTTTTTAACTCAGTAGATTTTGCGATTTTCCTGCCAGTAGTATTTATGCTCTATTGGTTTGTTTTGAAAGGAAATATTCAACACCAAAACCTTCTCATAGTTGTAGCGAGCTATGTTTTTTATGGATGGTGGGATTGGAGGTTCCTCTCATTGATCATTTTCAGTACAATTGTTGATTATTCTGTTGGTCTATTTTTATCAAAGGAAGAAAAAAATATTTCCCGCAAATATCTTCTGTGGACGAGCGTAATCATCAACCTAGGCATTCTAGGTGTTTTTAAATATTATAACTTCTTCCTGGATAATTTTATTGCTGCTTTTTCATTCTTTGGAGTGGAGTTCACTGGTAATTCTTTGAATATTATTTTGCCCGTTGGTATCAGTTTTTACACTTTTCAAACCTTAAGCTATACCATCGACATTTACAAGGATAGAATTACTGCTACGAGAGATTTTATTGCTTTCTCTGCGTTTGTCAGTTTCTTTCCACAACTCGTTGCTGGTCCTATTGAAAGGGCAAAAAACCTATTGCCACAGTTCAAGCAGAAGCGTGTGTTCAACTATTCTAAAGCTATTGATGGTGTGCGTCAGATACTTTGGGGCTTATTCAAAAAAGTAGTGATCGCTGATAATTGTGCCAAGTATGCCAATCAAATATTCGACAACTCTGCCGATTATGGTGGTGCTACGTTAGTATTGGGTGCATTTTTCTTTACCATTCAGATCTATGCTGATTTTTCTGGCTACTCGGATATCGCCATAGGTACCTCTCGGCTTTTTGGTTTTCATTTATCTCAGAATTTTGCTGCTCCCTATTTCTCAAGAAACTTTGCAGAAGTTTGGCGTAAGTGGCACATCTCCTTGTCCACATGGTTCCGAGATTACTTATTTATTCCTTTGGTAAAGTCAAGCAAACCGAATGTTTATACCAAAATCAGGAACATTTTTATCTTATTTATCACTATCGGCTTCTGGCATGGCGCCAATTGGAAATTTGTTGTTTGGGGCGCATTGCAAGCATTACTTTTTCTGCCAAGTATTTTCAAAAAAAATAAGGTCAAATATTCTAAAGTGGTGGCCTATGAAAGACCGCTTCCCAGCCTTGAGGAGTCCTTTAAGATGGCTAGAACTTTTTCGTTGATCGTATTTACGATGATATTCTTTAGAGCTACGAATATCGAGCATGCCATCTCCTTTTGTCAAAGTCTTTTTGCCGGGCTGTTTCACTATGAAGAATATTTCAAATTGTATGATTACACTCAGGACATTCAAAAGTCGTTTACTCTTGTGCTCATAGGCTTTATAGTAATAGAGTGGCTTGGGAGGCGGTCACTTTATTCATTTGAAAAAATTGGCTTGACTTGGTCAGTGCCTCAGAGATTTTTGATGTATTATGGTATCGCCTTTTGCATCTTATGGTTTAGTGGTGAAGACCAACAGTATATTTATTTCGAATTCTAGATATGAATCGATTCTTACAAAAGTTCACTTACACTTGTCTCCCCATGATCTTATGTCTAGTCGCCACGGAGTATTTTTTAAGGTCTATTCCTAATAACTACTCCTATAAAAATGATTATCTAAATACGAACGCCCAAAATATAGAACATTTGTTTCTGGGCAGTAGTCATGCTTTTTATGGTGTAGATCCAACATATATTGATGGAGTCGCTTTCAACGCATCTCACGTTTCTCAAAGTATTGACTATGACTTTGCTATCTTCGATAAATACCGCCAACAATTTCTCCATTTAAAAACCGTCATCATCCCTGCGGATTATGGTATTTTCTTTGGGCGCACTTCAGTGGGTGTAGAAAGTTGGAGGGTAAAGAATTATGAACTTTATTATGACATCAATAGATCTTATAAGTTAAAAAACCATTTCGAGCTGCTCAATTTTCGATTTGCTAAAAACCTTAAGCTAGCATTATCACACGTCATTGATAAGGATACGAGCCTAATCACTTGTACAGAACTCGGGTATGCTTTAGAATCAAAAGAAAATGAAAATTTGATTTTATCTGGTCAAAAAGCTGCCCATCGGCATTCAAATATAGATCAAAAATATCATGAAGATAATATAGCCATTATTGAAAGATTTGTGGAATACACCAAAAAGCACCATATCAAAATCCTGTTTTATACTTCTCCAGCCTATTATTCGTACGTGGATAACTTAGATCAAAAGGAATTAATGGAGACCCAGTCGTTTTTCTCAAATATAGCCCAGATAAACAGTCATTGTAACTACTACAGCTTCCTCAAAGACGCTGACTTTAATGCAACAGATTTTAGCGATGCGGATCATTTGAACGATCTTGGCGCTAAGAAGCTTTCAAAAAAGTTAAATACACTCATACAAAAACATACTCGGGAATGACTCTCTTCTTACATCGTTATTTTATAAGCCAACCAAATACTTCGAAGGTCGCTTTTCCGCCACACTAAATCAGAGCGAATACTGAGTTCTAGAGCCAACGTAGTAGATTATACATACCAATACCTGCCATAGGTAATTTCTAAAATGAGGTATTAAACCTTAGTTCTTAAAATCAGTCTACGATGAGGTATATGTGTCCATTCAGCCCATTTTGATAATTGACCTAGTCACTTTCATATTCGCTCATACAAAGCATCCATAATTTCACATGGAAGAAAAGAAGGCAACAGACGAAATGCTAGTTGATATAAACCATGATTTGAAGATTGTGATTTCGTTCACCTCTCCTATTTGTCTGGCAAAAATTATAATCCATTTCAAGTCACCTGAGCAAAGTCAAATGACCAGTGTATGTGCGTGATTGTCCGTTGATTAACAATACATTAGTGGAGTAAAAGTAAACGCCATAAGGAAGATCCTGGCCATTTCTTTTCCCATTCCATCCCAATTCGGGTACGCCGTGTTTAAACAACTTTTTTTCAAAAATCTTTTTACCATCCCTCGTGTAAATACTTAAATCAGTAATGCTTTCTATAGCATCTATTTCCGCAGGGAAAACTGTGAAAAATTCATTTTTCCCATCTCCATTTGGTGTGAATACATTTGGAATGAATGGGTCGTAAAGCCCATCAATCGTGACTATAACATCGTCTTTGCCCACACACCCGTCCGTAGAAATAGCGGTCAATGAAACAGTATCCGTCTCAAAAAAAAGCTCACGAACAAACTGACAAGGTGGCTCACAATCGATGCTCCTAGGATTCCACTCATAAGACACAGCTGGTGCTGATAATGAAACTTTAATATCAAAAAATTGACCCAATATCAAAGATTGATCAGCGCCTAAATCAACCTCAAAAGCAGGAGGATTGGTCAAGGTGATGGTGGTATCCAATTGACAGCCATACTTATCTGTGATGGTGAATGGATAATCGTCAGCACCGAGGTTTTCAACATTCCACGGCGGAAATTTCACAAAATCAATTTGATCAATCTGATAAGGACCACTACTCGTTAATGATACGATTTCAATGCTGCCATCCAAAGAATCCTGGCAGCTTGGATCTGAAGGGATAAACTTGCCGTCTAATACATTTTCGACAAAAGCCAAATTCAAAGTAACAATACTATCACAGCCAATTTTATTTTGAAGTGAATCGATATAAGTTCCTGATGTTGAAATATTTAAACCTCCGAAGAGTAGTGAATTTCCAGTACATAAAGAATCAGAGACGGCAATAAATTTTGGTATTACCTGCACGATCTTGGTATTCGAAAAAGTTCGGCATTTTTCATTTTGTAACTTTTCTTCAGTGTCAGCCAATAAGTAGCGGTAATAGTAAAGCCCACTTTTTAGGTTATCGAATCGAAAGCTTTCAGAGGTTTCACCAGTCAAATTGACCCAAGTTTCGCCCTCGTCAAAACTCTGCTGCCACTGTATAAAAGTATTATCGAATGCAGAACCGACAATGGTCGCAGCAATCTCAAAAGGCTCACCATCTTCACAAATATCAGCGATCGTTTCTGGTAAAATCAGTGCTTCAGCTCCACAAGGCCGGAAAGTGATATTATCGAGCGCCAAGTCATTACCAAGGCCACCAGGCGCATTATTTCGTAAGGAAAGTACCATTTGCGTTTGTCCAGGTTGGGTGCTGAAGGTGAAACCGTAATTAATCCAAGTTTCATTGTTTGGAATATTGCCAGTGTTGTAAACCACCTCGCCATCCAAGAGAAAAGACACGTCTGGGAAAATTCTATCTGTTGACCAAGACCTAATCAAATTGATGATATCAACCGAAAATTCATAGAGCACATCCTCACATAACCCATTAATCGTTTGCTCATAAAACAAGCCAGGTTCGTTGCTGGCATTTACCACCATCATATAGCCTTTTGGGTCGGTACTTTTGTCTCCTATCGCTAACCAATCGCCATATACTTGGCTAGGTCCCATATAATTGGTCACTGTGTAATAACCATCACTCGGTGGTAAATCTGTCGTATAAATGTATCCTGGAGCTATTTCCGGATCGAATGGTAGCGTTTGAGAGGGTCCAGTGCCGAAATCTCCAGACTCAAAAATATTGTTACCGAAATTCCCGTCGCACACCTGCGCTTGGAGTATAAAACCCAAGGACATGAAAAACAGAAAAAAGCAGTACTTCAACATTGTTTATAATAAGCTAGCAATGGATTAAAATGTTTGCATAGGAGTGATAAAATTGATCTAGCTAACACACTCAATGCCACCTAGTATGATGAACCTGTTTCCTTTGATCTTACTTTTTTGCCAATTGCAACGATGAATTCAGATAATTCCTCATGTGTTGTGTAAAGTACGCCAGCATGATTCATAAAAGTGCTTGTAGGATTATTCAGGTGGAGCTTTTCACCCGCAGCATTCGTGACAAACAAATCTAATTCTTCAAAAAACAAGCGTGTGGCTGCATAATCCCATATACTTCCACAGCCTTTTCGCTCCTTGGGAAACTTGAAATAACAGCCTTTTCCTGAGTTCATTACGCCAATAGCATTGCGTACTCCACCGTAATTGTCATGAAATTGTATTTTAGAAAGGTCACCATCTAACAGGTCATTGAATTGATTTTTCACGAAAGAAAAATAGGGCTCAACCGTGAAACTTTGATCCATGTATATATGCAGAATATGCTCGTTTTGAATAGCATTTCTCACAAACGCTTGATCGTTTAATAGGACTCCTTCACCTTTAATCGCTGAATAACATTGTTTTAAGTCAGGAATATAAACCACCCCTATTACAGGATCTCCAGCGCGTGAAATCAAGGCTATCGAAACCGAATAACCCGTTCGGCGCTCAGTAAAGGGCAATGTGCCATCCATTGGATCGATACACCAAAAGAAGTTTTTCGTGCTTCTCGACTGATCGTCCTCTGCTTCTTCCGTCAGCAAGCCTAAATCGAAAGTGTCTATCGACTTCTCTAAATGGGACAGTATGATTTCTTGCGCTTTTAGATCGACTTCCGTCACCACTTGGGAGGCCAGCGAATCTCCGCCTATTTTGCTTTGCGTAGTATAATGTTTATCAAACTGAGATTGAATGAATTGGCCTGCTGCTGTTGCCGCAGTGATGGCAGTTTCGCAGAGTTCCTTTAAGTTCCTACTGGTAAGGTTATTCATAAATTTAAATCTTCTATTGCGGCTTTCGTCAGCCGTTTGCTATATCGGTGCATCTTCCAATGGCCTGGACTCCAGCCATCCAAAAATCGGTAAAAATCCGCCCAGGCATACTTGTATAAGTCGCTCCACTCCTGTTTAATCGCCTGAAAATCAAACTTGTTATCCAAAGCAATCTCAAGTTGTTCAAAATAATGTGACAGGAGTTCCTTTTCGTATTGCTCACAAACTTTGTCTTCAAAACAGCTACTTAGAAAATAAGCGACATCTTTCATTCCGCACCCTTTGCCTACATATTGAAAATCTACTGCTGCAATCTCCCCGGTTTTCTTGAAACAGAAATTGGCCAGCTTGGCATCCCCGTGCACCAAAGTTTGATATTTAGCATTTTTCAATTGGTCGTCAATGGCTTGTGCCGCTAGTTTTAAGTCTTTATTTCCCATCTTTTGCCATTCCTCTGGTCGGGTATCGAGGTGCCAGTAACAACCGATGGGCCATAATCCCTGAGGGTCAACTTCCATGAATATGGCATGAAAATGAGCCAACCACTGAAGACTGTTTTTGGCATCATTTAGCGTTACTGATGCAGGGTTTAACCGCAACTCGAAACCGCTCGCATCTAGGTCTTCCATCATTAATATGACCTCAGATTCTTTTTCAATGGTATGGATAGGTTGAGCTACTCTGCATCGTGTATTTGTTTGCTGTGCAAAGTATTGGTACCAATGGCTTTCTACCAAATAAGATTTGAGCTTCCGTTGATGGGATATTTCGGAATTCCAGCCTTTGGGATGATTTTGCTGGTCTGGCCAATGTATATGCTTGACAATGATGCTGGGATACGTCCCTCCTTCTAAGAAATACTTCTTGATTTGGCCATAGCCACTCCATAAACTCTGAATGGCTTCTGTGCGGATGATTTTTTCCGCTTTCGTCTGCTTTAATATTTCCTGATCTAACTCCGTCATGCCTAGTCAAAGCTGAGGTTTTTCCTTCGCATCAACAAAAAAATCAATCAATGGATTGGTTTTGTTGAGGTTGTCTTCGCTAAAACCCTAAGCAAACGATCATCTCAAAATTCTGGTTTTATTGACTGGTTAATTGGTGATTCGGTTCGACAAATATCATTCATGAAGATTTTCGTCACAGCGGAAATCAAGTCTGCGTCATGATCTAAGGTGTTGGTCACTTCATTTTTTTCTTTATTCAGGCTTCACTTAGGATTGCATCATTATTCACTTAAATTAAAAATATGAATACTGTGATATTTAGCATGAGTAAGAAGGAATTGGTCTTTCATGGGTTGTTCTGGTTGGTGCTACTGGGCTCATTGATTTTTGCATGGCAAGACAATCAACTGACCTCACCGGTGATTTTTTCCAGATTTTGTTCATGGATAATAGCCATTATTGTACCCATATACGTCAATGCATTGGTACTGATTCCCAAATTTCTAAACAGAAGTCAATGGCCAAAATACTTGGTACTTGTAGCAGGGCTTTTAATAGTTGCTAAGGTATTTTACACCTTGTTTTTGATATTACCATGGATACTTGAAGGTTCAGATTTTCAACTTTCTAATGAGTTTTCAAGGTGGTTTTTCAAAGATTTCGAGAGACTTGATAAGGCGCTTTTCAGTAGCAGTGCAATCATTCTGGTACTATCTTTTGCCTACAAAATCGGTAAAGACCAGGTCATCAACGAGCAGGTAAAAGATAAGTTAAGATCAAAAAATGCATCGATGGAACTGGCGCTGCTCAAAGCTCAAGTTAACCCTCACTTTTTGTTCAATGTATTGAATAATATTTATGCCACCGCCTTGGAAGAAAATGCAATCAAGACTGCCGATAATATTGCTAAATTAGGAACACTCATGCGCTATAGTCTACATGATTCACAAGTTGATTTTATTTTGCTGAGTAAGGAAATAGACTACATCGAACGATACATCGACATGCAAAAAATGAGAATGACAGATGGCGATCAATTGAGAATGAATGTGAATGTAAATGGTGGTGATGCTTCGCTTCAAAAGATTGCGCCAATGATTTTGATGCCGTTCATTGAGAATGCATTCAAATATGGAGTGAGCACCACGAAAGTATCTGATATTCAAGTGAATATTGGCTACTTAGAGGGAGTTTTGTCACTCCAGGTTCAAAATACCATTCATACGAATAGCCAGTCGTTTACCCATGGGTTTGGTTTGAAAAATGTTGAAAGCCGTTTGAATTTAATATACCCGAACCGCTATCAATTGATCAATGAAGTAAAAGAAGACAGGTATCATGTTAACTTAGAAATTAAGCTTTGAGAAAGAATGATTAATGCCATTGCGATAGACGATGAACCACAGGCCTTGAAGGTCATTGAGCATCACGCTTCAAAAATTGCCTTTATTGATTTGAAAAAGGTATTCACCGATCCGTTTATGGCTTTGGATTACCTTCAAAAGCAACCCATTGATTTAATATTTTTAGACATTAACATGCCGGATATTTCCGGACTGGAATTTTTAAAGTTAGTTCCTCATAAAGAGGTGCTGATTATTTTCACCACAGCACACAGTGAATATGCCATTGAAAGTTATGATGTTGAAGCCTTGGATTACCTATTAAAGCCGTTTGAATTTACCAGATTCCATACGGCTGTGTCAAAAGCGAATAAACGACTGATTGACGCCAATAAATCAAGCCATGATTTCTTCTTCGCCAATACAGGAACCGACTGGACCAAGATCTTTTACAAAGACATAAGCCACATCGAAGGCAGTGGCAACTATGTCATCTATTATCTAACGGAGCAAAAAGTGATGGTGAGAGCAACAATCAAGGATACTTTATCTAATCTGCCCGCAGGTAATTTTTTTCAAATCCAGCGATCATTCATTATTGCTTTAGATAAGATTGAAAAGATCAAGGATAACCAGGTGTACCTACCCAAAACAAGAATTTCTATTGGTCCGAGTTATAGGAAAGAATTCCTGTCCAAAGTCGGCGGTTTTAGTTGAGCTTATCAATAAAACCGACCACCAATAGAATGAGCCTTACATAAGGAAACTTCACATGAGTCATCTCATGCTAACCATCTTCAAAACCACTAAATGGGTATTTGATAGCAGCATTCTGGCGCTTATTAACCTGAGTTCGATGAATAAAGCATTGAAAAAAGCATTAAAATCGTCTTTACGAGGGGTAACCCCTTTTTATCAGGGGCACAAATCATGCTGACGATCTTTTGTAAGTGTTTGAAAATCCACTTTTATATAAAAATGTCATCAGTAAATAAGAACCGATTCGAATGAGGTTTTTATTGAAGTAATCTCCTCTTTCCAGCAGACTGCTTCTATTTTCTAAGCTTTTCAAGCTTAAAAAATATCGCAATGACGCTAGAACGTGTACTGAACAATCGAACTCAGATTATTGGTTAAATCCGCCATTGAAATAAGACACGAAGAAAAACAAAGAGCTAGGCTTAAGTTTGAGCGCCATAAAAGAAATCCGAATCCTTCTTATCGTCGTTGTGGGTATAAAAACATGCTTTAATGAAGCCAGCGATTGATGAAAATTGGTCATTTTTTATTGCATTGCATTAAATTGGCACTAAAAAAAATGGCATCAGGATTTTTCGTATTACTTGACGACATAGCTGCACTCATGGACGACATGGCTGTAATGACCAAGGTGGCAGCCAAAAAAACGGCTGGTATTTTAGGCGATGACTTGGCGGTAAATGCCGAAAAAGCATCTGGCTTCCTCTCCGACCGAGAATTACCCGTATTGTGGGCGATCACCAAAGGCTCTTTTATCAATAAGGTTATTTTATTGCCTTTTGCTTTTTTACTCAGTGCCTTCGCCCCTATGGCCATCCCAATCATTCTTGTGCTGGGTGGTGTTTACCTAGCGTATGAAGCCGCAGAGAAGATTTTTGAATATTTCGTACCTCACTCGCCTGAACAAGAAGTGGGACTTGCCATGGAACTGACCAAGGAGCAAATTTTGCAATTAGAAAAGGAAAAAGTGCGCGCTGCGATCGTGACGGATTTTATTCTTTCTGCAGAAATTGTGATCATCGCCTTAGGCACGGTGGTGGATATTCCCCTACTTTCACAGATTGCCGTAGTATCAGCCATTGCTTTGCTAGCTACCGTGGGCGTATATGGCATTGTCGCCTTAATTGTGAGGATGGATGATTTTGGTTACCGACTCATAGCGCTCAACGAGGAAGAAAACACTTTTTCTGATCGCGCTGGAAAAATGCTGATAGCTGCCCTACCAAAGATCATTAAAGGACTTGCTTTGGTGGGAACGCTCGCGCTCATCACCGTCTCAGGTGGTATTTTTGTACATAATATCGCGTTTATTCATCATTTATTCCCTTCGCTCCCTTCTATCATTACTGAAATATTGGCCGGTTTAACCATTGGTTTTCTGGCTTTGGCCATTGTCCTGACTTCCAAAAAGATATGGCGAAGTTGGAAAGCCAAGACAGACTGATTAATTAAACCAAAGGTGAAACCCTGTTTTTTAGTGCAGACTTCTTGAGGGCATATCTTGAGGGCATATATATTACCGTATTACTTTTCCTGAAAACTCATCATAAAATGAGACCTGAAACAATGGATTTTTTTTGCAGTTACTGTATGCCCTCGCTACATTGTAAAATAGTTTGTGATGAGCTATCCGGTATTAGTCGTTTATAAAAGTTTGTACTTGGGTTTATCTCTGATATACAAGCATTTAAACTAAAAGAAACTAAAAAAACTATAAGGTAAGTAAACACCATTGTGTTTACTGAATTGTTAGCGGCAATAATGCACTTGTGAATCGATATTTATTATGACCAAAGAAGATTGGCAAAACCTTTATAACATTTTAGATCAGATACATTCTGATTTTCAGAATGCTTATCATGACTACAAGAACGGTCGAAATAAGGCCATTAGAAGTCAGGGGGAACGGAAAGTAGATAGTTCAATTAACCTCGCGGATTATCATATCAGTAAAAACTACGAGGCATATGAATTACTAACAGGCATTGAAGGTTCTGATTATTCACGAGCTATTAATTATGATGAATTTAAACAGCCAAGGTACTTTGGTAGGGATCTTTCTGAATTCCTGGAGAAAATTAAAGTAAAAATCAAAAGTCCAGATTAAACATATGTACTTACTTGGTAAGCCAATTGATGATATCACAGCCGATGATATTCAACGACTAATTGACAACTCAATTCCTGAGAATCGATCACTTGATTATAAAAAGGAAATCAAGCTAAATAAGGACGGAGAAAAAAAGGAATTTTTATTCGACGTTTCCTCATTTAGAAATACTGAAGGAGGTTGTATAATCTACGGAATTGAAGAGCAAAAAGATGATTCTGGACAAAATACTGGCACACCTCTAAAGGTATCTGGAATTAGTACTGAAAATGAGGATAAGCTAACACAACAAATTGAAGATTTAGTTAAGAATGGAACAGAACCATCAATTTCCAACCTAAAACTTAATTTCCTGAATGTTGATGAGGCCAAAGTCCTGATACTGGGGATTTCCAAGGGAATTGGACTACCATGTATGGTGACTATGAATCATTCGAATAAGTTTTACAAAAGAAGGAACAGTGGTAAATTCCTTGTGGATATTTACGAACTGAACGATATGTTTATGCATAATAAATTGCTTAAAGATCAAATAAACAATTTTATCTTAAGTCGAGTCAATGATGTCCGAACAGGTAATGTATTTCCCAATATATTAAAGGATCATTCATTTTTCGTCCATCTAATACCTTTTGATTTTCAAACTGAAACGAATCTTGATTTTAGAAACCCTGATCAGCTTAATCTCACAACAAGGATGAAACCTCTACACAGTGGAGGGTGGAATTGGATGTATAATTTTGATGGTTTTGCAACCTTTTCTCAACAGGATAGGCAGAACATTGATTCTTATGATCAAGTGTTTAGAAATGGCATCTATGAAGCTTACTGTTCTTCACTGACCTACGATAATAGGAACGGTCAAAAAACTATCTTTGGTGATCATCTAATTAAGGACACTGAAGAAAAGATAAAATCTGGGTTATCAATTTTAAAGGACCTTGGTGTCGATCCTCCGATTTATGTCTCAATTAGTATGATCAATTTTCAAGATGTTGTGCTGGAGAGAGCGATGAGATTTAGTCGTCCGATTGTACAAACAAATTTAAGATTACCAATAATCCAGATTAGTTCATTTTCTGAACCTATACTCGAAACTATCAAACCTATTTTTGACATAATTTGGCAGACAGTTGGGTTTGCTGAAAGTCCAATAAAAGGATAAAGCCGCTAACAGGCGCTAAGCCCAATCGGCTTACTTAGTTACTTGCAAAGGGCATTTGAAAAAGATAGATTTGAGATATTTGAAAGGCTGAGCCGACTGTGCTTAGCTGATCGTTAGCGAAAATGAAAAACAAAAGAAAATAGATGAGTCAAGAAATAAAATTAGCATCTCTTAGAGAAAACACATTGGCTTCTATTGCTGAATTTTTACTTGACGAAAATTTTCAGAATAGCACAATACTTAAAGAAGGGATTTTAGAACTAATCAACCTTCTCTCCGATTATTTTGAAGAAGGAACTCATTTGTTTCCTGAAGTATTGATCACAAATAATTCGGATGAATTTTTCAAAACTATTTCAAATAGAGAAGTACTCATTGCTGAAGAGGAACTAACAGTCTCTGAATTTAAAAACATTATTAAGTTATGTGCCCCTCTTGCAGTTGGGAGTTGGATAATATTCATTCAAGTCAATGGTAATAAAATGAAGTATGGTTTAGTTGATGCTGAAATGACTGAAACAAGTCCATCCATTTATGAGCAGACAGTAGGAGAATTGAAGGTAGAACCTAAAGATATTAATATAGCCTACTTGAAAAATATTGGCAGTAAAACAGTAGAGCTAACAGGACTAAAAAAGAAACTTATAGTCTCTTTAACTTTAGATAAAATTCCAACATCAGGAATCAACACCATAAATCAAATTTCTCAGCAAATAACCCAAAGCTGTGACGAAGAGTTCAAAATCCCAATTACAACATTTGTTGACAAAACGATTGAAGATGCAATTAAACAAGGGCATGGTAATTTAATTGGTGTTATTCAAGATGATGATGAAACAATAAATAGGCTAAAAGTGAAGCTCTCTGACGGAGTTTACCTTAAAACTCCAATTGACATTGCCGACTATGTAGTCTATACAGAAAAAGAAAAAACAAACGAATCTTCAGTCTCATTAATGGCTTTCAGTAAAGTGATGATTTCAATGTTAAATCATGACGGGATTACATTGATGACAGATAAAGCAAAGATTCTAGGCTACCATATGTTTATCGAACCAATTGTTAAAGAAGATGGTGAGCAACCAGTTGGAGGAGCAAGGACTCGTGCCTATCAATCAATGGTTAATTCTGACTTATTTTCAGCTTGTTTTTATAAATCACAAGATGGAAATGCTAAAATATGGATAAAGAAATGAGTGAAATACAACTTTGGCAAGGACCTGATGGAGTTAAAATTCCTGCAAACGTAAATGACACAAATCAAATTGTCTCTTACGCAAACTATTTGTCCGAAAAACAAAAAAATCAAATTGTTGCTGCCTTTCAAATTGAGGCTTATGATATGGCAGCTGAATATGCTTGGAAGAAAGCAATGGTAAAGCTTAAGGAAACTATTTCTACACTTGGAATGAAGTTTATTGGGGAAATGTTAGGAAGAAACGATATAGATGAATTTTCTACAATTGATACCTCATTAACAGATTACACTACTATTCAATTAGCTGAACAACTTGGAGTTATTGGGTCAACTGCTTCTCTTAAGTTAAAGCAAGCTAACGAATTAATCACTCATTATTTTTCAAAAGAAGCTTCTGAGGAGATAGATAATGTATCAGCTATTCAAATAATAAAATCCAGTGTGCAGTACATACTTGGAGAGGCTGACATTTCGATAGCTATTGAATTTTCTCAATTTAGAGAACGATTACTTAATGAAACACTTACATTAAAAGACCCTCAAATTGAACAACTAATAAATTCACCATTATTTTACCTCAGAACAGTAATGTCAATATTATTAGCTTCTGTTAAAAATGATAAAGGGGCTAAATTGGAACATTCTCTTGCAAATCTTAATTTATTAATAGAAAGTATTTGGCCACATTTAGGAGAAAATGACAAATGGAATATAGGCACTGCGTACCGTGATGTAACAGCTGCAGGAAATACTATTGCATCATCAGGTATTAAAAATGCACTATTAAAAATTGGAGGATTTGATTTTGTACCTGAAAATTTAAGGTCTGTAACATTTAAGAAGGCCGCTGCTGCAGTAATTGAAACTCATTTTGAATTTAATAATTTCTATAATGAACCATCTGTTGTAAGAAAGCTTGCGAGTTTAGGAAGTACAATTCCTTCACCAGCGTTAATCGATTGTATGCAGGCATATTTGGCGGTATATCTAGGGAATAGCTATGGTGTTTCTACTGTTGCTGCTCAGATAGCAGAAGAAAAGCTATTAGAAATAACTAGAGAGCGTTGGTATTATTACTTCGAAAAAGTAATTCAAGATGACGAAATCGTTCTTTCAAAAATTTACGGTAACAGAAGAATAGAAAGATTTAGAAATATTTTGATTTCAAATTCTTATAATGATTTCCTTGATTTACCTAAAGACAACCAACAGTTATATAATGCAATTATTGAGAACAAAACTTCAAGAGCACAAAGTATAGGTCAAACCTTAGGGAACAGAATAAAAAAGAAGTAAACACTTTCGCTAACACGGTATATAGCAAATAGGGCGTTCGGTGGTTTGCGAGAGGTTCGTGCTATTTACAAACACCGCCAAATTTTTAATTTGGCTTTTAAAATGAATAAGTTAAAAACAAAATATAAAAATTTGGCTCAGTGCAAACTTGAAAGTTCATCTCTTTCTACTGCCCTACTTGCCATATACTAACCGTTAGAAACAATTGCTCTTACTAATATAATGATTTTGTAAGCTTGTAAGGACGCAAAAAAAGGATGAAGATTATTGTAAAATTTCCCCAGCACTCTAATAAAAATATTATCAGAACTTTGAAAAACATATTTTTTATAGCATTAATAGTTCTTTCTAATTTGACTTTTGCTCAAAATCATTCAATTGTGAAAGGAAAGATAATAGACGATAAATTTAACTGTTTATTAGGAGTTAAAATTACAAATATAAATAGTAGAGTAGTATCTATGTCTGACCAAGACGGTAATTATGAAATAATTGCTTCTGAAAATGACACATTAGCATTTCAAATGATTGGATTGACAACCGAAGAAATAAAAATAGAAGACTCAAGTCAGAAATTGAATCTAATAATGATGGATAAAGATGTTAATTGTTTAGGAGCAGTTTGGACTGAAAAGCAGTATAGAAGAGCACACCGTCAGATAGAAAAACAGCTAAAAAAATTGTATAAAAAAGCAGAGAAACAGAATGCTTGGAAAAAGGAAAGTTGCTAACATTCTGTATAAATCATGGCTGTTAGTAGGTTCTTGTGCCTTTAGCTCTTCGTAGATAGTCCGGCAATCCGCAGGATTGCCTTATTGATGAAAATTAATTTAATAAGCCAATCCTACGGATTGCCTCGGTAGTTAATTGAAATTTTTATACTTTTAATCAGCCACGAATTTATACAGTGGCGTTGGAAACCATAAGCATGACGAAAAAGATCATTCCAATCTTAATACTCCTAATTAGCTGTTCCTCACCAACTAAAGAACATCTAGTTACTCAAATTCCTCCTATCATTGAATTTGATAAAGGAGGGCAGGCTACTGATTTGTGTAAGGAATATCTGGTATCCATTAGAAATGAAAGAAGCCTGCTAAAAACTTCTTACTACTTCGCTAATGGAAAAATTGATTCCGAAGACCATCATTTGAACTCAACATGGACTAGAAAAGGGAAACGAATTTATTACGATTATCAAGATACCCTATTAGTACAAAGACGATTATACCTAGATAATGGTGATAGTACAAAGGCGATTTATCATTATGACGATAATGGATTATTGCTTAAAGAGGAACACTACGATTTTGAAAAAAGGATTCGAGAAGATGTTGATAAAGGGTTAGGAAGCTCTGAAGGTTGTATCATAACGGAAGACGATTATGAAAAGGAAAGAACTTGGCGGAGAAGAAGTATTATTAACTATCAATATGATTCACTAGGTCGTAAAATTGAATACTATGCTCCATCGATTCATTGGAACAGACAAAATAGATATACTTGGATTTATGATGACAATAATAGAGTAGTAGAGCATAGATCGTACGATCATAACCGATTGATTTGGGCTAAAACATACTCATACGAAACGAACTCATTAGAAATAACCAGAACATGGTTTGATCATGAAGGGAATCCTCAACATTTAAAGAAAAACCATGAATACTCTCCAGAATTGACTTTTAGATACACATTAAATGAAATTGAACAACCCATTACTGAAGTAGTCTCTAATGAAAAAGGAGAACTGAGAAGCCAAGAAACATCCAAATATGATGAAGAAGGAAGAATTGTCGAGACAAAACAATTCAATAGCGAAGGTCAACATTTGACAACTCATCTATTTGAATATGAGAGATAGTTGCCAACAAATGATATAGCACATGCCTCAACTGAGTTAGTTGAAAGTGAAGTGCAAAACCAATACTTTAGTAGATATTTGAAAGACCAGAGGCATATGCCATATCTGGGCGTTAGACTCAACTATGAAAAACTCCATGATCAAATTTCTAACTGTACTACAACTAACCATATTCTTAGTACATACAATCAACGCACAAGATTTGAGTTATGCGAAAGAAGTCGTAAAGACTTTGGCTTCCAATGAATTTCATGGTAGAGGTTATGTTTCCGAAGGTGATAAACTTGCCGCAGATTATATCAGCGCTGAATTTGAAAAAATTGGATTAGAATCCTTTAAGAAGAACTATTTCCAGAAATTCACAACATCAGTCAACACTTTTCCTGCTGCCATGACCTTGTCATTAAATGGAAATTTGAAGGTAGCTGGTGCAGAATATCTTATTGAAGCAGGTTCACCAAGTATCAAAGGAGAATTCGGAACCATTATTCTTACAGCAGAGGACATAAACGATAAAAACATTCTTGGTCAAAAACTTAGAAGTTCTTCAGGAAAACTCATCGTTATACCACCTTACAAAAAAGAAGACTATACTAAAGAACAGCAAAAACTAATCACCGATGTTATTGGGTTTCTAAAATTTCATCCTGACAACCCTGCTTCAGGGTCAATTATCTTAACGACTGACAAACTAACTTGGGGAGGCTCAACAAGTTTGAATTCAAAACCATCATTTACAGTTGTGGCTGATAGTCTTCAAGAACCGATTGAAAAGGTCGTTGTTAATGTTGAGAATAAATTCTTCGATAAATATCAATCACAAAATGTGGTCGGATACATTGAAGGACAGAACACAGACTCCCTTATTGTTTTGGTTGCACATTATGATCACCTAGGAAAAATGGGATCAAATGCAATTTTTCCTGGAGCCAACGACAATGCAAGCGGAATTGCCATGCTCCTAAATCTTGCTAAATATTACAAGATGAAAAAGCCAAAATATACAACAGCTTTTATTGCATTTGGCGGAGAGGAATTAGGCTTGCTTGGAGCAAAGAACTTTGTTGATAACCCTCTTTTTAAACTGACAGACATCAAGTTTCTCATGAACTTCGATATTTCCGGAACGGGTGACGATGGTATTCAAGTTGTTAATGGTAAAATATATAGGGATAAATTCGACAGACTTGTTGAAATCAATTCCGAACAAGAATTACTTAAACAGGTAAAAATAAGAGGAGAAGCCTGCAACAGCGATCATTGCATGTTTCATATGCAAAACGTTCCCTGCTTTTTCATCTATACTTTAGGAGGGATTCAAGCATATCATGATATCTATGATAAATCTGAAACATTACCTTTAACCGAGTTTGAAGATTACTTTAAACTAGTAACACAATTTGTGGACGAACTATAAAATGAGTCTAATCGAGTAGACGGCCGTGAGCCATAAGCCCACGGTGCGCCTCTCACACCACCGTACGTACGGGTCGCGTATACGGCGGTTCGTAAAGCATAGACAGCCGCTCTTTACACCGACAATCCTTTCCGCTACTTTTAAGATAAGGCTACACAAAGGCTCCTTATCGAATTTTCACTTCACAATACGTTCAGTCGCGGACGGCTAGTCCTTCATCAACCTGTGAGACCTCCGATTATCTTTATCGGCTCGTTTCCTGTCAACTACTATGACTTCTGCCGCTTCGGCGGTCCGATGACTTCTCAGTCTGCAACACATGCAGTCCGAGATCTCCCCAGGTAAGAGCATATTCCCGCGCCGCGTAGGCTTCACTCAATTCCACTGGATCTACTGTAAAAGCACTTGGCAGTTTCCTTCCCTTTGGACGTTGGTAAGATGTGATACCTCATCCGTCGCGGACGGCTAGTCATTTACAGCCTCTGTATCCAGTCGCCCGGCGACCCGGTCCTGTTCGTTAGAACCGAGTGCGGACGGCTTAGTCTTTGAAGTCTCGCTTCCTTCGGTCAATACCTCACAGTATCCAACCTTGCGACTTGCTAGTGATTCAGGACACGACTCCCGCTCACAAGGGACTTTCACCCTCTGGAATAATTTGGTATCTTAGATACCAGATGCCCATGCTGGGCA
>JAVJRN010000055.1:0-181730 GCA_040218415.1 Cyclobacteriaceae bacterium
CTTCCTTCGGTCAATACCTCACAGTATCCAACCTTGCGACTTGCTAGTGATTCAGGACACGACTCCCGCTCACAAGGGACTTTCACCCTCTGGAATAATTTGGTATCTTAGATACCAGATGCCCATGCTGGGCACACACAGGCACTATCATCCATAAGCTAACTGAGCTATTTGCAAAGGCTGGTGCGATGAGATACTTTTATAGATATTTAATTAGTCCAGCTTACGGATGATAGTTTGACGTTGGCATTAATTGCACAAAATGAAAAAACCCTCTACAGCACTATTTCTAAGTTTTCTAATCCCTGGCCTAGGATTTTTTTATGCTGGACATATACGAAAGTTTATTTCAGTAAACATCTTTCTTTGGTTACTAATATTTACCTACAGAAATTTTGCAACAACCTTTTTACTATTTGTAGTTTTCCTGTCGTTTGCTCTAGGTGACTACCTGTTTGGAGTGATAAGTTCCTATCGTACAGCTAAGCATCCAATAGAATCAAAGTATGTGAAATGGTATAACTATTTGTTGATCTTAATCATAAATATTGGACTTTCAATAGTCTTGATTGGTCCTCCACTAGATCAACTTACAAAGGTCAATTTTGCGCAATTGCCAACTCCAATTATGGAACCAAATATGTTAGTTGGGGATTATTTTGGTCATTCTAAGAGTAAGAATTTTGAAAGAGGTAACATTACAACTTTCGGGTTCCCTCCAGATCCATTTGTAACCTACGTAAGCCGTTGCGTTGGCGCACCAGGAGATTCCATTAAGATAATAGATGGCAGGGCAATCATCAACGGAGTGGATTCGGATATAGAAAACTTACAACATCAATATTTGGTCAAACCAAAGAGAAACCAATCCATAAGGCAAAGAGTCTTTGATCAAGTAGGTGTAATAGATGCATTTAGAACTTCAGATGGATATATGTGTTTCCTAAGCAATAAACAGTTGGAACAATTAAATAGCTCAGATTTTATCGAGGACATTCAACCAATGTTTAATAGTAACCCAATTCCAGAAAATCCATTTTCATGGAGTCCAAATGATTTTGGGCCGTTGCTAGTTCCCAAAGTTGGAGACAGAATTGAACTGACTGACAGGAATATTCAATATTATGTAAACTACATTTTAAACGAGGATATTGAAATAGAATTTGATGGTGACAAACTCATAAAGGGAGGTGAATCCTTAAGTACTTATGAATTCAAGAAGGACTACTATTTTATGATGGGAGATAACAGAGCGAACTCATTAGATTCTCGATATTGGGGACTTGTATCGGAGAACTTGATGATCGGAAGAGTTAAGTACGTTTATTGGGCAGAAAACACAGATCGCATTGGAACTGAATTCTAAACTAATGCCAGTCGAGTAAGCTAGGGGAATTTCACCCCTAAACCTCTCATAGAACCGTGCGTGAACCTCTCAATTCAAACGTCTCTTATTATGTAGTCCTCAAACTGGTGGATCACCTCCACGCATACCCGATACTCTAGTTCGAGCTTGGAGAAAGACTTCATTCTTAAATGCGGATAAGAGCTGAAAGCTCGCACCAGCTGTGGATTGTCTAGTATGAATCTGGCATTATCGCTACCATAAAAATTGACAAGCCATAAATGACTTCAGGTGCGCAGGCAATCAATGGAGTCATTGACCTTTGGCGGCCCGCTATTTCCTTTTGGTAGGCAGCCGCTTACCGTAAATTTCTAAATGGCCGCAAAAGCCACTTAGCGGCTCGCAAAAATCTCGCTTTTCTTTCACTATGACTCCTTTTTCTTTCACTATCACTCCCTAATCATTCACTATGACTCCTTTTTCTTTCACTATCACTCCATAACCATTCACCACGACTCCTTTTTCTTTCACTACAACTCCATAACCAGTCACTAAGACTCCTTTTTCTTTGACTACCACTCCCTAACCATTCACTATGACTCCTTTTTCTTTCACTAGCATGCCCTAACCAATCGCTACAACTCCTTTACCCATCACTAGCACTCCCTTATTCCCTGTACCGTTCCCGCCATGCTTTACATATTGTTTCGAAAGGACACAAGGCGATTAAAGTGAATACTATCCGATTTATTAGGATGATGCTCCACCTCTACTGTTTTTTTGATTTCTTCATTTTGATACTGAAATCATCCATCGTTCCGGTCACATTTAAGTTTAGGTAACGAACGCGCTTGTTCGGATCAACTTCCAGAATTTCGTCCTCCTCGGAACGCTCTTTATTGTTGGCGCCAAACAGTTTATTCCTTGCTGCTTGTTTCACCACATCCCATGGTATACGGAAATAGTAATCGATATTGTCGTTCATATCCTGCGTACCAGAAATCTCCATATGGCCCAAGGTTGACTCAATGGTCATATTTGGGATGGTGATTTTTCCATTGGTGATGTCCATATGATTTTTGAGTGTGTCAAATCTAATATTGGTCAAATCTTTGTCTCCAAAGTAATCAGAGAGCATCAATACCGGATCGTAGTTTTCCAGCCGGCCATTAAGAACTTCCACATCTAAATGAGCCTCAGATTGATCTAAATCTGGTACCATGTCAGGGTACACGCGTATATTTCCTGTAATGGTCGCGTTCAGTTGGCCATGTAAGTTTTCTGACACCACGGCATCCTGACCAAAATTCTCGAACTTAAACAAGATTTTGTCCAGATCTACCTGAGATATCCGCATATCAGGTTTTAGGTAAATATGCTTGGGATCACTTCCATTGAAATAGCCCGTCATAGCGATATTTCCTCCTGCTGCATCCAAACTAAATGTATCCAGATAGATGAAATGATCAGGCGTAGTGCGTAGCTGACCTTTGATGTTTTTGAGATCTAATCGATGATAGATAAAATGCCCCACAGCTACATTTAACTGCATATCTGTAAATGGTAATTCATACAGGTTAAAGGCCTCTGTATGCGAAGGAACATCTGCGGAAGTTTTCGAATTCGAATTTTGCGAAAGGGTGTCTTCCCTTGGCGAGGTAGTAAAATTAGTCAGGGCATCAAAATCAATAAAATCAGATTGGAGGCTAAATGTATTATCTCTTTTCTTTATGGCCTCATCTTCGCCCAGATAATAGTTCATATCAACATCAAATACGGTTTTTCCCATTTTTCCATGGAATTTTTGTATCGTCAAATGATCATCTTCAAAATGGAATCGCCCACTGAAATCCTCAAATCTTAATGGGTGTACATGCATTTTACCTGTTAATTTGTCCAATTGTAAGTCGATAGCCTTCAGCACATTTGTTTCATAAATCAAACGCCCATCGAAGTGAATTTCTAGGTTATCTATTTCTTCATGTTTGTAGTCGTTGGGCACATAATTTTCTCCTTGGTAAGTGAAAATATCTTCTAATCTAAGAAGCGTTGATTTCAAGGTGATGTCCAAATCTACGGCACCATTTAATTCATCTTCCATCCAAAAACCATAGTCATGTATTAAACCATTGAAATGGAAATCCGAATCATCTATGATTCCTGTAAAATCGACCACCTTCAGGTCAGCATCATTGATTAAAACATCCGCATGAAAGTCATGGAGTGTATGAGGATAGTGCTTTAAGTCAGCGTATAGCTCGTCAATAAAAAATTCACCTTTGGGTAAATGCTTGAATTCTGTAAATGCATTGCCCAAGGCATCAAACGAAAAGCCAAGACTAAGATTTTCAATGCGTTCATCTATGCCTGTACTGTCTGTCGCAGAGAAATAAGTGAGCTCAGCTATGTCGAGTATATCGCTTTTTATTTCCAATTGGGCGTTAACAGGCGATTTCGTATGATGAATAATGGCAGGTAAATCTGAGAGCAGCCCTTGAATGGAGATATTAGAGTTGCCCAGCACCACATTGAATTGATCCAAGGTTGCCTTCTTTCCATTCATGATCAAATGGGCATCAAAATCTCTTAAAGGGGCAGGCAGTTCCTCCGAGTTGAACTTAAAATCTTCAATTTTGAGTTCTGCAAAATAGGCTTGATCCAGTTCATTCAGTGCCCTCTCCGGAAATTCTAAATCTATAATGTCGTGAAACTTCAGCTTCATAGCTACACTACCACTGACATCTTGTATTTCGTTTAAACTCAAAAAATCAACGATAAAGTCAATATCAAAATCAGCATCAACCTGCATGTCTATCTCAGGGGTTTCAAAGTTTTTAACCACAATATCACCAATGAATTTACCCTTATCTAAGGTTGCGGTGATATCTTTCAATGTAAACTCCATCGTACTAAAGTCTCTGTTTTCACCATTGGTGAAGTTTCCAGAAAAGCCCATTTCGTCTATCCGCTTGTTGGCTATCTCATTTGCCAAGTAAGCTTCATTTGCACCAAAATTGAAATTAATCAGTGGCTGTCTGCCATTCGTTGTAGGGCCTTGCAAAGTGGCATTGAAGTAAATGTTTCCTGCATTTTCGTACCGTTCTAATACCGGAATTAATTCTGTTGGTGCAAAAGCAATAAACATATCAAAACTAGGTTTGGTACCTCTCACACTCAGATCAAGTGTCATTTCATTTTTTGTCTCTATGGTTCCTTCAATTTCAAAATCACCATGC
The DNA here is from genome assembly GCA_040218415.1 of Cyclobacteriaceae bacterium. Taxonomy (GTDB): domain Bacteria; phylum Bacteroidota; class Bacteroidia; order Cytophagales; family Cyclobacteriaceae; genus JAVJRN01. Next base: position 4,582 of record JAVJRN010000055.1, read on the forward strand.
TCCATAGAGATACCAGAGGGCTTGAAAGACAGTAGGCCACTGGTCTCATCAAACGTTAAATCTGTATGAAATTCAAAGTGCTTATGCTTAAAGTAAGTAGTATCACCATCATCAATGATGTTAAGCTCAAACTGACTGTCAATGTGCGCGGCAATCTGCTCATTCAAGGTATTGAAGCCACCATTGGCCCAGTTGACAAATAATTCTACGTCGTGATTGGTCGCTTCCTGGCGTTTATGAATATCGAGATTTTTGAGTGATATGGTCTGAAGATGAATATCTATGGACTCCCCTTGTTCCTTGTTGGAAGTAGTCGCTAAAGCTTTTTGAAGATTGGTCTCTCCATCAGTGTGAAGCACCAAGTCAAAAAAACCATCTTCAATAATGACTGATTGTATATCAAAAGATCCCGTGACAATATCCCAAAAATCAAACCCCACATAGATATCTGCGACATCTAGAATAGCCAATGCGTCTTCGTCTTTACTTTCGTGTACAGTGACGTCATCTATTTTTAAGGAGACATACGGAAAATTGGTAAAAGGCGCCAAATGCACCTCACCGACGGCTATCTGACCATTGTAACTCTTGTTTAAAGTAGAAATTTGAGATTGAACAATAGCCTCTTGCTTCAGATAAACCCAAAGGAAAATAGAACATAGCAAGAAGACGAGTAAGGCAAACGACCCGAGTAAAGCACGCTTCAAAGTATTTGAACTCATAATACCTAAAACTAAACGTTTTAAAAGTTCTAAATAACCATTGCCAAATTATTTCTTTTCTGGACTAGCCAACCTTAACCTTCTACCGATTTTTTTAGCTGCGGCTGCATCTTCACCAGTACCCTAATTCAATTCAACACATGATCCCTTTTTAGGGATTGTAGATGACAATATTGTTTTTTCATCCGATGGCCAAGTTTTAAACCTGACATTTATCATTAAAACAATTTGGCAGAGGTATGCCTTACTAATTAAAGAACTGTTAAGAAGGGTAACGGCCAGTTTGGAATGAGCATGAATTAAGTCATTCTTCCAATCCGGTCAAACCTTTTATTTTGAGACATTTAGAATAAAATATATGATGAATAAATTAAAAAATTATTTGCTCCTACTTTCAGCAGCGTTTGTATTGTACTCATGTGGTAGTAATCAGAAGCAATCCGAAGAATCCGAAAAAGTTAAAGATGCACCCGTAGAAACGGCAGTGGAGGAGGCTGTGCCATCCTCAGTATCCTTAACCATAGAGGGGAATGACCAAATGAAGTACAACAAAGATGAGTTGAGAGTGGTGGAGGGACAGCAAGTCACTTTAACATTGAAACACGTAGGTGAAATGTCGATAGAGACAATGGGGCATAATTGGGTACTATTGAAGCCCGGCACAGATATTCCAACATTTGGAAAGGCTGCAACAAGTGCTAAAGAGAATGATTATATCCCACAGGACAAACTAGATCAGGTAATTACTCATACCAAAACCATTGGCGGTGGAGAAGAGACCACAATTACATTTGAAGCCCCAAAGCGCGGATATTACACGTTCATTTGTAGTTTCCCTGGTCATTACAGTGCCATGCAAGGCTCATTTGTCGTAGAACCTAAGTAAGCTTTGCTAATCTTATTGAAGGCCATTATCCTTACGCACATCATGCGGTTACTGTGGTAATGGCCTTTTTTATTGTTGCCTCAATCCCTTAAAAGCTTTTTGGTGCTAATTATTCTGAAGTAAGGTGTAGCTCTCCCCTCGCGTTCAGCTCTTGTCCTACTATACACAGCTCTACTTGTTGAAAATCTAAAATACTGCTTCTGGCAAAATGAATATCATCCAATAAAAATAACTGACAACTATGTCATGCATCAGAAATCAGATTGCCGACTAAAGACACGGAAGTAACTTCCGCCAGTAGAGTGCTGAAGATTATGAGGAAGAAAAAGGTTTAATAGGAATAAACTTTTAGGATTATGGATGAGAGCCTAGCCAGACGCTAAGACCAGAGAGGTTACCTACCACTAACGGTCAATTAATCTATTGCAATTGCCTTAAAACACGTCTTTTATTATATTGCAAATAAAAATCGCCCGATTCTAATGAAAATTCTTCCCTTAGCTTTTACTATTCTTTCTCTTTTAGCCAGTTGGTTTGCCTCCGGTCAACACTTCATGCAACCGATGAATCCCGAGGAGCTCATCTTGTCCAAGTCTGCATATGCTGTAACTGTCCAAGGAGACACCATCAGGGGAAAAATAAGGATGTCTAACCTCACTAATGGTCAATTGAGGTCATTTACTATTCGGGACGATCAAAAACAAAAGTACAAATTCAAGGCGAAGGATGTGATCACCCTTGCCGTACGACCTAGCGTAATGTCCAAGCTGACCAGCGCATTTTCTATCCCTACCACTTGGGGGAAATCCGGAATGATCAGGTTTAATGACGTTCTGGATAGAGAATGGGTCTATTTTGACCGAGCACTGCTGCCAAGGAAAAAAAATAAATACGCCCTTCTGCAATTGGTTAATCCGGGATTTGCCAGCAAAATAAAAGTTTACAACGATCCCAGAGCCCGAAAAAACACAGGATTAGGTATGGATGGCGGAGGATTATTGCTAGGTCTCGAAGACCGTAGCTTCTTTGTGGTTTTTGATAACAACAAATCTCAAATATATAGGCAGTCATCTTACAATAGAAACGCTCGCAATGAACTGTATAAAGACTGTCCAGTCTTTATGGAAAATTACAGTGGGGAGCGATTCAACTGGAGAGATTTTCCAGAGCATGTCTTTGTATATGATCAGCTCTGCGACTAAGAACAGCCATTCATATTTCACAATGCTTTTGAGCCTACATGGCGCGGAAGTAACTTCCGCGACAGCAGGGTTCACAATGAGGATGAGTAAATTTGGCTTAAGGCAACCTTAAAATGGATAGGCTCTCGTAATTAAAAAAAGGTGCTCTTTCAAAGCACCTTTACTTGGTTCTATTTTCGATGCTTAAATCATTTGAAATGTGATAGGTATACTAAATTTCACATTTACGGCATCTCCATTTTGAGTTCCTGGTTGCCACGCTGGCATAGACTTGATCACACGAATGGCCTCATTTTGTAGGCTTTGCTGCATGTAATGGCTTTTGGTATCAGTAATTTCTACTGTGCTAACTAACCCACTTTTCTCCACTACGAAATCAACAAATACCGTTCCTTCGTCTCCTCTTTCCAGTGCACCTTCAGGGAACTTTAGATTTTCTTGGAGATATTTCATCATGGCTTTATCTCCTCCAATAAATGTGGGTTCAACTTCTGCTAGGCGATAGATGATATTTCCTTTGGTATCTTGGTAAGTGAGATTTTCAGTGGCCAGTTCTAGCCTTTTAATTTGACGAAGAGAAGCTCTTTCTACCTTCTCTTTTTCCAAAAATACAGCTCTATCAGCCCTAGACTGCTCAACATTGGCAGCACTGTCCTCCTCGGTTTTTTTCTCTTTTGTGCCTTGGCAGGCTTGTATCGCTATGATGGCTGTTGCGATCATCAGCATATTAAATATGTTTTTCATGGATCTTAAATTTAAAGTGTTTATATGTGTTGTTTTAGTAAGTCTGAAGCTCAGCAAAGAGGAATTTAAGCTCTTCTCTGGTCTTCATTATTTTAATGGCCAAAATCCATCATGTCTTCTTTTTAGCCATCTTCATTGGCCAAATTCTTGTCTGACAGCATAGGAAATCTCCAATTGAGCATTACTTTTTGTTCTCTCCAATTCCTTCTTATTTGCATGTTATTTTAAAAAAATTAAATACTCAATTAAGATAGTTTACCTTATGTTGTAATGATTTTTACACTGGCTCTGCATTGAAAAAAAGCCGGACAGATATTTTACAACATCTATCCAACCTTCTCAGGCTTGACCGTATAGCTACACCATCTATTAAATGTTGCAGTGTCAACGATCAAGTTTCTGTTTTATACTACCTCTATACTAAATGATGCTTCTTGCCAAGGTTGCTTTCTTGGCATTATCAACGGGTCAAATTTTGATTCCGTTTTTCGTGTCATGAAAAGTGTTTCTATTTTTCAGAAATTCGCTTTTCTTCACGTTTAGCTTCTTTTGCCGCTCGTTTTTCTTTCAAGTTTTTCGCAGGAGCAGTTTTATTAACATGGCCCCTACCATCTTTATCTTTGGACATAATTGCGCTTATTTATGTGTTTTACTATAGGCAAGTTCAGTCGAAGGAGGGTAAATAGTGTTACACTCTTCCGGCTGAATATTACATATTTCACTTATTGTGAGCCATTTATCTTTTCCTAAAGGTACTTCTCCATTGCAAGTCTTGCGATGAGTTAACTCACTAAAGACACGGAAGTAACTTCCGCGCCAATAGTGGGGAAAACACCAGCTGAAACTGGGGTATGGTTAACCAATACCTGATTAAATTCGAAAATAGATGTAGAACTAACCTCTAAATTATTGGAGTATTGACCTCACACATAATTCTGCACAGGCTCCCATAAGCACCCACTCCTTTTTTTTAGAAAATAGGTTTAATGACGATATCTATACGACGGTTAAGTTTTCTGCCCGTTTGCGTTTCATTGTTAGCCACAGGCCTACTCTCTCCAAATCCGTTCGTACTAAATCTTGCCTTGTCTATATCGGTATTGGCACTGAGGTAGCTTAAGATTGCATCTGCCCTGTCCTGTGAGAGTTTAAGATTAAGGTCATCGCCTCCTTGGGAGTCAGTATGTCCTTCTATCACTATAGAGGCATTTTCGAACAAACTCATCGCTTGCTGCAACTTGGTCAACTGGGCATAGTCTTCTTCCTTTATTTGTGACTTACCCACATCAAAGTTGGTTCCGATCATACGGATGATTACGTCATCTTTTTGGCGAAAAACCTCAGCCTCTTCGCTGGTGAAAAGTTGCTGAACCTTTTCGAATTTATCATCAATCTCCGCCATCCTATTGATGCGGTTTTGAAGCTCTGCTTGTCTTTTTTGTCCCTCAAGGGCTTCATTCGAAAGTTGACCTTCCATTCCTGCCACAATCTTTCGCTGCTCTCTAAGTATGCCTCTCAAGCTTTCATTGGTGGCTTTAGCGTTATAGAGCGACGCTTCTAGATTGGAAATTCGAAGTTGGTCACTGGCAATCCGATCTGTAATTTCCGAAACAGATCCATTTACACCCTTGTCAAATTTCAAGTTGATATAGAGACTTTCGCCAATGGTAATCAGAGGTTCGTAGCTCATCAGCAAATAGTCTTCGGTCTCGAAATCCTTGTCATCCAATATCTCTTCTTGCTGGGCGATGTATAGCGCGAGCTTTGCCTTGTACTCCGCTTCTTTGGCCAAATATCTTGCACCATCTGTGTCGTACCTGTTGTCCTGCAATTCCTTTTCAGCGCTCTTTACCAGACTGGTCGCTTCCGCAATGGTTTTTGGCGCTACTTTATAGACTTTATTGTCGTCCGCTTTTTTCAATAACTTTTTAGTGCTTGTTAGATAATTGGCTTTGATTGATTCCAGCTCCGCTTTTCTATAAAGATCCGTGGCTTCTTTGGCTTGGTCCTTTGCCTTGTCCGCGTCCCCTTTTTCTAAGTGCTCTGCTGCATCCTTCATTTCCGATTCTGCATCCTTCCACATTTCGTTGACAAACCGATCAGCTTCGGCACTTTGGGCATCTGATCTGGCTGATAAAGCACCTGCAAACATGACCGCACTTACTTTGGTATTTTCAGTGGCTTTATGAAAACGACTCATGGCTTTCTTGATATTTTCCTTAATCTCCGAAAGTTCGTCTTCTTCCTTAAATTGCTCTTTGGCATCACGGTAAGCTTCCATGGCTGACCCAAATGCGCGTGGGGAAAGCACATCTGCCTGTGCATATTGTGCTACTTTCATGGACTGGTTCACTTCATCGAACAGCGACGATTGTAAACTCTGGCTGTGCAGATCCCACCCAGTGATGCATATGAATACCATCATGAGTGAAAATAGTTTAATGGGTTGATTTTTCATGATTTGTTCTTTCAGCAAAGGACGACTATGCGCAACCGTGAACCATTACACCGAAAAATCTAACTCTTACATATATCACATATTCTGGGGTGGTTGTAGGTATTGATCTATCCGTGTGAAGTGTTCCTTGCTCCCACTGGCATCCGCTTTTAGCTCGTACCCATTAAAATGAATACCTCTTCCTTGTAACCCGTTGTAATTCATCAAAAGAAGCACTATTTTGTGACCCGAAACTGAAGGGCTTGATGGGGTGGTGATATATTAGCTCTGTTTGCAGGCTGGTAAGTATTCGGGATTAAATAGATAATTATAAATCGGATGGTGGTTGATGTTGGCAATACTGTTCATAGAAGAAAAAATAAATATGGAAGCGAAAATATTTAAAGCATTTATAGCATCTCCAAGTGACACTGTTAAGGAGAGAGATGTATGTAGCAAGGTATTCGATGAAATCAATGCTGGTCTAGGTGAAATATACAACTTCAGAATACAACCTCTTAAATGGGAGACTGACGTTAGACCTACGATTAATGGACAAGATGGACAATCGATAATATTTGACCATATAGGGAATGAATATCAAATCTTTATTGGAATAATGAATAAAAAATTCGGTTCTCCTACACCAAGAGCTGGGTCTGGAACCGAAGAGGAATTTAATGAAGCTTTTAAACGTCATCAAGAAAAGAAAGATTTGGAAATAATATTTTATTTCAATGATGAACCACCCAAAACAATGACTGAAATTAATGCTTCTGAATTATTAAAAATTGAAGCCTTTAGGAAAAAGTTACAACCACTTGGAATTTACGGAATGTTCAATGGTGTTTCGGAATTTGAAGATAACTTAAGGAAACATCTCACGAAATTTTTTATCGAAGAATTTAAAAAGAAGGAATCACAACCTTTAAATAATGAGCAATTAATTAATAAAGAGGCATTAAGAAAGATATTTAAAAAGAAACTTTCTGACTCATTAAAAGGGTTTGACGAACAACCCTTGGTTTGGATTGAACCTGTTATTAGTCGAACAAATGAGATTTCTCGAAACGCAGACGAATCGTACAGCCAACGTGTTCTTTTGGAGGAAATACTTCTTTCTGAAAAATCATATTTCATAAATGCTCCCTCACAGTTCGGCTTAACAACCCTTGGACATCATTTAGTTAATGAAGCTTGGGAAAACGATGAACTCTGGATATATCTTGATAATATGTCAACTAAACCTCACACTATTCATAATGCGGTTAAAAATGAGGTTAACTCTTTAGACCAAAATATTGAAGATGTTAAATGTATAGTTTTTGATTCATTTTTAAATGGAGACAAGGTATCTCATAAAAAATTGAAAAACTTAATTGAGGCAAATTCCGATACGAAAATTATTATACTCAATACAGTAGATGAGTCCTTATATATAGATGATGATGAAAACAAAAAGATTAGTGATAAAGAAATTAATATCAATAAAGAATTTGAATTTCTTCATTTAATTGCCCTTCCAAGAACACAGGTACGTAACATAATTAATCAATATAATAAAGAGAGAAACGTTGGCGATGAGAACTCAGTTTTAACTAAAGTTACAACCGAATTAGAATGTTTAAACCTGCACAGAACACCCTATAATGTTCTGACAATCCTGAAAGTTTCTGAGAAATACTATGATGAAAGTCCGGTAAACCGGACTAAAATGATAGAGATGATTCTATTCGTTCTTTTTGACCTTGGCGAAATACCAAGGTATAGTACAAAACCTGATTTAAAGGATTGTGAATATGTATTGGGAAGGTATTGCGAGTCAATGCTTAGAAATCAAACCTATTCATTCAACAAGGATGAATTTATTTCAGCATTAAAAAAGTGCTGCACTGAAAAGTTCATCGACTTAGATATCGATGTTGTTTTTGAAGTGCTAAATAACAATAATATTCTTGTTTTTGAACATGGAAAATATAGGTTCAAATCAACTTTTTGGATTTATTATTTCGGAGCGAAGAGAATGCACAGTGATGATTCTTTTAAAGAGTATATTTTTAAATCGAAAAAGTATTCCGCATATCCTGAGATAATAGAGTTTTATACTGGAATTGACCGAAACAGCGATGATGCATTGACAATCTTGTTAAATGACATTACTACAACGAAAGAAACTGTAGAGGAAAAACTTGGAATTAAAGGTGATATAAACCCATTAAAAAATGCAAAATGGCATCCCTCCGAAAAGGAGATTGAAAAAATACAAGATGAAATAGGAGAAAATGTATTACCCTCAAAGCTTCCTGATACAGTCAAAGATCAATATTTAGATAAATCATACAATCAAATAAGACCCTACAATCAATCAATTCGAAAAATATTCGATGATTATTCTCTCCACAACCTTATGCAGCAAATTAAAGCCTCTTCAACTGCATTAAGGAATAGCGATTATTCTGACCCAAGTATCAAGAAGCAGTTAATGATTGAAATATATCAATCATGGAAACAAATGGCGAAAGTACTATTTGCTTTATCTCCTATTATGGCTTCCAAAGGAAGAGCCACATTTGAAGGTGCCGAGTTTGAACTGGATGGTAATTTCGGTGATACTTTCGAAGTTCGTTTAAATAGAATTATACAAGTGCTCCCGACAAATGTTGTAGGTTATTTCCAAGATGAATTGTACTCTCCCAAAATAGCTCCTCTTTTATACGATTGTTTTCAAAATGAAGAAGATGAACTTATGAAACATCATCAAGCTTTACTCTTAATTTTCAAAAGACCAAATGGTTGGAAACAACAAATTGAAAACTATATCGTCACTTTGAATAAAAACTCCTTCTTCCTTTATGACACAGTAAATGCATTAAAAACTAGATATAGGTTTGATTTTGCAAACTCTGACGAACTGAAGAGCATTAAATATTTGGCAAAATTAGGCTTAGCAAAACATCATTTTGGTGGTAGAAAACCAAGTATTTCTCAAATTGTTAAAGTTAACGATAGTAATTTACCAATAAGAGAAGTAATTGATTAAAAAAGCCAATAGTCGAGTAAGTTAGGGGAATTTCCCCCACATGGCACGCAAATTACTTCCGTGACAATATCCCACTACCCTTTATTATCTTGGTTGAATGAGTGAAAAGTATAAGATTAGAGATCAAGATAAATGCGATTTCATAACCTTTGCTGTGGTCGCATGGATCGATGCTTTGGCCAGACCACTATAAAAAATCTACTTGTTGAAAATCTAAAATACTGCCAAAGGGAAAAAAGGTCTTGAGATTTATGCGTGGTGTATTATGTCTAGCCATTTACACCGAATACAAAAAGATTGGTCGATGAACCCGAACATTATGTTTATCGCAGTGCGTGAGATTATTCGGTTGCTAATGGAATGATTGATACTACTTTTATCGACTAAAGACACGGAAGTAACTTCCGCGCCAGTTGCGGAACCACTGGCACACGCAAACTGAAATGGATGGCATATTTCGAAGTGTAATATCCAATAATGCCCTCTCAAAAATGTCTAAAACGGAGGTCAGTCAAATTGTAATAAAAATTACTTTTTAAAATCTGTATCTGCTGTTTAAGGCTTTGGGTTGCTTTTGAATATCACAGTAAAAACGGATCCTTTATCAAGCTCGCTTTCAACTTCTATCTCGGCTTTATTGAGTTTGAGAAATTCATGACATAACATTAGTCCGAGTCCAGTACCTTTTTCGCCTGCTGTTCCATTGAGACTATAAAAATTGCCTAAGTCAAATAACTTATTTTGCTTTTCTTTAGGGATACCTATACCACTATCTGCCACGCTTATTTCTATCTCATTCTTTGCTGACCTATGTGCTTTTATATCTACAGTGCCTCCTGCTTTGGTAAACTTAACGGCATTGTTAACGAGGTTTCTTAAAATGAATTCTAGTTGGTTTTTGTCTCCTGTCACCACTAGGTCATCATCTACCTCTACACCCAAACGAACTCCTTTTTGAATGGCTACATCGTTGTATACACTGAAAATATGGCTTGTCAGGCTTTCTATTTTGACAGTCTCAGGCTTGTATTGATATTCCTTCATTTGAATCATAGCCCAGGTGATCAGGTTTTCTGCCATTTTGATCGTATTGGATACTGAACTTTTGATTTCCTTACCCATTTCAGAGATTTGCTCTTTGCTCAGGTCATCAAGGTTGTCAATTAGCAAACTTGAAAATGAATTTAATGAAATCAGCGGATTCTTAAGGTCATGTGCAACTATACTGAAAAATTTGTCTTTCGTGTTATTCAATGTTTCTAGATCGCGATTCTGAGATTCAGTGAGTCTGTTTCTAGCATTTAAGCTAGAATTAAGTCTTAAAAACTTGAGCAATAACATCAATAAGATTAACAAAAAAATCACTACCACAATGACGAGTAATGTGCGTATTTGCAGTTGATCGGACTGTAGTGAGTTCTGAGTTTCAAGCCCCCTTTTATCTTTCGATAATTCGTGTATTTTGGCTACTGTTTTCGTGAGATTATACCGATCTCTTAGTTGCCTTACATTCAAAGAATCCCTGACTGACTGGTTAAGTCTCAAGTATTTTAAAGTAGCGGCATGATCGCCATTTTCAATCGAAACCTCCAATAACTCTTGAAAAATTGACTTTAAAAACCCTGCCAAATGGTTTTCTTCACTAAATTCCGCAGCTTGGACTAAGAACTTCATCTGCATTTCTAAATTCCCTTCTGCTTTAAAAACATGTGCCAGCCCAAGCATGGCCTCAGTGGTCGCTACTTTTTGTGAGTTTTCTCCTAGGCTATCAGAAATTTCAAGTACTCTGTAGAAGTTGCTTTTCGCTTCCTCAAAATTTCCCTCAGCAAACTCTATTAAGGCCATTACTTTATAGCAAGAAGATAAAACAGGCCGGTTGTTGATAGAGTCATTCATGAAAATAGCCAACCGCGTTAATTCTCTGGCCTTCTGTAACTCCCCAACATTGTAATAACTTTCACCTAAATTATGGGAGGTTACACCCAGACGATCCTTAATATCTAATTTTGTGAAAATTTCATAGGATGTTTTATGATACCTAATTTCATCCTCTCTCTGTCTCAATCTTCTACAGGTGTGACCGAGCGATATATAACAGTTAGCAATACCTATGGAGTCATTTAAAGTCTTGAAAATATCCAAAGATCTCTGCAGATATTCCATACTGATAAAGTAGCTCTCATTGAAAGAATAAACTGCTGAAAGAATTCTATAAGCGTTTGCTATACCTTCAGGATAACCAATTCTGGTAGACATACTTAAGCAATAGTTGGCATATTCAAGTGACTTAGTTGGGTTCACAAAAGCCAAGTCACGGCTCAAGGTTTGTAAAGTGAGTATACTATCCTTTGTAGAGAGTTTACCACTATTCAGTTTGTTTTGAAGGGTTGTCACATCCTGCCCGATGCTACAATGCAATACTACGACAATCGAGAATATCACGAGGATTGTTCTCATATCAGTTTTGTTGTTAAAATCTTTAAAAGTTGACTTTCTATTGGCTGCTTCAATATTAAAAATATTGCATCAGTCAATGCAATACTTTACGATTAGTCGTGGATAATTCCCGATGAAAATTACTTCAGTTTAACTGGCGGATTTTCAGAAATACGTAAAGTGGTGTCGAAATCGATTAAAAGAGCTTTAGCCATTAATGATTGATAAAGCAGTCAAATAAAATGTTCTACAATTAGGGGATAGATCCCTACCGTATAACGGCGAATCAGCAAAAAGTTGAATAAGAATTTGGACTTTGAGCAGGTGGAGATTTTTGTACGGTGTGGTATTCAAAAACCGCCACTCCCGGCATGCTTTGCCTGCTGTTTCGATTGGATATTGGAAAAGTGAATATTTGCATGCTTATAAGCAGAAAGTACAAGTTTCAAAATTTGGAAGGATGGTACTTCGTAAGTTTTACAAACCTATTTTGGTGCAGTGTTTTCTCGAAAGCGTAAGAAAGAAGTTGAATGTAGTCTAAACTTATTCCACCCCATGTGCTTTTAATGAGCCAATGATTTTTTCGACATTCGTCGGCTTTTGAAAGAATTCAAGAATTACACCTTTGGCCAGCATCTGCGCTATTTGATCATCAGGATTATAGCCAGACAACATGAAATAAGGTATGTTTTTCGAAAATTTGCGAGCCTCATGTATAAATGCAATACCACTCATTTGGGGCATTTTCCAGTCACTTATTACCGCTTTAAAATCATTCTGATTAAGAAGCATTTTCAGTGCGTCTAATGGATCAGATACCGTGATTAACTCAAAGTGCTCTTTTAAAGCAAGTTGAAGAAACATTAGATTTAGTTTCTCATCATCTACATATAAAATTTTACTACCCATTGACGAATGTTTTTTTTGATAATTTACGCTTACTTCGAAAAACATCGCTATCCATCAGCTCAATAATTTAATGAAAAGCTCAATTTAAATGATGTGCCCTCAGATTCTTTCGAGCTACAGCTAATCTGTCCCCTGTTGTTTTCTACATATCTATAGGTGAGGTAAAGGCCGGGTTCACGCTCATCCATCATGTGAAATGGATCAAATATATTTGATAACTCTTCATGATTAAGCCCTTTACCATTATCCTGAATGAAGATACACGCACTATTCTCCTCAATAAAGGTGCTAATTCGAATGATCTTAGGTTGGTTCTCCATTGATTGCATACACTTACTCAATAAATGTAAAATGACTTGATGAAGCTCTCCTGAATACCCAAATATAAATAATGGCTCTGCGCGATATTCTTTCAAAATAGTCAATCCCATTTGGCTAATATCGTGCGACAGCACGCCTAAGCTGTTCTCTATCAGTTCTTGCACCTCAATACGTTCTGGCTTAGCACTATCCTTACTGAACTCTCCCAGATTGCGCACCATTTGGCTTACTCTTAAAACGGCCCCTGACATCCCATCCAGCAATTGTGCTTTTTCTTTCGAATCGTATGTGTTATCAGTAGATTTCATCACATCTAATCCCAAACTGATTAAATTAAGTGGGTTATTAATTTCATGGGAAATACCTCTTGTCAGAATTCCTAATGACGTCATCCTATCATTTCTGAGTATTTGGGCTTGTGCTTTTTCCAATCGCTTTAACGCTTCATTTAATTTTTCTTTCTCGGCTATTAAATCCTCATTTGACTGTTTAAAATGAAGATTGGATCCTGAAATTCTTTTATTCAGCTTTTCGATTGTCAATAAAGCTTCATTCGCGATTCTATTTTTTCTTATGTAGGCCAGTACCTGTACTATTAAAACAATTAAAAAGATGCCAAACAATAAGGTCAATAACCTTTGCCGTGTAATTTCCTTTTCTTGAATTTCTTGATTCCGTTGAGATTCTTCCAATTTCATTTTGACTAGATCCAAATTATAATCGAAACGAGTGTTTATCACATCAGAAGCTTGTTTCATTTTTGACTCAGCTGATTCTTTTTTAGAGATATAAATGGACAATTGTTCCAGTGCATTCTCAAAATCTGAAAGAGCCCGAAAGTAATCACTTGATATTAAGAAAAATTTCGCGGGTAAAGTAAGGCCATACAACTCGGAGGAAAGAATTACCGCATCAAGATATGACTTTGCTGAATCTACCTCACCTAATCTTATAAAAAGATCAGCGATAGCTATTTGAGCGTTAATGGCGCTGCTGTACTGCTTAAACTCTACGCTAGTTCTAAAATCAATTAATAGTAATTCTTTTGCCTCTGCATAGCGCCCTTGGTCCATGTAGATTAGCGAAATATTTCCATTGATTAGTGCTGACCAAAACCTGTCATTATTTTTTTGCGCCAAGTCTAAGGCCAAGTTGAAATAATGAACAGCAGAATCCAAACTTTCTAAATTCCTATGGCATAGTGCTATATTATTATAATAGGCAACCACGTTTAATTTTTGGCGTTCAGAGGGCTCTGCCTTCCAGTAGTAGTCGATGGCCAACTTATAGTCAACGATGGCGTTTTGAAAATATCCTATAGTGTACATTAAAGATGCATTACTTCTCCAGCATTTTGCCAATCGACCATATTGATCAATCTGCTCAAATAAGCCTATACTCTTGGAGAGGTGTTCTATAGCTGCCATTTTCGCACCTATAGTATTGTAAAATCTAAAAGCATGGAAGTTGATTTCTCCGCTTTCAAATATGGTATAGCTTTCGTCTACTCTGTTAAGGGCCTCAATTATTTCAATTACCGCCTTCTCTTTACGTTCATCACTTTCAGCTAATTTCAATGCGATGTAATTAGCCGCGAAAAATGCAAGCAAACGATAATTGTCTTGCGCTTTTAGTTTTTGGCAGTACACTATGGCCTCAGCACTATCTAATTTTCGAATAAAGTTACTGAACAATTGATAATGGACATCTACAGGAGCAGTGCTTGCAATTATCAATAAGCTGTCTGTCTGCTTCTGTGCTAATAACAGATCCTGAGTAAGAAAAAGAAAAAAGAAAAATTTTAAGCACCTCATCTAAAAAATTGTTGGGGAAGATGTACAGTATCATTAGCTAATATATGCCTTTAATCGGCTTTATTAGGCTATTTCCACTCATATTTTGTACGATCATGAAATGCTTTTCATCTCGAACGATATTCAACCGCCAATTAAAATGATTTGTTATGAGATAGAGAAATAACGAAAAAAGTGCCTTATTTCTGTTGATAATCTATTGCGCTTCTTTGTCCTTGATGGCTTTCTAAGACAATAGGTTAAACGTTTTGAAAATTTTTGGGACAATGCCGTGACTGAAAATTTCTTCAAAATATTGAAGTAACTAATATTTTCCATCGGTTATATGCCTAGATGGTCGCTCGGAAGTACTTTTTTCCAGAGTGACAGTACCAACACCACCGACACTCGCTTTTAGCTCGTTACTGTTAAAAACACATAGCTCTTTGTACCTCAATGAAATTCATAGAAAGAAACACTATTTTGTGACTCGAAAATGAAAGGCTTGATGGAGTGGTACTACCTCTTTTTACAGGCCTTTGAGAGTCGGTAAATGAAATAATTAGAAGTATAAATAGAGCAAGACATAAGGCGGATAAAGCGCACAATGTTTACTTTACTGGATGTTGTCTGCAATTAGACCGAAAGTAAATCATATAAAATCATGTACAAAGACATTATTACCTACGAATTAGCTGAGAGTACCACAAAAGAGCAATTGATTAAAATTGCGAAACAAATTGTCAATGACTGGATGAAAAATCAAATTGGATTTGTTAAATGGGAAATTCATGTAAACAGTGATGGCAGTTATACTGACATTGTTTGTTGGAAATCAAAAGAAGATGCTAAAACAGCAGAAAAAGAAATGGTAAATATTCCCAATGCTTCTCAATGGTATGGATGCTACAAAGAAGGCTCTATATCGAGTAAAAGCTTAACAACTATCGCTGAGTTTTAATCCAATGCTAAATACAAGAGATTAAAGAAAGAATTACCCGAAACTTATTGCAAGTGCTTTGCAGAAAAAGCAAATTGGAAATAGGCAATTGCAGATGATTTTCAATATGATGCCGGGAGATCTCCCCTAACCGGCACCAGCTTTTAGCTTGTTCCAATCAACACAAATACCTTTTGCTTCTTCCCTGTTGTGATTCCTACAAAAAAACACTTTTTTGTAGCCCGAAGGGATTTGCTCCTTTTGACAGGCATGCAAGACGCCCTAATCCCGGTCAGAGGTAAGGTCAGAGATCCTTATCTATCTCCAGTTTTTCAAACAAATTATTCACCCAAAGGAGCAAGACTCCAAAGATCACCGCTACTAAAATCAAGGCATTGTTGACGATTCCGTCGACACCAAATGAGAGTCTTATCAATATGGTGGAAATGATAAAGCCTGAATTGCGAATGGTTCTGTGAAATTGGTTGGTAGTGATGAAAGTGAATAGCAACAATATGACGTCTGTTAGGATCAAGATGGTGAAAAATTCATCGAAAAATATCTTGTTCACATCCTGAATACCATAGTTGGTTTGATCAAAGGATAGTAGCATTTGATAGCTCCACTTGCCAAGGCTGAAAACGGCCATTCCAAATACCACAGGTACGAGGATAGAGGCAATCAGCTTCTTTCTCTTGATGAAGGTATCCGTTGTTTCCTTATCCAGCGGATTCAGATCACGGATCTCTCGTTGTTGTTTATTGAGTCTTGTGAAGGCATATATGAGCAAAAACAGGATGAATGCCGTTACAATGTCGTAGGTGAATTGTAGGTCGTACTGATCGGTAAACCATGCTTGATCCAAATCTAGATTGGAAAGATCTTTAAATAACCTCCTGATTACAATCAGGGTAATGATCTCGTACTGCTTGGTGATGTAAGTGGAGGTTGATTTCGAGATATAAAACACGAGCAGATACACCTCATAGATCAGGATGAAACTGAAAGGTGTGTAGATCGCAGATATTGGATTATTGGAAATTCGAGCGTCGATTGAGGCTGGTAGCAGATCCAAAGTTGCGAGTCCAATTACCGCGAGGTGAATCACGAAGCTTGCAAGCGCAATATAGATAACCGTACGATCCAGTTGTTCTTTCCGCTTTTCCGAAAGGAGTAACTCAAAAATCTTGTCCATGGATACTTTCATTATTAGCGAACCAAATGTTAATGGGTTTGTTAGGTTTGAGAAACTGCTAAGGAAGGTAGAGATTGGTTTTTTTTGAGAAAACAACGATTCTTATCCGTGAAGGCTGACTAAGCTCCTAAAAAGCGATGTAAGCACTTTTAACTTCTTTCTATGCCTTGGTTCGAGTCTTCAAGAAACGACTCGAAAAAATTCGAGAGAACTAGAAGCTCAAGGATTAAAAAGCATAACCCCCTCCTACTCTATTCACGAGCTCGCGTCAATCAAGAAAAATACTTCTTTCTTATACCCCTTTGGGATTCGTAGAAGGAAACACTATTTTGTGACCCGAAACTGAAAGGCTTGTTTGACACAGTTTCCAGACGTGTAAGACCCGATCTATGAAAGAAAATATAAATACATAAAGAAATTAGGCCAATAAAGTCGAGATTGTTCACTTTATTGGATGTTATCTCCCAAAGGAATCCACTATGACACATTCCAACTCAATTCTCGCATTATTTCTTTCAATCCTATTTATAATTTGTTCCTGCGATAAAACGGAGGAGCCGGCTATAGCAAAACCAAATGGAGAGTTTACCATTAAAGGGGAAACATACCAGCTAAGTATTTTAAAACGGCTTTATTTCGGATCGACAACTAGAAAAAGGGACGTAAGGCTCCTTTTCCTCTCTAAATCATACCCTATTGAGGGAGAAGATGTAGAAAATTTACATTTCATCGGAATTGATCTTATGATTTCGAATGAGGATGTCACTGGCCATTACTCCGTAACTGGAAATAGCAACCCCAATAGTATAGTTTATGCCTATGGTGGCACTAACATGACTTTAGAAAATCAAGAACTTCTATCAGGAACCGCTTATGAATTTGAGAAGGGTGAACTCCTTGTTTCAAAAAATGAAGATGAATACAGCATTGAAATACATTTGATAGATAGTGTAGGCGCTGAATTAATTGGAAAGTATATTGGCCCGATTCAATAAGGTAGTTAACCAATGCTCTGCTATTTGACTAGCCAGCCACATCAAAGTGCTTTTGGTCAGTTTTAGTACAACTTGACCGTGAATTTTCCGCCGAGCAGGTGCTGTAGTTTCTGCTCAGTGCAGCTTACGCGACTGGGCTCACAGGAGGTTTCACCTTTCAAAACGGAGTACTTTCTACTAACTTTGAAAGCACTGGCAGATTTCACTATTTTGTCCCTTTGATCTAAGTATAGGCACGAGCCTTATAGATAGATATTGCACCGAATGATGAAGAAACTTTTAATCCTACCACTATTACTTGTCACATTCCTGTCTTTTTCGCAAGAAAAAAACGAGTGCGATGAGCATTCTATTCCATATTGGGCAAATGGCATCAATAGTCGAATTGAGGGCGAAAATCCGACTTTAAGAAAAGCCTTCAAAGAAATCCAATTAACCCAATCTGACATTACGCCAAGTAGCGGATTTATCACCTTGAGGCTCAACATTACTAAAACAGGAAAACTTTGCGAGATTGAAAAATTTCAAATTGACGAAAATTACGAGAATACGGAATTTAACGACGGAGAGTTAATAAAAGAACTTGAGGAAATAGCCGTTGGACTCACAAACTGGAAAAGAGATCAAGACTATAAAACGTATAACCTAATTAGGTTAAAAATAAACAAAGGGAGAATTGAAGAGATTTTTTAAATACCTGTTTATTGGTTTTGGCTCTTTAATTCTTTTGGTAATTATTGGAGTTGCCATATGGTGGAACACAAAATCGGATAGCGAAAAATCTAACTTTTTTGCGAACATCCATGATTACGGAACAGCTATTGAATACGACCCAGAAAATAGCGATGCTTGGATGGAGCGTTCCGTTTCATTCAACAAGGCTGGGGATTTCAAAAAAGGTTTTGAATTTTTGGATAAAGCGGTAGAACTAAATCCCTCCTTACATTTGGGCTATAGAGGTTGGATAAGATTAAGAAAAATGCGTGATTATGATAAAGCTCTCGCTGATTTTAACCGCCTTGATAGTCTAACTCCAAATTTTGTGGATGCCCCTTGGGGAGAAGACATTGACTTTTTGCGAGGCGAGTGTTATTTCGGTAAAAAGAACTATCCAAAAGCGATAGAATCTTTTGATCGTAATATTAAAAACCAAAAAGAAGATTGGGCTGACATTCAAAGTTTCGTCTATCTCGGACTTTGCGAATATGAACTTGGAAATTACGCAAAAGCGGTTACCGAATTTCAAAGAGCTTTAAAGCAAACCGAAAATGTTCCTGAATCGTATTTTGGAATGGCCAAAGCCTACCAAAAACTTGGTCAAATTGAAAAGGCAAAAGAGCATATTTTAAAAGCAGAAAATAATATGCGTTACAAAAGAGATGATGTCTACAACGAGTTTCTAAATGAAATTTATCTGTCTGAAATATTGGAATACAAACAAGAAATGCACGTTAAATAACTGGTTATAAAAATGGCTGGGAATAATTGATTTTTCTTGCCTTCTTTAGAAATTCTTATCGAATTTCACCCGTTAGCGCCATCTTTTAGCTCGTATAATTTCAAATACCTTTTGCTCATACCCCGTTGAAATTCATCAAAAGAAGCACTAATTTGAAGCTTCAAATTAAATGCATGATTGGATGGTGACAGATTAGCTGTGTTTGCAGGTTTGTAAGTTTTGGGAAATAAATGGTATTAAACCCAAGGGTAGAACCCTTGATCCTAGCTTCCGACGCAGAGCATCGGGGAATTAGACCTATTGGGCTATCGCCCTGCGATTAAATAGATAAAAGATAATCGGCTAGCCATAAATTAAACCAATTTAAAGTAGCGAAAATAGATAATATCGAAAATTCGAATGAAAGAAAAGAATTCACGGAAGCTTGCAGCAATTATGTTTACCGATATCGTTGGGTATACTGCCTTGATGCAACGCAATGAGCAAGCTGCCGCAAGAGCCAGGTCTCGCCACCGTGAGGTCTTCCAAAAACAACACAGTTTACACCAAGGAGAAATTGTTCAATATTATGGAGACGGCACTTTAAGTGTTTTTGATAGTGCCATAAAAGCAGTAACCTGTGCCATTGAAATTCAAAAGCTTTTACAAGAAGGAGACTCGGTACAACTAAGAATAGGTCTACACCTAGGCGATATTGTTTTTAATGAAACAGAGGTTTACGGAGATGGCGTAAATTTCGCTTCTCGGATTGAGAGTTTAGGCACTGCTGGCTCCATCCTTTTATCAGAAAAAGTAAATGATGAAATAAAAAATCATGCAACTATTTTAACAACCTCCCTAGGTCATTTTAAACTGAAAAATATAATAAAACCTGTTGAAGTATTCGCTATTTCAAATAAAGGAATCAAGGTTCCCCTCCCTACAGATTTAAAGGGTAAACAGAAAACGGCGTTCAAAAATATTGCAGTACTTCCGTTCGTAAATATGAGTTCCAATGTGGAGAATGAATATTTCAGTGATGGTATTACCGAAGAAATCATCAACGCCTTAGCCAAAATCGATGGTTTAAAAGTCATTTCTCGAACTTCCAGTTTTTACTTCAAAGGACAGAATGCTTCTCTAAGCGAGATTGCCGAAAAACTAAAGGTATCAACACTCCTAGAAGGTAGTGTCAGAATGGATGGAGACACGCTTCGCATCAAAGCGCAACTTATAGACGTGCATGAAGATGAAACTTTCTGGTCTGAAACCTGGGAACGAAAGAAAGACAATCTCTTCAAAATACAGGATGAACTAAGCCTGTTGATTGCCGACAAACTAAGGGAGCATGGCGGTCACCTAGAGATTTCCGATCATTTGGTAGACAGTCCTACTAAGAGCCTTTCTGCCTATGAACATTTGCTAAAGGGTCGATTTTATATGAATAAATGGAACCCCGAAGATACCCATTTCGCCATAGACCAATTTGATAAAGCCATCGCCATAGACCCTGCGCTGATTGAGGCTCATCTAAGTCTCGCCGATAGCTACAGCTTTATGGCTGTAGCAGGTTTTGCCCCTCGTGAAGAATCATGGATGAAGGCCGTGGAGGCTATTCAATCTGCAAAAGATTTGGATTCGAATAACGCTGGGTTGAACTACATGCTTGGGAATCAGGCATTTTTCACCGAGGCTGATTTCGCAAGCGCAATGAAATATGGACTTAAATCTTTAGCCTCAAAACCAACCTTCGCTGAAGCACATTGTTTCGTTTCGTTTCTTCATACTCTTCGAGGTGATCTTATAAAAGCCAAAGAACACATTTTCTTCGCCAAATCTATTGACCCGCTTAATCAAGAGACCCAGTTTTTTGAGGCCAACTATTGCTACAGAGCTCAAGAATATGCTAAAGCCAATTTGATTCTGGATGAATTACTCAAAGTAAATGACAAGAATCTGCCGGCGATCATCGTTGGCATTTATATTCAAATAAAACAGAACCGCCTTGAAGAAGCGCTCCGGTTAATTAATGAAGTACCTATGGAAGCGTTCACTCCGGACGAAAGGCTTGGACTTTTGGGCTTAATAGATGCGCTGAATGGAGACGTAGATTCAAGTCATATCAAAGAATTAGCGCAACATGCACAAGCAAAAGAAGCACACCACGCACATTCCTATCTTTTTATCATTTATGCTGTGCTTGGAAGAAACGATGATGCGTTCAATGTTTTAGAGAAATTATTCGATACACAATCTTCCATCCTATTGCTTGGTTTTAGTGATCCATTAGCTGCGTCCCTTCAAAGTGACCCAAGATACATGGCTTATCATGACAGAATTTATCCTGATATTAAGGAGTCGAGTGATAAAAAAACGAAACCAAGGATAATAGATGATAAAACGGCACGCGCTCAGGTAGAAAAACTCACAACATTGATTGAATCAGAGCGACCCTACCTCAATCCTGCGGTCTCCCTTCGATCACTCGCCGATCAGGCCGACATGCACCCCAATCAACTATCCTTGTTACTCAATGAATATGTAGGCAAAAATTTCAATGAGTTCATTAATAGCGCGAGAGTCGAGTACTTCAAAAAGCTAATTGTCGATCCAGACAATGCTCACATTTCATTGATCGGGTTGGCGTATGAAAGTGGCTTTAATTCCAAAACGGTATTCAACAATACTTTCAAGAAAGAAGTGGGCATGACTCCTAAAGAATTTCAAAAAAGTCAGCAATCATAAACCTATTGAGTTCCGAATTATAATCCCGAACCTCTTTTTAATATCCCGAACAAATAGCTTAGACTGATTCATTTTTTTTGTCAAGAATTAAAATTCGACACCAATGACAAACAAGATGAAAGCAATGGTCGCCACAGGATACGGATCGCCTGAAGTGCTACAGCTCAAAGAGGTAAACAAACCTGAACCAAAAGAAAATGAAGTACTGGTCAAAGTAATGACGGCTGCTGCAACTACAGCAGATGCCATGATGCGCACCGGAAAACCTTATTTTGCCAGACTTGTCATCGGTCTAACCAAACCCAAAAAAGGCATTCCTGGAACAGGATTCGCGGGCGTTGTGGAGCAGGTAGGGAAAGACGTCACTGATTTCCAAGTGGGTGATCGCGTATTTGGGGAAACTGCATTTGGTTTCAGCTCGAATGCCGAATATCTCACCATATCAGAGGAGGGTATTATCCTTCCCATGCCTGAAAATCTTGATTTTACGGAAGCAGCAAATTTTTGCGATGGACATCTTACTTCCTTCAACTTTTTGCAAGAAATAGCCAAGGTCAAGCCAAATGACAGGGTATTGATTAATGGTGCTTCCGGTGCGCTTGGGACCTCAGCAGTGCAGATTGCTAAGCATATGGGCGCTCATGTGACAGCCGTCTGCAGTGGCAGAAACACTGGTTTAGTAAAATCACTAGGTGCGAATGAAGTCATTGATTATCAGCAAAAGGATTTTACAAAAAGTGGAAAGCAATACGATTACGTGTTTGATACCATCGGCAAAAGCTCCTTTAGTACCTGCAAAAAAATACTGACTGAAAGTGGCGTATATCTCTCCCCTGTCTTAAAATTTTCTCTACTCTGGCAAATGATTTTCACATTCTTCTTCAGCAAGCAAAAAGCTAAGTTCGAAGCAACCGGAACAAACGAGGAAGAAAAGCTGC
The DNA here is from genome assembly GCA_040218415.1 of Cyclobacteriaceae bacterium. GTDB lineage: Bacteria > Bacteroidota > Bacteroidia > Cytophagales > Cyclobacteriaceae > JAVJRN01. The sequence continues at coordinate 27,323 of JAVJRN010000055.1, forward strand.
GCTTCATGCTTTCTTGCGTAGTTGATATCTATCGAAAAGGAGGCCTCAAAACGGTTATCGACCGTCAATTTCCTTTAGAAAAACTCGCCGAAGCGCATCGATACATTGATGCAGGTCACAAAAAAGGAAATGTAGTCATTGTCACCGCTTAACAATAGAAAAGATGAACAAGAACAATAAAACACTATCCAATCTCCTATTTATAGGGTTTTTCCTAACCTTAGCCAGTTGCACCGAAAAGGAGGATTCCATTCGACCAGAACCCCAGTTACCCATCGAACCAACGATTTATGTTGATCTTCCCGATGAAAATTTTGAAAGAAAACTCATCGAACTTGGTTTTGACACGGATGATTCGATCAATCACCGCATGCTGAAATCAGACGCATTGCAAGTCATTTCATTGGAAGTCGACAGTTCGATAGGAACACCTGAAGAAGAAAAAATAACCGATCTCACGGGCATTGAAGCTTTCGAAAATCTCGTATTCTTATCCGCTGGAAATAATTTACTGAATGAAGTAAACTTAAGCGCAAATACGCAACTCGAATCAATACAATTTGATGCCAACTATCTCCAAAGTCTTGATGTAAGTCACAACACAAAGCTGACTGACATTAGCCTCGTACTCAATGATCTCACCAAAATCACTGGGTTAAATGAAGCCACGAACCTTAAAACCCTGAACCTTTCGTGGAACTACCTCGAAGACTTGTCAGTCAACAACGCAAGTTTGGAAGGCCTCAATGTCGAAAACAATCTCCTTGCAACATTGAACGTGACTGGCTGTGGTTCCTTAACTAGTATCATAGCGAAACAAAATGCGCTTAAAACCATCGATCTCAGCACCAATATAGCATTGAAATACGTGACGCTTTCTGCAAACAACATGATCGAGATGAATCTTGAAAACAACTTAAATATCGAAAAACTATGGCTCTCATGGAATGAACTCAAGTCTTTGGATGTAGGCAATCTTGCACTGTTAAACCTACTCGATATCAGACAAAATTCGGCGCTAACTTGCATCAAAATAGCGCAAGGCCAGCTGATTGACACAGTAAATAAACAAGATCATCAGGAGTTAAACACGGACTTTTGTCCATAAGACTGTCAACTCATTAAAGCATTAATGATAATTCCACAAAAATGGAGTGGATAAATAGTTGAGTGGATAAATAATGGATTAACAAGGTTGCTGGGATATAGATTAGATGAAATAAAGGGCAATCTATTGAATGACCTCCTGTTCAATAAAGATACACCCATTCTTGATCCCAATGAGCTGCACAAGACGATGGCTGAAAATCATTCCATCAATGAAGAGATGGAAATACGCACAAAAAAAGGTGATCTATTGGCTGTACTGGTCAATATTACGCCAATCCTTGACTATGAACTAAATCCTGAAAAGTACATTTCGATCATTTCAGACATCAGCGTTCAAAAAGAAAATGAAAGAGCTTTGGTGCGCCAAGAGAAAAAAATTGAAAGTCAGAAGCTGTTACTGGAAACAAAAAACGAGCAACTTCAAGTAACGCTGGATGAACTTAGGAAGGTTAAAATCAATCGTAAATCACTCTTTTTTAGCATTACAACGGCTATCGTGCTCGTCATTCTCACTGAGGCCTTTATTGATCCAATAATCGATGAATACTCTTCATTCAATGTCTACATCAGTCTTTCCGGTAAAATTTTAATCGCGCTCATGTTGAAACCAATGGAGAATGTATACGAGCGAATTCTGTTAAAAAGAGCCGTGAATTTGAAGTCTGATTCGATTTGATTGTTAAAGACCTATACATGCCAATTTTCATGTAGTTATGTTAATAACTATCGGTTAAAATACTAGCACATATTCGGCAAAAACATGGCTCATAAGCTGAATCAATTTTGGTTTCACAAAAAAATCCAGAAAGTTTATCGATACACCGCAAGTTTTCAAATTGAATGGCATCTAAGGAACCATAGTCAATCATAAACCTTGAACTCATGAAAAACATCAAACACATGATTATGTGCCTCCCTTTATTCTTAGCAATGATTGGATGGGCACAGCCCGGATCTGGAAACGGAAGAGGATCCGGAGGTGGCGGTCGACCACAACCTGGCGAAATGGCCGAAAGGGAAAAGCAAATGCTCTATAAGCAAGTATCAGATTTGAGTGAAGACCAAAAATTATTGATCGACGGGATATATGCTGAATTTTCTAAAACCATAATAGAAACCTTCGAAAAAAATAGAGGATCAGGGGACCGTGAAGCGATGAGAACTCAAATTCAAGCTGTCAGGAAGGAAAAAGACGAGCTATTGATGGATGTACTTTCTGCAACGCAATACCAAAAGTTTGACGAAACCAGAAAATCCTTCATAGCGAATAGGCGCAAACGAGGAGAGGAAAACACTGAAAACGAATCTCCTCAATAGCACTCATCCACATGAAGTTAGCAATCAGCGCACTATTATTGGTGTGCAGTTTTGGTGCATTTACTCAAGGCATTAACCTTCATCAGGTCAAAGGTCAAATTCTGGATCAGAGTAATCAAGAGGCTATTCCCGGTGCTTCCGTTTTAATGATAAACGTGAAAGACTCCCTGAAATCGGGATTTGGCATTACTGATGGTGAAGGCTACTTCAAGATCTCTAAATTAGAGCAAGCCTTCTATAAACTGGTCATCAGAAGTGTGGGATTTGAGCCTGCATCCAGTATTGTTCGTATCAAAGAAGACGCTGATTTTGGAGTCCTCATTCTGGTACCTTCCGTCACCCAACTTGCCGATATTGAAATTCAAGGAGAAGTGGTTCCCGTTGAGCAAAAAGGTGATACCACGCAGTATAATGCTGCCGCTTTTAAAACCAATCCAGATGCCACTGGTGCTGATTTGGTGGCTAAAATGCCCGGCCTTATTGTGGACAATTCAGGCGTCACGGCAAATGGCGAAGCAATAAAGCAGGTGCTACTGGATGGTAAGCGTTTTTTCGGCACGGATCCATTGCTTTCGCTCAACAATATTCCAGCTGATATTATAGATCAAATCCAGATTTATGATGAACTCAGCGATCGATCTAGGTTTACGGGTTTCGATGATGGAAACACCACAAAAACCATGAACGTGGTAACCAAAAGTAACCGTAAAAATGGCGAATTTGGGAGAACCTACGCGGGTTATGGTACTCACGACAGATATGATGTTGGAGGGGTATTGAACTCTTTTAACGATAACCGCCGAGTAACACTACTTGGGATGAGTAACAATATAAACAAGCAAAACTTTTCCAATGATGACCTTGCTGGAATTAGCACTGGAGGCAGAAGAGGCGGAGGAAGAGGAACGCAAAATGCCACGACTTCTGCCAATCAGGATGGCATTACTAAGACCAATATGGTTGGATTGAATTACAGTGATCAACTGGGTGAACGTACGGAAATTCAGTCGAGCTATTTCTACAACAACTCCAATAATGAGCAGTACCAAGTGTTATCGAGAACCTCGGTATTCAGAGGAAATACGCAATATTATTCGGAATCATCTAATGCAGACACTGACAACAGTAATCATCGGCTAAACTTGAGAATCGATCATAAAATCAATAAAAACGCCGAACTACTCCTCCGATCTTCTGTCAGTACGCAAGACAATGAGTCAGCTGAGCTAACCCTAGCCGACACCAAAAATGAAGCTAACGAGATCCTCAATAATACTGATAATAGCTATGAAAGCAATATTCAAGCTTTGCAGATCAATAACACCTTGACCTACCTGCAAAAACTGAATAGCATTGGTAGAACATTTTCAATCACGGCATCTGGCAGTCTCCAACCCCGCGATCGAAATAGCACTTTCCAAGATCAAAACGCTGATTCTTTGCTGAATTATCAAACACAGGAAAATGTAAAATCCTTTGCCGCCAAACTAGGATTTAATGAGCCTGTTGGCTCTTTTGGACAGCTGTCTTTGGACTATGATCTGGACTACAACAACAGAGTTTCCGACAAAAAAACCTACGACATTTCACTATCAAATGATGAGCGCTATCTTGTAGAAGGACTTTCCAATGACTTTTCGAGTGGCTATACGACACATAACACTTCCCTTTCTTACGCTTATAGAAACTATGATAACTTCTTTCGCTTAAGGGCCAGTTATCAATATGCAGGCTTGGTCAATGATCAGGTCTTTCCAGTCGAATCCCAGCTCAAATTGCAGTTCAACAATGTCCTCATTTCTGCTATGGGGAGGTTAAAGGTTGGCACCAATGGCAATCTAATGCTACGATACAATACCAATACAGACGCACCAAGTGTCAATCAATTGCAAGAGGTCATAGACAACAGAAATCCACTTTTCCTCAATACTGGAAATAAAAACCTTGGTCAGGCATACTCTCACAGCCTGATCTCCCGGTTTAATAAAAATAATATGGATAAGAACCTCACCTTCTCCAATTTTACGATGCTCAGCCAAACCATGAATTATATCGGTGATGCTACCACCATCATACAATCGGATACTTTACTGCAAGGTGACGTAAAAGTGTTGGAAGGCGCCCAACTATCCATGCCCAAAAACCTGAACGGCTATTGGGATGTTCGCAACAGTAGCACCTTTGGCAAAATGGTGTCTCCGCTAAAATCAAACATCAATGGCACCATCTCTATTGGTTACACACGAATTCCAGGATTGATCAATGACGAGGTGAACTATGCCAACAGAATTTCCGGATCAGTAAGACTCAATATTGCGAGCAACATCAGCGAGCATATTGACTTCAATGTTTTTGGAAGCATTACTGCCAATCAAGTGGTCAACTCCGTGCAAAGCAATAGTGATTCGAAGTATTTCACCCAGCTACTAGGCGGTAAATTCAACTTCATTTTTGGCAATGATTGGGTATTCAGAACCGATATTAATTACGTGAATTATAAGGGATTGAGTACCAATTCTGATGCCAAATATGCACTCTGGAACATGGCTGTGGCCAAAAAGGTGTTTGCTAAAAAACAAGGAGAATTTGAGCTAAAAGCTTTTGACTTACTTGGTGTAAATCAAAGCCTCACGCAACAAGTCACCAATATCTATGTGGAGGAAAAAAACACACAGGTTCTACAAACTTACTTTTTGATGTCCTTTTCTTATCGAATTAGCAAATTCCATTGATCAAATCAATTAAAGTACAAATTTCCATCTCTTTTAACTGACTTTGATATTGGTGAAAAATAGCTCCACAGTAGTTGTGAAAGAGTTTGCAAAAAGCTTGGATCAATGAAAGATATCTTACTGTCTGAAATGTACCAGGATGCCTTGATGAATAATTCTTTTGGTTTAATGGACACCTTTTCAAAGAAATGATATTTGAAAGCTTAATGGATAGAATGACAAAGCTCCGGCCATTTTACAATACAATAAACCATCCATTCTCTAAACACCTATTGCCCTAGGTTTTTCGGAGGTATTCATCAAGGTTCCACCAGGTTCAGAATAATTGGTCGAATTCCAAAAACTAATAAACTCTTCTAAATACTTGAGCTATCCCTCTACCTAAAATAAAAACCCACTTCAACCTATTAGATTAATAAGGTTACAAGAAGTAACCTCATTAATGGATGGCTTATTAGCTACTCGATCATCCATTCTTCGGTGAGCAGTCATCATTTGTTCTTATTGGGTCGTATGAAAAGCCTGATAAAAACATTACCCACCTAGTCTTAGCCTCTCGCGGAGACTCTAATATCTTGATGGTCAGTGAATGTCCAATCTCTGCTGTGTAATCTCATGAATAGATCGAGTAGATCATTCAATAGGGTAATTGTGTTGTTGCCAAAACTGAAAGGCTGCTCCAATGCCGGCGTTGTAGGATGCTTCCCCAAATAGATGGAGAAATTCAAGGACAATTGGATCAAGTGATTGAGGAAATATCTCTACGGATATGCGCTCATGGATAATCTCCCATTAGCAATGACAGCCTGTAATCCTATAAATGTGCAATGGAACAGTTTCTGTAGCTCAATAAAGTGCACACTCAAATAAGAGCATGCGGCGCTGCTGGTAGTGAAAAATGGAATTCATAACTGAGCGTCCTTTAATCAAGCAAAATTATCTTTTTATGAAAAAGCACTTTTTACCCATTGTGATCATAGGCCTAATACTCATTTCTACATCGGTTTGCCCTGCTCAGGTGAGGGTAACGGCTGAAAGTGGTGCTGCTATCAATGGTTACAATGATGTGAGATATGCCAATGTTGCCGGTAACATGGGCTCATTTTTTTCGCTTACCGGCGATTTTCAGAATCAAGAGGTAGTGCCTTATATCCGTCTGGAAGTCAAATGGCAATTTTTGGAGCGTAATACGATTGAAGCCACTGCCGCGCCATTGGCCTTTGAATACTCGGGGATTAAGAAGCCTGTAGCATTTGGAGATTTAACGTACTCAGGTGAGGGCGTGCAGGCGAGGTATGAGTTTAATACTTATAGGCTGAGTTATCGATATTTGGTGGCTGATGGTACTAAATGGCAAATTGGTCTGGGTGGAACGGTGCTCATGCGCGACGCACGAATTGCTCTGACTCAAGGAGCGCAAGAAGAAGAAACCACAGATTTGGGATTTGTGCCCTTGCTAAGCTTTGATATTCGCTACGAAGCAACAAACACTTTGCATCTATTATTGAAAGGTGACGCACTCGTAGGACCACAAGGCAGAGCGGAAGATATTTTTGTAGGCATCAATCACGAGGTATGGGCTCCCGGGTTCCGCTATCGTTTGGGTTACCGAATCATAGAAGGTGGTGCAGACGTAGCTCAGGTTTACAATTTTTCATTGATTCATTTTGCCGCACTCGGAGTAAGCTATCAGTTTCAGGGGTGGTAAGCTTTCGAAAATATCTGCTGGCTTAAAGTCAAAACAAGATAGGTATACCCTTACTCGCATGCCTTAGCAAAACGACTTGGCAAGGTCTCTTTATTTAATTCGTCAAAGTCGTGGAAACAATGAATCCATTGTCTACTCAATTCGCTTACGCATTTCTTTCTTTTCGCTGTGCTTTTTCTTATTGTTCAAGCGTTTTCTCTTGCTTGCTTTTGTAGGAGCTGTTGGTTTTCTAGGCTTTCGTTTTGCAAAGGATTTGGCAAGTATGCGATCCAATTTCTTGAAAGCTATTTCTTTGTTTTTGAGTTGCGCACGCGCTCCATCTGCTGTGATGATCAGGTCACCATCATTCGTTATCTTAGTTTTGTTCGCTGCGATGACCATTTCTTTTTGTAGCGCACTCAGCTTTTCAGAATTCATCACGTTCCATCTCAGCTGGACTTTTGTTTCCACTTTGTTCACGTGCTGACCACCCGACCCGCCACTTCGCGCTGTGGTAACTGATACTTCTTGTTTGATGTCACTTACATTGATTCTCTGCATTAGGAAAAAACTATTACTCAATTAGAATTCATTTCGAAATTAGAATAAAGAATGCCAATGAAAGGCGATTTTTTCAGGATTGCAACCATTCCAACTTTTAAATCTAATCTGCTTGTTTGGTTCTTAATTGTTTACCCTTTTAGAAAAAGAGTGACGAACAAAAAACATTAATAATCCATAAATTTCTTAAAATAATTTCATTTCGAATGGTCGATGACTAAATTACCCATTCCGCTATTCAGCCGAAAAGACTCAGCGACGATAATTTTCAAGGCATTGAAAGCGGACTCCTAAAAAGACTTCAATAAAACGATTTTCGGAATATGAAATTAAAAGTTTGGTTCTACACCATCACATCTATCTCAATAGGTATCAGCATGTTTTCTTGCTCGAATGAAGACGTCAGCAATGACATCAATGCAAGTCAGCTAGAGCAGTATACCCCAGATCAAGCAGATTGGTCAACTTTCGCAACCAAACCCTTTGTAGGCGGCACCAATACTTCCCATGATCCTGATGGTGTAGGTTGGTTATCTCCTGAATCTTGGGCTGCCGCCGAATGGGATGGAACCATCTATAACCCTTCGGAAATGAGTAAGGAAAAATTGGTAGAATGCCTTTGCCCTAGTGTAGATCAAGTAAGAGGTATTCGAGAAGTGTTTTACAAGCATAAACCTTTCGCAGATAATAAAAATCCAACCAAAGCCGAGGTTGATGAGTGGCATAGAATAGCCATCAATCACGTTCGCGCATTGGTCGGCTACACAAGTGAAGATCGTCAGGTGAAGAAAGACCATTGTCTCTTTGCGCGTGCGCTCTGGGGCGATGAGAGAAAATTCACGACCATGTGGGATGCAAAATACCCAGGTAATATGGGGTCAGCTGCAGGTCCATGTCAAGGATCTGGAAATGCTCACTGCGGTGCAAGCTTCATCCCTAATGCTGATGATCAAGCCCCCTACTTACATGATCATCATACTGTTTGCACAGCGGGGCAAGGCGCAGAGGGAGTCTTTAACGGACCAAAATCAAACATTCCTTGGTCGTTGAAGTGGTCTCGTGGGTTTTGTAATACGCTTATAGCGGAAGGTTTTTGGGGTGGTCATGTTGGGCCTTGGTTTCACCGAGAGACATTTGGTTTCAGCTTCTGGGACAATGATCCGAGCAACAATAACAACAACGCCATCTTGCGTGCAAAGTGGTCAGGCACATTAATGCCTAGTCTTTACTGTAATCCATCAGAGCCGGATTGTGATTCTTAAGATAGTTAGTTTAAGTACAATAGAGTCATAAGCGAATGCAAAGGAAACATGTGCAAAGTATCCCAAACATTTAGATTTGGGTTGCACAATAAAAAACCACACCTCAAATAAGAAATGAAAATTTATCCTCCCAGATCATAAGCATAATTGATCAGAACACCTACAAGAGGTTGGTTAAGGAAAAAGTACTGATAAGGGGTCAAGTTAAGATATGAGACTTTTTGATCATTTCGACCGAAAAATCAAAACTCGACCAAAAATATTCTCAGTCGATTTTTCAACCTTTAAAACAGACCCTAAAATAACGTGCCGTAAAGAAGTTCTGGCAGAAGGCTTTAGGCGTGCTCAAGTTAGAGGTGGAGGCTAAGAAATAAAAAAACCACTCGTTTGAGTAACTTTTAGTAGTTCGTAGAAGGCTATGATTTGCTTTAATAATCAGGCAGTTATGTGATTTAGATAAAACATTTTGTAAAACATAAAAGCTTCATTTATCGGAAGCGGCACACATCCATGATAAAAGAGATTATGATTTAGAACTTTATATAAACTGCCGTGCTCAAAAAGGAAGTCTACATAAGAATACAGCCTCTGCCTTTCGACAAATGATTTTCTCAACTTATCCAATAGGCCTCTCTCCTCTAGGGTGAGAGAATATTTCTAAATTCCCCAAAAACTAAGATGGTTAAAATCAAATCATAAAGACGAATAAAGGCGACCTCAAAGAAGTCGCCTTTTATAAGATGTAAGTCTTGCATCCTTAGTGTTTTAATTACTAAAAAACCCTCACATGCTCATTTCATCAGCGATTTGAGCGTTGGTTCACCTTCTAGCAGACCCAACCCTATCAGGAATAAATCTGTCTCTATCAGTGTCTCCTCGTAGTATGGCTTCTTATTGAAAAAGGCATGCTTTTGTCCTTCGTAAAGAATCAGATCGCAGCGTACGCCTAATTTTTCCAGTCTTGCTTTGTAGTCATTAGCCTGAACAACAGGAAGGACATAATCTTCTGTTCCTACCATGATTAACGTGGCACCATGAGTTGGTTTTAGATTATCGATAGGTGATAGCTCCAAATGCCTACCTTCCATTCGGTGATTGGCGAATCCATTTGGCCCAGTATCAAGTACAGGATTAAATAGTATTTGAGCAATTGGCAATACTTCACCAGAATTCCAAAAACTGGTAGAAGCTGCCAGCTGTCCCCCTGCTGATCCTCCTGCAACTACTATTTTTTGTTTGTCTATATTGAGCTCCTGATGATTAGCAACTAAATACTGAAACGCATCATGAGCATCCTCTGTGGCATCAAAAGGTGTGGTTCCATGTCTATTTTTTACCCGATACTCTGCGGAAAAAGTAATTAGACCTCTAGAGGCAAAATATTTACACTGTCTTTTGAATTTGGTATGAAAACCTTCATTCCACCCACCACCGTGGAAAAATAAGATTGAATTGTAGACTTTTGACGAATCAAAATCTGAAGGTAGGTAGCAGTGCAGTTTTAGACTGACACTACCTACTTTTTTATATGTGAATGCTCTATAGAATTTGTCTTCTTGACTTGGCTGTGCAGCAAGGTTCCCAAGCAGAAGTATTAGTATCATGACTGAAATAGCTCTCATATTTTCATAATCTGTTTTAATTATTAACTTGACTCGGTATTTCAATCAAAACTATTTTGTTTCTATAAACAGCTGTGATGTATCCGTCTTTATTCCTGCTCATAAAGAAAAAAACCGGTCACCTGAGCTTATTCTAAGTCAGAGTAACCGGATTATTGTTTTTACGTTTTCAGGTTCTCTATTGATCAGCTTTCAAAAACCTCTTCACCAATTGATCCTGTCCTATTTGGTCTATTACCAATAGGTAATACCCCGCTTCCAATTGACTGATGTCTAAGGAGATTTGACCTTCATTCGATATTAATCTCGGAGAATACCTTTTTCCTCCTACATCCAAAATCTGAATATCCTCTGTGTTAATGGACTTAAGTCCTTTGACTTTCAACCATGAGCTAGCCGGATTAGGGTAGATGGATAACTCCACTCTTGGCTCCTGACCAAGTGCCATTTTTACTTCTACATCAAACCTTTCTGTTGCTACTCCACCATTGCCATCATCAGCTCTCACTGTAACCGTAGCTACGCCTGCACCTACTTCGGTGATGGTCAGCACGTCACCACTCAACGCAGCTGTTACTATTGTTTCATCCGACACCTCAACTGAGAGGGTGATCGGATCTCCATCTCCATCAGTAAATCGACCTGTGAGGTCAATAGTAGTACTTGCGAATCCTTCTTCAAATTCTAAATCCTCAAGGGGAGCATCTATAGCTGGAACTGCATTTTCACTAATCAATACAGTGAAAGAATCACCCACGGTTCTGCCTGTGCCATCATCAGCAGTGATCGTGACCGTAGTGGTACCGTTCCCAACTTCCATAATCGTCATATTAGCTGCATCAAAAGAAATAGATACAATACCATCATCAGCTACTTCTGCGCTAAAGGTCAGTGCGTCACCATTTTTATCTTCAAAAACGGTTGATAGGTCGATAACCACTGGCGTGAAACCCGATTGAAGAATTTGATCTTCTATTTCCATTACCACAGCAGGTGTTAGCAATAGTTCGAATGCTCCTGCATCTGGCATCATATCCCTAGTTTCACCACGAGCGTCTGTTGTGGGTAATGTGATTCCGGTCGCTACCGTGCAATAGTTGAACGCGGTTGCCTCTTCTGTGATAGCAAACACGTTCACGTCTCCCCCTTCGTCTGAGAGCGTTGTTGCAATACCAGCAAATGTTGCCGTCCTCCCGTTACTATTGTTTCTATTGGCATTCTCTGTGGAATCAGCCATAAAATCAGGTAGCCCATTGAGTCCTCCCAAAATATTATTAATAGCTTCGGTCGTATTTGTATTAGCAAAATTCAGTGCCTTTTCCGCTACGTCATCCTGAGAAACTACAATAGAATTATAGATAGAAAAGTTGGTCAATGCGCTGGCTGGTGTGCTGTTGAATTGTATTCCATTTTTCAAAGTTGATTCGTGAGTGTTGTTATACATCGTCGCATGAACCATCCTCAAGGTGACGTTTCCTGTAGTATTATCTCCTTTCCATAGTGCACACCTGGACCAGATACCTCCTCCTCCATTACCTGCAGCGGGGCTCAAAGATGCGTTATTAGATATAGTTGAATTCTCGATAGAAACGTCAATTTTATTGTTGTCACCAAAATCCTTATTACCATTAATGTAGATTCCACCGCCGTTTCTACCTTCATTGCCATCAATCAATGAACCTGCAATGTCTACATCAGTGTCTATAGTCACCCCGTTATTGGATGCTAGTATGAGTCCACCACCGTCTAAAGAAGACTTGTTATTGGTGATCACGCACCCAGTTATCAGAGCTTTCGAACCTACAACACTGACACCACCACCATTTCTTGAAGATGCATTTTGCTCAATAATCAGGTTTTTAAGGGTAATCAATCCCGTGATTTTATCCGCATTGATCCCACCTCCATTATCTGAGGAGTTACCATTCCTAATACCCAAATTTTCTATCGTTATTGTCAAATCTCCATCAAAGTCTCCGGGTCTCACCGCCGCTATAACAGCTGTTTGAGCTTCTGCTTGTATAGCGGCCGCCTGAATAATATCTGTGGTAGGGTCTTCACCCCTCAGTGTAAGATTCTTTCCTACATTCACTGATTCTGTGTGCAGTCCCCTAATTTCAATGACTGCTCCATCGCTGGCGGCAGTTATTGCTGCGGTTATGGTTTCGTAACTGGTCTCCCCAATCATTACAGACTGTGCGTATAGCATCTGACTAGAAATCAGTGCAAGCGCCAAAACAAATATTTTTGTAATACTCCGGTTCATATACTTTGGATTTTAATGTGATAATAAATTTCTTGACGTTTCAGTCCTAAAGGCGCTCAAACTGACAGGCTATTTCCTTTTTGAATATAGTTTTTTAACGCCGTAGGCTCCTCCTGCCAAAAGCAAGAGACTCAAGCCTCCGTCGATCGGGGTGGCCGGTGGTGCTCCTTGAGCCAATAACGGGAGAGTGATTGTCATAATAAGTGCGAGTGACAATCCTATTTTTAGTGTCAATGATTTCATAATTTTCTTTTTTTTCTCGTTGAAAAAGCTCCCGCAATAAAAATTGCGGGAGTATCTCTTGCTATTAATAATTTCTATTTCCTTTTGGAATAAAGCTTCTTAACTCCGTACGCCCCTCCTGCAATGAGCAAGAGACTTAGTCCTCCATCTATCGGTGTAGCCGGTGGCGGATTTTGTGCCATGAGCGGAACGGCAACAGTCAAAAATAAAATTATTGATATTCCAATTTTGTGCATTAATGTGTCCATTTCTGTCAGTGTCTTATTTCAAAATGAATTTCACTGATTGATCTTTCACTTTCAGAATATAGATTTGATTGTTTTGCAGCGCTGGGCTAATCACTGCTTTTTCACCCTCAAATGACACTACCTCTTGAAACAAAACCTTACCGTCTAAAGAATGAATAGTCACACGCTCTTGGCTACCTGCAAATCGGATAGTGAGTTCATCTGAAGAGCCATAAACCTTCATTTTTGAAAGCTCCGATTCTGTTGACAACAAAGCTGAGTTCGAGAATGACAAGCTAAATCGATCATTTAGTGAATTTACGGCTGTGATATTGATTTTTACCTCGGCCTTCTCATCTAAAATATAAGATTGGCCAGTATGGCGATCATAAAGAGCTACCTGTGTTTCACTACCAAAACCTTCAAATCCCTCAACTGTGAATATATACTCACCCGCGTCTTTTGCATCGATTCCTAAGTCTACACTAATATCCTCCGTGGATACCTTTGGTAAACCCTGAATGGCCATTTTCTTATCTCCTAGTTTAGAATAGAATGAGAAATCGTTGTTTCCTGAATATTTGGTGGCGTCCAAGCCATTATCCTGATCGAAAGTAGCACCATCTACTAATCCAACAATGATGGTGTTAGCGTAGGCATTTCCTGATAATTTCAATTTAAGGATTTGATTTTCAGAATTACTTGTTCGATAATAGTTCGCATCAGCGTTAGCACCAGAGGTGCTTATTTGCATACTTGGAGTAAAAGTTACCGAACCAGTCTCCTCTTTCAACTCTACAAAAAACCCCTGCATGGACGCAATGTTTCCTTTGCTTGCTATCGAGCTACCTTTAGCCCCAGCTACTTGATCATTTAAAGCTGTAGTAGATACAGTAGCACCTAGGTTATTCACGGTGATATAATCACCACCTCTATTAGCCCCGACATTTGATCCCCCATCATCCCATAAGTAAACTGCTCCAGTTGTTTTCGCTGTATTGGCTGTATTTCCCAAAAACTCTGATATCGCAATTGGTGCCGCATAGGGATTGCCAACTATTTTAAAGTTATCTCCAGCCAATCCTCCAGTAATAAATTTATTCCCAGAAAATAGAGGACCAGTCAATGAAATCTCAGGATTGGCTGCATCATATCCTATAAAATAACCTGATCCAGGAAACATAGTTCCTGAAAAAACAGACCAAGCTGATCCATCCCATGTGTATTTATAGTCTGCATTCAAAGCACCTGTATTCGCTCCTGTCACTGGTACTCCGATTATGCTGTAGCCAGCATTACCAGTTGTCTTTCTTTTAACTGTTGCATTTCCAGCACCACTAACTGTTCCTAAAACTGCCAAGGCGCCCCCCGACTCAATTGTAATAGATCCATCATTTACAGCATCTCCGTTTACTCGTGCTGTTACGTCCGCATTGATAGTCAACGAAACGCCAGTAGAGACAGTGAGTTCATCGTAAACAGCATCAGCTGATAAGGTTGTATTACCCGATATTGTGGTAGTGGCATACTCAAAGGCTCCCGCATCTGGACTCGCATCGCGTAAGGCTCCTCTTGCATCAGTCGTTGGTAGAGTGATTCCTGTAGCGGCTGTACAAAAGCCAATCGAGTTGGTTGCTGTGCTTGGAAGGGCAAGTACTTTTACTTTACCTCCCTGATTTGCCAGAGTAGTGGATATTCCAGTAAAGGTTGCGTTATTACCAGTTATGTTATTATTAGCACCCGTAGAAACTTCACTTGGAAGTGCTCCATTAAACCCACCGAGGATACAGTTTTTCATTGCTGTAACATTAGGACTAACATTATTAGTACCATTTCCAAAATTGATGGCTTTGTTATTCAGATTGTTTTCAACAATTAAAATAGAGTTGTAAGCGCTAAAACTTGGATAAGCCGTCGTTGCAGTAGTAAAAAATGAAATCCCACTCTTTACCAATGCAATGGCGCTGTTGTTAAAAGTCGTAACATGTATAAGCGTTAGAGCAGTGTTTGTCGTAGATGCCGATGAAGTCAGAGGAGTACTTGAAACAGCTATGGCGCCACCACAGATATTACCTGTTGCAGTATTTGTGGAAGAATTATTAGATATGAAGCTATTCTCAATTGTCGTATTGATAGAATAATCATCGCCGAATTGCTTGTTACCATTGATATAAATACCCCCTCCATTTTTACCAGTATTACTATCGATCACTGTCTTTTTGATTGATATATCTGAATCGGTTCCTAATCCGTTATTAGATGCCAGAAATAATCCTCCACCATCGGATGAAGATGTATTAGCCGATATAGAGCAGTCAATAAAATTAACGTCTGCGCCTGCTATTGCTACACCTCCACCGTTTGCGGTAGTGGCATTTTGTTCGATGATCAAGTTCTCTAAAGTTACCAAACCAGATATCTTTTCAATGAGGATTCCCCCTCCATTTGATGTTTCATTACCATATCGAATCCCTAGATTTTTAATGGTAACATTTATGTTAGTCGCGTTGGCAGCCGATATAGATATGACTCGCCCAGTAGCTGTATTAGCACTGGCAGCAGCCTGAATAATGTCTCTAGTTGGGTCGCTACCTTGGATTGTTAAGCTTTTGTCTGCGAAGGAAATGGACTCAGTGTGAATTCCTGAAATTACAATCACATCTGATGGATCAGATGCATCTGCGATTGCTTGAGTAATGCTGGTTTTCGTAACGCCATTTAGCGTGACAGTTTGTGCGAAAACAGTGACTACCGAGAATAGAATAGCAAATAGTAAACTGTAAATTTTTTTCATTTTTTTGTTGTTTTGTTGCAGTTCAAAGGTTCTCCTTTTATTCTTTGAAATGGTTTGCATATTGACCAAAAACCTCCAAAATCGGGTAATGTGAACCTTATAAGCATCTTTAATAAAATAATTCTATCCTTAGATTAAAATATTGGCCAGGGAATCTTAGTTATTGAACACTTTACAATGAATGATAAATATTCAGTTGATTTGGCAAAAAACAACTGGAAACTGACCTCTGTTTTACGATTATTAACTCTCTGAGGTCAGCGCCAAAATCAAAGTTGAATAAGTATCAGTGAGGCTTATAGGATTCTTCTAACTCTTGGTTAGGAGTCAAATAGATCATATTTCGGTACATTCCAATACTAGTGTATGAAATGATTGAGAGCAGATTAGTGATTTTTTCTAAAAAAGAATCGCTCAACTTTCGTCCTTTGATGACGGACTATTAATGATCACCTCCGCTGATCATCCCGAAATTGGTTTCAGTAATCACGCGCATAGAATCTAGATCAATATCATCCTGAAATTCAGTCTGCAGCTTTCGGAGTTGGGCTCTCATCTCTCCGATGATTGCTGCGTGATCCGCACTTTGAATAAGATTATTTAGCTCGTTGGGATCATTTTCCAAATCGTAAAACTCCCATACGTCTACATCATAATAAAAGTGAATGAGCTTATAACGATCGCTTCTGACCCCATAATGCGGCTGCACGTGGTGCCAAAAAGGATATTCATAGTAATGATAATAGACTGCTTCTCTCGACTTAGCGACCTTAGAAGAAATCATAGTTGACTTAAAACTCTGTCCCTGGATTTTGTCGTTGGTTGAGATACCAGCAAAGTCTAGGAGCGTGGGCGCAAAGTCAATATTCATCAGCATATCATTGTTGACCTGTCCTGCCTCAATGGTCTTTGGATAGCGTACTATAAACGGCATTTTGAGCGATTGCTCGTACATGAAGCGCTTATCGAACCAGCCATGATCACCTAGGTAGAAGCCTTGGTCTGAAGTGTAAACCACAATGGTATTTTCTGCTAAGCCTGTTTCGTCCAAGTAATTCAAGACTCTACCAATCTGGTCATCAACTGATCTCACACATGCTAAGTAGTCTTTGATGTATCGTTGGTATTTCCATTCTCTTGCCTGTTTCACACTCATGCTGTCGTGAGGCATCCAGCCTTCTCCTGTGCCACGTTTGTAGCCCATTTCTGACCACTTACGCAGTTGCTTTGGATCAGTAATGGAATCTGGCGGAGCGATTTTCATATCCCTCGGATCGAAATTATCCATGGTCATGTCTGTGTCTCCAGCTGTTTGTTCACGCCCTTCGTATTCATCGTAGAATGTGGACGGATAGGGCATTTCGACTCCTTCAAAAAGATCTTTATACTTTTCCTCTGGTAACCATTGTCGATGTGGAGCCTTGTATTGAAGGAGCATCATAAAAGGCTCCTTGGATTCGGATGTTTCCGCCAGCCAGTCTAGTGCAAAATCCGTGGTAAGAATAGTTGCATAGCCTTCACGTTGTGTATTTGTGCCGTTTTCATTGTAGATAGGATCATAATAGGTTCCTTGCTGTCCTTTATTGTTGTGATACTTGAATTGGTCAAAACCTGCCGGCTCTGTACCCAAGTGCCATTTTCCGAAAAGAGCAGTCTGGTATCCATTACGCTGAAACTCTTGAGGAAAAGACCACTGCGTGGAGTCAAATTTTCCACCCTGATGATTTTTATAGTAGCCATTCAGATGGCTAAACTTTCCCGTGAGAATAGCCGCTCTACTCGGCCCGCAGATGGCATTGGTGCAGAATACATTTTGAAAAAGCATGCCTTCATTGGCCAATCGATCGATGTTGGGAGTCGGGGCAATATCTTGATAAAGTCCTCCATATGCCGAAATAGCATGAGCGGCATGGTCGTCGGTCATGATGAATAAGATATTGGGTGGCTCATTTGGCGGCTTTTGGTCACATGACCAAAGAACCAAAGTGCTTAGGGTCACAAACAAATAAATGGTCGTATTCAAGTATCTCATAATGCTGATTAATTAAACTCTACCGCACCAATGTCAGCAACTGCTCTAGCTTTTCCATTGATGTCTACTTTTAATGAAGAATTGATATCAGCCTTGTCGATGGCTGCACTATTTGCGCTTAGTCGCAAAACAGGCATTGGTTCATCCTTTGCTTTGGTGAGCTTATCTGACAGACCAATCATCGGGCCTTTGTTGATGATGGTGCTAGTGCTCATATCCACATCCACCACCTTCAAACCTGCCAGTTTCCCATAGATATTGGCTGTATTGACCAACACATTGCTCTTCGCAAAATTGATATCTGGTTCACTCAATTCCCCATTGAGCGCTATGAGGGAGTTCAAAATGGAAACCTCGGGCTCTGAGCCTACTTCACCATAAAATGCAAGCCCTGGTAGTTTACCTGCTTCATCAGTAGAGCGGTTGTATGCTACGGTTACATGGTTCATTTTCAAGGTGGTGTTTGTCTTATTGTCTTTGAGGTGAGTCGCGCCTTTGGTAAATAAAGCTCCTCCCTTTTTACCTGAGGAATTATAAGTAATGATGGTGTTTTCCATAGACAAGTTGATGTAGGACTCATCCCCCCATTGCTTGTTTCCATTGAGGTAAATACCTGCCCCATTGTCTCCACTGGTGTTAGAGGAGATGACTGAGTTTCGGATAATTAAATCGGAATTAGTAATATTCCCAGACTGTAGCGCCAGTCCACCGCCGTATTGCTTGGCGTAATTCTCATGAATCCAACAATTCTCAATAGTCACTTTACTTGCAGAAATCATCACGCCTCCTCCTACTTTATCCGTAGTATTTCGGGTAATAATTAGGTTTCTCAGCGTGTTTTCTCCATTTACCCGTTTCCAAGAAATACCCCCTCCCGGTGTATCTCCAGCAATACCATTGGTAATCATAAGGTTTTCTATGGTGAGATTCTCCGCCCCATATTTGCCATCTGATGTAATCACAGATCCATCCGTGCCTACGATTCCATCGTTTTGTGGATTTTCGCCACGGAGCGTAATGCCTTTTTTACTCAATTTCACTGATCCAGTGTGCATACCTCGGATCTCGATCACATCTCCGGGTCTTGCAGCTTTCACCGCCATTTGTACTGTTTGGAAAGTCTTTTTCTTTATGGTAATCGATTGTCCCTGTAGGCTAGTTGCCCCAAGTGTAATTGCTAGTATTAAAAATATGTTTTTCATGATGGGTGTGTTTAGAATTTGATTGGGTCTGAGATCGGTAATTTATTTGTGTAGGTCTCAACAGCTACAGGTCGGTCACCAAATCTCTGGGTTGTTTTTACGTAATTAGGATTTGCTAATATCCAGTAATAACCCGCTTTTGAAACGTTAAAAGAATTCTTTTCTAAGTTTTTCGCTATTGATTTAGCTTTTTTATGTGAAGGTGTCTCGCTGTAGTAGACGTCATAGCTGGCAAATTGATCATGAGTTTCCCATTGCAATGCTTTGCCTTGCAACGATGCTTTGATAGCATCATATTCTTGAAATCTCCATTCGGCCATAGTCAAGAAGTAGAAGTCCTTTGTTTCCTTCTCGTATTGCTTATCCATCGCCAGATTTACTAACTCGTTGGGATCATCTCTAAGGTTGAAAAGCTGATGGACAATCCCGTGCGTATAAACGAACTTGTAATCACCTGTTCTAAGCATTCTTGAGGGAACATTTTTTTCTTTTGGCAAAAGGGTATAATCCGCTCCACGAAACTCCGAGAAGACGCTTCTGTCTTTCAATTCTTTACCTTCTTTGAGCAATTTCATCAGCGAAACGCCCTGTACCGTAGCAGGGATTTCTACTCCAGCCAGCTCACATAACGTAGGGTAAACATCAATCAAACTCACCAATGACTCAGTTCTGATGCCCTGCTTGAACATCTTAGGATAAGAAATGATAAAGGGAATATTGACCGCCTCCTCATACATGCAGTGCTTTCCTCTGAGTCCATGCTCAAAAAGATGCTCACCATGATCTGTGGTGTAAATGATCACGGTGTTTTCATATTCGCCATTGTCCTTGAGTGACTGAATGACACGACCTACCATGTCATCCATTTCTGTAATGCATGCGTTATAAGCCGCCATCACATTTTGAGCTTTATCGATATCGTTTGGTATGCCTGAATGAATCCAATTGGGAGCCCATGGATATTTTCCTTTTCCATACCAGTCATTGACTGTTTCAGGTAATTCATAATCCGCAGGATTATGCATGTCGAGATACTTTTGTGTGGTAGTAAATGGAGCATGAGGCTTCTCAAAGCCTACATGTATGAAAAATGGCTTATTTTCTTTTGATACTTTCTCTATGAATTTAACAGACTGGTTGGCCACCACCATATCGAAATTGTCTTCATCATTTTCAACAATAGTTGGGAGATATTCTGCATTGAGATGCATAGGACCTTTTGGGTAAACATCACTGTAATCCTGAAACTGTCGGTATCGCTGGTAGGCATCTGCACCTACTAGGTCTTCATAGTGGCCACCAGGGAAATAAGTATAATACCTTGCGCTGATTTCATCAAAGCCCATATAATTACCTTCCTTGTGATCCTCATCCACATTGATTTGTAGTTCTCCGTGGACGTGCATTTTACCAGGCGCAGCTGTTACATAGCCTTTGCTTTTTAAGGCTTCAGCTACTGTGACGATTCCTTCTGAATAGCCTGTCTCACGGAGATATCCACTACCTAAATTTTTGATTTTTCCATTGGGAAGTTTCAAAGGCGCTTTATGATAAATCGCCTGATTCGCATAAGGATACATCCCCGTAATGAGAGCTGCTCTAGCTGGAGCGCAAACTGGTGCTGGGGTGTAGCAGTTTTCGAAAGTCACCCCTGTTCTCGCCAGCTCGTCTATGTTTGGCGTGATGGATAGTTTGCTACCATAAGCTCCCGTTTGATCCTTTTTGTGCTGATCAGAAATGATGAAGACAATGTTCGGCAGGTCTACTGCAGCACCGCTCTGAGCCGAGATTTCCACCAAGGGAATAAGATACCAAAACAGTGCTGAAACAATAATTAATTTCTTCATCTGATAATAAGTTGAGCTATTCGAGATTTGTGGTTCATGAGCTTTTTTCTCTTTGGCTCTTTCTAGCGAAGAATGAATTTGGCGGCCTTATTTCCTACCCTCAAAATGTAGATGACTCCTTTTTGAATGGTAGGTGAAATCTTCACTTCGAAATTCTCAAAAGAGACTGACTCGTCAAAAATTACCTTACCAGATAAATCATAAATGGATATTTGCTCTAAAATTGCCTCTTGGTAAAAAATGGTCAATCCAGATTCATCTCCATAAAAACCTAATTGTCTTGGTTTAGCAACAGCTAATATGTCTTTGCGATTGGTCACTAAAAGTTCGAATCGATCGCTTCCTGTAGTCTCAGCATCCGCTTGAAAGGTGATATTCTGGGTAGTGAACAGGTCGTAAGTCTTTTCAGAAACCTTATCTCGTAACAACACGCTCTGACCATCCGAAAAGCCACTTAGCTTCATCACCTCTATTTCATACTCTCCAGCTTGTGGTAGATCCGTTCCCAAAGAAACTAGTTGGTCATCATCGGTTGCGTGAAATATTGGCAATCCTTGAATGGCCATTCTGCTGTCGTTCATCACTGAATAAAATGCTAATGGCTCCTCACCTTGATACTTTCGTGCATCCAACCCATAATCATCAGCTGCAGTCCCCTGCTCTGTGAAACCAATAATCAGCTCATCCCTATGATTGGATGTAGCCAAAGACAACTTCACAAGCTGACCTACGAGTCGATCTTGTCTGTAAAAGCCAGTATCGGTATTGGCATAACTAGTTGTAGCCTGCATATCTGAGGTGAAAGCAACCTGACCAGCAGCCATTGCCTCCACAAAGAATCCCTGCACCGAGCCAATGTAGCCCGTGCTAGCAGCTGTGACGCCTTGAAGTCCGCTCACTCCGTCTGAGAGATTGATAGAACTGACCGTAACTCCAAGATTGTTCACGGTGATATAGTCACCACCTCGATCGGATCCAGCATTAACTCCGCCATCATCCCAGAAATAGACCGCTCCAGTGGTAGTGCTCGAGTTGGTCGAATTAGACAAAAAGTCCGAAATAGAAATGGCCGCCGCGTACGGATTGGCCACTAGGTTGAAGCCATCGCCATTTTTGGTAACATTCACGGCTTGATTGCCTGTGTTCATTGTACCTGTAAAGGATATTTCTGGAGCTGCTGCGTCATATCCTACAAAATAGCCCTGCCCGCTTGTCATATCACCAGTAGGTGTGGTCCAAGTGTTTTGACCTTCGTTGTATGTGTATAGGTAATTGGCATTCAATGCCGAGAGGTTAAATCCTGAAACTGGGGCACCTATAATGCTGTATCCAGCACCGCCAGTGGTTTTCCTTTTGATCGTAGCATTACCAGTGGCACTTCCGAGTAAGGCCAAAGATCCACCTGATTCTACGATTACTTCGCCACTGTTATTCAAACTGCTATTGACCGTGAGCGTAGCTGTGGGCTGGATGATCAGCTTACCACTTGCCGTAATAGTCACTTGCTCGTAGGTAAGATCAGTAGAAATGAAAAGGGTCTCCGATACGGTGAGCGATTCTACAAACTCGTAAGCACCAGCATCGGGCGTGGCATCTCTATTCATACCACGTGCATCAGTTTGAGGCAATGCAACACCCGCAGCAGCTGTACAATAATCGCGGGCCTGAGAACTAGCACTCAATTTCCAAACTGGAATATCGGCTCCATTGGCCGAAAGTTTGTTATTCAGCCCAATCGCAGATGCAGTGTTGCCCGTGCTATTGTTATTCGATGACTGACTGACTGTAGCGGATTCGTTGGTCACCGCACCCGTGACATTATTGATAAATGCAGTAGTATTCGTATTTGCAAAATTTATAGACGCTTGTGCTAAATCATCTTTGCTCACCGCTATCGCGTTATACATGCTGAAGTTGGTATTGGCACCTGCCGAAGCACTCGTGAATTGAATACCGTTTTTCGCAGTGGACGCATGTAGATTATCAAAAAGGGTGGTATGTATCATTTGTAGTGATACATTTCCAGAAGTATTATCCCCTTTCCACAGTGCAGATTTTGACCAAATGGCTCCTCCACCAGCTCCATCAGCATTGCTAGTGGTAGTATTTCGTGAGATTGATGTGTTTTCTAGGTAGACGTTAATCTTTTTGGTGTCGCCAAAGTCTTTGTTGCCATTAATGTAAAGGCCTCCGCCATTTCTTCCTTCATTGCTGTCTATCAAAGAGCTCAGAATGTTGATATCACTATCGATGGAAACGGAGTTGTTTGAAGCGATTATTAGGCCTCCTCCGTCTAGCGTTGCTGTGTTGTTTCTGATGATGCAGTCTTGAACATTAGCATTAGATCCAGCAATACCTAAGCCACCGCCATTCTTGTCAGTACTATTATGTTCGATAATAAGTTTCTTGAGCGTTAACAATCCATTGAGTTTATCAGCGTTGATTCCGCCTCCATTTTCCTTGTCCTTGCCAAATCTTATACCTAAGTTTTCAATGGTCACGTTCAAGGTTTCATCAGAACCTGAAGGTCTGCTTATGGAGATTACTCTGCTTTGAGCCGCCGCTAAGGACTGTGCTGATTGGATCTTATCCAACCGAGGGTCTAAGCCTCTAAGTGTAATTGCTTTCGTAATAGCTATTGATTCCGTATGTATGCCTCGTATTTCTAAAACATCTCCAGTCTGCGCTGCATCGAGAGCTAGACTTACAGAAGCATAGTTGGCACTGCCGATTGATACCGAAGCAGCTCTTCCTTCCAATACAATTACCCTAAAGCTCGTACTCACGGATCCTTGATACGGATCACTGGCTTTGACAGTCACTACCGTGGTACCGGCTGCTTGCCCATTTAGCGAAAGCGTTGAATTAGTAATGGAAGTGGTCACCACAGGCTCATTTGCGGAAGACGCAGTGAATGTCAAATTGTCTCCATCACCATCAGCAAATACCTGCGATAGACTGATCTCTTCTGTGTTGCTCGTGGTGAGCGTTATGTCGTCTATCGGTTGACTTACAGTAGGATTCAGGTTGTTGGAGTTAAAATAATTGTCTTTGAGGTGTCCGCCAGCAAGTCCAAACTTATTATCCGGATCAATGACCCATTTGCCATCTAACACTTGAAAAAGATAAGAAGCCTCATATTGCACATCCTTTTCTAAGGACACGCTTTGTGCCCCCGAACCATATAGATTCCATAAGTAGACATTTTGCACTCCTAGCTTCGCCACTACACCCATGAGCTTATCATATCTGTCAAGGATTTGCTGATTTGACAAGGATTGAAAAGGTGCATTTTCATTGTATCCTATTTCTCCAATCTGAACAGGGATTCCTTCCAGCCCTTTAGTATTGTTAGTATAAAAACCTGCGATCTCCATTCCATGCCAGAAACCTGTAGGAAATGGTCTAGCGGTCTCATCCCAGTTACCGTCGTAAGCTGACCATGAGGACATGTGCATGCGCACCTTCGGCAGTACATCTGCTACGAGACATGGCACATCCAGCTCCATCAAAGTTTTGCGGGTACCATTTACATTATCAAATAGCTTATTGTACTCTACCGCGTATTGGATTTTTGAGGTAGCTTCAGGGTGTTCCGCTACCGCTTTCTCGATACCGCGCATGTGTGCTCTCCACATCCTCGCCATACCTTCTATTTGCCATTTTACATCGTCAGGAATGCTTGCTCGGTTGTCTTCCCATTGCTTATTGGCGCCTCTCAGCATCCAGTCTCCCTCCCAATTCTGGAAAAGAAACGTTTTGCCGAGGTTGCCATACTTGATTAGGATTTCTTTGGCTGCATTATAATTTTGTTGCTCCACGGCCAAATACCTTGCATGATTTCGGTCAGCCCCGTTTTTGTAAAATCCATTCACTCCCTTGGATGGTGCCCAAAAAGCATGGGTAGTGAAGTATGGATCTGAGAATAGCTTGTGAACCCTCTCGTCATTGATAACTCCTTTCATTTCACTGTATTGTGGCCAATCGGAGTTGAACGGATAGGCACTCTCCATTTTGCCATTATCGGCTGAGATGGTAGTCTTTATGTTGGTACTTCCCCAATCTTTGAATCGGTCGCTTCCCTCTTCCAAGTAGTTCTTATCGGTGAAATTGTACCAACCTGCTATATGCGTCGCTCCAATTTTACCCTTGATAGGTAAAAGCTGGTCACGGTTATTTTTATCGAAGGCGTTGACCTGACTGACTACCTGACTAGGACTAGTGAGCGTTTGTGAATAATGAAGCTTGATTTCGCCATTGTTTACTACCGTGAAATTGGGATCAGCAGCAGCAAGAGTAGCCGGACTTGAAACTCCAGATGCCCCACATCTAAAGATTGATCGTTCATTTAGCGTAAGCTGAAAACCACCTGCGCCAGAGTTGGCGGGATTGACGCCCCCATTAATATTATTGGCAGTGATAACTCCCTCATTATCTAGGGTAATGGAGCTTGAATTGGATTCGTTTTTTGTGAATAAACTGAGGTTATTGGTGTAAATAATACCCTTGACTAGCATACTGGCTGAAAAATTAGTCGGACTTGATGAATAGGCTCTACCTGCGATCGCGACAGTGCTTCCAGCATTCATAAAGGTATACTTAGCGATTTCAACCTCCACATCGGCAAGTCCTTTCACGATGAAATCACTGTCCATGATGATGTTATAATGATCGATGGTCACCTTTCTAGGACTTCCTTGATTTTGGATAATGAGGCTTTTAGGATGTAAATAACCTTTACCAGTAATGGTGCTATTGTCACTGGAGAGCTGCACCACCAAGGTGCTATTATTGCCAAAGATCAATCCCTCCCCTGAGTTGTCATCGGCTGGCACGTTCCTTCCGGCTGAGATGGTACCATCACAGTGTAGGTTTCCTGAAATCTTGAATTGTTTGTTCTGCTCTGATCCGTCATACCCAAGTTGTAAGGAGGCATTGATGCCCACCGAAAGCGCATTGCAAATATCCACTATCTCACTGCCAGTAGGACTAAGATCTAGCGTCACTACATGATTGCCTGTGATCTCGACATCATCCGTAGCTGTTGGGACTACTCCTCCTACCCAGGTGGATGATGAGGACCAGTTGCCGCTAGACTGAGAGACTATGGTCTGTGAGACTCCTGCTAGTTGGATGAGGAAAAACAAAGCACCGTAAATATGTAAACGCATATCCTATGTTTATAATTTGTATAAAATTAGACAGAGGCAAGTTGTGCAAGGTTTGAATGCAGGTCATTAGACTTGAAATCTGAGTCCAAATATGATTTATGGTCTTTTCTGCAAGTAAAGGCCTGTGTTTTCTTTTGAGGAGCCTGCCATGTTGGAAGGGCGTTTCCAATTGATCGATTGTGCTCTTTCCATGGAAAGTTGTTTTTGTTGCTCCATGAATTGATCTAGCTTTTCCATGTTGTTTTTCACGTTAAAAGCTTCTAACAGGTAATCGTCAGTGGCGATCATATGGTTTTTCATTGCTTGACGAAGCTTTTCAGCGACTTCTGAATATTGGGGCTGATTAATAAGGTTTTTGGTGCACCCGGGATCATTTTCTAAATCGTAAAGCTCCTCTACTACCCTATGCTTTAGCATGGCAACTCTTTGACGGATTTCAGGATCTTTTGATTTGGCCATTGCCTTAAAAGATGCATGGTACATCGCTGCACTTTTGAAAGTTTGATTTCCACTACCCCATGCATTGAATACGTAGTTCCATTTTTCAGAAATCACCCCACGCATTGGGCTAGGATAGCCACTTGCATTTTCATCAAAATTACCAAAGGCCATTCGCTCTTCGGTGGTACTTCCATCGACTATTTCAAGTAGAGAAGTGCCCGTGTAATTATTCCCTGTTGGCATACTGAGACCTGCTGCATCTAGGAATGTTGGGTATATATCTATTGAGGAAACTATTTGATCTTTGGCTAAAGTCCCTGATTCAATTTGGCCGGGCCAAGACATGATCAGAGGTGTCCTCAATCCATTTTCATACACGGAAGACTTGGCAAATGGAAAAGGCATACCATGATCGGATAAAAAAATGACTAGGGTGTTATCAAGGTTCCCACTTGCCAAAAGTGACTCCATGATCGCTCCCACGCAATCATCCGCTCTTTTGACAGAATTATAATAATTGCGAAGATCATTTCTAACCGCTGGCAGATTAGGGAGAAAACTCGGAATCTCCACCTCACTCGCATCAATGATTCTACTAGGGGCAGTTTGGTCAAAGCCCCTCTTCACCGCAGTAGGATCGTTGTAAAATGGCTTGTGGGGATCTGCAATATTGACCACCAGGTAGAATGGTTTGTTACTTCCCTTGACCCGCTTATAAAACTTAGTGCTCTGCTCTCGGTAGACTTTACTGTCGTATTTGTCTCCCTTCGCAAAACCAAGCCTCTGATCCCAATACTTTTTAAAATCGGGCGAAGGGTCGGTATCTGCTCCCTTGTTAATCACTCCTGTAAAGTACCCTGCCGCCTTGAGATTGGTGGCAATGGTTGGTATTTGACTATCATCAATGTAGTAAAACCCTCGAGCACCTGACTGATGCGGAAATAAGCCTGTCTGAATAGACACCCTAGACGGTGAGCAATTTGATGCAGTAACGTAAGCATTTTCAAACCTCACGCCACCCTTGGCAAGATGGTCAATATTGGGAGTGATTTGGTCAATTGTATTGCCATAAGCACCCACCGAATTCCAATTCATATCATCAACTGTGATCAAAAGGATGTTGGGCTTTTCCTGTGCATGAGTCCAAGCGGTCAAAAAAAGGAACACCAAGTAAATACCTGCTCGAATCATCTCTTTTTTAGTCAATATAATGATAGCCTTCCTCAAAATTTTAAAGGGTCTCTAGAACCGCCAGTGCTTTGGCCCTAAACGCCTCACTAGTAGGATAAGTACCATTTTCTTTTTCATACGCTAAGAGGTAGTCATTGAGCTGCTCGTAGTAATTTTTATGCAAATAATAAACAGGCTTGAATTCCCCTTCTTCGCTGATCATAGACATCCCTTTGGAGCGTCCATCCTCTGCATATTCATTGTTGTAAAACTCCCAATGGAGCGCAAATGGCAAGTTAAGCTCAAGAGCCAACTGCATGATCTCCTTGGTCTGATTACTCTGATCTTCAACGGTATTCTTCTTATTGACTTGGGTACCGTACTCACCAATGAACACGCGTCTCTCAAACGGTATGTTGTCCTTTGGTTGCAGCTTAGACTCCATATAATCCATCAGTGGAGAGACTGTATTTTTCAGAGAGGCGTAGTTAGGATGATTCTTAGAGCTTTCATAACTAGAATACGACACCAAGTCAGGATTGACATCTGCTAGAATACTCTCTGTGATGCATCGCTCCCCTTTCATGCCTTTCTTTACCAGATTCACTTCTACATAGTAATATACTTCCACACCTTCATGAGCTACCTTACGCTTAGCTTCATCGATGGCAGCTTGTCGTATTTGAAATGCTTGCTTCATTCCCTCAATCTTTTCATCACCCGGATCAACATTGCGATTTCCAGAGCCATGAAGGAGCCAATCGCCCTCCCAGTTCCCAATCATAAAAGTCTTGCCTGTGCCGCTGTATTCCGTAAGGAGATACTCGGTAAAATCATACATTTCTTGGTAGATAGCTAACCTATCTGGAGCACTCATTGGCTTTAGCCATTTGATCCCTGTGAGCGTATGTACCCACATAAAAATGTACTTAAAATCCATTGCGAAGACCTTTTGATACTCCTCCTCATTCTTGAGTATATCAACTGTCGATTGATACGAAGGATTCTTTTTTAAATCAGGGTAGGAATTAAAGTACTTAGGACCCATTGACACTTTCAAAATATTTGAACCCATTCCTCGAATGTGTTTGGCCTGTTCCTCCAAGTAACTGTCTTTGGTGAACTTGTAATGTCCACCGATCATTTGAGTGCCAGCTACGAAATTATAATCAGCGAGCTTGAAAGGTTTTGGTGGTTCGGGCTGGGCTAAAAGCGAAAACCCGAATGCACAAACTAGGATAAATGTCAATGTCTTTTTCATATCAATCGTGTTTATTGCCAAGGAATCTTCCCTGATTGTTGAATGTGTTCCGTCATTTTTTTTAATAATTCTTTCTCCTTTTCCTTATTGACTAAAGGCTCTTGCTCTGTGGAATCTTGTGAAAGGTTGTAAAGCGTGAAAGGCTCGAAAGGTGAGTTTTGTAAGTACTTGTGCGTGCCATCTGATATTGCGTAATAGGCCTGACCTCCAAACCTATTTCCTTCTCTTCGCACCCAAATCATGTCATCACGATTCGCCGCAGCTAAGGCGGCACTTAGATCAATCTCTTCTTTGGATTTTCTGCCGGCCAAATCGGGAAGCAATCGATAAAAATCCATGAGGAGAAACGTCTGGTTGGTAACACTAGCTGCTAGCTCGTCTGGCCAAGACATGATACAAGGAATTCGAATACCACCTTCCAACATATCGCCTTTTCCTCCATTAAAAGGAGCATTGTTTGCACCGTAGCGCAGTGCGCCTCCATTATCCGAAGTGAATATAATTAGTGTTTCTTCATATTCACCCGATTCCTTTAAGTAAGCGATCAGTCTCCCAACATTATGGTCAAGGTGCTCTACCATCGCAATCATTTTTTGTCGTTTAAGCGAAACATCGGGCAGTCGATCTTGAACACGCTCCAGAAAATCTGCTGGCGGCTGCACAGGATCGTGGGGTGCATTGTATGCTAGAAATAAAAAGAATGGATCTTTCAACTTTTTACTTTCATTTAAATAATTAAGTGTCCAATCTGTGAAAAGGTCGGTCGCATGTCCCTTGGGTTCGATGACATGCTCATTTTCTCGCATCCAGTTTTTGTCTGCTCGCAGATGTGTATAATAGTCATCCATCATGTCTCCAACGAACCCTTTGAAATGATCAAATCCTCTGTCATTGGGTAAATCAGGAGATTTGTATCCCAAATGCCATTTGCCAATCAATGCGGTTTGATAACTGAGTTTTTTAAACTGCGATGGCAAAGAAACAAGGTCATCTCTGAGGTTACCCCAGGTATTGTGAGGTATGTCTCTAATCACACCAGGCACACCCACACGATCAGGATAATCTCCAAAAAGAATAGCTGCCCTACTTGGTGAACAGACGGTGCTATTGGCGTAAGCTCGGTTAAACTGAACACCCCCTTTAGCCAGCTCATCCAGAAAGGGAGTTTTCACATCTTTGGCGCCATAGCTACCGAGCTCGCCATAGCCAAGATCATCTGCCAAGATGAACAAGACATTTGGTTGAGCCTTCCCCATCAATCCGATGAAAAGGCTAAGGCATAGGATGAGAAATCTTCCAACCATCTATTGATTGCTGAATTAATCGATGGCGTTGTTAACCGAAGTTTCCGTAAGCGGAATAGGCCATAGATAATCTTCTGGATCACGTCTTCCATTTGTCGCTCCGATTGTTATGGTGCAATATTCATCATACACTCCCAATCGGGTAATGTCAAAATATCTGTGCCCTTCCATGATCAACTCTGCAGCTCTTTCCCTGAGTAAGACACTTCGAAACTGATCCATGCCAGTGATCAAAGCACCATCATAATCTTCCATGCCTACTCTCTGTCGTAGGATATTGAAATCAACATTGGCTGCAGATGGATCGTTGTTCAATTCGGCTAGAGCTTCAGCACGCATCAGGTAAACATCCGCCAGCCTAATCACATGCCAATTTTGACCACTTGTATACTCGGTAGTCGCTGACCGATCAATGTACTTAGAACTAAAAACTCTGTAAAGAATGCCGCGAGATTCTCCTGTTCGAATATCAGTTCTGAAATAACCATTCATATTGAGGTTTATCTCATACCTTATCGTCTCATCTTGATAGGCTGTAATGATAGAGTTTAAGAACCTCGGGTCAGCTCTATCTATTTGGTTGAGAATAAATGCACCAACAAATTTGTTAGCTCCACCAAAGCCTCCTCCACTCAAGCCGGCATTTCTCGGTGTGAATAGATTAGACAAAGCAGTACCCTGCTCGGTCAGTGATGATCCCTGTATTTCAAAAATCATCTCCTGATTGTTGCCATTGTCTGCATCAAAGAGACCCGTCCATTCGTCTAATGTGCCAATGAGTGACTGATTACCGGAGTTAATTACC
Source organism: Cyclobacteriaceae bacterium (assembly GCA_040218415.1). Lineage (GTDB taxonomy): Bacteria > Bacteroidota > Bacteroidia > Cytophagales > Cyclobacteriaceae > JAVJRN01. The sequence goes on from JAVJRN010000055.1 coordinate 58,377, forward strand.
ATATCTGCGTGATCCACTGCTTTTTGATAATAAAAACTAGGATCTTCTGGAAAATCTAAATAAAGTTGATTTCCTAAAACTCCTTCTAAAGCGGTTCTTTTTGCCGAAGCTATTCTCAGATAGGCCTTGGTCAATAAAGCATGCGCGGCACTGTTGGTAGCTCTACCAACATTATTTGTATATCCACCTCTGGTCTCACCTTTATCCCAACAATTAGCGGCAGCAAAATCCAAATCATCCAATATCAACTGATATACCTCTGTGATTTTAGAAACAGGCAGTCCTTCAGTCTGACCTACCTCAATCGGCGCTGTACGGAGTGGTACCTCGCCAAAGGTTCTTACCAGATTGAAATAGTGGAGTCCTCTTAAAAAACGAGCTTCACCCACAATCCGATTCCTCAGCGTGTCGTTCATTACGTCTATATTTGGAACATTTGCAATCACATTATTGGCGTCACGAATGGCGATATAAATGTCTTCCCAAGCTGTCGGCAAGTTTCTGCTCGTATTGACAATATTGCCTCTTATGAAATCTCCATGATTATCACTGGAAGATCCTATGTCTGAGGCTGCTATGAGATTTGACAACCACAGTTGTCTATAGTATCCGTTACCAGATTTAAGCTGTGCATATGCCGCTGTGAGTGCTGCGAGTGCGTCATCTTCGTTTTGATAGAAAGCTCCTGCATCGAGCTGTGTGAGTGGTTCTTCTTTCAGCAAATCCTCACATGAAGTAGCTACTGAAATGAAAAGAACTAAGAAAACTACCTTCTGAATATTATAGATGAGATATTTCATGTTGCTGCTTTTTTAAAAATTAAATTTCAATCCTAGTATGTAAGACTTCACGCCTGGATAGGTACCAAAGTCAACACCTCTACGCTGAGGATCTTTATTGTACGCCTGTGTTTCCGGATCGTATCCGGGATAATCGGTGATGGTAAAAAGATTACGCCCTGAGATATACATTCTCAAGCTTTGACCATTGCTAAACGGATGCGTGTAACCCAGGTTGATATTCTTCAATCTGACAAATGAACCGTCTTGAATCTGTCTATCTGAAGGCAATGCACGGACTCCAGTGTCACCGCTAAATGGTGCAGGATTCACCGCACCTTCGGTTCTATCTGCAGACGCATCATATCTAACTGTTCCATCCCCCTGAGAATAGGTAAATGGTGCATTCCAAGATTGATCATAAGCAGATTTGAGAACATTTCTGCTTGCATTCATTCCGGCAATCTGCCATGAGTCCACCCAGAAGATATCCCCGCCTTTTTGACCAGTGATCAAAATACTGAGATCCCATTTTTTATAGGTAAAGTTATTAGTCACAGCATAAGTAAAATCAGGGTTTGGATCACCTATTTGTACATAGTCATCAAAATTGATCACTTGAAGATCTAAAGGATCACCGTTTTCATCCAAGTCAACAGAATTATTGATGTATTTTATTTCACCAGGAGCTGCTCCTTCTATGCCACTCGCATTAGCCTCTTCCCAATTAGCATATATCCCTTCTGTCTGCGCTCCCCAAAAGATACCTAGTGGTGAGCCTTCTTTGAACAGAATCGGATTGGTTCGTGTAAATCCAACTACCGGACCTAATTGAAACTCAAGGTTGGAGTTAAGGGAAAGAAGCTCGTTTCTGTTTCTGGAAAAGTTAACATTTGTATTCCACTGAAAAGCATCATTATTAATAACATCTGCACCTATGGAGAGGTCAAAACCTTTGTTCTCGATTGATCCGAAATTATCAATTATCTCTGCGTATCCGTTGGAAGCTGGAAGCTGCACTCGCTGGAGTAAGTTGTTGGTTTCCTTCAAGTAAGCGTCGAAAGTAATCCTAATACGGGCATCAATAATATTCAATTCCAAACCTAGATTGTATTGATCTGTTGTTTCCCAAGTCAAATTAGGGTTGCTAAGATTTTCCTGATAAAATCCAGTAACCAACGAGTTGTCAAAGTTGTAACGGATCGGACTCATCAAGGCTAATGACTGAAAAGGAGCGATTGGGTTACTACCCGTTTGTCCATAAGATGCTCTGACTTTCATGAAAGAAATAGCCCTCACGTTTTTAAGAAATTTCTCACGAGAGACAATCCAACCCAAACTTGCTGATGGGAAAAATGCTGCTCTTTGGTTTTTCGCAAACTTAGAAGAGGCATCAACTCGCGCATTTACGTCAAAGAAATATTTCTTTTTATAGTTATAACCTACTCTAGCAAGTCCCGACAAAAGAGAAAATTGATTGAAAATGGAAACAGGCACAAGGATATCAGTAGCCGATTCGAAAGTGTAGAAGGCTGTCTCATCATTCCCGAAACCAAACGCTTTGCTGAAAAGCCGCCTATCATTGGTCTGCTCATAAGTACCTATGGCTATGGCATCTATTCGATGCTTGTTAATCTGCTTTTGGTACCTCACATTGGCCTCTAGGTAACCTTTGAATCTATCGTTATATGCTTGAGTTGCCTCTCCGCCATTTCTTCTTCCTCGTGTGGTGGTTGTAGGAAAATAAGAGTCTCGGGTACTTCTTTGATAGTTGAAAGCTCCTTTTACAATGGCAGTCAGGTTTTTGTTGATACTGTAATTGAGACTTAGCGACTGCAGGAGGTTGAATGTTTTTTTCTCATCTATTAGTTCAGTAGCTAAGGTATATGGATTAGAAACTGCATTTCCGTTATTCAAGTCAGCATACTCGCCATCTTCCTCTCCAAACGCCAAGCGATCGAAAATAGGTTGAAACTGTAACGTTTGAGAAACGACACCTCGTTGTTCAAAAATCTCGCCGTTACCTGAGGATGAAGCATTCCCCCAGCTCCTGGCCAAGTTGGTTTTAGAATAAATTTTCAAATTATTGCCAGCATTTCTCGATGCATTGATCGAAAAGGTAGCTCGATTGAAGTCAGAATTGAGAATTACCCCTTGATTGTTCAATATACCAAGACTTATAGCCACAGTACCATCGGGGGACCCTCCTCGATAGGATAAGTTCACGGCATTTGAATACGCTTGACGATAAGTAATGTCTTGCCAATCTGTATCGATACCAGTAGTAGTGGGGTATGGGAGTCCAAAATCTGCTAATTCAGGGAAGTTGGCTACTGTAAGCTGTTGCGTACCATCAAACACGACACCTCCAGGCGTATTTGGATCTGTGATGTTGGAGTATAGCCGATTGAGCGCGCGCTGGTTCATGTACTGTTCAAACTCTGGTCCAGAGAGCACGTCCAATTTATTATTCACTTCAGCCATAGTCTGATCCACTACAATATCAAAAGAGTGTTTACCACCAGATTTATCTGCGGTCTTTGTCGTAATGATTACAACACCATTGGCGCCTCTTGCACCGTATAAAGCCGTGGCAGCAGCATCTTTCATAATTTCGACCTTCTCAATATCATTAGGATTAAGGAAACTTAAAGAACTTTGGGCTTGACCACCACCAGCATTTCCCTGTGCATCTTCTATGGGATTAATGGGAATCCCATCCACTACATATAGCGGCTGTGTACCGCCAAGAATAGAGTTCGTTCCTCTGATAGCAATGCCTATCCCTCCACCTGGCTCAGCACTTTCACTTACTACCACTCCCGCCACTTGCCCTTGCAGGATATTTTCTATGGAGTTGCCACGCACTCGCGAGATTTCTTCAGAGCCCACCTGGGCGATTGATCCTGTGAGTGCCTCTTTGGTGACATCAAAATAACCTTGACTAACTACGACTACCTCATCGAGTTCCTCTGCATTGTCTTCCAAGTCAACTTTGACAACAGCGGAGGTAACTTTAACTTCCTTAGTCTCAAAGCCAATAAAAGAAATAATTAAAATATCTCCTTTGCTAGCCTCAATTGTAAACTTGCCATCTATGTCCGTGATGACTCCTTTGCTGGTTCCTTTTATCTGTATGGTCGCCCCAGGTAGGGTTTCGTCTAAGCTACTAGAGCTCACTGTCCCAGTAACTTTCATGGTTTGCCCAAATAGAAGCAATGGGAAAAATGCGATTAATAATATTATGTACCTCATGTTAGATGGATTGGTTAATGTGTGTTTGCTGTAACTAGACTTTCACTAGACTTTAAGGAATTGAATTGCAGGGCTTTCTTGTAGTATTCGACCTGACTCGGCATCTGGCTGTTTTTCTTATAGTAGTCTGTTAAGTACTGCTTGGAGTCTTCATAAAAATTGTAGTGGGTATGCCATATTTTTTGTTTTTCGCCCTTGTCATCAATAAGCCAGTAGCCCACCTGCTCTTTGGTGTCAGCTTTGATTTCATTGTTATACATTTCCCAATATAAGATAAATGGAGTCCCCCACTCAAGGCCAGTTTTGATTACCCACTTGGAGCGATTGTCTTGATCTATCTGATTATAACTGATGGCTGGACTTCCGTACTCTCCTATCCATACACGCTTTCCTTTCGGCAAATTTTCTTTTGGCGACAGTTTTGATTCTATGTAATTCAGTGACTCTTTAAGTGTTTTGTTCAAATCTGCTTCAGTCTTGTATGGGTTGGTAGCATCGTAAGAAGAGTATGAAACAAAGTCAGGATTAACCTCCGAAATTATAGAATTAGTAACTGTCAATTTATCTGGGTTTTCAATACCCGCCCTTACCAAATTCACTTCTATATAATTGTACACTTCCATGCCTTTTGGTGGAAAATCTCGCTTGGCATCATCTATTGCCTTTTGGCGAACTTTCTCCCATTTAATCATTCCTTCAAGTGTTTCAATATCTACTTTTTTGGTACGATCGTAATGCCATCTCAGGTGCCAGTCTCCTTCCCAGTGACCTAAATAAAAGGCTTTGCCCGAACCCTGATAGGTCGTCAATAAATGTTTAGTGAAATCATAAAGCTCGGCGTAGAGTGCCTCTGCGTAATTATCCGAATAACCTCCGATGAACTTAATCTGTGTAGTGTCATTCTTTTCGCCCTCTGGCTCTGGAGAATATTGGCTGAAACCGTAAACCCAGATGTGATAGTACTTGAAATCCATATTCAGCACTTTTTGCATGGATGGCTCCATGGATGCTAAATCCGTGAGACTTTTGATGTTCTTATTCTCGGGCAAGTCATAGTTCTCTGTACAATACCTCGGGTGCATGGAGAACTTTAAGAGATTGGATCCCATGTCTTGTATCTGCTGAGCAGTTTCTACCAGATCAGTCTCATTGGAGAATTTGTATTTCGCGCCGACGGTTTGCGTTCCGATTACGTAGTTGTAGTTAGCTAAGGCTTCTTCTGTTAACTCTAGTGCCTTGGTTGCCTTGGTGTCAGCGCAACTTTGCAAGAGCCAAACCGAGAATAACGCAAAGACTCCAGCTAAAAGGTGCTTGATGAGATTTCTGAATTTTTCCATAGTGTCAAAGATCAATGAAGAGCGGTATTCATTGGTTTGATTACTGATCGATTACGTCTGAAATCAGGCCAATATCAATAAACTAGCCCTTTTTGCTCAAATGGAAATCACTTGGCGTCATTTTAAAATGCTTCTTAAACAAGGTGCTGAAATACTTGGGATCGTTAAACCCAGACTTATAAGCGACATCCTCTATTCGAATATTTGCATTATCAATCATTAACTGCTTGGCTCTATTCAGTCTCATTTCCTGAATCAAGTCGGATGGTGAAAAACCTGTGATCGCTTTCATCTTACGAAAGAGATTTGATCTACTCAGACCCACCTCGTCGCAAAGTTGATCTATAGAAAATTCGTGATTACTCAAATTCTTATTAATAATTTCTATCACATTCGACAGAAAACTTTCTTCGATACTTGAGCTTTTCTTTTTACTTTTCTCACTGATCTCTTTGTCCAGTTGGCTTCTTTTCAGCAAGTTTTTAACTGAGAGTTTTAATACATTGATATCGAAAGGCTTTTCGAGATAAAAATCAGCACCCACTTCCAAGCCTGCTAGCTTGTCATCAAGACCGCTCAGAGCAGTGAGCAAAATAACTGGTATACCACTAAGGTTCTGATCGTTCTTTATGATGTGACATATTTCCTTACCATTCAGACTCGGGAGCATCACATCTGAGATAATCAAATCTGGCTTATTTTCGATGATTTTAAATAACCCTTCCTTACCGTCTGTAGCTGTGATCAACGAATAGTCCCCAGTAAATGATCTTTTGATATAGGACAGGATATCTTCATTATCTTCAATCACCATGATTAGTTTCTTGCCTTGGATCTGAGCTTCCTTGAGAAGATTTATAGCGGAGGCCTTATCCTTGATACGAAGGTCATTTGGATCATAATGGTCTGTGCCATGAAGCAATTTCACGGTAAAGGTGGAGCCAATATTCTCTTCTGATTCACATATAATATCTCCCTTATGTAGCTCGGCTATTCTCTTGGAGAGCATAAGACCGATACCTGTGCCTCTTACTTCATTGGATATAGCATTATGCGCACGGTGAAATCGCATGAATATCTTGTCAATTTGATTTTTGGGTATTCCCAGACCTGAATCTCTAAAGGCTATTTGAATGCCCGCTTCATTGCTAGTAGCGGATATCCATATTTTACCATTTTCATGATTATATTTAATCGCATTGGACATGAGATTGGTAAAAATTCTGCCTAATTGTATTTTATCTGCCCAGACCTTCAATGACTCTGGAAAATCACTCATAATAGTGATATTCTTTTGATCGGCCATGGACTTAAAGTCCGTCACTATATGCCGGAGCAATTCCACTACATCGAGCTCAGAGGCAACAATCCTCAATTTCTTTCTTTCAGATTTCTGAAAATCTAGTAACTCGCTCACATACTCATTTAAGTTTCTCGTGTATCTGTTAATAATCTGAACTGATTCTTCAATATTGTTATTTTGTAGAAGCTGATCAGACGCTAGGCGAATCAGTGAAACTGGAGTACGAATGTCATGAGCTACATCTATGAAAAATTTAATTTTCTCCTCGCTAAATTTCTTATTCTGCCGTGCTCGATTGACTACAATCACCAAGTAGGTAATCGCACTTACAAAAAGCACATAAAATATGATCGCCCACCATTGAAACCAAAATGGCTTATCAATTTCAATACTGAGATTGATGCTATTGGAAGAGGCGTAACCATCAGCATTGATCGCTGAAACTTTCAATTGGTATTGACCTGGTTTAAGATCACGGTAAGTTACTGAATGAGTATTACTCCCTCGTTTAACCTCCTCGTCGTGCCCTATTAGTTGCCACTCCAAATAAAATTCAGGTGAACCGTGGAGCTTGAGATAATCCACATCAAAAGTGAGCGTGTTATCTCGGTAAGGAAGTCTTATCTCCTTTTTTTGATTGACGTTTTGCAGTATGCCATTTTCTGGCTCGGCTCCATTGATCTCAAAATTGGCAATATAAATTTTAGGTGAGGCGTCATCCTCTAGCAGCTTATCCGGATCAAAGAGAACAGCTCCTTTTGGGCCACCAAATGCCACACGACCATCCAGTAAAATGGTCTTTGCACCAACTCCATATTCATTAATTATCTGCCCATCTTCAAAGGCATACTTTCTGTGTCTCTTTTCCTCAATCGAATATTTAAAAAGTCCTTTTTCCGCTGCAATCCATAGCTCTTTACTGGATAATTGTAGAATAGAGTAGATCGCTCCAGAAACCTCATTCAAGGATTCGACCGACTCAATAGTTTTATCTTGATAGTTATATTTAGTCAAGCCATTGTCATTAGCAATCCACAAGTCTTGATTAAAATGATCGTAACGAAGGGAGTAGACGTTGATAATGGGTTTACCCCCAAATTGTAGCTTTGAAACATTCTTTGACTGGCTATTGATCTGATAAATACCCTCCACAGTGCCCACAAGCATGGTAGCTTCGTCCTTTTTAGCGAATGCTTTTACCTGACCTGTAGAGTAGGTGCTAATCACGGAATCCTTGTACATGTGATAAACCGGACCATCTAAGCCACCCACCCAAAGCGTAGAATTATCAACCAAAGTGGTGAAAACTCTTTTGAGTTTTACCTTATCGCCATAGGGTTTTACTTCTCCTGTCTCCTTAGAAAAGGCTAAAAGTCCCTGACCATAAGTTCCCAATACCAAGCTTTTATTGTAATATGCAATACTTAGAACTGGTGCTGCCAATTCTTCACGAAACTTACCATATTCAGACCATTGTCCGTTTAAATCTCTTCTAGTAAGCCCTCCTTCTGTGCCTATCCATAGCTCACCCTGACCATCCTGATAGATTGACCTAATGATGTCATTGTTGATAGTATTATCACTGAAACTTTTATGGGAAATATTTTCAAAGTGATTGTCTTGCCGATAAATTAGATTAAGGCCAATCTCTCCCACACCTAACCATATCGCCCGATTATCTACATATATAGAATTAATGCTGTTTTGTGAAAGGGAATTTGGATCATCTGGATCATATGATATGCGATTGATAGGTTTGCCAAAAGCATCTAAAATAAACAAACCATACCCGTCTACAGCCACCAAAGTGGTTCCGTCTTGACTCAAGGCAATACCTCTTGCGGATAGCTGTTTTTGATGCAAAAACTCAATTGATTGAGTTTCGCCTTGATAGTATTTGAATACTCCATCATTCTCAGTACCAATCCAAAAAGCTTTGTTTACATCGATCTGAAAATCTAAGATATCCTTATCCTTGAGTATTGATTCTTGTAAGAGAAATTCGCCTGTGGCACTTTGGTAAAACTTATGCAGTCCTTTGGAACTGGACATGAAGATGGCTTCATCAAGCCTTTCAATTCTTCGAATGTAGAGAAGTTCCGTAAACTGCTTTTCGCCGATTTTACCGTCTTTTATTTGGTAAGTAAAAAAACCATCTGTAGTTCCTATGACAATCTGATCAGTATCTAAAAAGGAAATCGATGTGAATATCTCCTCTGGTTTCTCAAAAAGCATCTCCCACTCGTCATCCGAGAAGTCATATCTGAAAAGCGAACCTCCTTGCAGCAAGGCGAAAAACCCAACAGAGGAACTACATAGCTTCAATACGCTCGGATCAAGTGAGGATTGACTGGCATTGAGCTTATATTTTTTGAATGAAGAGCCCGAATATCTGGTGATTCCATTAGCGGTAGCAAGCCACATATAGCCAAGTGAATCTTGATGCATATCGTGGATTCTACCGTTCGATAGACCATCGGAAACTGATATTTTCTTAATCCTAAAATCGGTTTGCCCATATACTGCAAACAGAATAACCACGAACACGAACGTAAGCAGACCTCTCATGGCTTGAATTTACAATTTGTCTCCTATTATTTCTTCTTTTTATTAGCAACAACCTTTTTAAGCCACCAATCACGCTCCGGATTGTAGTCATATTTTACTTTCAAGTCTTCGATTTTAGCTCTCAGAACCATTTCTAAAGAATCATAAGCGCTATCCTCTATCAGATTGTTCATTTCTCCTGGATCTACTTCTAGGTCATAAAGTTCGTCAATGTCATTTTCTAGGTCGTTATCCACCAGCTTGTATCGGTCGGTTCTCACGGCCAGCATGTCTGGACCGGCATACGGGTAGGCATCATCTACGTAATACTCAAACAAAAATTCCTCCCGCCAATCTGCTGTCTCCTTGGCAAACAAAGGCGTCATCGACTCACCTTGCATATAACTTGGGATTTCAATCCCAGCAATATCAAGAATGGTAGGCGCCATATCAATATTCAGGCTAATTCTATCTATATCAGTACCGGCCTCAATCAACTTAGGATAGCTTATGATCATAGGAATCCGCATGGAGTTTTCGTAAGCTATGCGCTTGTCCCAGTAAGTGTGTTCACCCATGAAGTATCCATTATCACTGCTGAAGATGATTACTGTATTATCGAGTTCGCCCATCGCTTCTAGTTTCGCCATTACGGTACCTAAAGACTCATCTACCGCTTTGAGACATCTCAGTAGCTTCATAAATTTATCTCCTTTGATCGGCCATTCCTTTTGTGAAAGCTCGGGTACCGGCTTGTAGGATTTCCACTCGCTATCGTAGGCCTTGATTCTCTGCCATTCGGGCTTATCTTTAAAAGTCTCCAAATGCGTATCGTAAGGTGGCGTTGGTAGATCGTGCTCAGAATAAAGGTTTTCATGTCTTGGCGCTGGTGAGTGGTCTTCGTGCACTCCTTTGTGCCACAGATTCAAATAGAAAGGTTTGGAAGGATCTCTCTCATTATCAAGCCATTCGAGTGCTTTATTGGTAAGAATATCTGTCATGTAACCCGTTTCTTGATATTCCTTACCATTATCATTGACCATGGGATTAAAATAGACACCCTGCCCGATGAAGCTATACCAATAATCAAAGCCCGGTCTTATATGGTCTTTTCCTTCTAGATGAGCCATGTGAATTTTACCAATGTGAGCTGTTTGATAGCCAGCAGACTGCAAATGTTGATTGACAGGTGGAAGGTCTTCCCAACGCGGATCTACGTGCCTATTGTTTTGGTTTACTCCATGGATGTGCGGATAAGTACCCGTCATAAATGACGCCCGTGATGGAGAGCAAATAGATTGTGTGCAATAAAAATTACTAAAGTTCACACCTCTCTTAGCCAGTTTATCCATGTTTGGAGTTTCCAAAAAAGGATAACGACCATGGGCTCCCAGCGCGTCGAAGGGTTGATCGTCAACTAAGACAAACAGGAAGTTGGGGCGCTTTTCAGTTTCTACCTTTTGTGTACAACTAAAAAAACAACTTAGCGCAAAAAATATGATGACAAGATTTTTCATTTTTACCAAAATACGAATAATACAATAGCACAAAATAGTAGAAGCAAATAGGACCAAACCCGATAATCATCATACCAAGCTATACCTTTCTGATGGGCAGTTTCCTTTCTAAAATTCTCCATTGTGAAAGTCAAACCATCCGTTTTCTCCTTTGGAGGCGGAGTGGTCATTAAACTTATAACGGTCATCACTAGCAAACTCCAGACGAAGTAGATTGGTACCGTAAGTAAGAAATGGATGTCTCCGAAAATGGATTCCCCTGTGCCAATTTTTACAAATAAATTGAGCAAACCAAGGGCAATGCCACCAAGCAATCCGTAAAATGCACCTTTCCAATTGGTTCGCTTCCAAAAAATTCCTAGTAGGAATGCAGCTACTATAGGAGGAGCCATAATAGAAAGCATTTCTTGATAATACTTTAGTAAATTCCCAAAGCGTTCGCCAATCTGTGGTGCCCAAAGCACAGCTATTACCAAAACAACCAAAGACACAATTCTACCGATCTGGACCTGATTCTTTCCAGAGGTCTCTGGTCTGAACTTGAGATAGAAGTCCATAGTGAATAGTGTTGCTACCGAATTGAGTAAGCCACTCAGTGAAGAAGTCAATGCTGCAACCATAGCCGCCATCATAAAACCAACCATCGCGCTCGGTAGCAGATTCAAAATCATATTTGGGTACACCATGTCTGGCTTTGGTAAGCCAGGGAACATTTTAATAGACATGATACCAGGAATGATAATCACAAAAACAGTGAGTACGGTTAAAAAACCTACAAGCAATACCCCTTTCCTCCCTTCATCTAAAGATTTGGCCGTAAGCACTCGTTGTACCAGCTGCTGGTTATTGCCCCAGAAAAAGAGTCCAAGGATGGGAATCCCCAAGATCATACCCAGCCACGGTACGGAGGAATCGTCTATTGGCCTGATGAGATCCATTAGGTAATCTCCATTATTTATCAGACCGATAATGTAATCTGCACCACCATTCATAGTGGCGTAATAAGTAAGAACAATCGCTCCTACCAACAAGAAGATTCCTTGGAAAAGGTCAACTCGGATTGCAGCAGAAAGTCCACCAGGAATGGTATAAGCAGCAACTATCACTGCGAAGATCATCGCCAACACAGAAAGTGAAACTTCAGGAAATACGAGTTTCATTACAATAGCAGCAGCGTATAAAGAGCCTGCGGCATCCAAAAATATATTAACAACGATGGTGATTGCAGAGAAATAATAGCGTGAGTGCACGCTAAAACGCCGCTCCAAAAACTCAGGAATGGTAAAAATCTTGGCGTTTATGTAGAAAGGCAATATGAACCACGCAAAAAATATCATGACCACTACTGATACTAGATTGTAGTTGAATACTGCGATCCCAGTACTATATGCATCACCCGCTTGCCCAATAAGCGTCGAGCTGGAGATACTGGCTGCAAACAAGGAAAATCCGATTACTCCCCATGACATGCCTCGACCCGCTAGGAAATAGCTGCTAGTATCGTCACCCTTGCCACTGTATTTGATACCGAGATAAACGATGAAGATGAAGTAGGCGAAAATAATGACTACATCTATCCATGAAATCCCTGTTGCCCATTCGGGTCCTGCATTGAAAAAATCCATATTGCTAAATATTTAGGTTCAGTCTATTGGTTGTGCAAGGGTGAAGTCAACGAGTTCATTGACATCACAAGTAGCCAGACCGATGTATTTGTCTGCCCCACCATAGTAAACATACAAGGTGCCGTCCTTGATTACATTCCCAGTAGGGAAAACACAGCCTTTGTAGTAACCTTCTATTTCATAGTCAAACTCTGGCTCCATGATCCAGTCTTTGGTCTTACCAATGATTTTAGTTGGGTCTTCCAAATCGAGCATCAGAGCACCGACACGATAGTAACCAGTGCCTCCAGTCTCTACTCCATGATAAAGCACCAGCCATCCTTTATCTGTTCTCAATGGAGGTGTACTACCACCTACCTTTTCTTCCCAGCTGTTGGGTATTCCTTTGAGCAATAAAGTACTAGGCTCATCCCATACCAACATATCTGCACTAGAACGAATCCAAATAGCTGGATATTTATGACCTCCCCAAGCTTCACCAATCCACTCTTTGGGCCTATGCAGCATCACAAACTTTCCGTTTACCTTTTCTGGAAAAAGAATAACGTCCCTGTCATCCAGATTAGAATCTGTGATACGACCTAGTTTTGTCCAATCCCTAAAATCTTTAGTGATAGCCAATGCTGAGTTGGCCATATTATTTTGAATGAATTTTGGTGCGTGAGGACCGTAGTTCCTAGTCAGCACCTCATCGTGCCGAAACTTCCAGTATTGTCCTGGAGGAAATGGACGAAAAGCGTAGGTTACATAGTAATAGTCATCAAATTTGACGATTCGTGCATCTTCGACACAGCCCATATCTGGCCCCTGCTCACTTGGCCCGAGTACGGGTTCGTTACTTTCTCTTTTGAAATTCACGCCATCCTCACTAGTCGCTAGTCCGAATCTGATCACATGACCTTCATCGTTTCCAGCAGCTCTATAGAGCATATAAAAAATATCATTATCCAAAAATACGCCCGGGTTACAGACAACCAATTCTTCCCAGTGATTGGCTTCATTCGGTTTTAATATTGGGTTTGCCGCGTGCTTTGTTAGTTTCATTTCTTTTTTGTCAGATGTGTTGATGTGAAAGATTGGTTTAGCAAAATCCAAAGCTATGATGAGCCCAATTTAGATGGGTTTGATTTTAGGTCAATAAGATTTAAAAGTTGATCATGATGACTGGAATGGTCGATTACTTGGAAAATAAGAGGAAAGTAAGCCTAGACATAAGAAACACCTGATTGTGAAATTGAGCGTTGATAATACCAACAGAATCGTCTCTATTCTTAAAATCGATAGTTCAAGTTTCATTTCAGACGGGATGGATTTAAGCAAATCTCGTATCAAAGTAATGAAAATTAGAGTCACAATGTGAGGTAGGCATCAGGTATACATGTAAACCGTTGAACCAGCACTTATAAGAACATCAAGAAAGACAGCAATTCCGATTTTAGGGGGAGTCTTGAATTTCAGTTAGTTAGAGCTTGCTGAAAAATTAATCTTCAAGTTGTTGAGTATGTTCTCAGAAGCGGAGATTGAGGTGTAAACTACTGACAGTCAGTCATTTATAATGAAAAGACATACTCCGTCCCTTCGGACGGAAAAAGTACTCATCTTTGTTAGAATGTATTAATTAAAAAAATCCAGACCCGAAAAGACCCGCTTTAAGTGGTCTTGATTTGTTTGTAATTTACTCTATTTCAGTTGATTATAAAGTTATTGCATAAAATGTTTTAATTGATTTTTTTACTTGACTTTTTATTCTTGTAGAGTCAGCACAAAATCAGTCAAAAAGTCAAAACCATCAAATCCCGTAAAACTCGGGAGCGGCTAGAAACCTTCGGTGGCAAGCAATTTATCTACACGCTCTACCTCGTACTCAAGAGGCATTATCCAAAATTCAACGAGATGCTCAATAGCATCCCTGACCACAGAAAACGACATACCTACGAAGTGGCGGAGATATTATCTGCTGGCATACTCATGTTTGTATTGCGTTGTGAGTCAAGAAATCAGGCCGATCAATTAGCTGGTCAACAATTTGAACAAAACTATCTGAAAGTGTTTGGTATGCGATTGCCTATTACCGACACTGTTCATGACTTTTTAGAGCAATTAGATCCAAAAGAGCTTGAATTTCTAAGAGAGTCATTGGTGCGTAAGCTGATGGTGCGCAAGGTGTTTGAGCAATGGAAGTTTCAGGGTTATTACAATTTGACTTTTGACGCAACAGGCACACACGTTTTTGATGAAGAGCCTTTTGAGGGATGCCCTTACAAAGAAACCAAAAACGATATGAAATGGTATGTGAGCGTATTAGAAGCCAAATTGGTCTTCACTAATGGGTTCAGCATTTCTTTGGCTAGGAATGGCTTAAAAATCAGAGCGGTAAGACTAACAAACAGGATTGTGATCGGAGCGACGACTCGCCGGGCGGCATTTAAACGGTTAGTCAAAAAGGTCAAAACTGCTTTTCCTCGTTTGGCTATTGTCGTCACCGCAGATGGACTCTATTGCTGCGAACCCGTTTTTAAACTAATCAAGGAATGTGGCTGGAAATTCATCTTCACATTCACCGATGATTCACTCAAATCCTTATGGAGAACGATTAATAAAAGCACACTGAACAGACAAAAGCAAACCATCAAAAAGCTGCCGAACGGGAAGTGGATCGTTGATGAATTTTCGTGGATCAATGATCTCCCTTACAAAGACCAGCAGGTCAACTTCATTACTTATCAGCAGTATGAAGATCAGCAAATCGTAGAACGGCATGTTCACCTAGCCAACTTGACGATCAACGAGAAAAATGCCAAACAAATCAGCGAACAAGGAAGATTGAGGTGGAATATTGAAAATCAGGGATTCAACGCACAGAAGAATCACGGTTTTGCTTTAGAGCATAAATATGCCAGAAAAGGCTTCAACACAATGAAGAATTACTACCTGCTCATGCAAATCGCTCATATGATCAGTCAACTCGTTGAAAAAACCAAAAGCTTTCAACAGGCACTAAACTACTCTGGAAGAACGATCAGGTATGTAATCAAAGATTTGATCGCTATGCTGACCAGACAAATATGCTCACCGAAAAATATTCATCGACATTATCGAAAAATCAAACAACTAAGGTATTAGCCAACCGAAGAGACTCCTCGCTCTTGAATCCGAGGCAAAACAATCTACACTGGAAAGGAGAAGCTTATTGAAAACTAAACGTGCATAATATCTAGACAGCTATCGTATTTTAGCTGAATGGAATTCCTATGCCCATGCTTTTTTGAGTGAGAAAATTTCCCTAGCCTTATACTAAAATCGGAATTGCTGATCAAAACCATTCTTTTTACCTCCTGGAATATGCCTGACCATTTTAATTCGTGCGGGATGCTGACCTGTGAGCAGCGTAGCTCTACTTGGACTGCATGTAGGAGTAGGAATGTATGCTTGTTCGAAATTTAATCCCAAGGAGGCAAGACTATCAATATTCGGCGATTCAAAAACAGGATTTCTAAATCCCAAATCAGACCAACCTAAATCATCAACAAAAAACAGGACGATATTTGGCTTTGAAGTGGTAATCACTTTTTCAGTTGGCGCCTGACAACCTACCATCAATAGGATTATGAAAACGTACAACAATCTACTTTGAAATATTTTCATAACTTATTTGTCTTCATTTGATGATTAATCTAGAGGGCCGCTTTCTGCATCCGTTGGACTTACCCACGGTGTATCCTTGATGGTAAATTCACCTTTCATGTAGCGCTCGTAATAATTCCACCCCTTTTCTTTATAAAACCCATATTGATTAAAAATATCTCCATTACCAAACATTCTCGGATCCCCTTGCTGCTTTAGCATGGTTTCCATGTGTGATTTCATAGACGATTTCAAATTGCTTAGGTTCTGCTCTTGGGCCAAATTCTTAATGCAGTCTGGATCATTGGTCACATTGAAGAATTCTTCATTGGAAGATCTCTTACCAAAGGAGAGTTGCCAGTAGTATTCATCCTCTCCAGCTCTTCGCATATTCAGAATTTGTGTCTTGGTAGGTGATGCATCACAGTCTAAATAGCCCACTTCAGGGTTTCCAGCAGGCCAAAGTGCAGTGTCATAATTGTACAGATATAGATAGTCATCAGAAACGATTCCACGTATGGGAAAGCCTTGATTTTCTGGTCGTCCATAATCGTGTCTTTCTCTTCCAATCAATACCACATCTCGCTCTGGATTTACTTGACCATCTTTTTCAGAAAAGAAAATATCAACAAGACTTTTACCGGGTGAGCTGCGCATTTGAGATTGCTCGAAAGATATACCTGCTAATTCCAGAAACGTAGACGCAAAATCGATAAAGCTGACCATGTCCTTCACAGTCCGACCAGGGTTCTTAATCCCTTCCGGCCATCTGATAGCTAATGGTACTTTGTTGGAATACTCATACTCTTGCGCTTTACCTCTTGGGAAAGGCATGCCGTGATCTGAGGTCATTATAATGATCGTATTCTTCATTAAACCACGTTTTTCCAAACTTTCAATCATTTGACCCAAATGCCAATCAGCGTATTCTATTTCCAGTGCATAATCAAGTAGGTCATTACGTACCGTGTCCGTATCTGGCCAAAAACCAGGAACACGATCTATATCTTCGAGTTGCTTACCATTAGCCCGTCCTGAACCGTATTCGTATTTTCTATGGGGCTCATAGGCTCCATACCAAAAGAACCAAGGTTGATCTTCTTCCTTATGCTCAAGAAAATATTCAAATTCCGTGGAGTAGTCGGTATTACTCATGCCATTTGCCCATGGATCCGTTTGCCGCCTCTTCACAGGGAAACCAATGAGTTGACGCCTTTTGCTATCCACCATTCCGGGATTTCCAGGCGCATAGCCTTTACCCGTTCTCGCAGTTAAGTAGCCATTTTCACGCAAGACTTCTGGGAATGTCTTAAACTTTGCTGGAAAATTTGACACATGATTTCCCGCCTCTTCCAATTGCCAAGAATTCCGGCCTGTCAAGATGTTCGCTCTTGAAGGCGCGCATTTGGCATTTGGTGTATAAGCATTCAAAAAGAGAACTCCTTAAGCAGCCAGTCTATCAAAATTTGGTGTTTGAATCCATTTATAGCCATATGCTCCCATATGTGGAGAAGCATCGTCCATTATACAAAATAGTATATTTGGACGAGCTGGAGATTGCTGCTGATCTTTTAAAGCAGACTGGCACTGGCATAATAGCGCGGAAAAAGCTGCTCCCAAAAAGGCCAATTTGGTTCTTCTTAGACTCACTCTTTTTCCACACCAAAGTTTTCTTTCACATCTGTTACATTCTGAAAATAAACCTTTCTTTCTGTGCTCTCACCTCTGCCGAAATCCTTACGCCAAGGTAACGCCAGTGAATTATCAGGTGTTTCCACTCGATTATCCATGAAAATAAGGCCAACGGTGGAGGTAATACCAAATCCAGGATTCACTGAGTTCGAAACGGTATTCCCGGAGACGTTCACATTATTGTGGGCTCCTGCAGCCCCTATTTTCCCATTTCCACCTTTTGCATAAACTGCAATACCAACATCGTGACATCCTTGCACTACATTATTCGTGATGAGTAAGTTATTGCCGCTTCCTGCCTCTAACCACTGGTGCTCTGGTGAGCATTTTATAGCTATTCCCCAGTTGTCAATCAACTGATTATTTGAGATCATACCATTACTTGCCTTAGCGATGATGCCACGGCTTCTGTTGGGTCCTGCAATACAATCCACTACTTCAAATCCATTACCTAATCTTTCCGAAGAAGCGATCACACTCCCGAGTGGCAAATCAACTGCTCGGTTAAGCTCAATTATGTAAACATTATCCGCGTCTTTGGTTTTTTGGGACTCTGCCAAAAACTTCTGACTGCTCAAGAATTCCCTTTCTTCCGCGTTCAATTTTCTGCCCGGCACGATCGATCTGACGTATGCATCTGGTATTCTGGTTCCATCATAAGATACCAACTCAACTGGGTCAGCAACTCCAATATCCGGCCTTCTACCTGCCTTGCCGACTACAGTGACCATATTTCCATTGGTTTCTGTGATAACGTGGTACAAACCACTTATTGCAAATCCATCATCTCCATTGTAGCGGGCTATGCAATTCCTATAAGAAGGACCAATTTCTGCAGATTTGGAATGAAAGCCGTCTGCATTATTGCTTCTCATTCTTCGGATTTCCCGTTCACGAAGGTCTGACTCAGGTTGTCTTCGATCTACGTGGCAACCTAGATATTTTGTGCCATTACATTCACGCTCGAAAAATGCAAATGTGGTTCCGGAGTAGATTTTTACATTTTCAAGAACTAAATTTTCATTATTGTTCATAATGATAGTATGCGGTACAAACTTGGTATTATAAGAATCGAAAACAACGATATCTCCGATTTCTTCAAATGAGTGTTCTAAACCAGCAGCGCGCTTCTTAGAGAAAACAACCTGCCGATTCTTTCTGTCCAGTTCGTGTGTAACTCCATAATAGGTGCGGGTCACAAGCTCTCCTGTCTGGGGATCATAAATTTCGAGCTTATCGTTTCTCAAATTTGTCTCATAGCCTTCGAGAAGATCCACAGTCAATTGCGCTTTATCCTCGGACATGGAGACAATTCTACCTTGTGTGAACGGTAATGGATCGTAATCAATGACCAAACCTTGAATTTTTAAATTTTTGCAGTTACGAATATTTATTGCTTGTACTGTTTCTGTGCAGATCATTTCTACCCCATCGGCAATAATTGTAATATCTTGAAGACCCTCAAGAGTTAAATGAGTTTGGCCCTGAGGAGCTACTCTATATCGGCCAGGTGGTATAACTACCTCTCCTTTGCTCTTTTTGACTGCTTTGTCTAAGAACTTCTGCAAGTTAAAATCAACACCCGGATCAATCTGAGCCTGTAAAGCGTATGAAAATAGACATGTAAATAATACGGTTGAAAATAGGATTATACTTCTATTTGAAAGCATTAGTGATATTTCTTTATGATTTTATAAGTGTGACCTTTAGTCCGAAGAAAATAAATCCCATCAGACCAGGAAGCAACATCTACCCACTCATCCAAGCCAGTTGGTGATGCGAAAATGACACGCTCCTGTGAGTCATAAATAGTGTATGACTCACGGCTGCCATTCTTAGGCAGAACATGCAGCCGAGCGCTGACTGGATTAGGATAGACAGTTATGGATAGCTGTGTTTCTTCCCTACCAAGAGGTCTCTCTTCAGTAACTCTTAGTGCTACATTTTCCAAGTAGATTTCACGCGAAGGGTCCTCTGCGTTTCCAAAATCCTGAATCCCTGGGATGATATAGGAATTATTAACATCACTGATAGAGTTATTTTCAATGAGCAGATCGCTGGTTGACGTAACGGCAATACCCGGGTTAACGGAGTTACTTATTGAATTCCCCAGAATTTCAACATTTCGATGGGATCCAACGACCCCAACTTCACCATTTCCTCCTATTGCATATATGGCAATAGCGGCTTCATGAGATCCAATTATGGTATTGTTGATTACTTGGATATTGCCCCCGGTACCCGCTTCGAGCCACCTGTATTCAGGAGACATTTTTATTGCTTGTCCCCAGGTTCCTTGCACCGTATTTCCTGACACAATCACATCGCTGGACTTGATCAAGATGCCTCGACTCCTTGTTGGCCCCACGACACAATCCATGACTTTGGCACCATTTCCTAATCTATTAGAAGACGCGATCAAACTGCCACGCGGCAAATCAATGGCTCTGTCGACTATGATGGAATAAGTGTCCGTGGCGTTTCGAGTATCGTCCGCTTCTCCGTTAAAATTCTGGTTGTTCAAGAAATTGCGTTCAGCTGAATTAACGGCTCTTCCTTTGGTAATGGATTGCACTTTTGCATTCGGAATTCTCTCGCCAGTATAGGAGACTAATTCCACTGAATCTCCAACGGCTATGTTTGGCTTATCGCCCGCCTTGCCAATTACAGTAAGTTCACCGCCATTCGTTTCTGTAATGATATGATAGTCGCCATTCACGGCAAACCCATCATCTCCATTGTATCCCACTACACATTGTGTATATGCCGGTCCTACCTCTGCGTGTTTGGAGTGGAAACCGTCCAGATTAATACTTCGCATACGTTTGACCTCTCTAGGCGCCAATTCGGATTCAATGGGCCTACGGATAATCTTACATTGAGCATAAAGTGAGTTGCTGCAGTAGCGCTCAAAAAATCCAAATGCTGTACCCGCAAATAAAGTCACATTCTCCACCTCCATATCAGTGCAATATTCCATCAAAATCCCATGCGGTATATTCCGATCACCTCTGGAATCAATTACCACGATATCCCCTACTTCTTCGAACGAAGAGGCAGGGTTATAACCGGTTTTGTTGATCAAGACTTCATTTGTCGGCTCATCTACTTGAAACGAAACGCCATAATAGGTAGAAGTGGATAGTTCTGAGGTTTGAGGATCATAGATCTCAACCCGACTATTTCTTACTGTGGAGGAATATCCCTCCAAAAACCTCGCAGTAATCTGAGATTTATTACCAGAAATACCAGTAATCACCGCTTGTGTAAAGGGAAGCGGATCATAGTCGATAGATAAGTCCTGAATTTTCACATTGGAACAATTCAAGAATCTGATTCCTTGCAATGTTTCTGTACAAATAATCTCCGTATTGTTTCCGAGAATTGTAATATTCTGCAGGTTTTGAAAATCCAGATGAATATTTCTCGATACTTCTGGTAATCGAATCCTCCCTCCTGGTAGCGTAATCATTGATTTACCTTGGGCTATCTCATTGTCAATAAACGCCTGAAGATCAAATAAGGTACCCGCATCTGTTTCTGGATGAACCGTAACAGTCTGAACTACTGGGAAAGCTGCTTTAAACAATTGGCTGCCTTCTTGCCTTGCAGTTATTTGTGTGGTTCCTTCCCCTAGGATATTTAGATTTCCTCCTAAAATTGTCGCAACGCCGGGATTTGAACTCTCATATGTGACTGGCAAACCTGATGATGCAAAGGCTCTCAAGGGCAAGTCACCCAAATCTACATTTACATCTGGGGTGAGATTAAAGCTGATTTGCTGGTCCTGCCTTATCAGTAGCAGATCCCGTATCTCTTCCACCAATAACGGCTTACTAAATATCCGCAAGTCACTCATCAAATAAGACCCATCGTAGTTGTCGATAGCACTGAGATCCTCGAAAAGCACCGTATTCAGTACATTTTCAAATCCAGCACTGGCAGTGGAGGCAGCAAAGAACCCATTAATATAGAGCTTCGCATCAACTGTGTTGTTAGCTCCTGCTTTGATTACCCAGGCCACATGCACCCATTCATTGGTTGGAATCGAGGTGTTACTTTCAATAAAGCTACCACCGACCTTGTTTACAAATCTTAACCTTCCATCCGAAGTAATATTGAGCAGGTTCAAACCTTGATCTTCATCTCCGAATCTGAAGATATTACGGAACACCAATTCTTCTTGTTTGAAGTAGAAAGTGATCGTTCGAGGCGAATTTCCAGAAATTCCTTGATAACCCGGAACAGTGACCGAACCTGTGCCTGTTTTTTGTAGCACAGAGGTCAGGTCAGGGTCAGCAACTCCCAATGTGATATTGGCTCCATTAGAAATGACTCCTTTTCGTCCATTTCCTGAATAATCAATGATTTCGGTTGCTTCTGAAGTCTCATCGAATTTATAATGCAGCTCCAAAAACTCCTGAGCTACCCCTTGCTGACTTTGCGGCAAAGAATACCCGGTTGTGATTCCTAAAAACCACAAAACGATAGCTCCAATTATTCGACTTCTTTCCATTTCAATTTTACTATTTCAGGCCACTTGTACCTTTATCATAATTATTCAACCTGAAGGTCCACAAGAAATTCAAACCCTATCTCGATGAGTAAAGTAGCTTATATCTCTTCTGATATACATTACTTGGCAGTAACCATTCTAAGCACTTTTGTAACGCTAATGAGTATTTGGGCGCTTATCTTTCTTCCTCTACCATTAATAGCCAGGATTCTGAACCAAGTTCGAATTCAAATCAATCTGCTGCAAGGGAATAGGAAACCAAACTTTCTCAGAGCGCCAATTTTGCTGTATAATGGCAGCCACGTCGTTGTGTGCACCAACTGCTGGATCGAGCGCATTGATCTTTTCGTCGTATTTATTAAAACGAGCTAAATCAATTCTTCTCCAGTTTTCAAAACAAAGTTCTCGTGAGCGCTCGGCCAATAATTCCTCTACAAAGTCATCATTGAAATAAGCAGTATTTAAATCCTGCACTACCGCAGGTGCAATCACTGAACGTTCCCGCACTTCTGAAAGCAGGGCTCGTGCCTCTGGCTCATCTCCGGTAAAGTAAAGTGCCTCCGCTCTCAACAGCAGGATATCTGCATATCTTAGCAGCGGGATGGATAATCCTGAAGCCCAAGGTGGCGTGGACTTTTGTGTGGGATCCTTCAAACGGTACTTGCCGATACTCATGTTAAAGGCATTTGGCCCAGGAATGGTATTAGGCTGGTAATATCGAACGCCATTTATTTGGAGTACATCCAATAAATTAGGATTTGAACCCAAATTTCCTGATACATTATGATCTCTTCTGAAGTCATTTGCATTATAAGAGTTGTACAATTCTGCGAAAGGACGGTACCAGCCTGATCCACCTCCAACAGTTACTCCGTTTCCTTGAGGAATAAAGCAATTAATAACCATCGTTATTACATTGATAGTTGGGTCAGATGAAGCTTCTGCTGAAAAAATCAACTCCTCTGCCTGCGCCTGTTTAGTAGATTCTCTGAATAGGTAATCGTAATTCTCAATAAGGACATACCCACTGTTGTTCACGAGATCCTCTGAAATGATGACAGCTTCTGTATAGCTCGCATTCACGTCTACCCATTCAAAACTGTTAGGTGTGTATCCAAAATCGTTAAGTCCGTTTTGCTTCATGCTTGCCAAGTAGGTATGTACTTTCACTAGAAAACCTGCTGCTGTCCATTTATTGGCGCTGCTTAGGGCAAGTCCTCTGTCTTGCAAGTTTTCGTAGGCAAATTCAAAATCCTCGATCACCTGAGCATACACCTCCTGAACCGGTTGTCTGACCTTCTTGAGTTCATCAACACTCGCGGTGTATATCGGAATTGCTCCATGCATCATAGACAACATCATATGAAAGAATCCTCGGAGTAATCTCGCCTCTCCTTCAATCTCTACTTTACGTGTTCCATTAAAATCACTATCAGGTATTCCTGGAAGGTTGTCAAGTAGAAAATTTGCCCGACTGATTCCCGCGTAAGCAAAAAACCATGCTTGATTGAGTTCAGGATTCTGACTTGTGAAGCTTGCATTTCCCCACGGCGCTGGTCGGTTGTCAGTCAGATTGGAGCGGATAGCACATTCGTCTGTAGCTCCGTTCATAATCTCCATCATATTTCTCCCGAAGTAAGAAAGGTTGCCAAATCCTTGGATATTACGCGCTGTGAGCGTGTTATACACACCTGCCAACGCTATTTCTGCATCATCCGCTGTTAAATAAAAGTTTTCAGGGGATGTGAATGAGAAAGGTTCGGGATCCAGATAATCACTACAGGAGATTCCAATGAGTACCAATGCAGCAAATAAGATATTCTTGATATTTCTTTTCATCTTCTCTATTTTTTAAAAGGTAACGTTGATACTAAAAGTATATGATTTTGCTCTTGGATAAGCAATCCGATCTAATCCTGTGATCAGTGGATCTCGATAGTTTACTTCAGGATCCCATCCGGAATAGTTAGTCCATGTTAGTAGATTATTTCCAATAACCGAGAATCTAACTGCTCCAACACCAAGCCTGTCTGTTATTTCTTTCGGCATTCGATAGCCAAAACTTACGGTTCGTAATCGTATAAAAGAACCATCTTCCACAAAATAGCTAGAAGGCACATTTTGGTCAACCCTTCCGTAGGCAGGATATTCATTGCTAGGGTTTTCGGGTGTCCAATGTCCTTCGAAGAAATCCTGAGAAATATTTGTCCATAGCCGGTTTCCATTGAGTCTTAGCTTGCCTGCATTGTATAAATCATTTCCATAGACCCATTGAAAAAAAACAGATAGATCAAAATTCTTGTAACTGAAAGTATTATTAAGCCCTCCAAAATGCACTGGATTACTCTGTCCAATAACTTGACGATCGTCATCATCGATCACACCATTACCATCCGTATCAGAGTACTTCATGGATCCCGGAGTGGGATTACCAGCAGGATATGAGGGTAATTCATCACGTAACACATAATTTCGATCCTCATGCGGAATATTGAGATCACTATCATTCTGCCACGTGAAGTCTTCAATTTGATAAACGCCCACGAAGTTGTATCCAAACATGGTTCCTACCTGCTCTCCGACAATCACTCGGGCAATGTCTGTTTGCCAGCCTCCAAATGTGCTTACAGGAATAAACTGAGCATCGCCCAGGCTTACCACTTCATTGCGATTAAAGGTGATATTGAAGTCTGTTTTCCATCGGAAATTATTTTTATCAATGTTTACGGTAGAAATCTGAATTTCAATACCTTCATTGTCTATTCTGCCTATATTCTGAAACTGAGATTGAAAACCGCTCTGAGCAGGAATGGGAGTATCTAATAAAAGGTCTGTTGTAATTTTTTTGTAGTAATCCACGGCAATATTGAAGCGGCCTTCAATGAGACCAATGTCAATCCCCGAATTCAACTGGCGGGTAGTCTCCCATGTCAAAACATCATTTCCTTTTGTCGTAGGTGCCAATCCAAAAACCAACTCATCATTACTAGAGTAAAAGGCGGGACCTAACTGAGGTAGGAAAACATAGGGTGGGATTGCTTCGTTCCCTGTTTCTCCATAACTCAGTCTGAGCTTCAGATTGCTCACCGACTTTACTGCAGACATGAAGGCTTCATCCGAAACCCTCCATGCAAAAGCTACAGAAGGGAAAAAGCCCCATTGACTTCCAGGAGCCACTCTGTCTGTACCGTCGGCACGAAAAGTAGCCGTAAATAAATATTTATCCAAAAGGGTATAATTGACACGCGTGAAATAAGAAAGTCGTTTATTTTTTCTTCGTGCAGTGATATATTCAGCAGGAGTTGTACCCCTACTTATGTCATTTACCCCAGTACTTTGATCCTGAAAATTCTGAATTATATTTCGGAATTGTTCCCAATTGAACTGAGTGATTTCATAAGCAGCCATGACCTTCAGTTCATGATTGGATCCTA
The DNA here is from genome assembly GCA_040218415.1 of Cyclobacteriaceae bacterium. GTDB lineage: Bacteria > Bacteroidota > Bacteroidia > Cytophagales > Cyclobacteriaceae > JAVJRN01. The sequence goes on from JAVJRN010000055.1 coordinate 84,006, forward strand.
TTGATTTATTGTATTGTAACTGGGAAGAATGATTAAATGAATTGGTACTCACTTCAGCCACTCTGGCCTCCCCGTTATTGAACAAACCCCATGGGGTATCTGAATTATAAAATTCTTTAGCCTTTGAAGTGGAGAGACTTGTTCCCAAGAAGGTGGTAAAGGTCAAGTCGTCATTGAACTTATAATCACCGCCCACATTGGCAAATAGCCTGAACATGGAGGTCGTCTTTTCTGAATTTCGAACCAAATCCAGCGGAGACACAAACTCGTTTAAAAAAGGATCTACATCCTCACCTCTAATATTCCAAGGGTTTCCGAGTAATAATTGCTGAGTAACCCCCGTAAAACTATTGGGTCCACCATTGTTGGCAATTCCATTCAACACAGAATAAGATCCATTGGTATTAAACCTAAGATAGACCTTTTCGTTCGGTTTGTTATTTACCCTCAATCTCATATTGTACTGATCGAAATCATTATTAATGACGATTCCTTCTTGCTGCTGTACGCCAATTCCCGCGGCATAATTTGACGTACCACTGCTCCCTGTCAGGGACAATTGATGCTGATGCGTGATACTCGTTCTTAATGCGTCTTCCTGGTAATCGAAAAATTCGATCTCATCAAAATTTCGTCTCTCGCCGGTAATACCATTGTTCAAAAATTCGTTATTGCCTCTTTGCTCTTGATACGTGATGTAATCCTGCGCTGACAAGACCGGCATTTTCTTGATCACCTCGGATGTTGTAATATTATAAGTGTAATCTAGGCTTGAACGACCATTAGCACCCGATTTTGTGGTGACAATAACGACTCCATTCGCACCTCTGGAACCGAAAATCGCAGTTGCTGACGCATCTTTGAGCACCTCAATAGATTCAATATCAGCAGGATTTATAGCTGTCAGTGGGTTGATGTTGGCTTGGGAAGAGCCAGTTGTTGCGACTTCATCAAATCCGACATCTATTTGAACACCATCTATCACGAATAGAGGAGTGGATATACCGCTAATGGAATTTTGTCCCCTAATTCTAAGATTCATTCCTGCCCCTGGCTGACCAGAATCTGTAGTAATCTGCACTCCTGCCATTCTGCCTTGCATAGCGGAAAAGACGTCTGTTGATTGTGATTCCATAAGGGTCTTAGATTTTACGCCTGACATTGAACCTGTCAGGTCGCTTTTCTTTTGTGATCCGTAACCAATTACTACGACTTCTTCCAATTCATTGAAGTCGAACTCCAAGGTGATTGATAAATCAGTTCCCGCTTTAACCTCCGTAGGCCTATAGCCTGCGTAGGAAATAGCCAATAAAGCATCATTGCTTTGGACAGAAATATCAAATTTCCCGTCAATATCTGTTATTGTACCATTGGTTGCAGAGCCTTTTTCTAGGACTGTTGCTCCAATTAAGGGCTCACCTGATTCTGAATCTCTGATTACCCCGCTGGCTTTGGTTTGCGCCATACCACGGTGGGTAATAACCAGGAAAAAAATCGTAAAAAACTTTAGTAAAATGTTTCGCATAGTTAATCGGTTTGGTTATTCAATGTTGTTGTTTGATCGTCTAAGTCAATGGTAAATTGAACATATTCCCCAGAAAGTAATTTGAATGTATTTTCCTCCAAGAGAACTCCTCTGCTGTTTTCAATCTTGAGATTGGGTTCACCATGAAATAGGGGTTTATAGGTATCTGTTTGGATTATCTGATTTCCTTGGAAAACAAGACCATCTACAGACTTGGCCATGAGGATGGGTGAATCAAATGTCTCGATGATGTTGTTTCTGATGATAATATTGCTGCTATAATAAGTTTCTCCTTGAGAGCCTTTCAAATCTTGTTCTGGACTTATTTGCAAAACTGCCTGTTTGTTACCCCCGTGAGCATTGTTCACGAATCGATTTTCTTCAATGATGAGGTCACGATTAGGTCCTGACTCATTCCATAGGTTCAAATCACCTGTCATTAGGATACCTGCCATCTGTGATGATATATAGTTATTTCTGATCACTGTCTTCCTCGATGTTGAGATAAGAAATCCCCTTGCCCGATTATTGCGAATGGTATTATTTTCAATATGGGCCGAAGCATACCAGGAAAGGTTGTCAATACCGTCATATGCTTCAATCAATCCCTCAATCGATTGGTCAAAGGTGAGAACAGAAATCTTTTCGTTGATTCGCTTTACATTTTCGATTACCAGCACACCAGATTTTGGCATCAGCGTTTTTTGGTGGATGACCTGAACGCTATCCCCTTTCTCCGCAAACAGGTAGTCCTTCTGATGCGGGTGATACGTCTCAAAAGCAACCTGCTTATCATTGAGCACTTTTTTTACTCGGGCATAAGTTCCGTGAATATTGGTTGCATCATCCAGCATGTTCTCGAAGGTGCAGTTCTTGATTACAATATTTCCTTTACAATTACAGAAATGTGTGGCGTCTGCAGTGGTGGTAACCACCCGATTCGAACCCTCCTTCAACACAACGTTGAAGCTATCAAGCGTAATGTTCTCCGAACGCTCTGCTATAAGACCCATGGCTCCCGCATGGTGTATATTGATATTTCTAAAGAGCAAATCCTCAGACTTAAATACCCGAAATGCAGGTGATTGGCGATTAAACAAGTACTCTCCTTTCGAAATGAAAACCGTGCCTACAGGAGGCAATTTTTCATAGATTCCCTTTAAGCGAACTTTTCCCTTTTCTAATTCTTGAGCCTCAAAAAAATCAGCCCTACCAAAACCACTATATTTTGCATGATCATATAAGGGAGCTCCTGTGTTCTTATCCCAAATAATATTCTGACCAACTTTCTGATGCACTTTTTCCTGTCTAGCGAATCGGTGACCAAACTTTTCGGCAAACGGTGAATTTTCCTGTTCGGCAGTCAAATACAGCGCACCATCTTCTACTAAGTAAGGAGTTTCCATATTAAGATCGAAAGTGCGTGTCTTATCGTTAACGGCGGTAACCGTACCTTGAACAAAAAACGGAATCTCCCAATCAATACTAAAATCAGTGAGGGTTATCTTTTTGCTGTCCTCAATAATAAATGGCAGCATCTTACCGTGAAAAATAAATTCTGAACCACCTCCGTCAATATGGAAGTCTGTAAAGTCAAATAGTGGAAAAGGCGTCCGTTTGAGACCATTATCATTGTTGGTAATGGCGGCATAAAAGTCCGGAGCATAGGTAGGATAAAAATGATAGGTTCCTTTGGGGAATTTTAACCCTACATAACCTTCCTCCTTACAAATCTCGAGTGCTTTGACAACCAGAGGTGTTACATCTTCAACAACCTTGATATCAAGGTTACTCATATCATAATACTCAGCAGATTTTTCCTCTGCCGAAACTGATTGAATAAGCGAATCAGAAAAAAAGACAAACAGTAGAGCAGATAGCCCAAGTATGGTAAGAAAAATGTATTTCACAATAGAGAGAATAGTTTGATTGACCAAAAGTATCCTAGCTTCTGAAAACAAGGATCATCTCGATGTAACAAAACATGGTCGTAATGTAACATATTACATTGCACCTTGAAAAATGCCTCTTAAACGCAATTAGAGCACATTTTACACGCTAACTGCATGATTGATTTGACATTATTGAGTCCATGCTTTCTACTGAATATTTTGATTTGGCCATATACTATCTTCAACCAGTATTGATTTTCAAATTTTAGCTTACGGTTATTCATTGACCATGCAAGAGATCTAAACTTTACAAGGATTTTCAACCTATAAAATCTATTACAGGACCTAGTATCCTTTCTATTACCTGCTCAAGTTTTGAACATAAAAAAAGGCTCTCAAAAGAGAGCCTATATGCCTTTCAGAGAACTCTGTTAAACTGCCTTAGTTGCTTTTCAAAAGCATTAACACTTCCTTTTCAGATCCTTTATGAAGCTGCAAAATGTATTTCCCTACCTTGAGTTGCTCTATTGAGATTTTATCTTGGCTCTCGTCTATTTGGTGAGTAAATACTAATCTTCCAGACATATCATGGATGACTAAAAGCCCGCCTTGCCATTTATTAAGATTCTTGATCATCAAGTAATCCACTGCTGGATTAGGGTATATGTACGCCTTCGACGAATTCATGTCTGTTGATAATGCTATCAGGCATCCGGTCGCATCTACTGATTCCCCGTTTGGTGAATCTGGGCACTGATCATCGGCATTTGCGACTCCATCTCCATCATCATCTTTTTGTGCTTCCGAACATCCGTCTGCATCTACATTATCACCTTCTGTTGTTTCAGGACAAAGATCATCATCATCCTGTACTCCATCACCGTCTGCATCAGGACATCCATCACTATTTACACTTACACCAGATGGAGTATTAGGACAGAGGTCTAAATCGTTAGAAACCCCATCATTGTCATTGTCTAATTGAGATGGAGCGCATCCATTCTCATTTGTCGGCTCACCTGCTGGTGTATCAGGGCAATCATCATTAGCATCTGGCACTCCGTCACCGTCTGCATCAGGAAGTTGATCTACGGTTACATCAAAAATAATTACTGTGCTTCCGCCAAAATCATCAGTAGCTGTAACGGAGATCGTGGAAGTTCCACTAGCAATCTCTGTGAAAGTTAAGGTATTGTCTGTTAAGCTAACAGTCGTGACAGCCTCAGCAGAACTAGAGGCTGCTGAGAAGAAAATACTATCGTTTTCAGCATCTGAGATTAAAGAATACAGATTTATTTCCCTGCTTCCAAAACCTTCAACAAACGTTAGATTCTCGGCAGAACTAACGGGATTAGTATTCAATGTAGGATCTACAAGAAATCCATTGCTATTTAAGGCCACTGCATTTCCTCCTATATTGATTTGTGCGAGCTGAGCCACTGTCAGACTTGTGTCTGCTCTCCCAAAACGGAAGACAGCATTTTTGAAATTTTCAATCACCACACTAGCATTATTAGACCAAGCTGGGGCTATTTGCGGATCGCCTGATAAGTCATCGAAATGAACCGAATCTACATCATTTCCTAGTGCTAAGGTTACTACACCCGCCCCCGGAATAACCAACCTTTCTATATTTGGTTGATCGGCATTGAACTCCCATCGGAAAGCATTCGCTCCATCTATTTGGATAAATCCGTGATAGATATTTTTTCCATTCAATGTCAATTTACCGTTATTGTTGTTTACTTGTATTTTTCGGCCTGGTCCGACTAATACACCATTATCTGCTGTGTTAGCAGTGATTGTGCTCCCTGGTGCGAAATAGATGATTTGTCCAGTGTAGTTCGAGTTATCCGAAGTTGCACCAAAAAACACCGTATCTACATTGATTCCAAGTTGGATATTTGATGCGCCTCTGAGTACACCATCAAAATTGAAATCTCCAAAGGCTCCAGCTCCAGGAAATCCTTGCAATCTTACAGGGTTCGTGGAACTTAAATCTAAATCAGAGTTTGGTCCAAATGAGATAATCCCACCATCCGTATCTACTCTGAAAAGATTTCGTCCAGCAGGATCAGTTGCTGTATAAATAATTGGAACATCTAATAATAGTTCCCCAGTAGTGAATTGCTGAATATCGACAAACGTTTGATCACCACCAGTGAGGGTTAACGTTCCTTCTCCATTTAACAATCCTGCATTAGCCACGGAGGCTCTGATGTATTCAAGTGTAACAGATTCGTCGAGCTGGGCTCGTCCATTAAGCTGGGCTCGTCCATTATCTCCTGGCTTTATTCCGTCAATCCAATTCCCTGTGTTACTATATAAGTTATTCTCCTCACTAGCATTGTTGAAAACGGGATCTTGAGACCAAGTCACAAAAGAAATCATGAGTAACGTAAATGATAATAGTAATTGTTTCTTCATACCGAAAGCGATTAAGTTTTTAATGGGTTAATTTATTAATGAGTTTCTTCCATTACACATTCAACTAAGAGCATGTCATAGGATTGTTTTGCTACCAAAGAACTTTGATTCTCTAATCAGAAGCAATTATTCCTGTAACACGACCCTATTGATTTGTAACAAGACTAAAATACTACTTTCAAAAGCAGTTTTTTTTAATGAACGATCAAATAAACGCTCAACACCTTGGGCTAATCTCACTAAGACTTTTAGCGTGACTTGCTTTGGTTTCTCTTTCTCTTTTTGATTTTCAGATACTTCTTCTCCACAAGTTTATGGAGATGTCCTGCGTTTTTAACATCCTATGAAAGTCACTCGTGATTTTTGCTCCCTTCATTATCAGAGTGCCGATATGGGTTGCGTCTACCACATAAGCGTCAGGGTCTATCGGGGAAAAGTATGGGGATTGTTTACGACATTATCACTGAATTCAAGGTGCCTGACTCCATTTGCCCTACACTTTCGGCTGAGATCATAGGCCTATTTAAACCCTTTATTGCGCTTTATGCTCAGGGTTTTTGAGCTCACATCATCGGCTTCAATCCCTTTTTTATAATCTCCGGAGTAGCTGTTTCCTTCTAGGATGACGTCTTTACAATTCTTAAACTCAAATAATGGGGCATCAGGATATAGCTGAGGTGCTTGATCAATTTTTGTGATTTTATTGTCTTTTATCACCAGTCCTCCTACCCTATCGGCACTTACAATCTTATTATCAAAGGTTCGTATGGTATTGTTCTCGAATCGTATGTTTCGATCATAGATAGACGTATCGTCGAAAGACTTCCCTAATCGAGGGGTAATATTCAAAATGGAATGTTCCATTCCACTATAGGCACAATAATCAAAAGTATTATTCCTTATTACTACGTCGTTGACGCCTCCCGACTCATACCAGAAGAAGGTCTCTCCTCTGAAGAAAATTGATGACATCATCGATGAAAAAAAGTTGTCCTCTATCACCGTTTTCAAAGGAGTCTTCAGAACGATATTTCTCGCGCGATGATTTTGAATAGTACATCCACGCATGGTGAATTCTGGATTCCATGTTTTGTTTTCCAAAATATCTCCAGCCTTCAACCCTGCCGGTAAGTCAGTTTCAAAACTTAAATCAGCAAATCTTTCATTAACCACAACTACTTTACTTACTCTAGCGATTTCGCCACGAGATGGTGAAGGCTGCTTGATAAACCATACTTCATCGGAAACCTCTGCAAAAGGAAAGCCCATCTGCTCAAAATGCATCAGCCTGATTCGTACACTTCGACTGTCTAACACCTGATCTACTTCTACATAAGTGCCATGAACATTGGTACCATCATCGAGCATGTTTTCGAAAGTACAATTTTCGATTAGAATTGAACCTTTGCAATTGGCAAAATGCGTGGCATCAGCGGTGGTAGAGATCACACGATTGGTTCCCTCGCGGAGATAAATACCACAGTTTAGAAGCTTGATATTTTCTGATCGTTCAAACAAAAAGCCCATTCCCAGTGCGTGATGAATTATTATACCATTTAATTCGATATTTGAAGAAGACTTAAAATCAAATGCAGGTGCATAGCGGTCATGCTCTCTGTCTCCTTTGGAACTGAGTAAGGAGCCTACTGGTGGATAATACCTTAGTTTTTCATACATCCTGAGCGCTCCATTTGGTCGCTGCTCTACCCTCTCCGGATCACTCTCGACATCCCAGGCGCCATGGACTGGTCGTTTTTCGATAACATCGAAAGGAAGCGTGCTTCCTAAGTCTTTGTAGCTAAAGCCATCAACATCTGGAAAATTTATTCTCCCACGTTTCAGTTTCCAGGAAAATCCATCTGTAAATGGCATGATATCTCGCCATCCTTCTTCTTCATTAACCGCAATGACTTCACCTAGAAAAGTGAATGGAATATCCCAATCTAACACTAAGTCACTTACAACAACAGCTTCACAGCCATCAAAAAGGAAAGGCATGGTTTGCCCGTGAAAAATGAACTCAGCTCCATTTCCACTTACTTTGACTGTTTTGAACTTACTAAAATCGAAGATTATTTTCTTGTAGCCGTTCCCATGATTGGTAATCGCCAGATACTTGCCAACAGCATAGTCCGGAAGAAACTTATAGGTTCCTTTTTCAAATACCAATTCAATATCGCTATCCTTGGACGCATCTAAAATACGACGAACTACAGGTGTCATATCTCCTTGAATCGGCTTGATGACAATTGGGTCAGCTGCATAAGTATTACTAAGTATGACAAATAGTGCTATCACCGTTAAAACGAAACGCTTCGATTTTTTTAATTTCATAGTTTACTTATTTCTTTATCTCAAGCACAATATTTCAGGATCAGCGATCACCCAGTCATTTAGAAATAATACCTCCTTTAGTTGCCCCCAACTCGACAGTCACAGCGACTTATGCTTAAAGGTTTAAACAATATTCTGTCGTTTCACTCCTCGAAATGAATCTAGCACATCTCAATGATCAAACTTATGGTTTGTAGGTATCATCTAGTTGTTCTGACTGTAACAGAACCTGCTAAGATTGTAACATCACTGAAAAAGTCTTAAAGAATCACCGTTTCCGAAAGGATTAATGCATGGTTAAAATAGTTTTAATAGTTGAAGGTGTAAGCTGAAGACCTCCATACCTTAAAGCTGATGTAACAGAAGTATTCTAAAGCGTAACATTGAAGTAAATCCGACTGACTATTATTGCTGAAGTGAAACATTCCTTGCTAATTAGTATTTCGAAATTTCTGGCATTTTTAATAGAGACCCGGCCGGTTGAATTTTAAATGCAAAAAAAGTATTAACCCAATTGATAATATGACTAACAATTATTCGGTATTTGTCGCATTCTTCATTCTATTAATCGGTATTTCCTGTGGCCCCTCGGAGCAGGAAAAAGAAGTTGTAAAACAACCAAACATCATCATCATCTATGCGGATGACCTTGGATATGGCGATGTAAGTTTCAATGGTGCTACTGAAATCAAAACCACTAACCTTGATAAGCTGGCTAATGCAGGCGTCAGGTTTACCAATGGATATGCGACTTCTGCCACCTGCACACCAAGCCGATATGCATTGCTCACTGGTCAATATCCTTGGAGACGAAAGGAGGCTAAAATCCTTCCAGGAACAGCGCCACTTATTATAAATACTGATCAACTCACTTTACCGGGTATGTTGAAAGCAAACGGATACCAAACAGCCGTCATCGGAAAGTGGCATTTGGGTTTGGGTGATGGAAGTGTCAATTGGAATGAAAGCATCAGCCCAGGCCCTAACGAGGTTGGTTTTGATTATTCCTACATCCTGGCCGCTACACAAGACAGAGTTCCCACAGTTTACATTGAAGATGGAAATGTAGTTGGCTTAGATCCTTCAGATCCAATAGAAGTAAGCTATAAAGCGAATTTCGCAGGACAGCCGACTGGTTTAAAAAATCCAGAGTTGTTAGACATGACTTGGCACCATGGGCATAATGGCACCATTGTTAACGGGATACCTCGGATAGGCTTTATGAAGGGAGGAGAATCCGCCAAATGGAACGATGAAGACATGGCTGACACCTTTCTGGATGGGGTAAAAGCATATATCAAATCAAAAAAAGAACAGCCTTTTTTCCTTTACTATGCTCTTCAGCAGCCGCATGTACCCAGAACACCACATCCTCGATTCAAAGGAAAATCAGGAATGGGACCAAGAGGAGATGCAATTCTTGAAGCTGACTGGTGTATTGGAGAGCTTATAAAAGTGCTTGAAGAAGAGCAGCTGCTAGAAAATACACTTATTATTTTTTCCAGTGATAATGGTGCTGTTTTGAATGACGGTTACCATGATGACTCGGTCGAAAAGCTAGGAAATCATACCCCCAATGGAGTATTGAGAGGTGGGAAATACAGCTTATTCGAAGCAGGAACTCGGGTGCCTTTCTTCACATATTGGAAAGGAACGATCGAGCCAAAAGTATCTGACGCCTTAGTCAGTCAGATGGACTTACCTGCATCCATTGCAGCACTCATTGGCGTACAATCAGATTTTCCCGATAGTCAAAATTTATTGTCTGAATTTATGGGCAAGTCAACGGATGGTCGTGATGCGTTCGTCCTTGAAGCCACATCTAGAACTGCCTACAGAGAAGGCAACTGGGTACTCATTCCTCCTTACAGTGGCCCTGCAGTCAATGAGTTGGTAAACATTGAATTAGGAAATATGGAAGATTTTGGACTATATAACTTATCTGATGACCCTTCGCAGCAAAGTAATCTAGCAGGATCTTATCCAGCCAAATTCAAAGAAATGCTCAGCAACTTTGAGCAGATCAGAGGAAAAAGCTATAACAATATAGAGCAGTTAGAATTGAAGTAACGGTAAGTGATTTTAGTTTGATAATACACAAACTTGCATTCGCTAAATGAAAAAATGATTTATTAGCCAAAATATCCAATCATTCTATTCATCTCTAGCCACAAAAAGAGATAAGTAATTATAATCCTTGGAGGCCTACTAAAACATTTTAAAATACATTTCATTCTTGCAACCCAAAAAAGTATGACGAAGGCCATTAAAAAGTATTTGTTTTCCGCACTGATTACATTTGTTTCATTCTACACCTGCCATGCTCAAAATTATTACTTTAAGAATTTAGTTGTCGAGAAGGGTTTATCTCAGGAAGATGTCAGCTCCATCGTTCAGGATAGCTTTGGGTTTATATGGATTGGTACCTATGACGGACTGAATCGATTTGACGGCAGGAATATTGAAACCTTTCACAGAAAAACTTCCAATCCCGCAAGTTTACCTGACAACCGTATCAGTGCACTGGCAGAGGATCATAAGAAAAGACTTTGGATAGGTACTCAGGCAGGTAATTTCTCCTATTATTCACTACTTACAGAAGAATTTATACGAATAAATGCCCCAGAGAATACAGGTGAAATTCGAGAATTCATTGTAACCAATGATAGTAGAATTCTAGCGCTTACTTCAAATGGCATTCTTCAACTCAACGAAACTACCCAACCAAAATTCGAACTTATTAAAAGTTCTCAAAACCTCCATTTTAGAGATGGCCTCCAAAAGCCAAACGGCGAGATCTTACTCGTAGGCAATTCCGGTGTTTTCTTGCTGACCAGTCAAGAACTAAAAAAGCTACCAAATCCAGATAAAACTTTATTCAATACTGTTGTGCTCACGCATGAATCAATCATTGCTGGAGGTGATAATGGGATTTACGCGATTGACGAAGTTGAAGGAGCAAAGAAGTTAGAAAACGCTGATTTACCGCAATCATCAGTCACCACGATGCTCAGTGATCAAGAAGGAGACATCTGGATAGGAACGATCAACGATGGCCTTTTTCGATTTGATAGCGCTTTAAACTACATCTCACATCTTACCGCTTCAAAAACAAACCTCAGAGGGCTCATTAGTAACACCATCATCAATTTATATCAAGATCAAGCCAATAATCTTTGGATAGGTAGCAGACAGGGACTTTCCTATACCAACCTCAGTACTGTTGATTTCAATTCTATCCAACTAGATGAGTTATATAGGCCTAACATCAGGTCTTTACTGATCAATGAAAATGATCTCCTGCTTGGCATCACTAATGAAGGCCTCTACAGATATAATCTCAAAGAAGACACGCTGATGGATTTAAATTTCACTGATTTGAACTTCGTCAATCATATTGAAAAAATTGACAAGACTATTTATGCGTCTACAGACCAAGGACTTCTTACCATTTCCAATGATTATTCACTCGATTCCATTTATAGAATTCCCGGCACGCCACAGAACGCACCTTCCAATATAAGATGCGTTACATCTGATGATCATGGACACGTATTCGTCGGTACTTATAAAGGTATTTTGTTAAAGGAAGGCGATGACTTGGATTGGATTTGGAAAGATCATCCATTTCTTCAAACCCTAATTCAATATTATGTCTTTAGGATGCTTTTTGATCCTAACTCCCAGCAATTATTGATTGGCACCAGATCTAAAGGATTGTTACTTCTCAACATGGATAAAAATGGACAATTCACCCAGCTAATTACCGAGGGACTAGTAGATGTAGATGGCAACTCCATATCGAATACTTCGGTCTGGAATTTCCACATGGGCAAGGACAAGTCAATTTGGCTAGGTACTGAGATCGGCTTATTCAGAAGAGCAGAAGGTGCTGAATTATTCCAACAAATTGACGTTCCAGGTGTATTAGATCGAAAAATAATGAGCATTGCCGAAGATGCCAACAATAACCTTTGGCTGTCCAATACACATGGTTTGATTCGCTTTAATCCTAAAACTGAAAAAGTATCCACGTTCACTTATGAGGACGGTCTTTTATCGAGCAGTATGACTGAGGCTTCTGGGTATTACGGTGATGAAATATTCTTTGGCACCACCAATGGATTAAATTTCGTCAATCCACTAGAAATCACACCTAATCCATACAATCCCAGACTTCTCATATCTAACCTTAACATTAACAATGAATTGGTTAAGCCAGGTGTTGAATTGTTTGGGTCTATCGTTTTGAATCAAAATATTAATTCTGTTGAAGCTTTGAATTTGAATTATCTCCAAAACAACTTTTCATTAGACTTCAGTGCTACCAATTTCTCTAACATTTCTCAGAATAATTTCCGATATCAGCTAAATGGCTATGATAAAAAATGGATTTTCACCTCCTCCAATCCCGTCATTTCCTACTCAAACCTAGATCCTGGCAGCTATGTTTTAGAACTACAAATAGAAGACAATGAAGGGAAATGGACAAGCAACAGCTTCATACTTCCTATCGAAATAACACCTGCACCGTGGAAAACCCCACTGGCTTACGCATTATATGTCATTATCATTGGTTCCATAATTATCGTCCTGATATACTTCTGGTTACAAAAGGAGCGACTCGATCATCAAATAGAATTAGATCAAGTTAAAATCAGTCAAGACAAAGAACTAAGAGAAAAGCAACTTAGATTTTTCGTAGATGTGGGTCATGAATTTAAGACGCCACTCTCTCTAATTTTAGCACCATTCAATGATTTGACGAATGAGAACCTAAGTAAGGAACAAAAAAACCTTTGTCTCCAAATAGTATCTCGAAATATAGATCGAATGAATTTCTTGGTGCATCAACTTCTGGATCTCGGTAGAATATCAGAAGGTCAAAAATTCGTTAAGGTTACCCAAAAAGACTTGAGGCAGTCTATTAGAGAATACACCAATGCATTTCTGTGGCAGATCCAGCGAGAAAACATTGACTTACGATTGAACCTAAATCAATGTGTAGGTTATTTTGATAATTCGGTACTGGAAAAAGGATTTTATAACGTACTCTCCAATGCATTCAAATACACTCCTCTAGATGGTATAGTAGATATCTCACTCAAGGTGGAAATAATAGATGAAAAAGATTACGCCATCATCACCGTAAGCGATAGCGGCAATGGTATTCCCGACGATCAAAAAGCTCATATTTTTGAACGATTTTATCATGGAAAGGATCGCGCATCTTCGGGCATAGGTTTGCATCTCGCACATAGCTTAATACAAGCTCATGGAGGTTCCATCTCTGTAGAAGATAGTGAGCTCGGCGGAGCAAAATTCAAGATCATCTTACCTATCTCACTCAATAGCTACACTGAAGGAGAAGTAGATAGTAACTCTATAGAAATTTCCCATTTGGACTCTCAGAAAGATCATCACCTAATTAATGATGAAACCGTAGATAAAGGTGAGACTATACTCATCGTGGAAGATGACTATGATCTAAGAAACTATCTCAACATCACATTGCAAAATGACTACACCATCTTGGAGGCGAGCAATGGCGAACAAGGCTTATTCATCGCACAAGAAGAGCTCCCAGATATAATTATTAGCGACATTATGATGCCACTGATGGACGGGATAGAAATGTGCCAACAGCTAAAATCCAATAAAGGCACTTCTCACATCCCCATTCTCTTTCTAACGGCAAAGAAGGATAATGAAGATCAGAAAAAAGGACTTGAGGTTGGAGCCTGGGATTATATTACCAAGCCATTTGACTCGGAAGCTTTGCGGAGAAAAGTCAATAACATCCTAGAGACAAGAAATAGGTTTAAGACTTATTTACTTAACCACAATATCAACATAGACATTGAATCGCATTATACCTCTTATGATCAAAAGTTATTGAAAAACATCAACCAGGTCATTAAAGACAATATTGCTAATCCAAGCTTTACGGCTAGCGAACTAGCCAGTGAGGTTGGACTAAGTAGAATGCACTTACACCGGAAACTAAAAACCTTGGCTGGTGAAACAGCAAAAGGCATTATCACAAGAGTGAAGATTATGTATGCCGTGGATATGTTTGACAAAGGCTGTGATCGAGTACAAGAAGCAATGAATGCCGTAGGAATTACCAACTACGGAAATTTCAACAACAACTTCAAAAAAATCATGAACATCACTGCTTCAGACTATATCGCAAAACATAAAGATGGAGAAGCTATCAAGTGAATCAAAAGTTGATCCCACTCAATAAATAGTTCAATAAAACAAAAACTCAGCTTCCACAACATAAGGTTCTGACCCTTTCATAAGTAGGGTTATTCAATCCAAGAAACCAGATTAGGTCTGAAAACTAATGGCGTATACTTTATTCCAGATATTGGATATATGTTTCAATTTACTTCTTTGACCATGCATTTTCTAAAGACCGTAAGCTCCTCTAGCTGCAAGAAGCATGGATAAACCACCGTCGATTGGCGTATTTGTGGTCCTTGAGCTAAAGCAAACAAGCTAACCATACTTAGAAGAATGAAGATGTGAGATTTTAAAAGGTCAGGACAAAGTATTTATCAGTTAAAAATGAATTTTCGAGAACTGACAACATCATTCACGTTTAGCTGAAGGATATAAATCTGCTTTGAGTCATAAATAAACGGAAGGCTCATTTTGGAATTGACGACTTGGAATGTGTGATGTAAAACAACTCGTCCCTGAATATCGAAGATGGTTAACTCACCATTCATCTGTTCGCCAAGTAGTGATGTAATCTCAATCATATTTTGAGCTGTAACTACCTCTAATCCATCAAAGTGCGTTATTTTCAAGATGCGTGACGGTGTAAAAACCAAATGGAATCGATCTTCAGGAGCATTTGCAGCTTCGCTACTGAACGTGTACTTGACACCTTCAGCAAGAACAGTTTCCTTGCTTAACAGCTTATCTATCAAGGAAACTTTTACATGTTGAAATGAGGTAAACTCTTCGATACTAAAAGTATATGTCCCTTCATCATTAACCGTGACACCTAGTGGCACTGTCAACTCTTTAGTCAGTAAAGGCAGCCCTTGAATGGTCATAGGCTGATCTTCTATGAATGAATACACACCGAATCCGTCTCCACCATTCATTCTCACTGCATCATAAGACCTATCCATTCCCTCCGATGCATCTTCTGCGAAGCTTATTATGGCACTATGGTTTTGATTTGAATTTTGAGATGCTAATACCACCTTCAACTTATCAGTTGCGCTGCTTTCCTTCCGGAAAAAGTTCAAATCGGCGTTATTTCCGCTTGCCTTCATCTCATTCGTGAAGTGCACCGTACCAACCTTATTGGCCTTCACAAAGAAACCTTGCGCCGACCCTATGTAACCATTCCAATCATTTGCTCTACCTGATCCAGACCCAGCTACTCCTGCACTATTGATCACTATATAATCAGAATTATCTCCACGTCCTTGATCAGATCCGCCATCATCCCATAGGTAGATCGAAGCATTTATATCTGGATTGGTGGTTGCGTTAATAAGAGACGAATAGCTAATGGCACAAGGATATGGGTTAGAAACCAGATTGAATCCTGCATTGGAAGCTCCCCCATCTTTGCTGGCGTCATATACCAGAGATACATCAATATTTCCTGTGTTTGGCACACCTGTAAATGTGACAGCACCTGTAAAAGCACTAAAATATGCATCACCAACTGCCATGATCTGCGGTGCAGTTATTTTAGAGAATCGCTCCAAACCATAAGCTATGTCTTCTCGATAAGCATAAATCAGAGACCCTAACTCACTCGTAGATGCTTCTTGAACTGGCGACCCAATTACACTGTATTTGCCCACATGATCAGCAAAAGTGGTAGTTCTAGAAATACTAGCCTCACCAACTACATTTCCTAAAGTCACCAATGATCCTCCAGAAGCTATACGGAGCTTTCCATGGTTAATTAAATCTCCATTGATTTTAAATGTCTCACCTACTCCTATATCAACAGTAGCACCTGACCGGATGGTGAGGTCGTTCACTTCTAAACTGCCCTCAGAATAATTTCCTTCGATCACAACATTGCTTGATGGGATTGGCGTAGCTGACCAACCAGTACCATTCCAAACACTGTTTGCAGTTTTCAAATAACCGCTGGCATTCAAGTAAGCAGTACCGACATTAATTTGACTTAATTGACTTTCTGTCAATCCGTAGGAATTCACCCCAAATCGTAAGGTTTCATTTTGAAAATTAGCAACTGAAATAGTACCGGTGTTCCAGATTGAAGAAGAGTTATCACCAAACCAGATCGACCCAACTTCTGATCCGATGGTGAGTGTAAGTGTACCTGTGCCCAAGGATATTGAAGAGATATTTGGCTGATTCTTATTAACAAACAAACTAAAGTTATTTCCATCTTCTAGCACGAGATCACCGCGAAAAACATTAGCGCCATTGAGATAAAGATTTCCTGAATTTGCTTTTACATTCAAAGCATTTTCCAAGCCAGTAAAAACGCTATTGTCAGTGCTATTTACTTGAATAGTCGCACTAGTACCTACATAGTTGATGTTTCCCTGAAAATTTGAATGATCGGATGTGGCTCCAAAAACAACATTCGAGTTTCCGGCTATCTCAAGGTCTGCCTCGCCCTTGAGTTTTCCATTCATGTTAATTCGCCGATTCAAGGTAGCATTCGCATTGAGTCTGGCATTGGACCTGAGCATCAGGTCAGAATTTGATCCAAAGGTCAAAGTACCATTGGTTCCATTGACTTGCAGATTTTCAAAATCATCTGTGGAGTTAATGATTACCTGAGCATCTATATTAAAAGTGGCTCCATCTCCACCAATCTGAAGAATAGCCGCAGTATAGCCCTTACCTGTCACGTTAAGTGTACCACCTTGATCCAAAATAGCGCCATCTCCACCCGACCTGATTTGATTTACAGTGGCCAACACATCCAGCTCGGCCGATGCATTGAATTGCGCATATTCTGCCGCATCTCCTCTTAAACCATTCAACCAATTGCCAGTATTTGACCATAAATTATCCAAAGCCGAATTTCCATTGAAAATAGTAGTTTGAGTTCCATACAAGAATCCTCTTTCATCGATCTGAAAGGCAGTCACTCCATTTATTTCAATTTGATTCAATTGAGTACTGGTAATGCCATTTTGATTGGTTCCAAAACGTATAACCCCGTTTCTAAATCCTTCTATAATCACTTTACCAGTTCCCCAGCCGCTTGCTGAATTATCTTTAAAAAAGACACTGTCAACATCTTTATCAACCACTAGTTTGACTATACCGTCTTCAGCCATGACGATTTGATTGAACGCTGTTTGATTCTCATTGATCTCTAGCGTAATATCATTGGCTCCTGCAACAGAAATGTTGCCTCTCACTAAATTTGGTTTGTTCAAGACTAAATAAGCGTTCTTTCCATTTACCTGTATTTTTCGACTTTGAGGAAGAAATATAGAATCTTCATGCATTTCCACCCTCACTTCACTATCTGCAAAAAAGACTAAATCTCCAGTAAACAATCGATTGGAAGCAGTAGCTCCGAAAACATTGTTGGTGAAATTTCCAAAAATCAGATTATTGTTCCCAACAAGGCTTCCATTGAACTCAAAGATCCTATCCCGCTCATTGTTTACTGAATAGGTCATAGTTCGGGTATTTACTTGCAAAGAACTTTCAGTGCCAAATTCCAAAATATTGGAAACACTTCCTCCAAGGCCGAGATAAGTGAAAGCATTGGTAATATTGTCAATAATCAAGGGAGTGTTTATTGAGAAACGAGCAACCCGATCACTTTGGTTTAGAATAGCAGGATCAGCAGATCCAGACGTATTTTGCAATGTGATTGCTTTATCTCCTGTTATATTAATATTGGCAGCATTTTTATCATTAGATATTTGAGAAAGCGTGAAGGACTCATCCACGTAAGACTGAGTAGCCAATACCAACACTGCAGCAAGTGATGATGGCTTTTGTCCTGACTGCCAGTTACTCGCATTAGACCAATATTGATCTGTGTCGCCTATCAACACAGATTCTGCCACTTGTACCTTCAAGCTGCTGTAAGCTTTGCCGCCGCTAGTATTCGTCGCAGCAATATTTATTAAAGCACTTCCAGAATTGGCTCCTTCTGTAATAGTTAGAGTCTTATTGGAAACACTCACTGTTGCCACACTAGTATTATTACTTGAAGCATTTAAAGACCAATTTGCTCCTAAAATATCATCAAATGCACCAGCTAAAGAGATATCCTTATCCGTAAATCCTAAAACCAGCGATAAATCATCAACATCCTTCAGTGCATAATTATGAATGTTTATACTGGCTTTATTATACTCGAAATAGTTATTTTCAATCCAGATATCCTCCAAACCATTCCATTCAGTAATCTCTGTACCGCACCACGGATTGCAGTTGCCATTGCCTAACTTACTGATCATAGCAGTGATGGTGGACGCTAGTGGGTCGTCATTAAACTCCTTTTCCAAACCATTGTTAATAAATCGATTATTGGCAATTTGAATCTTAATAGCCACAAACCCTTCACCCCAATCCACGCCATTTTCCATACGGATGGCAGAATTACTCAGATTCTCAAAAACACAGTTTTCTACCACTCCATAACCGTTCTGGAGCAGCATTCCATACCTACGTCCATTACGAATCGTATCATTTATGAAAACGAATGACTCATTCATTCTGGTTTCGATATAAGCCTTATCCCCAACGTTCGCATCAGACAAATTCGTGAGATTTACTGGCTCACTCAAAGTCAATTTAAACTTTCCGCTACTCACAAATTCGGCCGCTTTGGTCAACCCAACACGCCCTAAGAAAACCCCATCTCGTGGATTGTAAAACGAAATGGTGTCCTGAGTGGTCAATGCTAATGAACCTGTGATCTCTGTAGGACTTAGGATAGACAGAATATCCATTTTGGTATTCTTCATATTTATCGCATCATCACTTTGTCCTTCAAAACGGCAACCCTCTACCCAAGGCCCTATATATCCTCCATTTATATGAAGAATATCTGCATTTCCACTATGAATTCGCCCTGATTTAATCAAAACTTTACAGTTGATCAAACTCCACTCTTTGTGATTAAATACATTGTAAGATCCTGCAGGGCTGGCATAACTTGTAATGCCTATATAAGTAATATTCTCACCTGAATTTGACCTGAAAATGGTTCTTCCATTATTTCGAGCAATCTGCACGTATCTGTCGTTAATTTCGAATTGAGAAAGAATGTTCCCGTTTAGAAATACCTGAAACTGATTTCCAGATATTTGCTCTGATCTCTGGACGCTTATAAGATTAGAAACACCTGATTTGAGTCTCCCATCAGCCTCCTTGAGCATTCCCCATTTTTCACTTGCATTACCAAAGTGCGCCTCGTTTAAAAGTGGGAAACCTGCATCAATATTTAGGGTAAAGGAATTGTTAGAAAAATTCCTCGCTGTAACTGTTCCCTGGGTAAAAGGCAGTGTTTCATAGTCGATGATCAAATCCTTGATGATGACGTTCTTACTTTGAAACATGCTAAAAAAACCGACCTCTGGGTTGTGTATTTGAATGTTGGCTTTATTTCCCTCAATAACCACAGAGTTGGCGCTGTTGAAGAAGATGGCGTGTGTCTGGCTGCCGTCGGGGAATAAATCGTAGGTACCTTTCTCAAAGACCACTTTCACCGGCGAAGAAGGACTCGCTGATCGCTTAGCCAGCTCCAATGCTTGCAGAATTCCGGGCAGATCATCTTGTCCGTCGTTGATGGTAGCATAATTTGATATGAGGATATCCTGAACTGTGGTTAAATCTGTAAGCGGAGCACTTCGCGTCGTTCTAAACCAGTTTGGAGGAGTATAGGTGGATTGTCCCAAGGCAATGTTCACACAAATTAGAAGCGATAAACTGCCAAATATCCTTAATGCATTTATCTTATTTATATTCAACAGTCAAAAACAGGTAAGAAGGTGTCAAAAACTCGGTAAGGAAAAATTGGATATTTAGGCTTATTGAACAATGTAAAGCTCAACTTTATAGGAAAAACACATCCAGTTATTTGACTGAATGTGTTTTCCAACTTTAACTATTTTGAACTTATTGCTTCTTTCTGCGCTCATGGATCTTTTTGAGACCATAAGCTCCACCTGCCGCCAGCAGCAGAGATAAACCTCCATCGATTGGTGTGGCCGGTGGTGGACCTTGAGCCAATAGTGCCGTACTTGTGAAAATTAGCGATAAGGTAAAAAGTATTTGATATGAATTTTTCATGTCTTTAATGTTCTGGTATTGGAATTATTTAACAATGAATTTGATAGCTTGATTATTGACTCTCAGCACATGTACTTGATTTCTGTTGATATCAATGTCAATCAAAGCTTGGTTATTTTTGAAAGCAACCTCGCCAGCAAATACTGACCGTCCATCCAAAGCGTAGATATTGACTTGCTCCACCTTATCTGAAGTATAGTTGATTGTTAATTCTGACGTCCCTCCAAAAACATTTACTTTATCAAACACGTCAGCTATAGATAAGACATTAGCAGGAGCTGCCACTACTTTGAATCGGCTAGCATCTACCACAGATTCTGTTGAGAAACTTACAGAGAAACCATTCTTCAATTCATAAGAATTTCCTGTCAACTGATCGATCAAAATAATACGCTGTAAATCAGAGAAACCAGAAAATTCTTCCACTGAAATGGTATAGGTACCTGCTTCTGCCAAATCCATTCCTAACTGTACCTCGATCGGATCACTTTCTACCAAAGGAAGGCTTTGTATCGCAAAGCGCACATCCTCTATTTTCGAATAAAAGGAGATTAAGTCATTGCCTTTGAGAAACTCTGCATCTAGTGCATAGTCTCTGCCAAAAGTAGCTCGCTTCAAGAATCCTACTGTAGTTTCATGGTAAAGACCATTTCCGGAGATTGCCAATTTCAAAATTTGCTTTTCGTCAGTAGCCTTTCTATAAAAGCTGCCATCGAGATTTCCACTGGTCACTTGCATACTAGGAGTGAAAGTAATATCCCCACCATTTTGTCCCTGAACAAAAAATCCCTGAACCGAGCCAACCACACCTTGAGTCGTTAGCTGATTTGAAACCAAATAGCTACCATCTCTTTTGCCAGACTGAGAAACACCATTGGTTCCACCATCGCTCCATATGTAAACAGAGCCTGTCGTTGCGTTCGCAGCATCACTAGCTATAAGTTGATCTACCGAGATAGCCGAAGCATAAGGATTGGCTACAAGCGTGTAGCCACTAGCTGCGACTGTTGCGCTGACATTCCCAGAAACCAAAGCTCCTGTAAATGATACACTTGGAGAGGCTTCACCCACTTGAGCCATGAAATATCCCTTACCAGGAACCATAGCTCCAGAAGTAACCGCAGTGAAATCCGTGCCATCAGATTCGTAAATAAGATTAGCGCCTTGGGAAACAATTCCTTCTAGTGTAGCACCGGTTACAGGCGCCCCAATTATACTATATCCATCGTTACCAGCGGTGTTTCTTGTTATCGTAGCATTTCCTTTAGCTGCCCCCATCACCACTAGTGATCCTCCTGATGCAATGCTAACATTGCCATTATTGATAAAAGTACCATTCACTTTTACCGTTTCACCACTGGCTATAATTACAGAAGCACCAGTTTGAACATATAAATCACTCACCTCCAAATTTCCGGTATAAGCAGAATTGATAATTGCATCATCTGTAGGATTAGGTGAAGCAGACCATGAACCAGTCCAAGTTGAAGAACCCGAATCAATCAAATATCCCTCAGAGTCTAATGCCGCTGTACCTCCACCTATGTTTATCTGACTCAACTGACCTGCAGTGAGACCAGTAGCATCTGTCCCGAATCGAAGTACTCCATTTTTAAAATTTTCAATCGTTAGTGTACCAAGAGAACCAGTTGTCCCCCAATTCGAAGAAGCTGAATTACTGAATTGTATCAAAGAAACTTCTGATCCTATCGCTAAAGTCAATGATCCACTCTCTAGAACCACGTTCTGCATTGAATTTTGGTTCTTGTTGATCTCCATTCTTAAGGTATTCGAACCAGCAATCGATATGGATCCTTTGTAAATATTTTCACCATTCACGACCACTTTTCCATTGGACCCATTCACCTGAATTTTTTGCTCCGCTTTGATGAATGTACCATTGTCAGCAGTATTTGCTGTAAGTGTTCCTCCACTTCCACTAATAAAAACAAAATCCCTGTTGAATTCAGCATTGTTCGAAGTGGATCCAAACGTAACATTTGGCCCACCATCAAGTCTGAAATTTGCTGTACTTGATTTAAGAGCACCATTGAAGTTTATCATTCCTGTGGCACTTGTTTCTAAGTCCGTAAGTCGGTTAATGGTCAATTCTGAGTTTTCCCCAAAGATTATACTTCCGTTAGATCCAGAGGAACCATCATCTACTTTGATAACATGATTAACTCCATTATCACCCAAAACAACTTTGACATCAATTGTAAAGGCTCCCCCATTATTAGCCCAAATACTAAAGTCGCCAAACGGCGGTGTATCTTGTGCGGTTATGGTAATCGTATTATCTCCATTGTTTGCTAAGCCACATGTGGCTATCACCCCTCTAATACTTCCTACTGTCGTTGAGACATCAAATATTGGTGTCCCATTTAATTGTGCATATTCCGTGGACGAAGGTAAACCTGCAGATCCGTTCAAATTCCAATTACTGACAGTAGAATAAAGTTGGTCTCCAGAACCCCCTCCATTATTAAAAACTGGTTGTGCCCAGCTGACACCTATTAATGTAATAGTCAATAAAATGACAAGTAAATGTTTTAGCATAAGTCTAATTGTTAAAGTTGCTATTAAATGATTTTAAGATTTAGCCTTTCAGGCACAATTACGAAACTACACTTAGGATTATTACTATTGTAAAATAGGCGTAACATGACTATCCAATTTTGTAACATCTTCTATTAAAGTAATTCAAATTGCGTTTTTGATACACTTTAAGTCGCTTGGGAGGCGAGCCATTGGCTAAATTTTTCTAATGCTACTGTAATTTCTTAGACTAACTATTGTGCGAATTTTTTCAATAATCGGGCATAAAAATTAAGGTGAAGAGAATAGTTTCTCTCGCAGATCTGTGAGTTTTCTTTTAGATATGCGACCCTCATAATGATGGAATTCAAAACAGTCGAAATTTTGACTTTCAGATTTCGAAATGAGAATTTTTACATTTGACTTAAAGTCAGTTCCTAGATTCAACTATAATAAGCGCAAAGCATTTCCAAAAAGCTAAAATTTTACTATTCACACACACTAATAAATCACAATTAACTGAATTTATAAAGTTTCTAGGTCGTGTGGAAGGAGAATTATTTTCTTTAGGCGATTCTTGGGTAAAAAACCTGACTATCATGGTCGAAAAGAATGGAACCCTGATTTATTCAGGGCGCAAAATCAAACTTTTTCAACATCCAAAATTACGGCAGAAGTTGTACCACAACGAAATATGACAAATCGGAAGTATTTTTTTGGAAGATTGAATGTGCTAGTTTTCGTTTTGTCAGTGTCCACACAAACATTGAAATAACCAGATGAACAGAAATCTGTTCGCAATCTTAGGAGCTATTTAGCAAGCCTCCACGCGGCTCTGAATAGTTGAACAGTTTACAATAACCAGAGGTAAGATCATCGATTGACTCGACCATTCCCTAACTTAAAACAAAAAACCCTCTTTAATTAAATTAAAGAGGGTTTTCATAATTTTGAAGTAGTCCGTAGGGGTCTTTTTAGACCTATACAATTGTTTGGTTATCAAACACATAAAAATCACGTGTGAAATTTGCTTATTTATTTTGCTCAATTCTGTCCTGCAACATTTGATTGGTTTTTTCGAGTAGCTGGAAGTATTTCTCTTTCCATTTCTCCTTTTCTGCTAAGCATTCCTCTAGGCTTGTGATCTTCTTTTCTTGGAAGGGGCTCTCGGTAATTACAAAATCTTGGGCCATTTCAGGGATTTGATCTGTAAAATCATAATTCATTGCCCTACCATATTTCCTTATGATGTGCGTAGGAAGATCCGGCTGTTTAAAATGTCGATAAGGCATTGTTGGGTGGTACCCGGCCTTTCTTGCTATTGCTGAGATGCCTGTGCCTGTGTTGTGTCGATACTTTTCTATTACGTCTTTTAAGATCTGTCCTCTATTAATATCCATGCTTGCAAAGTTCATTCTAATAGTGTGATAATTTTCCTATGATTTTTATAGCATGATTATAGCATTTATTCGTATTATTGCAATACATAAGCAACAAAAAAACAACAAAAGCGAATTATGCTATCTGTAGAGTCAATAGAAGAATTAAAGAAAAAGCTACCTAAAGGCTATTATAAAGAGCTTTTGCGCAAAACTGAGCTCTCTGTTGGTACTTTAAATTCTTTTCTGAATGGTAAAGCATACAGGTTGGACATTCATCGCATCATCCTAGAAATGATAGAGCAATATGAGAGAGATAAGCAAGAACTAATAAATCGAACAAGAAAGATAATTAAGTAAGTCGCAGCTAGGCAGACGGCCTAAAGTGTTCATGAAAATCAAATTAATTCCCTCTGGCGACTTGAGGGAATTTTAACACCACAAACCATCAAAACAACCCTCGCAAGTGTATATAGAGCATACTAGAATTTTAGCAGAAACAAATGGCGGTTTGGATATAATCTTGGCATACTATCCGCAAGCTGAGCCTGGCGTTACTCGAAAAGGGTTCAAGTTTAAGCTTCGCGGAAATGAAAAAACAGCTTCAGCTACCCTGCGAAAACTCGATGATGGTAATTGGGTAGTAACCGATTTTGGCGGAGACCATGTTCCTCGCAATGCGATTCATGTCTGTTCGATAGAAGAGGGTATTGACTTTGGTCAAGCCTGTCAAAAGCTTGCGGCTGACTATAAAATCGGATCTGAAGAACTATCAGCTGAGATATACAAGCCAAAAATTGAAACAAGGAATGCTGAAGCCGATGAAGCTGATGGAGAATGGCTATTCGATATTAAGCCAGAATACACAGAAAAGGACGTTCAATCTGTTCTTGCTGAGAAGGTGATTCCTTATGAGAAAAGCGATTCCGGTTCTAAAGATATAAACTATCAAAAAGTGACTGAGGTATTCATGAGGTACCATTTCTACAGTCTTACCTCCTACTCGATCGTAAAAAACAGAAAGGTTATTACCATTTCATCAACGGATAATTACCCAATATTGATGTTTGATGAAGGAGACTTCAAAAAGATTTACCAACCTCTCAGTCCTGATAAAAGTCGAAGGTTCATGTACTATGGCAAGCGGCCAAAAGATTTCCTTCATGGCCTGTCTGTGTGCATCAAAGCACAAGAAGCGAATATCCCGAAGAATGAATCTGAGTTTGATGAAGAGTCTGGAGAGGAGATAAAGCCAAAACCAACTAAGCTTTCTGAGATCATTTACGCCAGTGGTGGATCTGATGCGTTGAACATGGCCATGCTCGGGTACCAGGTAGTTTGGCCGAATTCAGAAACGGCGAAGCTCACAAAAAAGCAATGGACCAAACTGAGCGGGCTGGCTCTACGGGTGATCAATGTTCCTGACATTGATATTACTGGTAAGAAAGAAGCGCATCGCCTGGCACTGGAGTATCTGGAGCTATGCACCCTTTACCTACCCGATAGTTTGCGCGAAAGACGGGATAAGCGAGGCAATCAATGCAAAGATGTCAAGGACTTTTTCCGATATCATAACTACTACGACTTTAAGCAATTACTTGCTACAGCCTTGCCCTACCAGTTTTGGGAAGTGGAATATAAATCCACAACAAAGGGTAAGGGATACAAAGAGGTTTACACCGTTAAAAACACAAGACTCTATAACTTCTTAGGCCGAAATGGCTTTGCCCGACTGGAGCTGGAGAACGAAAAAGAGGGATATATCTATATCCGTATTCAGGACAATATTGTCCGTCAGACGAAGGCCAATGAAATCAAGGCGTTCATTCATGAATTCCTTCAGGACCGTTTGATGAATGAAGATCTTCGAGATACCTTCTTTAGGTCTACACAACTTGGTGAGGCTTCTATGAGCAATCTTCCGGTTGTAGAAATAGACTTTACCGATTACGACAAAAGCACCCAGTACTTCTTTTTTAAGAACAAAACAGTGAAAGTGACCAGTAAGTCGATGGAAGAATTTAAACCTGGAGAGATCAGCAGGTTTGTGTGGGAGGATGAAGTGATGAAGCATCAGTTCAAGGTAGACGAACCTCATTTTAAGATTACCGCAGGGGAAGAAGGCACATGGGATATCGACGTGCTGAAGAACGATAATATCTTTTTCAATTACCTCATACAAACCTCCAGAATGTTTTGGCGAAAGGAACTTGAAGAGTCCTTAGAAGGCAAAACAGCCGATGAGCGAAAGAAGTATCTGGAGAAACATAAGTTTGATATTGCTGGCCCAAACCTTTCCTTTGACGAAATCAAAGAACAAAAGCAGCATCTGATCAATAAGATATATTCATTAGGATACTTGCTGCACCGCTATCGAGATCCGTCGCGACCATGGGCAGTCTTTGCAATGGATCACAGAGTTTCTGATGATGGCGAATCCCATGGAGGTTCTGGTAAATCAATATGCTATAAGGCTGTCCGGGAGTTCATGAAATCGGTGACGCTCGATGGCCGAAAACCAAAACTTACTGAAGATCAATTCATCTATGAAAACGTGTCCAGGCACACAGATTATATCTTAGTAGACGATGCAAATCAGTACCTGAATTTTCACTTTTTCTTTGCGCCGCTGACGGGTGAGCTTACGGTAAACCCAAAAAACAACCAACGTTTCATTATTCCTTTTCAGGAGGTGCCAAAGTTTGCAATCACTTCCAACTTCGTGGTTCGTAACCTCGATAGCTCTACCGAAAGAAGGCTCCTATACACGGTCTTTTCTGACCTGTATCATCACAATAGCAACGATCATTACAATGAAACGAGATCACCTAAAGATGATTTTGGAAAGAACATCCTAAACGAAGATTTCACCGAAAAAGAATGGAATGACTTTTACAATTTCATGATCCAGTGCTGCCATTTCTATATGCAGCATGAGAAAATCGAACCACCGATGAACAATGTGGAGAAAAGAAATCTCATCAGCGAAATGGGTAGCGCATTTCACGAATGGGCGGATGTCTATTTCTCCACAGAAAGCAAAAGGCTTGATGAATTTGTGATTAGAAACGAGGCGTTTGATGATTACAAAAAAGCTACTCGGTCGAATTGGACTTCACACAAATTTGGAAAAGCGATCCGCGCTTGGTCTAAATACTACAGCTATGAGCTGGATCCTAAAGAACACCATAATGGCCAGGGACGCATTATACGAAGAGTCACTTTGCCCGATCAATCGAGCAAAGCTGTAGAGATGATTTACATCTCAACCAAAACGATTAAAGAACCCTCATTACAACCTTTCTGATGGAGTCAATTACAATCGCAAAAAGAGAATATGTTAGAGTGAATGATTTTAATCAATTCCGACATAGAGATGGGTCCAGGCGCATCGGCTTAGAGTTCTGGGCGAGAATGGAGCTTGATGGAACAATCTATTTAGCCCAAGAAATCATCAATGAGAAAACAGATCCGCAATGGCTTATTCATGCCGTGAGTCTTGGATGCCTTTATCTGCATCGCTTGGATTTCGAGATCACAAAAATAGCAGCAACCAAAATGAAGGAATGATGCCATATAAAGAGAAAGAAATTAAACCAGCCTATATCACTATTAGTCAGCTTTCTAAACAACACAATGTGCCTATGAGTACTATCCGCTTTTATGAATCAGCTGGAGTGTTCATGCCTGATAAAATAGGTTCTTGCAGGAAATACAAAGTATCAAATGCGATCAAAATCGCTCGCGTCTTGAGAGCGGCGAAAAGCAAAATATTTACCGTGGAAGGGTTGAAAGTCATTTATGACAATAACCGATTGCCAACCGAAAAAGACCTATCATGAAAACATCAAAGTCCATCATTACGGCAGTCATCGTACTTGTCATGGTCAACAATGTAGAGCATTTGGCGTGGGTACATTACGAGCTGGCCATGAAGCTTTTTCCCATTGTTCCTGGGGACTGGCTCAACAAGCTGCACAGTGTGGCGGTCGTGGTAATCTTCGAGATTGTCGTGATCACTTTTGCACGAGAAGGCAAGCAGGGCTATTCACAATTCTTTGCCTTCTGTATATGGATCCTATCCATGATCTACTACGACACTCCAGGTTTATTTATGGCCGGAAACTGGCAACTACTCATTGCCGCTGCTGTGTACAGCACCATTTTCACCATAAGCATCTATATGTTTAGCGAAATGCTCGCAGAGAGGCAAAATGAGACGCGTATGGAAGCGATCCTCGCTGATAAGAACTTACGGCTACAAGCAGAAAGCAATGAGCTCAAAGAGCATAATATAAAGGCTCAGGATGAAATCAATGAGCTAAAGGCCAATTGCAACGAATTACCTGAGCTAAGAAAGTCTTTAGCTCTACTGCAGCGTGAAAAAGAAGAAATGCTATCACGGCTTAAATGTCCGTATTGCAAGCATTACAAAGCGGAATCAGAAGCTCAGCTGAGGGCGCACAAAGGTCATTGTTCTCACAACCCTGTAAACAAGAAATAAGATGAACAGTCATCGCGAATATTACAGAGCTCGAGTATTAAAAGAAGCTGGTTTCACTGTTGTTGTACGCCAAAAACAGATAGAGATCCCATGTGAGAGCTCGCCTATTACTTGGGATCGGAAAGTGATCAGAGCAAACAATTACCTAAAAAACAAAGGCTGGAATTTACAAGTAACACTGAAATAAGATGAACAATCAATGTGAAATATGTCAAACTGAAATACCTGAAGCACAGCAGCGATGCAAGCTGTGTAAAGATCGATACAACTCTGACGGAACCGCCTATGTGGTGTATTGTGACTTTTGGATCTTTCGGCCAATAGGCCTTTCAAAAGACGATCATTCCTGTGATAAGATATTTTGGGTCGCAGACCATAAAATCCAACAGCGACCTGCGGGTTTCGAATGGCTGTCACCAAATATCGAATTTCTAGAAGATGAGCTCTTGGAGAGAGCCAACTTGGAATTAATCTCCATCACCAAACATGAACTATTAACGGAATATACGAACGAAAAAAAGTGAAACTATGAACCAGAACTCAGCTAAAGAAGAATCAGCCATGATCGATGACAATCAACCAAAGAGCAAATTACAAAGCGTCATAGAGCGCCACAATCTGGATCCGAGTACGGAGGAGAAATTGGCGCGGATCATCGACCTCACAATTGAAGCAAGAAATGAAGGTCTTAACCAGGAGGATGCCGACGAATTAGAGGAACTGACCAACTGGTTCTATTATGAAATCTGCTAACAATCAAAATATGAAAATTTTAAAAAGACCAGAAAACATCCTATTCGATACCGATAATCCTACTAAAATGGAGTTTTCCGAAATCAATCCTTTACTGACCAAAACGCCCCAGTTGCATGAGGTACGGACAGATCCTAAAACGGATTATGAATTTTTATCTGATCATTTCAAGCCGATATTGGATAAAGAGCATCCTATTTTCAGAGATTTTGGTCACTCGTTTTTTTATGTCATTGAGGATGGAGGGGAAAAACTATGAACGCCTCCGAATTATTAAAACCAAGATTTGAAATTATTGCGGATTTCCCCAATAATCATTTTGGGAAAATAGGAACTATTCTCGACCGAGACTGGGCAGAATACCCAAATGATGATGAAACGCAAGAAGCGATTTGGAGAATATCATATTTCCCTCACCTATTTAGGCAATTAAACTGGTGGGAGAATAGGTCTATTGAAGATATGCCAAAGAGGGTAATTTCAAAAGCTCTTAAAAACGATTCTGAAGTAATAGATATACAAGAATGGGACATGGAACTTATGGTCGGCTGGATCGACAAGGAACAAAGGATTTGTTGCTCATTACTTTCTTTTAAGCCAGAGTACGGATATTTCCCTGTGGACTGATAATGGCCGATAAAAAATGAACAGATTAATAAAACATATCCTTCCAAGAATTAAATTCCTGTCAATGTGCCTAACCATTTTGATGTTTACAATTATATGGCCTTTACTTTATCTGTATTTCGACCACCTTTACTTGAATGACTTTAGAAACGGATTGGTAGAAGAATTAGAAAATATACTTGAACAAATTGAACGTGATAGCTTGTGGTAATTGTATTTAACGACTAAGAATAAGCATAGTGCGGGATTTCTGAGCGATTCACTGTCTGCATACCACAAAGCTTATTAAGTGCAAAAATGCTTATTTATAGCTATTCAGCCCGCATTAAGCACATACAATATTGTCGGCAGTTTTCATTCTAATTTTTATTATATCCAAATTCTTTTCGTGACAATAATGCTTCTTTCCAATACGATTCTCGTCCTAATACTACGGAATCGTCAGTCCGCGCAGGTCTGTATTCCAATAAACAAAATCTAAAATTCTGTCGTGCGTAATCAATTCCTTTTAAAGAAATGATTTTGGTCAACTCGTTATTGAAACCGTGTCCCGTTCCTGCATAAACTGCCCATCTTGACCAGATTCCAAAGTCTCCATAGGCTGAACCAATATATTTTTTACCATTGGATTTGTCAAATATGACATAAACGCCCTTTACACTTTCTAAAGCAGCTTTCCAGTCATTTTTTTGGAATTTAAAGATTGACTCAAGCTCAGGAAAGTCGATGTTGATATTTTCGTAACCTGGAAAATTTATACCATCATATGGTCGTTTAAGAATTTGCGAAACCCTGAAGTCCGAAAAATAACTTTCCAACTTGAAAGCTCTTCCTCTCATTCCTTGATACCTTGTGAAATCAATTATTAGACGTCCAATTAATTCCCTATGCAAATCTTGAAGTTCTACTTTGTAGCCGATTTCTGTGTCTTGCCAATTATCGTGTCTCTCAATTATTTCGAAAATTCCACCAAACAGCCATTTATTCGGTTCGTGATAGAATTGGATTAGACTAAAGATGAATTTCCTATTAAAGTCATTCTTTCCACCTCTCCATTGATTCCATCCGACCCAGTTTTCCCAATCGGCTAGATATACATTTAGCGGCTGTTTATATCCATTCCAACAGGCTAAATGTAATTTGAAGTGATTCAGGTCAGAATCATTAATGGGCAATATGGAACTAGCTTTTATTTCAGTCATTTGGCTTGTTTTTATTTAAGTACAGTCATAGTAAATTTTTATTCCTTCCGCCAACATATGTCCTGCGGCTCCAATCCCTATTTTCCAAGAATCATCGATAGCCTTATTCAACATTACTGTAATCAGTTTTAATCCTTGAACTGTTAATTTCCTTTTTTGGTCATATACTCATTCAATTTCTGAAACTCCAATTGTTTCATATAATTCTCCATATATTCATAGTCGGGTTCGTTTTGGTCGTTTGTTGGAAGTAAGATTTTTTGTCTTTTTAACCTTGCAGTTCCCATTTTATAACCATAACCATACTTTCCCCTCTGTCTTGTGATTTGTTGTGAAATAAAAATCCCAACGTGTTTACTTGGATTCTTAGGTCTTAATTTTCTGCAATCATTCCCAAATAATGCTTCGTAAGGGTGATAAAAGGAATAACCAACCGAACCATTTCTGTTTACGGATAAACAGCCTGACTCTTTTGTTAGATTTTCATTACCAACAAAATGGCCAATTCCGTTGTTATTCGCAGTTGCAGAAATATACGGTGTGCTTCCTTTAATTCTTTCAGAACCATAAATATCTCTACCTGAAAGGATATCGGTAATATCTCCAATAAAAAATTCTCCCCATTCCTTATCTTCAATCGGCTCAACAGTGGTAAAATCTTTTAAATCTGCAATACGTTGGCTAATGTAATTATTGTAATCTTGAAACTTTTCTTGCTCTTTATGTTTTATAAAGGCTTCCATAAACTCAAAATCTGGTTCCCCATTTTCTGCTATCGGAATTAGCAATTTACTTCTCTTGAGTCTTGTTAAAGTTGCGCCATTACCTCCCCAACTAAATTTTTCCATTTGCCTTTTAATCAACGGAATTAAAAATTGAGCTATTTCTTTGTTAAGATTTTCGCATTTTAGTACTTGGATATTTTGACCTGTGTAAAATTTATTTGATTGGTAAAATACGGTTTGTGTATCAAGACCAATAGTGATTACATTGGCATTATCAGTTTTATATTTTTCTGACTGCTCACAGATAAAGGAATCATATCCGTTATTTTTTTCAGAACGAGTTAAATAAGGGATGTCACCTTTCCTATTTACTAGCTTATTCCTGTCAATTCCACTTGAAGTTGATTTGATTTCAAACAATTCCTCAAATACGAACTCCTTCCACTCCTTAAGCTTCAAATCCATATCATTCAGCATTATCAAATAAGTAACTTTTGCCTTGCATAATCATATTAAACTCAAAAGTGAGATAATCTGCAATGGTGTTTTCAAAATCTTCTGCTTTTGGTATTTCATCATTGAAATAATAGAACGAATGCAACCATTCATCTTCTGGTTCTATGGGGGTCTTTACCATAAATTTGGTTTCAGCTGGTGCATCATGAAGCCAACAGTTAAGCAAATGTGCTTTACGTTCTTTGGCTCTTTCGGTTTCTACCAATCCAACGTGTTTACGAACTTCAAATCCATCATCTTCGTAATTGATGAATTTGCAGAATTTCTTCTCAGAATGTGATTTGTGTGCTGTGAAAATGGCAATGCAAGGATTGGTCCCAACCCCATAAAATGTTTCCTTATTGAGAGTAATTACGCCTTCTAAGGTGTGTTTAGTTAAAATGCGTTTTTTTACTTTTTTGTCACCAGAAGTCTTACCAACCATTGTAGATTGTGGCACAATAATTACGCAACGACCATTATCCGCTAATCCATCGAGCAAATGCTCTATAAAATGAATTTCTGATAAGTGAGCCGTATCCTTTCCTTTCGCTTGCGAATAAGGAGGGTTGATAAAGCCAACAGTGTAATTGTGTGACCGCATTGATGCT
This sequence comes from Cyclobacteriaceae bacterium, assembly GCA_040218415.1. Taxonomy (GTDB): domain Bacteria; phylum Bacteroidota; class Bacteroidia; order Cytophagales; family Cyclobacteriaceae; genus JAVJRN01. The sequence continues at coordinate 117,306 of JAVJRN010000055.1, forward strand.
ACATCACGTTTCAGGAAGTCGTTTTTTATTAGGTTACTTTTCCCATCACCACGTAAAATCATGTTGGTTGTGGCAATTGAAAACATATCTTCGCGAATTTCTATTCCATGAATTCTATCTCTTTTAATGGTTTCAATTTCTTCGGGCTTGGCTTGCTCTAACATTTTATGCATGGCAGAAATCAAAAAACCGCCTGTGCCGCAGCATGGGTCAAAAACAATATCCGATGGTTTTAAGTCTACTAAATCGCAAAAAATATCAGTAATATGGCTAGGTGTAAGCACAACACCCAAAGTCTGACCATCTCCACCACTGTAACGAATAAACTCTCCATAAAAACGACCTAAAACATCTTCAGTAGAATTGGCAACAACACTCGCATAAACGTTTTTTTGAAGAAACTCAGTAAAATATTTTAAAGGTGTTTTTTCTAAACGTTCGTCAATTTGATTGAGTAATGTTCTATTCTTAATAATATCAAATTGGGCCAAAACCTGTTCTTTCTTGGTTTCGGGTGTAACTTCTACACGAGTCATATGTGTAGAAAGGGCGTCAAAAATAATTTTGCCGTCTGTCTTAAGATTATCTCCTTTTAGTTGATCAGCAATTTTAGAGTCTTCCCGGAGTGCCAAAAGTATTGCCGAAACCACTAGCGGTTTCTCAGAGTCACCTAGTTGTCCGTAGTTTCTCAACGCTTCGTGAAGTTCCGCCGATTTTTTCAAAACTTGCTCAAGCTCTAACCTTTCGACAGGGGTTTCGTCAAGAACTTGTTCTCGGTAATACTTTTCAATATTTTCAGATGAAAAATTTTCAAAATTCTCAACTGGTTTTAAAAGTTTGTATTCGATTTCGTCGATAAAAACAGGACGAATTACGTGGTGTTTTTCGTCTCCAGAACAACCGAAAGCAAACACTTTTTTAAAATTGGTATTTTCGATAATATGCTTTCCATAATGTAATGCTCCATTTTCAGCAAAGTCTGTCAGCGATTTTACATCTGTTGCTAATTTGGTTTCTTCGTCATCAGAATAGTTAGCCTGTTTATCTAGTTCGGCTTTATCTTCAATAACGATGATAAAATCCTTTGAAATTCCTACGAACTCAGGAAACCCTACTTTACCCGTACCTTTTTTGGAAGCGGTTTTTAAAGCATCATTAACTTCTTTGATACTGCTACCGTCAGCACTGTATTTTATTTTAGCACTGTCTAACAGTTTGCTTATAAAAATATCAAGATTCTTTTCTTTTTTACTCACTTAAATTCAGTTTAATTCTTTTGTAAGTCCTTACCGAAACCATTAAAATCTCGGGTATTTGGGATAAATATTTAATCTCGTCTGTTTTGTTATTTGCATGTAAAGTGCTCCTTAACCTATTTATCTATCTTCTTACCTACAGTTTCCCCATTCGCCTCGAGGACTCCTGCCTCCCCCAATCGTTATAATATTTTAAAAAACGTCACGACCCCCAAGGGGCGTGACACCTTATTTGCACTCATCCAAGAAGGGGAAAGCGTTTTTTACATAAAAACGCCTCAGCCTCTCCCCTCAAAACCCCTCTCACATATTCTTAACAAAATATTGTAACTCTGTAACAAAAATAAGAATACTATTATATTTCCCCTGAAAATCAGCTATTTAGAATGATACAAATAGCTATTATTTTTTGTAGCCAAAATTGTCTTGTTACAAAAAATTTGTAACAGTTAGTACTACCATAGCATTGTTACAATTTTGCTGAGTCTTGATACAATTCAGTAAGTAGAAAATGTAACGATCTATTGTATTGAATATCAATTATTTACAGCCTTACTGTTACGCTGTTACTGTGTTACAGAAATATATCGAAATAATTGAGCTAGACACTTAGCAATACTCATGCTATAATCTTGCTTCATTCGTGCTAAAACTGTATTTTTAAGGGAAACGGCGACTATGAAAATCTATCTACCTATCAAAAAGGAGCTTCTTAAATGCTACCTGTCTTATCTGTTCGAATCTGAGGGTAACGAATTCAAGGTATCTGCGACTTGCGACTTTGGATCCGCGATGGTTTCTTATGTCAGATACAGCAGCGTTCCAGTGGATCACGATCAGAATGATGTTTTATTTAGATTGCCTGTATTGGATAGAATTTCCAATGCCAGGAACTATCATCTGTATTACAATAAGGAAGACACGGCACGGCTCAATGAGTTGCTCAGGCTATATTTCAATCTCGATTTTGATCGCTATTACATGAGGGGCCTCAAGCTGAAGGAGCGACAAAAAGATATCATCATGAGCTTCATCGTGTCAAGAAAACTGACAGGTCTGGTGTCAGATGTAGAAACCTTAAAAAAGCGTCACTACAGATCTGAGCTCAAAATTTTGGAAGAAAGAGTAAAGAAGATGATGAACATGGCCTATCAGCGAAATGATAAAATCGAGTTTTACGACAACCTTATAAATGTCAATGTTGATAGGATTATCTATCAGTGAAATTAAGAATATAAGCCATGAAACAACTGATAGACAATATTGCAAGTATTCGCTACGCTAAGATCTCGACTATCGAATATGAGCAAATCGACAGAATTGCCAAGACCATCGAATTGGATACGGTCTGGGAACTGATGCTAACAGGCAACAGTCTAATGACAATTCAGGGAGTACAGGCCGACGAAGGTTTTGTTTTCAAGACTGACCTTTCTTCTTCCTTAAAGTCGGAGCTGCTGTTAGACGAGCCAGTGATCCTATTGATAGAGTTAACGGATAACAACCATTTGGTGCTGGGAGAAACTGACCTTCCGGTCATATTTGACGAAGTGCACCTTATGGCTGGTAAGTCAATTTCCGCGAATCACGACAGTTGGCACTATCCCTATACTCTTATAGACTACTAACATCACATAATGAAAAGCTGAAATTGCCGTCCTTTCAAGGAAATGGCAAGGTTTTAACATTGCTTAGTAAATACTAAGCGATGCGTCCACAAGCCAACTGGCAGTTTCTTTTATTATCTCAGATCACGCGAGGCACCTTTATGCTGCACCCGATGCAAGCCTTAGGCATGGGTGATCAGATCAATCAATTGATCAATGGCGACCAATCATTAAATAGACTTCCGGAACGTGCCGAATTTAATATTCGCGCCATGTCTCCTTCAGCTGCTATTGGCTCTTATGAGTCAAGCTATGATGGAGTAGCCAAAGACAGCACGGCCATTTTCTCTATTCATGGAACCATGCTAAAGTATGGTACCTGGTGCGATTATGGCACCATGGAGATCGCCAATTTTGTGCGTGAGGCCGTCTATCATAAAAATATTGGAAGTATTGTCTACGATTTTGATTCAGGAGGTGGATCCGTGTCTGCTATAGCGCCACTGCTGCAAGTAGCAGAAGAAGCAAAGGCTTTGGGTAAGCCAATCGTCTCTAGTGTAGACCTACTAGCCTCGGCAGCATTATATACAGCAGCTGGTTCCGGACAAATCATCGCAAGTAACAAAATATCCTCTGAGGTTGGATCCATTGGGGTAATGCTCTCTTTTACGGATGTTATTCCTTACTATGAAAAGGAAGGCTACAAGTTTCATGAGATTTATTCGTCCCACTCTAATAATAAGAACGAGGCATTTCAACTAGCGCTTAAAGGCGATTATGAGCTTATCCGAAAAGAGATGCTTGATCCCTTGGCGCTGGAATTTCAAAACCATATCAAGTCGAGTCGTGCTGGCAAGCTTGACGAGTCAGTACCAGGCATATTGAATGGGAAGACTTTCTATGCAACCGATGCTCTGAAGCATGGGTTGATAGACGACATTGGGCCATTGGATATGGCCATTGAACGCGCGCAGCAATTAGCAGAAGCAATCAAATTTTCTAACAATAATTAATTAGTCAAATGAAAAAAATGGCAACAATCATCCTCGGCTTTCTCGGTCTTACTGAGTTCTCGGAAAAGGATGGAAAACCTGTGCTGACCAATGATCAGCGCTCGAAGGTGCTAGCCACTTTTGGAGAGGATTTTACTTCTAAGTTTGAGAAGTACCTATCCAAAGATGAGAACGAAAGTGAAGGCGAAAGCGAGGCTGTTGTCAGTCTGATTTCTGCTTTTACTGATGCTCAGGCAAAAAGCACGGCAAGCTTAGAAGCAAAGTTTCAAAAGCAAATTGATGACTTGCTGGGAGCGAATAAAAAGCTCAATGATCAAATAGACACATTGGCATTGTCTGCTGAAGATGATGTAATTCCAGAAATGGACAAAGACATCCGACGTGATGCGAGTAAACCATCTATCATGAAAGTAGATATGAGGTTGCCTGTATATGCTACGGTCGGTCATTTCCTGAAAACTGGAGCGATGCGAGGTGTTGAGGCTGCAACCATCGAAGTAGCAGACTTAGCCACAGAATTTGGAACCTATTTGAGCCAGGGCAGAAACAATCTTGACGAAGTACAAGCCCTGTTTCAGGGATTTACTAGTGCAGATATGTTCACCTCCAAAATGGCTATTACAGAGTGGCAAGCTACACAAGCGTTGATTACCTCGGTTTCTCAGCAGTTTAGCTCTAAGTGGACACCTTCAGGAAAAGCGCTTTTCAAGCCTTTGAAAATACGCAACAGGAGACACAAGATTAACTACCCAATCATTCCTGCGGATGTATTGGAGTCTTATATGATGCACATGTATGATGAGGGTTTGGCGCCAGATCAGATGCCAATCACGAAGTATATCTGGAACAATCTTATCTACCCACAACTGATGCAGGATGTGGAGCTACGTATGATTTGGAAAGGCAAGTATGTTGAAAAAGACCAGAACACCATCAACAATGGAGATCCTGGTACGCCTCCTGAAGATTCAATGACAGGGATTGAAACATTCTTAGTAGACAACAAGGTCGCAAATGCTAAAAAAGTGGGTTATCACGATGTGGGTGCCTTTAATTATCTGACTGCTACGGATCAGGAAGTTTTGGATTATGTTCAGGACTTCATGGATTGGATAGCTCCGATATTCCGCACTAAGAAGATGCCAATAGGCTGTGGTGATGAGTTTTTCAAAAGGTACAAGAGAGCCTACAAAAACGTTTGGGGACCAGGTTCGGGCAAATCTGATGACGCTAATTTCGGCGGTAATACAATAGATTTCAGCAAGCAGTACCTAAGACCTATCGATGGCATGTTTGCCAGTCCTATTCTATTTGTGACACCAAAGGAAAACCTCATCAAGCTCAGACACAAGAATGATATACCTCGAGTGATCAATGATGTGCAAAAGCATGATTATGAAGTGCGTACTTATGGTGAGTATTGGTTAGGCGCTGGTTTCGCCTATGGTGAGGCTGTTTTCGCCTCTGTCCCTGATGGTTATGATCCGAAGGCTGAAATCACTAAAGTCTACGATGCGCATGACACGTATCAGCAAAATAAAGGAATCGAATTAGCTGCCTCTGCTGGTGGTGGTTTATAATCATTAATTGAGAAGAGATGTACGTAAAAGTATCATTAAGAAAAGCAATTGGCGGGGGAGCTGGAGCTCCTGCCGCCAAGGATCCAAATGTCATATTCATCAGAGTACGAGATTTGGCAGTAGATGTAGATGGTAAAATTACCGGATTCCCTGGGCGTGATGCACAGGGAGTAAGATCCACTTCTGATATTATCCTCAAAGATCTAGAAAAAGCACAGGCTGTTTACTTGACACCTAGCACGATCAACAGGTTTGATACAAGCGAAGGTGATGCCGATAAAAAAGGTTGGTTACAAAACTTTAGCGGTGAGCATCCAGGGGATGAACTTGGTTTTGCCGAATGGCTTCAAAACAATTTGAATGAGGATTTTATCCTCGTTTCAAAAGATTGTGGTGATGGAAATGGCACCAGAATACATGGTACTCCATGTAATCCTATGCAAGTCAATGCTGAAGGTCAGGACAATGCTGAAGGCATTATGTCCATGATTACAGCAGCGCAGCTGCAAAGAGGAAAATACAAGTCAATGCACTATCGAGGAGCACTGCCTGGTCTTGCTGCGGACTGGGTAGAAGGCTCCTCACAAGGTGGTCTATAAGGGTGTAATGTAAAATAAGGGAGCAATGAAAATTGCTCCCTTTTTATAATCCTATAAAAATAAAGCAATGGCAAAAACGAATGTAAAGTCAACTAAAAAAACAGTTAAAAAGGCGCCTGCCTCTACTCCTACGGCTGAGCCGAAAAGCGATTCAGAAAGCTTGGAAGTAGCCGAAAGTAATGATTCTTCTGAAATGGTTGAAGGCCTGAGGGAAGAGGCAGATGCGGAATTGCAAGAAGCCTTTGACGAATCTCAGGTAAGTGATCAGGACAATAGCATAGCTATCGTCATTCCATATAAAGAAGAATCGGCAGCTGGAACAGAGCTATTATATGCCATTCGCGCATGGGAAAAATTCTTTCCAAAAGGGAAAATTGTCATCATTGGTGATAAGCCTTCTTCGCTCAATGATAATATCGTGCATATTCCGCACACGCCAATATCGGACAATCCGCAAGTGGATGTTGCTCAGAAATTGATGATGGCCATTGAATCAGATCTGGTATCAGATTTTTTCATTGTCAGTAATGACGATATCTATCCAGTGTCTCCTTTAAGTCTAACACAGATTGATTTGCTCGTTTCAGGTGGTCCATTCGTTCCTCGGGGAAATGCTGGAGGTGTGTTTCGTGAAAATTCCGAAAGAACCATCGAAGCATTGAAAGAAGCGCAAATAAAAACCCCGATGGACTATTCCACTCACACGCCAGTAACCTATTGGAAAGAAGAATTGAAAGAAATTCTCTTGAAATATGGATGTCTTGAGAATGGCTTTTTGATCTCCACGCTTTACAACAATATTGTTTGGCAAGGTTCACGTCCAGTAGTGGTTGACAATGGCGCCAATCCTGGTCATGCTGGCACGAGGAGCTATGTAGGTTCAGCCTTTAAGAAAGTGAACCCTGATAATATGAGGGATGCCTTTGAAAATCGAATTTTCATCAACAATGATGACAGAGGTTGGGCTTCCGTCTTGCCTTTTCTGCAAAAGCTGTTTCCTGAAAAGTCAAGTTTTGAAAAATAACCAAGCATGGTTAATCAAAGAAATCATGAGTTCTTACGCCGCTTTATCCCGCGTCCATCTGGACGTGGGATTTTAGTTTATACCAAGCCATCAATAAAAGAATCCAGCGGCTCTAAAAAGACCCTGCGTGAAGATTGGCCGTTCTTGGCTGATCCAGAATGTCCACCTGAGCTTCAAGTACTGGTGTCTCGAAAGTTGAGCGCCTACTATACCTATCTGAAAGCGCATCAAGATTTATTCGACTGCACCAATCTCAATGAACAATTTGATTCCGTGAAGCAACTTGTGGAGTCTTTCATTGAAAATCAAGCAATATATCGTGAGCTGAACCACTACAAGAACACAGGCAAGATCCTCGGTGATCATGAAGTGTTCGACTATTTCAAAAGCGTTCGAGCTTTGAGAAAGCTCAATCAATTGGATCTCTACAGAAAAAAGGAAAAGCTAGAGCATAACATTTGGCGATTAGAAACGGAGATCAAAAAAGGCAAAGCGCCACATCTTACTATTGGCCGTGAAAAGCTGATCGAAAAGAAGAAAGTTGAATTGGGGGAAATTCAACGCTTGCTCAATGTCTAGGCTTTTCTCAATTAAGGAAATTCAATCAGAACGAGCTGAGGATAAAGACTCGTCCGTCCATCGAGAGAAATTCTTAAAAACACATTTCCGCAAAGTGGAAAGCATTAAAAATTTATTGGGTGAATTTCCTGCACCTGGAGAGGCGTATTTCATCTACACATTAAAGAGCTTCAACGCATTCACTTTCATTGTCTACATACTCAAGCATATAGGCATAATCGAGGAATTATCATTTTCCACCTACAGCCTGAATGAAAGAATACTCAGTAGCCTGATCAAATGGTATGACAAGGGTCAATTGAAAAGTATCAACATCATCATCTCGGATTCCATCAGACACAGGATGCCGAAGGTTCATGACTTGTTAAAAATCTACACTAAAGACCGAAATATTTCAGTCATGTATTGCTGGAACCATTCCAAAGTAACCCTGATCAAATCAGGTGATCATCGCTTTGTGATCGAAGGATCTGGAAATTTTAGCGAGAATGCCATGCACGAACAATACCTCTTTATGAATAATAATGAGGTCTTTGATTTTAGATACAATGGATTGATGTCCTTCTCTCCAGCTAAAGACTAAAATAGATTTGACTATGAATCAACTGATCAATCTGACAGATGAAGTAAAAGAAGAGCTAGAAAAACTAGCTGCACTCGGATACAGTCATGAAGAGATGGCGGTATACTTTCAGTTTGACCAGGAAGTATTTCTCATGGCCGCCAATGATGCCAATAGCAACATCGCCTATCACATCAAGAGAGGTCAACTCATGAGCATAGCCAAAGAGCAAATGGCGCTCTTAGATGATGCTGAACGTGGCAATGTTACGGCTAGTCAACATCTAGGTAAGATCCGAAGGAATAGAGGTTGGCAAATGTCTAAGCTGGACATATTCGCCGGAATGGAGGACAAAAAATTAATTGACCGACTGGAGGACTATATCACTTCCGGATCAATTACTAAAATGAATGTTGAAGAGGCCATCTACATAGAGGCCTTGACCCTTTTTAACAGCATGAGTCGCAAGTATGGCCGCCGCAATACCATTGCCTTTTTCACTCAGGAGCCATTTAACCTAAAATATGCCAGGGCTCGAGAAATGTATGATGAAGCGATCAACCTATTTTATGTTGATCGAAATATTGAGAAAAAGGCCTTAAGAAACCAAAAAGCCGAACAGCTCGAAGAAGCTGCACGCATTGTATTTGAAAACGCCGAAAGTGCCAAAGATTGGGAAGTTTACGGTGATCTGATCATGAAGGCCGCTAAGCTCCAGGAACTAGACAAGCTAGATCCTGAAAAGCTACCTGCAGAATTGTATACACCACCCATACGCGTCTTATCCCTTGACACCACTACCATTGGCCTGCCGGCGATCGACCGAAAAGCCTTGGCGAAAGAAATTGAAGATTTGGACATTCCGGAACGCGACAAAATGAGAATTAGTCAAGATGCGATGATGGCAAGTTTTAACCTGTTAGAAAAACTCAATGAGCTGGAGGAAGAAAGTAAATCTGAAGAGTAAAAACGTCAAGGTAAGTTTTGCCAATTGGCTCTCTCAAGTTAGCCTATTGATCATGCCTCGTTTCTTTTACATCATCGCCGGGCGTGGATCAGCAAAAACGACGGACTTACAAGTTGATCGATTGATTGAAATGGCCTATGACATGCCAGGCGCTCCCGTTTGTTGGATTTCAGACACGTACTCCAATCTCACGAAGAACGTGCTTCAGACAGTCGTGGAAGGGCTGGCCTTGAAGGGTTATTACAAAGATGTTCATTATGTCATTGGCAAAGCACCGCCAACCTTTACAGAAGCGGAAAAGGTGGATTTACCGCCAAATATTAGAGAGCATTTTTGGAAACCATACAACCAAATGGCCTCCTATAAGCATACCATGATTTGGTTCACTGGGCTAAATGTCACCTATGCTAGTTTGGATCGTCCTGCATCATTAGCAGGAAGAAACTACGTGCATGTATTTGGTGATGAAGTCAAGTATTTTAAACCAGAGCGGGTGTCCAATTTGCTGAAGGCCTTGAGAGGCTTCCGCTTGAAATACGGGAATAGTGTATTCTACAGAGGCCATACCTTTACTACGGACATGCCCAATACTGACCGAATTGGGGAATATGACTGGATCCTGAAGCAATCAAAAAGAATGTCCTCAAAGGCCATAGGTTTGGTGATAAAACTGGGTCTTGTGGTGAATGAAGCGGTACAGGAATATATCGCGGCTTGCGAAGCTGGAGACACAGAGGAAAAAATCAAAAAGCACAGAACCTGGAACCGATGGACTGAGCGGTGGATCTCAGCCAGATTGCAGAAAAGCGCGCATACGTTTTACTTCGTGGCATCAAGCCTGGTCAATATTGATATTCTTACCCCTGAGTGGTTGACCGATGCTTTAGCAGCCGATTTTGACGATACCAAAACAGCCATCTTTAGTATGAAACCAGAACTGGAGGCTGGGGAAAGATTCTATGCCAACATCAACGAGCGGCATTTTTATCACGATGGAAATGATCCTATCTGGTCAGAAAGATTTGGATTGAATGAAAAGGAAGACTGTCGAATCCTTAAATACCTTGATAAAAACAAAGCGCTTGAAGGGGGTGCTGATTTTGGTAACATGATGAGTTTATGCGTTGCTCAACCATCAGATAGACTGATGCGTGTTCTTAAATTTCACTATACGCTATCCCCTCAATGGATCAGGCAATTAGCCGATGAGTTTATCAGGTACTATAAGCCTCACAAAGAAAAGGTATTGAACCTATTTTATGACCGTGCGGCCAATAACTATAAAAAAGCCGGACAGGATCTGGCCACACAGTTAAAGAAAGCCATTGAAAAAGATGCTGAAGGCAAGCGTACAGGCTGGACAGTAGTCTTAATGTCCGAAGGTCAAGGCAATATTGGCATTAACGAAGAGTACAATTTCATGCAAGAAACACTCTCTGGAGGGAATAGGAAATTACCCAAAGTACTTATCGACTATTTCAACTGCAAGCCACTAAGGTGCAGCTTGCAGGATGCCAAAACGCAAATTGATGCGAAAGGCAAAACGGCAAAAGACAAGCGCTCTGAAAAGTTAGCGATCAAAAGACTTCCCCTGGAGTCGACAAATCCATCCGACTCTTTCAAGTATTTAATGATGCGCAAGCATTGGAGAAGACTCGTAAGAGGTGCCAAGAAACCTTACACGGGTGATGCTGGAACTGTATAGATGATTTTCACATGAAAAAGGGCATTAGCCCTTTTTTTATGTCCTTTTAGTGCCCTTCAAGACTGTATAATTTCACATTATGCAGTTATTCGACGCGCTTAATAAGATGCGAGAGTTGTCCAAAAAAGGGCAAACTTTTCCCTTCTCTTTTATGAGTTACAGCAGAACTCGCCAAAAATCACATGGCATAGTCAATGTGCAACATGGCATACTTAAGCGCCGAACCAAAGCAGCCAATTACGAAAATTCCGATATGATAGAAGAGTATGTCGACCATGATACTGGTGAGGCTAAAAGATTCTATCAATGCACGCTTATGTTTTTCAACGGATCCAAAATAGAAATCTCATGAATGCGAACACAAACAATCCTTATTTCCAATCAAGAAACAAACTGGTTCGATCAACAAAAAGAGAACCTAAAACCAAGCGTCCTATTCAAGTCATAAATGCTGTTTGCGCTGACTGTGGTCATGGAGTCGATTGTTCTATAATCTGCGCCAAATGTCCGAAGTAAGCGACGTAAAAAAATTAGGCAAAGGATCTGCTGTCATACAGGTAGGCGCTTCCGCTTTTGCTGTCACTTCCAACTTAAATAAGGATTACTTCAGCACTACCAAAAAGGTAGACTGGGAAAGTGATCCTGCCATGGTTTCTGGCAAAAAGATAGTGCCTTATGGGCTGCACAACGATCTTCCTGATAAGATCAGATATATCCTCGATCGTAACAACCTAGCTCCAGGAATACTTGAGCGTGAAATAGGCTTACTCTATGGCAGTGGTCCCCAGCTCTATCGGATGAAATATGAAGATGGGCATATCAGCAGAGAGTATATCGAAGACCCTGAAATTGAGAGCTGGTTAAATTCTTGGGATTATAAGCGATTCATCGACATGGCCATTGTGGAGTTCAAGCATCTCAAAGCTGTAGTGGCCAAGCGAAAGCGGAATAAAGGATTTAGAATTGGAAGGGAAGCTCAGATTGCCTCTTTAGAAGTGGTACCTGGCACAGATGCACGTTTGGCATGGCCTGAAACTGGATCCAAGCGATTAGAAAACGTGAAGTATATCTACACCGGTGATTTTAGTAACAATTGTTACGACACAGGCATCTCCACCTATCCGGTTTATGATCCATATGCACCGTTCAAGCATGCCGTGAGTATTGGATTTCATTCAAAATACAGTTTTGGTATGAGCTTTTATCCAAAGCCTTCATTTTACGGCACACTGCCTTGGATGGAACGATCCTCGGATATTCCCGAAATACTTGCTTACCTCTCGGAAAATGGAATTACCTCAGCCTATCACATTCATAGCCCAGCCCAATATTGGGAGGCAAAGATGGAAAGGCTTGAAAAAATATATCCGGATAAGCCAGAAGCCTACCGCGAAAAAAAGCTCGAGGAAATCAAAGATCAGCTTTTCAAGAAAATGGCAGAAGTGCTGACAGGTAAAAAGAATGCTGGTAAGTTTATCGAGACCGTTGATTTTACCGACGAAGATGGAAACAAGTGTGAATGGAAAGTAGAGTCCTTAGACCAAAAAATAAAGGATTTTGTAGATGCACAGTTGAAGATCAGTGACAAAGCAGATTCGGCCATCACCTCAGGTATTGGTCTCCACCCTTCCCTATCCAATATTGTGGTCAATGGACAGCTCTCCAGTGGATCTCAAATGCTGTATGCTTTGAAACTATACATGGCCAGTGACACGACCATCCCTGAAGAGGTCGTTTTTGAACCCATCAATCAGGCTATTGCCGCCAACTTTCCAAAGAAGAAAGTAAGGTTAGGCTTCTATCATCCTACGGTGGAGAAAGAAGAAAACGTATCTCCAGAGAATAGATTATCCAAAACAGCTGAAGAGAAATAAAGCTGACCAATTCCACGAATTATGAGATTACTGATCAATAAAAACGACGAAGGTTCTTCCGAAATACAAGCCCTCACAGGATCTTTCTATGAGAGCAATGAGTTTAGCAAAATCAAAACGGATTGGCTTCTCGCACAGGAGGAGATTGAAAGCCTCGTTGGATCTGCGGTAATCAATCGAGCATTAGATCACTATGAGTCCAATGCCTATTTGAGTGAAAGTTCATCAACTGACATAGCCATTAATGATGAGCTGGTCGAATATCTTCAAATGCCCATGGCATATTTGGCCACTATCCGATTTTATGAAAGCAACCTGGTATCTCATGAAGATACTGGCCGCAAGGTGAAAATAGATGCCGACAATGAAAAAATGGCTTGGGAATGGATGCTCGATCGTGACGATGCTGCACAGTTAAGAAAAGCCAATAGCACGCAAGATCGCCTGTTAAAATTTCTGGAAGCAAACAATATCGCCGAATGGCTAGACAGTGATAAGCGAAAGATGAGCCGAAAGCTTTTCATCAATTCCGCTCAGCTATTCCAGGAAGCCTACCCGATCGATCTAAGTACTCGGTTCTTTTATACGGTGACACCTTTCATCCAAGAAGTTCAGAACAGAGTCATCAAAAAAGCACTTGGCGCCAAATATGCACCGCTGCTGGAGTATTGGATGAATTTCAATCAGTTGGAGGGATCATCATCGAACGGCGGTTTGCCTGGTGATGAAAGCTCTCCAGAACTGGATGAACTGTTGGAAATGGTTCAGTTGGTCATGCCACTTTTGACGATGGTCATTGCCGTGAAGCGTTTAGCGCTTCAGGTACTACCTGAAGGCGTGGTTCAAAATTTCAAAAGTATGGGTGAAGCTCGTTCTGCAAGTCAACCCGCCCTTCAAGAAATCATCAAGATACACTGTGAGATACTTAATGAAGATGCGAAGTACACGCTCGATGACATCAAAGTACACTTACACGCGGCAGATCCTGAAGCATTAGAATACCAGTTATTACCGGAAAATAGCGCGGAAAACAAGTTCTTCAGAACATGAACACTATTGAGATAGAGGATAAAGGCATTTTCAGAGAAGTACCCGATCACTGGGACCATCTGCACCCCAATGATGTGGATTTTGTTCTCAAAATGGCCATGAGTGTTATTGATGGCCATCTCGATGAACTCGAAGCTCGAATTCGCATTTTTTACCGAATAGCCGGGATAAAAAGAAACTGGAAATCAATCGCCCTCGAGAGAATCATGTCTAATGAGTGGTTGCTTGAAAAAAACGCAAACATCTATGCGCTAAGTGAGGAACTCACGTCATGGGTATTTGATATTGAAAACGATCAATTACAGATCAATTATAACACGGTCATGAATCACTTTCCAACTTTTGGAAAGCTCACGGGACCAGGACACATGATTGCCAACTGCTCATTTGGCGAATTTCGTGCTGCACTTGAAGAGCTCGACGAATACTTCGCGCTAAGAAAAGCAGAAGTATCGATCAAAGAACAAGACTATCAGTTGTCCAGATTCATTGCCTGTTTATATCGTAAAAATCGAAAGGAGTTTAATAGAGAGGATATTGATCAAGATGCGCGTATCTGTCAAAAGATGAGCGCTGTTCAGAAAATAGCCATACTCCTATGGTTCACCTATTGCATCAAATATTTTCAAGAAAACGAATTGATCATCAGTGGCCGAACGATCTCTTTAAGACCACTTTTCCCAAAACCAAAAGGAAAAAACAAACCGAAAAGAGATGATGAAGGCTCAGCTGCAGTATGGTCATCCATTCTATTTCAGATCGCGAAAGATGGCGTATTTGGTAAAGTTGACCATACAGATAAGGTGGGGTTATATGATGTGCTGCTGTATATGTACGAACAGTACCGCGAAAACCGACGAATCAAAATGCAAAACAAGAAAAAATCATGATCTCTGTAGTAGATTTTAAAAGTGAGTTAGACCAATTAAAAGCTGAAATACCAGAAATCAATCATTTGATTTTGGTGACTTCAGACACTCACGCCGTGAATAAGTTGAACGGAAAGAAAGGCATTTGCTTTGTGGCTGTAATACCTTCTTTTGATGGGTCAGGGCGACTTGGACGGGTCGTAGATGATGCCAGTACTTACTTCTTCATAGTGGAAAAAGAGCCTGGAGGCATTACAGAGGAAAAAGAGCTGGAACTAATGCGTAGAACCCAACAGGTCATTGAGCAAATCAAAAACAAGTTGATTGGTAAAGCAGAAGATGGTTGTTCGCTGTTTTACAGGCTTACTCCTGAAGCCATCCATATAGATCCAGAGTATAAAACATTTGGAGGCTATTCAGGCTGGAGTATGTCTCTAGTATTTTAAATTACAGATTATGCAGCCTCAAAAAAAGATCGATCACGCTTACAAGATTATCACCGGAATCAACACTTTGCTTGAAAAGAAAGCGATGGAGATCAAAGGTAGTTCTGTCTATATATTTCGTGAGCTATTGGGTAAAGACGAAAAGCAACACAAAGCTTTGATGAACAACATCTATATGTATTACAGGCTCAAATTGAAGAAAGAAGAAGGCTATTCTTTCTACCTAATGAACATTGAGACAAAAGAAATGCTCGGTGTATTCAAAAATGGTCAACCGAATATTGAGTCATTTCTAAATAATGGTTAGTTTAGCTACATGACATATGTGTTTATTATTGTTGGAATAGTGCTATTTGTATTAGCTGCATCTAATTTAATCAAGGATTCAGATGCAAAGGAAAAGCGACGTAAAGACTGGTTAAGAGGTAAAATCGATAAAGTAGATGGTTTTAATCCGTCTAAGACTTTTATTGATACTCCTAATACAGTGGTTTCCATAGATAAAGAGAACAAAAAGATCTTCGTTAAAATTGATTCTTCAAAGGGTAAAGTGATTAACTATAAAAAATTGATTGGATGTGAATTACTTGAAGACGGTGAAAAAGTTTACTCAAGATCAGCAGGAAGCACTGCTGGCAGAGTAATCGCTGGAAGTTTAATATTAGGTCCAGTTGGTGCTATTGTTGGAGCTGCTACAGGTAAATCAGTCGAAAAGAAAAAAATCAAAAGTCTAAAACTTAGGCTTTTGGTGAACGATGAAATAAATCCGATAATAACAATACCTTTTCTTGAATTGGATTCAGCTCATAAGCCTGAAGGTATTCTTGTTAAAGACTCTTTGAAGTCTATTACTGAATGGAAATCTGTATTTGATGTAATCTTGAGCAACAATGACTGAACTATCCTGGTATCATATCCCCGTCATTATTGCCATAATATTTCTTGGTGGTTGGATCCACACAAAAATGACGAACTACAAAGGGCGCAAACCACCTAGAAAAAAGAGATAATAAAAAAACCCGGCGAATATTAGTCGGGTTTTTTTGCTTCTACCAATTGAGCGTGAAGGTATTCTGCTGTCAATTGTGCAAGAGGGATTTTTTTACCATTCTTTATAAGCCCTTCCAGTTGTAACTGTAGCAGCTTGGCATGTGCTTCATCACTTATATTAATGGTCATTTTCTTCATATCGTAAACATAGTAAAACAAACTATAACAATAAAAACTAATAACAATTCTTTGTTGTTTGTTGTAGCTTGTATATGTTTACAACTCTTTACAACAAATAACAATTAATAATAATTTAAATGAAACAAGAACTAAAGAAAGTATCTGTAGTAAACGGCCAGTCAATATTAATGATTGATGATGAAGTAAGGTTGGTACCAATAAAGCCAATTTGTGATGCCTTAGGTATTGCTGCCAACAAGCAAGTTGAAAAGATTAAGAATGACGTATTACTTAATTCAACTGCAACCCTCAGGGTATCGGTTGCCAATGATGGAAAAGAGCGTGAAATGTTCTGTTTACCATTGAAATATATCTTCGGTTGGCTCTTCACCATCAATCCTTCCAATGTCAAAGAAGAGTCCAGAGCTGCGGTTCTCCAATATCGATCTGAATGTTATGATGTGCTTTACTCCCACTTCTCTGCAAAGTCGGATTATGTAAAATCTATCCATCAAGAAACTTCTGTGATCATGGATTTAATGGACCAGGCAAAAGAGCAATTCTCTAAAGCAAAAAAGCATTTAGATCTTTGTAAAGAGCGCTACAAAAAAGTAAGAAGCATAACGTTTGAGGACTGGAAGGATGCTAACGGTCAAATGGAGCTATTTTTTGCAAACCAAACAACGGAATAAGCCGTTTCTCCCATCTCACTAAAATCAATAAAAATGAATAAAATCAATTTTCATCCTTCAGCATTGATCGAGCTACTTACTGAGTCTCCAGAGAAAGTAAGCAAGCATACCATGCAAATGGGGCTTTATTATAGAGAGGCCTATCATCGTTACAATAAGACCATATCTGCCGATGATCTTTTTGATCATCAGTCATTAGATCAATTTTTACAGGATCTTCAAACAATGGTCTACGATATTAGCCAAATTGACGGGCAAAGAAGCCTTTTGCTCAAAGAAAATGGGCATATGATCAATATCCTCCCTATCTATTCTTTCATAGAAAAATATCCAGTAAATCAGGCCACAGACATAATATCTACTATTGGTCATGCCATGGTAGAGTATGTTCATGATGGCAACTGTACCGAATTTCGATTGGCCTATAAAACACTGCTCAACTGGCAGTCAATATTTGAGGCCCTCAAAGCATAAGCCTTCGCGGGGCATAAATAAAAGAAATATGAAAAGACTAATTCCAAACACGGCGATTATTGACCTTGGTAACCATACCAAGGTCATATACGCCCCTACTATCGACGATCTGGTCATGCAACTTTTTGAAATGGAGGTAGACACGCCTACCACAATCATGACCAACAATAACTGGGTGCATTACGATGATGAAATATATCGGTATTGCTATATCAAAAATAAGATCACCCCAGATGAGCTATTCAAAGCAATGGCACTAAAGCCATGTGAAATCAAGAGTAAACTGAATCTGCCAGCATAGCTGCGGACAAAAAATAAGCCTCAATCTTCGCGGGACTGAGGCTTGGTTGCTAAAGACTAATTCCATAATCAATAACCTCACAAACTTAATGAAAAACTATCAAGTAACTTATCAATTATCCAATGTAGATCCTCAAAAGCTATCCTCCCTATTATGGGAATTAGAAGAGGTAACGGGCATGAAGCCTCATTGCTTAGTAGAAAATAGTGATATAAAGCCCACATCATTTAAATTTATAGATGAAATGAGTCAAACTACTATACAGGCATTTAAAGAGCTGGTCAATGAACGTGGCATAGCCAAAGAGCTAGACATCAACCCCAATACACTACGGAGCTATCGCAAAATGGTCAATGATAATCCTGATGATCCTACCCTATGGAAAATAAGTATTAATAAAATGGAAGAATTGCTAGAAGCCGGAGGCTATACGGTGGTTCAGGAAAAATTGTGGAAAAATACATGACCTACATTAATTAAATCCATTATTTCATTCGTGGCTATCATTGCATTGGTTAACTTTTTCATTAAGGACTACTTGATAAAAAAACCACCAGAACCAGAAAATAAATCGATGGTGTATAATCACCCACGAAATATTCATACATTTGTAAAAGAAAAGAGGAGCATTCCGCTCCTCTTTATTCTAATACAAGTGGTACACTCTATATCAGTACCAGGAGGCCTAAGATGACGTGCAAAAGTAATCTTAGGCTTTTTTCTGGAATTACTATGTGTATTTCCATGACGCAATAATAATCATAAAAAACCTCACATCGTACACTCCGCTTTTGCACGAAAATGTTACAGCACGTTTTGCATAAAGCTCAGTATAACTCTCTCATTTAAAGTTAATTAAATATCAAATTGATAAGTTTCACTTTTATCATTAAAGCATCTTTTACGACCTAAAAAAAAAGTGAAAAAAAAATAAATTTGGGTTTTTTGTCATTTACACCTAAGATTACTTGGAGTTTTCATTAAAAAAGATGATGTAATCTCCATCGAGGGTTGGATACCGTTTTTTGATTACTTTTTGGCGGTTTACCAAAAAGTATGGATCGAGCCGTAGGCTCGATTTTTTTTTCAACCCATAAAAAGTACGCACATCATTTAAAATGTGCGTATCATTCCGCATAAGCTCAAAAAATCCCGCTAAAACCTCCTTTCTCTTTTTCCTCTTTCACAATTTGCGCCTCTTCAATCCTTGGCTTTTCTGGCTCCTTCTTCTCTGATTCCTTTAATCGAATAATTGAAGACGCCTTATGACTTTTCAGCATGTGATTAATTGAAAAACCCGTAAAATAATCCATTCTTAAAGTGTCCATGTGCAAAACTTGCCCCTCCATTCCATGTATTAGCATGTTCAATGCTGTCATTTTCACACACATAAAATCTATATCCTGGCATACAAAAAAATGCTTTCCCGGTTCAATGGCATTCATTGCCAGGGGAAGCCGTCCAGATCCACAACACGGGTCCAAAATTTTGAAATTTTCCTTTTCCAAATTTGCATCCCTAGCCTTAGCATCAATCATGGTTATCTGAGCCATAACCGAGCAGAGAGATTCAGGCGTGAAAAACTGCCCCAATTTTGAAGCCTTGTAATTACTCCGCAACATTTCGTAAAATGTCCCCAAACTGTCGAACCATTGGTTATGCGCAGGCGTTCCGCCTTTCATAAATTCATCATGAGCCTTTACCCATTCCGCCAGTAAGTGAGGGAAAAGGTTAAGCTCTTTTAGATCATACTTTTTGATCGTCTGAAAATATAAATCTTCCTCAGTCTGGAGAGCGAACGCACAAAGCGCCATTGTTAGAAAATCGTCAAAAACCTGTTGCTGATCCCATCGACCGCAAATCTTATCAAAAACAGAAAAGAAGCCCCGTAAACGTTGGGGCACTTCTTGTGTCTTCATACCTCCGAAACTTGAAGATTAGAAAACAGATAACACACTGGCCAAAATTTGGTGGCTGGGTCTTCGTCCTCTTCTCCTTGCTCTGTCTTTCTAGGACTACCCCAAATTAAAAGAGCCTCTGAACCTTTCGCCACTTGGTAACCGTTTGCCTTCCATCCCTTGTATGTGTTTAACTCGGTGTGGCCTTCATCCGCATAAATCGCCTTTATTCCCTCGTTTACACCTTCATAAACGCCCACTTCCACCAGTTCTTTGACCTGCTTAGATAACGCTATCAGCGCCTTTCTACGCTCTATAAATCGCGCCTTTTTTTGCTCTTTCGTTAGTTTAGTGGCTTCCATTTTGCCCCCCTCTCCTGATAATGATCTGATCTTTTACCACGTCCACCGCTACTTTTTCCCCAATCTTAAAACCTGCCTTTTCTAGGTAGATTCCTTGCAGTTTGATTTCTGGCACGTGCCTAAATTGAAAATGATCTCTTTTACTTGCGTGGCTTGATACCGTTCTATCACTTTTAAAACTAAATTGTACTCTCATAATCATAAATTCTATATAGGATTTAAAGGCCTCCCGCTCGTCGAAAAGTTAGGAGGCCTTTTTTGTGGTTTAAATGTTAAATTCTCTTATCTCCTTTTCAGCTGTCGCCAAAAACCCTGATAATTCACTCATGCAAAGGTTTAGCACCTTTTCAATGACTTGGGTATTACTGATTTTTACCTCTGCGCCTTCGCATTCCAGTTTGATTTGCGCTAAAACTCCGCTCTGGCTGATCTTGAAGTTTTGCAGCTCCGTTTCCTTATCCTTTAATAATTGGTAGCGGTTACCCAATTTCTGGAACTGCTCAAGCTTGGCTAGCCTATCCGATGCGCTCACCAGTGGCAAAACTTTTGCCTCCGCTTTCGGCTCGGTTGGCATTGTCATTTGTGCGCTTTGCGTTGGTTGTTTCTCGCTCGTCTTTTCTACTGGCTTGCTTTTCGGTGCTTCCGCCTCCGCTTTGCTTGCTGTCGGTTTCGCTTCGCTCTGTGCTGCCTTTTTTAAAGTAGGCGTACTTTTTCCATTGGTCGATGGTTTTACCATCGGTCTTGTTGTTGTCTCCATGACGTTTTTTGTGTTATATATGAAAATTAAATTACTCGGTCATATCAGGCTATAAAGCTGATTTTCAATATCTTATCTAACACTAAGATACTAAAAAACGTTTAATATATTAAACGTTTTGCCCGTTATTTACCTATGATTATTAAATAATTTCCTCCCTTTATTACATCATGTTAGGCCATTAAAAGAGGTGGTTTTTAGAACAGAAAACAGCTAAAAACCAATAAATCAACCCTTTAACCCTTCAAAGTCATTTTTTCAATGACTTTGACTGCCTTCTCTCCCCGTTCCGCCCTGCCGCTGGGATGCAATTGCACGGCCTTTGCCTGATATGGATATATGAGAAAGTCCCACCAGCTACAGGTGAGACTCCCCAGAGTCTCACGCCAGTGTCCTTTTGATGAACCAGTTGTGGAAATAGCTTAGCGTTGAATAGAATATGCCATGAGTGTAATTAAAAAGCGATTTGTAGAGCAGATCCTAAAGGATGAAGCAGCGAGGTACAAAAAAAATCAAGGGCTAGCAATGAGAAAGCTGTTGACTTTTCATTCTAACAATGTCATTGCATCTAGGGTGTTCACGGTGAATAAATCAGATGAATTGGATGGCCAGTTGAACATGCAACATAGCATCGTGCAAAGGTTCCTCGATATGAAAAAGAAGGGAGGCAAAAGGAAAAAGAGCTATCCTATTCACAACAAGTTTGCATTCGGTCATTACTACAGCATAGCCAACCGCTTAATGAGTGATTTCACGGAGGAAGTAAGGAGTCAGATTGTAAAGGAGTTCGGCAATGGGTAAGACTATTAAGGATGAAGATCTTCGATTGAACATCATTGTGAATGGAGATAAGGGAAGGAAAGAGATTGGTCAACTAGAAAGAAAAATCAAGGATACCACCCTGAGTTTGAAAGGCCTAGAAGCTGAAGAGCGAAGTTTAAGAAGATCAGGGAAAAAGAATACTCAGCAATACCAAGCGGTTACTGCTGCAATAGAAGAGCACAACGCTACAATATTAAAAGCTAAGAATCGCTTACAAGTATTAAGAGCTGGAGTAGATCTAACGAAGATGAGTTATACTGATCTGCGGAAAGAAATTGGAAGACTTACCCGATTGCGTAACCTATCTGGCCCTAATAGTGATAATTGGAAAGTATACAATGAGCGTTTGAAGCTAGTGCAAAAGAGGTTTGACGAAGTAAGGCAGAAGAGCCAGTTAACCTCATTGAGCATGAAAAACATGGCCAATCAGTTCAATCATTATATAGGTGTGATCACGGCGGGCTTAGCAACTCTATCAGCTGCAATATTTGGTGTTAGGAAAGCGATAGATGCATATGCTGAATTTGATGATAAGGTAGCCGATGTTCAAAAAACAACCGGATTATTAAAGAGTGATGTCCTAGAATTGAATAAAGAGCTTCAAAGTGTGGATACCAGGACCGCACAATTAGGATTGCTTGGATTGGGTCGAGTTGCAGGTAAGTTGGGTATCTCCTCTAAACAAGACGTGTTGGAGTTTGTCAAAGCTACCGATCAAATAAGTGTAGCATTAACAGAAGATCTTGGTGGAGATATTGAGCAAAGCATCAATGATGTTGGTAAACTGGTTGATATTTTCAATGTCCAAGATGAGTTTGGCATTGAACAGGGATTATTGAAAGTAGGTAGCACGATCAATGAACTTGGTGCAAATAGTACGGCAAATGAAGGCTATATCGTAAACTTCACGAAAAGAACAGCTGGTATCGCTCCTGCTGCTAAGATTTCTATTGCCAATATCATGGGGCTTGGTGCCACCCTTGATATGCTCGGTCAAAGTGTCGAAGTATCTGGAACTACTTTCGTGAATATCATTCCTGACATGTTTAAAGAGACTGCTGAATTTGCTCGGGTAGCTGGCATGAGTGTTGATGATTTCACAGAGCTACTCGAAAGAGACACCAATGAAGCTCTAATCGCACTACTTGAAGGTGTTAAGGGTAACAATGATGGAATGGCTGAATTGGTGAAACGATTGGAAGCTGTGGGCGTGGATGGAGCACGGGCAACAGCTGTGGTTTCTGTTATGGCTAACAACACACAAGCATTACGGGAGCAACAAGCCCTTGCTAACAAAGCGTTCAAAGAAGGTACCTCACTTACGGATGAGTTCAACATCAAAAATGAGACAGCAGCGGCCAAGCTTGAAAAAGCAAGAAAAGGTCTTTACAACATGACTGTCCAGCTTGGTGAAGAGTTGATGCCTTTAATGACCTTTAGCACCAGTGGATTCAGCTATTTTATAAAAGTGCTATCCTCCCTTATTTCATTTCTAAAAGAGAACGCGACAACACTTGTTTTTCTAACCAGTGTTCTGGCTACATACAATACGATTGTGTACCTATCGACGGTTAGTTTGAAATCAAATATTGTGATCACGACTGCAAAGATTTTGCTTGATAAAGGTCAAAGAGCTGGTCTTATTTTACTGGCAGCTGCTCAAGCATTATTCACAGGAAATCTTACCAGAGCATCAGCAGCTATGAGAATATTTAATAAGGTGACCAAGTTGAACCCTTTGGTTTTGTTAATCAGTCTAGTTGTTGCGGCAGGTGCCGCATTATATACCTACATTAATAGGCTGAAGTCTACTAGATCCGCACAATCTGCTTTGAATGATGTGATTGAAGAAAGTAAAAAATCGGTGGTCGATGAAAGGATTAAAGTTGAGCAATTAATTAAGATCGCGAAAAATCAACGACTAAGCATTGATCAACGCAAATCAGCAATAAAAGCCCTTAATGATATATCACCAAAGTACTTAGGCGGTTTAGATTTAGAAAAAGTAGCCACAGAAGAAGCAACAAAAGCAACCAATAGATATGTAGAAAGTCTTTTGAAAAAGGCACGTGTTGAGGCTGCACAGCAAAAGTTAGTTGAATTAAATAAAGAGCGACTTGATATAGGGAAGAACGCAGATGTTGGCATTGCTGACTACCTAAAAGTGGGTATGAAGAGTATTGTTGACACCTATAAATTCAAAGGAACCTTGATTGAGAATTATATTAGAAACTCTGTAGTAGCTGGAAATAAGCTGTATTCTGAGGAAATCAAAAAGTTTGAAGAACAGGAAAAAGCCCTGATGGATTTTATCCAGGACAATTCAGACCAATATGTTGAATTGGTGAAAAAGACACCAGTGGTTGGTGGAGTAACCCCATTAACGGATGCCGATCAAAAAGAAATTGACGACCGAAAAGCCAAGATGGAAGAGTTCAGAAAATCAGTCTTAGATTCCACCAGATCAGCTGTTGAAGTAGAAAAAGCAGCTTATGAAGAGCGATTGATTCAAGCTGGCATATTCAACAAGAAATTTGAGAGCATGACTCTCGAGGATCATCAAATCGAATACGCCTTATTAAAGCAGCATGAAGCCAATTTAGCCAAGCTCGATGCTGAAGCAATTGAAAATGAAATTTCAAGATTTAATGATAGTCTACAAAGTCAGCTTAACCTTTTGAAAACAAGCCAAAACGAAGAGTTAAAAGCGTTCAAGGGTACAAAAGAACAGCGTGAGCAGCTAATCAAAGATCAAACAGCAGCTGAAGAAGAATTAGTCAGTCAAAATCTTGAAAAACTTCAATCACTGATCGAGTTAACGCTTGATACAGGATCTTGGGAAGGAATCACGGCGGATGATGTCTTATCAGACGAAGAACTGAAAATCTTACAAGACAAACTCGAAGAGGTTGGATTAAGCCTGTCAAGCCTTGGTAGCGATCAATCAAGCGATGAATCACAGGATCAAACAGACAAGGTCGATTTAGGATTTGGTAGTACAGATATTCTGGGAATGTCTCCAGAAGATTGGGATGGTTTTTTTGAAAATCTAAAGAATGGCAAGCTGGGAATTGAAGAGATGATATTCGCGGCACAGGCTTTTACGGAAGCAATGAAAATGCATAACAGCTATGTTTCCGAGGCTGAAAGAAGGAATCTTGAGCAGTTTGAAAGAAACACTGAGCAAAAGAAAGCATCGATTGAAACCCGAATGAATCGAGAGCTGGAGGCAGCTGAAGGCAATACACGAAAGCAAGAGGAGATAAAGAAAAAGTATAATAGAGGTTTGCTCAAGCTGGAAACTGATTTAGACAAAAAGAAAGCAGAATTTGACTACAATGAAGCTAAACGAGGAAAATCAACAGCTTTGATGAGCGCTATCGTTAATACAGCCGCGGCGATTGCGCAAGCATTACCGAATGTTGCATTATCAATTTTGGCTGGAACTATTGGCGCGATACAAATTGGAACCATAGCGTCAACCCCTCTACCTGAAATACCAGGTCGCGAAGATGGCGGGTATTTGGTTCAGCGATCACAAGACAGAAAAATGTTCAGAGCCAATGTCGATTATAAAAAGCGTGGCTATATAGATAAGCCAACTGTGCTTGCAGGCGAAAACGGGCGTGAGTTTGTAGCCAGTAATCAAGCGTACAATAATCCAACCATACGGCCAGTACTTGATTATATTGATACTGCCCAGAGAAATGGCACCATTAACACGGTGAGACTAGATAAAATCTTGAAGGATCGTCCTGCGATAAGAAAGCACGAAGGCAGAGAAAACGGCGGTTATATTAATGCACCAAAAAGCGGCAATAGTGATAGTGGTCATGATTTGAAAGCGCTTATAAAAGAGTCTAATAATCTTAACAGAAGATTGGCGAATCGACTAGATAAGGGCATAAGAAGTGAAGTGAGCTTGGTTGGAAAAGGTGGCTTTAATGAAGCGCAAGACGAGCTGGAGGACATCAATAATAACGTGAATTTATAATGCTCAAAATAGCTATCGACGGCAATTCTTTTGACCTCTATCCTGATATGTCGCTCAATTTGATATACGAAAATCC
The DNA here is from genome assembly GCA_040218415.1 of Cyclobacteriaceae bacterium. Taxonomy (GTDB): domain Bacteria; phylum Bacteroidota; class Bacteroidia; order Cytophagales; family Cyclobacteriaceae; genus JAVJRN01. The sequence goes on from JAVJRN010000055.1 coordinate 142,983, forward strand.
ACTTTTCGTAACTGATCGTATTCCAACAGCGCACAGTTTATTCAGCACCCTTCCACCTACCAGGCACAATCTGAAACTATTGGGCTACCCAAACAGACTGAACATAAAAACCAAAGTGCGTGAGTATGCCAATCTTCGGGTTCTCTTTGGTCCTCATACATTTTTGAAAGGTGTACTTCTGGTTACTGAGTTTGATAAGGATATCAAATTTTACATTCGAGGAGCGATATTCAGCGATGAGATTAGAGGATCTATTTCTTCCGCTGATCTTGATCAGGAAAATTTCGGAGATGTTGGAAGTCGCTTCACGCCTAATTATTATCTGAATGGTGACATGGGTTATGAGTACCGTGAATTTATTGAAGGCACTTTAACGGGACCTGATGATGTTCGTGTCGCACCTATTCGGATCAAAGAGGTTATGTTTCCTGGTGGAAGTCCAGCTCCTACACTGAATGGCTGGTTCGCAACCACGGTCATGTATTTTAGCTATTTCAACCCTAATCGTGAAGAATTCATGTTGGGTTATCCGAGCTTTCAAGCGCATACGGTTTGTTTCCCGCTTTTGACGCTTAAGTACTTAGTTAGTGAAATATTCGGATCTTCTTTGGTAAACAATCCTTTTGCTGTGGGTGAATTGGCTGATTTGGTTTTGACTTCCACTTTTCATCCAAAATTCAGCAGTGTTGTATTATCAGCTTATCGAGGTATGTTGCTCGATAGTACCGAAATTGATAACAATCAATTTTTAGAGTTGGAAAGCTTTTCATCTGCAATGGCTTTTAATGAGATGCTAAAGCAAGTGATGAAGCTATTCTGCATGACTTTATTTGTAAAGGGTAATTCATTCGAGTTTAAGTACAATAAGGATATTTTGGCCGATACATCAAAGTCTAACTGGTCTGATAAGCTTATTGGCGAATTAGCACATTGGTTGGAACCAGGTCTAAACTATGCCTATGGATACAGTGATTGCACCTGCAAAGAAAAGCCCGCTGGCATCATTGAGGTAAACAACATTGAAGACTTGGCCTTGCAAACAGTCACTGATGATAATGAAAAAGAAATCTACGTCACCAATACTAATCAGTTATTCAATCTTAAAAACAGATTCGATGATGAAACTGGAGGCGTCTCTCCAGAGTATGAATTTGAAACTGAGGTATTAGACCCAGGCTATGGATCAGCTCCTAACACTCCAAAAAGTGGTTTCAATTTGATTTCAACGGTCACCCCCCTACCAATCAATATACATCCCTATTGGTGGGAAAATACAGGATCACCTATCAGTTTTGGACGCTGGTATGTTCCCGAATGGTCTGGAGACAGACTGTTAAGACCAGAGATACCAAACATTTTAATTTTCCGTGGTTTGCGCGATACATTGACCAACAAAGCTGGATCTGATCCTGCGGTCAAAGATAAATACCCATATCTGAGCGCACACAATGTAGATGCATATGGTCAAAGATTGGGTGACCTATCACTTCACTGGGAAGGAGCCGACGGACTTAAAACTAATTATCACACAGAGTTCCAATCTTGGATAGAAGCTGACAAAGTAAAAGCTCGAGGTATATTTCGTTTATCTGCATTAGATCTTAAAAACCTCGATATGAGTGAAAGAAAGCATGTTGACGGTATGGATTTTATACCTGAAAAAGTTGAGGTCAGTTTTAAGGTCAATAAAATAGAGCCTGCGAGAGTAACCTTGGTAGAGGCTCCTATTTCAAATTCTTAGTTCGTGATTTTGTCCTTTACCTAAGCAAGACATTGTATTTGCTTTGCTTTGATGTCACACAACTTTGAACTTTCGTTTACGGCAAAAATCATCATTGCCGCAATATCCGGCGGTCTTATTACCGGAATAGTTAGTCTCGTCACCCAATCACGAGATATTTCTTACAATCAGATTCAAATGCTCATCGTTGAGTTAAAAGAATCTAACCAGCAATTGAGAAAGGAAAATCTTCAGATAGAGGATCTCAGACACCAAATATTCTTTCTTCGTCAAAAAATCATGCTGCTTGAAAGCGGCACGCAAGACCTACCATTTCCAATGTGGCTTAAAGACACGGATGGAACCATGCTCGCCTTGAATCCAGCATACGAATCCGTATTTCTTCATCCCAATGGTTTTACCAAAGAGCAATACTTAGGCTTCAACGATACGATGATCTGGCCTCATGAAATCGCAAACGAGTTCAGAGCGAATGACCTCTGGGTCATGAACAATAAGAAAGTCTTCCGTGGCATGGAGAAAATACCTGACCCACTCACGAAGGAACTGATCAACTGGCATGTTGTGAAGTATCCGCGCTATGCTTCAGGCGTTATTATCGGCATTGGAGGCGTAGCGATTAGAGACTATAAGCCGCCATAGCTCCAATAATCATTGATTTCCGCCTGTCCTTTCTACGCCTCCCTCCGATCATAATTTAGCCTTATGGAATTTGCTCAGCTAACTAACGAATTCAAACATCATGGTCCACGACTTCAGGTTGATGGTATAGTCATTCACAGCATGGCTAAGTATTTTCATCGCTTTATACTTCGCGAAAAACCTTATAACATCTCCAGCGATTTGGTTTCAGAATTGCCAGAAATCATTTTCGCCCCTGATTTTCTTGAATTCGTTGGCAAAAACGCCAAGCAATCGTGGCTTAAAGGATCTGCGGATTCATTCATAGAGCGTCACGGAATAGGCTATCGATATGGCTATGACAAGCAAACATGGCATAGTGGTGTTTCTCAGTGGAAAAATTGGAAAAATCTCAATAAGAATTTTTTGGGGTTAGAATTACTACTTGGCGATAAGCCATTCAATGATTACGGACATTTTATTAATGAGATCAATAACAATGAAAGCCTATATACTGAGCCGATGTATCAAACATTGGCTTATGAGTGCATTCGATTAATGAATGTGTACAATCTGGATATCAGCAACATCGTCACTCATGAAATGGTAGCTGGTGACCACATCCGTGGAAAAGGTAAGGGCAAACAAGATCCAGGGCGTGCATTCAATTGGAACTATTTCATATCACTTCTATCAAAATAAGCTTATGAGTTTTGGAAACATCGTAAAAAATCTATTCGCAGGAAATGGCGGTATCGGCGGCAAAATTATCGACGGCATACAAGACTACTTTCCCGCTAAACTCGACGAAGCAGAAAAAGCCAACCTGAAGATCAAAATACAAGAATCAGCCCATGCAATTGAAATGTCTATTGCTGAGAATACCCTAAAGGTATATCAAGAATTCAATGACCGGATCAAGCAAATGGAAGGCACAGCGTCCGACCTTCAGCAGTTCGGCTGGTTGGGAAAGATAGTTGTATTTCTGCGCGGTGCACAGCGGCCAATGTGGGGCTTTGCAGTGATGTACATGGACTTTATGATATTTTCCAATAGATGGCAGTTGGTCGATGGCAGTCAGAAAGAAAACGCCTTTTGGATCATTAATTTCCTAGTTCTAGGGTTCCTCTTCGGCGAACGCGCCATTAAAAACATCATTCCTCTTGTTTCAACTTATCTGAAAAAGGATAAATGACCATCCTTCAGCAGCCATCAAATTATCAATTCGCTGGAAACCTGCCAGACATTATTGTTGATACGGATACAGCGATCGACTTTACTTTGTCAAAAGGTGGAGACATTGCAACGATTATTTTAGCAGGTGGTAGCAGCTCATGGCCAGTAGATACGCTCATCACTGGAACAACCTCTGGGGCTACTGGAAAAGTGCAGAGCTTTGAAAGTGGAACATTGATATTGTATGATGTCGACGGTACTTTTCAAAATGGCGAAAATATTACCTCTGGTACCATTGCAACCGTCTCGCAAAGTCAAGAAATTCTTATCGAAGAATCATACGTTCCAGATAGCAATAACATAGTAAAGATTGAAATTCGTGAGTTTTTCGAAGAGCTATTTTCAATCGCAATACCAAGAATCTCGGATGCGTCAATTGTGCAATCAAAAGCCTTTGGAAACTATAAAATAATTATTGAAAGTACTGAATTCACTTTCTACGTCATCAAAGGAGGTGGGAGAAATTTACCGGATTTCATAGGTAGTAAGTTTCACACCTGGCAGCCTGCTACCAAGTATATTAAGACCGACGATATTGATTTCCTCACTTTTTTCACGAAAGAGTCTGCTAGTGTTTACAGTCTATTTACCTATCAAGACAATACTACCGATGAAGTTAAACTTACTGACCTCACGGCGTTTCAACTACACACGGTAAACGTTAGCCCATTCATTATTGATAATGATTTTAAGAACTTAAAGACATTTGAGATTTGGGTTGCGGATCCAGCGGATTCTAGTGCTAGAATAAGCAACAGTCAAAAGTTCATTATCACTGATGAATTTTTCACACATGAAGACAACTTTCTTTTTGAAAACTCTCTGGGCGGGATCGAAAGTGTCAAGTTTACTGGAGATCTCATTAGAAAAGAGCAATTCAATAAATCAACAGGAATGTTCGGTAGAACTTTGCGAGAATATGAAACAGAAGATGAAAAGCAGTGGACTAAAAATACAGGTTTATTAAGATCAGCACATGAGATATTGTGGTGTCGCGACTTCTTCGCCAGTGAGGAAAAATATTGGTTTAAAAACCTTCAGCTGGTAGGTATTAGAACAGTTGGAACATTCGAGTCAAAAAAGACAATCCTTAACAATTATCAATTCGACGTTATTGAAAACGAAAAAGATGTCTATCAAGATTACTTCGATTTTTTCAGCGCAGGAAATTTATTGGTCGCCCCGAAATTAACGCTTGAACCACTTTCAGATACCCAAATCAATGTACTATTCAGCGATCCAAATAAAGGAAAAGCGTCATCAGAATTATGGATTAAAATAGGAGGTGGAGCTTATACGCTACTGGCTACTTTAGATGCAGGAATTACGGAGTATCAGCATACAGACCTTACCACTGGGCTGGTTTATAGATATAAGTTAAGAGCAACTATAGGTTCAAGGGTGAGCCTATATAGCGATGAGAAACTTTTCGTATTAAAACCTTGGCTCTTTGCTGGTGGTAATTGGAATAGTGCAGGGGCATGGTACGATGGAGAACAATGGGGTGTATAAATAATAAAAAAGATGGCAATTAAAGATATTTTAGTGAATGGCCTTGCGGCTGCAAATGTAGAGGCGAATATAAATGAGTCGATTAAATCGGCAGCATTTAAGGGAGCAAGCGTACTTCCTGCATTCAATGATTTTAGTCTTGGATTACAGGGAAATTGGATTTTGACTAATAATGCAACAAATCTAACAAGTCAATCGACAGGTGCCAGATTCACTGCCGCTGCGCAAAATTTCAGCGGAATTAGGCTTATTGATGTATTAAAAATTGGCAAAAAATACTTGATTGAACTTGATATTCAATTAATAAGTGGCACTGCTGAAATATGTAGAGCTGGATGGACGTTGGTCGCAGGCGAGTACATAGAATTTACACCTACCAACGTTAAAACTACTTTTAAAGGCATAATAAATATTGCATCGGGAGATGACTTGTTTATCAGCGTAGCTACCGAGAATATTGGTGGAGGAGTATATGAAATAAGCAACATTCAACTTATTGAAGTAAACGAAGATATACTAGCGTTAGGAGATGAGAATGTAGTGAATGTTGCTGAGACATCAGCTAAGAAGTATACTGAGACAGTAGGACAGATAATAGATCAATACAATGAGAGTGATATTTCATACGACATAAATCAATACTCTACTGGTTTCACATTTACCAACCGGTGGGGTTGGGCTAGCCCCATTGGATCTCCTCAAAATTTTAATGCGATTCAGTATGTTGCGAAAGCATACGCTGATTTATCTAAAATAAAAGCAACAATCAGGATTAATGGTTTTGATGGGGAGATATTAGAGTCTGCGGAGATAGTAGTCTCTATTTTAAATGGAGAGACTAAAACAGCCACGATTATATTTGAAAACACAATAGTTAATGCGAGTGATGCTAATCTATATATTGAATTAGTCGCGGATGGAGACTTTGCCTTTCATGGGTTTGGACCGGGTTCACCGTACGATTATGGCATTGCGCGCCTTGTTAATAACGATAGTTATTCAGCTCCAAATTGGATCAATTTTGGAGGAACCGGAGATCAGGTGCTACGGGTTTCTTTCGGAAATAGCGATGGTAAATTTAAATTTAAAGCACTTCAAAACGATCTACTAGTTCGTATAAAATTAGATGATAATAAACTACTATCATGGAATCTTAATTTAAGAAAATGGTTTTCCGAACGAGCAAAAACAGGCAAACAAATTAATGTAGGTTTTTTTGGAGACAGTTGGGTAGCTTTTCCTGACATAACAGGCGCATTGGCAAATATCATGTGGAATGAGCTTGGATTTGGCGGCACTGGTTTTCAAATGGATAAAAATTATCTGGGTGATAATTCAATGTTTGATGTGGGTGATTATGCACCTGTAATCAGCATTTATGGTTGGACGCGAATAGATCAAGATGACGCGAATAATAAGGGTTTGTTTTTGAATGAACTCATCTCTACAGGCAATGGGTCAACACTGGAGTATAATCTCTTTGAGCTTGAAGAGATCACCCTTTTTTATTATCAGCAATCCGGCGGAGGTACTTTTAAATATCAGATTGACGGAGGGGCTGATAATATAGTTGATAGTAATGGCGCTGATGGAGTTCAGATTACCAAGATATCAGGACTTGTAAAAGGAGCTCATACTATATTGATCACTACCACGAGTGCAGCCCCAGTAAAAATACTTGGTATTAGTTCTCGTAATAATGACGCTGGGGTAGTATTTCATTCACTAGGAAACGGTAGCACTAGAGCAGATCACTATTTGAAGGGAGATCAAGCAGCTCAGCGAGCGCAGATGGCCGAATTAGACTTAGACTTGGTATTGATCCTACTCGGTACGAATGAGCAAGGAAATAATACCACCCCTGAGGATTATACTGTTTGGTTGGGTGAAATGATAGACAATATCATCTTAGCGCTTCCCTTTGCTGATATTGTTATATGCTCATCTCCTGACAATAACCGAACAGATAAGACTTTCCCAATGTCAGCCTACAATCCCGCAGCTTTAAAAACTGCCATCAATAAGGATTGTGGGTTCATTTCTACGTATAACCATTTTGGCGAATTTGTCGCAAACCCAAATTTTGCAACACCAGATGCAGGAGAGAGTAGTGATGCGTATGGTATGTACGACGAAAAAGCACCGAGCTTTCACTTGTCGCCAGCGGGAGGAGTTCGTTTCGCGAATATTATTTGGAAGTATTTACAATGAATATTCATTAATGTTTTATTTAAAATCATAAAATAGTCAAAAAATAAACTTGTCCAATCCAACTATACGGCAGATTATACAAATGGCGGTAGCCTATAAAATTATGTGATTTAAAAATCACTCCATCAATTCCATCTGACTTCTAAGCCTGTCGGTATCCACATGGATATATACCATTGTACTTTGAATATTGTCATGGCCTAGAAGTTTCTGAAGAACCTCCAGATGACCGCCGCGCCGGAGGAACTGCGTGGCAAAAGTATGTCGAGCAGTATGATTGGTTACATGCTTTCGAATGCCACAGCATACCATTATTTCTTTCAAATGTTTGTTACTCTTCTGATCCGAGATTACGTCAAAAAGATTGCCCTTTCTGGTAATAATTAGATTGAAGGCTTTTTCTATTAAGGGAATCTCAACAGTCTTTACCTGTTTGGTAGATCCCTTTTTCATTTGAAAAGTCAGAATATCTTCAGCCACATTCTTCCAGGTCAAATTAACCACATCACTAATCCTTAAGCCTGTATAGCAAGAAAAAAGAAAATACCTTAGCACTCGTTTCTGATGTTCCGGAATAAGTGAAGAATCAAAATATTTCTCCAGCTTCACTATTTCAATTTCCTTGAGATATATCAGCTTAGAAGTAGGATTTAAAAGCTCGTAGTTCTTGATTGATTTGATATCAATCTTATACCCTTTTAAAGAAGCCCGCAGCATGTAGCTTCTGGCCCTTTTGGTATATCTATAAACTGAATTAAGCGCTAAACCTTTGGATCGACAATAACCTTCAAACTCTTCAAGCAAGTTTTGATTAAGCTCCGAAAAGCTAATTGAATGTCGAAAGTCTTGTAAGGTTTTAAATACAGTGAGATCAGATTTTTTTGTATTGACAGATATATTCTTGATCTGAAACCGATAAGCTATTTCTTTTTGGAACCAAGTAATGAAATCATGCCTGGTATCATATCCCTTGTAGTCAGTTTTAAATTTATCTAGTGTAATCTCAACATCTGAATGCCGGTAATACATGAGAATATCATTGACCTTTGCCTTTTCCTTATTAACCAACATATTATAATCATTGGCTTCCTGGTCAGATTTAAACCTTTCCTTGAATACTCCAGCTTGATTATCAAACTTATTTACTGGCCAACTAACACCTAACGGAATTGTTAACCTCTTTGAATTTAGTAGAATTTGAAGATATACAGCAGCCTCACCAGATTCGGTTTGCTTATCCTTTCGGATCCTGCATGCTACACTAGCACGCATTAATCTTCTTAAAGTGGTGTGAAAATTTAGCGCAATCCCTTTTGAGGATTGCGCTTGAATTGTTTTTGGAACCATTTTGGTGTGAAGTTCGTGTGAAATGAAAATCACGCCCCAAAGTGTTCATTGCCAGAAAAGGCGAAAATCTGTAGTCCGTAGGGGAATCGAACCCCTGTTACCAGGATGAAAACCTGGCGTCCTAACCCCTAGACGAACGGACCATTTTTGTTTTGGTGGTGCAAAAATAGATATCTCTCGCATTTATACAAATCTGTAGCCAATAATTTTTAATTTATTTTACAATCCACTTTTACAACCGTTCTCATTAAAACTCATTGTCAGTATTATACCAAACTTGTGTTCATTGGAATTTGTACTGACCATTTAGAGTTATACCTTTGCAATCAATTTTAATACTAACAAAAAATACCATAATGTCTAAAGTAAAAATAGGAATAAATGGCTTTGGAAGAATCGGAAGACTGGTTTTTCGTGTTGCTGCAACCAACCCTAATCTCGAAGTAGTAGGCATCAACGACCTCATTGATGTAGATTATATGGCTTACATGCTCAAGTTTGACTCTACCCACGGTAGATTCGACGGAGAAGTAGAAGTAAAAGACGGCAAGTTGGTCGTGAATGGTAATGAAATCAGAGTCACTTCTGAAAGAAATCCTGCCGACTTGAAATGGTCAGATGTAGGCGCGGAGTATATTGTAGAATCTACAGGTTTGTTTTTGACAAAAGAATCTGCTCAAGGACACATCACTGCCGGAGCGAAAAAAGTGATCATGTCTGCACCATCGAAAGATGATACCCCAATGTTCGTCATGGGCGTAAACCACGATAAGTATACTTCAGACATGCAGTTCGTATCTAATGCATCTTGTACGACCAACTGCCTTGCTCCTATAGCTAAAGTATTGAATGATTCATTTGGTATTGAAGCTGGACTAATGACCACAGTACACGCTACTACAGCAACCCAAAAAACGGTTGATGGGCCATCTATGAAAGACTGGAGAGGCGGACGTGGCGCTGGACAAAACATCATTCCTTCTTCTACAGGAGCAGCCAAAGCTGTTGGAAAAGTAATTCCTGAATTAAACGGCAAGTTAACTGGTATGTCTTTCAGAGTTCCTACTCCTGATGTATCTGTAGTTGATTTGACTGTTCAGTTGAAAAAAGAAACTACCTATGAAGAGATTTGCGCAGTTATGAAAACTGCTTCTGAAGGTGATTTGAAAGGCATTTTAGGATACACTGAAGAGGCTGTAGTTTCCAATGATTTTGTTGGTGACCCAAGAACGTCAATTTACGATGCTGGTGCAGGTATACAACTAACTCCAACATTCGTGAAAGTAGTAGCTTGGTATGACAATGAGTGGGGCTATTCTACTAAAGTGGTTGAACTTCTTGAGTTCATCGCTTCTAAAGCTTAATAGCTTCAATACCTAAGAAATAAAAGCCGCGTTATGCGGCTTTTTTAGTTTTAAAGGCTTTGAAAGCGACATTTCCAATGACACCCAGAATGACCAGCGCCATCCCTAAATAAGTGATCCAGTTAAAAGTCTCATCAAACAATATCCAGCCAAAACCAAGCGCATATATAATACCAATATAATTGAGAATAGAAACTTTATTTAACTCCTCTGTTTGGTAGGATTTAGTCATGAAAAATTGCGCTATTTGGGTGAAAAGTCCTACCAAAAGCAAGATCAGCCAATCATAACCTTGTGGTTGTACCCATACAATCGATGACCATACGCCAGCAAAGGGCAACATCACCAGTGGAAAGTAAAAAATGATCACCAATGGGTGCTCCGTAGTTTTGAGTTTTCTAACAAAATTATAAGCGAGTCCCATAAATAGTGAAGCTCCAATTCCCATGACTAAATGTATCGGAGAAATCCTAGGATCGAAACCCTGCACCACGACCACACCTGAAAAACTGACCAGAAAAAACACCCATTGGTAAGGATTCACGCGCTCTTTGACCAAAAATATGCCCAAGATAGCCGTGAAAATTGGTGCTAAATACTGAAGCGTGGCAGCTGTCGCTAATGGAATTTGTTGCAACAAAGAAAAATAAGTGATCAATGCCACCGCTCCTGTAAGTCCGCGCATTATAAGGATTGGCTTATTGTTTCCCCATATACTTACTTTTTGTTTGGTCAAAAAATAATAGCTGATGATCAAGGAAATGATAGATCTAAAGAAAATGATTTCTATCGCTGGAATGTGAGGAATATACTTCACACATACTTTCATCACTGTAAACACAAAAGTGGCTATAAGCATATAGCGAACACCAGCAGAAAGCGTCATAGTCAAATTATCTTACCATCTGCCATCACCAACTTTCGGTCCGACATTTCTGCTAATTGATTATTGTGTGTAACAATCACGAATGACTGACCAAATTCTTCTCTTAACTTGAAAAACAATTTATGGAGTTCTTCCGCATTTTTGGAATCAAGATTTCCACTTGGCTCATCCGCAAAAATAATTGCCGGGTTATTTATCAGCGCTCGCGCGACTGAAACTCGCTGTTGCTCTCCCCCCGAAAGCTCACCTGGCTTATGATCATCTCGCTTTTCTAATCCCATAAGAGACAATAATTCAACGGCTTTTTTCTTCGCATCCATCATGGTCATTCCTCCTATCATTGCCGGGATCACGATATTTTCTATGGCGGTAAACTCTGGTAAAAGATTATGAAATTGAAAAATAAATCCAATGTTCTTGTTTCTAAAACTTGCTTGTTTTTTGGAAGACAAATTAGAAACCTTAACACCCGCAATTTCTACCTCTCCTTTATCAGCATTATCCAAAGTGCCGAGAATATGTAAAAGGGTACTTTTCCCAGCACCGGAAGAGCCAACAATGGAGACCACCTCCCGCTGTTGAATCTCCAGGTCTATCCCTTTTAACACATCTAATTGATTGTAGGACTTATGAATATCGCGCGCTTTTAGCATTTGACAAATATAGAAATTGCAAAATCAAAGTGTTGTAAATTATCCATCCTTTGAAATGGATCAGGGCAAACAATAGCGTAAATCTTTTTTTATTGATAAAACCATGATCATTAAGGCTTGAATAAACAAAAACGATCTAGTAGATTCGCACTAAAATTAAAACTAACAGCATGAATATCCACGAATACCAAGCTAAAGAGATTTTGAAAGGTTATGGAGTAACCATACAAGAAGGAATCGTAGCTGATACCCCAGAGAAAGCCTTAGAAGCGGCTAAAGAGTTAAACCGTGAAACTGGTACTTCATGGTATGTTATAAAAGCACAAATCCATGCCGGTGGACGTGGAAAAGGTAAAATCAACGAAACTGGCTCCAATGGAGTAGTTTTAGCGAAAAGCCTTGATGAGGTAAAGTCAAAATCAGCTGCCATTTTGGGAGGCACGCTTGTCACTCACCAAACAGGTGCTGAGGGCAAAAAAGTAAACAAAGTGTTAATTGCACAAGATGTATATTATCCTGGCGCTTCTGAACCGAAAGAATACTATTTATCTATTCTATTAGATAGAGCTACTGGATCCAATGTAATCATGGCCTCAACCGAAGGTGGTATGGACATTGAAACAGTCGCAGAAGAAACTCCTGAAAAAATAATCAAGGAGTGGATTGATCCTGCGGTTGGCTTACAGGGATTTCAAGCAAGAAAAGTCGCTTTCGCACTTGGACTGGAAGGTGAAGCCTTCAAAGGAATGATAAAATTTATCTTTTCTCTATATAATGCATATGTCGCCACCGATGCTTCACAATTCGAAATCAACCCAGTACTCAAAACATCTGATAATAAGATATTAGCCGTTGATGCGAAAGTAAATATCGACGATAGCGCGCTTTACAGACATAAGGACATTGCAGAACTCAGAGACCTTTCAGAAGAAGATCCTTTGGAAGTAGAAGCGGGTCAAAATGGCCTCAACTACGTGAAACTTGACGGAAACGTTGGCTGCATGGTCAATGGAGCAGGATTAGCGATGGCCACCATGGACATTATCAAACTTTCGGGTGGTGAGCCTGCCAACTTCCTCGACGTTGGAGGTGGGGCGAATGCACAAACAGTGGAAGCTGGTTTCAGAATTATTTTGAAAGACCCGAATGTAAAAGCCATCTTGATCAATATTTTTGGAGGTATTGTAAGATGTGATAGAGTGGCCAATGGCGTTGTTGAAGCGTATAAAAGTATTGGTGATATTTCTGTTCCTATCATTGTTAGACTCCAAGGCACTAATGCAGAAGAAGGAGCTAAAATTATTGACGAATCTGGTTTAAAAGTGGTTTCGGCAGTTGTCCTAAAAGATGCTGCGGATAGAGTGAAAGAAGTTTTGGCCTAAACATCAACCATTTTCGGTTTAAGACCTTTCTGTCAATCAATGATTATGATTTGATTTGACAGAAAGGTTTTTTAATTCATGTACTTAGAGAACGTAATATCTAACCAATCAAACAAGTATTAAATTGTTTTAAAGGGGATATTAGAATGGTAAACTACTTTAGAAATTGTAATTAATATTTTTTCTGTGTCAAAATAATCAAAGGCAATTACGGGAATGAATGCTGTTGCTGTAGTTTTGATAAAGTAATGAAAACAATCAATCTAAATATTGTCATAATCCCAATTATTATTTTGGTCACAGATGTGATAGAAATAGACAATGGCTGTGTTTAAACAAAAAATAAAATAAACAACTTAAGCCATTCCCTACAAGAATGGCTTTTTTTATGATGTGTGAAATATGATGTATTACGATGAAAAAACCGAGGTTTTCGTAGACGGAAAATGGATTAAAGCGAAAGATGCCAACGTAAGTTTATTCTCCCAGACCTTACACTATGGTACTGGCGTATTCGATGGTCTCAGATCTTACAATAATGGAAATGGTTTTAATATCTTCAAACCAGTTCAGCATTTTGAACGACTTAGAAAGTCCGCTGAAAGGGTTTATCTGGAGCTGCCCTACTCTACGGAAGAGTTAATTCAGCTTACTTACGAGTTATTGGATCGAAACAAAATGACCAATGCTTACATCAGGCCACTTGTTTTCGCAGGACCAAATATGGCCTTATCTCCATCAAAGGAGTCTCGTTTTTTTCTTACCGCATGGAAATGGGCAAAATATCCCGGTAAGGAGCCGTTAAACTGCATGATATCCTCATACCTGAAGCCGAGCCCCAAATCAATGCCTATCGACGCAAAGGTGATTGGCAACTATTCTCAAGCAACATTAGCTTCTGCGGAAGCAAAATCATTAGGTTATGACGAAGCTATTCTGCTTGATGCAAATGGATTTGTGGCAGAAGGTCCTGGAGCAAATATTTTCTACGAAAAAGACGGCAAACTTTACACTCCAAAACTAGGAAACATCCTTCCCGGAATCACAAGACAAACTTTGATGAGCCTGTGTAAGGAACTTAAAGTGGAAGTCATTGAAAAAGACATCACCCCAGCAGAACTATATAAAGCAGATCTCGCTTTCTTTTGTGGTACTGCTTCCGAAATTACGCGCATTCACTCTATCAATGGAGAAGAATTTAAAATGAAATGGGAAGAATCTGTCGGACATAATCTTCATCATATTTACCAACAAAAAGTAATGTTTGATGAATACCAAGGATTGACAATTGTATAAGCCATGAGCGAATTAAATAAATACAGCAAAACAATCACGCAAGATCCAAGTCAGCCTGGCTCACAAGCGCAGCTTTATGCCACTGGCTTGACCGAAGAGGACATGAATAAGGCACAAGTAGGCATTGTTTCTACTGGCTTTGAAGGAAACCCGTGCAACATGCACCTCAATGTTTTATCACATCAAGTTAAAAAAGGTGTCCGTGAAGCGGATCTCGTTGGTTTGATCTTTCATACGATTGGTGTAAGTGACGGTATTTCTAATGGAACAGTGGGTATGAAATACTCTCTGGTTTCTAGAGATGTCATTGCCGATTCTATCGAAACTGTAGCCAACGCCCAGTTTTATGATGCGATTGTGCCTGTGGTAGGTTGTGATAAAAATATGCCCGCAGCTATTATGGCACTTGGCAGATTAAACAGACCGGGAATAATGGTGTATGGTGGCTCAGTAAAACCTGGAAAATGGAAAGGTCAAGACCTAAATATCGTTTCAGCATTTGAAGCTTACGGTTCTCGCCTTGGTGGAAATATCTCTGATGAAGATTATCAAGGTATTATTAAGAATGCTATTCCTGGCCCAGGGGCTTGTGGCGGCATGTACACCGCAAATACCATGTCCTCAGCCATTGAAGCCATGGGTATGAGTATGCCTTTCAGCTCATCAAATCCAGCGGTAAGCAAAGAAAAAGACACAGAAACTACGCAAGTGGGTAAGGCCATCCGAAACCTGATGGAGAAAAACATTTTGCCAAGAGACATTATGACCCTGTCTGCATTTGAAAATGCTATCCGAACAGTCATGATCTTGGGGGGATCCACCAATGCAGTGCTTCACCTTTTGGCAATGGCCAGAACAGTAGATATCAAACTTAATTTGGATGATTTCCAAAGACTGAGTGATACGACACCTTTCATCGCCGACCTGAAACCCAGTGGCAAATACCTCATGGAAGATCTTCACAATGTTGGTGGAGTTCCTGCCGTATTGAAGCTCATGCTCAACCAAGGCTACTTGGACGGCAGCTGCATGACGGTTACGGGGAAAAGTATCGGTGAAAATTTAGAGAGTATCAAAGGCCTGGATGAACAGCAAACCGTGATTCATGCGGTGGAGAAGCCTATCAAAAAGACAGGACATCTTCAAATTCTCTACGGAAATTTAGCACCAGAGGGTTGTGTGGCTAAAATCACAGGTAAAGAAGGAGAAGTCTTTGAAGGTCCCGCGAGGATTTATGAAGACGAGTTTGCCGCTATTAAAGGAATTGGAGAAGTAGTTCAAAAAGGGGAAGTCATTGTTATCAGACAATCAGGGCCAAAAGGCGCTCCTGGCATGCCAGAAATGCTCAAGCCTACAGGTGCCGTAATGGGTGCGGGATTAGGAAAAGACGTTGCGCTAATCACCGACGGAAGATTTTCTGGAGGATCACATGGATTTGTGGTTGGTCATATTACTCCGGAAGCACAAGAAGGTGGGCCATTGGCGTTGGTCAAAAATGGCGACATCATCAGAATAGATGCAATCAACAACCTACTGGAGGTGAAAATCTCTGATGAGGAAATGGAAACAAGAAGAGCCGCTTGGGTAAAACCAGCCTACAAAGCGACCAGAGGTGTTCTTGGAAAATATATTAGAAGTGTAAAATCTGCATCCGAAGGATGCGTAACTGACGAATAAATCAGCGATTATGAATACATCAACAGCATCACTGACTAAAGAAAATAAACCTGAAGCGAAAGCAGATCGTATTTCGGGTTCCGAAGCACTTCTTAGGTGCTTGATCGAGGAAGGCGTAAAAACCATATTCGGTTACCCTGGCGGGGCAATTATGCCTATTTATGATGAGTTATATAAATATGTGGATAAGCTTAACCATATCCTTACCCGACATGAGCAAGGTGCAGTTCATGCGGCGCAAGGTTTTGCCAGAGTTTCTGGCAAAACAGGTGTTGCGTTCGCCACATCAGGACCTGGTGCAACCAATTTAATTACAGGAATAGCTGATGCGCAAATAGATTCAACACCTTTAGTGTGCATCACAGGGCAGGTGCCTTCCCACTTGTTAGGCACTGATGCCTTTCAAGAAACAGATGTAATTGGCATCTCTATGCCGATTACAAAATGGAACTACCAAGTAACCAAGGCAGAAGAAATACCTTACGCTATTGCCCGAGCCTTTTATATCGCCAACTCTGGCCGACCAGGTCCCGTCTTGGTTGATATAACCAAAGATGCTCAGTTTGGTGAAATGGATTTTCACTATGAAAAATGCGAAAAGATAAGATCTTATCACCCCTATCCAGAATTAGAACTTGACAAAATACAAGAAGCTGCGCAAATCATCAATGAGTCCAAAAAACCTTTCATTCTTGTAGGGCAAGGCGTTATTCTCTCTGAAGCACAAGAGGAACTAAAAGCCTTGGCCGAAAAAGCAGGGATTCCGATGGCTTCAACGCTTCTAGGCCTTTCCGCAGTGCCCAATGATCATCCGCTTTACGTAGGGTATCTGGGAATGCATGGAAATTATGGACCAAATATTAAAACCAATGAATGTGATACGCTTATCGCCATTGGTATGCGGTTCGATGACCGTGTAACAGGAGATCTAAACAAATATGCAAAACAGGCCAAAGTTATCCATATAGAGATTGATCCAGCAGAAATTGATAAAAACGTCAAATGTACCGTAGCTATCAATGCGGATGCAAAGCAGGCGCTAATTGCGCTAAGCAAGCACGTGGAAAATGCTGATCACAGCGAATGGTTGGCTGAGTTTAGGGCGTGCGACAAGCAAGAATACGATACCGTCATTGCTCCGGAAATGTATCCCACAACCGGTGGAATAAGAATGGCAGAAGTCATAAAGTTGATTTCTGACAAAACCAAAGGCAAAGCCATTGTGGTAACGGATGTTGGGCAACATCAAATGGTGACAACCCGATATTATGAGTTTGACGACACTCGAACCAATGTAACTTCAGGTGGATTAGGTACTATGGGTTTTGCACTTCCTGCAGCCTTGGGAGCTAAAATGGGACAGCCAGATAAAACAGTGGTGGCAGTCATCGGCGATGGTGGTTTTCAAATGACCATTCAAGAACTAGGTACCATTTCACAAAATAATCTTGGCGTTAAAATTTTGATCCTCAACAATAATTTCTTGGGTATGGTACGCCAATGGCAACAATTGTTTTTTGACAAAAGATATTCATTTACAGAGCTGACCAACCCTAATTTTCAAATGATCACCGAAGGATATGGCATAAAAGCCAATAAAGTGGAAGCAAGAGAAGAACTCAATGCCGCTTTGGACAACTGGCTCGGAAGTGACGGCCCACATTTACTAGAGGTCATTGTCGAACAAGAAGAAAACGTGTTTCCAATGGTTCCATCCGGAGCTTCCGTTTCAGATATTCGATTATCTTAAAATAACAGACTATGTCAAAATCAATATATAGCGAAGATTCTAGCGATCAAACGGAAAAAGAATTTACCGTTTCAGTGCTTACCGAAGACAAAGCCGGCTTACTCAACCATATTACGATCATATTTAACCGCAGAAAAATTAATATCGAAAGTTTAAATGTGTCAACAACAGAGGTGCCGGGAGTAAGTCGTTTTACCATCGTGTTGACCTCTACCCGTGAGCGCATTGAAAAAGTAGTCAAGCAAATAAGAAAACTGATTGACGTGTTAGGTGCCTTTGTATATGAAGAAAATGAAATCTACTACCAAGAAATCGCGCTTTACAAAGTACCAACGGCTGCCTTTCTTGAAGGAAATACGATTGAAACATTGGTCAGAAATAATGGCGCCAGAATACTGGTGATAGAAAAAGACCACATTATTATTGAGAAAACGGGACACAAAAACGATACACATGCCATGTACAAGCTCCTTGAGCCCCATGGCTTGCTTGAGTTTGTGAGATCTGGCCGGGTGGCTATTTCAAAATCAAAAAGAAAAACGGAAGCTTACATCAAGCAACTGGAAGAAAGTGAATCAAATCAATTAAGCATAAAAAATTTCTAAATACATTTTTAAAACACAGAAGCATAATGGCACAAATCAATTTTGGAGGAGTTACAGAAGAGGTCGTAACTAGAGAGGAATTTCCTTTAGAAAAAGCAAGAGAAGTATTAAAAGACGAAACCATCGCTATCCTCGGTTATGGTGTTCAAGGGCCAGGTCAAGCACTAAACTTGAAGGATAATGGCTTCAATGTCATTGTAGGTCAAAGAAAAGGTAAAACTTGGGACAAAGCCGTAGCAGATGGTTGGGTACCCGGCAAAACACTTTTTGAATTAGAAGAGGCTTGCGAGAAAGGAACAATCCTACAGTTTTTATTATCCGATGCTGGACAAATCGCTTTCTGGCCAACCTTGAAAAGCAAGCTCAATGCTAGCAAAACATTGTATTTTTCTCACGGATTTGGCGTGACTTATAAGGAACAAACCAACATTATCCCACCAACAGATGTGGATGTGATTTTGGTTGCCCCGAAAGGTTCAGGAACTTCGTTGAGAAGACTTTTTGTTGCTGGTAGAGGCTTAAACTCAAGCTTTGCCATTCACCAAGATGCCTCAGGAAAAGCCCGTGAAAAATGTATCGCACTCGGTATAGGTGTGGGTTCTGGATACTTATTTGAAACAGATTTCCATAAAGAAGTAACCAGTGATTTGACTGGCGAAAGAGGAAGCTTAATGGGCGGTATTCAAGGCCTTTTTGCTGCGCAATATGATCTTTTAAGATCTAAAGGTCACTCGCCTTCTGAGGCTTTCAACGAAACTGTAGAAGAAGCTACCCAATCATTATATCCTTTGGTAGCCGAAAATGGTATGGACTGGATGTATGCCAATTGCTCTACTACAGCACAAAGAGGTGCGCTTGACTGGTGGAAAAAATTCCGCGACGCTATCGCTCCTGTCATGGCAGATCTTTACGACAGTGTAGCCACTGGAAATGAAGCCAAAATCACGATAGAAGCTAACCAGCAGGACGACTACCGAGTAAAATTGGAAGAGGAGTTGAAAGAACTACAAGAGTCTGAAATGTGGCAAGCTGGCGCTGCAGTACGAAAGCTTCGTCCAGAAAGTTAATGCATTGAGTGCATGTTCACATGTGAAAATTTATTCGACTTCAAATGTGCTTTTCGCACTTTGAAGTCGAATCCTAACAATAAATCCTAAAATGGAGAAGGCAACAGCTGACATATTTTTTCCTGAAATAGAAGCCGTAAAAAAGGCGCAGAATAACCTAAGTCAGGTTATTTATAATACTCCTTTACAATACAGCTTCAACTTGAGCGAACGATTTGGTGCAAATATTTATCTCAAAAGAGAAGATACGCAAATTGTGAGATCATATAAAATTCGAGGTGCTTACAATAAAATCACCTCTATTGCCAAGGAAGACCTTGTGAATGGAGTAGTATGTGCAAGCGCCGGAAATCATGCACAAGGAGTTGCCTTTTCCTGTTTTAAATTAGGCGTAAAAGGGACAATTTTCATGCCTGCCCCTACTCCCAAGCAGAAAGTACAACAAGTCAAAATGTTTGGAAAAAACATGGTCGACGTGATATTGAAAGGTGATACGTTTGATGATGCTTATCATTTAGCGTTGGAATTTTGCAATAACAACAACAGCACCTTTGTACACCCTTTCGACGATGAAAAAGTCATCGAAGGACAAGCCACTATTGGTCTTGAATTATTCAGAGATGCAGATTTTAATATTGATTATCTCTTTATGCCTGTAGGTGGAGGTGGGTTGTCTTCAGGCGTTTCGAGCGTGATGAAAATACTCAGCCCCAATACCAAAATGATTGGTGTAGAACCGGCAGGCGCACCTGCCATGTACAAGTCATTTGAACAGAAAGAGGTAGTAACCTTGTCAGAAATAGACAAGTTTGTTGATGGCGCAGCTGTGAAGCGCGTCGGAAACTTGAATTTCCCTATTTGTCTGGAAAACTTGAGCGAAATTGCGTTGGTTGAAGAAGGTAAACTTTGCTCCTCACTCATAAGCATGTACAACGAGAGCGGTATAGTATTGGAACCAGCGGGCGCCTTATCGGTTGCTGTTTTGGATCAATATGCTGAGCAGATCAAAGGAAAGAACGTCATTTGCCTGCTTTCAGGAAGCAATAACGACATCACCAGAACCGAAGAAATAAGAGAACGCTCGCTCCTACACCAAGGGTTAATGCATTATTTCATCATTCGTTTTCCACAGCGGGCGGGAGCTTTAAAGGAATTTGTCGCCGAAATATTGGGTCCCGATGATGATATCGTGCATTTTGAATATACTAAGAAAACGTCGCGAGAAAAGGGGCCGGCATTGATTGGAATTGAGCTAAAAGCCAAAGAAGATTTTGACCCTTTATTTGATCGAATGAAGAAGCGAAACTTTTTGGGAGAATACCTCAATGAAAAACCAGATCTTTTTAGCTACATGATTTAAACAGGCGAAATAATTATCAGCTTAGTTTGAAAGATAAAATTGACATTTTAAGTAACACTTTCATAGTGTACCGAAAATCAATTTGAAAGAAATCTGTACAATGCTAAGCCATTACTGTAAAAAACACATTGAATGAGTCTTCAGGCACCATTTCCTGTTTTTGACTTAAATAATCACACTTGAAATCGCCAAAAGGCAAATTGACATGAAAGTTTTAAAATTTGGAGGAACATCAGTCGGCAGTGAAGCAGCCATAAGAAAAGTCACAGATATTGTGAAACAAGCGTCGCAAACAGAGCAACTTGTAATCGTAGCATCTGCTGTTGGTGGCATTACAGATCTACTGGTCAAAATTGGCGAACTAGCAAGCAAAGGAGACTTAGAATATGAAAATGTCATTACCAAAATAAATGACATCCATTGTGACATATATAAAAACTTAATCGAAGAAGAACCGGGTGAAGAATACCAATTCATTTTAAATCAGCTAACTGAGGTGGGTAAAGGTGTTTGGCTTTTAAAAGAACTCACACCTAGAAGCTCTGATTTCATCCTGAGTATTGGCGAAAGGTTTTCTTCCCTGATTGTAGCCAACTACTTCAAAAAACAAGGCCTTGATGTAACGCTTTTTGATAGCCGAGATCATATTAAAACGGACGATCATTTTGGATATGCCAATGTCAACTTCGCCAAAACAGAGGCCAATCTCAAAGCCATAACACCATCTTTCAGCCAAGTCAACTACTTCCCAGGCTTCATCGCCTCCACTGACGATGACGAAACAATAACACTTGGCAGAGGTGGTTCAGACTACACAGCGGCCATTTTAGCAAGTTTATTAAATGTAGACTCACTGGAAATATGGACGGATGTCGATGGTCTCATGACTGCCGATCCTCGAATGGTAAAAAAAGCGCATTTCATAGATCACGTATCTTACGAAGAAGCCCTGGAACTGTCCCATTTTGGCGCAAAAGTCATATATCCTCCCAGTATACAGCCAGCCTTGAAAAAAGGCATTCCCATCACCATAAAAAACACTTTTAATCCTGACCATATAGGTACGCTGATTACGAAAGAATGGGATGAGGATAAACAGCTGATCAGAGGAATATCTAGTATTAAAGACATTGCCCTCGTTACCTTAAGCGGTAGTAGCATGGTAGGTATTCCGAAATTTTCGAGCCGCCTGTTTAGTGCCCTTTCAGATGCGAGCATCAATGTTATCCTAATTACGCAAGCATCAAGCGAACATACAATCTCGGTAGGTATCGATACTAAAGAAGCCAAAAAGGCTGAAAAAGTATTGACCGCAGAGTTTAGAGAAAATATAAAAAACCAACGCATTAACCCGATTGAAGTAGAAACAGAGCTTTCTATTTTGGCCTTGGTGGGATCTAACATGAAAAATCAAGTGGGTGTAAGTGGACTCATGTTCAACGTGCTTGGTAAAAATGGCGTGAGTATAAAGGCAATCGCCCAAGGCTCTTCAGAAAGAAATATATCTGCGGTTATTTATAAGTCTGACTTGAATAAGGCGTTGAATGTACTTCACGAAAGCTTCTTTCTATCGGTTGTCAAAAGGATCAACCTTTTCATTATCGGAACGGGAAATGTTGGAAAAGCCTTTATCAATCAGTTGGTGCAACAATTTAGTTTTTTGAAAAGTAACCATCAGCTCAATATTAAGATCATTGGTATTGCCAATTCGCGCCAGATGTATTTTGAAAAAGATGGCACGCCACTTTCAAAATGGCAAGAACATTTACAAAAAGGAGAGCAATTTACCACAGAAGCCTTTTTGAAGAAAATGTATGACATGAACCTGCGAAACAGCATTTTCATAGACATTACAGCCTCTTCAGATGTGGCCGGATTGTACGCAGAGATTTTGAAAAAAAGCATCTCTGTAGTTACGCCAAACAAAATTGCCGCGACTGGACCGCAAGCCTCTTACCTCAACTTAAAAGGTA
This sequence comes from Cyclobacteriaceae bacterium, assembly GCA_040218415.1. GTDB lineage: Bacteria > Bacteroidota > Bacteroidia > Cytophagales > Cyclobacteriaceae > JAVJRN01. The sequence continues at coordinate 165,664 of JAVJRN010000055.1, forward strand.
TGACCAAGCGTTTTGGAAGTCAATTTCTTTTTGAAACAAACGTGTGTGCCGGGTTACCTATCATTAGCACCTTGAGCGATTTGGTAAGAAGTGGAGATCAAATTCACAGCATTGAAGCTGTATTATCTGGAACCTTAAACTTCCTTTTCAACGAATACAATGGTACCAAAAAATTTGTTGAGGTGATCAAAACGGCTAAAGAGTTGGGCTTTACTGAGCCAGACCCACGGCTCGACTTGTTTGGTGAAGACGTAAAGCGTAAGATTCTTATTCTCATCCGAGAAAGTGGATATACCAGTGAACTGTCAGACATTGAGCTAGATTCCTTTCTGCCAGAATCTTGCATGGAAAGCACCAACATAGAAGATTTTTATTCGAAGGTGGAGGCTGCCGAAGATCACTTTAAGTCATTATTTGAAAAAGCTCAAGCCAAATCAGCAAGGCTGAAGGTAGTAGCAAAATATGAAAATGGACATGGCTCGGTCGGCTTGCAAGAAATACCCTCCGATCATCCATTTTATAACTTAGAAGGGAAAGACAATATCGTCCTTTTCTTTACCAATAGATACAAAGAACAACCCCTTGTCATCAAAGGCGCAGGCGCTGGTGCTGATGTAACAGCCTCTGGGATTTTTGCCGATGTACTAAGGATCGCCCAACAGGATATTTGATTCAATGCTTCTACTTCAGAATGGATTAAATAAAAAGGATCCGAAAGTCGTTGGAAATTTACCAGTAAGATCTTGAAAACTTTGATCCTTGTATAAAGCAAGAAAATAAATCTGAAATTGATTAAAAACCTTGACTTAAAAAGAGCATTCCTTGTAGACCAGCCTTGTTAATGACTGAGTATTAGATTTAAAAACCATTTTTTCTTACAGGACCTATGTCTGAAACAATAAAAATTTTTGCGCCTGCTTCTGTGGCCAATGTTGGTTGCGGTTACGACACCATCGGTTTTGCCATTACAGGATTGGGCGATGAAATCACCGTGACCAAGCGAGATGATGACCAGCTTATCGTCAAAGAAATAATAGGAGCTAACCTGCCATTGGAAGCCGATCAAAATGTATGCACCATTGGCATTCAAGCCATGCTCGATCATCTTGGATCCAAACAAGGCTTTGACGTTACCATCAAAAAGCTATTCAAGCCAGGCAGTGGATTAGGTTCAAGTGCTTCAAGTGCAGCAGGAGGTGTTTTCGCCGTAAATGAGCTGCTAAACCAACCACTTTCTAAAGAAGATCTATTGCAATTTGCCTTAGAAGGAGAAGCTTTTGCCTCAAAATGCTATCATGCCGACAATGTAGGCCCTTCCCTACTCGGAGGATTTCAAGTGATTAGAAGCTATGAGCCATTGGATATTTTCAAAGTCAGTGTGCCCGATGAATTGGAAGTACTTATCATTTTTCCTGATGTTGTCATCAAAACAGCTGAATCTAAAGCCCTGATTCCTAAAGTGTTGGACATAAAAACGGCCAGAGATCAGTGGGCTAATGTAGCCGGGCTTATTCAAGCACTAAATACAGCCGATTACGATTTGCTTAAAAAATCAATTGTGGATTATGTAGCAGAACCGGTAAGGAGCGGCATGATTCCAGCCTACGACGAAGTAAAATCAATCGTATTCGATAAAGGAGCCGTGGGTTTTAATATCTCTGGTTCTGGCCCAAGTATGTTCGCTTTGTTCAATGACAAAAGTAAAATGGCCGCTGCTGAAGAGGAAATAGCAGCACTTTATTCATTGAAGCAGCTTGACCTGATTTTACACCGCGCAAAACTAAACGACGAAGGCTGCAAAGTAATTCATTAACAAAAGAGAAAACCAGTTGTTTTAGCCTTATTCGCCAATTGAAAACAGAAAGTTTTAACTTGAAAACAGCTTGGAACAAGCATAATTTATCCTGCTACTTTTATCTTACATTCAAATTTTCAAATTGATAATATACGAATCAAACCATCTTTCCAAAAACTAACTTTTATCATCCAAAGCCTTACCTCTACAGTTTAACTTCCATCGTCTACCAATAACACAAAGGCTAACATCCCGAAATAATGAAATTTTACAGTACCAATAAAAAATCAGAACAAGTATCCTTTAAAGAGGCGGTTATCAAAAGCTTACCCGCGGATAATGGACTTTATTTTCCTGTCGAAATTCCCGAGCTAGATTTTTTACTGCTTTCCACGATAGACCACTACAGCCTACCTGATATTGGGTTGGAGGTCATGAGGCATTTTTGTAGTGAAGACATTCCTAGTGTTAAATTAGAGGCGATCATCAAAGAAGTATTGGACTTTGACATGCCTATAGTCGAAGTTGAAAAGAACATCCACAGCTTAGAGCTCACGCATGGCCCCACCTATGCATTTAAAGATGTCGGTGCACGCTTTTTAGCGAGATGCCTCGGTTATTTCAACGAATCTGAAAACAAAGAAATTACCATTTTGGTGGCTACTTCGGGTGATACAGGAGGCGCAGTAGCTGCAGGTTTTCATAACGTACCAGGCGTAAAAGTTGTTATCCTCTACCCTTCTGGAAAGGTGAGTCCTTTACAGGAAAAGCAATTAACCACTTTGGGTGGCAACATCACAGCACTCGAAGTTTCAGGAGATTTTGATGATTGCCAAGCGATGGTAAAAAAGGCCTTCCTCGATGCTGACATCAATGCGAAACTCAACCTTTCGTCCGCTAATTCCATCAACGTGGCACGATGGATGCCACAATGTATGTACTACTTCGCACCATTCATACAATTTGGCGATACAGACAAACTCGTCTTTTCCGTGCCTAGCGGGAATTATGGAAATATAACTTCCGGCATGTTGGCCAAAAAGATGGGACTGCCCATCAAGCGATTTATTGCTGCCTCCAATGCCAATGATGTCGTGCCGAGATATTTGAAATCGGGAAAATATGAACCTAAACCAACCATAGCCACCATCTCCAATGCCATGGATGTAAACTCGCCGAGCAACCACCCGCGAATGTTGGCGCTTCATGATGAAGAATTTAAGTCTATCAAAAAAGATGTCAGTGGTTATACATTATCAGATGAAGCCACAAAAGCAACCATGAAGCATTGTTACGCCGAAAACAATTACATTCTGGATCCGCATGGCGCCATTGCCTACAGTGCCCTGAAAAATGATCTACAGAAAAAAGAAATAGGCTTATTTTTAGAAACGGCGCACTACAGCAAGTTCTTACCTACTGTCAATGATGCTCTGGACAAAGAAATAGACATGCCCGCCTTTGCAGCTGATCTCATGGCCAAGGAAAAAGTGGCGACTGCTATTGAAAATAATTTTGAAGCTTTTAAGACTTGGCTACTGGATTGATTCTATAAACTTAAATCAGTAGTATGATCTGATCAATGGGTTGTTTATCAGTAGGCATCAATAAAACGGATGTTTGCAGGAAAGGAGAGTATGCAAGAAGAAGTGGAAACCAAAACCTAAAAAAGATCTAATTTTGACCCATCTAAGGAGGTTTTCGCAGCAAAAATAAATTAACAACAATCTCTCAATAATGGAATAAATGCTGCGTAGGATAAGTATTTGATTATTGATTTTTTAGAAAACAAGTAATGATTTGTCAACTAGAGAAAAAAGACATTGAAGAATTTAACGCAACAAATATTTTGCCTCAAACTCCTTTCTGGGGACGAGTAAAAAGTAATCAGGGATTTCTGCCGAAAGGATTTGAACTGACTATTTCAAAAAACTTATTAGCCAGTGAAGCCAACGCTCTGGAAAAAAAGGGGGAAGATTTATTGGTCTTAATCAAGTATCTCAACAGTCAAACTTGTTTTGCCTATGTGCCTTACGGCCCCAAACTAGAACCAACTTTTGAAAACCAAGGAATATTTCTTGAACAAATATCAGAATCAATAAAACCCAAACTTCCAGCCAATTGCATTTTTATAAGATATGATTTGGCGTGGAAAAACCAGTGGGCTGTCGAAGAAGAATATTTCGATCTAAGTGGAAATTGGATCGGACCACCAACCAACAAGGTACAAGAGTATAGGGTTAATTTCAGTACTACTAACTGGAATTTGCATAAAAGCCTAGAGGATAGTTTACCCAAAAACACGTTTTTTCTTGACTTGACACTTGGGGAGCAAGATTTGCTTTGTAACATGAGGTATAATACCAGATACAACGTACGAAAAGCAAATAAGAAAGGTATCAGTATTCGTGAATATGGAATCGACCATATTGGAGATTGGTATAGGTTATATCTCGACACAGCCCTTCGGCACAATATGCCAATACAAAATCAAGATTACTTTGCCACGATATTAAAAAATCAGGATAATAGCAGAAATGGTGTCACCATTAAGATGTTGATGGCAGACATTGGTGGAGAATTCCTGTCTTCTATGTTTTTGGTTCTATCTAGAAACCGGGCCACCTACCTGTATGGTGCTTCTAGTTCTTATAAAAATCAAATGATGGCGAGCTATGCCTTACAATGGGAATCGATAAGAATTGCTAAAAAATGGGGATGCACCGAATATGACATGTTCGGTTCCGCACCGAATCTCAACCAAAGTCATCCTTTACACGGTGTACATATTTATAAGAAAGGATTTGGCGGAGACCTTTATCACAGAATGGGATGTTGGGATTATCCGTATGATCAAAAGATGTACGACTTATACAGACTCCAAGAAATTCAAAACTCAAAAACCTAGGCAAGTCGACAGTAAGAGTTAAAAGAATTTGGCGTTCTTTGAAAAGAAATGAATCAAAATTTTTCTAAACGCAATGATGCTTATTGGTATAAGTTTAAGAAAATCACCAATCAAATCGGTGATACAAACAAAAAACCAAAATCTTTTTTCCACAAATCCCAAACATCAGTTTTCATTTTCTTACCTCCTAAAACTTATTTTCATAAAATGAAAAGCGTTTTCATCACATAAAAACATTGGTCAGATATTGGTTTCTTATATCACGGTACACATAAAAATCCGAATCAATGCTGGCAATTTCACGGATACGCTCCCACTCAGAAGCTACTATCAAAGAAGCATCGGCTAGATCCATAGGGACATCATCAAACTTTTTGGTAAGCTCTATGAGCCTGGAAATATGATGGTATGATAAAGGGAATATTTGAATGCCTCCTCTATTTATCCACTCCAAAAATGCACTTTGAGCCTTGGTGCTAAAATCAAGCATATGTGACACCTCAGTAATTACTGGCCATGTTGTCAGTAATTGTCCACGATATTCTTCTATAAAACGAACCGCTTTTAAATGGTATTTGTCGCTGCTATCGAAGAGGCCTATTATTGGGCCTGCATCAATCAGAATGCTTCGCAACGAGCTTGTCTTTTAATTTCCTTTTGTAGGAAGTGGATAAATCTCCTTCATGGCTACTAGCCGCACCAAAAAGATCATTTCCCAATTCATAAGGAGATTGTTTAAGATCTTCTTTCGCAAAATAAAGTTCAAGTGCTTCTTTAACCACCGAGGTTTTGGACACATTGTGTTGTTCTATATATTTTTTGAGTTGCTTCTCTTGCTCAGCGTCTAATCTCACATTTAACATGATCTTATCATTTATGCACCTCACAAATGTATTACATTTTGTAATACATTACAAAATCTTCTAATATTTTTAATCCATCAGAAATCTTCTCCTGATCCTCCATCGTATCCACTTTTATCACCTCTTTCGCCACGTTTAGCAAGATCTTGATTTAAACGATAATTGAGGGTGAGCACAAACTGTGGTCCCCTTCTCCACTGAAACTCCGAATCAGAAGTGAAATTATTCGTATCAGTCGTGAACCTATACTTTCTGGAATTAAACACATCTCGCACACTCAAAGCGATCGTTCCTTTCTTCTTCCAAAGATCTTTGGTCATACCCAAATCTATAACGGTAATTGCTTCTCTCCTGCCCTGTGGCTGCACTTCTGGAGCGCGATAGTTGATATTAATCTGACCGGATACAATCTCTTTGAATTTAAAATTATTGCTGATACGGGTGGTAAAAGTGACTGTCTGAGCGTTGAGATCTTCCCCAAAAGCAGAGCCAAAAGTCTCCTGACGGAAGAAGTTAAAATTTCCAGACACGCGATACCATTCAGTAAAATCCTTATTGGCATTTACCTCAATACCAAAAGATTCTTCTGATCCAAGATTTTGAGGCCGGCTATATATCAGACCTTCAGCATCAGCTGGCGGACTTACTCTTTGGATGGGATCATCTGTTTTTCGGTAATAAACACCATAGTAAATGGACGCTTGATCAAAATTCTGAAGTAAACCTAGCTCATAAGAATCGGTGTATTCAGGTTGTAGGTCAGGGTTTCCAAGTCGAAAGGTTCTATTATTGGTAAAAGAACCCAAAGGACTGAGATCTCTATATCTTGGTCTGTTGATTCTTCTACTATAGCTTGCCTGAAGCTGAGAAAGTGTAGTCAGCTTATAAGTCAAAAAAGCACTAGGGAAAAAATTGGTATAGTTAAAGAATGCTTTACCATCAATCGCATTACGCTGATCTACATCAATATCAGATATTTCAGCCCTGAGCCCTGCCTGCCATGAGAACTTATCGAGTTCATCGCTAACGATACCATAGAAAGCGTGCACGTTTTCATTGTACTCAAAATCAAAAGTGAAGGAATCTAAAGGAACGAACATGCCAGCTTCATTTTGCTCTTCTACCAAGTAGTTATTAATGATGGTTCGAACAGTGGTTCTGTATCCTAATTCCACTTTTGCTTTACTCCCGAATGGCTGAATGTAATCAACTTGAAGCAAAAGCTGGTCTTCTCCCTGCTTGTTATCAATTTTTTGAAAAATAGTGTTATCAATAGTGTTGGCATCCGGACCAATAGTCTCAGAAATGTCAGAAATCTCGTTCTCAAAATTGTCCTGATACTGCACAGTTGCCGCCAATGTATGACCTTTTCTTTTAAACTGCTTTTCGTAATTAATGGAATATTCTAAATTTTTGTCAACCTCATTTTCCTCATCTTCTCTCAGTGAATAAGCAATTAGCCTTCGATTTTCATCGTAATCACTAAATGAAAGGTCACTCATATTTTTATCTATAGAGTATCTGTATAGGAAAGAAGTGGTAAGGGTAGAATTTTCCCCAATATTGAAATCAGCACCAAACCTGAGGTTATTGGAAAAGCCTCCCCTTAAGCGACTATTTTCCTGATCGGTATAGTACGTGGTATCTGAAAGAGTAAACTTCTGATTTGTAAAACTTTCTCCAGGCGCACGATCATAATTAAATCCGTAATTCACGAAGAAATTTATCTTATCCCGCCGGAAATTCATATTTATACCAACTCCGTGATTATGAGGAGCCCCAGTATTGGCGAGAAAAGAACCATTAACCCCTTTTGACTGCTCTTTTTTCAAAATAATGTTAATAATACCTGCTTGTCCTTCAGCATCATATCTTGCTGATGGATTTGTAATTATTTCTACGCTCTCGATAAGATTTCCCTGCAATTGGCGTAACGCATCAGCACTTGAAAGACCAACCAATCCGGATGGTTTTCCATTAATGAGAATTCTAACGCTGGTACTTCCTCTCAACTCGACGTTTCCCTCCACATCTACAGCAACCGAAGGAAGATTAGCCAGAATATCTGAAGCACTACCACCAAGACTACTCAAGTCGGTACCAACGTTGTACACTTTCTTATCAAGACTAAGTTCCATCTGGGTTCTTTCTCCTTGAACAATAACCTCTTCCAGCTCCTTGGTAGAAGGTTTCATAGACAATACGCCAACATCAACCACTTTATTTTTTTTATCGAGTGTAACCGGTAGCAACACATTCTGAAAAGTGACAAACTGTGCTTTTAAAATGTAACTACCCAATGGAGGATTTAAAACAAATGCCCCATTGTCATCAGTAATTACGCCATCCACTAAAGTGGAATCCGGCAGAGACAATAAACTCACGGTAGCATAGCTGAGTGGCTCTTTGGTCGTTTCGTCAAGCAAAGAGCCTGAAATTTGAGGTTTTAAATTGTCATTGCCTGAGAATTCAAGGGCGAAGGTTATATGGGAAAGAAATAATAAAGTATAAAAAGATATTGTGAATTTCATATTTATTCAATGTGTTTGAAAATCAATGTATATACATGATTTAGCTTCTAAACTGCACAAGGCTCTCATATGTTATACTTTCCTTTTCTTTTTACATCAGCGGTAAATTCACATTTTGAGTTTAATAAAACAGAAAATAAAAGAGGCTCCCAAGGGAGCCTCTTTTATGGAAACAATATATTCAATTTTAAAATTTAGATACGAGATCAAAAAGTGATGCGCTCTACGCTACGATACTTGATATAAGTATAGGTGTCACTGGTTTTAACCAACATCCCTGAATTTTTTTCACTGACATCTTGCGACTCTCCAAGAAGATATTTTTTACCGTTCTTGAGTAAAACTGAAGCATAAGAATAGTTGCGCGGAGTAATTTCTAAGATGTTTTTGAAAGGAATAAGAAACTCTATATCGCCAAGTTTGCCTTGCAAAATTTCGTAATCATAGCGCTCATCAAGATCGAAAGCCAATAACCCTTCAAAGATTTCACCCTCTTTTGATTCTAGCTTTGCTCTTAGTGGGTTTTGATTGACAAAAGAAGTATAAGCCGGACCTGATTTTCTGATATCTGTAAAAGTTACTTTGTCAAATTCGTCCCAAGGCACATCCACTCTTCCAAGTCCTTCGATGGTGACTATTATTCCTCGGTTGCTGTCATTCACATCATTGCTTCCGCTGAGCATCAGTTCTCTGCCTGACTTTAAAATCACATTGCTTCGGCTTGATCCTGCTCGCTCTATGCTTTTGATATTCCCAAACTGGATAGAAACGTCTCCATCTTCCGTATCGCCATCGAGCTTATCCTCAGACAGTCGCTCATCATGGTCCCATTGAATAAAACCCTCGAACATACCTTCTGAGGTTTCCACCTGTCCGTAAAGTGGCTCTCCATATTTTAGATCGAGCTTCTTAGGCGTCTTTAAAAATTCTATCACTTCGATACGGTCCCAATCAATGTTGACTATGCCCAATTCCTGATCGTATATCTTCACATCAGTACCGATATCATTGTATCCACTGCCATTGACTTCTACAGTTTGACCATTTTGCAAGGTGACTGCTGCCCCATTTCTTCGGGTCACTTCTATCCTTTTTATTTCTCCAAACTGACAAGCAAACTGATGAAGGAAATCATCATTTTCCCACTGATACCATAAGCTATTCAAATCACCCCAAAAGCCTCTTTTTTGATCTTTGAGTTCGGCAATTACATCACGGGAGAGATACTTGAGGTTTTCATTATCTTCTTTAGATGCATTGAAAATATCCGTCCAAAAGACCTCTTCCTTACCCCATCTTATTGGTCCGGTATACCTGTCATTATCGATGGTCGTGACAGTACCATAAATGTAGCCCTCATCCTGACTTACGGCTATGAAGGCAGTAAATATGCCTAGAAGGATTAACGAATAGCGTATTAATTTTTGCATGTCTAGTTAGGTTTAGAATTGAACTTTGTTTGTCTCTGACAATGCTAAGTTGCAATAGCTATTTCCTAAATGAAATGACTTTCCGACGAGACGGGAAAGCTTATTACCCAATCGGGAAATGATCTTCTGAAATAGAAATGCAGACGATCAAATTGGAACGAATATGCTCCGGGTTTACTGATCCAACCAACCTTTAAAGCCAGGTGTACGGTCAGCACTGACCACAAGTTCATGTTCCGAAGGAGGATCCAATTCTAGTTTCAACCTTCCCTTGAAATAAGGGTGAATCTCAGATATGGCATTGAAACTGATGATGAATTGGCGGTTGGCACGGATAAAAGCATCAGGATCAAGCTGTTCTTCCAATACTTCCAAGGTTGGATCCATGGCTAGTTTTCTTCCTTCTTTGGTGACCAAATAGGTAAGCTTGTTTTGACTGTAGAAGTACGCAATACTATCTACCGAAACGGCTGCCATTTTATTTCCTACTTTAATGAGGAATCTGCTTTTATAGCTCCTCTTTTTATTTTGAATTAGATCATATAATCCTGCAAAATCAGCGGGAAACTTGCCATTTTCCCTTCTATCCACAAATTTATCTATGGCTTCTTTAAGCTTTTCCTTTGGAATAGGTTTCAGTAAGTAGTCGATGCTATTTACTTCAAATGCTTTGATCGCATATTGGTCATATGCAGTAGTAAAAATAACGGGAATTTCAATGGCCAAGTCTTTGAATAATTCAAAACTCAAACCATCCAAAAGCTTGATATCGCTAATGATCAGCTCTGGGTGTTCTTCGGTCTCAAACCAACTTTTGCCCTCATGAATTGACCTTAGCACTCCTACAATTTCCACCCCGGGTTGTACTTCCTTTATGAGGTTGATCAGCCTTTCGGAGGCAAGTTTTTCATCTTCTAATAATAATACGCGCATCTCAACTCGTGTTTAAATAATTTCGGTTTCTACCAAAGGAAGACTCACAACAAACAGTTCTCCCTTTTTGCCGATGACTAGCTCTTCGTCTGTATAATACTTATACCTGGCCTTAATATTCGCCAAGCCAGTGCCCGATTTGGTGCGAATATCCTCTGGTTTTTCCATAATGGTATTCATGACGTTCAGCCTGTTTCCTTCCCGCTTAATCTGCAGTTTGAGTGGATGGTCAGGAATAATATTGTTATGCTTTACGGCATTCTCCACCAGCATCTGTAGGGTGAGCGGTGGCAGCATGAAAATAGCATCATCGTCACCAATATCTATTTCAAACTGAATATGCTCCTCAAACCTTGTTTTGATCAGGTAAATGTAAGTCTCTATAAATTCTACCTCCTCTTGAAGGGTAACCAAATCTTCCGACTTGGTGAGTAACATGGTACGATACACCTGCGCAAAGCGACCCAAAAACTCTTGAGACATTTCTCTGTCTTTGTCTATAAGTGCCGAAAGTATATTGAGATTATTGAAAAGAAAATGTGGGTCAAGGTGATTTTTGAGGCTGGTAAGCTGAGAAGTAATACTCTCCCGCTGAAACCGCTCCATTTCCAATGCAGATTCTTGCCAATGTCGCAGAAAGTAGAGGCCAAAATAAATCGAAAATGAAGGCACAAATACCGCCGCTCCATAAACATTCGCAACAATGAGCTGTCCTATGGTAGGTAGAAAATCTGTAAAAAGCGCTTTGACCAGAAAATAAGCCAAGTTGATTACTCCAATCGAATAAACCACGCCAAAAAACAAATGGAGAAAAAATCGCTTGTTACCAAACTTACGCCAAGGCAACCAACGATCCAATCCTTTAGAAATAAGATAGTTGCCTATCCATAAAAACAAAACCACCAGCATAATCGCGGTGGAAGTGTAATAAAGAAAAGGATCCAATTGTGTGAAATACAGAACCACCGTAGTGATACCTGCACCCACAAAAACCAATAATACTGCCTTATTTCTTTTGATAAATTCCAAGCTAATCAAATTTGATTTCGACAATAGTATTCCACTTAATATAAGCCTCTTGCCTTCCAGTGGCGTCTAATATCATCAGGCCATCATTATTACTGTCAACATCTCGTGCGTCTCCTAAGAGAAGCACGTTTCCGTTTTTGAGATATATCTGAGAAAAGCTATAATTCTTTGGGATAATCTTATCCAAAAACCTAAAAGGTATTTCGTATGATACTCCATCATCTTTCGCATCGAGCGTTTCCCACTCCCATTCTTCATCCAGATCGTAAATGATTTTTCCGGTGTGTTGTTCATTCTTCACGGTCAATACCGAGCCTCGTATGCCTTTTGGCTTTGGATAGTCGTCATATCCTGGACCTGTACTTTCGGTATCTATCATCTCCAATGATCTAAAATGCTTCCAGGAAATATCTACTCTTCCCAAGTCTGGCACATAGACAATAACTCCACGATTAGATTCATCAACATCATTGGAACCTGTCAGATAAAATTCTCTTCCATCTTTTAATAATACGTCACAACCCCTTCCAAGCCGCTCTATTCGACCAATACTCTCAAAGCTAATAGAAACATCCCCTTCTTTGATGTCGCCATCCAGCTTTTGGGTAAGTAATCTCTCGTCATGGTCCCATTGAATAAAACCAGTAAAAGAACCTTTACCCAGTGTTTCTACTTTCCCATATATAGGTTTTGCATTACGCACTTTAAATGACCTAGGCGCTAAAAAAAACTCCACCCGATCAACTCGATCCCAATCTATGCGCGCAGTGTTCCCAAACTCGTCATTGACTTCTATGGTTGCTCCGACATCATTATAACCTCTGCCATCCAAAGTCATTTTTAGCCCATTCTTAAGGGTAAGCTGCACTTCGTCTCTTCGGCTGTTTTCGATAACACTTATATCACCGAACTGACTGCTATATTGATGACGTGTTGTCGCTTTATCCTCCCAGATAGTTCTGAAACTCCAATCAAATTCCTTCCAATCAAATTCTTGAGTCTTTTCCCCTTCCTTTTGCTGATAGGTCGATTTATTGGTTTTAGAGGCGTTGAAGTAGTTGTGCCAGAAAGTTTCCTCTTTGCCCCAAGTAATGCTGCCCTCATAGGTGTTATCGCGCGTATAAACCTTCCCGTAAATGTAGCCCTTAGCATCCTGCGCATAAATATCTTGAAGTAACACCAAAAGAGCTACAAAGTGTCCTATTATGATTAATATGGTTTTTCGATTTTTCATGACCCAGTTCAATTTATACTTTTCGGACAACATAAGTCCAAAAGTGCGCCAACTTCAGATGGATGGAAAGCCTTTTCAACTATAAGCGGTGGTTGAGCTGACCCAATCGGGCTGTCAAATTGCTGAATCGGATAAGCTGCTTAATGGTCATTCTGTTTTTAGAAGGAAAAAGAACAATTGACTGAAAAAATATTTTATCGGTTATCAATAGTTATTTGACTTATTGAATCCACTCCACTTTGTCTTCTATTGGCGTTCGGGGTGGTTTCGCATTTACAGGTTGATAATAGCCCATGTAAAACAGACCGATACAGCTTTCCCCTGACTCAAGTGGACTGAATTCTGAAAAGTGTTGAATCATTCCTGGCGAACTCCAATAAGCACCAATACCGTAGGCGGAGGCCGTAAGCCAAATATTCTGTACCGCCATTGCCGTAGCTGCAACCTCTTCCCATTCAGGAACACGCTCTTTAGGATCACGCTGCATACATATTGCGATGATGGCGCCTGCCTTTTGCGGATTGGTTTTGAATTTTTCGTACTTGACAATTGAAAACTGGGCTATATTCGTCATTGATCGGTATTTTTCAGCCATGAAAGTGCCAAACTTTTTTCTCGCAGCACCTTTAATCACCTTAAATCTCCAAGGCTGTGTTAGTCGATGAGTTGGTGCCCAGTTGGCATTTTCTAACATATTCTTGATCAGCTGATCTGGTATGACTTTGTCTAAATATTGCGGTGGATATACGGATCTACGTCCCCTGATTAGTTGATGTAATTCTTCAATGGTCATGCGGCAAAACTACAGGAGTAAGTCTGTATTCAACAAAGAAAGTATTTTAAGAATTGAAATTAATTGATGGTCACCGCGAACTATCAATGATCTTCCTGCACGAGGATGAAAGGTAATTCAGAAAAATGAAGGAATGATCAGCAGTTGATTGGGTGGAAAATAAACCCTCTTGCTGTCAAGATATTACTTATTTGAGCTATTACAACCACAATCCTAGGAAGTGATATGATCTTGCTGGTATACCAAACAGGTCTAAAAAACTAAAAGCCTATCTTTATCCAATAGGCTTTTAGTAAAGAAAGTATATGTGCACTCGGAAGGATTCGAACCCTCAACCCCCAGAGCCGAAATCTGGTATTCTATCCAGTTGAACTACGAGTGCTAATCGTGCGCAAATATAGTCATCTCATTTTCTTTTGAATGACCAAGCTAAATTTTAACGTAAGAAAAACAATCTTTTTTGATCAATTAACGTTTTGCATTCCATGCTAAAAGTTACGGTACTCTTCATTTTCAATTTTCTGATGGCTATCACCACCTCCATGGCTATTGATAATCAACTTATAAAAGTTAGAAAATCCTTTCATGAAGCAGTTTTGGACGCCCAGCGCATTGATGAATTTAAAATTTTGAGTGATACCCTTTCGGATCAAATTCCCGTTTTTCTAGCGTATAAAGCTGTTTCTCATGCGCTATTCGCTCAAAAGGCATGGAATCCGATTGATAAACTCACACATATCCTTAAATTCCAAAACTTAATTAATCATGCAGTGAGTGCCGATCCTACCAATCTTGAAATAAGGTTTTTAAGATTTAGTGTAGAATATTATGTTCCAAGCTGGCTGTATTCGGAAAAGCACTTAATCGAGGACAAAGATTACTTTATTCATAATGCTGAAAGAATATCTGCCTTGAATTTTGATCCGTTTTTTACCCGCTATATTTTAGTCTTTCTGCAAGAAACTGGCCTTTGCTCTGAAGAAGATTCCCGAATTATCCAAAGCAAACTAGCGATGAAATAAAGATTCTTTTAACTTTAAGGAACAAAAGAAAATAATGAAAAAATACTTCCTTTCGATATTCGCGCTTTTTCTAGTGACCTACACTCAAGCACAAGAAATGATCAGTGAAGAATCCGATGAATGGTCATTGCTAAACAAACAGATACTCCTCATACTTTTCGCCTTCTTATGTATTTTCTTTGCTGTGAGAACTTTTCGCAACAAGCCAGACGCTTAAATTCTAATATGTTCTCCTCCTTTTCATAACATTCAACATGGGTCGCTTGAAAGGGCAGGAAAATCGCTTTAAAAAAAGTGGTTTTTTTTAGTTTAAATGGCAGATGATCCAGATCAACTAAACTCTCAGATTCTTGCTTTCCAGACACATCAAAAACTGACGAAGCATTATCAACAAAATCTATTTTCCATTTAGTAATCTGACTTGGATGGATTTCAAATTTCAATGCTAAATCAGCCAGTGACTGGCGCTCTTCAAGTGCTTCAATGGCTACTTTAGCTTTGAATTCACTAGTGAATTTTCTCATCGTTTGATTCTTGATCAAGCACTCAGCTTGTCATTAGGTACTGTCCTATCTCTTCAAGAAACAACAGACAGAAGGAATTCCTACCGCCGTGGATCATCTACTGATGTCCTTAGATTCGCGTGATCTCTCCTGTCTGTCTGACGTGTCAACTCAAAATTGCACTTTTTTAATAGACTACAATTATATGAGGTTCTTGGCTTTACTGCTATCTGATCTCTCAACATTTCGAATAGATCATATACGAGTTTCTCTGTTTTGAGGCGTGCATCGTTAACCAAACCAAGATCATTAGGATATGTGATTTACTGATCAGCAACCTTAGCGTCTATCTTTAATTTCCCTTTAGGGTTTGATGATTTAATGGCTTGTTTTTAGTCTGATTTTATATCAGGATGAGCGATGCTCATGATCGCCTTTGAAAAACTATCGAAGGTTTCATCTCCAATTTTTTTACGCATCTCGACAAAAAGCGTAGGAGAAAACAGCAGATAAGGCTGATAATGAGCTAACCCTAGAAAAAACTGCATGTATGGATTTTCACTAATAGTCAGTAAAGTTTCCTCATCATTCAATCCTAATTTATGTTTAGGGAATCTCTAAAAACTAGTTTTCATTTGAAATGCCGTTAATAGATATTTGTAATTTTGGATAAATTTGGAAGTTTACTCTAAAACGAACCGGTAATCCACCCTTTTCATTTGTCTTTTTTTAAGATACTGCCTCTTAGGCAGCACCTCACGGGTCGATTAGACCCAATTGGGCACAGTTCTTCCTTGAATCTTAACTAATTGTACCGTCCGGAACATATTGTATTTTAGATTCATTAATCCAATAGTGGTCTCGGCACGTTTGATTTCTATTGTTCTATTAACTTGACGGTAATAAAGCTATAGAATATAGGTAATTTTGTTTATTTTTGCGTTATGAACAAAACAGACTTTAGGACACTTTCATCTGAGGAAAGGCTTGCGAGCAGGAAAGCTGCAATGCGTATGCTGAATAATG
>JAVJRN010000060.1:0-193708 GCA_040218415.1 Cyclobacteriaceae bacterium
GATTAAATGTAGCAACCGCACCCGATACGCTCCAAGCTCCTGCAATCGCTCCGGATTGCTGTCCACGAATTACAATATTGGAAGAGGTGACTGTTGCCGCATCTACATCTGACGCAAACGTAAGCTCGATATTGGTATCAGTTGCTATGTCTGTAGCATTGGCAGCTGGGGCGTTGCTGGATAGTGAAAAAGGTGGCACAAATGTACCTGACGTCATCACTCGATTGCCAGTTCCAGTATTAGCAACTGCTACAAAAGATCCGTTTGCATACGTTACTGAACGCCATTTATTATCAGCGACTGAGGTCCGAGAGGTCCATGCTATTCCATCTGGGCTTGTCATTACTCGATTTCCAGTTCCATCTCTTGCGACAGCTACAAATAGACCGTCTCCATATGTTACAGATACCCATAGGTTGTCTACAGCTGAAGTACGAGAAGTCCATTCTATTCCATCGGGACTTGTCATCACTCGGTTTCCCGTTCCAGTAGTAGCAACTGCAACAAAAAGCCCATTGCCGTAGGTGACAGATTCCCAATTATTATCCTCTGCAGAGCTACGAGAGGTCCAATTTATTCCATCTGGACTTGTCATTACTCGGTTTCCCGTTCCTGACTGGGAAACTGCTACAAAGAGACCGTTTCCATAGGTTACTGAGTACCAAACCAACTGCGCAGCAGCGTTATGAGAAGTCCATGCTATTCCATCGGGACTTGTCATTACTCGGTTTCCCGTGCCATCAGCTGATACAGCTACAAAAAGACCGTTCCCATACGTTATTGAAGCCCATTGATGAAGATCTGATGCCTGGCTGCTTGAGGTCCATTCTATTCCGTCGAGGCTTGTCATCATTCGATTTATTCCGTCAGGTGCAATAGCCACAAAGAGACCATTTCCGTAGGTAACAGAGAACCAAAGATTATCCTCTGCTGAGCTTCGAGAAGTCCATTCTATTCCATCTGGACTTGTCATTACTCGGTTTGCCGTTCCACTACCTGAAACTGCCACAAAAAGACCGTTTCCATACGTTACTGAACGCCATTCATCATCGGTAGCAGCGCTTTGTGTTGACCAATCTACTCCCGTTACTTCTTGGGTGGTGGTAAATTCAATTTCTGCTCCGTATGAGGTTCCGATTGAATTTATGGCGTACGATTTTACGTAATACGTTGTATTGGCCGAAAGACCACTTACTTGTTGTGAAAACGCTCCGTTTCCACTACCAATTTGTACTTTTGTACCCGTTTCTATGGTCGGGTTGGAGCTTGTTGCATAGACTATGCCACGTTCACTTACGGTCGCGCCACCATCTGCTGTTACATTTCCTCCCAAAGTTGCACTTAAACCAGAGATGTCGGTTATGGCAGTTGTGGTCACTGTAGGCGCAGTGGGTGGCACAAATGTACCTGACGTCATAACACGATCTACCGATCCAGTATTAGCAACTGCCACAAAAATACCGTTTGCATAGACGACAGAGTTCCAAAAATCCTCCGCAGTGTTAAGAGAGGTCCATTCTATTCCATCTGGACTTGTCATTATTCCGTTTCCCGTTGCAAAAGTAGCGACAGCAACATAGAGACCGTTTCCGTAGGTGACAGAGGTCCAAAAATTATCAGCGGCTGAAGTACGTGAGGTCCATTCTATTCCATCTGGGCTTGTCATCACTCGGTTGCCCGTAATACTCGTTGATACAACTACAAAAAGTCCGTTTCCATAGATAACCGAAGACCATTGATTATCTGCTGCAGAAGTGCGAGAGGTCCACTCCATTCCATCGGGGCTTGACATTACTCGGTTTCCCGTTCCTGAACGAGAAACAGCTACAAAGAGATCGTTTCCATAGATAACCGAATACCATTGATTATCTGCTGCTGAAGTGCGAGAAGTCCATTCTATCCCATCGGGACTTGTCATCACTCGGTTTCCCGTTCCTGTATAGGAGACGGCAACAAAGAGACCGTTTCCGTACGTAACAGAGTTCCAAGAATTATCTGCGGCAGAGCTACGAGAGGTCCATTCTATTCCATCGGGGCTTGTCATTACTCGGTTTCCTGCTCCCTCATTTGCAACTGCTACAAAGAGACCGTTTCCGTAGGTAATAGAGTTCCAAGGATTATCCGCGGCAGAACTGCGTGAGGTCCACTCTATTCCATCTGGGCTTGTCATTACTCGGTTTCCTGTTCCAGAGCTAGAGACTGCCACAAAGAGACCGTTTCCGTAGGCGACCGAGCTCCAGTTATTATCTACGGCTGCACTGCGTGTTACCCAATCTACTCCCGCCACGGTTTGGGCATTTAGGGAAAAAGAAACACTTAACAATGATATAAGTGTGCATAAAAAGAAAAGTGATTGGAACTGACTAATTCCTTTTTTCTTCCCAAACACTCTCTCATTTGAGATTGTAGTTGAAGTTTGATTGAGACATTGCTTATTCATCAGCGTATATTTATTTATGCTTTGTTAATGCCACAAATTTACTCTAGGTAAGATTTGAAGGACTTTCGATTCTGTGCGGTACTTTTTAGAATATCAATGAACTTGTTTATATATTGTGCGGTACTTTATAAATCGTACTAATAAGTCATTACTCCCTTCAACATGCACATATTTTTAATTTGGCTTTGGTGCATACTTGGGAGCATCTCTCTTTTTGCGCAAGAGACACCTTATGTCCATCTGGAGTCCCCCCATACTTTTATTGATGAAGACCATTCGAAGTATCATGTAAATCATTGGGATACGAAATCAGGTTTACCAAGTAACGCCATCAGCAATATGTTGATGGATAAATCTGGAAATATCTGGCTTTCAACTTTTGATGGGCTAATCCGATTTGATGGCGACAAGATCAAGGTTTACTCTAATAAGTTCTACCCTGAAATAATAAGTAACAGATTTGTGTCCATTTTTGAAGATGTTGAGGGGAATATTTTTGCCTTTTCTGAAATCAATGTCGCTTACAGGATTGAGTTAAAGACAGATAAATTGTCTGTAGTGGGTGTCAATGGCAAAAAGGCAGATGTTTACTCTATGTCGGGCACGCCAGACGGTCGTATACTTTTTTCAACTACGAATGGTCTATTCAAATCAACCCAAACAGATTCTACAAAGAATGTACTTTCTGCCGATTTCGATGACGATGTTTTTGTCGCATTTGAGGATAAATGGGGATTTTTTTGGTATGAAGATTCGAATCAGCAATTGGTGCGTTTCAAGAACGGAAAAGCAGAAGTACTCTCGGAATTACTTCCAAATTCACTTCGATTTTTCGATTTCGAATTAAGCGACTCTCGTGGTTGGTTAACATGGAGAAACTCACTTATAGAATTTGGGAAAGACGGTTATAAAATTATTGAATTCCCTCAATTAGAAATTGAAAACACTATTGTATCTGTTTCTCACTTTCCAGATGAAGATCTACTCATTATTGGATCCAACAACGAAGGAATGAAACAATACGATCTTAACACAGGTCAATTTTCCAGTTTAAAAGTATCTGGGTCTCCTCTACTACCCAAAAATCATAACAAAGCGCAGAATTATCAAAATTTGATACCTACTTCCGATGGGGTTTTCGACTTGGATAATCTAGACCCCATATTTACAAGTAAAACCTATCCCATTACAGGCGTGCAAGTAGATGAGTTTGACAAAATATGGGTTTCGACAAATGGAAACGGACTGTTTAGTTTGAGTAAATCTCACTTTAACACATACACGACTGATCTCAATTCCAATATTTATCCCATTTTAGAAGATCACAATAATACGTTTTGGGTTGGAACATTCGGCGGTGGTGCTTTTTCATTGTCTAAGGACAAATTCCAAAAATTAAATTTGCACAACTCAATTGAAGACAAATTTATCATCTCTTCTTTTGCACTCAGTGATGGTTCGATATTGTTCGGAGCACATTCAAGTTATGTGTATCAAGTCTCACAGTCTGGTAAAATAGATAAGCACAGATTACCCTCAAAGGACAATCAATATATATCAACGATTTTTGAGGATAGTAAAGGGAATATCTGGATTGGTAGCTCACGTGGGCTGTTTTTAAAGAACCACAATGAACCTTCTTTCAAAAATGCATCGCTCATTGGTCTGGAAGGAAACCCAAGAGTAAGATATATAGCAGAAACTCCTGACTCCTCCATTTGGCTTTCAACCAAAGGAGCGGAAATTGTTCGAATTCACGGAGAAAACACCCACTATATACACTTAGATACCACAGGAGGCAGTGTGATTACGCGAGCAATTGTGTATGATCCTTTTATGTCTGCTTCTCCAAAAGACTATTATTTATGGGTGACTTCTGACTCAAAAGGAATGTATTTATTGCATGTTCAAGACAATGAAATAAGTACCACAGTCATCACCCAAAATGATGGTTTAATTGCCAATACCATTCACACCATCATCTTTGATGAAAAATTCAATTTTTGGATGAGCTCCAATACGGGATTGAGTTTTATAAGCAGAGACATGATGAATGACTTCCTTGAAGGGAATCTAAAATCCCTGAGTCCAATTAATTTTACGGAGCGCGATGGCTTGCCCAATAACGAATTTAACGGTGGTGTACAATCCACAGGGTTCGCAAGTTCAAATGGCTACCTGTATTTCTCCAACCAAAAAGGATTGGTAGAAGTTGACCCGAAAAGAGTCATTTCAGAACCAGAAAATAGCTCTGTGGTCATTCAGGATGTTTACATCAACGATGAACCTATTTCTATTCCTGCCGATTCGGTGGTTCATCTGGCTGCTGGTTCTTATGATGTAAAAATCTATTTTTCAATACATAGTCGATATAGTTCTACTCGCAAACACATCTACTACTCAACCGATATTGAGAATCCTGTTTGGCGCACAACGGAGACTGGGAGGCCTTTGGTCTTAGCCTCGGTGAATCCAGGTAAACATCATTTTCTTTTTCAAGATCATGGTGTCAATTCTCCTCAGAACGCAAATATTGCGTCCATAGTAATAGATATTAACAACTATTGGTACAATACAAAATTAGCATGGGCTTTGTATCTGACCCTTGCTGTAGTTGTAGGTTACCTCATCAACGCTTTTAGAATTAAAGCGATCAATGAAAGAAATAGTCGCCTAGGAGAACTTGTAGAAACGAGAGCAAAACAACTACAGAAAGAGCTTGAAGCCAGCCTTATTGAATCCAAAAAATTGGTTTCAGATTTGTCGAGTAGAAATCAAATCATAAAACGCATACATGAAGTTCTCCGGCAGCCAAGTATTCTGCTCCATGATAGCCTTACTGTTTGGAAGAAAAATCAGGGGGTAAATTTACCCTCTACTTCTACGTCTAGTCTGAATGAACTTATCCTTCAATCAAAGACGATTTCGGAGAAAATTGAACGCTCTATTGCTACTGTTTCATCATTAGAAGGAGAATTGATATTAAATCCTGAAGAAATCAATCTGAACAATCTTGTTCATAATGTCGCAGATGATCTGAAAAACAAATCAATCGCATACCAAGCCAGAACATCCTACTCTTTTGCTGATAGCAATAATTACGTGTATATGGATGGTTTTATCACGCAAGTTGCACTGACTGATATGGTCGCCATTTTACTCTCAGAAAGTGCTGAAAGTTCCGCCAAACTAAGTGTGATGGCTAATCAAAAAACAGCCGGAATTAGAATTTCCATTAAAAAAGCCAATCAAAGCCATGTCAAAGCCATTGCTCAGTTATTATCGGAAGATGAACAAATGGACACTTCATTTGAATGGCTACTTGATTTAACCGCGATAGTGAGACGGTTGCAGAAGAACGGTTGCAAAATCACTAGTTCTAAGAGAGATGAAAAATATTATGTAATCAAACTTGAATTGCCCTTACTTAAATCTCGCCCAATAAAGGAATTTGAGACTGAAAACGTCGTTGAATCTGAATCTTCTGTTGATAAATTTCAAATAGCGCTTTTCGATTCGAAGACGGACTATTCAACAATAATCGCTGATAACCTACTCCCCGACTGCAATATTTCGGTGATGTCCAGAAATAGAATCAAACAGTATGCTAAGGTTATTGACAACTCAGATCTTGTACTTTTAGACAGTGGATTTACTTACGCGAATCCAATACAACTCATTGAAGAGGCTCGTTCGAGAGATAAGGCAAGCAATACTACTATAGTTATGACTACTAACTCATTTTTTAGTGAAGCTCAGAATGAAGCCTTACGAGCTGGAGCCGACATGTATATTACCAAAGCCATGTCAAATGAGGCTATTGTCGCTCAAATCAGGTCATTTATCAATGTTCGAAAAAGACTGAATTCTACCTTTGAATCTCACACCAAGAAATTGGCGGGAGCTTATTCTGATATCTCGAGAGCAGATAGGGAATTCGCAAAATCTAGTTTAGAACTCATAAAAAGTAATCTATCAGATCCTGAATTTAATGTTGAAACTCTTTCTTCTTTGATGAAAGTCAGTAGAACATCTTTGTCTCGGCGAATAAAAAAAATCACAGAGAATAGCCCATCAGATATCATCAAAGAAGTCAGAATATTAAAGGCCATGGAACTCCTTCAAACCAGAAATAACAACATTTCGGAGGTGGCCTACGCTTGTGGATACAACTCTCTGTCGTATTTCAGTCAGGCTTTTAAGAATCACACCGGCAAAAGTCCTAGTGATTGGGTGGAAGTGAAATTAATGAGTGAAACATAACTCCGCCACTTTCCAACGAGGTTACTCCTCTAGTACTTTTAAGGTTGGGGCCTGCCAAGGCTTCTTCATCGCTACATGGCGTGGGTAGGGAGATTTTTCCCAAAGTACACATCCACAATTCCCTTCATGCGCCTTTTCGTAGGAAGCGTCCTGACAATGTCAGCATAATCTTCACAGTTTACGCCAAAAGTCAAGCTCATCTCTTACACAAAAAATAACTCAAAATTTAATGGACTACACTAAACTCAAAATAGCCTGGATAAAGGAACCCTACTAGCATACATATGGAATTATCAAAAAGATTATGCTCATTAAATGTAATGAATGGCTAGATCAGGCCATGGATACCAACAAAAAAACCTGTTATTTCCGTGCAGTGGCTTTTGATGTTATATAGGGCAGCCGGTATGTTGGTATTTCTATTGTAGTATTCAGTTTGAGCACTTATTGCGCCAACAATCTACGTTTTAAAAATATTGAAATAGACAAGAAAATCATTAGTGAACTTACTGTGTCAGCGCTTTGGAATCCAAAAACAGTGAGCAAGAATGGCATTAAAATAATGGAATGGCTCACCAGTAAAAAATACCCTTCCCTACAGTTTAAGAACCTTATTTAATTGCCAAACTATTTTCGAGCTATTTTGAAATCTGTTATTCAGAGGAATATTTCTATGATGATTTTTTGAATAAATGGTATTAAACCCAAGGGTAGAACCCTTGACCCTAGCTTCCGACGCAGAGCATTGGGGAATTAGACCTATTGGGCTATCGCCCTGCGATTAAAGTAACGGACTATTTAATTGATATTAGCGTTTATACTTTCGGTAAACCCATATTGATAGTAATTTATCATACAGAAAGGTTTTTGCACAATTACCAAAAAAGCCCAAGCAAATGGCTTGGGCTTTACAGTCGATATTTCAGAAAGGCTATTAAAGTCCCTCAGCCTCAGCAATCAATTCTGCCAAATCCTGAACTTTCACTTCGCTTTCTTTCTCTTTATTCTTGATGCCATCAGTCATCATGGTCATACAAAATGGACAGCCAACAGCAATGGTACCAGCTCCTGTTTCAAGGGCTTCCTCCGTACGCTCGATATTGATTTCTTTTTTCCCTGACTCAGCATCTTTAAACATCTGCGCGCCACCGGCTCCACAGCAAAGTCCTTTGGTTTTGCAACGCTTCATTTCCACGAGCTCAGCATCTAAAGCTTCTAATACTTTTCTCGGCGCTTCATACACGCCATTGGCTCTACCCAAATAGCATGAGTCATGAAAAGTGATTTTTCTGCCTTTAAAATCACCGCCACCTTTCAACGTCACTTTTCCCTCATTGATGAGTTCTTGCAAGTATTGAGAGTGATGAATTACATTATAATTTCCTCCCAATTCTGGATACTCATTTTTTAACGTATTAAAGCAATGAGGACATGCTGTGACGATATTTTTTATCTCATAGCCATTCATCACCTGAATATTAGCCATGGCTTGCATCTGGAACAAAAACTCGTTTCCCGCTCTTCTGGCAGGGTCACCGGTGCATGTTTCCTCAGGCCCCAATACTGCGAACTTCACGCCTACTTTGTTCAATATTTTGACAAAGGCCTTGGTTACACTCTTGTATCGCTCATCAAATGAGCCGGCACAACCTACCCAAAAAAGAATTTCAGGACTTTCACCTTTAGCTACTAAATCTGCTACTGTTGGAATATTAATTTCAATCATATTTATTCAATATATCGTCAATATTTTTCTTCAAATCTGGTATTTCATTTTGAATAACGTTCCAGACAATTTCTAATTCTATTTGAAAATATTCGTGAACCAAAATATTGCGAAATGCAATTATCCTGACCCATGGAATATTTACCCATTTATTACGCAATTGCTCACTGAGACTTCTTGAGGCTTCACCAATTATTTCAATTTCCTTAACACAAGCCAAGCGGAGCATAGGCGTGTTAAGAAATTCGTTTTTCGAAACACCACTCGTAAAACTCATGAGCTCAGTAATAGCATCAGATATATGCAATAGCCTTATCCGATCTTTATCATCGTTCATAGAGCATTATTTTATCTCTATCTATTAGTGGTTTTAAATATTTCGAAACACCATTAGTTGTTACCAAATCCACGTCGCTTGCGAGTAATTCTACTAAATCAATCTTGAACTGAGCGAATTCCAGACCAATGGGTATCTCTGGATCAAGCTCTATTAATAAATCAATATCACTTTTCTCATTGGCCTCACCTCTGGCATAAGATCCAAATAAATAGGCCTTCATTATTGGCTTATCTCTAAAATAAGTCTTTATAGAGGTTACTTGTTTTTCGCTTAGGTTCATCTTATAAAGATAATTATTCTTTCATTTCTTCTGCCCATTTGAATCGATCGGAAGGGGCAAACTTCCAAGGTGCAAAGCTGGTCTCTACGTTTTGGAACATGGCATTCCAAGATTGGGGCGAACCAGACTCTTCCATCGCCACATATCTTCTCATTTGAAGTATAATGTCGAGCGGATTAATGTTTACCGGGCAGGCTTCTACGCACGCATTACAACTGGTACAAGCGTTGATTTCTTCTTTCGTGATATAATCGCCAAGAAGTTTTTTACCGTCATCCAAGCCTTTTTCTCCTTTTTGAATCGCGAGACCCACATCTTCAGCGCGATCTCTCGTATCCATCATGATCTTTCGAGGGGAGAGTTTTTTGCCTGTCAAATTTGCTGGACATTCTGATGTACATCTTCCACACTCTGTGCACGAATACGACTCCATGATATTTTTCCAGCTCAAGTCATTCACGTCCTGAGCGCCAAATTTCATTCCCTCGGCTGGCGGAGCAGGATCACCTTCTATCGGCATTCCGAGCATTAACTTCACTTCATTAGTCACAGAATCCATATTTTCCATTTTGCCTTTAGGCGTCAATCTTGAAAAATAAGTATTCGGAAAAGCCAAGAAAATATGTAAATGCTTGGAGTACGTAACATATAAAGCGAAGGCAAAAATGCCCACAATATGAAACCACCAAGCTCCTCGCTCAAGAATTATCAAACTTGACTCGGACATTCCTGAGAATGCAGACGTAAATAATCCACTGACTAAAAACTGACCTGTTTCTGTGTAATGTTCGCTTCCAAGTTTTTGCAGCGCAAGATCTGCGGCATTCATGGAGAGTATCGCGACCATCAATACTACTTCAATGACGAGGATCAGATTAGCATCGAGCGTTGGCCAACCTTTCATTTCAATTTTCTTGAACCGATCAATCTTAAGCACATTTCTTCTTATCAAAAAGACCACACAAGCCAACAAAACCAGCACGGCCAGAATTTCAAAAAAGGAAATCACTGTGGTGTAAAAATCACCGAGCAAAGGGGCAAATAGTCGGTGAGTTCCAAAAACGCCATCAAGAATGATCTCTAACACTTCAATGTTGATCAGAACAAATCCGATGTAAATCATAAAATGGAAAGTTGCGGGAAGCCAGCGCTTGAACATTTTTTGTTGTCCGAAGGCGACAAGAAGCATGGTTTTTAGCCTTTCGGAAGAATTTCCAGTCACTTTGTAATCGGTTCCTAGGTTGATATTGGCTTTTATTCGGCCAACTCGGCGGGCGATAAAATAGCCAAATATGCCTGCAATGGCTATAAACAGTATTTGAGGTATGTAAGTCATCAGTTTTGGTTAAATCTTATCTCTTTTTTTACAGTTTTGTTTGTGTCTCTTCTTTATTTATCTAATTTTGCATCCACTTTACAAGGTGCTGTAGCTCAGTTGGTAGAGCATCGGACTGAAAATCCGTGAGTCGGTGGTTCGAATCCACTCAGCACCACCCAAAGCCTGATCTTTCGATCGGGCTTTTTTTATGTCGTTTATGCTTTGAAACATCTGCATTTTCTGTCTCTTTAGTTTTTGGTTAATTAAATATTCACCTTAATTCAAAATCACATCAATATAAGCGTGAGTCGGTGGGCGAAGGTCGCCCCGCGAAGGTCGCCCCCGGTCTAATCCACTCAGCATCAGCCAAAGCCTGATCTTTCGATCGGGCTTTTTTTATGTCTTTTGCTACCAAAATATTTTTTCATGAAATTCTTTTTGTACCGCACTAAAAAAGTGTGAGTAAATCGAACACTTTACAAATTCGAAGATAAAGAGAATTCTTAAAAATAGTATGCATGCATACTATTTTTAAGTTTAAGTCGCACAAATTTCCTCCTGCCGACGCATAGTGCTATGAGTTTTTAGCCACTTAAATCGATATTAATGAGCTATTTGCTATAACTTAATAGCTCATCGCTATGAACTTTATACAGAAAAATATTGCTTAACTTCATTATCCAAAAAACAAATTGTACGTCAATCAAACAGCCAGACCAAATACCCATAAAGTGGTAATTTTAATAGTGTTTTATCCCATCATTTGAAAGATTTAAAGCATTCTTCTTATATTCAATTTGAACTAAAGCTCAACTTGTGAAAATCAGCTATCCAGCCATCCTTTGCCTGCTTTTTCTATTTACTTTTTGCCAAAAAGTCAATGCTCAAGAATGGGCTACCGCCTATCAGGAGTCCGTTGATCTATATAATAATTATCAATCACCGGAGGCAAAATTGGCAGCAGAACGCGCCATACGCTCGTACAAATCTCAAATCGAAAACCCGGATAAAAACCTGGCGGCTATCTATCGGCAGCTTTCTATCATATGCTACGATCTGAATTTGCTGGACGAAGCGCTTATTCATGCGAAAGCCGAAGTTGAGTTACTCCAAAAGCTGAATTTATTATACGATATCTCCTTTGTAAGTGCTTCACAAAATCTAGCATTGATTAGAATAGCTAGAAGTGAATATGAAGCAGCAGAACCTTTGCTCAAGGCAAGCCTGCTGCTGTCCGCTGATTTCTACACTCTTGATTCATATGAATATAATTCCATCAAAGGGCTTTTGGCAAGTACGATCTTTAATCTAAAAAAAGATAACGAAGCTGAGCCCTTATTTGTGGAGTCTCTGACTGCCATGAATCAGCTTGAAGAGGTTGGCTCAGAGTTTTATACCACGGTCTACGACTATGGCTCGCTGCTTACCATCAAAGGGCAGTACCAGGAGGCGTTGAGCCAGTACAAGGTTTTAGAAGATTACTACAATTACGATACGCCAAATTTTGAATATTCCAGTATTCTAATCAAAGTTGGAGATTTGCTCGATAAGCTTAAACGCTATCAAGAAGCTGTATCGAAATATGAATTGGCTTTGGAAGGCTTTGAAGCGCTCAACGAAAATGGTTCTAAGGAATACGAAATAGCACTGAATAATTTAGCCATAGAATATCAAAAGGTCAATGCATTTGACAAATCTGAAGACTTATTAATAAAGCTAACTGATGCCCTCGCCGCAGACTCTACGCTGGCGCCAATGCCCTATGCTTCCGCACTTACCAATTACGCAAATCTTTTACTTCGCAAAGGGCTGCTCAGTGAATCGAAAGAAAAATTAGAAACTTCAGCAGGTTTATATACCAATGGAAACCTTGAAAAAGACCTCTTATATGCGCAAACATTAGAGAGCCTTGCGCAAATCAATTATACGCAAGGAAATTTTGAAGAGGCATTTGAGCAAATAGAGGAGGCTTTAACAGCCATTACGGATTCTACCAAAACCTATTCCTTTCTTGAAAAAAAGGCACGCATACTTGCCCGACAAGGTCAATATGCAGCGTCAAAAATTATCGTTGAACAAGCGGTAGAAGAGAGTATTCTTTTTAATGGGGAAAATAGCTTGGCAACAGGATACGTCAAAAATGCCTTGGCTCAAATATCCACAGATCTTGGCGATTATAGCCGTGCAGAAATGCTATACAAGGAAATTATCCCCCAATTTGAACAATGGCTTTCTCCAAACCATCCAGAATTCGCTACTATTTCGGCCAACTATAGTAGCTTATTACAACTCATGGGTAATTATTACACCGCAGAAACTTGGCTAAAGTCTGCTATAAAAATCAAACTGGAAGCCTACGGAAAAGACAATCCTGACTACCTCACTTCCTATGAAAACCTTGGACTTCTTTATCAAAATACGGCGCGTTACACGGAAGCCTCTGGCGTATTTCAAGAAATTCTAGAAATAAAAGAAAACTCTCCCTTAGAAGACGAAGTTGCGCTTGCCTACACCTATTTAAATTTAGGAAATGTCAAAAAACAGCTGGCCGATTATGCAGAAGCAGAAAACCTGCTTAAAAAAGCCAAAACGATTTATGAAAATAGTATCGGTGAGAAGCACGTGTACTATGCCTCCTTGCTGAATAGCTTAGCCCTACTTTATCAAAAAATGGGAAATATTGAGGCTGCAAAACCGCTATTGGAACAAAGTCTGGCAGTTTATGAAGAACTACTGGGTAAGCAAAATCCAGAATATGCCACGTCACTCGAAAACCTAGCAACATTGTACCAAATGGAAGGTAACCGCGAGAAGGCCAAAGAATTATTAGAAGAAGTATTAGTCATCGATAAGTCAGTGCTCGGCACAGATCATCCGCTGTATTCAAAAACACTCCATAATCTTGCCTCACTCTACGAAGAGAATGATGAGTTTGAACAAGCAAAAGAGTTGTACAATCAGGCATTAAGTATTGCCGAAAACAAGTTTGGTAAGATGCATCCTTCTTATGCCTCTACACTCTATAATCTAGCAGTGCTTGAACAAGAACTTGAAAATTATGGCCAGGCCAAAATGAATTACATGCAAGTAGTGGATATCAGAAGAGAGCTATTGGGCGAGTATCATCCAGACTATACTTATGCAAGCTATGGGTTGGCCAGTATTTACCACAAAACGAATGAGCTTGAATCTGCCAAGGCTTTGTATTTTGAAGTCATAGAAAAATACTCCGATGATATCGCCAAGTATTTTCCAGCACTTAGTGAAACTGAAAAAAGTGCTTTTTGGGGGAAAATACGGCCTGTCTTTGAGGCGTTCATGGATTATGCTGTGGAGTTCGTTCTGCTCAATAAAGGAACTACTGAAGACCGTAGCAATATGATTGCTGCTCTATATAACCTACAGCTCAGCACCAAAGCGCTTCTCTTGAATGCCACAAACAAGGTCCGGAATAATATATTGTCGAGCGGTGACGAACAATTGATTGCAGACTTCAACACTTGGTTGGCGCTTAAAGAAAACATTGTGAAAGCCTATGGCATGTCAAAGGAAGAAGCTAAAAGTACAGCGATCGACATTAAAGGCATGGAAACCCAAGCCAATGATATGGAAAAAGCGCTTTCTCTTCAATCATCGGCATTCTCAGGAGCTTTTGACAATGTTCCAATTAACTGGACTGACATAAAAAATACGCTTGGGCCAGATGAAGCAGCGCTTGAGATCATTCGAATCAAGAAAAAAGTCAAGTCAGATTCGGTTATCTATGTTAGCCTTATTATTGATAATCAAACCAGCGAAGCTCCGAAAATGGTGGTCAATGCTAAGGGCGTTTATATGGAGGCCAAAGGATTTAAAAGCTATAAAAACTCCATCATTTATAAAGTAAAAGATTCAAAATCATTTCCATTGTATTGGCAAGATATAGATGCGGCAATGTCGGAAAGTGTCAATAAACTGTATCTCTCCGCTGATGGTGTTTACAATAAAATCAATATCTCGACGCTCTTTGATAACAACAAGCAGAGCTATGTAATCGACAGCTACTCTATTCGACTTTTGAGTAATACCAAAGAAATAGTCACGACCATACCGGCTGAAGGTGAAGCATCGGTGGCTTTGCTCTATGGTTTTCCAAAATATGATCTGGGAAGTCGAGGCATGAAACGCTCGTCACTCTTCAACAAAGAAGATTCTCGCTCGGCATTTGGAGACAAAATAGCACCACTACCCGGCACTAATGAGGAAGTATCTAACATTGAAAAAGAGCTAGGCGCTAAAGGGTGGAAATATGAAAAATACATCACGGATAATGCCACAGAAACACAAATTAAAACCTTGAAAAGCCCAACCGTGTTGCATATAGCTACTCACGGTTTTTTCTTACCCGATATTCAAGTAGACGAAGATCAGCAGCTGACCAGTAGAAATGCGAAATACAATCCATTGCTCCGATCAGGACTACTTTTGGCAGGTGCCGAAAACACTATTAACAACCAAGAAATACCAGGTGAAGAAGATGGTATATTGACCGCTTATGAGGCCATGAACCTGAGCTTGGATAATACCCAACTTGTAGTCATGTCAGCATGCGAAACTGGCCTTGGAGAAGTTAAAAATGGAGAGGGTGTTTATGGTTTGCAGCGCGCCTTTATTGTCGCTGGCGCTGATAATCTGATTATGAGCTTGTGGAAAGTCAATGATGAAACCACACAAAAGCTCATGTCTGGCTTTTATAGTAATTGGCTTTCCGGCGAATCAAAGCTAATTGCCTTCAACCATGCTATTTCAGATTTAAAATCTGAATTTGAACAACCATACTATTGGGGAGCATTTGTGATTTTGGGTATGTAAACCACTAACTTTGATTTTTAAAGAACGTCTAGCAGCTAGAAATATGACAATTAAGCAATTAAAGATTGGCCTGAATAAACGAAACAAAACATGAAGATTTTCAATAAATCGTTTCTTGTGCTCATGCTTTTCGTCTCTCTTACTGCTCAGGCACAGGATACTTTAAAAACCTTGAGCGACACCTTAGCTTTTTATAAGAAAACGGCCAAGCCATTAACCACGCTAAACAGTAGTGCTATAGAATATGCCCCTTCAATTTCGGCCGATGGTCGCACCATGATTTTAGAATCTAATCGTGATGGTCGATATATGTTATATGATTCAAAACTTATCAATGGCAATTGGTCAACGCCAGTGGGTATTGATGCCATTAATAACTATGGAGACACTACCGATTTGATTGGTGGCCCAAGTATCTCCTTTGATGGCAATATGCTCTTCTTTTTCGCCTCGTTTCGAGATGGCCTAGGCAGTGAAGACATCTATTATTCAGTCAGAGAAGGAGACACCTGGAGTGAGCCTAAAAACGTAGGTGCGCCGATTAACTCTACGGGGTATGAAGGGTTTCCTTCCATTTCGGCTGATGGAAAAACGATGTACTTTGTAAGACAAACCTATGAGCCCCTTTCTGATAAGGACTTGGCAAAGCAATGGGAAGGCAAAGCATGTTTTAGTATACTGAAATCGGATAAAAAAGCAGATGGGACTTGGGGAAATCCAGAGCTTTTACCGTATCCTATCAATCAAGATTGTGAAAAAGCGCCAAGAATCATGGCTGATAATAAAACCTTGATTTTTGCCTCAAACAGACCTGGCGGACAAGGTGACTTTGACTTATATCAAACACAATTGAATGACGTTGGTGACTGGAAAGCCCCTCTCGCACTGGAATATGTAAATACACCTCGTGCCGATCAGTTTTCGAGTATTTCGGCTCAAGGAGATATGCTCTATTATGTCTATGATGGCAGTGAAATCTATTCAGTAGAAATACCTCCCCATTTACAGCAGTTTAAAAACGTTGTGATTCAAGGTTATATCACCGATGGCAACAATGGTGAGGGAGTAGGTGCTAATATCATTGTCTCTGATGCATTTACTTCGGGAGAAATAATGAACATCACCAACAACCCTAATGATGGAAGGTATACCGTCGTGCTCGCAGTAGGCAAAAATTATAACATACAAATACAAGCAGATGGACACACTTCTAAGTCGCTTTTCTATGACTTGAGCGATGCAAATGAATATCAGGAAATCGATCAAAACATCACTTTATATCCTAGCGCCAAGCTAAATCTTAATATTTATGATAGTGATCTATTTGAACCCGTTTCCGCTAACGTAAAAGTGAAAGCTTCAGGGGCTTCCTCTTTTATAATCGATACTCAAAACAACTTGACAGGGCGAATAGAACTTGACTTGCCTCTTGGAAAAATTTATGAGGTCATTGTAGATAAAGAGCATTTTGAAAGTCGAATATTCACTTTAGATGTTTCCAACTTAGTAGTCTACCCCGATTTTATAAGAGATGTGGAAATGGTGCCTATCAAAAGAAATGTAGATATCAACGTAGCTGACTTAGTCAATAATGGAAAAGTGAGGTCAAGAGTAAGAATAAGAAATCAAAACAGAGACGAAGTGATCTCTGTGAATGGAAATGAAACAGTAGCTTTAAGAGTTGGTGACCGGTATGAAATAGAAGCCACCTCAGACCAAGGTTATGCCTTCAATAGTACCGTCATCAATGTTCGCCCTGATGGAGAAGAAATTGAAATCACAACCACCAATGATGATGGAGTTACATCGACCTCATCAGGTATCAGTGCCGCTTTAGAGCTGAAACTTGTGCCATTAGTCCCTGGCACAAACCTTACTTTAAAAGACATCTTATTTGAAACCAACTCGGATCAAATGACCGAAGTTTCCTTCAAGGAATTGGAAAGAGTAGTATTACTCATCAAAGAAAACGAGACTTTGAAAGTTGAAGTAGCTGCTCATACTGACGATGTAGGCTCAGCTGCTTATAACCTGACGCTCTCAGAACGCCGAGCGCTTACCGTGGCAAAGTTTCTTTTAGAAAGAAAAATTCCCGATAGACGCTTCTTATCGAAAGGTTATGGTGAGAGCCAGCCACTAGTACCAAACGACTCGCCTGAAAACAGGGCGAAGAATCGTAGAGTTATTTTGAAAATTTTAGAAATCTAAATCAGAAGAAAATGAAAAAGACCATCCTACTGATCTTAGGTTTTTCATTCGCGATAAGCCTGCATGCGCAAAAGCAATGGAAATATGAAGAATACCTCCCTGAAATGCTTGCGCTTCCTCCAAGTGGGGCTATTGCATTGCTTAAAACATACCGGGCAACAGAACCAGAAAATGGAAGTATTCACTTGCAACTCGCCTCCATTTATAAAGAAAGATATAGTCAAGCCGACCCAATCAAGGAATATCAATACAAAATTGGAAATGCACAGCTTGCATTGGATGCATACACACTTGCTCAGCAAATAATCACTGAAAAAGATGTGAGAAAAAATGACGAAAACTATTACAATTTTGGCAAGATAAATAGCAAAGGAAAGCTAGAGGTCTCTTACGATTCCATTGCCAATATAATGGCTACCTCCAAAGCCAGTCTGGAAAAGTACATCGCTAATGGACCAACGATCTATGAAAAATTTACTGAGAGTTTCAGCCATTACGACAGGGCACACAAGCTATTTACTGAAGTCGTTGGTGAATACACTACATTCAAAGATTTGTACTTGCTTTTTGACGAAG
The DNA here is from genome assembly GCA_040218415.1 of Cyclobacteriaceae bacterium. Taxonomy (GTDB): domain Bacteria; phylum Bacteroidota; class Bacteroidia; order Cytophagales; family Cyclobacteriaceae; genus JAVJRN01. The sequence continues at coordinate 18,003 of JAVJRN010000060.1, forward strand.
ACTTGAATGTAAAGTTCGAAGAGATAAAGAAGGAATATCTAGCGTCCATTGCCTTTTTCGAAGAATATAAGTTATCCACTGATGCTTATCCAATAAACTATAATCAAACACTCGTCATTGAGGACATCTCCGTCTATCGACTGGATGGTCTGGAATCTCAAATCAACTTTTTGGAACCGAAAATTACGCTATGGGACTATGCGAGTTGGGTAGACAAAACACGGGCTATTATCGGCAATGAAATCACTTCACTCCGCCAAAGTCTGATCGATGAAGATTTAAGACTTGACCAACGACTCAACGGAATAACTGCTGCCTATGGTCGCGACGATTACGAAGAATTAAAGGTTAATAAAGAAGTGTTGTTTAACCTTCGAAAATACGATCTCAACTCGGTGATAGAACCTATTTACTTATATAAAGAGAAAAAGCACGACCAATTGTATCACGCGCTACTTAGCAAATCTCTTGATACAACCAAAGGCGCTAATCTAGATCGTCGGCTTTTTGTATATGGTCAACTTGTGAATAAACTCATCGAATCAGACAGTAGCTTGGCTAAAATCACAATCAAAAACGACAATAATTCGACGAAAAAATTTAATGCTTTTATTACACAGAGATATACTTCGCAACAAGGCATTAATGACTTTGTCAGAAATCAAAAAGCTGAAATTGCTACCAACAAAAAGAACTATATCAATCTCATTCAAGATAATATACTGCTTGATATCTGGGGTGATACTGTCCAGCAAAATATCGTATTTAAAAAGAAAAATATTCCATTGATGATCAGTCCGGCTCCTGATACGGTGGAGTTACAATCTGTGGATTATATCACTACTCACAAAGTGGTCAACTTTGATAGCTCCGCTTTCGTTTCTGGGGTTTTTCTTCATCCCAAAGAAAAGAAAATTGCGGCCTTTGTAGCCGGGGTAACTTCTGATGGAAAAATAGGCTGGTTCAACGAGTATTTAATTCAAATCGATAGTGGAACCTATGATGCCGATACACGAGTTGGAGCAATCGCGGCAGTGCCCGGAGGTATCGCTTTAGTATTAAATGGGGCAAAGGATTTAGGGCAAAATGTAAACGAACTAACCCTGATCAATGAACAAGGAGAAACAACTTTCAAAAAGCGATTAAATATTAAAGATTATCCAAGATCAATAAATTATAACGAAATAGAAAACACCATTTTTATTGCCTTTAAGGGCGCAGGTTTTGAAGACGATATTTTCATAGAAAATCAATTAGTAGCAGCGAATTTTAATATTTTAGGAGACTTGCAGTGGCAGCACAGGTTTAAGTACAAAGGAGATTTAACCAGTGTTGTAAACATTGGAGAAGCCTATATCCTTCTCGGTAACTACAACGAAATGAGAGACTTGACTGGCAGGATCAATGGATCCGGTCCCGACAATCAAATCACTGGGGTGTTTTTTATGACATTGAATAAATCAGGGATCGCAGATATCAAATTTCTTAAAGAAACGGGAGTTTGCCTGCTTAAAACAATTAAAGTGAGTAATGACTGTATCAACCTGTTTGGGAATAAAGGCAAGTACAACAAATACCAAATGCTTAACAGCGAGCCGGGGGACTGGTTTCATGTAATACTCAACCGAAATTTGGTTGAGCTGAGCAACAACTTGTAAGCGACGGCTCCTAAACTGCATTTTTGAAAAATGCCTAAGAGCTGCCGAACATGGTCGTTAATTATGGTTTCTGTTTTGATCCTTTGGAAGTAAGGTTTATGAGGTTGATAATCTCCTTTTCATCGAGGTGGCGCCACTTACCTCTTCCGAGATTCTTTTTGGTCAAGTTACCAAACATAACCCTGTCCAGTTTGACGACCTTATATCCCACCGCTTCAAATATCCTTCGGACAATTCGATTTTTTCCCATGTGAATCTCAATACCAAGATTCCTGGCATCATCACCTAAAGAGGCCATTTCCTTTACTTCGGCTACTCCGTCTTCCAGTTCCAGGCCATTCAGTATCGCCTGAAAATCAACAGTAGTAATAGGCTTATCCAACAAGACCTGATATATCTTTTTTATGCCAAAAGAAGGATGTGTTAGTTTTTTGGCCAAGTCGCCATCATTGGTGAAAAGGAGCAGTCCTGTGGTTTGTCGGTCGAGCCTACCTACAGGATAGATTCTTTCATTACATGCCTTCTCCACAAGTTGCATCACCGTATTTCTATCCTTCGGATCAGAGGCAGTAGTGATGAAATCTTTTGGCTTATTGAGCAGGACGTACTGTGGTTTTTCTGGGTTCAGTAGTTTATTTAGATGTTTTACGCTATCGGTTTTTTTAACCTTATAGCCCATTTCTCTTACTACTTCACCGTTTACCTTGATCTGGCCATCAGCTATCAACTTATCTGCGTCGCGTCTCGAACATACACCTGAGTTAGCAATGTATTTATTCAAGCGCACCTCCTCAGGCTGAGCTGGTTGTTCTGGCTTCTTGCTAAACTTATTTGGTGAAATTTTTTTGTTTGGGTTCTTCACTATTCCTTCTCCTCTCCTATGGTGTTTTCTTCAAGCATGAAATCTTTCGGCGTTGGCAAGTCTTTCAAATTGTTGATGCCGAAATAGTCCATGAATTGCTGATTGGTACCGTATAGTAACGGTTTACCCACGGTTTCAGCTTTACCCTTTATTTCGATTAATTCTTTATCCAGAAGTTTGTGTACTGCATAGTCGCAGTTTACTCCTCTAATTTGCTCCAGCTCCGATTTCGTTACGGGCTGCTTATAGGCAATGATCGCCAAAGTTTCCAAAGCTGAGGTGCTCAGCCGCTTTTTTGATTGTTGTTTTAATAAAATTCCTATACTTGCTTGATAGGCTGGTTTCGTCAAAAACTGATAACCACCGCCACTTTCTAGCAACTCAAATGAAAACGTATCGTTTGAGAATTTTTCTTTGATAGCCAATATGGCGTCATCTATATCTTCTTTGGGTACCTCTGCTTCAAACATTTCTTTCAGGCAAGCCATCAAGTCACCGTTAGTGATTGGCTTGGGTGAGCAAAAAATTAAGGCCTCAATATGATTGAGCAGAAAGTCCATTAAGACTTATTGAGTTTTGCTTCGATCGAATGCATGGTATGAGGAACTGCCTTTAATCGATCCTTACCTATGAGTTTGCCCGTATCTACGCATATCCCATAAGTTCCGTTTTTAATCCGAATAAGGGCATTTTCTAAGTTATTGATAAACTTTTGCTGTCTACCCGCAAGCTGACTCAGCTGCTCTTTTTCAGCAGTGTCTGCGCCATCTTCTAGCGTTTTCACAGAGCTTCCCGTCGATCCTGTATCGTCTCCTCTATCACGCGTCAAAGATGATCTCAAGGACTGCAATTCTGACTTAGCTTTGTCTAGCTTCTCAATGATCAACGCTTCAAACTCTTTTAACTCGTCTTCTGAATATTTCGTTTTTTCGGACATATCAACTTTTATTTATGAGGGTTCATAAAAAAATAAACGCTAAAATACTTAATGCTACCAAGATTGAAAAGGAGATTGGCAATAAGCGTATGAGATTAAACTTATATTTTTTTGAGAAAAAACGTATTTGAAGCAAACGAAGGCTTTGAAGCAGATGAAGGCCCTTTCCGCAAATATTAACTTTATGTACACTGAAAGTGATCCAAGTTTCATTCGCCAGATTGCAGCCTATTCTTCTATTTTTCGAAAAGAACTATCGACCAACGACAACAGTTTCACGCAGGATTTCTTTATTGCCTGATCCATCATAAAGCTCAAAAACAACGATATAATAACCCATTCTTACGGTATTACCAGCTTCATTTGAACCATCCCATCGAAGGAAACCTTCGGTAAGTAATGAAGCTCCACTAGCTAGAGATCGAATAAACTGACCATTTTGATTATAAATTGTGACATTGGCAAACATGCCTGGACTGCTCAAAATATAATTGATCGTTGTGAAGCTCTGCAAAGCCACCGAGCCATTAAGTCCCGGAACGAAAATTTTTGGCTCGATCGTCAGCTTTCCAGCAATGGATTCTCCATTTAGCGTTTGGGAATTTTCATATCCTGGCGTCCCAAAATCAACCAAACTTGAGGCTGAAGTCCAATTATTTGGATCGTTGGTTACATTCTCAAAACTGATTCGCTCAAGTGACACGCCATCTTCATCTTCCAAGAGCGTACTGTGATAATCCTCGTCGTAACTAAAATTATCCAAAATATTAGCGTTTTGATCGATCAACGCGACAATACCCTCTGTATTAGGGTAAGTTGGCATACTTGACATTTTGTGCATAGTTATCAAACTTGACTGTGGGTACTGAGTAACGACGGCATTTGGGTTGGTTGTTAGTGCTAAGTATCCTCTAGGTTTTAACACAAGATTGGTTAGACTAATGATCGCGCTTTGAGAAATCTCATTATCCTGTATCCTGCCCAGTCGCCAATCCTTTAAGTTGATATATTCATCCGTTGTGTTAAAAATCTCCACATAATCTACACCGTCATCTCTCGGATTAAACAGTATTTCATTGATGATCAACCCACCATCTACGTCTTCCGATGGGTAGATAAAAGTTGATTCAAGATCCGAAATATTTCCATTGCAATCTTCAATATTTCCAATCTGAACGTTATAAGTCTGGTTTTGATTAAAGTTAGCCGCCATTTCCACGATCACTTCGCTTCTTGATAAGGTCTCGAAACTTACAGTGGTTATTTCACTCAACGGTGAAATTTCAACAGTCACATTTTCAAGGTTGTCTGGCGATAATCGCTCATTAAAAACGGCTTGAATGGTGTTCTGAGATGAAAAATCCAAGCCGATGAGTATTGGCCCAAAGTTATCTGGTAAAGAAATGGAATTGCTATTTGACCCAGCCGGCGTGCCACCTCGAACATCGGTAGAAGCCGACCAATTAGAAGATGTAGCGCATGGGTTGCTCGTGTCTTTCATTTCTAAAGAAACGCCTCCATCTACTTCCTCTTCATACCAATCCGCCGTATAATTCACATCAAATACGATTTGGTCATGCAACACAAGACCTACATAATCTTCGCTATTTGAAATGGAAATCCACCCTGTAACACCATGCGCCGTTCCAAATTCACTAAACGCAGCAACTGCACTGTTTGGGCAGAGAATAGTCCTTTCCGTGGGAGCTAAAACAATCGTGCTCAGCTGCACACTATCATCTCCGACAATAAGCGTAACTTCTGCCAAACTTATAAGATCAGTTGTCATGTTTTGTAGCTCAAAAAACTCTGCTGCTGGAAGTTCGATTGGAGGATCTGGGTCAGCCATCATTTCAGTAATGAGCACTTCATGAAATTGTGGCACCCGGCCTTTCCCAAAGGATAGGGTCGTAGGGCTCATCACATTACCACTACAATCGGAGATCCCTGAAATTGATAGTTCAAACCTTTTACCAAATACCACTTCTTCACTAAGAATAAGGTCGATGAATGCCGCGTTTTGTGGAGAAATAATTATCTCTTCAAAGGTAGTTCCAGTGAAATTCACTGTTTGAATGCTGGAAGTATCAAGATCTTCGTTGAATATCAATCGTAAAATTCGATCAGAAATCAACTGTTGATCAATAATGAAAGGTGCTAGCGAATCTAGCTCCAAGCTAAAAACAGCATTTTCGCTTCCTGGTGTTCCTCCACGATCACTCGCTGAAGCAATCCAATTGGCTTGGCCAGAACATGGACTGAGAGGGTTGATTAGCTCTAAGCTATAACCTCCGTCATCCTTATCTGTGTCACGATACCATTCTCGGGTATAGTTTACTTCATTGACCAGCTCATCGTATTTGTTGGAAAGCACCAAACTGTCAAACGTGTTACCCAAACTTGGAAGCGACGGTACACCAATACTATTCGTGCCTTCAAACAAAGCCTCGCTCGATGAAGGTACTATGGCAATATATTCTCCCGGCTCTACAAGCCTAGAAGGCAATGAGATGCGCCTCGTAGGATCTGAAATTAAGAGCACATCCAGATCGAAACTTTTGTCCGATGCGTTGTAAATCTCCAAATATTCAGCCTCCGGCAGCCCGATAGCAGGTGTAGGATCAGCCATGATTTCAGTGAAAATCACCTCGCCAAATACGGGGATGTAACCATCGCCTAAAGCCACATGGAAAGGCTCCATCACATTGCCACTACAATCTTTTGCCTCAGATAAAGTCAAATCATAGGATTCATTGCGTTCTACCGGTCGATCGAAAATCAGGGTGGCTAAATTTAGCGCTGGATCAAAGTGAACACTAGAAAAGTCATAACCATCAAAAACGATATTGATCACCGAAAGACTATCCATATATTCATTGAAGATAATCACTAAAGTATCTTCCTTAAGCTCATATTGTGATATTCTCGGTGCTTCAACATCAGGCATTAAACTATAGATGCTATTCTCGGCTCCCGGTGTACCTCCATCAGGCGAGTTTGAAGCTGCCCAATTTAAAAATTCTGGGCACGTGGGTTCAGGGTTAATCAATTCCAAACTGTACCCCCCGTCATCTTTAAGGTTGTCTTTGTACCAGTCTGAAGAGTAATTGACTTCATCCACGATGATCGCTGTGATTGTAGCCAACCTCAAACTATCCCCCGAATTTCCCAAGCTTGGAAATGGCGAAATACCAACCACTCGATCCGATGAAAACTTATCCACATGGTTGTTGCTGACTAGCACAACGTACTCTCCAGGCAATATTTCTCTTTGAGGTAGCCTTACGGTTAAAGATGGATCTGAAAGCGTCAATACCCTTAAATCGAAAGTCTTGTCTGATAGATTATGAATTTCTACAAACTCTACCTCTGGTAAACCCAAAACTGGCGTTGGGTCTGCCATAATCTCCGTTATGATTACTTCTCCCCGCGCTGGTAATGTAGGTAGCTTATACTCGAATGAAATAGTATCGTCCAACAAAAAGTTGCCCGCTTGATCAGCTACATTTTTTATCCGCAAGGAATATTCCTTTCCTTCTTCAAGGTCAACGGCAAAAGTTAAGTTAATGGTCGAATCAGTAACCAGTTCCTGTGCTATCGGCGAGCCAAAACCTAAAAGCCCATAATTGGGTAAACTTGAAGCAGAGATCGCATCAATTTTTTCTGAAAACTCGATAGAAATTACATTAAAAAAGTCTGCCCTCACCGTATCAATTTCAGGTGATTGAGTGTCATTTTTAACTGTTGTGGTTTGTGCTGGAATTAACCGACTGTAGGTATCTCTAAAATAAGTGTTGGAAAGATTCAACGAGACATTTTCTTCGATGCTTTGGTCAAAATACAAAACAATCTTTTCGTCCTCCTCCCCACCCAAAGTGGATAATGAAGGAGATATACCATTGAGTTGAAAAATGGATTTCGAAAGATGACTAAAATTTGTAGATGTCCCGATTTGTATTGTTTGATTGTCAAGAAAGGTGATTTCTTGAAAATAAGTATCAAAAATGGACTCTTGTGAAGGGTTTTGTAACACTAAATCTGTAGTAGACTTCAACGCAGAAAGCTCAAGGTTAAGTGTATCATTATGATCAAAAGCCGACAGAGAAAAAAGGATTACTGAATCAGTACTGATCGCATATATTGAGTCCAAAGAAAACCCATTGGTGTTATAATTTATCAGATGAGCTAATCCATCCATTGGTTGACTAAAAGTGATCGCTAAAGAGGTATCAGATAAGAAAGTCGTTTGCCGAACCGAAGGACTTATAGTATTGACTTGAATGGAATAATTTGTGCCGGTATTGTCGAATTGATCAGTGAGTGCGTTGATCATTAACTCCAACTTTTCCTCTGATCGTACATCATCAAAAGACAAAGTATAATTCAATGAATCTGGGCCAAGAACGGATAGGTCTGAAGGGCTCAGTCCATCGAGCAGGTATGCTGACAAATTATTTGCCAAGGTGTAGTCGAGTTTTTCATTGAGTGAGATGCGGATGGCATTGGTTGATATTGGCAGAACCCCGAGCACGCGTGGCGGTAACGGATCATATATAAAAGTGTTATTTCTTGTTGAGGTAAAAGCATTTCCAAATAGGTCAGCAATATTTTTGACAGATAATTTTAATGCTACTTCAATATCGAGTTTGGTTTTAAACTCTAACTGAATTTTGTCCCTTTCAGGAAAGGTGATTGTACTTGGAAATATCTGATCATTTAACAGGTAATTCGTGGCTGATGAAGCTACCAAAGTATCGATATTCTCATCAAAATTGATGGTTAATATAGAGTCATTGAGGGCAAAAACGGAGACTATCGAAGGTGCTCTGGTATCATAAACAAAGGTTTTTGCTGGTGTAATCATCGGATTTCCTTCACGATCTTTAAGGTTCTGAACGTAAAGTGTTAGCGCACGATTTTCTCTGAAATCATTGGGGAAAGCAAGTATCACTTTTGACGAATCAATTTGATCAAATAGCACTTCTAATGGGTTTTGACTTCCATCCAAGCTATAATTATGAGTAAGGAGCGCTGAACTTTTTCCTAGAAACTCTGAAAAATCAACTTCGATAATCCTTGACGCAACCACCAAGATCGTGTCGAACTGGTCGGCAAAGGTGAATTCTTCCGTTGTTGATAAGGTATTCCCTAAAGTATCTTCCATATTGTTCACCTGAATGGTATACTCACCAGCTGCAAAATCAGATTCAAAAGTCAAATGCACTCTGTTGATGGCAGAGTCTTGCCTGATGGCGGATCTCGGTTCAACAGCGTTGTTTAAGAGAAAATTAGATTCCCTTTCTGCTGGGCTTTCTTCTATAGGTTCATCGAAAATTAGCGCAACTACATCAAAAGCAATCGGCCTTACACTTACCAAAACCGGGGCTTTTTTATCGAAATAAAATTCACGTGTGGTTGGCAATATCGCATTGCCATTACAATCATAAATGTTTTGTATACTAAGTGTGTAAAACTGCTCCGAGTTTAATGGACGATCCAAGATCAGGTAAATTTCCGTGTAGCTTACATAACTTATCGCCATTGGATTTAAACCATCTATGGTAAAGCCCATTGTGGAAAGTGTAGCCTCATCTATTGGCTCATTAAATTTGAGATAGATACTATCAAAACCAATTATTTCAAATTCGCGTAATGCAGGAGCAAGGTCATCCGATACCAATGAAAACACGCTATTGACCACTGCCGGCGTACCGCCTGAATTATCTTTGGTGGCCGTCCAGTTGTTGTCTTCACTGCACGACAATTCGGGGTTAATTTGCTCCAGCGAATAACCTCCGTCGGCCTTGTCATTGTCATCGAACCAATTATCATCATAGTAAATACTGTCAACCACATTTTTAAACTGGTCGCGTAATATCACTGAATCTCGCGGTGTGCTCAAAGCATCAAAATCATTGATTACAATCAGGTTGGAAATTGAAGAATATGCCGCTTCACTACTATTGTCAACAATTAATACATATTCCTCCGAGGCAAGTGCGTAAGCAGGAAGTTGCTTACTATTCAGCAAAAAGCCTTCAAGTCTAATCGTATGACTCCCGGGATTATACAACTCCACAAATTCTCCAGAATAGGCTGTTGGGGTATTACCTGTCGGCACAGTGAAATCTGCCATCACTTCATTGATCACAATTTCTCTGAAGGTTGACGCCACCTCAAAAGTAAAATTTGACGAAAGCCCTTCTGCTGTGGCATTTTTAGATGCATTCAGCAACCCTTCCACAGCTATGGAATAATCGCTATTTCTCAGTCCGCTGGCAGTAATCATAACCTGATTTAATTCCGACTCATCAAGTGTTACGTTCAAAATTGTAACCGATTCTAATATCTCATAATTGTTTACCGACTCAGCAGAGATTTTATCTAGTTCCTGATTAAAAACCACGCGAATGGAATTATCCGACACTTGGTTGATATCTACAATGGATAACGTCTGATAAGTAAAAGCAAAAGAATTAGCACTGGTTACAATAATATTCCCTTCGGTATCAGTCACATTGGAAACGGTGAGTTGATAATTCTGGTCTGAAAATCTATTTTGGAAAGTCAGTAAAACCTGCGATTTATCTAATTGAATCGCAGCATTGATAGGACTGCCTATTTCGCCATCAACTACATAGTTACTCACGTCAGTTGCTGTAGCTGTATTCAAAGGTTTATTAAAATCGACCAATAAAGATTGATTGCTCAAAACCTCACCCTTTTCCAAAAGTAAAGGAACGACATAGTTAAACTGGATGGTTGTATCTACTAGCAAACTATTGTTCGCCTTATTATTGATGTTCGAGATACTCAAAAGATAATTGACCTCTTGGGTAAAAGAATTCTCAAAAGTAACCGTGACTTTTTTGTCATCATCACTCAGTAGGCTAGCCACGGCAGAGCCTACTCCATTATCCACAGAATAATTGCTGCTTGTCTGCGCAGAATTACGCTCTACCGTGTCATTAAATAAGATGGATAGTGTTTTATCATCGAGCGTAATTACGTTTCCAGCTGATAATACGCGATAAGAAAATGCTTTTGAAACCGTCTGATTTTTGGTCAAATTCGCTGAAACCAACAAAGTGTACTCCTGATTTTTCAATGGGGTTGATGGACTCAGGTTTATAGTTACCATCGCTTCATTGCTTGGATTCTGCTGCACAGATTGAATGATTAGATTACCTATAGAATAATTGCCAATCATACTTGCATCAGCACCATTGAGTGCCTGATTAAAGGTAACTTCTATGGCCAGTTGATCTTGAACGGCAATATTTTCAATCCTCACTTGATCAACAGAAATCTCATCTAAGAAAAAATCATCAACCCGTGAGCTCGTGTGGTTGACAACCCATCCGAAAAAATTAGAAGTGGAATAGGTATTATCAGCTACGGTAAACTCTACCGTGAAATTTGATTGTCCGGAATGATCCGACAAAATCGTCCAATTGCCTAAATAATCTCTTCTTACCCTAATCCTTACTTCATTATCGAATACCACAGCGCCAGAGGCCAATAATGTCCCAGAACCTCCATCACTTCTATAAAGACTTATAAAATCATCGCCTGTTTGGCCGATTTGAATGTAGTAACCATCAACCGCTCCTTCCAGATCTGACCTATCTGATGCCAGATAAATCCTCATTCGATTGCTGCCAGAGGGAGAACTCCCATTAATTTTTAAATAAAATTCCCAACTGGTATTGTCTATAATCACTGATGGAGTTGATAAGTAAATCTCATCTGAGCCAGACCCGTTTGTATTCAGTTGCCCATCAGTGATTTGAAAATTATCCGTTTGTCCAGACCAAACTGGATTGGATATAAACTCTCCATCCTGAAAAGAATCGACCAATTGCCCTAAGCTTAAAAGACAATTGAAGAGTATTATGACAAAAAATGCTAGTCTTCTTGGCATCTTAAATTAAATTCGCCTGAGATTAAATTTATGAAAATATAATTCTGTTATTGTTACAATCAGTTTTAATTTCTCATGATTTTAAAAAAAATGCAAAATGATGGTTCTTTATTAATAAAACTGATCATTCTCCCCAATGGTCTTATAAAAATAAGTATAATAAAAATATGAAAATTGCAGTTGTTGGAGCGACGGGTCTCGTTGGCACAGAATTACTTAGAGTATTAGATGAAAGAAATGTTCAATTTGATGAGTTGATTTTGGCAGCCTCTCCAAGGTCGGTAGGCAAAAAAATCCACTTTAAGGACAAAGAACTAACGGTCATTTCCATGGATGATGCGGTAAATCAAGCGCCTGATATTGCTTTGTTCTCCGCAGGTGCTGGTACATCATTGGAATGGGCACCAAAATTCGCAGAGAAAGGTACAGTCGTGGTTGATAATTCTTCCGCATGGCGCATGGATGCGACAAAAAAACTCATTGTACCCGAGGTGAACGGCCATGTGATTGCCAGCGAAGATAAAATAATTGCTAATCCTAATTGCTCTACCATTCAAATGGTGCTCGCTCTTGCGCCACTTCATCAAAAATATACGATCAAAAGGGTGGTTGTTTCTACCTACCAATCCGTTACCGGAACTGGTAAAGCTGCGGTTGATCAAATGATGAACGAAAGGGCAGGTATTGATGGCGATATGGTTTATCCTTATAAAATAGACATGAACGTACTTCCACACATAGACGTGTTTTTGGAAAATGACTATACCAAGGAAGAAATGAAAATGGTGAATGAAACCAAAAAGATTCTTGGTGACGATAGCGTACAAGTCACTGCAACCTGCGTAAGGATACCAACCATGGGTGGGCATTCAGAATCTGTCAATATTGAGTTTGATCAGGAGTATGATATTGCGGAAGTCAAGAACTTGTTGGCTAAAACTTCAGGAATCATTGTCGAAGATGACCCTGCCAATAACATCTACCCAATGCCAATCAACTCACATGGCAAAGATGAGGTTTTTGTTGGGCGAATCAGAAGAGATGATACTCAACCAAACACATTGAATATGTGGATAGTTGCTGATAACCTCCGAAAAGGGGCGGCTACCAATGCTGTGCAAATAGCTGAATACCTCATTGAAAAAAAGCTTGTCAAATAAATGTCAACTTCGCTGGATAAATTGACCAACGAAACCTTTATTAGGTTTATCCGCGAAAACGAACAAGCCGATTTAACGAAGCTTTTATTGGCCAGTAACAAGCCAAATATTGATATAAAACTAGCGGTAGATCAGATTTTAAGCAGACGAAAATCAAAAGGGAAGCTTGCTTTATGGCTGAGTCAAGAGGGGTTAATATTTCCACCTCCACTATCCATAGAGCAGGCTTCTTCTGATTTAACTGCGGCATACAAGTCTGAATTGCTTCGTGGAGATCTCCTAGTCGATCTTACTGGTGGAATGGGCGTTGACACCCTCGCCTTCGCTACTACTTTTAATCGAGTCATCTATGTAGAGCAGGATCCTTGGTTATGCGAAGTTTTTGAATATAATTCCAATAAGTTGGGACTTCACAATATTTCCATCATCAATCAACGCTCAGAAGACTATTTAAAAACCATTGACGCAAAAGCCACATTTTACATTGATCCGGCTCGGCGTGGTAATTTTAAGCAAAAAGTTTTTCGGTTTGAAGACTGTACACCCGACCTCACCAAGTTACTTTTTCTATTAAAAGAAAAAACAGAAAGATTGTTGGTAAAAGCATCACCAATGATTGACGTAACCGAAGGAATTCGTGGGTTAAAGCACGTAGACTTAGTGCATATATTAAGTATTAAAAATGATTGTAAAGAGGTATTATTCGACTTGCGGTTTAGTGATGTGAACAATAATCCTTCTATAAAAACCATAAACTATACTGACCAAGGAATAGAGTCTTTCACCTTTGATTTAATCCAGCCAAAAATTGATTTAACGCGTTTTAGTGAGCCGAAAAGTTATTTGTATGAGCCAAACGCATCAGTTCTTAAAGCTGGAGGATTTGCAAGCATTTGTGCTTCATTCCCTGTTTCTAAAATCCAACAAAACACCCACCTTTTCACAAGTGACTCCTTGATTCAAGAGTTTCCCGGCAGAAAGTTTATTGTACTGAAGGATGGTATAACCAAGGCCGATATGGAAAAATTACTTCCTGAAAAAAAAGCCAACATCATCACTCGAAACTACCCACTTAAGCCCGAGGAAATCAAGAAGAAATACAAATTGAAAGACGGTGGTGACCAATATCTGATCGGCTACCGTAACATGGAAAACAAGGCTAAGCTACTTGTGGCTCAGCGACTTAATTAAGCCTTTATTTCGTCTTTTTCCGTACGCATCCAATGATCCCAAAAGGTGAAATAGAGACCATAATTATGATCAAAATGCTGGTGGTGCAACGCGTGATGTTTAGCACCAATGATCCACTTTCTAAAGCTGCCCTTTTTAGGATAAAAATCAACTCCTGAGTGATTGACAATAGAACTCAGCGTCATAGCAATAAGAAGTCCAACAAGTATAAAATAATGCAACGGAACTACCACTACTATTACAGCAAGCATCAGCAATTGCAACATTCCCTCTATCGGATGAAAGGAAAAAGCCGTCCAAGAGGAAGTAACTAAGCTTTGATGATGCACCTGATGTACCCACTTGAAAACTGACCGATGATGCATCCATCGGTGTAGCCAATAATACATGGTTTCATGGATGAATAAAGCTGCAATAATACCGAGTGGAATAGTCCAATAAGGGTATGCTGACCATTCGGCATAAATATTTGTCATACCTTTTTTCCATAAGATCAACATAGCTGCTCCAATACAAGCAAACAACACAGAAGTAAGTAATGACCAACCTATTTCCATTAAGCGTTGACCCTTTTTAGGGGTTTTCTGATAGACATATTTACCAGAGTTGGTCGTTCTTTCCCGACTGAATATTTGGTCAAATAAATAGGATAAAAGAAAATATCTGATGGTAACTCCAGTAAAAAGTATTGCACTAACATACCAAAATCCTAAATCGACAAATTCCTTCATATGCTATTGAAAGTTTACCACGAGGAAAAGATAATGAAGAAATCAAACCCGACAGGCTTTACTCATTTATATTTTAATGTTCGGCGCTCTACATCTAACCGATTAGCAGTTCCGTTAGAAATTCTGACTTTATTCGTTTCATATTCCAAATTTGGTTCCCTGTGGAAGAGCGTTTTCTTTATTAATTTCAATCAAAGGAATACCTTCTCGAAAAAATGAATTTCTTAAAGAAATATGCTGCCTCTTTTTCTCGCAAACCCCTTCTACTCAAATGCTTATGTATTTGTAGAAGTGATGTTGGTTTCATATTGGTAGTGAGTTTAAAAAAGAGATACATCACATTCGCAAAAACACTATGCCAGCCTTTGAAAGATTGAAAGTCGGAAACTAACCATTGGGTTTTCGGGTGGCTAAAACCAACGGCCTTGCGGATGACTTCATCAAGTTCGCTTTCTTCGAATACATCAAGGAAGAAAGCACATATAACCCAATCAAACTTCTCTTCACAACTGAAGCGTAAGAAATCACTATTTACAAATTCAATATTTTCAATACCTCTTAACCTCGCCTTTTCTATCATGACCTTAGATAACTCAACAAAGGTGATATGAGCTCTGGGATCTAAATGCTTCAGGTTAGCTCCTGAGCCGCCTCCAAGGATCAATACCTTTTGATTTGGCATAATGTGTTTAAAGTACAAAGACTCTGCAACATCAAGCCGGTTTCCAAAGACGAATCGCTTTATCGAATCATAAAAAGGTGCTATCGAATCATAATTTACCAAACAGCAGGAAAATTACAGGTAGATAGAAGATCCCATCTCCAATGACTCTGAACATCTCATTTTTTCGAAAATTAATCGGTTTGGTATGAAGGACGAGCAATACAATGTTCATGGAAATTAGCATCAAACCTAAATTTAAACTTACAGTTAATAGAAAAATAGCTATTCCTAACCCAACAAATATTAAGGCTACAAGCAGTCTTTTCGCACCTGTAAATCCCAATTTTTGTACGATCGATGGGAAATTGTCCTTTTCATCACTACTCAGATCATACAGGGAAAACACGATTAAATTAGATAATGCGATGAAAAGCAGACTAATATAGATCAGAATATCAGGCGTTTCGAGGTGCTCTAGAAGAGTAAAAGGCACCAAAAATATACCAGAAGCATATCCTATGGCAATTAACAATTCCTTCACCCAAAATTCAGGAACAAACTTGACAATGGCTAAGTACACCAGGCTTAATATGGATAGGATCGCTCCATTTATCAAAACAACAACAGGTAGAAAAGGCAATAATAGGAAAGCGATAAGCAGTGCAAACAGACAGAGCGAAGAAAGCAGCTTGAAATGGTCTTTGTAGAACTGATGCCTCAGAGAGTGAAAACCCGTTTTACGACGACTATCAATGATATGGTCGAGTAGGTAAATAACCCATACGGCCAATCCCAACTCCACATACGTAAAAATAGGTATGTTAAGCCTATAGAAATTATTGAGATAGAGTAAAAAGCAAATGGCTCCCAAGACAATGTCTAATGAGAGCCATCTAAAATATGTATAAACCAGCATCAGGAAATCCTGATATCAACCTCCCTTCGAGAGTGCCTCTGCACCACCGACAATCTCTAGAATTTCCTTAGTAATTGCCGCCTGTCTTGTTCTGTTATAAGTCAATTTCAATTCTTTGAGCAACTCACCGGCATTATCCGTAGCTTGATCCATAGCCGTCATTCTAGCACCTTGTTCTGATGCATTTGATTCCAATAATGTTTTATAGAATTGAATTTTCAACGATTTTGGAATGATCTCTGCAAAAATAAATTCTTGAGATGGTGAAAAAATATAATCTGATGAATCATTAGAAGATGTTTCCTCACTTATTAAATTTTGAATTGGAAGAAGCACCTCATTGTTCACGACTTGTGTAGCCACGTTTTTGAACTCATTATAGACAATTTCTACTTTGTCATAATGGCCATCAATAAACCCTTCCATCGTAAATTCTGCAGCTTCCAACGCATTGAGAAAAGTAAGATTTGACATTAAATCTTGATAAGTATCAATGATATTATAGCCTCTCTTCTTAAAGTACTCGTAAGATTTCTTACCTATCGGCATAATGGTAAGATCACCCGCAGCTTCCTGTGTGTTGTACTTTTCAGCAATAAGTGCCTTAGTGAATTTAAAAACATTACTATTAAAAGCTCCACACAATCCCCTATCAGAAGATACTACCACCAATAGCACTTTTTTCTCGTCTCTTACTTCAGCATAAGGATTTTCAATGGCATCTTTATCGATACTGGCGGACACATTGCTGATGATAGCCGATAACTTATTGGCATATGGCCGCATTTGTGTAATTCTATCTTGAGCGCGTCTCAACTTGGCAGCCGCCACCATTTTCATGGCTTTAGTGATTTGCTGAGTCGAAGTTACCGACTGAATTCTACCTTTTACTTCTTTAAGATTTGCCATCTTTAATTATGCTTTTATGTAGCGAGCCGCTATATCTTTTGCAGTTGAAGTCAATACATCAGTTTGCTCATCCGTGTATTTTCCACCTCTCAGAGCTTCTAATACATTTTTGTGTTGATTTCTTAGCACAGCCAAATACTCTAATTCAAATGCCTTTACTTGACCTTCTGGTACCTTGTCTAAATAACCCTTAGTAGACGCAAATATGATAGCCACTTGTTCCTCTACTGGAGATGGAGAAAACTGTGGTTGTTTTAGTATTTCTTGATTTCTTCTACCTCTATCAATCGTTCTTTGCGTTGTGGCATCTAGATCCGATCCAAACTTCGAGAATGCTTCGAGCTCTCTAAACTGCGCTTGATCAAGCTTCAAAGTTCCAGAGACTTTCTTCATTGATTTGATCTGAGCTGAACCTCCAACTCTTGAAACCGAGATACCTACGTTAATTGCTGGTCTAATTCCAGAGTTAAAAAGATTGGTCTCCAAGAATATCTGACCATCTGTAATGGAAATAACATTCGTTGGGATGTAAGCAGAAACATCACCCGCTTGAGTCTCAATAATTGGAAGAGCTGTTAAAGAACCACCTCCCTTTACTTTACCCACCAATGAAGGTGGCAAATCATTCATTTGCGCTGCGATTTCATCATTGTTGATGATCTTTGCTGCACGTTCAAGCAATCTTGAGTGAAGATAAAACACATCTCCAGGGTATGCTTCACGTCCCGGAGGTCTTCTCAAAAGAAGAGAAACTTCTCTGTAAGAAACCGCCTGCTTAGATAAATCATCATATATCACCAAAGCAGGTCTTCCTGTATCTCTAAAATATTCACCAATGGCTGCACCAGTAAATGGAGCAAAGAATTGCATAGGCGCAGGATCTGCCGCTGATGCGTTCACAATAACAGTATACTTATCAGCTCCAGCTTTTTCTAGTGTAGAAACTATACCAGCAACTGTTGACGATTTTTGACCAACTGCAACGTAGATACAAAATACAGGCTCTCCTCTATCATAAAATTCTTTTTGATTAATGATTGCATCTATGGCTACAGCAGTTTTACCTGTTTGTCTGTCACCAATGATCAACTCTCTTTGTCCTCTCCCAATCGGGATCATGGAGTCAATAGCTTTTATCCCTGTTTGAAGAGGTTCACTTACTGGCTGTCTGTAGATAACTCCTGGTGCTTTTCTTTCAATAGGCATATCGAATAACTCGCCTTCTAAAACACCTTTTCCATCAATAGGGTTACCTAAAGTATCTACTACTCTACCACACATCCCATCGCCTACTTTTACAGAGCCGATTGTACCTGTTCTCTTCACCGTATCTCCTTCTTTCACTCCAGAAGACTCTCCAAGAAGTACCGCCCCGACATTATCTTCCTCAAGGTTCAATACCAACGCTTTAAGGCCATTCTCAAACTCAAGAAGTTCTCCAGCTTGAGCCTTTGTCAATCCATAGATTCTGGCAACACCATCACCTACTTGTAGTACAGTACCTACCTCTTCAAGCTCAGCTTCAGTTTTTTGATTAGAAAGCTGCTCTCTTAATATAGCTGAAACCTCATCTGGTCTTACGTCTGCCATAGTTTTGTTTTTTTTAGCCTTGAGGGCTAGTTAATTATATATTCTCTTTTTGAAAACTCAATTTTAACTCTCTGAGCTTACCGCTCATACTATCGTCTATCTGTCTGTCGCCCATTTTCACAATGTACCCACCGACAAGTGACTTATCAATTTTTTCTATGATCGTAGGCTTTTTTCCCGAAACCTCCGATACAAGTTTTTCAAATGCCTTTTTTGTTTCAGCATCCAATGGGATCGTCGTAGTGACCACAGCCTCTTGAAACCCCATGCTTTCATTGTACATTCTTAAGAACTCTCTTGCTACCTCAGGTAGAAGGTTTTCTCTCGTTTTATTGGCAAGAACTGCAAAGAACTTACTCGTTAATTCATTGACTTTCCCGTCGAATATTTTGGATAAAATATCTGCCTTCTTTTGATGGGCAATTATTGGACTCTTCAGCGTCAACACTAAGTCTCTATTCGATTCACACAGTGAAATGAAGTTATCAATATCCTTTTTTACCTGTTCGAGAACGTTATTTTCTTGAGCTAAATCAAGAAGTGGTTTTGCATAACGAGCAGCTATCCTTGTAGTAGACATTCTAGTTTACTTTTACTTCTTTTAAGAACTTTTCGATCAAGTCTTTTTGAGACTTATCATCAGACAGTTTTTCCCTTAAAAGCTTCTCAGCAATATCAAGGGAAAGTGTAGCCACTAAATTCTTTACTTCTGCCAATGCAGATTTCTTTTCATTTTGAATGGTCACTTTAGCCTCTGCGATCATTTTATCAGCGATGGCCGAAGTTTCCGACTTTGCTTCTTCCTTGATCTTGTTAGCTACATCTACCGCATCTTTAAGCATCTTATCTCTTTCTATTCTGGCTTCTTGCATTAGATAATCATTGTCCGCCTTGATTTGAGCCATTTCTTCTTTGGCCAATTCTGCCGCTTTCAATGAGTCCGCAATCAATGATTCTCTGTCTTTCAATGCACTGACAATAGGCTTCCATACGAAAGACGCCAACACTAAAAAAACCAATAGGAAGACTACCGTCTGCCAAAATAATAATCCAATACCTGGGGTTACTAATTCCATATTCTTAGTTAGTTAAAAGAAACCTGACTTTGATGCCTAATGCAAACAGAGTCAGGTTTTTTGAAATTATTAGCTTCCGATTGACAAAAATCCGATTACAGCTGCGAATAATGCTACACCTTCTATTAAGGCTGCAGCGATGATCATTGCCGTCTGGATTTTTCCTGCCGCTTCTGGTTGTCTAGCGATACTTTCTGTGGCACTTTTACCTATCATTCCGATACCTAAACCTGCTCCTAATACAGCTAAACCTGCTCCAATTGCTCCCATTTTTATATATATTTATTGGTTATAAAATTCTTTTATTTAATGATGTTCTTCCACCGCTTGTCCGATATACATCGAAGAAAGAAGAGTAAAAACATATGCCTGTAGCAGTGCTACAAACAATTCTAGCATATTCATTACCCCAGCGAATATCGCCGATGCAATACCTATAGCCATACTTTGAAAAATAAAGGTAAGACTTAATATACTGAGTATGATAATATGGCCTGCAGTGATATTCGCAAACAGTCGAATAGTCAAGGCAAATGGCTTTGTGAAAATGCCAACCAGTTCAATAGGCCATAAAATAAGATATAATAAATACTTAGGCCAGCCCATACTATTTCCTAAAGGATCAACAATATGAAGCCAAAACGTCTTCTTACTTGATGCCAATGTAATGACCAAAGTAATGAGCGCTAATATACCCGTGACAGCAATGTTGCCAGTAAGGTTTGCTGCAGCCGGCAAGAGACCCAATAGATTACCAAACCATATGAAAAAGAATAGCGTCAATAGATAGGGTAAATACTTTTCAGATTTAGCTCCAATGTTAGGTCTTACAATCTCGTCTCTTACATAAATGATAATCGGCTCAAAAAACGATTGAATGCCAGATGGCGCTCTTCCTTGATTTTTCTTATATCCTTTGGCCACAGCCATGAAAATCAAAACTACAATGAGTGAGTTTATAAAAAGGAAAAATACATTTTTGGTAATTGAAAAGTCTAGTAGATGCCCGCCATTATCCATTAAAATATGCTCGTGCTCCATGACATATCCCTGATAGGGAACCAACTCATGTTCTTCGTTATAAAAATTGGCAGATGAAAAAACATCAAGCCCCTTCTCTTCGGAATACAAAATCACAGGTAAATGAATGCTCAGACCATGGTATATTTCCCATGAGTGACTATCCTGAATGTGATGATTTATCATCTCACTAGGATCAAACTTTTCTCCTTCCTTGGTGTCAGAAGCAGTTAATTGCTGAATACTTACAATTCCGAGAAAAATGGTAAGTACGCTTAACTTGAATAACCTAGAACCGAATGCCATAAATAATTTCAATTTTATAAAAAGGGTTCCCTTTTCAATTCCGCCGCAAGTTAGCCAACACAGCATTTAATTCAAAGATTAAGTAAATCAAATAGACTCCCATGAACTGTATTGATAGTGACTTGATGTCGCCTGTTTGTTTTAAACCCAAAATAACCAGAAATATAAGACTGGTCACGAGCCTGACTGATATTATACCTAGTGCATATATAGGTGATTGCCAGTTAGTTTGCTGCCCTAGTTTTATTATTTGTAGAATAATCAAAGATTGCAGAAAGGAAAACACTACTATTGAAGGAAAAAGCTCATGTAAGGTTCCTGAAAAAATAAAATCATTACAAAATTGGAATAGTAATAATAGCGAAAATGCGATCGCCATGGAAAAAACCAAATTGCGCCTCATCGATTATTTAAACTTTAAAGTCAAATAGTATATCGTAGCTGCAACAGAAATAAAAATGAACAGCAACAAAACCCATGGTATTGTAGTGTTTACGAGCTCGTTGAGATATACCCCACCACCAATAATCAACAAGTTGAGAGCCAATAGCTCGAAAGTTATTGATGAGGCCTTAGCCAAAATGTTTTGATCTTTAGGATTGTGCTTTGAGGAGCTTTCCTTCTCCTTTTTCTGGATTGCCAATTTTGATTTCTTTACTTTTCACGCCCATCTTACAGCTACCATTGAATACCGCACCTGACTCCACGATTAATTTGTTGGTGATGATGTCACCATCAATGACAGCTGTTGATTTTAACACAAGTAGCTCGGTAACCTCTATTGTACCAACAATGTGACCTTCTATCTCTGCATTTTGAGAAAGAATAGTGCCTTCAAGCTTAGCTGCATTACCCAATGCTGCTTTAGATTTGGTGACTAAGTTACCTATTACTTTTCCTTCAACTCTAATGTTACCGAAGGTTTCAAGGTTACCCTCCATCACAGAACCTTTACCAATGGTATTACTTGAGCTGGTCAAACTTTCTGTACTTTTTTGTTCTTGTTTCTTAAACATAATGCTGTTTTTTCTTAAAAAGCGATATATTCCATGGGGTTTACCGCATTCCCGTTATGCCACAATTCTACATGCAAATGCGGACCAGATGTTAGCTCCCCAGTGTTGCCTATTATAGCTATAACTTCTCCTCCACTTACAAAATTACCAACGTTTTTTAATAATTCCGAATTGTGCTTATAAACGGAGATTAGGTTACCCTTATGTTGTATGCCAATCACGTATCCGCTATCCATTGTCCAAGAAGAGAATATTACCATCCCTTCTGATATGCTTTTTACTGGTTCGTTTTCTTTAGCAACGATATCTACCCCAAAATGATCCGCTTTGGGGTTAAAATGATCGGTAATGATCCCTCCCTCAATTGGGGTGAAAAGGTATAAATCCCTGATTTCGTCAAAACCTGATGCCTGATAGGTGAAAATCTCTTGCCCCGTATTCTCAAATTCAGCTCTAAGTTGTGAGTCTATGGGTTGAATTAAGTCCTCAACAAATATTTCGGAACTGCCAATTCGGGTATCACTCTGCTCTTCTATAAGTCCGATGGCATCTACATCACCGCTTAATATCCTTTGGAGATTGTTAAAATATTGGTCTTTCAGCTCAATATCCTGTTCCATAGAATCAATTTTCATGGTTAACTCCAATAATTGTCTGTTGGTCTGCATTTGTGCAAACCTTGGGTCAAGCCACTCTTCTAGAGTAAACGTTACCAGATAAATTGAAAAACTCAGCGCAACCAAAAATCCTGCGAATAATATTAAAATTAACCGTGCATAATTGAAGCGAATGGTTTTTTTCTCTGCAAAATTCTCCTCATTTCTGATAATGAGCAGATATCTATTAGTTAACCAGTTTGAAAGTGTTTTCTTTTGTGCCAAAGCCTATTTCAATTTGAGGGCAAATATATTGAAAGGATACTGTTTTATCTTTACAAGAATATTTAGTTCAATACGTTGACTAGGTAATCCATGGCAAAGTGAAATCAATTATCCGTTATTTTAAATTTCTTTTCTTAATTCTATTATATAGCTGCTCATCCTCCAGTGGCAATATAATTGGTTCGTCTTATCAAAACCTAACCGCTCATTACAATGCTTATTTCATTGCCAATGAGAGAATAAAAGAAATTGCCTTAGAAATTGAGAATGGATATAGCTGGAACTATAATAAAGTCCTGCCTATTTTTCCTCAATTCGACACTACCGACTCCAAAGGACTGGCCTCCAAATTAGAAGATTGTATTGAAAAAGCGTCTATAGCCATTCAGCGGCATCCTGGATCAAAGTGGGAAGACGATTCTTATATTCTCGTGGGAAAAGCAAGGTACTATGGTAGTGAGTTCGCGGATGCTATTGAAACATTCAAGTATGTAAATAAGCATAGTGAAAATGATGATACACGGCATACGGCGTTAATAGAACTTATCAAGACTTTTGTTGAATTTAATGAGCTAAACAATGCGATTGCCGTTTCGGATTACCTGAAAAAAGAAGACTTAACCAATAGAAACCTTAGAAATCTATATCTGAACAGAGCATATCTATATCAAAAAAGAAACGACCTTAATCAACTCGTGCAAAACTTAGTGAAAGCTGATGAATACATGTCAAGCGGTGAGGAAAGAGCGCGAATTGATTTTATCATCGGACAAGTCTATCAAAGTCTTGGTTTTGAAGCCGAAGCATACAACTATTACGGGCGGTGTTTGAGGAATGGGCCGCCTTATGAGCTTGAATTTTATGCCAAACTTAACATGGCACAAGTCACTCAGCTAGCCGGATCAAATGATCGTAAAAAAATCAAGAAATATTTCAAAAAACTACTCAGAGACCCTAAAAATGAAGAGTACAATGACAAAATATACTATGAATATGCGGAGTTTGAGTTCAAGCAAGGAAACCTAGACCCTGCCATAGATTTATATAAAGAGTCTATTAAAAAAAGCATTAACAACCCTCGACAAAAGGGGTACTCTTATTTAAAACTTGGTCAAATTTATTTCGATAGCTTGAAAAACTATAAGTTGGCACAAAACTACTACGATAGCACTGTCAATACCATGCCGAAAGACGAAGAAGGATTTGAAAAAATAGCGCAGCGACAGAAAATATTGAATGATTTCATCATTCAAGTAACGACAATACACAAAAATGACAGTTTGATCAACCTCAGTTCTCTTCCTGAGGATTCACTGCGAAATTTAGCGTTACAGGTTGTCACAAAGAAAAATGAGCTCGCTCAAGAAAAAAAGAAAAAAGAACAGAAAAAGGCTGCACAAGTGGCTCGCAATAGTTTAAACCAAAACACTGCCGATTTGATAAAAACGTCAAATGATCCTGGAGCCACATGGTACTTTTACAATAGCTCGGCTATTAGCTCGGGACGATCTGCATTTTTAAGACAATGGGGGAATAGACCATTAGAGGATAATTGGAGAAGAGCAAATAAGTCAGGTGGAGAAATTAACTCTGCTCAAAACACTGCAAATGACGCTGATGCTAGTCAAACTGAGACTTCTGAAGACGAAAACCTTGATCAGCAAGTAGAAGAGCTTTTAGCTGTCATTCCAAAAAGTGAAGAGGAAATCAATAAACTACTCTCGGAAGTTGAAGAAGCCCTATATAACCTTGGCAAGATTTATTCTTTCCAGCTTGAAGAAAAACAAAATGCCTCTCGGACTTTTGGACAACAAATCAATAGGTTTCCAAAGTCAGAGCATAAACCAGAAGTACTTTATCAATTATTTCTCATTGAAAAAGGCCTGGGGAACATGCAATTATCTAACGCTTGGGCCAGTCAATTAAAATCAGAATTTCCAGAATCGATATATGCTAAACTTGTCGACAACCCAAACTACCGAGAAGAGAGTCAGGCAGCAACAGCACAACTTAAGAAGGCCTACGAACGAGCTTATCGCTTGTATTCTAAAAAGGAACATGTAAAATCGAATATCATTTTAGATAGTGCATTAAATGTCTATCCTGAAAATGAGTTCAGCGATAACTTGGCATTATTAAAGGTTTTAAACTCAGGTGAATTAGACGGGGTATATAAGTATCAATTTGAGCTTAACAATTTTATCAAAACATATCCCGAAAGCGATATCATGACTTATGCTCAGGCTTTAGTAAAAGCCTCAGAAGATTACCAAATAAATTTATTCAATAGTGCGAAGGCTAAGTTTATTAAATTTTTCAATCAAAAGCATTTTATGGTTGTCGCCTATAAAAATGATCCCGATCTTTCTCAAAAAGTTCCTGTAGATGTGGAACAGTACATTAAAGAAAAAAACTTTGGCTTTCAAACTGGTAGTTTGATTCTAAATGAAGATTATGCATTGGTTTTGGTCAATGAATTTCCCGGAAAGAGCACGGCAGTTGAGTTCTTAAAAATGTTTAATAAAGATCTGTCTCTTGCTGATAAATATAAAGGGGATAGGTTTTATACCTTTGTAATAACAGAGGACAATTTTGATATATTCTATCAGACCAAAGATCTAAACGCCTATTTGAATTTTTATGATAAAAACTACCAGTAGATGAGATCAAAAATTATCAAGACAGTCATTATTATTGCTTGGGTCTCTCTTTTGGGAGGTGCCATATTCATTCCCAGCCTGTTTTATATGGTTCAAAATGATACCAATGGTTGGTTCGGTGGACTTCCAAGCCTTCAAGATCTAGAGAAACCAGACCCTGACCTCTCCTCTGAGTTGATAAGTGCTGATGGCGTATCGCTGGGTAAATACTTTAGAAAAAACCGGACTCCTGTATTCTATTCAGAATTATCTCCAGAACTAGTTAATACACTTTTAGTTACAGAAGATATTCGGTTTAAAAAGCATTCGGGTATTGATTTGAAAGGGCTTACCAGGGCAATTATTGGTAAACTCACCTTTCAATTCAAAGGTGGCGGATCTACCATTACCATGCAACTTGCCGAGAACCTATACAGTACTTCATCAGAAAACAGAGGAACACTTTATGAAATCAGTGGTTTAGGACAACTCATTACCAAACTTAAAGAGTGGATTATTGCAGTTAAATTAGAGCAATCCTATACTAAACAGGAAATCCTCGCCATGTACCTAAATACGGTCGAGTACGGGAGCAATTCTTTTGGAATCAAAGTGGCCGCCAAAACATTTTTCAATAAACTTCCAAGCCAACTAAATTATAAAGAATCGGCTCTTTTAGTTGGTGCGATCAATGCTCCTACAAGGTACAGCCCCATCTTAAATCCTGACCTAGCTATGAAAAAGCGCACTGAGGTACTTTATAATGTGCTTAAAAATGATTTAATAACGAGAGCGTCTTATGATACATTGATAACTTCAGATTTTGGGCTTAACTACAAAGTTGATAATCAAAACGAAGGATTAGCGACCTACTTCAGGTCTGTTATTCGTAATTTTCTACTTAACTGGTGTGACGAAAACGGTTATGACTTATTTGATGACGGTTTGAAGATTTACACAACAATTGACAGTCGTATGCAAAAATATGCTGAGCAGGCGCTAGAGGAACACATGGATACCTTGCAAAGCGTATTTAACAACCATCTTAATGGTGCGAATCCATGGATCGATGAAAAGGGTAACGAAATTCAAGATTTTCTGAAAAATAGTATTAAAAGAACGCCGCAGTATAGAGCATACAAAAAGCGTTTTGGAGACAATAAGGACTCTATAGAATACTGGTTAAATAAAAAGCGTCCAATTACTGTTTTTTCTTGGGATGGAGAAATTGACACCACTTTTAGCGCATATGATTCATTAAAATATTATAAACATTTCCTTCAAGCCGGATTCATGGCAATGGAACCTAGAAGTGGTCATATTAAAGCATGGGTTGGCGGAATTAATTTTAAGTATTTCAAATACGACCATGTAATGCAGGGAAAGAGGCAGCCTGGCTCTACGATCAAACCTGTCGTATATACAGCTGCAATAGATAATGGTTATTCGCCGTGCTTTCCTGTAGTTGATGCAGCAGTTACTTTCCCCATACCAGGTCAAGATCCCCCAACATGGACACCTGACAATGCCAATGGCAAGTTCTCTGGACAAATCATGACCATCAGGCAGGCAATGGCAAGATCAGTGAATAGTATTACTGCATTTATTATGAAAGAATTAGGGCCTTCCACAGTCGTTGAATACGCCCGTAGATTAGGTATTGAAAGCGATCTGGATGCGGTTCCTGCTTTAAGCCTTGGAGCAGGTGGAGACGTTTCTGTAATGGAAATGGTAGGTGCTTACTCAACTTTTGTCAATAAAGGTGTGCACACCGATCCCTTTTTTATAAGTAGAATAGAAGATGAAAACGGAAATGTAATTCAACAATTTGTTCCACAAACAAGAGAGTCTATCAACGAAGAAACTGCTTATGTCATGCTTCATATGCTGCGAGGAACTTCAGAAGAAACAGGCGGTACAGCATGGGGACTAAGCCCTGAAGTCCGAGAAAATAATCAAATTGGCGCAAAGACGGGCACAACGCAAAATGCATCAGATGGCTGGTTTATGGGTGTTACACATGACCTTGCTGCAGGAGCTTGGGTGGGTGGTGATGACCGCAGCATACACTTTAAGTATTGGGCCATGGGCCAGGGTGCTAGAACCGCCATGCCCATTTGGGACAAATTTATGCAGAAAATATACGCTGACCCATTGTTAGGTTATACTAAAGGAGAGTTTGACAAACCTATTAAGCCTATCCAAATTGAGCTTGATTGTACAAAATATATGGAACAATCAGATCCAACAGATGGCATCAACGATGACGCAGTGAGTGAAGATGATATTATGTAAATATGGATCAACAGAAATTTTCAGTTGACCAACACAGCAACTTACCACATCTTCCCGGAGTATATAAGTTCTTCAATAAGAACGATAAAATAATTTATGTAGGTAAGGCAAAAAACCTAGTAAAACGAGTTTCAAGTTACTTTCAAGAAACAGCAAAGCACAATCGCAAAACTTGGAAACTATCTAAAGAAATTGGCCATATTGAAATTGTAATAGTCAATTCTGAATTCGATGCTCTTCTTTTGGAGAATAGTCTGATTAAAGAAAATCAGCCAAAATACAATATACTACTTAAGGATGATAAGACATTTCCTAGTATATTAATCACAAATGAACGGTTTCCAAAGATTTATTCAACCAGGCGCATCATAAAAGATAAAGGCCAATATTTTGGCCCCTATACAAGCGTTAAAGCAATGAATAGCGTCCTTGATATTATACGAAAAATATATAAAATCAGAACATGCTCTCTATTGCTCTCTGAGAAAAATATCCGAGAACATAAGTTTAAAGTATGCCTAGAATATCATATTGGAAACTGTCTTGGCCCATGCGTTGGTTTACAAAATGAAACTAGTTACTTAGACGATATCGAGTCAGCCAAAGATATTTTGAAGGGTAACATTCAATCGCTGAAGTCCAAATACAGACATCAAATGAATGAAGCAAGTAGTAGCCTCAATTTTGAATTGGCACATCAAATTAAGGGTAAAATTGATCTTCTCGAACATTTTCAGAATAAATCACTAGTCGTCAATCCTGATATTAATAATATTGACGTTTTTGGCGTTGTTGTCTCCGAATCGAATGTTTTTATCAACTACATGAAAATTCAGCATGGAGCCATAAGAGTATCTGAAACAGTAGAAGCTAAAATCAAAATTGAGGAAGAACTGGATGATAGTTTACAAACCATTCTTTTTAATCTTAGAATAAAATACGACAGCATAAGTACTGAGATCTTGTCCAATCACGAATTAGGTGATTGGGGCGATTGGGAGATCATTCACCCAAAAATAGGAGACAAAAAGAAACTGTTAAACCTATCACTTAAAAACGCTATATACTTTAAAAATGATAAAGCACTAAAAAAAGATGCTGAAGATAAGACAAACGTTGTAGTGAACATCTTACAGTCTGATCTATCATTAAAGAATCCACCTTTACATATAGAATGCTTCGATAACAGCAATATTCAAGGATCAAATCCAGTAGCGTCAATGGTTTGCTTTAGGAACGGAAAACCCTCCAAGAAAGACTACCGAAAGTACAACATTAAAACTGTAGTAGGTCCAGACGATTTTGCCTCAATGAAAGAAGTTGTTGGTCGTAGATATAAAAGGCTCTTAGAAGAAGAGCAGAGTCTTCCTGATCTTATAGTTATTGATGGTGGCAAAGGGCAGCTACACTCCGCGTGTGATGCATTAAAAGAGTTAAGTGTATATGGCCAAATACCCATCATTGGAATTGCCAAGCGCTTGGAAGAAATTTACTATCCCGAGGATCAATATCCGATCCATATTAGTAAAAAATCACCTTCGCTTAAACTCTTACAACACCTACGAGATGAGGCTCACCGATTTGCCATTAACTTTCACCGTAATCAAAGAAGTAAAAATAGCAGTGTATCTGAACTGGATAGTATAAAAGGAATTGGTAAGCACACTAAAGATCTTTTATTGCAAAAATTTAAAAGTGTTAAAAGACTCAAATCTTGTGCCTCCTCTGATTTAGAACCTTTAATTGGTAAACATAAGTCAACTATCGTTATTGAGCATTTCCTAAATAAAAAAGGGGCGTAAGCCCCTTTTTTATTTGTTTTATCTTTTGACGAATATTAATATTCCCACAATTCGCTTTCGTATTCCATTATATCATATTCCATCTTCCTTTGAAGAAGAACTCGTTTAAATGGATCAGGTTCAATCGACACGAGATCCAAATTTTCCGCATTAGATACTTTTACAATTGGCGCAATAAAAAGCCTCAGCTCTAAAGCGTCTCCAAAGTTTCTATGTTGCGCTTGATTTTGATTATTATACCATATCGCCTTATCAGCGTACGCACCTCTAAAAACATCTATCACGTCATCATACTTAAAATGAGCCACTTTTCTTTCGAAACCTACACCTGGAATAATGCCTCCCGGTAGCGCCAACGATACTGTTTTGATATACCAGTATAGTCTGCTTCTATTTTTATCAAACACAACATCTTCCTTGAAGTATATAATACTGAAGTCCGTTGGTCTAATAGGTGTGGATATTTCTTGTCCGTTGAAATCAGTCTCTTTGTAAGACATTTGCTCTTGAAAAGCATCGTCAGATAGAATACTATTTGTACTATCTGTCTGGTAAGGCTTTAACAAACCTTCTTGCACCGCTTCTACCAAGAAGCGTGACATCTCACTATTTGTGGAATTAAAAGGCTTATTTTGGCTTTGTTTTAAGTCCATCCTTCTCCAAACAGATTTCTCAAACATTATTTGAGTTTGAGCTACTTCCGCTTTGATAATTGGAAGTTTCATTTCCTGAGCTTTCAAACTAATTGCACAGACTAAAACCACCACTAACACTAATATTTTTTTCATAACACCTTTACTTTATTATTGACTTACTGATATGTTTATATATCTCTGAAAATTTGTGAAATTTTCCTTCTCACCCTTGAAGTTCATTCGCTCAACTCTCTTTATTTCTATATTAATTTGGTCTCCCTTTCTTGCTTGACCCATTAAAGGACCCAAATTAACATTTTCCCCTGTTTTGATAGAGGATCTAGCAAGACCACCACTCACTAAAGTAACCTCTGCTTCTACAATCTTAAAACGCGCATCATCTGGAAGAAAATCAAGGAAACTTTGATCAGGAACTGGTTTCAAATAAATTCTCGAAGTTCTACTTGGAATACCATTTTTCAAATCAACTGGTTTATTTGGACCAAGAAATGCTGTTATTTCTGGAGCCGGTATGTTTTTAACCTTAAATGTCCTACTTCCAACTTCACTTCCGTTACTAGACACTGTTAATGTAACGTCATTTTTAGAATTAGGTACAATTGTTACCTGACCTTTATCCGCACCTTTAAATGTTCTTCCATTAGTCGCAGAAAAAGCTGGATTATAAGTTGTTCCTAAAGCAGGTACAAGAACATTCATGTTGTTACCACAGTTAAGGTACAAAGCGCTCACTGATTGAGATTGAATTTGCATTACAGGCTTAACAACGAAATATTCTATTTGATCTGTAAAAGTAGTATCTCTACCACCTGGCATTGTTACACTGATTGCAGCAGTAAAAGATTTTCTTGCCTGTAAATTTTCATCATAATCCGAAGCACTTGCAGTAAATTCAACAATACCTTGACCAGATGCATCAACTGGTATATCTGTTTCATTGTACTTCATAGTTGGTGTAACCCCTGATGATGAAGCAGCTATGAACATCCTTGCAGTATACTTAGTCCCAGCAGCAACGTACTTAGATTCAGGTAATACCATAGGAACAATTCTATCAAACTTCATGTCTTCCGCACCTACAGCAGAAGCTAATGTAGAGAGGGCTCTGGTTTCATAACCTAGCAATCTAGATTGAAATTCAGCCAAAGTTGCTAGTCCCGCAGGCGTTGGAGCAGCGTCAAATGCAACAGTTGAGAACTTCTTTCCCTTCTGATTAGGATCTTGATTATATAATGGATCATCGTCAGCGTCTAATGCTATAGGTTTATAGTGCACAAGCTCTGATTCTTCAGCACCATTGGCTTTCATTGTTGTTTTAACTGTTTCCGCAAAGCCATTGAGAAGTTGTTTTAGTTCTGATCCATTTCCCTTGCCTCCTTCTTCTGTAGGCATCATCCAGTTTCCTAACTTGTCATAGTCAGTCTTACCCACCAAATTTTTAGCATCTCCCATGTAATTACCTTCTTTTCCATCAAGATAACCACCCGTGATCATTACTAAAGTATCCTTCAGTACATCGATTTCTTTCATTACTCTAGCTGCCTCACTTCGAATTTTTTCAGCAGCTTCCATTATTTGAACATCGTTTGGTCTACTACCAGACTCAGACACAGCCTTTTTTATGCCCTCCACCAATTCCATGTTTCTCTGCGCAGTTTCATTGTTCGCTTGAACAAGCGAATCATTTAGAAATACAAATTTGTCGATGACCGTGTTACTTACGTTCATCGCTAAAAGCGCCGTAAGTACCAAGTACATCATACCAATCATTTTCTGCCGTCCTGTTTCTTTTCCTCCAGACATATTTTAATTCTTTTAGATTATCTATCTATTTGAAAAAGATTACCCTTGCTTCATTGCACTAAGCATACTGCCATATACCTTATTTAAACTAGCTATATTAGTTGTCAGTTGGTTTAATTCAGTTTGGAAAATAGCTGTCTCTTTTCCTGCTTGTCCCATGCTATCCAAAGCCTCTGTTACATTAGAGTAAAACTTATTCATAGACTTTACATGACTATGAGCATCTTTCAATTCCATTTCGTAAACTGCATTCAATGCACTTAAGCTTTTAGTTACATTTTGTACCTGAGAATGATATTCCTTCGTATCCTTAGAAGCATTAGCCATTTCATTCATCGATTGAATGGACATTGAATAAGATTTATTCATTTCAATTAATGAACTCGACGCAGTTTTAACGTTTTTAGCATATTCATTCGTTGCAACTGATGCGTCTCCAAGCTGAGCCATTTTACTAGCTGAACTAGCTAGCCCTCTCATGCCGTCACCCAATGATTTAATTAGTTCAGGACCAACCTTAGCATCAGCTAATAATTTATCCATAGAAGCTGAAACGCCTGTGTTATTCCCTGATGTCACCTTTTTAGGCGCAGATACAGGGCCGTCAAAGTCATCGGCTAGCTCAGGATATACCTTTGACCAGTCTGGATCCTTATGCATTGGCTCAAAAGCACTAAGAAAAAAGATTATCGCTTCAGTCGTAAGCCCTACACCCAACATTACTGCAGCACCAGGAAGGTGAAGAATTTTAAACATTGCACCAACAATTACTATAGCAGCTCCAATACCATATATTTTTGGCATTATCGTTGTAAAAAGAAGCTCCTGAAATCCGCCTTTTTGACTCATTATATAAAATATTTAGGTTAGTAATTTATTCTTTGATTAATTAAAATTCGTATCCAGATGATCTACCAAGATATGTCATTGCGCATCTGAATCCAATAGAAGATCTAGCAGTATCTTTGTGCTCAAACGCTCGCGTTCCCGTTTCTAGGTAGTAAGCTATATCTTTCCATGAACCACCTCGTATAATCTTGTAATCAATTCGCTCATCATAATATGTTGGATTCAAATCCCAAACTAAAGGAACGGAAGAAGGCATGTAAGCGTCTTCACACCACTCAGCCACATTACCTGACATATCGAAAAGACCGTAATCATTGGAGAAATAAGCACTTACAGGAGACGTATATGCAAATGCATCATCGTAGTAATTCCCCCTACCTGGTTTAAAGTTTGCTAATAAGCATCCTTTTACATTTCTCACATAAGGATTCCCCCATGGATATTTAGCCATATCTCTACCTCCACGAGCGGCATATTCCCACTCAGCCTCAGACGGCAATCTAAATCCAGGCATGATAGGCATACCCACGCTTTGTCTGTATTCGTTTAAGTGTTGAGTTCTCCATGAGCAAAAGTACTTTGCTGCATTCCAGTCTACTCCAACCACAGGATAATCATCAAAAGCCGGATGTGACCAGTAGTATACAACAAGTGGATCACCCATATGATGGGTAAAATCTGTTGTCCATACTGTCGTGTCGGGCATCAAATCCCCTACAGAATACCCTGAAGGCAAATCGACCTCAGAACCTTCAGTTAACGCCTGTGTGAACTGTCTGTACTCATTGTTAGTAATCTCCGTTTCATCCATAAAAAAGGCACCAATAGTTACCTGTTTATTGAAATTGATCTGGGTAGCCGCAACATCTTCGTCGGCTTGACCCATGTGAAACGTACCTGATGGGATCACCATCATTCCAAATGGACGAGTCATATCCCATCCTAATCTGTCAACAGCTCCAATGAGCTCTCCTCGATCGTCAATACCACCACCACTGCCGAATAAACCACAGCTTTGTAGGATAACCATAAACGAAAGAGCGGTTAATGTTGATAATTTTAAACCACGCATATTAATCATAACACCTTATTTGAACTTGCAAGTATGTAAAATAAACAAACTTTAGCAAAATTTATTGCCTCTTAAACGACCTAAAGATAAAACCTTATCTCAAATAGTAGCAAGAATATTCTTTTAATAAAATAAAAAATCCTCCATAAACATCAATTAGAACGAAAATCGGGGGGTTTTCACTATTTTTCTTCCTCCAAAAACTAAATTAGGTAAATTGAAGCGAACAAATATTTCGTGGGAAGAAAATTCTTTCGCTTCTCTATTCTCTAATATTAAGTCAAATGAATAACCTGCTTTTAAACCTAAATCTTCTAAAAAACTATAGCCTAACATAACAACCATCGCTTCTTCCTTACGATAGCTAAGACCAGCCCACATTTTATTCTGGAGCATAACAATAGCACTTAAATCAAAAGTCCAACCGCTCAAATTGCTTCGGAGTAGTACTGAAGGTAAAAGCACTAAATCAGAAGTAAGTTTGATATCAGTACCTCCATGAATGGTATAATTCATGTCTTGTTGATTGTTAAGGCTATCGGAACCAAAATCAAAAGACGGCCTTAGAATACTTGCCGCGCTTGCGCCAATATAAAATTTATCGTTGGCTCGATAGTATAAACCTACAGTCAAATCCGGTCTCAATTGAGTTTCTTTTGACCCCAAATTTAGAGGATCAGATGGGTCATTGAATCTTAACTCATTGAAGCTCTGCGTTTTCGAAAATAGTTCAGGCTGTATTCCTAACCTTAATTCACCAGACCGTATTTTGAAAGAAAACGAGGTAGAAAGTTTTAATTGAAAATTTGTGACCGGCCCAAGGTTGTCATTAGAGACATTTACACCAAAACCCGAAAAGATCTTACTCTTCACTGGTGCTGAGAAAGTTAGTAATTGGGTATTCGGCGCTCCACCACTGCCATCGAATGTGGTCTCATAACCAGTCCATTGATTTCTATAATTAACAGCTAAGAAAGCATTGTCATCAGCCCCTACCCAAGACGGATTATAATATGTGGGATTAAACATGTAATGACTAAAGAAAAAATTGTTTTGCCCATACGATAATAGCGAAACAACTAATAAAGTGATGGTGAAAACAATTTTTCTCATAAGACCTTCTCTTTAAACCCTTTCAGACAAAAATACGCTTATTAAAACTAAAGACTATTGGCTTTCTTAATGTAGTATTCAAGCGCACCCGTCATAGAAGGAGCATTTGGAAGTGGCGCTTGAATATCCAAAATCAGACCTGCGTCCCGTACTGCTTGTGCCGTTGTTGGACCAAAAGCGGCGATTCTCGTGTTATTCTGTTTGAAATTTGGGAAATTATCATACAACGAGCTTATGCCTGAAGGACTGAAGAAGGCTATGATATCATAAAAAATATCAGATAGATCTGACAGGTCTGCTGCAACAGTCCTGTAGATAACAGCCTCCGACCAAGTAATCCCGCTGCTATCTAGAAACTGAGGAATATCATCACGTCTCAAATCACTACAAGGAAAAATATATTTTTCGTTTTTGTGCTTTTTAATTACCTCAAGAAGGTCTGAAGCAGTTCTCTCCCCAGTGAAAATTTTTCTTTTCCTTATTACAATGTATTTCTGTAAATAATTAGCCGTTTGATCGGAGACACAGAAATATTTCATGTCTGTCGGAATCTCTATTTTATTTTC
Source organism: Cyclobacteriaceae bacterium (assembly GCA_040218415.1). Lineage (GTDB taxonomy): Bacteria > Bacteroidota > Bacteroidia > Cytophagales > Cyclobacteriaceae > JAVJRN01. Next base: position 53,639 of record JAVJRN010000060.1, read on the forward strand.
AGCGGCAAGTCTGAAAAAATGATCTACCGCGTTTCTACTTGTAAAGATAACTGCCGTGTGATCAAGGATATTTACCTTTTGCTTGCGAAATTCCTTAGCGTCCACAGGATCTATCTCGATAAACTGTCTAAAGTCAATATCAAGATTATATTTTTCTGCTAAAGCAAAGTAAGGAGAGTTTTCGTTTTCTGGCTTTGGTTGGGAAACTAATATAGAGGATACCTTTTTCAATCTTTCCTCATCCAACACTAATAATTCGCTCATTCCTAAAACCTATAATGATGTGTTTGATATTTTTCAGTTTAATAACCAGTAAGCGGCCATAAAACCCGGTAAAAATTCCGTGGTGCAAAGGTAGGAAATTATGAGGAGTTTTCTATGTGAATAATATTTAACAAATTTTAAGAAAAACCATAACTGAAAGAACAAAATAGCCACAATTACTAAAAACCGAGCCGAATCAAGAAAAAATTGATCTGCAACCGAATTAAAAGAAAAGTCAATTAGCACTAAAACAAAAGTAATTCCAGAGACGAAAGTCATGAAATGGATGAAGTCTTGAACTTGAATATTTGGGAAGTTGCGTAAGTTGAAGACCTTAGCTAATAAAAGCGCCACAAAATACTTAGCTATGCAGAATAAAAAAAAGGCCAGACTAAGCATCAACCAGAATGAGATAGCCGAAAATAAATTCTCTTGAGGAATATTAAATAAGCCCAGCTCTGCATTGATTACCAATAGCAACCCTGACAAAAACAAACTCAGGAACAAAAGAGCAAACAAATTATCCGGTGAAATAAACTTACTATAACTGTTTTGAGCGACAACAGCTCTAATCTTAAAATTAAATGGGTTTCGCAATGACTTTCTAAATTTTAGATAGAAAGACTGCCTATACAATGCACCTAATACTAATACGATGACAGTATAAACCATTAAAAAATCATGCAGCCAATCCCCTTCCGTTCTTGACACTAATACTCCATTTTTAGAGTTCTCTTGTGAAATTAGGCTAGTACTTAGTCTCGATAAATTTGATGAAGATATTCTCAAATAAGAAGTGTCTGCGTCGTTTAATTCGAGAAATTTAGAAGACTCTATTTGAATACAGCCTGATTTTATTTCTGCAAAAATCAGTTGGTTATCAATCCAGACGTCATATTCGTCTTCATTACAAATTTCAATTGTTCCTGATTCGTTTTTTGTGATAAATAAATAAATAGCGTTGCTCTCTATCTCCCCCAGTACCGGAATAAATACTTCTCCCTTTTTTTGAAACCAATGGTATTTAAGGAAAGAATTATTGTCTCCTTCCTGACCAAAGAGCTTTGAAATAGTAAAAAAACAAAGAATTAGAAATATGTTTCTCATCAAAATTTGGATATAAAACCTATGTGAACCTTAGATTCTGACAGATTTATAGGTTTGCTCTGTTCCTTTCCCTGAGCCAAAGCAAAGTTAAGCAAGCCTGTCTTAGTTTGCAGGCTAAATCCCAAGCCAAATCCGAAGGGTAAAAGTCGATCTTGATCGCTAATAGCAAACATCACATCCTGAAATACATAGAAATATGATCTGGATTGGAAGTATTGTCGAATCTCTGACCTATTAAGCATATAGCTATCAACAAAAAACACATTTTCATTGAACCCTCTTAAAGAATATAGACCACCTATACGATACCTTTCATTTTCGAATACTTGATTCGTCTGGAATGAACCAAAAGTTAGTGCGTTAAAGAGTTTTAATCTTTTGGTCATGGAAATCTGATTTCGAATTTTGAAATCGAGTTTAAATAAAACCGTATTTGGTTCTTCAACCAAGAGTTGGTTTGCGTTATCGATATCCACACTTTTTAACCCAAAAGCAAAGCCAGCCTTGAAATCAAATTTATCGCCAAAAGCAAAAGGTCTATTTACAGAAGCCAGTTGATAGGTAATAGCGTATGCACTGATTTTGGATGGGTATACTAAGGTTTCCCTCAAATTTTGAATGCTGGTTTCGATTATTGTACCCGTCCTCCTTGAATACTCAAAAAACAACTTGCCTTTGCCCAGATAAGTACCAATCCCTAATTGTAGCGTTTGGTTGAGAAAAGTGGTGTCTTGCTTTAAGAGTCCAAAATCAAACCGAAATAATAATGGCGTGCCGGCAATAAATGGATGAAAGTAATCTATCTCCAATGATTGGGATTGATCGCCGAACCTATTCCAAGTCATATCAAGACTCTTGGCGCTCTGAAATAAATTAACCAATTGGATATCAAGAAAGCCAGTCACTAATATGTCGTCGGTCACACTTTGCCTTGGCAAGAGACCAATTACTCCTTCAAAAGAATTGGTTTGTGTTTCTTTTAGCTCAAGTTGAATGGTTGCCAGATTATTTTCAAAATAGATCGAAGGAGCTTTTGCTAGTTCAACAGAGGCAAACCTCTCCATTTTTTTTGTCAACTGCTGGAAGTTTTCCTCCGAGTACGGTTTGCCATACTCCATATCCAACGTCTGCTCCAGCAATTGCCGAGAAATAATTCCCTTATTATATCTGATAGAATCATAAGTTATCGAAGGTCCTCTATCTATAAATATATTTTGCGTGCCAATGACTTCCATCAAATTCAGGGTGGTGTACGGATAGCCGTGGCTCGTCCAATAGCGAAGTTGTTGTTCTATTCCCTTCCAAGGTTTTCTAATATTGGTTGGACTCGCCGTGCCGTTTTCGTAATAGATTGAGTCAAGATCAATGCTTTCTCTAGATCCTAAATATAGGAATAAGGTATCCGAAGAAATACTATCCAAATTGGCAAAAGGATAACCTGATTTCCACTGGTTCATTTTCCAGCTTTGAATCTTTATAGACAACTCAGCCGAATCTTGAACCTCTATTTTTCTAATCGGTTCATTGGGAACTTTAAGAAAATAGTCTTGTGCAAATGAGCCATATATAGACATCAAAAGGAAACAAACAAAAACCAATCGAATAGTTAGCAAGGCTCACTAGTTTTACATGTTACAACTCGATCTGATGGCTGGCATTTATATACATATACCATACTGCAAACAGGCATGTCATTATTGTGACTTTCACTTTTCCACCAATCAGAAAAGTAAAGATGCGATGATTCGGGCGATGTTGGTAGAAATTGAATGGCAAAAAGGCTATTTAAATGAAAAGGTAAGTACAATATATTTTGGAGGCGGTACGCCTTCACTGCTAAGTGGTGATGAAATAACAACCATCATCGATCATATTTATAGGCATTTTGAATGTGACAGCAATGTAGAAATAACACTAGAGGCGAATCCTGATGACCTGACTTTGGAAAAACTTCGTGACCTTAAAAATTCCCAAGTAAACAGGCTAAGTATCGGTATTCAAACTTTTGACGAGGAAAGGCTTAAATATATCAATCGGGCTCACCACACAATCGAAGCAGTTAATTCTGTAAAATATGCTCAAGATATCGGCTTTACCAATTTGAGTATTGACCTTATCTATGCTATTCCGCCAGAGGATATGGGTTACTGGCAGCTTGACTTATCAAAGGCAATCCAGCTAGATGTACCACATATCTCATTGTATGGGTTGACAATCGAACCTAAAACAGCTTTTGGAGTTCAGATGAAAAAAGGACTATTCAATGAAATAAGTGAAGATACTGCGACTCGTCAATATAAGTATGCTATTGATTTTCTGAAATCTTCTGGGTACGAACATTATGAAGTGGCCAACTTTTCTAAGCCCGGTTTTAGATCAAAACATAATAACGCCTATTGGAATCAAAAACCTTACCTCGGTATTGGGCCTGGAGCACATTCATTTAATGGAGACTCCAGACAATACAATATCAGAAATAATGGGGCTTACATTAAAAGTATGATGGAAGAATCAGTAGTTCCTTTTGAAAAAGAAATGCTTTCACCAACACAAAAAATCAATGAATTTATACTAACTCGACTTAGAACATCGGAAGGAATTGACTTATCTCGCTTACTCGAGAAATATTCCTTTGATATGATGAAAGAAAAGCCGAAAGTGATAAGGCAATTGACTCATCAAGGATTGATCGAGAAAAAAGGCGAGTCTATCGTATTGTCTCTCGAAGGTTTAATGGTTGCTGACGAAATAGCATTAATATTATTCCTAGAAGATTAAATAGATTAATTTTAAAAAATGGACCCAGAATTAAAGAAGGCGGTCATGCTACTTAAATCCCTGATATTTCACTATCATGGATTAGATGATGAAGAAAAAGCGATGTTGGAAAATGCCGCAATGAAGTATCATGCCGAAAAAGAATTATCATGGGCCAATGATTTTATAGCTGAAGATTATCTTTCAGCCTACGAGCGTTCAAAGGAGTTTTTGAGTAAAAACTTTAGAAAACTAGACCAAAAAACACAACTCCTCTATCTTTCTGAGGTATGGGAGGAGAATCATGAAAAAGGGTATGTTACCGAAATGGAAACCACGGCCATGATCAACCTTTCCAAAGACTGGCATATTGAAAAAGAATTCTTAAGTTTTATCAACGAATAACTAAAGACTCATCCTGTCTTTAAACCTTGCTGCTTGCCTTCTACTTACTTCAATTTTCTCCCCACCTTTCAGTTGTACTAATAGACCTCCGTTAAACCAAGTATCAATATTTTCAACCCACCCGAGATTGATAATATGTTTGCGACTTGCCCTGAAAAAGGTGCGACTATCTAGTCTCTCGTCGAGGGCGTTCAAGCTTTTATGGATCATTGGTTTATTTCCTGCAAAATAGACTTTTATATAGTTACCGTCAGACTCGAATAAACGCACATCCGCCAGTTTTACAAACCAGCATTTATCTCCATCTTTCACAAAAACCTGATCGTCACTTCCTAAAGTTTTGCGCTCATGAAATTGATCTTTGGTACTTTCCACCCGAATCTTTTTTAGTGCATCCGAAAGCCTCTCAGGCTGTATCGGCTTTAGCAAATAATCTAGTGCATTGACCTCAAACGCCTTAAGAGCAAACTCATCATAGGCGGTCGTAAATATCACATTAGGAATTTTGTCAAGCTTTTCTAAAAAATCAAACCCTGACTTACCCGGCATGTTGATATCCAAAAAGACAAGATCTGGCTTCAGGTTTTGATACTGTTCCAAAGCATCATCGACATCCGTTGCTTCTCCAACTATTTCTACTTCAGGATGTACCTCAAGCAACGTGCTCAATTCTTTTCTTGCTAGTCTTTCATCATCTACAATGAGTGCCTTCATAATGTTTTGGGTAATACTATTTGAGTGAGAACTGTTTTTTTATCTTCATTCGCAATTGAAAAACTGGCTTCTTCTCCAAAAATCAACTCTAGCCTTTTCCGAGTATTGCTCAATCCATAACCAATAGGAGCCATAGAATTGTTTTCGGTAATTTGGCCGCCATTCCTGATAGAGATTAATAACTTATTGTGGTCAACTTTTGTGTGGATTGAAATCATACCTCCACCCCTTAACGTAGAAATGCCATGTTTGATACCATTTTCAACCAAAGTTTGTATCATTAATGGCGGGATAAGAAACTCATCAGAGTTTGGGTCAATTTCCAAGGCCGTTTGGAGACGCTCCTCATACCTAATGCCCTCTAGCTGTAAGTAATCCTTGACTGTAGCGAGTTCCTCGGAAAAAGTAACCATTCTTTGTCGGTCTACAGTTAAAGAATTGCGAAGAATATTTGATAGTTGTGTGATCGCTTTTTTAGACTTGATAGGGTCTTCGTCTACCAACGCCCTAATGCTATTCAATGCATTAAAAATAAAATGTGGGTTGAGCTGAGAACGAAGGTTTTTTAGTTCAATTTCTTTTGCCGCGGCTTCATATTTCAAGGAGTTATTATATCGCTCGAAATAATGGAAGGTTAGGTAGATCAACGACCACAACACATAAATAATCATTGGCCCAAAGACATTAAGTGTCATTGGTAATATCATAAAGTCCCTAGAAGTCAACTCCCCAGTAAATGCAGCAAACGCAAGAAGGAAGGAATAATTGAATAAGCTCAACAAGAATACAAGAAAAATAATACGGGGTATTAGTTTCAACCACTGCAAGGCAAGCCAGCCATTGCTGATCAAGATAAACCGCAGCAAATGAGTAGAGCCAATATAAAAAAGCACCTGAAGAAATTCACCTACAATATGGTTCATATCTGGTGTTTGGGCAGTAGCGTACAAGAATAGCTGGAGTGACCCGTAAAAAGACCATCCAAATATTTGGCATAACCAATAAATCTTTTTCTTATTCATAAGCGCCCTACCTGCCAATCATTTCTCTTTTTTAATCACGATTCGCATCACCTTCAAAATTAATGACTAAAATCTTACCTCAATCCATAGTATTCATGGTTTACTTTTTTTCTCCACCAATGGCAGTAATCTGGTTTTAAATGAGCCATTGATACATTGAAGGAACTCAAATGTTTTTATGTAAATAATATCTAGAAACTCTACAACTTGAAAGATTCTTCTGCGTACAATACCACAGGACTATAAAAACAAAATATAATTAGGATGAATACGCTTTTACTAATGCTTTTCATTGCACTAGGCAGTGACGAAGCTACACCTTTAAACAAGCCAGACACGGAATTACTTAATTCTATCACAAGTGAGCGCCGCTTGTTTGCCTCCATTGAGCAAATTACTAAAGAGCAGGTTCACATTATCGATCTTGAGGATAACACGGTTGAAGAGTTTGGATTTCAAGAACTCATTGAAAACGAATTGAGTGTAGAGCAAACCATTGAATTAGAAAAAGCAGACTTGATGTTAGAGTATCAAGGTGATTTATACTATCTGAAAGGATAATTAAAATGCCAGCGTTGCTGGCATTTTTTATAACTCTTCCTTCAAAAACTTCCCAGTATGGCTCACTTTAGAGTTAGCTACCTGTTCGGGCGTACCCTCAGCAATAATTTGCCCGCCTTTATCTCCACCTTCTGGGCCTACATCTATCACGTAATCAGATACTTTGATCACATCCAGATTATGCTCAATAATCAGTACGGAATTACCTTTATCCACAAGCTTATTGAGAACCTCAAGCAGGTGCTTAATATCTTGGAAATGAAGACCAGTCGTGGGCTCATCTAAAATATAGAACGTTTTCCCTGTGTCTCGTTTCGAAAGTTCAGTGGCTAGTTTAACACGCTGTGCCTCTCCACCAGAGAGTGTGGTAGCATGCTGCCCAAGAGAGATATAACCAAGACCTACTTCTTGGAGAGTGTCAATTTTCTTCAAAATTCTTGGCTGATTTTCAAAAAAAATGACGGCCTGTTCCACAGTCATATCAAGAATATCTGATATGGATTTTCCTTTGAATCGAACCTCCAAGGTCTCTCGGTTATATCTTTTTCCCTTACATGTTTCACAAGGTACATGCACATCTGGCAAAAAGTCCATTTCGATCACTCTCATACCTCCACCTTGACAAGTCTCGCAGCGCCCTCCTTTGACATTAAAGGAAAACCGTCCCGGCTTATAGCCTCTAATCTTAGATTCCTGAAGTTCGGAAAATAATGAGCGTATCTCTGTGAAAACTCCTGTGTAAGTGGCAGGGTTCGATCTTGGCGTTCGGCCTATGGGCGATTGATCTACCTCTATTACTTTGTCGAGATGTTCCAATCCAGTGATTCCCTTGTGGGGTAGAGCATCAGCCCTAGAATTATAAAAGAACTTTCTAAGCTCTGGATATAAAGTTTCATGAATTAGAGAAGACTTTCCGCTTCCTGATACCCCGGTTACACAAATCATTTTTCCTAAAGGTAAAGTCAGGTTGACATTTTTTAGGTTATGCCCTGTGGCTCCCTTCAGTTTAAGGACTTCTCCGCTACCCGCTCTCCTTTTTTCAGGTACCGCAATTTCAACTTCCCCATTTAGATATTTCGCGGTGAGTGTATTGTTCTTCACGAAAGATGCTGGCTTTTCTGCTGCCACTATTTGACCTCCATGTCTACCAGCACCTGGGCCAATATCTACAATAAAATCAGAAGCCAGCATCATGTCTTTGTCATGTTCTACAACTATGACAGTATTGCCAAGGTCTCGCAAATCCTTCAGCGCCTGAATAAGCTTTACATTGTCGCGCTGATGGAGGCCAATACTTGGCTCATCCAGAATATAAAGCACATTGACTAACTGTGTACCTATTTGAGTTGCCAGCCGAATTCTCTGCGCCTCTCCTCCTGAAAGCGTTCGCAATGATCTGTTTAAACTCAAATAATCCAACCCGACATCCAGTAGGAATCCAACTCTTTTGCGCAGCTCCTTCAGAATTTCCGAACCTATTAGGTTCTGCTTTTCATCCATGCGGCTTTCGAGATCGACGAGCCACTCTCCAAGTGCAGTTACGCTCATTTCCGCCAACTCACCGATATGTTTATTATCTATCTTAAAATGTAAGGATTCCTTCTTAAGCCGGTATCCTTCGCAAGATGGACAAAGTTTAATATCGGTATATTCCTGTACCCATTTTTGGATTTTATCTGTACCAGAGTCTTTCTGCTTTTCGAGAAATTTGATAATTCCCTCGAATTTGGTATCCCAGTCGGTTCCTGGATACTTGACTGAACTCACTGCGATCGGCACATCGTCACCGTTCATTAACACATCAAGCGTTTCCTTCGGTATATTTTTAATCGGTGTAGTCAGGTTCACTTTACTCTTTTTGAGTATCGCCTCTATCTTCTTAAATATCCAAATATCCCTGTATTCACCTAATGGAGCAATCCCTCCACGGCTGATACTCAAACTGCGATCGGGTATGACAGAATCAATAGAAATCTCCTCTATCACACCAAGTCCATTGCAGGATTGGCAGGCTCCATAAGGTGAGTTAAATGAAAAGTTGTTGGGCGCAGGTTCATCATAACTTAGGCCCGACTCTGGATCCATTAAGTTTTTAGAAAAATAATCGAGCTTACCCGCTGAATCAAGTACCATCATTATACCATTACCCTGCTTAAAGGCCGTTTGGATTGAGCCTCTAATCCTTTTTTCGTCCTTAGCACTTACTGCTATCCGATCAACAACAATCTCTATATCATGTGTTTTGTAGCGGTCAACCTGCATTTTTGGAGCAATATCAAGCACTTCCCCATCGACCCGGACTTTGGTAAAACCAAGCTTTCTGACCTGTACAAACAACTCCCTGTAATGGCCTTTTCTCCCTTTGACCACTGGCGCAAGAAGTATTAGTTTTTGACCATCGTAGGTGCTGAGTATAGCGCTAAGTATTTGCTGTTCGGATTGCTTCTGCATCCGGTTGCCTGTCAAATAGGAATATGCGTGACCTGCTCTGGCAAAAAATAGTCTGAAAAAATCATAGATCTCTGTAACTGTGCCTACTGTAGATCGCGGGTTTCGCGAGGTGGTTTTTTGCTCGATAGAAATTACCGGACTCAAGCCGTTGATTTTATCAACATCCGGCCTTTCCATGTTGCCTATAAAAGATCTTGCATAGGCGGAAAAACTTTCCATGTATCTGCGCTGACCTTCGGCATAGATGGTGTCAAATGCCAAAGAAGATTTTCCACTTCCGGAAATCCCCGTGATAACAACCAGCTTGTTTCTCGGAATATTCAAAGAAACATCTTTTAAGTTATGCTCTCTGGCACCATATATTTCAATGGATGGTTCCTCTATTACTATTGATTTATTCAACTCTTGCTCCGCTACCTCGCTCACTTGTTTTAGAAATTTGGACTCAATAAATACTTTCCGTAAAATTCGTCGATAACCTCCACCGCTTCAGTGGCGGTATCAACAACACAAAACAAATCAAGATCTGATTCACTCGCGTTCTTTTCCTTTTTTATTAATGTTTCTTTGATCCAGTCAATCAATCCTCCCCAAAACTCTCGTCCTACCAGTACAATTGGGAATCTCCCTATTTTCTTGGTTTGGATAAGTGTGATGGCCTCAAACATTTCGTCCAAAGTGCCAAAACCTCCCGGCATAACAATAAACCCTTGAGAATATTTGACGAACATGACTTTCCTTACAAAAAAATAGTCGAAGTTGATCAACTTGTCTCTATCAATATAAACATTATCGAACTGCTCAAATGGCAGGTCAATATTCAATCCAACAGATTTACCGCCTTCTTTATGCGCTCCCTTATTGCCTGCTTCCATGATGCCCGGACCACCGCCAGTGATTACGCCATATCCATGTCTTACCAGCTTAGCGGCTATTTCTTCAGCCATCTGATAGTACTTGTGGTCATTTTTTGTTCGAGCTGAACCAAAAATAGAAACACAAGGGCCTATTTTTCCAAGTTTTTCAAATCCCTCAACGAACTCTGAGATAACCTTGAAAACCACCCAAGAATCGGATGTCTTAATTTCGTTCCAGTCTTTGTCTTGAAAGGCACGGATGATCTTCTCCTCTTCATCATTAGGTTTTTTATCTTTTTCGCTCATATAACTTTTAAAAAAAATCGGATGGGAATTTAAAGTAATTCTACCAGAGAAGTTAATTAGCCAATAAATCTTTCACCGCATTGTCAATCTTCTTGAATTTAAACTGAAAGCCCGCTTTTTCAATTTTTTCGGAAGACACTTTCGCACCTTCCAATACGATCTGAGACATTTCTCCGAGCATGAGTTTCATGACAAACTCAGGGACATTTGGCAATATCAACGGCTTTTTTAGTGCCTTTGCCGCTGCTTTCGTTAAAGTTTCATTAGTTACGGGATGAGGTGCCACGGCATTATATACTCCAGTAAGATTCTCTTGCACGATATATTGAAATATTCCTGCTAAGTCGTCAATGTGAATCCAACTCATCCACTGATTTCCAGAGCCTAACGGGGCTCCTGCAAAAAGCTTGATGGGCTTGGCAATTTCTTTTAACGCTCCTCCTTCTTTGGCCAGTACTATTCCAATTCGGACTTTAGATACTTGAGTAATCTCATTGAAAACATCGGCTGAATCTTCCCAAGCCACCACCACTCGGGCAAGAAAATCATTGGCCGAGTGGTCATCCTCCACAAATAATTGCTCAGTATCCGACCCATAAATACCAATGGCAGAAGCGGTAATGTAAGATTTTAGGGCTACACCATGCTCCTTTACTTTGTCGAATAATAGTTTAGTCGATTCTACTCGGCTATCTAAAATGACTTTTTTCCGTTGATCGGTCCACTTGCTATCGGCGACTCCTGCCCCTGCAAGGTGAATGATCGTGTCAATGTTCTCAAAAGCTGCCGAATCAATTGTTTTATCTGATAAATTCCAAGAATATTGCTTAAACTGTGCACCATGTTCTGGTTTGCGGCTCAAGTGAGTGATTACATGCCCTTGATTGGCAAGTTGCATGCTTAATTTTGTTCCTACCAAACCTGTTCCTCCGGTGATCAATATATTTGCCATAAATAATACAACACATGAAGACGAAAATCCTCTCTGCATTATTCATATTTATCACATTTTTTACTTTTGGGCAACAATTCGAGAACAGCATCAGTAATTCGAAATTTTCTATTGAAGAAGAGAGTTTTCCTGCCTTCAAAACTTATTTTGACTACAAACCCTCCTCGGTAGAGAAAGGCTGGTGGAAATATTCGCGGCAGTTTGGCAAACCCCTAAATATGCGCAAGTATTATCAAGTAACCATTCCACGCGAAGTAGAAGGAACGGAGCTTGAATTTGTTTTATATTCAAAGCCTGTCCCTTCAGAAAACGGGGCATCTTTCACTCTAGCCATTGACAATAAGGCACTGCCATCAGAGAAGCAAGAGGCTTATCTTTCTCAACTGAAACTTATCCTTATGGAATTCAAAAGATATTTTTACTTAGAAAAGTATGAAGAGCAGCTTGAAGAAGTGACCAAACTCGCAGAGAAAAATGGTTCCTTGGCAAGCAAACTAGAAGGCGCTCCCAGAGAAGAAGTTTTGGGTGAGCTTCAGGTTCTGACAAGAGAAGTAGACCGGATAAAAATGAAGATTGTTGCACTTCAAAAATGAAAAGTCCGCCTTTTAAGAAGTTATATGATGGATCAATAGACAGAAAATACTAGCACAACGGTGAAAATAAACTCCCTCAAACCCTTTTGCCTTGCTATTATTCGATATTCTAACAATGTCTTAATAAGGAAGTAACCTAGTCTTATCAATTCAACCTTAAATTCGTGGAGTAAAAAATTTAGTCATATGATAAATAGACCACTCTTTGTTGCAGCTTTCACTTGCTTATTGTTTTTTTCATGTGAAACTTCATACGAGAATCCATGCACACATTTTGATAAGCTAGACTCGAAAATGCTAACAATTACTAGCCAAGTGAATGAAAAATACTCCAGTGACAAGGCTTTTTTAGAAGATTTTAAAATGGAACAGGTTTTTTGGATTCAATATAGAGATCGAAGGTTGAGAGCAATGTACCCAAGAAGTTGGGACAATTTCTATCGTAAAAAATTCGGAAGAGAAGAATTTAATACGTGTAAATGTCAAGAAATGGTGAGAATGGCAAAGATTAGAATTGCAGATCTTGAAATGTACATCAATGGAAGTGATGCTGAACAAGCAGATTGTCCGAGTATGCTAAACAACAAGTAAATATCTTACTTCTAGAAAAGTCAAATAAAAAGCCCACTCAAACTCCTGAGTGGGCTTTTTAAATCAAGTGAACTAAAAAGAATAACTCACTCCCACACCTATTTCTGTACCAGGTGTCAGTTGATTGAATATCTCGTCATTTGCTTCAAACCCGACAAAGAACTCTTCTCTATTATCATTCAGAATATTGCTCACGCTGAAATTGGCTGAAATTTGATCCTTGGCTCCAAAGGTTTTGTTCAAGTTGAAGTTAAGGCTGTGAAATGGTTGAGCATAAATATCTGGAAAAAATCCAATCCCCACGACAGTTAAGGTTTCTCCTTTTACATTATAAAAAAGTCCCGCATCTATTCCTTTCTGTTCGTTATTATACTGTAGGCCAAAGTTAATGACGTAAGGGGCTTGACCTGCCATGTCTCTGGTATTGTCAATGGTCTCACCTTCTTTCTCATAAACTACCCGAGCATTAAATTCCTGATCTGTCATTTCAATTTGCGAATCAACAATGGTCACATTACCATAAACACTAAAATCGGTTAAACTCGAATTAATGAATTGAAGGCTCTTTCTAAACTCAAACTCCGCGCCTAAAACGCGTCCATCACCTACATTTCGTGGTTGAAATTCATTTCCTGTTTGTGAAGCAGCAATACGAACAAGCTCAATAGGAGCTTCAAAGTGTTTATAAAAGAGACTTACAGAAAAAAGCTCCCCACGCTTTTGGAAAAGCTCCCATCTTAAGTCAAAGTTGTTGATTAAGGTCGATCTCAGGTTACCATCCCAAACCACATTGCCTTGATCATCATTGTAAGGAAAAAAACCTCCATTAAAGGTACGATTGCTTACTGGATCCAAAATAGATGCAAATGATAACTCTTTAAATGATGGCCGGGCAATGGTTCGATAATAAGAAAGCCTAAGGTTCATATTATCTGTTAAGGAATAAATGTTGTTTAAAGAAGGGAAAAAGTTTATTGCATCAAGAACCAAAGAATCGTCCAATACTATGGTAGATTGTTGATCTCTACCAGTGTGGCGTTGCTGGAATGCCTCCATTCTTACCCCAACGATTGTTTTCAAAGTACTAAAAGGATTAATCTCACCCGATACATACGCAGAAATATTTCTACTGTCTGACAGATATGAATTAGGGTTAGGGTTGACAGGCCCATTCTGATAATACATCGTTCCAGTAGGAAAAAGTCTTTCATCCGAAAGTATTTCATCAAAATCTCCTGACCAGTCGGTTCTAGCACTCGTTTGCTGTACGAATAAGTTTTGGATCGAGTATTCTCGATCTTTAGATACGTAACTACCTCCAAATTTATACTTCGCTTCAGCTCCTAAAAAATTCCCTTCATTGGTTATATCAACTCTCCCAACATAATCTACTTCATCAAGAAATCTCCAGATCCGAGTAGGCACCCCAGCAGCTCCCGGATTGATTAGAAAATCATCCGTATCATTGGAAAATGATGCTCGCCGAATATCTGGATCTGATAACTTGGATATTGTAGGAGAAAATTTCCAATCAATCACCCATTGATTCCCATTGATGTGGTGTTCTCCACCAAGTAAAATATTGGTAAGTCCTCTTTCGCTATATTCAAGGTTATTTGAAATTGCAGTGTAATCAGAAATTAGTCTAGGGTCAAAATCATCTTCCTGAGAATCAGATACTGTAAAAAACTCAGCTGTCCTCTTCTCACCATTTTGTAGGTGCATGACAGAAAATTGATACTTAGAAGTGCTTGTTTTATAAGCTATACCAACGAGTCCACCAAGCAATGTGTTTTCTGTGGAGTAAGAACCAGTACTTATTGATTGTATTCCAAAATCATAGGTAGAAGGGTCATCTTGTTTTTGATATTCCCCGTAAGTAACATCTTCAAAATACTCATTATCGCGCCTGTAAGTACCTGAGAAAATATAACCAAGCGAATTCCCGTTATCAAAGTTCTTTTGGTTACCCACAGAAATACCGAGGCTATAATTCATGAAATTAGTTTCTTCAGAGGCTGCAAGTGTTTTAGAAAAATCATCTGAAACGGCTCTTGCAGCTTCAGGCTCGTTTATAAATGGTAAATCTTGATTGTCGGCACTCTTAGGAAGCTCCCTTAAATTAGAATCAAACCCTAGCCAGTCGGTCGAGCTTCCCTCATAGGTCAAAGCATCATTTTGAAAATGCATAGAAGGATTATAGGTAACCCCTACTGATACATCAAGTATTTTTTGTTCTGGAAAGTCTTTAGTTTCAATGTTAACTAAACCACCAGTGAAATCCGCAGGTTGATCAGCAGTGGCTGTTTTTGATATCACCATGTTGTTTAACATATTGGTAGGAAAAATATCAATTTGTAAGCTATTACGATCGGGATCAAGACCTGGAATATCTACGCTATTCAATGTGGTTTTTGTGTATCTGTCGCCTAGTCCTCTGACGTATACATATTTACCTCCTTCAACGGAGACTCCTGTGACTCTTTTTACTGCTCCAGCAGCATTCGCATCACCAATCTTTTTAAAGCTTGATGCTGAAATACCATCGATCATATTGGCTGACTTTTTCTTTACGGTCAACAAAGCAGCCTCTGAAGACTTTATTACATCTGCAGTAACAACAACAGCTTCTAGCTCCTCAACAGATTCTTTTAGTCTGATCGGGTCGAAAATCACTGTTTCTCCTTTTTTTATTTCAATATCACTTATTTCCAACGTTTCGAAGGAGACAAATGAAACTTGAAGGTTATAGATTCCAGGTTCTATCGAGATACTAAATTTTCCGTCAAAATCAGTAACAGACCCTTTACTTGTCCCTTTGATCATTACAGTCACTCCAATCATCGCATCACCTAGCTCATCGTCAATAACAGTACCTCGAACAGTGCCATTTTGCGCCTGTACCGATGAAGTGATTAATATAAATATGGCTGCAAGTAAGAGATTTAGCCTTTTCATGTTGTTTTAAGATTAATTTTATAGCAAAACCCGTTGATGAATTTATTTCACCAACGGGTTTTAAAAATAGTTTAATGACGACCTATGGCCGAATTAAAGTCCTATGTCATTTAGTGCTCCAGATTCAGCTGCCCAAGTCCAAGCAAAAGCAGATGCAGCTGGTCCGTTTGTTCTTGGATCCGTAGTTCCAGTTCCTGTAGTCAAGTCCGTAATAATCCCAGATGCTTCACCAAATGCAGAAGCTGCAGACTCAAGAGTAATAGAAGACTCATCGGAGGTTCCCTCGTTAAGAGTAAATACTGTTCCTTCTGTTCCCGGCATGGTTACTTCCCAGTTACTTGAAGCTCCTGACTTATCCCCGTCAAATGATTCAATTTCACTTGAAGTTCCATCTAAGTATCGAACATCAAGTCCATAGAAGTACATATCAGTGATTACTGCGTTCGTAGATCCGTCCCAGTCAACCAAGTGATCAATGGCTGTTCCAGCATAAACAACTCCATTAGTGAATGTATGGAAGTCAGCTGTTGCTCCATTTACTTTACCAGTTCCTTCCGGACCATCAAGCTCAAAAGCAGATCCTCCTTGTGGAGTGACCACTACGAAATCAGAACAAGTTCCTACCCAGTCCTGATCAGTATCAAGAGCATCATCATTTGAATTCCACACTAAAACAGTAGACACATCAACAGTACCACCGAACCACTCAATACCATCATCCGCATTAGCTACAATTTCAACTCCATTGATCGTAGTACCATTTCCAACAGAACCTAATGTAAGCCCGTTAATTTCGTTACCTTGACCTATGTTCGAACCACCATGACGTATAGATATATAACTTATTGTACCAGAGTTGTCTGTTGGGTCGTTACCACCATACAACCCATTAGAGTCACTAGTCGGAATGCCTTCAATTTGGATTTCCGATGCATCATCGTCAAATGAGCCTGGTGCGTTACCTAGTATGATAACACCGCCCCACAGTCCAGAAATACTTGGATCAAGATTAGGCGAAACAGTTTGACCAACCGCTATATTATCAGCAACAGAAGTAAAAATAATTGGTGCGTCAGCAGTACCCATTGCATTTAAAGTTCCACCTCTAGCCACAAGCAGCGCAGATGCATTAGCACCTGTACCAGCTTGACCTTTTATGATTGTACCAGCAGCAATATTAAGCGTAACATCAGCAGGAACAGTAACACGACCACCTAAGATGTAGATTTTATCAGCAGTCCAAGATGCGTCAGCTGTAAGTGCGCCAGCGGGTATAGCTACTTCTGTAGGCTCTAATGGTGTTTCTCCTCCGCCCATTGCATCATCGTCTTCATCACACGAAACAAAAAATAATAATCCTGATAGCGCGAAGGCCATCGCAAATAATTTTCTCATAATAATCTTCTTATTAATTCTAGATTGAATTTGTTAATGCAAAGCTGCCACTCTAGTATTAACTCGACGGCAAAGGCTTGTTACGTTTCTATTAAGGTAAGATGATGATCTTTAAACCTATGTTTAGTATGTTAAGCCAAAGTGAAGAAGACATAAAAAAAGGCCTTACGGCCTTATTTTGAGATGTTTACTTTATTGAGGATTTTCTTGACAATATCGTGTGTGGTTACTCCGTCGGCTTCCGCCTCGTAGTTGAGCAGAATTCTATGATTCAGCACGTCATCGGCTATCTCTTTGATGTCTTCTGGAAGAACATAGTCACGTTGATCAAAGAATGCAATCGCTTTTGCTGCTAAATTCAGATTGATCGAGGCTCTTGGCGATGCGCCAAACTGTATATACTGCGCCTCTTCCTTCAATTGATAATCCATTGGGTTTCTGGTAGCAAAAACCAACTCGATAATGTATTTCTCCAAAGACTCGGAAAGCGTTACCTGATTCACCTCGTTTCTGATCGAAAATATATCTTCTTTACTTAATAAGGTATTGAGTTGTGGTTTGAATGACATATTCGACATTCTACGCATTACCTCCAGTTCCTCTTCTTTAGTAGTATAGTTTACATGCACTTTTAGCATAAACCTATCAACTTGTGCTTCTGGGAGTGGATAAGTTCCTTCTTGATCAACGGGGTTTTGAGTAGCCAAAACTAAAAATGGTCTGTCAAGAGCAAATGTGTTTTCTCCGATGGTCACCGTTTTCTCTTGCATGGCTTCCAGTAGTGCCGATTGAACCTTAGCCGGAGATCGGTTAATTTCATCCGCCAAGATAATATTGGAAAATATTGGCCCCTTTTTTACTTCGAAATCAGCCTTTTGCTGATTATATATCATCGTTCCTACCAAGTCAGCAGGTAATAAGTCTGGTGTAAACTGAATACGCTTAAAGTCTAGATGTAGTACATCAGCTAGCGTGTTTACCGTCAATGTCTTTGCCAAACCCGGTACACCTTCTAATAATATGTGTCCATTGGTAAATAGGCCAATCATTAGCCTATTGATCATGTAGCTCTGACCAACAACAACTTTTCCTACCTCAGCAATGACATCTTTAATTTTATTTTGGTGTTCCTGCTTTGTGTCCTGATCAATGATATTTTCCATTATTTTATTTTGAATTGACTGCAAATATAATTTTCCTTAGCTAATCTCGTAACGTCATTCGAGCAGAAGGTGTTTATGTTTTACAAAAGGTAACTTGTTAAGAATAGTTAATTTGAATAAAAAGCGGTGTTCCGTGACCTGATTTCGGTTGCCCATCACTCTCATTCAACCAAAATTATTGATAAAATTCGCCAGAAGTTTCAAATATGAAGGTTATACAAAGGCCACTCCTGAAAAGGAATAAAAAAAGACCCTAAGTAAAATACTCAGGGTCCCAACCAGCTACAGACAAATTCTTGATCCTTAGTTATACGTTTATTTCGTTGCTTACGGTATTTAATTCATTTACTATTTTCTCTGCTAGTCTATTTGTTACTTCATCTAATTCGTAAAGAATAACTATATCTTCTGACGAATTCGATTTGGCTCGTTGAATATTGTACTCCATTTCGTTTCCTACTTGATAAGTTTTGTTATTAGGATTGTACCAGATGTAGTTCATAAGTAACAAGTTTTACAAGGCGAAAATGGGTCTATAAAGATTACAAATCTTGCCAAATGGCTTCACTATTCTGCCAAATAATATATTTCGAGACTTTCAAGGCTTTTTTTATCTCTGATTAATAAAATAATTCTAGATAAAAACCTTGATTTGTTTATGCTTCCTTCCATTTGATGGTGCAGCCAATCGCTCGTTTCCCAGTTATTTTAGGTTTTTCACCTGCTAATAACGCATCCACTGCTTCCTCGACATATCGCTCTTGAACATCCGCCGCTTCTCTTGGACTATCATCAATCGCTCCTATGTACTCAATTCTAAACTTGCCCGCGTCTTCCTTATTGAGTACATAAACATGAGGCGTTTTCGAGGCACCATAAGCCATTGTTGTTTCTTGGGTCTCATCACGTAAATAAGGAAACGAATAGCCTTTTTCCTTATACCTTTTTTTCATCTCTTCAAATGAATCTCCCGGCTGCTTATTTACATCATTCGGATTAATGGCAATTACAGAGTATCCTTTACCACTGTATTTTTTGTCTAAGTCAATAATTCTTTGCTCGTACATTTTAGCATATGGACAAGTATTACACGTGAAAACCAAAATATACCCTTTCGCGGAAGATTTACTGCTGAGAGAAACCATGTTGTCATCGACATTTTTCAAATTAAAGTCCACGGCTATGTCTCCAACTTCCTTACCAGAATTCTGCTCACTGTCCATCGCATTCACAAACAATAAAACAACTACAACAAGCACTCCTGTCACTGTCAAAAAGGTATTCTTCATGGTATCTTTCATTTATTGATTAGTCGTTAAGTTTTTAATGATAATTTGGATTTGCTCATGGTTGAGTTCGGCTTCATGAAAAATACGTTTGCCTGACCTATGGACAAAAAGTGTTGCAGGAATAGCACCAGTCCAAGAATCTTCCACAGATCTGATCAACTTGTCGGGATCTTTTTCGTCAATGAAATAATTCTTTGAAGCCACGCCCTTTTTGGATAAAATCTTTTTTGCTTTATCCTCATCTTGCTCAAAGTCCATACTTATAAAGAAGAGATCAATATTTTCCTGGGCTCCAAACCCATCAAGTACTGGCATTTCCTTAATACAAGGACCACACCAAGATGCCCAGAAATTAATTATTGTTACATCATTTGATGGTTTCTCATATAGTGATTTCAGACCTTTTAAATCAATTTTTTGACTTTCATTAGGCACATTAAGAAACACGCCCAGTCCCAGAAACAAAATCATTGTTTTCATGCTGAACATTTACGAAAATAATACGGCTAGGGTTCGAAAAGATTATCAGCCACAATGAACATATCAATTGATCACACGCTCAATTAATGGTCTCGATATTCAAGTAATCATGATTGTTAAGAGTCGAAATATCCTTAAACCAGCTTTTATTCGACAAAAATCTTTTGAGTATGTATATCATCTGAAATTAAATATAATCCTGAAGGCAAATCACCAACGAACCACGATTCTACATCATCAACAGTTGAAGAAATAATCGTATGACCAGCTAAGCTCACCAACTTATATTGTTTGGTTGTTGAGAATCTTTGTTGCTCCACTTTAATAAAGCTATTTGAAATATACGCATTCCAATTTCGGTGTTCTTTTAGAGCCAACGCCTCCTTTTCTCTTGATATCAGAAACCTATCTGAATAACCTGGAGAGGAAACATTAAAATCATATGCTTGAACCGACAAGTCCACATATTGTGAAGTGATTTTATCATAAAGCCAAACACTATTATTTACTTCTTGTAGATTCATTATACTCATACTGTATGTTCCAGTTTCACGAGTTTGGAGCATAAGTGAAACAGGCTCTTCATAGCGCTTGGGCAATCCCTGTATTGCTAATTTGTTGCCCTCAGGGTTTGTCGAATAAAATTGAAAGTCTGCGTTAGACAATGCCAAAGCATCATATGCCCAGTCTTTTGATGGCGTTGCATCAGACAAAAACCCCAGAATAATTGCTTTGCTTCGCCCTTTGCCTTCAAGCTTTAGTTTGTAACGCTCTACTTTTGATTGACGAAAAAAACCAGCGTCATCATTATTACCGCTTTCCTTCATATCATCGGTGAAGATTAAGTTGGTTGATGTGTTGGCTTTTACAAAAAAGCCCTGACCACTTCTTATAAATCCATCCCATTTATTCTCACCATCACTTCTTGAGTCTGTATTGCCCAGGGTAGCATTAACTACCAAATAATCTTGGTTGGTTCCTCGCCCATTTTCAGAACCAAAATCATCCCAGAGGTAGATTGTTTCATCCATATTAGTGGCAGAGTTTTCTGAAATAAAAGATTGATAACTGATGGGTGCAGGATATGGATTGGCAACCAAATTGTAACCTTGATGATCAACTTCAGATGCATCTCCATGATTGGTATAACTCAACGGTATAAGTATTGTGCCGGAGTTGATTTTTCCTTCAAAGGTTACTTCTCCCTTTTCATCTCCAGTAAATGCACTAAAATATCCCTTACCTTTTTGCATAGTAGACTCTCCCATTTGAGCCGGGGTTTTAAACCTATCAAGACCCGTATTGCCTGTAGTATTGTAGGCAGCCGATTCATCATATGCGTAGATCAATGCCTGACTACCAAGTAAACTAAAGGAGGCTTCTTCAATAGGTGACCCCACAACAGAATATCTTCCCGTATTCTGGTCAAAAGTTGTGATACGATCTATCTGGAATCCATCACCTGTTATACTTCCTAAAGTCAACAATGAACCACCGGGTTTCACATGCACTGTCCCTTGATTATTCAATTCAGTCTTTACTTTAACATAGGCTTGAGGGTTAATAGTAAGCGTAACATCATTTTGCACGTCCAAGTAGTCAACATCCAGATTGCCCGAAGTGGTATTGTAGTTCGCACTCAACCTTGCGCCTGCACCCGTTGCTGGTAGGTTTCCTGAGTCCCAACTGGAGCCGTTCCATACATGCACGTTAGTAAGAAACTGGGGCTGGGTGTTTGTACCAACCTGGCTTCCATCTGAAAATGTAACGGTGGTGATTACTTCTTCCTCTTGTTCGTTTGTAGCATCATATATTTTGAAAGAAATAACCTCTCCACTCACGTTATTACTAAATACGGTGAGGAAAGCTAGATGCCTATCGAGTGAAGCAATGTAAACCGTGGGACTTGTTACACCACGAACTTCACCATTGAAAAATGCTGCGATTCGATCATTATTAGATTCCAACGTGTCTCCATTGATTTCCAATAGGCTGGTAACGGTCATGGAATACTGAAAATTACCTGGGTCTATCTGCCAGTTAGGTTGTGCCTTGAGAAATTGACTCGTTAGCATCCCTACCACAAATATCACTGAAATGAAATATGACTTTATAAAATTAAGGTAGTGCATATTCACAATCCTGATCGTTTTAACTAGTGATTTAGTTCCAAAAAACATAAGAATCAATTTGCCATTACTCTTTGATCAGCTTTACACTAATCGTTTGGTCTCCCTCCAACTGAACCATATATACCCCTCTTGCTAAGTCAGACACATCTACCAATACCTTATTTAGATCTGAAATTTGCTCAATACTTTTAAAAACCTTGCCTGAAAGCGATATTATCTTAATGCTGTGAAATATCGAATTAAGCTGTATTTCCAGTTGATTTCTGACCGGGTTTGGGTAAAGATTTACGAAGTTAGATGAAGAAACATTGAGCATTGTGCCCTTCATCAGTATTGGTTGAGCCAAGGTGCCATACGTGTTCGTTCCTGAAAACGTCACATGCTCTTCCACGCTTAAAGTTTCCTCCCACCTATCATACACTCCCTTAAAGCTCAATGCTACTGGCTCATCTCCAAAAATAGTCATGAAATATGCTGTCTCCCCTGTTACAGCATTGAATTCTGGCATGGCTATACCTCTGACTTCATCTCCGACCATTGCCAATAGGTAATCATATTCGACATTAGTGCTTACAATCATATTCATATTGTCAGGAAACAATGTAGCATCAAGACCTGCTTTGGTTAGATAACTATAGTTAGGAGCTTGTACCCTGCTTGTGGCGGCTACCTTTGGATACACGATATCACCTGCAATCGCCGCACGATACATGTAGCCTTGTCCAGGCTCCATCACTTTCAAGCTACCAATCCAACCAACTCCAGAGCCTCCATAGGTGGCAAATTCGCGCTGACTTTTGATCACATCACCAACCGAAAGACCAGTTACATTCGCCAGTGCCTGATTGATAGGTATTAGGTTTTGACCTAAAAAGCTTACCCAGTTCCAGCCCTCTATGAGCCCAATAGGGTTGATATCAGGGTCTACAGGTTCGCCTCTATACTTGAGTTTGGCGGCATTTTTCAAGCTAAACTTGTACATTTCGCCAGGTTGTATTCCTCCATTACCAGAAACGGTACCAACCCAACCATTTACTGGATCGTATTGGTCGTAAAACTGATTACTCTTGACCTGGTCTCCCTCTGTAGATGGAAACTCCGCCATAAATGCAGACACGGTGTTAAAGTCGGTTGATGTGAGATTAAAAGACAACCACTGCCAACCAGAGCTTATCTCTTGTGTTCGCTCAATATTGGCTCCTCCATCGAAAATGACCGGCGTAAGTATGGTACCATAAAATCCATCTGCAGAAAATGTTTCCACTCCTGACGCATCGTTCGTTACGAAAGTATGCACTAATCCCTCGCTTGCATTCCAGATCCGATAATTGACCGACTCGCCCGTAAGCTCGTTGCTATATACACTCAAATACGCCTGGTAGTTATCTTGTGAAGTAATGTATTCTAGCGATGCTACCCCTCTACATTCTCCATTGACAAAGGCTGCTATCAAATCGCTTTCATCTCTTGAAAACTCCCCTTTAATCCTGATTCTATTAAGGACTGACATTGAATACTCATACTCTTGAGGATTTACCACCCAGTCTTCCGGTGAGTTTTGATATACATTTAGATTTAGGATAAGACGTTCGTCAAAACCAAAGCTGGTTTCCATGACAATATCCTGTACATAGGTGCCAATGTTGGTGCCTTCACTCACTGTAAAAGTGATGGATTGAGAGGTTAGTGGTTTGACTGTACCTGAAGCTGGACTTGCCGACAACCAATCTGGTAGGTTGGTCAGGTTAAACATTTCAATATTACCACCTTGATTGAAAATTTCCGCAGTAAAAGTCACGCCTTCTCCCAAGGCAATATCAAAGTCCTTCTCCTCCTCTACCCAATTGAGCGTGCTGCGGTCAACATAAGCCGTCCATGTTATTGGTGATACCAGGCGATTGCCATTCAAATCACTAATTTTCTTCAAAGAAATAGTCAATGTGGTGTTTTCTATTACTCCAGCATCTACAGTAGGTGACAAGATAATTTGATCATTGTTTGAGCTGTAGTTAAAACTCACATTTTGCAATGGCTGAGGAAGCTTTATTGTAGGAGTATTTTCAACAAAGTGACTGGCTGCAGCGCCCAAAAGAGTATTTTCAGCAGCCAATGCAGTAGTGGCTTGGTTATCTGTGTCTTGGCTTACAGAAAAAATTCCTCCTCCAATATCTTGGTAGCTTTCGAAAGGATAATAAAGTACCAACCCAGTTTCATTGCCATTCAATTTATTTTGAATCTCTGATTGAATATGATCGGCTCGTTTGGCCAAACTCCAAATCCTGATTTCGTCCATTGATCCTGTGAATAACTGATCGACATTTTCCACCGTACCTTCGTACCAGCCTCTGGCTCCAAACCACAACTTTGAACCTCCAAAACCAAGAAGGTCATTTGTCGGCTCACTAAGAACTTCTTCACCATCAATATAGCAAACAGCATTGCCGATTCTATTCACCGTAAAAGCAACATGATGCCAGCTATTGTCTAAAATAGTTTGCTGAGTTTCCAGAGACTTATTGTTATGCCTGATAATAAGTTGCGAGTTTTCATCTGTGCCGAAATGCCAACCTTCGCCGTTTGAGTCGTTGTTATCTCCTCTCCCATTACTTATGAAAGTAACACTGTCGTTGACTGCTGCACCTTTCAACCAAAACTCTATCGTAAAATCAGTAGCACTAGTAAAGGCAGGACTGCTGGCCTCTATGTGATTAATTCCGTCAAGGTTATAAGCCAAACCACCTGGCTCAATCACCCACTGACCATAAACCTGTGCATGCTTGCTTCTTACCATATCGCGGGCTATCTCACCTGTTGCCTCTTCCATTCGCCAGTTACCAATCAAACCTCGCTGGCTTGCAGTCATTCGTTGGGTTGCAGCAATATTTACTTCTGCAACTGACAATGGCAAATTCCAAATCCTGAGTTCGTGAACCTGGCCGCTAAACGGTAACTCCGAACCAAAAGAGGATTTACCTAAGAATATGCTCCCTGAAGACTGATAATCTTGAGCATATGAATTGTCGATTCCGTTTTCGAGTGCATCGATGTAGATAATGGCATCTTCATTGGCATGATCATATACAAAAGCCAGATGGTGCCAGACATCATCTGTAATCGCTATATCTGAAACGAGTAGCTCACCATCTACGCTCATATAAGGCTGGTCAGCTGCATCAAAGCCTAATACCAAAGAACGATCAGATGCACCTCCTTGTGCCAGTAAAACAGACGCTCCAACTCCGTCACGCTTTACATACATATCGATAGAAAATGACTTCCTAGTCAGGTTGATGCCTTGTTCTATCCTCATGTATTCATTGCTCTTTCCTCCAAAATAAACACTAGCGTCATGTCGAACGGCTCCTCCGTTTAGAACGCCGGTTATTTCAAAATAGGAAGGCTGAATTAAGCCTTCATTGATAGGCTCATTAAATTGGATGGCTATCTCATCTCCTGACGAATATATCCCGTCGGCTGGCTGAGGCGTACCAAATAGATGTGGGTTGACCGTATCGATTAACCCCGAATGAATGTCTGATTCAGTAGCAGCTAAATCACAATTTGCTACAACCCGTAGATCATAATTGCCATCGACAATACCCATTTCTGCAAAATGCCATTCATAAATAAATTCATTCCCTGTTTGCGGTAGCGTAGGATCACCGTCTGCCCAACCAGCTATGTTTTCATCGCGATAGTATCTGACCACTTGCAGCCAATCGCTTGACGATGAAGCTTTATATTCGATCTGGATATATTCCAACCCTGTGCTGTTGATATCATATTCGCCAATATGAACAGGCAATACACCATCCGAAATATTGTTACCTACCCAATTATCCTGAGGGGATAGAATAGCTATATTACTGCATACGGGAATATAGCTTACATCGAACGTAACAGTATCAACAATAAGGGCGGTGTTGCTTCTAGGGTCATACTGACAGGTAGAATGTATGATTACCTCTACATCTTCATAATCATATTCGAATGGCCCTCTTTCAACAGTCATTACTTTGGTAATTGAAGAGCCTCCATCTACCAAAAACTCTCTTGGCGTATTTAAAGTTTCTCCATCAATTCTAAGTACCAACCCGTTCGGATTGCTCTTATCAAGTACCTCGATAGCATAATACTGTGCATCGCCACTCTCACTTTCATTGCCCAACAGCAACCTAAAATTTGCAGACTCATCGGCTGGCACATTATATACTTGGGCAGTTTTAGCACCATTAATTTGTAGCGTAGGTTTTTCACGTTGAAGTGTAGCATTACTCAGCATAATCGGCTCTGTAGTACTTTGCAATACACCTTGTAATTGCTGGAATTGTACGATTTGCTGATTGATGGCATCTATTTCATTATTGATCTTTTCCAAATCCAGCTTAAACTCATTCAATCTGATCGTGAGATTATTTAAATCCAGCAGTCGTTTCTTGATTCTATTTTGAACTTGAATGTTTAGCTCGGTTGTTCTATTGATCGTTTCTGTGGCTATTTTCTCAGTATCCTTAAGCCGCTTAAGCATAATATCTTCCAATTGACTGAAATCAAAAGCAAAATCCCCTGTGGCTGCTGGTTCTGGTATAGAAGGAATATTTTCAAACGGAGATATACCACTTGAAAAAGGGACTGGTATGCGAATATCCTGTAGCGTACCGATAAAATCATTGACTCCTCCGACTACCGGCCCTACTGCTTTTTGAACCAATGAATTGGCAGCATTTTCGCCTATCTCTTTAACAATAGACTGGAGATCATCAATAATCTCATTGATATCTGCTTTGGCTCTGATCAATTCAATTTGAGACTCAGTGTATGTTTTTATATCTGCCTCTAAGCCCTCTATGTCGTCCTGAATAGCCTGGATTTCTTCCTCTATTTGTGTTTTCAGGATATCCGTCATGTTCTTTGACTTTGTAAGCTTCACAATAACCGCCTGCCGGTCTATAATTGCCCGGTCAATAAACTCTGAAGTGGCATATTTCATCTCCAGACCTGGCTCAAAAGGACAAGAGGTCTGACCTGCGACTGTAGAAAACACCGGACTGTTACCTCCTACACCGGCAGCTATATCGATGCTATATGCATCGTTCTCATCACTATCTTGTAATACATATCCAAAGGTGTTTGCCGATTCTTGTCCACGAGTAGAAGTAGATGTTGTCTTCAATCCCAGCTCAGCATCCAGATTGGCTCGGACGGCTACTACTGCATTGATAGAGATATCTAAATCAACATCAACTGCCATAGCTACATCTAGTGAAATCATTGAAACGCTGGATGCTGTATTGGTTACAGAACGTTCTAGTTGAACACCACTGGCCAATGAAACATTTTCTTGATTGCCTGCATTAAAGGCCGCCCATTTTTCTATTTCATTGAAAGCCAAGGCTTCTTCCCAAAGCCTGATTTGCTGGTTGAAAAATCGGATAGAATCAACCTTGGTATCGTCTCCTCCATTGTTGAATGTATAACTCGCTCCGGTAAGATCAGCCGCTTCTGTTTTGATATAATTACTTGTAGAAACCAATGTTCCCCATTTGGGATCATCATTGTTAGTTCCATACAATTCATGATCTGGTGTCAGTTGGGAAGTAAAACCTGGGTTCTCTGCTAATATCGTGTTTCTCAATTCTATAAGATCAGGGATCAACACAGTCTCAATGTGGTTCTGGGTGTATACTACATAAGTTGGAAACCCTTCTGGATTGATGTAAGAAATGACCGAAACACCCATCTGAAACTGATTGCCGTTGGGCATAGTAATGACATCACCAAAACAGTTTCCACCGCATTCGTCCAACGGTAGCGGCTGTACTCTCATTGCATACCCGGTTTCCAGGTTGTGACTTTTGGCAACAAAAACATCAGAAGCACCAATTTCTATTGGCTGATCATTGGTGGTGATGGTTTCTGTGGTTTCTAGTGAACGCTCCACAGTAGCACCAGTAGTGGCTACTCTTTCAAATTTCATACCAATAGCCGCCGTACCTTCTATAGTACCTCCTCCTTCAAGGTGGCCACCAAATGAACCACCACCTGCAATGTCAAAACCGACACCTGCTCCAAGTGAACCATCAACTCCTCCGAAGTTATTGGCAAAAAATTCTTCTGAAACACTAAAGGTGGTACCTGCTTCTCTATAGGCATAGCTATCAGATCCCGGGGGATCACGCAGTATGAACTCAACCGTTTCGGGTGCCGCTGTAACAAAATTAGCCCCGGGTATCGCTTGAATACCCAGCACATAAGCTCGCTGTGGATCATTAGTGGGGTCTGCTGGCCAGGTGACTGACTGACCATTCACTTCCAACGATACATTGATGGTTTTTGTAAAGCTGTTTTGCTCCTCACCTGTAGAGGTTATTTGTACAAAACTTGGATCCCCTCCTACAAAATCGTAGGTAGCTACCCCCTCCTCATTCAACGACTTTTGTGCACCCTGACCATATTGTTTTCTGCCATCTTCACCATAAATGAAAGGTGTACCTATGCCATTGTTGACAATAATATTCCCGTCCGTTACCGGAATTTCTATTTCTAATCCATTGTCTTTGTTGGTGTAAATTTCATTCGCTCTGATTTCCAATTGATAAAAATCATTGGTGAAAAAGGTAGGGTATGGAAGCTGCTCTAGGTCAATGGTAAGGTCTTCGGATGCAACATTACCATAAATTGACTCTCCTGAAAATAGAGTATCACCAGCCGTAACGACTTCAAGCGTGGGAAGTTCACGATAGATAAAATCCCTCCTTGTATTGTAGAAAATGCTGTCTTTGACATATTCATAGCCTGTGGTATCGTACTTGTAAAGCGTTTCTGGTGTAAAGCCATTAAATGCTATGCCTACTTCGAATACTTCATCTGCCGAGTTTGTAAACTGAACTAAGAGTGCATTGGGCAACTCGCTGTTTTCATTATAAGCGTTAGTCCCTGCATAGATCACATTGGCACTACTCACTCCGGTAGCAAACCTTCCCGAATTTGAATCAATGTAATAGGTTACTGTATCTGTATCATTTACCCAGGCATGACGCTCCGAGACCATTCCAGAAGTATTGAGGTTCCAGGAATAAAATATTTTCGAGTCAGAGATACTATCTACCCTGAAGTCTCCGATTGCCGCTTGCGAAGCAACTGTAGGATAGTTTTGTACCAGGATTGGGGTAAGCGTAGAATCCATCTCATACAGACCTGAGTATGAAGTTTCACTGCGAAGGTTCAAAGAGGATATATCATTGCTTGCCACAATATCCAAATCGTCTTTGGACCATTTGACTGATGAAAAATTGTATTGCAATGGAGGAAGTTCAACCTCAAAAGTCCCAGCCAGTGAATCGGTTTCCACCCTTCTGCTCACTACATTGTCTGTAGAGGTAATATCAAAATACGCTTCTCCAAGGTTGTTGATTTGATAAATGGAGTAAATACCATGATCTCTGGCACTGGTGCCTCCTGCCACAGTCCCTACTAACTTGTGTAGCGTTTGGTCATACAATGCAATGCCGCTTACATCTGCCTGAAAATTGTGAAAGCCAACATTCGGCCAACGAGCACCATCACTAAAAGTGTGGTTGTCTTTTTCGAATGAAATATAGTGAAAACCGATAGGAATACTTACATTGAAATATCCATCACTATCTGTGACAATTGGATTTTCATTTTCATCCAATAGTGGTGTAGTTCCATCCGTGAGTATTTGCACCCCGGCAGATCCTACACTTCTAGTCCCTGAGCCAATTTCATCTTCAAAATCATAGACAATTCTTCCTGATATTTCAAACGAAGAAATGTCTTCAAAATCAACCCCATTTTCTACATTATTACCCTCACCCAAATACAAGGTTTTGATCTGTGGGTCAAATTCATGCACGATTCCAGCCAAAGTAATGGTAGGAATGACCTGAAAATTTTGGCCATTACCTGCATAAGGAATCCCTTCAATGCTGTAACTACCATTAGACTGAGTAAAAGCAGCAATTCCTAACTGAGTCCTGGATGGTACATCATCACTCCACAAAACTCCATCGCTGAATTCCCCATCATTTTTATAGAAGAAGCTGCCTAAATGTGCTGCATCATAGATGTATTTCCCTGCACCTTCCTGAATCTTCCAATAGGCAACCAAACCCGCCGAATTCGTTGAAGTAATTCTTCCATATTCACGCTGAACTTCTTTGGCAGATAATGCCCGATTATAGATTCGAATTTCATCCATATTTCCCTGAAATTCATAACCGGGTGAGGTATAGTCTCCGATGAGAAATGAAGCATTGCTTTGATTAATGATTCTTCTTCCATCAGGCACAATTACTGTTTCTCCGGTTTGCTCACCATTTACATATAGATTCAAAGCTCCAGAAGCAGCTGAATAGGTACAGGTAAGATTGACCCAGTTGCCGATTTTGTAATCCTCAGCCGGAACCCGAACGATATGTGCGGTCTGGTCGAGCGTATCTCTTACGAACATGAATGCTTCCGTACCATTGTATTCCAAACCATAACTACCTAATTTGAAAAGCATCACATTTGGATCCAACCGTGTAGGCTTCACCCAAGCAGAAAGGGTAAGAGCTGTATCTACGTTGATGTAGGGAGATGCCGGAACAGTAACTCTCGAATTGCCATTGAAATACAAGGATTTTCCGGGTGTCTGATTGGTAGGCTCCACCACCACTTTGACATCTGGTACTGCTATACCTCCTGAATAAGTGACACTTCCATTGATTACTGCTGTAGGCGATCGAAAACCAACAGCATAGGCTACTCCGCTATCTGGTAGGTTTTGATGAAGGTTGCGCAAGCCCACGACAGATTCTATGGGAAAGGAGCTTGTAGTCTCAAATCCGCATTCAGTTTCTATGACGCGTTCGGTCACAACAAAATATTCATAAATAGTACCTGCATCACCCCTGTCATGAATCCAGCTGCGATCATCTCTTCCTGGAGATTCTAAAAGCACAGGTGAAACATCCGTACCCAACTCTCTGGCATAAACTCTAAACCGGTTGATATATTCTTCATTCTGCCCGGTCATTTCCCAAAACAATTCGGTTCTATCTCCGAAATATCCTTTAGAGGTAGATAGCGCTTCTCTTATGATCGTATTGCTTATATCCAGTGTATCGCGTGAATGTGTGCGGCCTGGTGAAAAATATCCTATAGAATTACAAACTCCACCTCTCGCTGCTATGCGATAAGTGTATTGTAGACCCTCTGTTACATCATTGTCTGTATAGTTTCGCAGTGAGCCATTTAGGTTGCCAGCTATCGTTTCGAATTGTCCATCCGTCTCTTGTCTTTGGATAATAAACGCATCAGGGCTTGAAGCTCCCTGCCAATTCCAGTCCACTGATATTCCTCCATCACAATCTGCCTGCTCGGTGAGAACACCTACAGGTGCTTCAAGTTTTGGCAATAAAATACTTTGTGCCGAAGATGCAACACTTACCAGGCTTCCGCCAAAAGCTCTATCCAGCTGCATCTCGACATGGTATGAATAATTTTCACCATCAATCAAATCAGTTGCATCGTCTGTATAGCTAGAGGTTGCTTGTGCGCTTACTCTATTGATCAATTCGCCATCACGGTATATGGCTATATACTCTTGGTTTGGGTCGGATAACGTAGAGACATTAGCAGGTGGAATCCAAGCAATGTCTACTTCACATTCGGTACCAGAAAGCTGTACAGATTGAAGGTTGATCTCCGGAAACCCAAAAAACTCACCATCCACTTGCGAAGCATCTACTTCTGCTCGGATCTGGTTGCCTGTGAAAAGGCCATAGCCCTGCACACCATCACGTATCCACATGTCACCTTCCCAGAAATAGTTAAATGTACTTCCCTGATCCTCAGAGCTATAAAAATGTCTAATTTGCATAAACAAATCTTCACTTGGACTGGCATCAGAAAGCTTTGAAATATTCGTAAAGTCAATGGTTTCAGTAAAGCTTCTTACTCTATAGGTATCCGCTGGACCTGTAAATATATGGTCTTCAATTGCAGTCTTACCCTGAAGATCAGATGGCAACTCCGTTCCTAACGATGTATGTTGTAAAAGCAATATCGGTTGCCAGCCAACTCCCGCAATCGACTGATAAAGTACCAATTCATCAGCATGATCATAAAATAATTCACCCTCACGTTTTTCTATCAATAGATCTAAACTCACAAAACCACGCGCATCATGGTGCTCATTGATAATATCAATTTCGTCAGCCCCCGTATTGTTTTCATGATCACTTGTGGTAACAGCAACTGCTGAGCTTTCTTCACTGAAAATTGATCCCCCCTGCAATCGTTCATATTCCATTGCAATAGAATATGAATAGTCTTCGTCGAATGATATTGATGCGTCTTTATAAGAGCTTGCTGACTGTGATGGCACCCGTGTGACCAGAGTATCATTACGATAAATTCTTATGTATTCTTTGTGTTGATTGTCCGTATCAGAAAATAAGCCTGGGTCTTCCCAAGTTAGGTTTATTGTTTTAGATGGTAGATCCAATGAAACAGAGTTCAAGGTCAGGTTTGGTAGGTCAAAGGATGAGCCGTCGTTTCTAAGGGCGGTATTGATAGTCGCCCGATTATCACTCCCAATATCCTGTGAACCATTGTCGCTTCGAAAATTCCGCGTATAAAAATCTCCCTCCAGAGAATAGTAATGATTGAGGCCGAACTCTTCATCTTTATAATAATGATTAAGCCTAAAATTGACATCACTGCTAGTACTATAGTTTTCATAATTGTCTGGCTCTGGCAAGTACAGTTCTTCGTTAAAGACTCGATATTTATAACTATCTCCTTCAGGGCCGAGAAAATCATACTCTTGCAATACAGTCATACCGCTCATCGATTCTGGGATAGCTGTACCTAGAGAATTATGCTGTATTAATAAAATAGGTTCCCACGCCTGACCCTCAGCATGATGATACAAAATCAGCTCATCTGCATGATCATAAAAAACTTCATTTTCGCGTTTCTCCAAAGTGAAGTAAAGGTCAACCAAACCTGCATTTTGATGCTCAGCAGAAACAATATCTACTTCATCTGCAGCACTTTCATCTTCTTCATTCGCTTCCAATGTATAGGTTTTTGAAAAATGTTCTCCCGCTGAATCATGACTACTTCCTCCCG
Source organism: Cyclobacteriaceae bacterium (assembly GCA_040218415.1). GTDB lineage: Bacteria > Bacteroidota > Bacteroidia > Cytophagales > Cyclobacteriaceae > JAVJRN01. The sequence continues at coordinate 86,778 of JAVJRN010000060.1, forward strand.
CGCCACGGTCATAATAACGACCCCATAACCTGAAACTGGACTCTCCTTGTAAGCTTGTAGGTAGTAGGTTTTGGAACTGATCTAAATCAAGTGATATGTGCATTTGGACTACATCCTGTGTCCCATTATAGGCCGAGGTATTTGATCTATTGAAGGATAAAGCAGGTCTGGTTTGTTGCCAGTTCTGCTCTTCATATGTCTCTGCTTCGAACCTATAATCTGTAAATTGATCATTATCATATTCAACCCCCAGATCCACATCTACTAATACTTGATGGCCAACGAAATAAATGATTTGACCATTCCAGGATAAATTGAGCTCTTCGAGAATGTCATGTATGTCGTCTCCATCCGGTGAACGATCTTCAAATTTGAGGTTGAAATAAATGTTTAGCGTACTTCCGCTTTCAATGAACTGAGGTTGTAATTCCCAGTAAGCATCAGCAGCTGTCTCAAAAGTTTGTGCTGAAATGCTGAGCGTAAATAATACGAAAGAAAAGAAAGTCAGTACCTTCCTTAGCGGGGACAATCGTTCGACGTAAATCATGATGTACAGTTTTGATTATAATCAAATATTAACTGCCCACAAATTGGATATAAAGTCAGATTTTGACAAAAAACTTACCCCTACAATACTGATACAGGTTAACGAAAAATTGGTTTCTTTATCGATTTTAGGCACTTTGTAATAAAAGCTGACCCTACAGGTTGTATTTTATCAGCAGTTAAATGTAATGCCCGCCCTACGACAATTCCTGAAGAAAAGTAAGCAGACTAGTGTCTGTATTGGCAATGCCTAGTTTCTTTCTGAGCCTTCGACGAGCTTGCTCAATAGCGTTCACAGATACCCCAAGGAGCGTCGCTATTTCTTTGGTGTTTAAGTTCATCCTTAAGTAAGCGCAGAGCCTCTGCTCATTTGGTGTAAGATATGGAAACTCGCTTATGAGTCTTTGAAAGAAATTAGGATGGACTTTCTCAAAATGCTCTTTCACCCTGTTCCAATCTTCTTCGGCATGAAGACTCTGTTTTACTTTTTTGGATAAATTTGGAGTATTTTTATTGCCGTTTTCTAAGGCATTTTGTATTTCGTGCAACAGCTGGTTTTTTTGTGTTAACCATAATGTTAATGTAGCGAGTTGCTGTTGCTCATTTTGCAGGTCTTTTTCGCGCAGTTTTAAGTCATAGTCTAGTTCGCGGTTTTTGGTAATCAAACCTTGTTTTTCTAGATCCGACTTTAATGCCCTTTTCTCAGCCTCAGCCTGAGCATTTTTATAGGTTGTAATTCTGTCTGCAAGGGCAAAGGACAACAAAATGGCTTCCAAAGAAGTACCAAACTCTGCCGATAGGTCCACAATTGGGCTGTATGGAACTGCACCAGCTCCCTTTAATACAATGAGCACCAGCCCGAACATGTACGGAATCCAGGCAATGACAAAGAAGCGTGCCGGTCGATAACCATTTTTCCATTGCCAAATGCCCAAACCAAGAAATGAGGGAACACCTAAAACAACCAACAACCTGCCGTAATTGGTCAGTTCAACAAATGTGAAGAAAAATGAACTCACTACCATGCCCATAGCCAAAGCAGTCACAAACCACAAGTACCGATCTACCATTTTGTTGGTTTTCGGGAAACTCAAAAAATGAGCTACAAATCTACTGGAAGCTGCAATGGATGTTCCTGCGCAAATCAAATAGATTCTATCATCTAAAACACTGTTATTGGGCCACCAATAAACTACTGCATATCCTGCACGAATAGCAGCGACCAACCCACCTGCCGCCATTGCAATTATATAGTAAAGGTATGTGATATCCTGAAGTGAAAAAAACAGCATTAGATTGTATAAAATCAATGCTACGACAAAGCCGAAAAAGCAACCATAAAGCACATTTTCAACTAATGAATCAGAACGATAGTCTGATTTTGTCTTTACTCTAATCGGCACTATGAGCGATGCTTTCTCCTGTGCCCTGAGATACAAAGTATCGGCATGTTCATTCGACAACTCAAAAACTATATTGCGAGCCTTTAATGGCCAATTCTCCACTGGCACTTCTCTACCTGCCCAATACTCCTTATTACCATTGATAAGCTTTATATTCTGAATACTGGAGTAGTTGATTATTACACTCAAAGCCTCTCCGACATAATCTTTTGGTAAAATGAGTCTGAACCAATGCGGGTAGGTGGTGTAGCCAAAGTATGGGCTACTGTAAGTGTTTTTGTCGAAAAGATGATGAGCTGGTGCAGACCTGATATCTTCAATGGTTAGTACTTTAGTTGTATCCGCCAGCCAATGAATTTTTAAATCGGTTCTAAGGTTAGATTTAGCATTCACCACTACAATCGATACTGTTAGCAGGAGAAAGAAAATCGATGATATTTTCTTATTTGAGTAAATACGCTGTACTAAGTTTTCACGTAATATTAGGCACTTTTCAATATTATGTCAACCGTTACTGGAGCCAAAATTGTATGGTTTATCAAAAAAATAGAAGATTAAGGTATGATCTATCAAGCTTCCTTAGATATTTTATTTACTCGTGCAGTTTAAATCAAATGAACTATTTATTTAAAGAAGTATACCATGAAGGCATGAGATACTTTCAGCGATTGGTCGATCGACAATATAACAATATTCTATGCGCTATTAATCGGTTAATTACATGTTGAAATAAAAATGAGCACTTATTTATAAATCAGATAAAATATTGATCTCTGATAATTGAAATTATCAATTTTCAAGCTGCCGTTTAACAAATTCATAAACAGAAATGAACATATTCGTTTTTATCCACATTTTACCCACATTATCAACACCTCCTTTTAGAATAGCCATATAATCCTGACTATTAATGCGTTATATCATGAATGTTCAAGTTTGAAAGTGTGGATAACCTTTTCAAAATGAAAAAGCACTAAAAAAATCATTCTTTTGTCTGCCTAATCAGCTTTTTTCGATAAGCATTGAAAATTCGAGATTTAGAAATAAATCCAACGTACTTTCCGTCCTCAATAACTGGCAAATTCCAAGCTTGAGTCATTTCAAACTTATTCATTACTGATTGCATTTGCTCCTTGGGCGATACTTCCGCAGGTGGTTTCTGCATGATTGTTTTCACAATGACAGTATCTTGCATTTGCTTATTAAACATGATCTCTCTCACATTATCCAGCGTTACTATTCCCTCTAATTCATTGTTATCATTCACCACGGGAAAAATATTTCTCTTACTGACTTTCACCAACTGCACAAGATCTTGTAACAGTGCGTCAGGGTGAATGATCAAAAGATCATTTTCAACAATTTTCTTTAAATCAATCAAGCTTAATACCATTCTATCCCTATCATGCTCAATCAAGTCTCCTTTTTCTATAAGATGTTTGGTATATATGGAATGCTTCTCAAAATAAGAAATGGAAGAATAAGCTAAGGCAGACACAAGCATCAGAGGTACGAAGAGTTGATAACCTCCAGTGATTTCAGCTATTAAAAATATGGCTGTGAGGGGAGCATGCAAAACACCGCTAAGTATACCACACATTCCGATCAGTGTAAAGTTGCTAGTGCTTATTTGCGTGCCTGGGAATACTAACAAAACTATCCTGGTAAATAAAAAACCAGTGACACCACCCATAAACAAGCTCGGTGCAAACACCCCTCCACTACCCCCACTACCAATGGTTAAAGCCGTAGCTATTGGTTTAACGATGATGATCAAAGATAGCGCCGCAATAAGGACTAAGTTGGATTCGGTGAAATGAGCATAAAAAGTTGAAGCGAACAGTTCGCTTTGATTTCCCTGAAGCAGGCTAGTAATCGCAGAATAACCTTCTCCGTAAATTGGGGGAAACACAAAAACAATAAGCGCTAAGCCAAAACCGCCAACTATTGCTCTATTGTATGACGATTCTATTGACTTGATTCTATCCTCTACGTTATAAACCATTCGAGTGAAGTACACAGAGACTAACCCGCAGATTAAACCTAAGAGAATGTAATATCCCGTATCCTTTGCCAAAAAAGGATCCGTTAGCTTGAAACTAAACAAGATATCATCTCCAAGTAGTATTATACTCACTAATTGACCACTTACCGATGCGATGAGAATAGGGATGAATTTACTGATTTTCACCTCAGTCATAATTACCTCAATAGCAAAGATAACTCCGGTAATAGGGCTGTTAAATATCGCAGAAATAGCCCCGGCTGCACCACAACCGATCAATAATGATCGCTTTTTGTAATCCAAGTGCACCAACCTGCCGATATTTGATCCTATAGCAGAGCCTGTGACAACAATTGGTGCCTCAAGTCCCACAGAACCTCCAAATCCGACGGTAATCGCACTTGTTACCATTCTGGAATACATCTGAGTCTTCCTCATTATGGAAGAATTTTTCGAAATTGCGTAAAGTATTTGAGTTATTCCGTGACCCAGTTTCTCTTTAAATAAATACTTAGCAACTAAAACAGTAATTAGTATTCCAATAAAAGGAAATATGAGATACAAATAATTGAATCCAATGTGCTCCGATTGGGTTTCCAAAAACCTTTGAATAGAATGAACGGTACTTTTTAATGTAACTGCAGCTAAGCCTGCTACTAGCCCAATAATGCTCGCAACAATTAACAAAAAACTATTGTCGCTAATATGCTTAAGACGCCATATCAAAAACCGCATGAGCAGTTTTGTTGGTTTAATCTTAATCATGGTATGACTAATACTCACAGCGAATGTTATTTATAAAATGAAGATTATTAAACTTGATCTAGAGAAGATCAGGCAAGTAGACCGTTCTTTCGTTCTAGTACTTCCTCAATATATTTGAAAGTTGAGAGAATTTCGGGTTTACCATCAACTATGGCTACATCGTGTTCAAAATGTGCAGAAGGTTTCTTATCTGCCGTCACGATCGTCCATCCGTCATTCAACTGAATGACTCGCCTTGTACCCATATTGATCATAGGCTCGATGGCAATAACCATTCCCTCCTTAATTTTTGGTCCTTGTCCTCTTTTACCATAATTGGGCACCTCCGGCGATTCGTGCATCTTTTTTCCCAAACCATGTCCTACTAATTCTCTCACCACGCCGTAACCAAAACTCTCAGTATAACTCTGAATAGCGTACCCAATATCGCCGATACGATTACCTACTCTGGCCTGCTCAATTCCTAAATATAAACTTTGTTCTGTTCTTAAAAGTAACTGCTTCGTTTCCTCCGCTATTTCTCCAACTGCAAAGGTGTAAGCGTGATCTCCATAAAAACCATCTTTTAGCGCTCCGCAATCAAGACCTACAATATCACCATTTTCCAAGGGTCGGTTAGTAGGCAAACCATGTACGACCTGTTCGTTGACAGATGTTATGATTGTATTTGGGTAATCATAGAGTCCTAAAAACCCAGGAACTGCCCCTTGATCGCGAATGTATTCTTCGGCAATTTTATCCAACTCTAAAGGAGTAACGCCTATTTTTATATGCTCAGCCATCAAACCGAGTGTTCGAGACACAACTTGTGCGCTCTCTCTCATCAGCTCTATTTCTTCTGGGGACTTTAAATGTATCATAATAGTGAAAGCGCAAATGTAGCGAAAACAAAAAACCCTAGCCAATTGACTAGGGTTTCATCATTATATTATTAAAATGTTTTAATTAAGACTTACTTACGCCTTCTAATACATCTTTGATTGGAACTCTTTTACCATCTTTAAAAGAAACAATCCACGCATCTTTTACGCCCATTTCTCTTAAATATTTTTTGAAAGTATCTGCTTCCCAGTAATCTCTAAAAGAACCTATTGTATATCGGTTGATATTGCCGTCAGAATCTGATGAAAAGTTTTTAGCACTTTGAGCGAATTTCTTCAAGTCCTTGGCTGCAAATGCACCAATTTGAACCTTAAAAACAATACCCGTATTCTCATCAATTCCGCCACTATTGTCAGCACTTCGTTCTGCCGCCTTAGGCTGTGCATTATTTGCTGCTTTTTTAGCAGAAGTTACTTGATCCCTCAAGTTGGCAATTTGATCTTGGTATTGAGCTATTTGATCATCCTTGTCTGAGATCTTATCATCAATACCAGCCAATTCTTTTTTCAATCCTGATACCTGACTGTTAAGTGATTTATTTTCTTCAATAAGCGTTTTATATTGCTCTGGTTCCAGAGCTTTAATCCTTTTTTTCCACTCCTTGTATTCTTGCTTATCCATCTGAGCCGTCGCGTTGAAGGCAACTCCGAAACACATAATGGCTGCTAATATTGTGATAGATTTTTTCATTTCTTTAAGTGCTTGATTTTGAATTCTTTCTAATAATTAAACTAAAGTAATAAATGTCGTATTAAAACACAATTAAATCATTTTTTGAGTGACCCAATCATATCTTCTGGTTTTACCCAGTTATCGAACTGCTCACTGCTCAATAAATCCAAAGCAATAGCCGCTTCTCTTAATGTAGATCCTTCTTTATGTGCCTTTTTGGCTATTTTTGCCGCATTTTCATAACCAATATGCGTATTTAAAGCGGTTACCAACATTAATGAATTCTCCAATTTCTCTTTTATCACGGGATAATTTGGTTCGATCCCCACTGCACAATTATCGTTAAAAGAAATACAAGCATCCCCAATCAACCTTGCTGAAGTGATCAAATTGTATACCATCATCGGTTTAAACACATTTAACTCAAAGTGCCCTGTAGCACCTCCCATAGTTACCGCAACATCATTGCCAAAAATCTGAGCGCATACCATGGTAAGCGCCTCACATTGTGTTGGGTTTACTTTGCCTGGCATTATCGATGAGCCTGGCTCATTTTCAGGAATAATGATTTCTCCAATACCACTTCTTGGCCCTGAGCAAAGCATTCTTACGTCATTGGCTATCTTCATCAGGCTTACGGCTAGTTGCTTTAACGCACCGTGAGTTTCAACTATCGCATCATGTGCCGCCAATGCTTCAAATTTATTTTCAGCAGTCACAAAAGGAAGACCTGTATTTTCTGCTATTTTTTTAGCGACAAGTACATCATAACCCTCTGGAGTATTCAATCCAGTACCAACTGCTGTTCCGCCAAGTGCCAGCTCTGACAAATGGGCGAATGTGTTTTTTAGCGCCTTTAATCCATGATTGAGTTGGGCAACATAGCCCGAGAATTCCTGCCCTAAACTTAATGGAGTCGCATCCATAAAATGAGTCCGGCCTATTTTCACCACGTCTACAAACTCTTCCGACTTGGCCTTTAAAGTATCTCGTAGTTTTTCCACTCCAGGAATGGTGGTTTCCACGATGATCTTATAAGCAGCGATGTGCATCGCAGTAGGAAAAGTATCATTAGATGATTGACTTTTGTTTACATCGTCATTCGGGTGTATCACTTTTTTATCATCAGATAAAGCACCACCGTTTAAAACATGCGCACGATTAGCCACTACCTCGTTGCAGTTCATATTAGACTGTGTCCCTGATCCGGTTTGCCAGATAACCAATGGAAATTGATCATCTAATTTACTTTCAGTAATTTCGTCGCATACCTTGGATATAAGGTCTGATTTGGACCTATCCAGTACGCCTAGTTCGGTATTGGCTTGGGCGGCCGATTTTTTAAGCACCGCGAAAGCATGAACTATTTCCAAAGGCATGCGCATATTATCGCCTCCGATTTTAAAGTTCATTTTAGATCTCTGAGTTTGTGCTCCCCAGTATTTGTCGGCAGGCACTTGCACCTCGCCCATAGTATCACGCTCTAATCTATATTCCATCTGATCGTAAAAATATTGAATAAGTTCAAGGCAAAAATAATCACTAGACATTAGCCTACTATGATTTGAGAATATATATCAGATTTTATTCTCAATAAGTTGAACCAGATTGTCATTCTGATGTTTAGATAGTACGTTTGCATAGTTTAGAATGATTCTAAATAAATGATTCCTATAAAAGTTTTAATATCAGATTTTCAATTTTTAACCCGCGAGGGGTTAATTAATCTCATCAATAAAGATGATGACATGGATCTTGTTGCTGTCGTAGAGGGCCCTGAAGATTTGATGGAAACGGTATTGACTCATCTTCCTCAAGTAGTCGTGCTCGATTATCAAAGTCAGGATCCAATACTGTTATCGCTATTGAAACAAGTAGTAGGCTCACAAGTGGCCAATGTGCTAATCATTACCAATGATAGTGACAGAAGGCACATACAAGCACTTTTAGACATTGGCATAAAAGGAATAGTGACCAAAGGCTGTAGTAAAATCGAAATTGTAAATGCTATTCATGCTGTTTCCATAAACAATCGCTTTTTCTGTAATAAAGTATTGGATTTGCTCATGGACCAAAAGAAAGAGGATGATGCAATCAACTGCGAGCCTACCGATCTTTCTGCGCGAGAATATGAGGTGCTTACGCTCATCACAAAAGGCTATAAAACGGTTCAAATTGCGGACGAATTGAACGTAAGTGTTCATACGATCAACTCCCATCGGAAAAATATCCTTAAAAAACTCGGCATGAAATCCCCAGCTGAGCTTATCGTTTATGCTTTAGAATCTGGACTAGTTAAAGCATAGTCACTATAACTAGTGATCCTAGTGAAAGATAATTTAACCACAACTAGCGATTGTCTCCTTGAAGTTAACAGATGATATTTGCATTATTTAGAATCAATCTAAACAAGCATTATGGAGCTTCAATCGGAAAAAGTAATTTGTGGTTTTAATTTGTTGGATAGCAAGTTCGAGGCAACTCAAGAGTGCGTATTCAAAAAATGCTGTAAGAAGTATAAGAAAAAAGGTCAGCACTGTAAAAAATGTCCTAAGCTTTGACATGACAACAGCTTCGCATTTCCATAAAGTTTACGGCACTCAGCAAACGTCTTTATTTCAAGATGATGTTGCTTGTGGTTACTTGCTTTCCGTGGGAAAAGAAGAATATTTTCTAGACCGCTATGCTTATTCCCTCTTCCGAAAAAATGTGAAAGCGATTGATTTAGTGTCGCTTCTCTCCTCGAAAACTCCAGATATTGAGCTTATTAAATTGCTAAATTCTGACCGCTTCCTGGTCGTTGATATCCATTTTGCCATAGAATTAAAAGAGCTTATTGATGGAGCGTCGGCGATGTTTGACCTAAATACAAGCATCCATAAGGGCATTAGAAGAAAATCCCTCCATGCTTAACACTTCTTCTTTAGACTGATTTTAAATTACTTCGATAAGTAATCTTTCGGCGCTAATTATTGTTCCTTTGCTGACACGATCATAAAAATACCTTATTGTTGAAAAGAAAAAGTGCTAATAGCCACTTTTTCTGTGACTTAGATTTGGTAAGAAATTAATTACAAAAAAACATTATGAAAGATTTATTAAGAAGGCATCAAGTTCTCAAAGAAGAAATTGTAGAGATAATCAATAAACAAATTAAAATGGAGTCACATTCTTCTGCGGCTTACTTGGCTTTGGCAGCCTGGTGTGATGTGAGAGGATATGATAATTCTGCGGCACACTTTTTCACGCAATCTGAAGAAGAACGCAAGCATCAATTGAAGTTTTTTCACTATTTGGTAGATATGGAATGTGATGCCGTATCTCCTTCAATCGGTGAGTCAAAGCATGATTTCGCAACGCTTAGAGAAGTTTTTGAGCACGCTTTAGAGATGGAAATCGGTGTAACTGACGCGATCCATGATATTGTGCGCGAATGTCGCAAGCATGGTGATATCGCCACAGAAGAGTTTTTACGTTGGTTCGTTCAAGAACAAATTGAAGAGGAATATGTGGCAAGACAATGTCTTGAACTGTTTGATGTATTAGGAGAAGATAAAATTGCGCTGGGAATGATCGAAGAGCGGATTCCTAACATTGAATATGATGGCGGTCCTGCTTAAGCATAAAGAAAAATCATAAATATTTAAAGGAGCATTAAAGCTCCTTTTTTTGTGTCAAAACTAAAGCCGCGTATATTTCCTTGGCTCTTATCAAGTGCTTTTTTCTAATCTTCCCGTCCATGAAAGTTTCATTGAAAATGTCAATGGTTTAAAATTGAATATTTCAAAAAGTCCTGTATTTTTCGGACGATGAAAAAACTGCTTATTATCATCGTATGTCTTTTCTGCTGCCATGTGCCTTTTGCACAGATAATCACTGACTGTCAAACCGAAAAGCTTAACGAATTGACTTGGTCACTGAACCCCGAGATGTCGGAAGAGCAGCAAGACCTTGAAGCGTTTGTTCAATCATTTCTTGCCAATAATCGTAGGACAACTCCAAATTTCGATAGCCTTTCCCGTGTTACAGATTACACCATACCCGTTGTTCTTCATATCTTTCACCATGGCGATATTGGTAAAATATCTGTGGAGCAAGCCCAGTCAGGCTTATATATAATCAACCGTGACTTTCAGGGCTTGAATGAGGACTGGAATAGTGTGAACCCTGTTTTTGAAGACATTAAATCCTCCCTGAGTATCAAGTTTGTGCTGGCTACTATTGACCCAAATGGCCTTCCAACTACTGGCATCATATACCACGACGATTCTCTGGCGGCCTACCGAGAAACAGTACTTGAAGAGCATGCCTGGGACAACAGGAAATACCTCAATATCTACTTGCCAAAGTCTCTATTTAACTACGCTACATTAATGTCGGGGTTTACCCGACTCCCAAACATCCTTTCTATAAGGGATAATAGAGGTGGTATTTTTATGAGTTCATCGCGGTGGGGTTATGGGGATCAGTCAGATTTTGAAGACGGGGACGAATGGGCTTCTGTTGCTACCCATGAGGCCGGACATTGGCTGGGACTGTTTCATACTTTTCGAAATGGGTGTGAAGGTCTTGACGATTTGGTGGAGGATACGCCCAGAACCATGGATAATGGAATACAGCTGGATGGTTGCGAGAATAATAATTTTAGTTGTGGTGTTCCCAGCAATGGAGAAAATTATATGGACTACAATCATGGCTGTAAAAAGATGTTTACCAAAGGCCAGGTGGAACGCATGGATGCCATACTGCACCATGAAGCCAGAATTAACCTTTGGACCCAAACAAACCTTCAAGCCACTGGCACCAATTTTATCAGTGAAGATGTGGGCATTTTGCCTTATCCAAATCCTGCTAAGGAATGGATCACTTTTGACCTGAGGCATGCGCCTGTTACCCTCCATATATCTAACTCGGCAGGCTCATTGATCGCGCAATATCCTGTTGATAAACCATTGTATAGATTAAACATCCAAGACTTGAATCGTGGTATTTATTTCTGTTCCTATGTGCACAAAGGGAAAATATTTCAAGGGAAATTCATGGTTGAATAGTGAATTTCTAAAAACCAATAATCCTTTTTGCAAAGACTCGTAGCATGCAAATTTGTTTTCCCATTAAACAAAGATTCATCCGGGTTAAATATTTCTCCATCACTTATCAACCATAAATAGCACTAATTGAACCGATTAAAGCGTATCCTTTTTCATCTCAAAAGGGAAACGAAATACTTCCGATGTTAAATGTTCATTGATCATTATGGCATCCATTTGGGCGATAATTTCAGGGTGTTTCTTCGCAATATCCACCTGTTCTTCAGGATCTGACATCAAATTAAACAAGGCCATTGGTGCCTTAGGATTATCCCCCATTTTAAGCCTTACAGCCTTCCAATCTCCAAGTCTAACCGCTTGTTTACCTCCCCCTTCGTGGAACTCCCAATAGAGATAATCATGTTTCGGTTGTTCTTGACCTAACAATTCAGGAAGAAAAGAAATACCGTCAATGCTATCGGGTATACCTATTTTGGCAATCTCGCAGGCAGTAGGCAAAAAGTCCCAAAATGCAGAAATGTGGTCTGATACATGACCAGCATTGATCGTCCCAGGCCAGTAGGCCATCATTGGAACCCGGATGCCTCCTTCATAAAGGTCTCTTTTGAAGCCTCTATACTGCCCATTACTATTGAAATAAACTGGATCAGCTCCTCCTTCCTTATGTGGACCATTGTCAGAAGTAAATATGATCATCGTATTTTCAGCAATACCGAGTTCTTCTACCTTTCTTCGAATTTCACCAACCTGCTCATCGAGCAGGTGCATCATGGCTGCAAATGCCGCATGAGTGTACAGTTGTGAACCATAGGCTCCTTTCTTGTAATTAGAACTATCTTCTTTTCCTACAAAGGATTTTTCCGGTAAGAGTTTACCCTGATACTTGGTCAAATATTCATTTGGTATGGCTAATTCGGCATGGGGTATCACTGAAGGATAAAACATGAAGAAAGGCTCATCCTTATTTTCTTCAAGAAATTGCAAGGCTTTATCGTGAATCAAATAAGGTGCGTATTGACCCTTTTTAAACCCTTTATTACTATCCAAAACGACCTTAGTATCGCCATCCCATAAATGGTATGGATAATAACTATGTGCAAAGCGCTGACAATTATATCCATAGAACTCATCAAAACCCTGCTTTAAAGGGTCGCCTTCAGAGGAAGGAGCTCCTAAACCCCATTTGCCAAAAGCTCCTGTAACATACCCTGCCTCGCTTAGCTTTTCCGCTAAAGTAACCACCGCAGAATCAATGGGATATTGTCCTTCGGGCATGATTTTTTTGTTGCCCCGAATGAAGGTGTGGCCCGTGTGCTGTCCGGTTAACAATGCCGATCGTGAAGGAGCACAAACCGTAGACCCTGAATAATGCTGGCTAAAAAACATTCCTTCCTTTGCCAAAAGATCGATATTTGGCGTCTGAAACTTCTGTTGACCAGTGAAACTCAAATCACCATATCCAAGATCATCAGCAAGAATGTAAATGATATTGGGCTTTCCTTTGATAGCCTCTTTTTTGCCCTGCTCGCAACTGAAACAAGCTAATAGCCCAAACGCAGTTAAAATTAATAGCCGAAAACCCGTTCGGCACTTTTGCTGAAATACAGATGTTATTGCCATATATTTTCCCATTTCAAAATTGGTTTATCTTTCTGATCAAATTCAATCTCGACCCATACATAGCCTCCATCTATGGCATTTTCTGGTCGCCAACGATCAGCCATGAATATGTATTGCTCTTCTTTTCCTTCCACATCAATGACAAAGGTACTTTGCGATTGAAAAGTGGTTGAGATTTCTTCTGCCGTACCAATGCAAGGGTTGCCCAAAGGTGTCCAATCTCCCATAAGCTTATCAGCCACAGCCGCACGTGCAGGATTCGGTTTCCATCCAGTTAATCCAGAAGATATCATATAATATTTACCATTTTTAAGGAAAATGGCTGGCCCTTCATTTCTGCCTGCGGGTAATACGCGTTTGTATTTACCCGTAAAACTCAAGTAATCTTCTGACAATGCGCTAATATGTATGGTTTGGTTTTCTTCTGCCGAGGCAATATGATAGGCTGTACCGTCCACATCGATAAACAAAGTCATGTCACGGGACATTTGGCCTCCTTCGAAATCTCTTCTTAAAAAGCCTCCCTGCTCAACCCATTTTACCCATTCTGGAGACCGCTTCTTTGCAGGCTCAGCTATCGCTTTTTTCTTTAGTTTATTTGGGAAACCTACGGGCCACACGCCAGCATTCGGGCGAATGCTATGGATGTACTTATATGGCCCGGTGGCCTTATCACTTACCGCAAGTCCCGTCAAAGCGGCACTATAGCCTTTGTCTTTGAGTTCATGATGAAACCACATCACATACTTTCCTGTTTTTTCATTGTAAATAACTTTAGGACGTTCAAGGATACAACCTTCTATTAAAAGGCTTTTAGGGTCTTTCGACATGGTCAAAGCTATTCCTTCATCCTTCCAGTCTTTGAGGTTTTTGGAACTATAGCAATGCACCCCATCAAAGGATCTGTTACCAACTTCACCCTCTCCCTTGTGCTCACCAAACCAATAGTAAATTCCCTTTTGATAAAGGATGCCACCTCCATGCGCATTGACATGCACGCCATTGTTGTCTGGCAAAACACCTCCCGAATAGCCAGAAAAGTCCTGCGACTGTGCTGCTGTCATTGCCCAAAATGTGGCTAATGAAAGTATAAATCTCAAGGTTTGTTTCATAATGCTAGCAGCATCCTACGGAATATATTCGTATCAAAAATTGTAACACACTGAATACTAAGTGATTGATCCATATAAGATTATTGTTTTTTTGTAAAACAGCTTAATTGTATCGGGAATTATTTTGGCTGACTACCCCACCAGTTATTGTTAGGATTATAAGTTGGGCTTAAAAACTCCAATCGTTGCTGCTCTAATTTTGCTAACTTTTTGGTTTTTATATTTTCCAGATATTTGGCCTCTTCCTTTGGAGAATATTGTGGGTCATTTTTCGGAAATTTAGCGTTGACCTTTTCCAAATAGTCAAAAAGTTTTTGACTCAAGTCGGTGACTCTTTCTGGCTGTTGGTGCGAAAGATCATTGGTCTCTCTCAAGTCGTTTTTGAGATTGTAAAGCGCCTGTGTGGTGTCTTCATAATAATGAATCAACTTCCAATCTCCTTCTCTTATGATGGAAGAAGGCCGACCTCCTTGATTTCCATAATGTGGATAATGCCATATCAAAGCTCGGTCGGATACATTTTGCCCTTGAAGCAAAGGCAGCAAACTTTGACCATCGATGTGTTCTTCTGGCAATGGTTTTATCCCAATAAAGTCTAGAATTGTAGGAAAAAAATCTGTGCTAGAAACAGGTACATCAATGGTCATACCCGATTGGGTAATTCCCGGCGCTTTTATAAAATATGGTTCACGAATTCCGCCTTCATACTGATAGCCCTTGCCTCCTCGCAATGGCTTGTTTGAGGTGGCATACGCATCGCCGGCCACTACTCCTCCATTGTCCGAAGTGAATATGACAATCGTGTTTTCATCTAATCCGAGTTGGTCGAGCTGATCAAGCACCATGCCTACAGCATCGTCCATAGTTTCCAACAAACCTGCATATACAGGATTATCCTGATATTGACGTATGGGCAAGTAATAACCCATTTCAAAACCTGAATCAGCGATACCCATGGTTTCCGCCTTATCTCTGTATTTCCGCCATTTTTCTTCCGTCGTTTGAATAGGCCCGTGCACCGCATAAAAGGACAAAAAGGCAAAAACGGGTTGTCCGGTTTCTTTTGGATTGTTCTGTTTCAAAAAGTCTACCGTCTCACTGGCTAGTCTTATAGATAAATTTTCGCCTGGTTTACGGTTACTCATTTTTGGATTGTCAAAAGGGTCGAAATAACCACCCCTTGGCCCTCCGCTTTCATATCCACCAATATTAATGTCAAAACCATGATCTTCAGGTTCTGAACCCGTATCGCCCAAATGCCATTTACCAGCAAAAAAGGTTTTATAGCCCGATTCTTTCAAAGCTTCCGGTAGCGTGATATACTCGCTGGCCAATCGATGTTCGTATTCGGCAGGCAGGAGCTTGTTATTTCTGCCTTCTTTTCGCCATTCTTCCCCAGATCTTGCGCCAATCCAGTCGGTGATGCCATGCCTCGCCGGGAACTTTCCGGTCAAAATACTGGCACGCGAAGGACTACAAACCTGACAAGCGGCATACCCTTCAGTAAAAACTGCCCCCTCTTTCGCAATTCGATCAATATTTGGCGTTTCATAGTATTGACTACCCATCACACTTAAGTCGTGGTAGCCCAAATCATCAGCAAGGATAAAAAGCACGTTTGGTTTCAGGGGGTTCTCTTTTTCGCCACATGCCTGAATTAAGCACGAGCTTATTATTAGCAAGCAAAAAAGCTTGAAAAATAGTGTCGAATACTTCATATTATTTCATTGAACAGGTATTTAGCCCTGATCCTAAAATGTATTGATTGAATTGTGAGCAACTTACAAGGATTGCAGGTCAAACTAAGATAATGAATCGGTCAATCAATTGGTTATATAGGTCAAAACAACCTAAATCGACACAAATGACCACCAATACGCTATGTTTTAAACAATCTTTAAATGATTCTTTTTGATCTTTCAATTATTTTAACATTCACTGCAATAGTAAATAATATCACTACTTATAGGGAGAAACCCTACCTAGTCATAATGATGAAAAAACCCGATGTATAGCGATTGACTATCTACGGTAATCAGGTCATCTTTACTTTATTTAGAATCAATCTAAATAGCGACCATGAAAGCGAAACATCCAGACAAAACATCGTCCCACTCACTGAAAAATGAGAAGTCAGCTTCTCAAATGCCACGAACCTTTGAAGAATATATGCACATGAATGAATGTCCATATTTGAAGAGTAAAAATCAATCCTACTCAAGAGACATCCAACAAAAAAGGGTTTCTTGACTTCATTCAAGAAACCCTTTTATCTGTTAATTCGAGGATTGACTCATGGTTAAGCCATCACCTTTTCCTTTTTACCACTATATACTTTCTTTTCCTTGTATGGCTTGTAGTACTCTTCCATAAACTTGTCCTTATGGTTTTTGTAGCTTTTGACCCCACCGATCAGGTAAAGGAATTTGATATAGAGCCAAGGCAAATCTAGCTGCCAGCTGGTGAAACCATTTCTTGCACTGTGTGGGTATAACTGATGATTGTTGTGCCATTCGCCAGCGACATAGCCTGGCCAGTATTGATTGATTGACTAACCGTTGGAAAGACTTAGACATTTCTTATATATTCAGCTCTGTGGGCATGCACTTTTCAGCTTCTTATCAATGAAAATGGATGACGTTCGAGTCGGGCATTAATAATAATTTAACAGATGCTATGTATTTCACCCGACGAGCTGCCGGATATCCAGGCCCGGGAATTTACCTTCGGACATTATGAGTTACTCTTTTAGTGTGGGTTGAATTTTTAGATGGAAAAAGAATACCATAATGATTTTAGCTCTTAGATTTGTTTGATGAAACATCGATTAACGCTAAGTATAACTCTTTTTTTAAGCCTTCTAATCACTTACCATTACGGGAATTCTCAAGAGATTATCGCTCAAGATGACTTGTCCCTAGAAATTGAGGGAAAGAAAGGAGAATCAATTCTAAAATATCATACTGAATCAAATACTGCCACTTTGATCATTATAGATTCAAAAAAGATCAACGTATACGATTACAATAAGAATTGGGAGCTAACCAATACCGTTACAAAGGATAAGCTTGACAAGTCATTGTCCTTCGTTGGTGCTACGTTTTTTCAAACAAAACCTACCTTACACTTCGTCAATCTCAAAGAGCGCAAGGTCATTAGCTACAAAATCAATAATGAGGAAATTATACTCACTGATGTATCATTCGATCTGAAAAAAACAGCAGCAATCATCAGTGATAATAATAAAATTATTTTTCTGGATATCCCCAAAGAAACATCAATCATCAATTCTTACTCCTTCAATTATACTGGTGAATACGAAAAACAGACATTTGATTTTAATAAGGTAAGATTTACTGACGACAATGGTGAGCAATCGAATCTTTACAAGATTATCATTGAGGACTCACACACGGGTAATTCAACGCCAGGGTCCTACATCTCAACTGTGTGGTCTGATGAGCCTCAGCTATTTCAAAGAGCTGGGTTAGTATCGAAATGCTATTTTGATGATGGACTTATAACCATTACACTTGATCAGGCCTTTAGCGCAACAACCGTACTCACAATAAATCTAAAAGATGGAAGCCGTGGTTTACGTCAAATATTACAACCCGCACTCGAAAAATGCCCTACCAGTGGTGCTAAAAAATCAAACTCCTACCTTGCAGAAGGTAATATTTTTCAAATCTCTGGCTGTGCAAAAAGTTTGGCAATTTCCATTAAAAACCTCGAGCGTGCGCAGGAGATCAACCAGCTAACCGAGAGTTCAAAAAAACCTATCTCAATACAGCTATCTAATCCCAAATACCATTTTAATGAAGGAGGAACCTTGGCTTATCTTGACAAGGAAATAAATGAGGAAGAAAACTTATTGAAGATAATGAGTTTGAGCAATGCAGAGATCAGCACAACATCTATTGCGGCGATTCATGACGGGAAGTACTGGCAACTTAGTATTGGTAGTTATACGTTGGTGCCCCACTCAGCGTACGCCATCATTCAAGCTTTTGTGCCGGGAGCAGTGTTGATTTTACCAAAAGGTTATTTCCCCTACTCAGGAAAATCAAAATTCATCAAAACAGTGCTTGCTGATGAAACATTCGAATTTGTCCCTGATGGCGAAGTAAAAGATGATCCATATAAATCAATGACTGATTTCATTCACACATTAGAGAATAAAAGGCCAAAGCTACAAAGCATACTAAGTATAGAAAATTATAAACTTCTCGGTTATTATGAGGGCGATAGTTACGTCATCAGAAAATTTGAAAACTAAATTCAATTACGCGCTAATTGAAGAATAAATACTAAAATTAAAGACATTTCTATAAAAAAAGGGCTTCTTGAATGAAGTCAAGAAACCCTTTTTTTATGCTCTTTTAGGAGCTTATAATCCATTGTCTTTTACCAAAAAAAAGACAACCATTAAGCCATCACCTTTTCCTTTTTCCCACTATATACTTTCTTTTCCTTGTATGGCTTGTAGTACTCTTCCATAAACTTGTCCTTATGGTTTTTGTAGCTTTTAACCCCACCGATTAGGTACAGGAATTTGATATAGAGCCAAGGCAAATCTAGCTGCCATCTGGTGAAACCATTTCTTGCACTGTGTGGGTATAAGTGATGATTGTTGTGCCATTCGCCAGCGACATAGCCTGGCCAGTATTGATTGATTGACTCGTCATCCATATTGAAGTCTAAGCCTTCTTCGCGCTTGTCTACCCCTTTGCCGTGTCCTTCATAATTGAATGTTCTAATACCAAAACCCCAAACTTGGGCTGCTCCAAAGAGACAAAATGCCAATGCGTGACCGCCAATTAAGAAAAATACGCCATACCAAAATGCCCAGTTAAGCGTCATGTGTGCCCATGTCCAAAATGGGTTAGAAATTGATCCCCATTTTTGATATTGCGCATAAGTATTCATCTTAACACCAGCATCTTTTAGGTAATTGGTCGCCTTCTTGTACTCGCTTTCGGTTAGGTCTAATGCAATTGGCTGGTGTGTGGCATCTGCCAGAAAACAATATAAAAACCCTGCTTTTGCATTGTAAGGATCGCCGGGCTTGTCGGATTGAATGTGATGCACGTGATGGGAAACGACGTAGAGTTCTTCTGGAAAGACTTTGATCACCAAATTTTGCGTGATAAAGCGCGAAAAAGCATTCGAAAATTCGAAAGCTCCGTGTGTCGCATATCTATGGTACCACACCGTGCCGTGACTTCCCATAATGATCATGCTGTAAACGAATCCAACAGGAACCAGCCACCACTCAAAGTATTTTGTGAAGAACAATATCAAAAATGGTGAAAGCGCAAAAGCCCAAAACCAGCTAGAGAAAGCCATCCAGTTCTTTTTCGATTCGAATATGTTTATTCTATGAAGAAACTCACGAAATATCTGACCTGGGGTTGGTTTGATTAATTCGCCTGATTCATCCGCCCAGCCGTAAGATGGCGGGCGTAATACTTTGTTAATAAATGACATAGCTTAAAATTATGAGTGCAAATTTACTCCAAAAAGTATAAGACAAAAAACGCTCACTACTTGGGTAATCATAAAACCCATGGCTCTCTTTTGCATGGCTTAGTATTACAAAAAGTATAGGTAAAATGTTCAATTAGAAAAAGTAAACAACCTGAGTTCAGATAACTTTCCCAGCTTTGGTAAAGAAGTGTTTTAGAATAAGGTTCTTGTTTTCACCACAAAATCCCAAATGACCAAACCGACAGATACCGAGATATTCAAAGAATGCTTGGTGCCGAATTGGGGGATTTCGAGTACGGTATTGGATTTCTCAACGACTCTGTCGTTGACGCCAAATACTTCATTGCCAAACACAAAGGCATATTTCAAACTTGGATCAGGTTGGAAGTTTTCTAAGGATACACTTTCATCCGCTTGTTCCACACTCACTATTTGATAGCCTGCTGCCAAAAGCTCGTCTACGAGTTCGGTTACTTCTTTTCTATGCTCCCAAGCTACCGAATCCGTGGCGCCAAGTGCCGTTTTGTTGATTTCGCGGTGAGGTGGAGCCGCAGTAATTCCGCATAGCCAAATCTTCTCTACTCTAAATGCATCGCTGGTGCGAAAGGTACTCCCAACATTGTGCATGCTTCGTATGTCATCCAGGATAATGCACGCGTGCAGTTTTGGGGCTTCTTTAAATGCCTCCTCATCAATCCTTCCTAGTTCTTCGTTTTTGAGTTTTCTCATTATTTATAGTGAAATCGACAGGCTAAAATGATTATTTCCCCTTCAAAAGCTTGATAAACAAGTCTGTGTTCTTGATTGATCCTTCGACTCCAAGAGCCAGATTTATCGAACTTCAAAGGTTCAGGTTTCCCAATACCGTCAAATGGGGTTCTTGATATTTCTTTGATCAATTGGTTAACCCTTTTGTGTAGTATTTTATCATTTTGCTGCCAGTATTGATAATCTTCCCAACCAATAGGCGTAAATGATATGTTCATCCTATGCCCAATTCTAGCATTGACTTTTTGACTAACTCTTTACTTTTCGCTTGCGCCATAGATTTCGTTAATCGCTCAGCATTTGCTGGGGTTGACAACAAATATGCGGTTTCTTTCAACGACTCATAATCTTCCAATGCCATTATAACCATGTCCTTATTATCCTTTCTGCCAACAATAAGGATGTCGTGGTTTTCATAAGTCTCATCGAGTTTTGACTTGAGATTTTTCCGCAGGTCTGTTAGAGTCGTCGTTTTCATTTTATGTACAAGATGTGATACATATAAATGTAACAATAATATTATAAAAGGTTAGATAGACCAGAAGTATTTGGTCGTTATTATCTTGCCAGTCTTTTCAAAAATACCACCAAAATAACCGATGGCGAAATCCACAAAACCTGCCGAAACTCCTTTGATGAAGCAATACAATGCTATCAAAGCCAAACACCCTGGCGCTTTGTTGTTATTCAGGGTGGGTGATTTTTATGAGACTTTCGGGGAGGATGCCATCAAGGCCAGTAAAATTCTCGATATCGTATTGACCAAGCGAGCCAATGGATCGGCCTCCCATATCGAGTTGGCGGGTTTTCCTCATCATTCGTTGGATACTTATTTGCCAAAATTGGTGCGTGCGGGTAATCGAGTGGCCATTTGCGATCAATTAGAAGACCCAAAATCTGTGAAAGGAATTGTGAAAAGAGGCGTTACCGAATTGGTGACACCTGGCCTTTCGCTCAATGATAATGTACTCGACCAAAAGAAAAATAACTTCCTCGCGTCCGTACATTATGACAAAGAGATCGTAGGCTTATCCATGCTCGACCTTTCTACCGGTGAATTTTTGGTGGCGCAAGGTGGTGACGCTTATATAGACAAGCTGATCCAAAGTTTTCAACCATCAGAGTTCATTTTTTCGAAGGAAGCCAAAGCCAGATTCCGATATTTTGAAAATAACAACTTCGCTTTAGACGAATGGATTTTCAGCCGCACTTTTGGTTACGAAAAGTTGATCAAACATTTCAAAACTCCCAATCTAAAAGGATTCGGGGTGGAAGAAATGGAAGCGGCCATCATCGCCGCAGGTGCTGTGCTGCATTACTTGGAAGAAACTGCTCATAACCACATCGAACATGTTGGCAATATTTCTCGCATTGATGAAAATCAGTTTGTGTGGATGGACAAGTTTACCATTCGCAACCTCGAACTGGTCAATCCTTCACAGCCAGATGGGCAATCATTGATTGAGGTTATTGATCGCACGATTACCTCCATGGGTAGTCGAATGCTGCGCCGATGGATGGTTCTGCCGTTGAAAGATAAAGACCAGATAGAAAAACGGCAAGACTTGGTGGAAGGCTTGATGGAACAAGAAGATGCTTTAACCCAGATAGAACATCGGCTCAAAGAGATCAAAGATCTGGAGCGGCTAAGCTCTAAAGTGGCCACTGCGCGTATCAACCCCAGAGAACTCAATCAACTCAAATCGAGCCTCGCACAAATAGCTCCGTTGAAAAAGCTCCTCGGCAGCCTAAACAATGAAGGTGCCGAAAACCTACGGAAGCATCTGGATGAATTTGAAGAAATCATTGCCCTTTTTGAAGCTCAACTGAAAGAGGAAGTACCGCTCAATGCAAGTCAGGGAGGCGTGATCAAAAAAGGAGTAGACGAAGAACTAGATGAGTATAGAACCATTGCCTTTTCGGGAAAAGATTACCTCCGAGGTATACAGGAACGAGAAAGTGCAGCCACTGGTATCTCGTCATTAAAAATAGCCTACAACAAGGTTTTCGGATATTATCTTGAAGTATCCAACACGCACAAGGACAAAGTACCCGAGACTTGGATTCGAAAACAAACGCTCGTAAATGCGGAGCGATATATTACCGAAGAGCTGAAAGTATATGAGGAGAAAATATTGAAAGCTGAGGTTGAGATTTTTCAAATCGAGTTTCGATTATACCAAGAGATGGTGGTAAAGGCCAGTCGATGGATAGAGAAAATTCAAAAAACGGCCAAAGCTGTGGCTACTTTAGATTGTCTGGTATCCTTTGCGCTGGTCGCCAAACAACAACATTATGTTCGCCCTACTTTGTCGGATGGCAAAGAGCTTGACATCAAAGGCGGTCGTCATCCAGTGATTGAGCAAAACTTGCCTCCTGAGGAAGATTACGTGCCCAATGATGTTTTTCTGGATGATGAAAGCCAGCAGATCATTATCATCACCGGCCCAAATATGGCGGGTAAGTCGGCATTGCTCAGGCAAGTGGCGCTGATCACGATACTTGCACAAATCGGCTCCTTCGTGCCGGCCGGATATGCGCGAGTGGGGATTGTTGACAAAGTATTTACCCGTGTAGGTGCTTCGGATAATCTTTCGCGCGGAGAATCGACCTTTATGGTGGAAATGACCGAAACGGCGAGTATTCTCAATAACCTTAGCGATCGGTCTTTGGTCTTGATGGATGAAATAGGGCGTGGCACAAGCACTTACGATGGTATTTCCATTGCCTGGTCTATTGTGGAGTTTTTGCATCATTCAGGAAAAGGAGCCAAAACCCTTTTCGCTACACATTATCATGAACTCAATGAGTTGACGAAGGATCTTCCACGAGTGAAAAACTTCAACGTTTCCGTGAAAGAGCTCAACGATAAAGTTGTCTTTTTGCGAAAGCTACAGCCAGGAGGAAGCGAACATAGTTTTGGGATACATGTGGCTCAAATGGCGGGAATGCCCAACAAGATTGTGATTCGTGCCAATGAGATTCTCAAGCATTTGGAAAAAGACAAGCTTTCTGAGAAAGAGAAACAAAAACTGAGCGAACTTCCCAGTACGCAATTTCAACTCAACCTTTTTGAAAGCGACCCGCGCTTTGAGCAAGTATTGAAAATACTGAGAGAAGCGGATATCAATACCATTTCTCCGGTGGAGGCTTTGCTCAAGCTCAATGAGATGCAAAGCTTGATGAAAGGGAAATAGCTATTTTTGATATTTAAAAAATGGCACCTTTTGTGCCTCGCCCATCTCACTCAATGTGAAAAATGAATCTCCGCCTAGCGACCAACAAATTGCTTCGCCCTGAATTTCTTTTTTATACCTGACCTTTTGGGGTCGCTTCTTCGTGATCATTTTGGCAATACTGATTTTAGGTTTTGCCGACCATAAAAAGGTACGCCAGTAGTTTTTTATCAAAACATCTCCTTCTGGAGAAATATCTCCGCCAGTGAAATACGTGTGGTTGATTCTACCCAAAGAGCGAATGGACTGATGACCTTCTATAAATGGAAACTGGTAAAGATGCGTTCGGAGCTCTCGCTTGGTGACGAGCACCAATTGCTGACTTTTGGGGTCAAACATCAAGGTTTCTGCATCTCGTGCACCTTCTTCATACACCAGATTCATCTTCGTTGCTTCTATGCTGGTCTGTCCAAAGTCCGGTTCTACTACTTTATATATCTGAATGGTGTCTCTTTTGGCCTGATTGTCGCCAATATCACCAATGTATATGACGCCATTGGCAGGATCCAAAGCCAGCGCTTCCCAATCGTAATTTTGCGCATTGTTCACAGTGATGGTAGCTACAAGTGCTCCATTCGCGTTGATCAAATATAAATTGGGCGCATCGCCACTGTCATTGATGACCCAAAAATGATCCTTATGCTTCACGGATGGCACTATTCCGCTTATTTCGTTGAGCGATGGCTCGTGAACCGAACCGATGGCTTGACGCTGATAAGCGAGCTTACAAGAGGATAAACAGATGATGGTGAAAAGGAGATAAGTCGTGTATTTCATCGAAGTGATTAAAGAAGTGCACAATCTAGAAAAATAATTTTAGCAGAGGCGTTGTATAATTATAAGCTTACGTTAAATTTGCAATCCTTTTGGACGGAAAGGAACATAAGAATCCTTTTGGACAAAAAAGAACAATAAGCGAGAGTAGCTCAGCTGGTAGAGCACGACCTTGCCAAGGTCGGGGTCGCGGGTTCGAATCCCGTCTCCCGCTCCAAGTCCCGCTCAATGCGGGATTTATTTTTTATAGTCTACTATAATGGCATGCCTCGGTGGTGGAATTGGTAGACACGCAGGACTTAAAATCCTGTGACCGTTTAGGTCGTGCGGGTTCAAGTCCCGCCCGAGGTACAATCAAGCAACTCTTTTAGGGTTGCTTTTTTTGTGTTTAAGCATTTGTTAACTCTTATTTTTTAGAAAAAATAGGTAAATTCAAACGCTAACGGTTAAACCTCAGTATGAGTAAACAATTTCTTGTAATAGAATCTGAAATAACCTCTCGATATCTCTATGATGAGAATTTGGAACGACCTTGGATGATTGATTTTAGTGGAGGCAAGGATTCCATTCTACTACTCCAACTAGTATGGAATATTTTACGAAAGATACCATACGAACTAAGAAATAGAAAAATTCATATAGTCTGTAATAATACGCTCGTTGACAATCCAAGGATATTAAGCTTCATTGATAAAACGCTTCAACATTATAAGGAAGAACTCTTCAAACTTCAAGAAATTAAAGTCCTGATGAAGCGAAAAAGATGGCGCCAGAATGATATGAACACTAGAAATTGATGCTTTTTTAAATACTCATGAAAAAAGTTACTGCTAAATATCTGAAGAAATTCAAAAAGTTACGTGTGGATCGTTCTCACGAAACTGCTCCCCACATAATTACTTCTAGTGAGAGTTTGGACGATACTGTATCGAATGGCATTGCGCTCTGCCCAAACCTCCATCGAGCGTTTGATCGAGGGTTGATCACCATCACTCCTGATTTTGAAGTTCTAATTTCTGATGAATTTATAGAAGAAGGGTTCTACTCGATCCATCAGTTTGCTGGTTGTAAAGTCAATCTGCCGCAGGATAAAAAATGTTGGCCGAGTCGAGAGAATTTGGAGTGGCACAAAGTTAACGTTTTTAGACATTGATTGACGTCACAAAAATATCGGACATTCTAATTAACTCCCCTAGTGTTGAGCTTCTCAAACTTAGAAATAGGGAGGCAATTATCGTTTTTCTGATGAACACCTTCTCTAATCAGAAAACAACAATATCCTCTGAAGCAATTCATGCCCAACTCGCTGACTACCTAGAATTCAGGCAAATTGAAAACGATGAAGAAAATGAAGTAGAGGTTATTGACACTTATGAAATTAAAGCAAAGAAGTTTATACAGCATTGGACAAACAAGGGATTCTTGACAAATTATCAGGATGAAAGAGGAGATATCTTTTATGAACTTTCTTCACATTCCAGTAAAACCATAGACTGGCTGACCAGCTTAAAAAAGGAAGAATATGTTGGAACAGAATCTAAATTCAAAAATATCTTCAGTCAGCTTCAAGAGCTTGTAGAATTCTCTAGTGATGACGCTGAAAAACGAATTCAATTATTAGAAGACAAAAAGCTAGAAATAGAACAACAAATTCAGAGAATCAAAATTGGAGATGATGTCAAAGTATTCGAGGAGTTCGAAATCGTACCTCGTTTCAATCAACTCAATCAATCTGCTAAGGAATTGCTTTCTGACTTCAAGGAAGTAGAGGACAATTTCAAGGAAATCACTAAAGTCATCTATCAAAAACACACCGATGGAAGCCTTACAAAGAGTGATATTCTTGAATTTACCTTCGAGGCACTTGATGAGCTTAAAGAAAGCCAACAAGGCAAAAGTTTTTACGCTTTTTGGTCATTCCTTTTGAATCCTGATTTGCAGCAGCAATGGGAAAGGCTAACTAAGGACTTATTCTCAACATTGGAGGAAAAAGGTATCGAAACGAACGATCTGTTTCTGAAGGGAATGAAAAGGCATCTCCATAATTCGGGGCAAAAAGTATATAAAGCCAATGATAAAATGGCTGATAAACTAAGCAGAATAATAAGGGAAAGTGAAGCTTCAAAATCAGAAGCTACAAAGAACACAATTCTCGAAATAAAGAAATCCTTAATTGAAATAAGTAAAACAAAGCAACGTCCTAACATTTCATTTGAACTTGAGACGGATTTTGACATCAATATCCCCTTTGAGAGAAAAATCACCTTAGAGCAAACGGAGGAACAAGTCTATAATGGTAGACCAACCTTAGCATCTGAGGACATAACTCAATCCAGTTATTTGAGTAAACTCTTTTTGCAATCCTCAATTGACAAGGAGTTACTTCGGAAGCGAGTACTTGAAATATTGAAAGTTAAAAATCAAACAACAATTCAGGAAGTGATAGATAGTTCAGGAGGAATAGAAAAAGGGCTTCCCGAACTTTTTGGATACATCAGTATTGCAAAAGAATTCAAGTACACTATCAATTCAAATCGAGTACATAGCGTAAACTTTAATAGTGAACTCAACAAATCGATCCAAATACCTGAAATCATTATTACCAAATGAGGACACTAGAACAACATACAGAACCATATTCACGAGCAATAGTAAAGTTGCTTAAAGGCATTGTAGAAAGAAATTCACCTGAATGGGAAAATATCGCTAATAATTACCAAATAGAAATTCAGGATTACCTGGCTAAAATAGGCTTGGAACTAATTGTGAAAAAGGATGAAGGTTTTGCTTTTGTCAGGCAATTAGAGGATGAAGATGGCAGTACTTTGGGATTAATAGTAAGAAGGCAGATAGGCTTTGAGACCTCATTAGTTTTAATTGTCATAAGGCAGAGTTTGGAAGAATTTGATAGCAACCCTTCACAGTTTCAGAGTGGTGAAAAATTCATAACCGATTCCGAGATTAAAGATGAAATTGAAATGTTCTTACCTGAAACCTTCAATCGAGTCAAGTTCATCAAAGAATTAGATGGCTATATTAAAAAGATTGTTGAATTGGGATATCTGAAAGAAGTGAGCAAAAAGGAAAATGAAACGAGATATCAAATACATCGAATTATCAAAGAGAAAGTAACACTGGATATCCTTCAAGATTTCAAAAATAAACTACAAGATTATGTGGAGTCTGTTTAGCACCAGTTCGGATAAAGCTGGTTTTAGACTTCAATACATGGAGGTTTTTAACTGGGGAACATTTTACAATGACCGTGTTTTTAGAATCCAACCCCAAGGAAATAATTCGCTACTCACAGGTGCAAATGCCTCAGGAAAAAGCACCTTTATAGATGCGCTTCTCACCTTAATGGTTCCAACCAAAAAAGATAGGTTTTATAATCAGTCTTCGGGGGTTGAGAAAAAAGGTGACAGAACAGAAGAAACTTATGTACTAGGAAACTATGGAAGCATCCAAAAAGAAGGCGAGTACTCCACATCCACGCAATCTTTAAGAGACAAAGGTACTTATTCGGTCATTTTAGCAAGTTTTTCAAACACAGATCAAAAAACAATCACCTTATTTCAGGTCAGGTGGTTTTCTAATGGAGAGCTAAAAAGAACTTTTGGAATCGCTCATATTGCACTAGAAATTGAAAGCGACTTTAGCCAGTTCGATTCAAAGGGGGTATGGAAAAAGCGACTCGATAAAACATACAATTTAAATAGTAACAAACGAAAAGTTGAATTTTTAGATGGACCAACATCATATGCTGAAAGAATCTGGAATCTCTTTGGGATGCGATCGGTCAATGCGCTGAGTCTCTTTAATCATATTGTTGGAGTGAAAGTTTTGGAGGATTTGGACGAGTTTATCAGGACAAATATGCTTGAAAAGCTAGAACCTGAAACCGAATTTATTCAACTCAAAGAGAGCTTTCTAACTTTGATGGACGCAAAAACAAACATTGAAAAGGCCAAAGAACAAATTTCTCAACTAACCCCAATTAATCAGATCGCTATTGAATTGCAGCGAATTCAGATTGAATTAACCAGATTAAATCTTGACAAGGAGGTTGCTGTCTATTGGTTTGCCAAGAAAAATATTGAGTTGTCAGAGAAAGAATTACAGACTTGTGAAGAGAAACTTTCATATCTAAATGAAGAGCTAAATGAACTGAAATTCAAGGAAGACTCGCTAAAACAAGAAGAAAGATCTATATCCCTTTCCATTGAAAGAGATGAAGTAGGAGGAAAAATTAAGGAGTTAGAAAAGGAAATTAAGCAACTCGAAAAGAGCCGTGATTTAAGAAAATCAAAGCTTAATGATTATAACAAACTTGCTCAAAGCCTTGAGTTGAGCATAAACCCCGGAGAAGAAACCTTTCAAACCAATCGAGAGCACTCAAAACAAAAGAAAGTTGATCTTGAAATAGAAAGATCGGACAAGGATGAAACCCTTCGACTTACAAAAAACGAGCTTGATCGTATTAAAAATGAAATAGAGGATAGAATTGAAACAATTAAGTCTCTACAAAAAAACAAGAATAACATACCAACAAGGGTTTCTGAAATCAGAGATGATACTTTGGCACACGTAGGTGCAACCAAGGAAGAGATTCCCTTTATCGGAGAATTGATCAAGGTGAAAGATGAAGAAACTTTATGGGAATCCTCAATCGAGAAAATCTTTCACAATTTAGCCTTGCGCCTAATTGTTCCCGAAAGGTATTACGGTAAGGTGAACGAGTACGTGAACCAGACCAACCTTCGAGGTAGAATAATTTATCAGAGATATCAGAAATACACTTCTTTGGCAAGCATGAGAAGTGATCTTCCACCTCAAAACTCGCTCTTAAATAAGATTGAATTTAAACCAAAGAACATATACAGTGATTGGTTGGAAGATGTATTGACCAAAAACTACAACTACTCATGTGTGAAGGATTTGGAGGACTTTGCGCTTTATGATGAGAAGGCAATCACAAAGGAGGGGTTGATAAAGTTTGGCAAAGGAAAACACGAGAAAGACGATCGTCCTCATGTCACCAGAAAAGAAAACTATGTGTTAGGGTGGGACAATAAAGAGAAAATAAGTTTACTGAAAAACGAGGTTCGAAAATTGCAAGAGGATGAACAGTCTGCCACAAAGAAGGTCCGTTCGATTGAGCAAAACATAAAAGCAATTGACAAGCAGAAGGAAGAGTTTTCTGACCTTTTTAAGCTGTTCACAAAGTTTGACGACATTGACTGGGAAACCTTCGCTTTAGAAATTCAGGATAAGGAAAGTCAAAAAAGCACTTTGGAGAAGACGAATAATAGAGTAAAAGAGCTTCAGAATCAATTGACGGAAGTGCAGGAGCGATTGACGAATCTGACCAACATTGAAATTGGCAGCAAGAATAGAGAAATCTACGATCAGGAAGCCAATATAAAGCTGATTAGAGAAGGTCTTGAAAAAAGTCGTGTTCTCATTGATCCTTTGGGAGAACGTGATACCAAATCATTTGAACTGAAATATCCCAATTTATCTGAGGTAGATTTTCAAAGTATCAAAAGGACAGAGAGCAATTTCCAACAGGAAATATCAAGGGAAGTATCAACCCTTGAGACAGACAGAAGAAAAAATGAAGATGAAGTAAAACTTAAAATCAATGCATTTAAGCAACCTACCGAAGAAATAACAAATAAGTTTAAGGACTGGCGCTCAGATGTCAACAGCCTTCCTGAGTCGATCAACCTGGATTTGATAAGTGAATATCAAGATTTCTTGCAGAGGTTAACCGAGGACAATCTCCCGAAGTTCGAAAAGAAGTTCAATGACTATTTACAGGAAACCATTACTGGAAAAATTGGAAATTTCCGAATTTTCTTTACAGATTGGGCTGATTCTATTAAGGAAAACATCAATAGGTTAAATGACTCATTAAGTGAAATAGCTTTTAAAAGCAATCCCAATACTTATATTCAATTAGTCGCATCAAACAAAGTCAATCAGGAAATAAGTGAATTCAGAAGTTTATTAGAAAATGCCATGCCTAATATAAGAGAATTGGATTCAGTCGTAGACGGACGCAAAAAACACTTCAATAATCATATTGTGCCATTAATCAACCGATTAGAAAATGAAGATTGGAGAAAAAAAGTAATGGAGGTGCGCTCTTGGTTTAATTACAAGGCTGAAGAGTTCTATAAGGAAACATATCAAAAGTTTAAGACATATGAAAATATGGGACAATTATCTGGAGGTGAAAAAGCACAGCTCACTTATACGATTTTAGGCTCGGCAATAGCCTATCAATTTGGACTTACGAAAGAAGGCCTTCAAAGCAACTCATTCCGATTCATAGCCATTGATGAAGCTTTCAAGGCGCAAGATGAAGACAAGGCAAGATATCTGATCACACTCTGTAAACAACTTCACCTTCAATTATTGGTAGTAACTCCAAGTGATAATATCCACATTGTAGAAAATGACATTTCGTTTGTTCACTTTGTTGAAAGAAAGGAAGAGAAATATTCATGGCTCTATGACATGCCAATAGAGCAATTCCAAGAAGAGAAAGCCAAATTTATTTTACAATGATTACCCCTGATCAGATTAGGGCCAAAGCTCTGAGAAAGTATACTTCCTTTTTACAGACATTAGTTAGAAATGAAACTTTTGACAGGATTGTGATAACAGGAGATAAAAGCTACACCAAATCTTCATTACAAGAATTTGAAATAGAAATTCGCTCAATCTTAAGTCAATCTAAGGAGAAGAACGGGTATGGTTACTCCTTAGATTTTCAAAAAGTAAAGACAAAACACTTAGGTACCCAAGACCTACCAACCGCTATTTATTTCGATACTGAAATAGACTTTTTGAGATACTTAGGCAAGGAAAAGGAAGTGAAAGTTTTTGAACAGAACATTCGAAAAATAATAGATGAAATTCCTGAGTTAAAAGATTGGATTATACAATATCCTTTAAAAATTATAGCTAATAAAGATAAGTGGGAAGATTTGATAAATGTCTGCCAATACTTCCTAAAGAACCCGTCCCCAAGACTTTATCTAAGAGAATTACCGATTAAAGTCCACACCAAGTTCATTGAGCGGAATCAAGGCACTTTGAAAGAGCTTCTTGATTTAATTATTTCGAACTATGTCAACAAAGAGGAAAAGCAATTTGAAAAAAGGTTCAATTTAAAGTACAGCGAACCTCAAGTAAGGTTCAAAATTCTTGATCAGGAAATAAGCAACAGCTACTTTCAGGGACTCGATGATATTGCGATTCCTATTAGTCAGTTCGAATTGCTGAACTTACCTCTAAAGCGAGTTTTGATCGTTGAAAATAAGACAACACTTTACACGACCCTAACTCTTCCAGAAATGAAAAACACCATTGCCATTTTCGGGAGTGGATATAGTGTCAACATTCTTAAAAATGCAAAGTGGCTGTCCTATGTGGAACTACTCTATTGGGGTGACATAGACGTACAGGGTTTTGAGATTCTTTCTAAATTCAGAGGTTATTTTCCTAATACGTATAGTGTACTAATGGAAAAAGTAACATTTGAAAGATTCTTTGAAAACGATCAGGGAACGGCCACAAACATTACTGCCGAACTTTTTCTAAACAAACAGGAACAGGAACTGTATGACTTGATAAAAACAAACAATTGGCGATTAGAACAAGAGAAAATTCCTTTGGAATATGTTAAAAGATTTTTTGAAGGCATCTCAGAAAATACCTTTCATCATATTTCTGAATCGATTTATAGCTATTAAGTCCAGTCTTTTTCCGAGATTAAACCCAGTATCCTTTTACATCTCTTGACTTAACCCTTATATTGTCATTTTATTCAGACAAGTTGTTTTCACGAACGGCTCAATTGTACAGTGGTGTCGGAGATTACCCTCTTTATCAGTATTGGCATCACACTATGCTTATGCAGTAATGCCGAAGAGCCTCGTATTGAGCAGATCTGCTTCAGAAGCATACATGAAACTCGTCTGACTTTTACTAACTGCTTCTGGTTCAAGAGCTGTGGTTGCATTGTGATCGAGGTAAATGATGTCTTTCATATTATCTTTATTCCATGACTGAATCTGATTTGATAGACAAATTTCTTTCCGTGCGTGCTTGGCAAAGTGGAGATAAGCGAGCTCCGCATAAGTCTCTGCTAATGCTGTATGCCTTAGCTCAATTACAAAATAACAAGGAAATGTTTTCATATGAGGAGGTAGAGGAAAAATTGATGGAATTACTCGTCAATTTTGGTCCTCCTTCTAAACCCAGACCACAATATCCATTTGTGAGATTAGCAAATGATAACATTTGGTCATTTGATCAACCAGAATTGATTTCCTCCTATAAAGGCGTTGATCCTGGAAGACCTTTCTTAATTCGACATAAGATCAAGGGTGGGTTTACCTCTGAAATAATTTCATTTCTTAAGAAACATCCTGATTTGATCAATAAGCTTGCGCTAGAAATTGTGGCAAACTCTTTCCCTGA
Source organism: Cyclobacteriaceae bacterium (assembly GCA_040218415.1). Lineage (GTDB taxonomy): Bacteria > Bacteroidota > Bacteroidia > Cytophagales > Cyclobacteriaceae > JAVJRN01. The sequence continues at coordinate 119,598 of JAVJRN010000060.1, forward strand.
AACTATACAAGAAGATATTTTAGATGCAGTGGGGCTCAATCAAAATATTCTGCCAACAGCTAGCAGAAGAAAACGTGATCCTGCTTTTAGGGAAAAAATAATGATCGCCTATGAGTACCAATGTGCTGTGTGTGGATTCAATGTTCGGTTGGGTCACCAGCCTTTAGCCTTGGAGGCAGCCCATATCAAGTGGCATCAGGCTGGAGGCCCAGATGAAGCGCAAAATGGATTAGCCCTCTGCTCGCTACATCACAAATTGTTTGATTTAGGAGCATACACTATTAATGACCGTTTTCAATTGATTGTATCAGACAAAGTCAATGGATCAAGAGGTAAACAAGAATGGCTTTTGGATTTCCATGCCAAAGAAATAAGAAGACCACAATCAAAATTCTATGAACCAAAAGATACGTATCTGGAATGGCACGTTAATGAAGTATTCAAAGGGTATGGCCGGAATTGAACCCGCCTAGAATTGAGGTTAGCCGATAAAGAGGTTTTATATTTCGCCCTTATCTCCTCAGAATGGAAGCAAATGATGAACAAGAGGCTTATCCATTTTTTTCAATCCAAAGAGATAAAAGCCTTTTAACTTTAAAAACGGCATAAGTGATCGCCTTTGCTCGGCAGGAAAAATGAGGCGCTTAAATATTCATGACGACCAAGATCAATGCCTGATTCAAACTAATTGCTTTTCTTTGAGTTGGAATATGCGATATGAAAATATTTAGACACACAGAAGATCGGTTACCTGTACTGATCTTCACCCTTTACTTCTTAGCTGATTTTGTACTCTACTTGAGTATTGACAATATCTATATACTTATTGGCTGGTTTGCCATTGGTATTTTTCCTAAGGCCAACATTTGTGCTTGGAATCACCACCACCAGCATTATAAAACGTTCAAAAAGTCCTTTTATAATTGGGTGCTAGAAATCGTTTATTCTTTTCATACGGGCATTACTTCTAATATGTGGGTGCTTCACCACAATTTTGGTCATCACTTAAACTACCTTGACCAAGAGAAAGATGAGTCGCGATGGAAGAATAAAAAAGGAAATAAATTCAGTGCCATCAGCTATACATTAAATGTTACATTCACAAGCTACTGGAGAGCATTTAGAGTGGGTAAAAAGCATCTTCAAATTAGGAAGACCTTCATTATTATGCTTGTTTTAGTATGTTTTTTTCTGGCTCTTCTTATTTATTTCAGACCACTTCAAGCCTTATTTATATTCATCTTGCCAATGATCACTTCGCTTTTGCTGACTTCCTATGCGACCTACAGTCATCACTCCGATTTGGATGTAGACGATCACTTACTGGCCAGTAGGAATATTGAAAGTAAGTGGTACAACAAGCTCACTGGAAATTTAGGATATCATACCGCACATCACCTGCGGTTTGGGGTGCATTGGTCAAAACTACCTGAAATCCATAAACAAATCAGGGCGAAGATCCCCGAGGAGTGTATCATTCCTCCTACTTATATTTTTAGGCTATTTGATCAAATTGACCATTGGATTAAGCGTAGGAAGTTAGTTGCGTAAAAGTATTTTGCAAAGGAGTATAGCCCTTGAAAACCAAAATTCCTAACAGCCTTTCCTTTCATATTAGCATATGTCAAATCCTATGTGACGTTACTTGATAAAAAAGTGAACAACAAAGAGCAAAAATACCAAACCTGACTTTTTACCAAAAACTCAAACGATGAACACCCTTTTTTCTGAAAACAGATATGATAAAATGCAGTATCGCCGATGTGGTAATAGCGGTTTAAAATTACCACTACTCTCGCTCGGGCTGTGGCACAACTTCGGTGGTGTGGATGTATTTGAAAAAGGAAGAGCAATCATTCGCATGGCTTTTGACAATGGTCTTACACATTTCGACTTAGCCAATAATTATGGACCACCCGCAGGCTCAGCAGAAGAGAATTTTGGAAGAATATTAAAGAAAGATTTTGGTGGAAATCTTCGTGACGAGCTAGTTATCTCTACCAAAGCAGGTTATAAAATGTGGGAAGGTCCTTATGGAGATTGGGGGTCGAGGAAGTACATGCTTTCAAGCCTCGATCAGAGCCTCAAACGGATGAACCTCGACTATGTCGATATTTTCTATTCCCACAGGCCAGATCCGGAGACACCATTGGAAGAAACAATGAGCGCACTGACCACCGCAGTGAATCAGGGCAAGGCATTGTATGTGGGTATTTCCAATTATCAGGCCGAAGACGCAGCGAAGGCTATCGCTATATTGAAATCCAATGGTACGCCATGTATTATCCATCAACCAAAATATTCCATGTTTGAGCGATGGGTGGAAGATGGACTGCTGGATGTCTTGGGCAGAGAAGGTGTTGGTTGCATTCCGTTTTCGCCACTGGCTCAAGGTTTATTGACCGATAGATATTTGAAAGGAATTCCTGAAGGGTCAAGAGCCGCAAAGTCGCACGGTTTTTTGAAAGTTGACCACATTTCAGAGGAAAAACTGACGAAGATCAAACAGCTCAATGACATAGCAGAAAACAGAGGGCAATCATTGGCGCAAATGGCTATTTCTTGGCTACTGAAAGATGCACGGGTCACTAGCGTATTGGTGGGTGTAAGCACTCAAGAGCAACTACAAAACAATCTCGAAGCAATTACCAAACTAAAGTTTACCGAAGACGAACTGGCGCAAATCGAAACCATTTTGGGCGCTTAATAATGCAGGAATAATCATGGCTTGCATGTTTATTCCATATTATGTCTTCAAGCCAGACTGGCTCATACTTTCTGCCTTGATGCAGAAAGTATGCAAAGAAATCAAGGCTGTGTATAAATTTCTGAAATTCAGACTGTTCCTACAGTGAATCCTAAACTCACTTCGCTCAAACAGAGGATTCAATTTTGATTATCATGGTCTGAATTTCTTGTCGAAATTTATCCAAGGCCGATCGAAAACCTGAAAATCTATGCTTTTTGCTTATTTTTAAGGTTTTGATATATTCATTGAACAAGCCCAAAACGCTTTTTTAATTCAATTTAGGAATCTTTCTGCCGCTAAAATCACTTATCCAAGAAGCCCTAGTTCAAAAACTCAATTTTCTTAGCAAAATGGGATGAGCTTAGACTGAGTGTTTCCGCAAAACCCTCAGCTAATCCAATATTTCCACATCATTTACGAAGTAATTGGTGTCCCCTTTCCAGAAAAACTTGATGTATTTTTCTTCATAATTGAGCTTGACACGCTTTCCACTTTTGATCGCATCTTCAATGTCTTCTCGTACTTGCTCCTTGTCCGATTCTATGGAAAATTCCCATGTGGTGGGTATCGCTCCCTGGCCGGAGTTCGTTAGACCGCCAATGTTCAATTGGCCTTCCCAGGTTTTAAATAATATGCCTTTATGACTTACTTTGATGGGTACGCCAGCTCTATATCCCGAACTAAAATTGGCTGTATTTAATATAAAAAACGTGACGACCAACAATGCGGCGATTACTGCAACTACTCTGAATAAGATTTTTTTCATTTGTGAATAAATATTTCGACAATCAAAACTAGTGCTATTCGTCATCAATAGTGAATGTCGCTAATGAGAAACTTCCGTCAGTAGGTCGACGGAAGAATAATCATGGTGAATTGTATTTGTCTGTCAAGCCTTTCGCCAAGTCTACCTATTGAATGACAAACTTCACAGATTCATTGTTGATTTTTAGAATGTATATTCTGTTTCTTTTGAGTTGGAAGGGTAATTCTGCCTGCTGGTCAGCGACGGTTACACTTCCAGAAAACACCTGTGTTCCATCCAAAGCGTAGACATTCGTCCTAAATGTACCATCCTGATGATAGCGGATTTTCAAACCTTGAGCATTTCCATAAACCTTCAGATTAAGTGCACCAATTTCGTTTACTACGAGCACTTCCGCCTTTCTAAAAATGAGTTCGAATCTGTTAGAACCAGTGACTATACCAGATTGAAAATCAATGTTTTGTGCTAACCGAAGATCATGTGTTTTTCCAGATACTTTGTCGAGCAATAGCATTTCATAGTCGGCACTAATGTCTTCTTCAACCAAGGAAATTTTATACGTGGCTTCTTCAGCCAGATCTATACCCAGCTGTACGCGCACTTCATTCTTCTCATGAGGAACAGGAAGTCCTTGTATCGCATAAGGTTGATTATCCTGTAAGCTGTAAAAAGCAATCAACGGATTTCCTTTAATCTTTTTAGCGTCGAGCCCATAATCCTTCTCATACGTGGCAAATGGTGAAAGCGCCACCATGGTTTCATTGTATAGATCGTTCCCCGAAAGGCTAAGTTTAATCCTATGCAAATCTGAGTCATCTCGAAAGTGGTTATTCTCTCCATTATTACCTGTAGCCAATGTTTGCATAGCAGGCGTGAAGGTCAAATCACCTCCGTCTGCATCACCCTCAACAAAAAATCCTTGTAGTGAGCCAATGTGTCCGTTCCATGAATTGCCTGTTGCTCCTTTCGCGGCTGCAGTAACGCCAGCGGTATTTATCGTCACATAATCTCCATTTCTGGTAATTGCTCCATTGGTGCCGGCATCATCCCAAATCCAAATATTACCAGTTGTATTGGTGCCCGGGAAGCTGTTATAATCAATGGCTGCTAAGTACGGGTTGCCTACTATTTTGAATTGCCCTGCAGGGAGCGATACCGTCACATTTCCTGAGTTAGGCGTTCCCGTCAATGCTACATTTTGCGGCTGCCCATTCTCGAAAAACACAAAATAACCTTCACCAGCCACCATATTACCCCCATTCACGGCCTGAAAATCTGCGCCATCATGGGTATAAATGATACTTGCGCCAAGAGAAGAGATAGTTGCCGTGGTTACAGGACTACTGATCATCGAGTATAAGGAGCTTGTATTTGCTGAGACGGTACGGTTGGCTTTTACGGCTCCTGTTCCTGAAACAGTGCCGAGAATGACTAGCGAAGAGCCTGATTTCACTGTCAGTGTTGCTCCACTATTCAGCGTCAGGTTATTGATTGCAAAATCACCATCGACTATCGGATCTTTGGCGACATTATCAACGACAATATTGTCACCTGATGTAGGGACAACCCCAGTATTCCAGTTGCTTGCTGTACCCCAGTCACTGCTGGTTGCACCATTCCAAATACTTGCCGCGCTTACGGATAAATTAACGGCCACATTTTGGCTTGACTTTCCTCCATTATTATCCTGAGCAATGACTTCAAAAGCGGCTATGCTTGCCCCAGTAGCATTCGTTGCTGGCGTCCAATAGGCATTGTTGCTCGCATTGATCAAAGCATTTCCACTTTGAGAAAATGCCGTTGCACTTCCTGCACTTGCCCCTATTTTAAGTGTGCCATTCGTCACAGATTGAACGACAAAAGCCTGAACAGTACCATCTGTGTCGGCTTCATCTCCTTTGGCAGTCATTTCAGTGAAAGTAATTTCTACTTCCTTATTCAACGAAGTAGTTGCCAAAACTCCAGAGAAAGCCGTGAATGTAGGCGTGGCGTTCACCTCATACTTGGCACTAAAAACCCCGTTACCATGGGTTCCAGCCACTACTAATCCATCAGTACTTCGAACGACCATATGTTCAACGACCACCTGACCAATATCGCTACTGCTTTCTTGGACCCATACCGTACTCGTACCATTGAGGCTATTGGTAGAATAAAGACCCGTACTTGTTCCTGCAAAATATCTTAATCCATTGGCTAAAATTCCTACTGTTCTCACAGAAGTCCCGCTACCTGAGCCATCTGCGTTTTCTTCGAGATTACCACTTACATCTGACCAATTGGCTCCACCATTCGTAGTATGCCATAAACTTCTCACAGAATAATTTGAAAAGCTGACCAGAATTTCATTACTATTTTCTGCATTCACGGTAACGCCAGAAATATATCCACTGCCTCGAGGAAAACCTGTTCCTGTAGAAATTTCTGCCACTGACGCATTGCCTCCAGCATTGGTGATTTTAAAGATTTTTCCTCCGGATGTTCCTATATAAAGCATTCCTTCTGTGTTGGTCGTGCCGATTTCGCTAATTCGATCAGTGCTTCCCGTTAAAGCAATCGATTTCCACCCGGTAGCTTCGTCCCCCGTTTTTGCCTGTGTATTTACCCATAGTACGCCCGTATTGTCTCCACCCAAATACAAGAGATTATCGTTTTTAGGATCGACATACATCGCGGCTATGAATGACCCTGACGTATAGCCCGTCGGTGAGTAGGGTTGGGTAAAGCCATTATAAGTGAGGTCGTCTGCATCGCTGTAAGTGAGTAAAAGGAGACTCCCATTTTGTGAAGACAACCATCGGGTTGTTCCATCGCTGCTCCAAGCACTATAGGATCCGTCTCCACCAAATGGGTCTCCCCAATTTTCCGTGCCATTTGTGCTATTCGTCAGCCATGTTCCATTGTCTTGGAATCCTGCCATTATTTGGTCACCGGGACCTACAGAAACAGCATACACTTGAGTTGTTAAATATCCATTGTTTAAAGGCGTCCAATCAACCGCTTCACCCGAACTATTCAGGTTCGTCTTGACAATGTTAGTGGTGAGCTGTAGGCCGCCATCATTTCCTGAAATAGCATCGTCATTCGACAGCCAGGCGAATGAATGTTGGTCTGGATGATGACTTGTATAAAGACCAAAATCGCTATTTGAATTTTCATAACCACCAATCCAATCTGTATTACCTGTCGTTGCAAAACCATCCGTGGAGCGGAATAGGTTCGTGCCTCCGATAACGACTACATTGGGATCATCATTTTTCACGGAGACCAATAAGTCATAACCTCCTTGAGAGTCAAAGTCTCCTGTAGCCCCTCCGAGTTGGGGAATCTGATTAGACCTATTGGTCCAAGTATCATTGCTTTCGTTCCAGAGATATAAAATATACCCAGATGCGTGGGCATCATCCTCGGCAATAAGGTAGAGCAAGTTTTCGTTAGAAGGGGCTAGCGCCAGTTCTACTCTTTCTCCATTGTCCATATCTGAAGGTCCTCCCGTGGAATTGATCTGAGTCCATGTGACTCCATCAGAGGAACGATAGACTCCCATCGTATTTATAGTCGCATATAGCAATCCTGTGGAAGAAACGACAATATCTGACCATTGTTTATTGCCACTCCCGCCAAGAACTATCTCGAAACTAGCTCCTCCATCGTCTGACTTGTAGATAGCATCGTAGGTGGCTGCATAAACATCTCCATTCGTTGGGTCTACAACAATTTCATGAACATAATTAAAATCACTGGTGAAACTCTCAGGTGTAGTTGTCTGTGTGGCAGACAATCCAACCCAAGTTTGTCCATTATCGGTACTTTTATAAATTCCATTGCCCTGATAAGCCGCGCCGGTTGCGCCTGCAGAGTTCCCTGACCACTCACCTGTGCCATAATACCAGGTGTCATTATTGGTGCTGTTTAGGTCTTGTGCTAAGCAAGTAACACTTTGCAGTTCGTCACTACCTGTCGTTTTACTCCAACTGGTTCCTTGGTTGGTAGACTTCCACATGCCTCCCGAAACACCTCCGGCAAGAATGGTGCTTTCATTATCAACGTCTATCTTCAGCGCGCGCGTTCTTCCTCCTTGGTTAATAGGTCCTCTGCTATACCAAGGAACAGCATTGTCGCCAGCTCCAGCTACTCGGGCACTTGAACTAAAGGCACGTTGCATGAAGTCCCTCTCTTTGGTCTTAATGTTAAAAGGGATTCTACCGGTCTTCGGATCCTTCGTTTTTTCTATTTCAAATTCAAGACGGGCTTGTGGGTTATCTTTTGGCAAAGATGGTCCTTGCGCGAAAAGTTGGGAATAGGCAATTATGGAAAAAAGGATTAGAAAAGTTCTCATATTGGCTTTAGGTGTTTATTGGTTTTGGGTTTAGTTCAACTCATCGATTAGGCGAAAAGTCTTTCGATTTGAACCGCGCATTTTTGATTCTTCTACAACCCACTTGTAAGTGCTTCCAGGGGGCAGTACTAATTCTTTTTTTGTGGTAATGGTGATGCTATCTCCCATAATCAAATGGGTATTAAAGCCGAAACTCTGCTTCTCCAAAGTGGAGAATAGTGCAGTTACTTCGTTTTTATTCGTGTTGATTACTTTAAACTGGAGAATCGCCTGCCCTGGACTTAGTGCTGGTTCTGGAATGGTTATAGACAAGCCATTTTCTGATGAATTCTCCGTAGCAGCGTACTGCGCTTCATTGCTTTTACAGGAAGAAATGTAAATGAAAGCAACGAAAAACAGAAAGATTAACTTCTTGCGGTTTATCATATAAGATAAAGGTAGCCTAAATAAAATTAGTCTCTAAAAACGCTAAGTGAATTTTTTGCAATTACCCCTTCTAAAGGTTATTATTGATATCAGGCTTCCATATTTATTCCCTATAACCCAGCTTTTTTTAAATTCTATCTGAAAGAAACTATTACCCTTCTAACAAAAAAACCCTGCAGATAGCGCAGGGTTTCTTAGTTCTTTTCAATGTTTTCTAGAAAATCACCTCAATCAGTCGACTACCCAAGTGTCTACTTCTGCTTGAGGAAATGGCAAAATGAATTTTCTAAACAAAGGGTCACTTCTATTAATTGCCGCTGGCCAACCTCTTGCCGACCATCTTTTCAAGTCGTGCAATAACATCCCCTCACCATAAAATTCACGTCTTCGTTCCAATACCAGTGTATCTCGCATCTGACCAGCATCACCAAAGTCAGCAGGAACCATTTCTGGCAAACCGGCTCGAACTCTTATGAGGTTTAGGTCAGAAATTGCGACTTCATTGACATCTGGAAAAGACAATTCGATTAAAGCCTCCGCTCTGGTAAGATAAACTTCAGCCAGTCGTACCACAGGAATAACATAGTCGGCAGAAGCAAATTTGTTGAGTGAAAGCGTATTGGTACTGGTGACATGACGGTAGAACGCCTTGTTTATGTCGGCTACTGTCGTTGTTGCGGAGGTGACAGAATCTACAGATCCTCTCAAGTCATTTCCCCAAAATGCCGGGGCATTGGGATAAAAATCAGCAAGTGCCGCACCAATAGACAATCCTTGAACTCTAAAACTTCCAGGGCCTTTTCCTGAGATAGACGAGTATAGAAAGGTTAATCCAGATCCAGACGTGATATCGCCCGTGTTGTTGGACAACGTTTGCTGTATGGCGAACACATCCTCTGATGAGTTGGTGGTATTGTTAAATGCTGCTAAAGATGTTTCTGCCAAAGAATAAAGTCCTGAATTGATGATATTCTCCGCATACACTTGTGCATTTGCAAATTCTAAACGATGCATTGACAGTCGCATCAAATATGCCTGACAGGCATAATAGTTCAAATAAACGCCGTTTTGGCCAAACTCTAATAACGCCTCACTTGCGGCCAATAAATCCTCTTCTACTTGCGCGTAAACCTCGCCCACCGTTTGAATGGTAGGCGTTTTAATATCAGCGATAGTTTCGAATGGTATTGTAATGAGCGGAATAGCTAAACTATTAAAAGTAGACTCTCTGTATTGTGGAGCCCACAGACGCACCATTTCAAAGTAGAGTATTCCCCTGATTGCTCTAGCTTCTCCTTCAATTCTTTTTCTTTGGGTAGCATCTGAGATATTTGCAACATTCACAAGAATGGTATTCACATTGTTGATGACTTCATACGCCCTCCTCCAATTAGCCTCCACCGTTGGATTGGTCAATAGAATGTTTTTATCGATGAAATTAGCGTAAGTTGGACTGTTCACATCATCCCAGACTACTTCCAGGCTTTGCTGGCGCACCAGTAACTCAGGAATCACTTTGAAATCGCCTCCAAGCAACTCTCCGCCATTCGCCCCATCATTGATGCCTCCAAGACTATAATAAGCGCCGATTAAAGATTGCTGAATCGTGGCTTCATTGACTAGCACATCACCGCTTATGGTACCTTCAGCGTCTACTTCCAACATGGATTCGCAGGAGGATAAAATGGATAGTGTTAAAAAGGTAAGACAGATATTTTTCAAGATCGTTGGGTAATTTTTTATAACTAAAGTCCTCATTATAGTCCGATTTTAATTCCTGCCATAAATATTCTTGGTTGTGGTGACGTGAAATTGTCTATCCCTCGGCTGATATTTTGACCGACGACACCATCGAGCGGATCTATGTAGTTCACATCTGGATCATAGCCCAGATAATCCGTAAATGTCAACAGGTTAGATCCACCAATGTAGACATTCATATAAGTCAATCCCCAACCAGCAGCAGCTGGTATATCGTAAGACACAGTTAGGCTTTTTAACCGAATGTAGCTCCCGTCTTGCAACCAGCGAGTAGATGGGAATGTGTTTTCCTGTGCAGGATCTAGTACCGGATATTCTGCAACGTCTCCGGGTTCGTACCACCTATTTGCTTGGGTTGCAAGTTGATTTAAGTTAAGAATACCACTATTTGCTAAAAACTCTCCTGTTGCCCAGTAAATATCCTGACCGCCAACATACTGTAGCATAAATGATAAGTTGAAGTTTTTATAAGTCAGGTTATTGATGAGGCCTCCGAAATATTTCGGGTTAGGATTACCCACCACCTGTCTCGGAGCTGATTCATAATCACTGGTTGTCCCACCAGCGCCATTGTCCCAGAGCGGCACACCAGTATTAGGCTCTACTCTTACAAACTTTCTCATGTAAAAAACGCCTGGTGCTTGCCCTTCCAAAAAGGCATTGACCCCTACAATAAGTTGCTGATTGTTCAGATTGGTAATCTTACTGTCATTCGTAGAGATGTTAAAATCAGTACTCCAAGTAAAATCGCCCTTTTGAATATTCGTAGAGCTGATATTAAACTCGACTCCTACATTTTCCATTTCTCCGATATTTCTCAGGACAGAAGAAAAACCTGAGGTTTGACTTACTGGCACAGGGAATAGTAAGTCGGTGGTATTTTTTCTATAGTATTCAATAGATCCGCTGATTCTCTCGCCAATACCAAACTCAAGCCCCAAATCTAATTGTGCCGTAGTTTCCCATTTGAGTTCAGGGTTTTCTAGGTTGAGCAACCTGATCCCGGGATCGTTTCTGTAATTAAGTTGAAAATAGTTGCGTCGGTATAAGAAATCATCTGTCGGTGTATTGCCAATCAGACCATAACTTCCTTTCAACTTTAATAAGGAGATAAAATTAAGTGATGACATAAAATCTTCTTCATTTATCATCCAACCGGCAGATATTGCTGGGAAATAACCAAATCTGTTGTCCGCACCAAACTTGGAGGAACCATCCATTCTAGCACTAAGCTGAAAGAGATATTTGCTTTTTATATTATAATTGATCCGTGCGAAAGTAGAAGCAAACACATTGACACTATTAGGAATATTCACGTCCAATAATTCCGGAGCGTCATTGCCAAGTCCTTCCAGCTCAGATATACTGTTGATGTTCGCCAGTCGATAAGTAGACTCCACGGTAGACTTTTGATAGGATGCACCTACTACAAATGATAATTCATTCGTAGGTCTGGTAAATCTCGAAGTTCTCTCCTCTGGGGTGAAGGTAAAGTAAGTATTGAAGATATAGTTTCTCAAGTCCGTGGTACCAAGTTGTGATCTTCCTGTAGTTCCACCAGAGCGAGTTTCAGGTCCTTGACGTATTTCATCTCTCAATTCGCTAAAATCAATACCGCCACTCACATCAAATTTGAGTTTGTCAGTAATGTCATAAGTTAAACCTAGATTCCCGATGACGCTGTTGTTAAAACCCAGATTGTCGGAAAAATTAACCTCTGTGAGTGGATTATATTCCAAGCTTCTTACAATCAAATTATAATTGTCTGCGGGATCATAGCCGTCTGACGGTGGCAATACGATAGCTTGTAAAGGAGAGCCAAGGTCTTGATCGTCCAATAACCGATAATCCTTAGAATAGATATAGTTGAGGTCAAGGTTGACTTTAAATTTATCCGTAAGCTGACTATTGAGGGAAATGGTACCATTGAATCGCTCGAATTTGTTGCCAATCAATATACCCTCTTGCGAATTGTAAGAAGCACTTGCAAAATAATTGAGCTTTTCCACGCCTCCCTGCACACCCAGATTGATGCGGTGAGAAGCGCCACGTTGGAATATTTCGTCTTGCCAATCAGTATTTTTATCGAGGTTGCCATAAGCATTTGGGAAGGTGAAATTTTGATAGGTCGGATCTCCGAAAAGATCGAAAAAGTCTACCTCTAAGTTTCCAGTCTCTAGTGAATTATAAATGGTCTCCAGATTTTCTCTCGTAATGATAGGCTCATAAAGATTGCCTAGCGTACGGAGCGTTTGCTCAATAAATTGAATGTTGTATTCTTTTGGAGAATATAAGTCTAGTTTTTTGGGCGTTTCCTGAACACTGAATTGATAGTCTACATCAATAGACATTTTATTGGTAGAGCCTGATTTGGTGGTGATAATCACTACGCCGTTTGCAGCTCTTGATCCATAAATAGCAGCCGCGGAGGCATCTTTTAATATTTCAATAGAGGCAATATTGCTTGGATTGATGTTGGATTGATTTTGAGAAACCAAGGGCACACCATCTACGACATACAGTGGCTGGTTAGAATTTGAAAGTGTGGAACCTCCTCTTACGCGTACGGTTGTCGCCCCACCTAGCTTACCGCTGGAGTTTTGGACAAACATACCAGTAGTCATTCCTTGATTGCTCTGCTCAAGATTAATCAAAGGAGCAGGACTGATACTTTCCCCATCGATAGAAGATATACTCGATGTATTGGATTCTTTGGATTGAGAGCCATAACCTATAGAAAGGCCGTCTTGGTCGCTGGATTTGTCCTTTAACTTTTTTACAGAAATTTTTATTTCTTTACTCCCTGACAAATAGTATTTCCGAGTGACGATTCCTTGACCTTTGAGCAAAAGCACCTCGAACCCTGTTTTCAGAGCTATTGAAAAAGATCCATCATCGGCAGTAACTGCAGAAGTGCCCGATCCCTGGGCAGTGATATTCACACCCGCAGCAGGTCCTCCAGTTTCATTTGTGACAATACCCGTTACGGTTATTGTTTCTTGAGCATAGGCGAAAATACTTAGCGCCAAGGCCAGTATTAAGGCAGTGATTTTTTGCATGGTGGCTAATATTATATTAGATGGCGGTTATGATTAACTTCTTCATTCAACATGTTAATTTATAAAAAATGCTTTAACAAAGATTAGAATTTCATCAAATGTAGACGACTAATTGCCAACGAAAGGCCCATTTCCATTTGATTTTGTAATTGGTGAGGTCTGCACGGGTCAGTATGTCGAGCAATTCCCTTTTCTTAAAGCCACGAGCAACAGAAACCGCTGCATCGTTTTTGACCATGTAAGAGCTTGAAAAAAAACCAGTAATCCACTTTATGGAATAATAAGCTAACCAATGACGGTGCAAATCATTGATAATGATGGCTATTTTGGCTTGCGTTTTCCATTGTTTAAATAAAATGACTAACTCATCGGAGGTAAAGTGGTGTGTAAACAAGCAACAATGAATAATGTCGAATGACTTTTGGGCGAAGGCCTCCGAAAAGATATTAAGTTTTTCGCAATGGATATTATCCCAAGCAGCGGTATTTTTGTTGGCGTAATCCACAATTTCCTGATTAGCATCTACTCCAAAAAATTGGATGGGTGGGTTGGCGTCCTTGGCAATTTTGGCCATGTCCATCAAAATATCTGCGCCACCACAGCCAAGATCAACCAGTGACCTTGGTGATTTTTCTTTCAGCAGCTTTTTGAAAACCGCAAGACTTACTTGATTGCCGCCAAGATTGCGATTGATTACATCTAATTCGCGAAGCGTCTGATCAACCACCTCCCCGGCGATGTTGAGGTCGTCCATTATTTCTATCTCTTCTGAGCGCTCCTTTAGATTCATGCTACGCGATATAATAAGCTTTCTAATGTGAGTCCAGGGCCAAAGGCAAAACTCAAAATATTTTTTCCTTTGTCCTGATGGTTCAATGGCTCCATCAGGCTTTTGAGTACAAATAAAACCGTAGGACTGGACATGTTCCCAAAATTCTTCAATATATCATAGGCGGCTTGGTTCTGCTCCTTCTTCAAGTGAAGTTGTTTTTCGATCACTTCCAAGATTTTTTTGCCTCCAGGGTGTATGGCAAAAAAATCAATCTCTGAGACTTGTAAGTTGATATGTGCGAGCAAATTATCGGTCAGTTGGCGAATGCCTTTTTCTATTTCATCAGGGACCTTGGAGGACAGCTTCATGATGAAGCCGTGGTTAGAGATATTCCATTTCATTTCCTCTTTGCCAGCAAAAGCCAGATCGCTGTACTGCGCCATCACTTCCAATTGGAGGCTTTCCTTTTTCTCCCCTTCCACGATAAGGGCCGCCGCACCATCACCAAAAAGCGCATTGGAGAGCAGGCTATCTTCGTCGGTGGTGTTTTGTAAGTGGATACTGCAAAGCTCCACTGCGACGATGAGGACTTTCGCCTCTGGATTGGCTGTGACTATATTTTTGGCAGCTTTAATTGCATTGAATGCCGCATAGCAACCCATAAAATTGATGGCCATGCGCTCTACATTGGTTTTTAGACCAAGCTTCTCAATCAAGTCTATATCGATTCCTGGCGCATACATGCCCGTGCAGCTCACAGCGATCAAATGTGTTAGAGATTTTGCGCCTATTCCTGCTGCAGTTATTGCCTCCTCCGCTGCTGCTGTGGCGATATCAATCGCTTCTTTCTGGTAAAAATCCATCCGATCCTTGATAGTAGGAAATGGATCGAGCTGGTCATTTTTTGGGAAAAAAGTGAAGTCTTTAGGCTCTTTCTGAAAGTCCTCAATGACTGAGTAGCGCGACTGAATACCACTTGCGCGGTAAATCACCTCTACGACATGTTTTTGATGATCATCGAGTGGCAGATGATCGATCATAAACTTGGCCGTCTCCTTTTGGGAGATTTGAAATTTAGGAATGGCGGTACCGATAGCGGAAATGTATGCGGGCATGTTAGAATTTAGACCTAAGGGTAATATTACAAGGATTCTAGCGGATTTCTAGATTTACGAAATCATAAACATCCGCTATCGCTTAGTGTTTACAGTTCTTGATACAAAAAAAGTCTACTTCACGACTGAATTATGCAAATTTGCCTGATTCAAAGTTTTTATGAAAAGATCAACGCTTCTACATCTACGAATCCCATTTTCCTTTTTTCTTCTACCCGTATTTTTATTTGGGAGTGCTGTCGTCCATGACTTTGAATGGTGGAGATTCGGGTTGATTTTTCTTATCCTTCACGTACTCCTATATCCGGCGAGCAATGGATACAACAGCTATTTCGACAAGGACGAAAAAAGTATTGGTGGGTTAAAAAATCCTCCAAAAGTTTCCAAAGAACTTTATTATGCTGCGCTCCTTTTTGACCTCCTGGCCCTGATTTTGGGTTTCTTTATTTCATATTGGTTTGTGCTCTTCCTTTTGGTTTATGGTTTGGTGTCAAAGGCGTATAGTCACCCGTCCATTCGGTTAAAAAAATATCCGATTTGGGGTTGGGTAGCGGCAGGGTTTTTTCAGGGGTATTTTACGGTATTGATGGTGGCCATTGGTTTGAGTCCTGAAGGAATGGAGGCTATCTATGAAACCAAAATACAATTCGCGGCAGTGCTAAGCACCTTCTTGCTATTCGGTTCCTATCCTATGACACAAGTATATCAGCATGAAGAAGATGCCCAGCGAGGCGACCGTACTATTAGTTTGATTCTCGGAATTCCGGGCACTTTTCATTTCACTGGTCTCTTTTTTGCATTCTCCGTAAGCCTATTTGTTGGGTTCTTTTTGACCTATTATAGTTTGTTGGAAGGCTTGGTTTTTGTCGCCTCTTTGAGTCCTGTTTTGGTGTTTTTCGGTTGGTGGTATTTACGCATGCGAAAAGACCTTTCCCTAGCCAACTTCGAAAACACCATGCGTTTGAATTTGATTTCGGCCATTTGCCTCAATGGTTTTTTTGGATGGTTAATCTTTGCTTGAGTTTGGTGGTGGATAACCAATAACCCAACCACAGCGCTTCAAGCTGAACTTTTATCATCAATAAACTGCCTCGGCGTATTGTTGAGATAAAGGAACACTCAGAAAAAACTCTTAAGAAAGTTGAAATTTTTGCGCCGGAGAAAAGCGCTTTATTGCCAATAACTCACAATACTGACTCATTTTTTACAAAATTGGCATTAATAACTCATTATTAATATAGCCTTAATAATGAAGCGCTCAAATAGTCCTTAATCGTTGTTAGTTTTGATGGTATTAATAAAAACCTAATTGAATTAATTATGAAGAAAATTTACTTAGCAGCAGTGCTTTCTCTGGGAGTACTGGTGAGTTATGGGCAAGTGATTATCACGGAACTAGCAGATCCAAATGATAATTCTAACGCCAGATACGTCGAGCTTTACAATTTAGGGAGTTCGGCTGTTGATTTGTCTACTTGGAAAATTAATAGGTATACCAACGGTAATGCAGAGCCTCAAACTCCAGTATCTTTAACTGGATCGATAGCCGCAGGAGGTTTTTATATCATTGCGGCTAGTACATCAGATTTTAATGGCACTTATGGATTCGACCCAGATCAGGATATAGGAACTGGGGGCCCTGCTGATAGTAATGGAGACGATATCATTTTTATTATCAATGGCTCTGACGCTGTAGTTGATATATTTGGGACTCCTGGAACAGATGGCAGCAATACTTGTGGGGAATTTGAGGATGGCCGTGCAGAAAGAAAACCCACGGTTACAGCGGGAAACGCAACATTCACTGAGTCCGAATGGAATGTCTGGTCTGACGGATCTTCTGCCTCAGGTTGTACAAGTCATACTGCAAACGATCCAAAAAATGCAATTGACATGGATCCCAAGACTTGGGTTGGTCAACCAGCCACAAGCAATCCAGAACCGACCAATCACGTAGCGAGCTTTACTGCCACTGCGACAAGTGCTGCGCAAATTGACTTGTCTTGGTTAGATAATGATGGAGCACAGGCGGCTGCTGGCTTTCTTATCCTTGCAAGCACTGGAACTATAACTGCTCCAATCGATTTTACAGAAGTGGCCACTGATGCAGATTTATCTGATGGTTCTGCGGCGGTAAATATTGGAAAAGGAATTCAATCCTACTCTTTCACAGGTTTGACACCAGCTACTACATACAACTTCAACATTTATCCTTACAGCAATAACAGCACAACAATTGACTACAAAATAGACGGAACGGTACCAACTCAGTCCACTGCAACTGCCGCTTCAAAGTACAATATCGGAGATATTATTATTTCTGAAATAATGTACAATTCTCCGGGGAGTGATGAAGAATGGATTGAAATTTACAATGCATCTGGATCAAGTATATTATTGGATAGCGACTGGAAGCTCATTAATACTAACCCTAATTATACTTATACTTTTGACGGAACAGTAACAATAGCTACCGCACAATATCTCACAATTCAATTAGGCACATCCGGATCGTTTCCATTTAGCGCCAGCATTGTTTTTAATAACTCTGATGCTAATCAACTGAACAATGCCAGTTCAACGATTACACTGACTGCTGAAGATGTCGCCATTGACGAAGTGGGTTACAATGACAATAACGACGGACGTACAGATGGTGATGGGCCAAGCTATGAAATCATTGATTTAACAGCAGATAATTCAAGTACTTCTTCTAACTGGCAAGCGAGTGTTTCCGACACAGGTTCTCCCGGCGCAGCGAGTGCCGTGACGGTTTGGACCGGAGCTACGGATACAGAATGGGGAACGGCCAGCAATTGGTCTAATGGTCTTCCAAGTACTTCCCTTAATGCGGTAATTCCTGATGTCTCAGGAGCTTCAAACAATGCAGCAAGCATCACAGGTTCAACTTCAGTAAATGATTTAAATATCGCAAGTGGGGTTACTGTTACTATTTCCTCTGCAGCTTCATTGATCATCAATGACAGAGCCACAGGCTCAGGCCAAGTGACAGTAAATAAAAACACCACCCACAGCACCACAGCTGGAAAATACAGCATCGTTGGTTCGCCAGTGACTTCAGCAATGACCTCTTCTTTAGGAAGTATTGTATACAAGTACGACGAAAGTATCGCTTATGGTACTAATGGAAACGCAAGGTTCACGGAAGTAACTACTGCAGAATCGATGACTGCTGGAGATGCTTACTTCTCAGCAAACACAGGAGCAATATCTTTCACAGGAACACCAAATACAGGTACAGTTTCTCAAAGCTTAGTATATGATGAAACAGCAGACGGAAGCGCTGCTAATGCTGGTTTTAATCTCGTTTCTAATCCATATACTGCGGCAATTGACGTGGATAAATTGGTCGCTGGCAATTCAGCAAATATCAGTGCCTCTATTTACTTATGGCAAGATGAAAGCTCTAACACGACCAGAGGATCAAATGATGACTATGTAGTGTATAACAGCACGACTGACTTATCAACAAGAACAACTTCTGGGGGTAAAACTTTTGATGGTTTTGTAAGGTCCACGCAGGGTTTCTTTGTGAAAGCGACATCCGCTGCTACTTTGAACTTCACAGCGAGTATGATGGATGCTGGAAATAACTCAGACGCTGGTTTTTTTAGAGAAGCTAACGAAAACAAAAATTTCTTAAGACTTTCCCTTAATCATAATGAATCATACAGCGATATTATTGTCCTTTTAAATGACAATGCTGAGTCAGGAGTCGATAGATTATATGATGCCTATAAAGTTGGTGGAAACAATATGAGTCTTTACTCATTCATCGATAATGACAAGTTTGCTATTCAAGGCCTTCCACTATCATCTAGCGATGTTAACGTAGGTCTAGGGTTTGACGTGGAGAAGCAAGGCACTTATACTTTAAACTTTGAGGAAGGAACGTTTGAAGGCCGTACGGTTTATCTTTTAGATAAAGCGCTTGATAAGAAGGTCAATTTGTCAGAAACTAAGTCATATACATTTACCTCTTCTAAAGTCACTTCTAGCGATAGATTTGAGTTGGTATTTTCTGCCACCGAATCACTAACTATCGATGACCGTGAATTAGCTAACCTTAGCATATTCACTGATGCGTCTTCTTTGAATGTGCGTACAGCTGAGGCTTATGACAAAGTAAACATCCGAGTAATGTCCTTGAACGGCGCGGTAGCATTAGAAGCCAGAAATGTAGACTTGAGCAGCAAAGCTTGGAGTGCACCTTTCAATAAAAACGGTTTCTTCATCATTGCTATTGAAACGAAAGATGGTCTACTTATTAAAAAATTCTTAAACTGATATCAGCATGAACTCATTTATAAAAATCACATTGTCTCTAATCGCGATACTTACCATCGCTTCACCAGTATTCGCTCAGGGCGCACCTCCAGCAACACCCATTGATGGTGGCTTGGGCTTGTTACTCGCAGGTGGAGCAGCTTACGGAATCAAAAAAATCCGAGACAGTAGAAAGTAAATAATAAATGGTATTAAACCCAAAGGTAGAACCCTTGGCTCTAGCTTCCGACGCAGAGCATCGGGGAATTAGACCTATTGGGCTATCGCCCTGCGATTAAATACTTAATTCTTCATAAAAGCGGCTTCTCCTAAGGGAAGTCGCTTTTTTATTGATCAATTGGGCGAGCCATCCTTCACGTACACTCCTTCAAACCAAGGCAGTCAAAAGTTCTCCGGTGAAAGCTCCCTTTGTCAAAGGAGATAACTCGTTTCCAATTCCTTTTTCAATCATTATTTTTTGACTTTGCTATTGAATTCCGCTTCTTGTAACTTCCATGGAATTATAATTTACACTGCATGAAGCAACTTATTGCACTCCTTTCCCTTGGACTTCTTTTTCTTGGATGTCAAAAAGAAAACGATAAAGCCACCAACAATAGTGAAGACATTTTTAGCAGCCCAAAAGCTTTATTTGTAGATCATGTAACTTCTTTTACAGATGGTGTCATCCCTTCTACCAGTGATATTCGCTTAAAACTCACCAATCCAGTTTCCGACTCACTGATGGGTGTCGAACTTGATGATGTTTTCAAATTTAACCCGGCGATCAGTGGTACGACCACATGGCTTAATAACAGGACGATCGTTTTTCAACCACAAAAAAAACTTCCCAATGGTCAGAAGTATGAGGCAACTGTAGACTTGTCTCAACTGATCAGCGACATAGGCCAAGACAAAAAAGCATTTCAATTCGTTTTCCAAACTTTGGTTCAAAACTATGAAGTCAAAGTATTTGGCCTAAAACCTTACAACACCTCTGACCTGACCAAGCTACAAGCCAAAGGAGAGCTACAAACCGCCGATAATGTCACTTTTGACAACATCAAAGACCTCATAAAAGCAAAGCAAAAAGAAACACTATTAGACATAAATTGGGAGGACAATGGGTCAGACAATCGCTACACCTTCACCATTGAAAACATCATGAAAACGGATAAGCCAGGAAAAGTTATTCTGACCACCAATGGAGCCAAAATCGGTGTAGAAAGAGACGATTATCTAGAAATAGAAGTGCCGTCTCTGGACAATTACAAAGTGGTATCAAGCAAAATTATTGAAGGAAAAGATAAGCATATCTCGGTGCTCTTTTCAGATCCATTGGACGCCCGCCAAAACTTCAAAGGATTGGTTACACTCACTGGTATGAGTACTCAGCCTAGGTTGATCGTGAGCCTTAATGAACTCAAGATTTATCCAACTGACGAGGTAGCTTCAGAAATGACGCTGGTTATTGATGAATCTGTCAAAAATAGTGCGGGCCTGGCATTAAAAGAGGACTACATCGCCACTTTGCAGTTTCAGCAAGTAAAGCCAGAAGTCAGACTCACGAGCAAGGATAATCGCGCTATTTTACCCAGTACAAAAGGACTTATACTGCCTTTTGATGCTATTGGACTTAAAGCTGTAGACGTTACCGTCGTTCGGATTTTTGAAGACAATGTATTGCAATACTTGCAGGTCAATCGGCTCGGTGGAGAAACACAATTGCAGCGTGTGGCTCGCGCAGTTACTCGAACATCGGTTCCACTCAATACTGTTGGCGTCACCAGCTTGAATGATTGGAACAGGTTTTCATTAAACCTGGAAGACATTCTCAAAACTGAGCCCGGCGCTATATACCAGATAAGCATAGGCTTTCAGAAAAAATATTCCACCTATTTCTGCACAGAAAATAATGAAATAGCCACACTCGACGTAGACTCTTGGGACTCCTCTCAGCCCGAAGAAAGTTCTTATTGGGATAGTTACGAGGGTTATTACAACAGCAACTACAATTGGGAAGAGCGCGACAATCCTTGCTCAGATTCTTACTATGGCCGCAGGCGTAATGTCACAAAAGTGCTGCTTGCCTCCGACCTTGGCATTATTGCGAAAGGAGGAGATAAAAAGCCATTTTCGGTATTCGTAACCAACCTCCTCAATACCGAACCCGTAGCAAATGCGACCATCGATGTGTTCGATTATCAGCAACAGCTACTCGCATCGGTCAGTACGAATGCTGAAGGTAAAGCAAACTTGAATTTGACAGGAAAACCGTTTGTTTTAGTGGCTAAAAACGGAAAAGATGTGGGCTATCTCAAGCTCGACGATGGCTCCTCTTTATCGCTCAGTAATTTCAATATCAGCGGCACAGAAGTCCAGCATGGACTCAAAGGATTTATTTACGGCGAACGAGGCGTTTGGCGACCAGCCGACACGGTTCACCTTGGTTTTATTCTCGAAAAATCGGACAATCTTTTACCCGAAAAGCATCCCGTAATCATGGAGCTATTCAACCCTGCGGGGCAGTTGGTTTTTAGACAAATCAGCAGTGAGCCTGTAGGAAACATATATCGCTATGATTTTGTAACCGATAATGAAGCGCCTACGGGCAATTGGCTTGCAAAAGCGAAAGTAGGCGGAGCTACATTTTCCAAAACCATCAAAATTGAAACCATCAAGCCCAACCGGTTGAAGGTCGACTTAAAATTCAACAAGGACGTTTTTGGTGCCAACGATAAGAAAGTCAACGCTGATTTGGATGTTCGCTGGTTGAGTGGGGCAGCAGCCAGCAACCTGAAAGCAGAATATGAAGTCAAACTCACCCCTGTTAAAACCACGTTTGACAACTTTCCCAATTTCGTATTCGACGATGAGTCAAAAAGTTTTTACAGCAACAGAACGCTGGCTTATGAAGGCCGTGTGGATGCTTCCGGACATGCCAATATCACGCTAGATTTGGGCAGCACGAGCAATGCTCCTGGCGCACTACAAGCCAATCTTTACGGTAAAGTATTCGAGGAAGGGGGAAATTTTAGTATCAGCACAACCAGTATTCCCTATTATCCATATGCCAGTTTTGTTGGGCTCAAAGCCCCTGAAGGTGATAAAAGAGGCATTTTACTCACCGATGAAGACCATACCATTCAACTTGCCGCAGTAGATACTGAGGGCAATCCACTCACTAAAAAGGGAGTGCAGGTTTCCTTATATAAGCTGGATTGG
Source organism: Cyclobacteriaceae bacterium (assembly GCA_040218415.1). GTDB lineage: Bacteria > Bacteroidota > Bacteroidia > Cytophagales > Cyclobacteriaceae > JAVJRN01. The sequence goes on from JAVJRN010000060.1 coordinate 142,097, forward strand.
CGATGGTGGTGGGATACTTCTTATGACAACATCAGCAACTATGTAGGAGGATATTACAACGCACCTATTTCTAGTGAAAAAGTGACTATTGTCGATGGAAAAGGAAGCTGGAAACTTCGCGTTAATCACCCTGAATGGGGACGCTATTATGTCAAGGTGGAAGATCCTACTTCGGGACATTCCGCAGGACAAGTGGTATACATCGACTGGCCGGGCTGGGCTGGAAAAGGCAAAAAAGGAGCGCTCGACGGAGCATCAATGCTCGACTTTGCATTGGAAAAAGAAGAATATAAAGTAGGAGAAAATATTGTCCTCTCCATCCCATCTACAGAAGGGAATCGCATACTTGTCAGCTTAGAAAGTGGCAGTAAAATACTTCAAACCTTTTGGGTAAAAGCAGAAAAAGACAACACCGCTGTTTCATTCAAAGCAAGTCCGGAAATGGCGCCTAATATTTATGCGCACCTGACCATGATCCAGCCTCATTCACAGACAGAAAATGATCTGCCAATACGACTTTACGGAGTGAAATCAATCAAAATTGTGGATCCATCTACCGAGCTAAAGCCAGTCATTAAACTGCCAAAAGAGTTGAGGCCAGAGCAGGTGTTTACGGTGGCTGTTTCTGAGCAAAATGGAAAAGCCATGTCCTATACCATCGCTATCGTTGATGAAGGGTTGCTGGATATTACCAATTATAAAACACCACAACCATGGTCGAGCTTTTTTGCAAGAGAAGCGCTCGGTATCAAAACCTGGGATGGTTACGATGAGGTGATTGGTGCATATTCTGGCAAAATAGATTATCTATTATCCATTGGTGGAGACGATGAGCTTATGCCAAAAGAGAACAAAGAGGCGAATCGCTTTAAGCCAGTGGTGAAATATCTCGGTCCATTTTCACTGGGAAAAGGCGCTACAGCAAAGCACAGTATCACCATGCCTCAGTACATCGGCTCTATAAAAACCATGATTGTAGCGGCTGCCGAGGGAGCTTACGGCCATACCGATGCAGTCACGCCGGTGAAGCAACCATTGATGGTATTGGCTACACTGCCCAGAGTGGCAGGTCCCTCAGAGCAAATGAAACTTCCAGTCAATATTTTCGCTTTGGCAGAAGGGCTCGGAAAAGTGAACATTACCGTGGAAACAGAAGGTGCCCTTCAACTCACAGGGAAGACTACACAGACCATTTCCTTCTCAAAATCTGGAGACCAGGTGATTTACTTCGACATTAAAGCAAAAGAAACACTGGGCGTAGGCAAAGTAAAAGTCATTGCTAGAGCGGGCACGCTGGAGGCCAACTATGATATTGAAATGAATGTTGTTCCTAGAAACCCAATGAGCACTTCCATTGCCGATCAACTGATCAATGCCAACGATGATTGGGAACTAGAATACGAGCCACTTGGTATACTTGGAAAAAATGATGGAATCATTGAAGTCAGCAGCATGCCTCCATTGAATATCGAACAAAGACTGGGATTTCTCATCAGCTATCCACATGGGTGCATCGAGCAAACCACCTCCTCGGTATTTCCGCAAGTTTTTCTGAAAAATCTGTTAACCCTTTCGAGCGAAAAGGAAGCCAAAATCCAAAAAAATATTACTGCCGCAATTAACCGACTTAAACTTTTTCAACTACCCTCAGGTGGTTTTTCCTATTGGCCAGGAAACAATTATCCCAATAACTGGGGCAGCAACTATGCGGGGCATTTTTTGGTAGAAGCCAAAAAGGCAGGTTATGCTATTCCAGAAACCATGATTAACAACTGGATAAGTTTCCAAACTACAAAAGCCGACGCATGGGGAACTTTGAGCAGCGACGACAACAATGACCTGATTCAAGCCTATCGGTTGTACACTTTGGCGGCTGCCGGAGTGCCTGCACTGGGAGCGATGAACAGAATGAAGGAAAATAAAAGCATCAAAGTGGCGGCAAAATGGCGGCTAGCACTGGCTTACGCGCTCGCTGGATATGTGCCTCAAGCCAATAGCATAACCGAAGATTTACCTTCAGAGGTGGAAACCACAATCACAGATCAGCACCAGACCTTTGGGTCAAATACGCGAGATCAAGCCATGATCATGGAAACCATGCTGGCGCTCGATAGGAAAAAAGATGCCTTTGAAATACTGATGGATATTGCTGAAAAAATGGGCGACCAAAACCGATGGATGTCGACACAAACCACGGCATATTCCTTTATTGCTATCTCGAAATACGTCGCAACCTTCGACTTAGAAAGTGAGACTAAAGCAAGCATCACCATCAATGGAAACACAGAAAACCTGTCGAGTGGCGATTTTGTGTACCAAAAATTCTTGAAAAATGGAGATGATAAAGCAAAGATTAGGCTTGTTAATGAAGGAGAAGCACCAATTTTCGCAAGAATGATCAGAATGGGAATTCCGATGGAAGGTATGGAGCAAGCCAGCCAAGATAACATTAACTTTTCTGTGGTGTATAGGGATATGAACAATCAGGCTTTAACTATTGACCAGCTCAAACAAGGCACCAACTTTAAAGCAGAAGTCACCGTGACGAATCCCGGAATGAAAGGAGATTATAAGGAATTGGCATTAACACAAATATTTCCATCAGGTTGGGAGATATTAAACACCAGACTCGATGGATCAGAAGAGGCCAACGCCACAACTGACTATTTGGATATTCGTGACGACCGTACCATGCATTACTTTGATTTGAAAGCGGGTACAAAAGCTACTTTTACCGTCTTGCTCAATGCGGCTTATCAGGGTAAATATTACCTTCCTGCTGTGAAAGCAGAAGCCATGTACGACCGAAGCATTTTTGCCAATACCGCTGGAAAATGGGTTCAAGTAATACCAGAAGATTAATAACCCTTTTTAAAAAGACCGCTGTTAGGGTCGTGCTGATCTCTGGCACGGCGCTTATTCTGGCGATTATATTCACAAAAATTCCAGAGCCTCTTTTCCCTGAGCGCTACGCTACTACACTATGGTCGAGGGATGGTCAGCTTTTGAGTGCGGCAATCGCCAGCGATGAGCAGTGGCGTTTTGCTCCGTCTGACTCTATACCGAGGAAATTCAAAATAGCAATTACGCTCTTTGAAGATGAGTATTTTGACTATCACCTAGGGGTGAATCCCGTATCGATACTACGGGCAATCAGGCAAAACCATCGTGCAGGAAAGACGGTTAGCGGAGGCAGCACTTTGACGATGCAAACCATCAGAATGGCCTTTGGAAATCAACCAAGAACCTACTGGCAAAAATTGAAGGAAATCATGGCGGCTTTCAAGTTGGAGTTGATGTATTCCAAAGAAGAAATACTCCAAGCCTACGCTGATCATGCACCTTTCGGAGGCAATTTTGTCGGACTTTCTGCAGCTTCTTATCGCTATTTTGGAAGAGCGCCACAGCTGCTTTCATGGGCAGAAATAGCCACATTGGCGGTATTGCCCAACAATCCTGCCTCCATTTTTCCCGGAAACAACAGTCTCTCTTTACGAGATAAGCGGGATTTCCTTTTGGAAAAAATACATTCAAGAGGATATATCGATGATGATGAATTACTCCTGTCAAAAGCGGAAAGATTACCTCAAAAGGCAAAAAGACTTCCTCAAACCGCCTATCACTTGTTGTACCGTAGTATGGAAGAAGGTCATGCCGGAACGAATATTAAAACTACGCTGGATCTCAGGCTACAGCAGCGTGCCACCCAGACCATAAATAAGCACAGTAAAAGACTAAGTGCAAACGAAATACAGAACGCCGCGGCGATTATTGTAGATATTTCATCGGGCAATGCATTGGCGTATGTTGGGAACAGTGACATGGCTGGGGAACATGGCCAGCATGTGGATGTGATCAGGGCACTAAGAAGCCCCGGGAGCTTGCTCAAACCTATACTTTACGCCGCAGCAATCGATGCAGCGCTGATCCTTCCGGAGCAACTGCTCCCGGACATTCCACTTTTTTATCAGGGATTTGCACCCAAAAATTTTAATAAAACATTTCAGGGAGCCGTTCCCGCCAATGAGGCACTGACGAGCAGTTTAAATGTTCCTTTCGTGCATTTACTCATGGAATATGGCCATGAAAAGTTTCTGGAAAAACTCAAGCAAATAGGTTTCCACTCCTTTGACAATTCTGCGGGTTATTACGGGTTGTCTATGATCTTGGGCGGGGCGGAAACCTCTCTTTGGGAGATTACTTCCGTTTATGCGAGTCTGGCAAGAGTCATGAAAAATCATGCAGAAAGACCTTTTAACGCAGGCTATAGCTCGGATGACTTTCGGTCAAATAATTCCTTCTTTTCGAGAAAAGAAAAAGAAAAAAACAGCTCTTCCAATGATGGGCCAATACGAGTGGAAGCGCTCAACTTTGCTTTTAAAACCATGAAGAAACTCCAAAGACCAGAAGAAGAATCCGGCTGGGAGTATTTTGGAAAGAATCAAAATATCTCTTGGAAAACGGGTACGAGCTACGGTTTTAGAGATGGTTGGGCTATTGGGTTAAACGGCCAGTACTTGGTGGGCGTTTGGGTTGGCAATGCTGACGGAGAAGGACGTCCGGGACTCACAGGCATCAAAACTGCTGCCCCAATCATGTTTGACCTCTTTGACCTTCTGCCTCAAAGCGAGGCACTCGACGGTATATACGGTGCTCCCGAAAAAGTATGCAAGCAAAGTGGTATGCTCAAGGGGAAATATTGCACGGAATTTAAAGAAACTGATTTACCTCAATTTTTATTAAATACAGCTTCCTGTACGTATCATGAGCCACTGAACTTGAATGCGTCAGGTACGCATCAGGTCAACAGTAGCTGCTACCATGTGGCAGACATTCGCAAGAAAAATTGGTTTTCTTTACCAGCAGTTCAGGCGTGGTACTATCGTCAGCATCATCCAAACTTTCAACCTCCTCCACCTTTTCTTCCAAGTTGCGGAGGAGACGAAAATAAAAACTTTTTCCAGCTGATCTACCCACGAAAATTTAGTAAAGTGATTATTCCCAAAGAGCAAGATGGCTTGCGAGGGGAAGTCATCTTTGAAGCGGCGCATCATCATCCAATGGCGCAAGTGTTTTGGCACTTGGATAACCAATATCTAGGCGCTACCCAAGGCAGTCACAAAATGGGCATCCAAACATCCAAAGGCAGACATCAAATCACGCTTGTTGATGAAGCTGGAAGGGAAGTTAGGGAAGATTTCGTGGTTGAATGATCATTCAAAGAGACCCCTTTTTACCTTGCTTCTAGGGTAGAAATGTGGTGGCTATCATTAACGGACTTATCATCCTGCCACCCCGACTTTTTAAGTATTAACTTCTAGCAAACTCTATTAATAGATTGAGTTCTTCTTATATATGCGATTTTGACTGATCTCAAGTATTGCTAGCTCCCTCGATTGTTGTCAGAGAGGTTGCTAGCTCCCCAAGAAAAGACTTCCCTTCCATATATTTTTCAATGATGACATCTGCCACCAACCTGCTGTGTCGGCCATTGCCATTGGAAAAGCAATGAATGCTGACAATGCCGTGTTTGAAAATAGTGGCAAGCTCGTCTGGCTCAAAAGTCTGATTACTGTGCCAAAGCATGACATCATCTAAGAGCATGCGGAGATCTACTGGTACTTGCCAATAATCAGAGCCAAGGTTCTTTTGCGTCGTTCGGAACATGCCAGCCCATTTCCAAACTTGACCAAACATGCATTTGTGAAGGTCTAGGATGTATTTCTCTGGGAAAACCCTTTCAGTCTTAAATGAGCGACTCATCAGCCATTGAATCGCCTCCTCAATGTTTTGTTGTTCGAATTCATCTAACTCCTTTTTCGTGCTGATGGATGGAATAAGCAATCCCTCCTGTTCTTCTTCGTCCAGAAGGGTTTGTCCTTTGATATACTCCAGGTTTAATCCCATAGCATTTTCGGCATTTCGCGTTTAAGCTCATCTGTCCTTTGCGCTACGGCATTCTTTATGCGCTCTTCTGAGTTTTCCTGGTCTTCCAACTTCATGGTGGCAGAGGTTCTAGCAACGATTTTGGTCGCCAGCTCTTTGGCTTTGCGCTCGATGAAACTATCTAAGGAACCATCTTTTGGAACAAATCCATAAACCAGTTTCATGTCCAGTGCATTGGCGGCTTCTTGTAGGTTCTTTATAGAAAGCGCCCTTTCATTTTCACGGGTTTCCATCTGAGTCACGCCCTGCTTGGTCATACCTAGTCGTTTCCCCAGCTGCTCTAAAGACATCCCGAGTGCTGTACGTGTGGATTTAATCCAACTCATTTGCGAAATGGTAGAAGCTGGGTTGAAAGCTTGGATCTTATGATCCAATTGATCTAAAAGTAGTCTTTGCTTGTTCATGAGTAAATGAATACGTTTACTAATTATCCACTAAAGTAAACATATATATTTACTAATAGAATCTATAAGTAAATGAATTTGTTTACCTATCTCCTGCTTACGTGATCATAAGGACACGACCCGTCCTAAAAGTCAAAAACACCGTCCTTCCGGAGTGTGCTTATCAACAGTTCATCAAAAACCTCTACTCCACGATTATTCAAATGACTGCTATCGAAAAAATATTCTGAGGTAAGAAATGACAACTTGTTATTGAAGTTCAAGTAGTATCCTCTTTTTGAGAAAAATTCATCAATCGCCTCTCTATCAGCATGCGTTTTATATCGTTGGGAAATCACAGGTACTTGGACAAGTATTAATTTGATGCCTCGCTTGGCCGTCATTTCCACAATTTTGTCAAGGCTTTCTACATTCTTTTCTCGGACATTAGTGTATGTTGAGTTTGCCACAAATTTCTTATTGTCTTGATAAGACTGATTGACTCGCTCTACAAAACCAAAAGGGACATATTTATCTCTTGAACTTGAACGAAAGGTGGGCGATATCCCCAAAATCTGTCGAGCGATAGCAGCCATCAACGCCAGATGGGTTTGAGGGTTTTTAGTGGTCAAAGCTGACCAGCACAGTTCCTTGTCTAAAGGAACGTTGGCTAAAAGATCCAATGTCGACTCTATTCCATCAGCTTCAAGCGATCGGGCTGCCACCTCAAGGATGATAGTTTTGGGTTTCACTTCATCTACATATTTGTTCAGTAATAAATAACTCTGTTCTAGAGACTGTGCACTAGATCCTAGGTTAAAGCCTTCAATACCATGCTCTGCGAATATCCGTGTATCAAAACCACGATAGCAGCGGGATGAGCCCACAAACAGCACATCAGGATGCGCTATCTGTTTCAACTCCTCAATTCTATTGGCCAAGAAACCATGGGTAAACCCAATGTTTATCCATATGGCTGACCCAAAAATGAATAGGAATGTGAAGGCAAAGAGTCCAAATTTTAAGATTTTGAGGAGATATAAACGCATTTAAAATTGGAAGTATATAAATGAGGTACCTGTTTTCGCAAACCAAGCAATTAATAAAAGAATAGTAGAATAAAATGACCATCGAGTGTACATGTTCCAATTGTTTCCCAGCTTTTCCAAAGTAAACTCATGTGTCCTATTGAGCCATTCCAATACAATCAGAATTAATATCAGCGCAATTATATAGAGTACTCTCAATGATACTTCTATAGGAGAAAACAGGGATTCCGACATTATTTCCGATAGGATATCTGTGGCTTGACTGATGTCTTTTGCCCTAAAAAATACCCATCCAATACAAACCAAAAGGTAGGTTTTCAAAACAGGTAATAAATCCTTGAACCGAGGATGCTCAGAAAGATTTTTCCGGTTTCTCTTCAGTAAGAACAAAGGCAAATAAAGTAGGCTATGAAAGGCGCCCCATGCAATAAACGTCCAATTTGCGCCATGCCAAAAACCACTGATGAGGAAAATAATGAAGATGTTTTTTATAGAGGTAATCTTATTTTTGGCACTCCCACCTAGTGGAATATATACATAGTCTTTAAACCAAGAACTTAGTGAAATATGCCATTTTCTCCAAAACTCAGCGATATCTCGTGAAAAATATGGATTGTTGAAATTTCGGGAGAGTTTGATGCCGAATAGCCGTGAAACCCCAATAGCAATATCCGAATAACCCGAAAAGTCTCCATAAATCTGGAAAGAAAAGAGCACAGCGCCCAATAACAAAGTACTCCCGTGGAGGCTGTCTGATGAATTAAATATTTGATCTACATACGGTGCGCAATTATCTGCTATGACCATTTTTTTGAATAGCCCCCAAAGTATCTGCTTCATTCCCAGGGCCGCTTCTTGATAGCTGAAAATACGTTTATTTAATATTTGAGGCAGCAGTTTGGTTGATCTTTCAATAGGTCCAGCTACGAGTTGAGGGAAAAAACTAACGTAAACCATGAAAGCTAAAAAGTCTTTATTGGCTTTGATCTCTCCTCGATAAACATCTATTGAATAGCTCAGCGTTTGAAAGGTATAAAAGCTGATGCCGACGGGCAAAATGATATTGAGAGTTGGGGAGTCAATATCAAAACCAGCAAAAAGGAATGCATCGACAAAACTGTCAATAAAGAAATTGGCGTATTTACAATATGCCAAAAGCCCTAGGTTGAAGACAATACTCACTCCAAGCAAATTTTTCCGACTCCTTTGATCCGCATAGCGCTCCATACCCAACGCGACAAGATAGTCCACCACCGTACTGACAAAAATGAGTATCAGGAAACGATAATCCCACCAACCATAAAAAATATAGCTGGCTATAGCTAAAAAAGTATTCTGTAACCTCAAAGAGTTGTTTGAGCACCAGTAAATGGTAAAAACTACAATCAGAAAAATGAGGAAAGCGAAGGAGTTAAAGAGCATTTAAACCATTTAGATACCACATTTGGTACTTTTCTTTTTCTATAATGTTGTCATCAGAAACTACCGAATGATCGCCTTTCATTTGACTCGTGAGTTTATAAAATTTCAATTTTGAAAATGAAAGCCGGCAAGATATACACTTTAAATTTAAAAAAGACAGCTTATGGTCTGTTAGATCATTGAATAGCAGGCCTCAACAAACAGCCATCATGTTTTGATGACTCCTTTTTTTGAAAAGTGCTCGCTCGCAAATTTGGAACGAGTAAGAAGCTGTAAATGGAGAAAGGAATGATCCCTGTTTATAATGCCAAGGCAGCAAATTTTATACAAATAGCAGGAATGCTTTTCCTTGCATCGGGTTTCTATGACTGGTTATTATAGCAGTAAAATCTAGTTTATTTGCATAAAAAAAAGGCTCATTAACGTCGCGTTATGAGCCTTTTACTTCTAGAGATACACTCGAATGTTATTTTATAATCAGCTTGGAGGTTTTGCTTACTCCGTTCATTTCAGTTCTCAAGAGATAAACACCTTGTTCAATACGACTTACGTCTATTGGTTTTTTTCCGTTGACTTTCCCCTTAAATAGTGATTTACCGTCTATTGACAAAATTTCGACATTTTGCTCTTCGCCTACAACCCATAGTTGGTCATATGCAGGATTAGGATAGAAGACTTTTTTTGCTGATTCCAGATTTTCCACGGTCAATGGGGAAAAAGAATTTCCTGAAAGCTGAATATCAATGGTGTCTCTGCCGAGTGTAGCCACATGCAAGAAATCGTCAAAATTACCATCTTCCGTAGGAGCGAATCTGACAAAAACCGAGGTGAGACTAACTTCTCCGCTTTCTGAAGTTATCGGAAAGGTGGTTGGTCCAGCCAATGGAGAATCGAAGCTCTGATTATCTGAAATTTCAAAACCTGCCGGAACAAGGACATTAATATTTCCCTGCAAATATCGGCCTGATAGAGCCAAAGACTGTGCATCAGAAAATTCACCAGTTCTTATTTCTCCAAAAATACCACTAAGGTTGCTTTGGTCTATGTTAACCACAGGTTCGGTAGCAGTTCCCGTTCCTGAAACATCAAGGATGATCATGGTAAAGTCATCACTAGAATGCGTTATTGTACCAGTGTAAACCTTCCCTTCCGTTGGTGCGAATTTCACAAACACAGTTCCTGAAAGCGTCCCTTGATCTGGCGACAGAATGAGCGACGTAGAAAAATCTGAGTCGTTACTAGACAACAAGAAACCACTCGTCGAGCGGATACTAACATTATCTATTAAGTTGCTTCCCTGAACAGTGTAAGATCTTGAGCTACTCTGGCTTCCCTCTTCAACATTGCCAAATGTGTCATCGAATTGATCCGTATTCACAGTAAATGAAGGATTAGCCACAGGAGCATCACGTTTTCCAAGATTGCTAAAGTCATCAGTATCTAGAACAATCCACTCTGAAGTCGCGTCGTTTGAGCCAAATGAGCCCAAAGCGGTGTTATTCCCTTGCTCAATATTCGCTTTTCTTACGAGCGTGTTTTCGCTCGTACTTCCACTTGATCCCACTGCCCAGTTGGTTCCTGGATCATTACCTATTTCTCCGATAACATCTACAATTTGTCCATCGCCAATAATAGCCAGCGCATCATCTCCGTTAAAATTACATATCTCTGTATTTATAGCAGTGGCTAACGCTAAAATGGATTGGTCAGCGCTTGCATGAGCAATGATTATAAGCTCTTTTGAATCGATTGAAGTTTTAGCGTCTGCGAGGTTGTAAGTATAACTGGCAGTCGGTGAACCATTACTGTAAATGGCCAAGCTATAATTAGCCAAATTCACTGTGTTGCCAGAAGCGTTGTAAATTTCCAAAGCCTTGTTAAAGCTGCTTCCTTCAATATATTCTGAAAACATTAAAGCATTAGAAATGGCGAATACATCAATAGTCGCTGCGCCGTTGAGTTCGCCGGCTTGCACATTGAGCGTAATCTCTCCAGTACCATCATATCGTAAATCGTTCCATTCAAAAACTCCTTCGGTCATAGGCTGGTCAGCGAGACCGGCGGCAGAAGTCAATTGACCTGCACCATTTGCCAGACTTAAACTTACCGTTCTTGATGCCTTATCTATGTTCAGTACTTCATCAGTAATATTCACTGTTAGACCAAAAGCATTTGCGCCATTCACCGAAACATTATAGCCGAGTGTGAGTGCTGTGCCTTTTACATCTACAGTATGCGCGGCTGAAGTAATTGATGCCGACAGGTTGGTTCGGAGTAGAGATCCATTTCCACTGGCAATAAAGTCATGATCAGTAGGAATGGTGAATTCAAGAACTTCTTCGTCCGTCACCGTAGAATCCATCCAGATAGAAAGGGTAAACTCTTCTGTACTTCCACTAGAAATTTCATAAAGTTCAGTTAGATCAAAAGATATAGCCCCCTGCGAAATATTACTTGATTGGATGGTTTTACTTGTGGTAGCCAGTTGTGCACCAGCGATGGTTTCACTCCAATTAGCCACATTATTCACCCCCGGAACAATGGAAACTTTGGTAATGAAAGTGCTGAGCTGATCGGCGGTTCCAGAATCAACAATATTGAATTTGAATACTGGAACAGCTTCAACTTCTGTTAATACAAGAGAACTGAGTGATGCTGCTTCAATTTGTGAGGCTGGTGCGGCAATGTCCGAATCTTGATCATTTGGTGTTGTGGTGTTTCCACTAATGCTTGCTCCGCTTTCGACATAGCATGTTGGGTTTAGATTATATTCAAGGACTGTAAAAAAGTAGGTCGTACCACTTACGAGGTTACTTATTTTGGCTTCCGTGCCATCGCCTACATAAAGTACAAAATTGCCGTTTCCAATTTCATCACCAGCGCCGAAGCTAAGATCTCCACTATAAATATCTCCTTCGCTCAACGTTACGGAGACATCATTGGCCGCCCTTCCAATAACCAGTACTTGCTGGCCATTTCCTCGTGTCCATGTCAGCGTCAACCCATTTTCTGAAATATCAGACAAGGCCAAGGCTGTACTTCCAACCGTAGGAGGTATACATGAGTTATCATCAATTGTATGTTTACCGATATCAGAAAAGCTATTTTGCGGAAGCACCAACCACTCAGAATCTTCATCGTTGGTTCCAAAAGAACCTAATGGTTCTGGATTTCCACCAAAAATACTCGACTTTCGAATCAGTGTGTATTCGGAGGTTGCACCAGAAGCCCCGACTGGCCAGTTAGTCCCAGGATCAACTCCAATTTGACCAAAAAGATCCATGATTTCACCAGATTGTACCAAAGCCAATACGTCATCGCCATTGTAAAAAGTAATCTCACTGGTTGCATCCGCCTCATCGAGAATGGCCTGATTAGCACTTGGATTAGCAATGACCAAAACCTCTCCTGCGGGAAGACTGGCTCTAATATCAGAAAGATTGAGTACAAAATCGGCCGTAGTTGCTCCATTATTGAAGCGCTCGATACTGTAACCAGAAAGGTTGATTTCATTTTGCGAAGCATTGAATAACTCAATGGCTTTATTGCTACTTGAACCCTCGATATACTCTGAGAAAAACAAACCTACCGACGGTTCGGTCATTGAAATTGCTTCGGAAACGGTCGTTAATGTATTATCCGTCACAGAAAACTGGAACGAACCTGTAGCAGATATTTGAAGGTCTGTCCAAGCGTACATGCCATTTTCAAGGCTTTTATCTGAAAGGCCGGTTGCCGAAGAAAGCACTTCATTGCGCTCAGTTAGACTTAGCGAAACATTTCGAGCTTGCGTGTCAATGTTCCCATTAATATCGGTTGCCGAAACACTCACAGCAATGTCTTGAGAAATTGTACCTGATGCTGGCAGATCAAAGGAAAACTGGCTGGCAGTTACATTGATCTCGTGCGCTGCTGATACGATTCCCGCTGGCAAGGTGCCAATAATCAAAGAACCCGACCCGTCAACTTCAAACTGATGTGCTGCTGCAATTTCGAATTGTAGTTTGGTTCCATCCATTTGTGCTTGATTGAGGAATACAGACAAACTAAAAGTCTGACTTGTGGCGTCATTTACGGCCAAGGGTGTTTCGAACTCAAAAGTCAGTGCCTCATCAGTGATAGAAGAAGCCTCAAAGGTGTTGCTTTCATTGGAGAGAAGCACACCAGCAAGCACACTCGACCAGTTGGCATTGTTAGATGCGCCAGGAGTTAAAACAACTTTACTTAATTGGGTGGGAAGATTATCTCCAGATCCTTTGTCCGTCACGATGAATTTCAATACCTCAATGGCTTGCTCACGTGTATTTGTAAGCGCGCTAATCGTTGACGCTGCTACATTGGTCGCGGGTTCACTTATTTCGGAATCCTGATCATTGGCTGTAGTGGTGGTGACTAATAATGTCGCGGGCGCATTTGTCAAATAGCAAGAAGAGCCTTTGTACTCATAGGCGCTAAAGTCATAGGAAGTAGCTGCAGTTAATCCCGAAATAGACACGCTTGTTCCCGCTCCCGCATATACAACATAGTTGTTAATTCCAAGATTTTCGCCAGTGCCAAATGTGGCATTGGCTTGATAAGTTGTTCCATTGGCAGGTGCAATGCCTGTTTCCCCAGATTCTTTGGCTATTACAATTACGCCATCGCCATCGCCTCGTGCCCAACTTAAGCCCACCGTATTATTAGCAATATTGGTGCTTGCCAAAGTAGAGGTTTGTGTGGATGGAGCATCACAAGTGGCTGCAGCTGTAAAGGTTCCAATTGGGAAAGGTTTCGTGGCTGTGGCATTGGTAGTTCCACCTTCCAGTGCGTCTACGCCTCCAAAAGTCCATTCACTCAACTGAAAGCTCGTTCCGTTTGGTCCTGTTTCAGCGACTCTATAAGCCCAACCATCCAAATAATCCCAAGGTTCTCCTGTACCATCTTTGTTGATATCCCCGAATACATCAATCACTTTCTCCGCGCCTGAAAATGCGCCTGACTCATCATAAAATAACTCGATGGCATCATCACCATTTACGTTGGTCGCAGAGCCATCAGTCACCGTTGGGCTAAGTCCGAAAAAACTATTGAAATCGCCCGCAGAAGCTTCATAGACAACATATAAAAAATCTCCTGCACTTGCGGAACCAGTCAGGGCTATTTCACTGCCGTCCGTTCCTCCTCCGTTATTGGCTGACCCTACACCATAAAGCCCCAAGTTGGCTATATCTTTCAATGCATACAATTCAACTCCTTTTGGAGAGCCTCCAGTTAATGTACCGTCAAATACTCCTGTAATGACCAAATCTCCTGTAGAGGTACTAGGTCCACTGCCTATGCCACAATCGAAACCCCATGCACGACATACCAAACCCGGATAATCTACGTATGGATTTCTATTTCCTTGAGCCGTCTGTATACGATTATTTCTGGTTCGTTCCCAATCATCAACTGGATCATTTTTATGCCATTCGTAGAGCATGTTCAGGTCTCCACCGAGAGCAAGATCTTCAATATCTCGACCATAAGAAGACAAATCATACACGGTGAAAAAGTAAAAAATGACACGAGCCAAATCTCCTTTGTGATCTTCTCTCGGCTCAAAAGCATTAGATGTTCTTTCGCTATAATCGTCGATGTTTGACTGGGGAATACTTGATGAAGAACTGAGACCTGACTGATCATTACCATACCAAGTATCCGTTTGCGAGTCTGTGATATCATCAAATGGATTGCTTCCACGTGCACTATTCACGTTTTGATGTGTAGGAAACAAGTGCATAATGTCAGACTTCATAGGCGCGTTCTCACTGAAGAAACTCTGTGGAATACTATGTTCGGCGTTTATCGGATTGAGATACGTTGTTGACTGTGATTCTTGGGAAAAGCCTGAATACACTCCATAAACACGTCCATCTTGTCGTTTGTCAATGGTGCTGTACATAGCAGTACGAGCGGCATTATATCCTTGGTCTTGAAACTTGCCGGTGTACCAGTTGTCTTTGAGCCATGTTTTTAAATCATTGCCGCTGAGATCGTCTGGCGGAGCAGATTGGCCGAATGCCAAGGTGATAAATAAGATTTGTAGGAAAGTTAAAACGACTGTCTTTTTCATTCAAAATATAATTGAGTGGATAGTTAACAAAAGGAATTAAAGAGCCATGAAATGCTGGGTCGGCACGATCTAAATAGCCAAGATTGGTGAATCCAAATTAAAATAAGCTACAAAAGTAACTTTTAACTTCGTACTATCAATTGATAAAAGACATTCATAAACTAACCATAACATTGGAAGCTGGATACCATCAGTAAAATCAAAAAAACACTCGGTATTGCACCCCGAAAACAAAAAACTCCCAGAAGCTTAGCCACTGAGAGTTTTCATTTTGACAAAATAATTTATTTAACCACGAACAATTTGAGCAAGCGCTTCAACCCACATAGGATCGTCATTTAAGCTTGCGACAAGATCCCATTTTTCACCTCCGACTTCTTCAAATTTTTCTTTGTATTCTTCTCCTACTTCTATGGTCGTTTCTAGACAGTCCGAAACAAAAGCTGGTGAAAATGCAAGTACTTTCGTTTTCCCTTCTTTGGCCAAATGCTCAAGCGTGTCCTCTGTATAGGGTTTAATCCAGGGATCTCTTCCTAATCGTGATTGGAAACAAACCGTATACTGATCTTCTGATAATCCAAGCTTTTTTGCCACCAATCTGGTCGTCTGAAAACATTGCGCTCGATAGCAAAAGCGGTTTTTGTCATGGAACTCATCACAACAAGAGCCAAGCTTGCATTGGTCTCCAACAGACCCTTTTCTTATTTGTCTTTCGGGTAAGCCGTGGTAGCTAAATATGAAATGGTCGTATTCATTGGCTTCCATCCATTTTTTACCATTTTTTACAATTACATCTTGAAAAAGTTCATTGTCCAAAAACTGTGAAGTGAACTTTATCTCTGGGATAATTTGCCAATCTTTTGTGATTTCCATCACCTTGTCGATAATCGAGCCGGTGGTGGCCGACGCATATTGCGGAAATAAAGGAATGACGTGAATACTTTCGACATGCTCGGCATTGAGTGCATCAAGACCAGCCTGAATAGATGGGCTTTGGTAACGCATGGCGTAAACGACCTTGTACTCTTCGCCTATTAAATCTTGAAGGGGTTGTACCAAATCTTCCGTGTAATATTTTAAAGGAGAGCCCCTTTCGTCAAAAAGCTTACGATACTCCTTGGCCGATTTTGGCGCACGAAATGGCGCGATAATCAAATTGACCAACATCCATCTTGGAATAGCAGGAATGTCAATGACCCTTTTGTCTGAAAGAAATTCGCGAAGATATTTCCTCACATCACCTGTAGCTGTAGAATCTGGCGTTCCTAAATTCACCAGCAGCACTCCTTTTTTACTCATTGAAGTATATTAGTTTCCCAAATTATGAAAGCGTAAACAGCAAACCTCAAAAATCTTGAGGTTGATATCACTAAAAATGTTTTGTAAGGATATTTGACAGCCCCCATCAACATACAAATACCTGAAAATGGAATGGGCGTCAAAGCCGCAACTACAACAAGAAACCCACCATAGCGGGTAAAATGTTTCTCAAATTTTCCTAAATAATTTTTCTTTATCGTAGCATAAAGCTGTGTTGTACTAAAATGCGAACCTATATAATAACCTAAAAGGCCTGATATGTATGAAATAACGGAAAGAGCCGCAATATTACCCACATAGTCAATAAGCACTTCCATGCGCAATGACCAAATCATGAATAATTCTGGTGGGATTATTCCAAAAACCACCTCCGAGCTGAGAAACAAAAGATAGATAAGAAGCGGCTTGTCATAAATTGGCCCTAAGATGTCCTCAAGTGAAAAGTTGTAGTGATTTTTTAGATAAAAATAGCCTCCTACAATCACACCAAGCCATATTAGACCCTTGAAAAGGTTCCTCAATAAGAAGCTTGTCCGCTCTGCATTTTCTTTCTTGGTAGGTGACATGGGATGGTTACTCTTTTAAGTCGATTAAAATACGTTTTATTGTGTCGATTGTTTAAAATTTAAAGGAGCGCAAATGTAGTCGAATTAGTCGTTTTCTTTGGAGGCGCTTTCTGGCTCCACCATTTTCTTGAATCTGACTTGCCAGTATGGATCTTCAAGTTCCGTATATCTTCCGTGGAATTGTGTCAACATGATTTTCACTGCATAATTAAGACGGTTGACAGCATCTTGGTAATAGTCTGGCCGGTTCTGAGGATGATTGATGAAAAATTTAATGATTGGAAAGGCATGGGTTCTTAAATCACCCAAACCACGCTTCACATCAGGACGGCTTTTTTCTAAATAAACCATGGTCTGTTCACAGCATTGACCTAAGTTTTTAAGCAAGGTTCCATAAACCATCGATAACTCGTCTCCCTTTTGCTCATACTTATTGGTTTCTTCTTGGCAAAAAGCAGTGAATATTCTTAGTGCGGGTAAACTCATTGCCGCTTCGGTGAACACGTCTGGCTGCCATAGGATTTCACGAAAGGTAAAAATGGAAGGCAGCAATTCTGTATCATAATGCGCATCAACCTTCAATTCCTGAATCACCTCATGGGGAATATCGTTGATTTTACATTTTCCAGCGACGAGTGAAAATGACCAGCCCTGCTCTCCCTTTCTAAGCATTTTGGTAAAATTCCATATTTCGGTTAAGCCAATTTTCATCTTTATCAGATTTCTACTTCCAAAATCCCTGTTTCCACGCCAATTTAATTAAAGTATTACTTTAGGTGAAGCAATTCGGTATTACAAAAAAGTCATTGTAAAAGTCTCCATCACGTCATATAAACAAAAAAAACCATTTTTATAACATAGCCTTAACAACCATTTTTAAACAAATGGAGTCAGAAAGTAGTATGCTTGCATAACAAATTACGATTATGATTACGAAAGCTTCTCCAATATTCTTCAATGGCAATAAAATTCTCAGGTTATCAGACTTACCTGTGAGCCAAGCACACTTATTTTCAGGCTGGATCACCACTGACCAGTTTGTGGTTTTAGGTGAAAAGAACGATTACGATTGCGTTAAATATGAGGACTATGAATATTGGTTTCAAAACTACTTTGCCGCCACCTCAGATATGGATGACTGGATGTAGGAGAATTTTTATTAAGTAAAATTCTTCTTTATCATTCAACACATACCTATCAGGTGGTTCTCCCTCCTTTGCGTTTACAAGTAAGTTCCTATTTTGTAAGCATAGTTTGATTCAGGTTATTTCTTGCCTTTAACGGCACACCCATCTCTAGAAGGCTATACCTTGAAAGTGTAAAACGCACATTTCACCAAAAATTTCCCTAATTTCATGCCATGGAAATGCGCTGGGTATATGGAGAGAAACAAAACGAAGAGCTCGTCAACGAGCTTTCCCAAGCGCTTAATATCAAACCAGAATTAGCACAAATTCTTTTTCAACGCGGCGTTACCACCTTCGATCAAGCCAAAGCGTTTTTTCGCCCTTCATTAACTTCTCTTCACGATCCTTTTCTGATGAAGGACATGGAAAAAGCAGTCAATCGACTAACAGATGCCGTTTCTAGTGGAGAAAAAATCCTCATTTATGGAGATTACGACGTAGATGGCACCACTTCCGTGGCTTTGGTTTATTCTTTTTTGAATGAGCTGGGTGCAGATGTTGCATTTTATATTCCCGATCGCTACAAGGAAGGTTATGGGATTTCTAATATTGGTGTGAATTGGGCTGCTGACAATGGTTTTACGCTAATGATCGCACTCGATTGCGGTATTACTGCCATTGATCAAACCAACTTGGCGAACGCTTTGAACTTAGATCTGATCATTTGTGATCATCACAATCCTGGAGCAAAACTGCCAGAAGCAATTGCTGTGCTTGATCCCAAGCGCAAAGATTGTGGTTATCCTTTCAAAGAATTGAGCGGTTGTGGTGTAGGCTTCAAACTGCTTCATGGGTTTTGTTTGCAGCAAACAATCGACCTCAATGTGCTTTACAGATATCTGGATTTACTAGCGGTGAGCATCGCCTCAGATATTGTGCAAATGACTGGTGAGAACAGAATTCTTTCTTACTACGGCCTCAAAAAAATCAACCAGTCACCATCAGAAGGCTTAAAATCACTGATAGAAATTAGCGGTTTGAAACCTCCGATCAGCATTTCAGATGTGGTTTTTTACATTGGTCCTAGAATCAATGCCGCAGGGCGTTTGGCGCATGCCTCCGATTCTGTGAAATTACTTATCGCCCAAACAGAAGAAGACACTTTAGGTTTTGCCGGCCAGCTCAACACGCGAAACACCGAACGACGAGCATTCGATCAAAACATCACCAAAGAAGCCATTGCGATGATTGCGTCTGATGAATTTTTACAAACATCCATGAGCACGGTACTTTTCAAACCGGACTGGCACAAAGGCGTAGTAGGAATCGTGGCTAGTCGCTGTATAGAACAGTACTACAGGCCAACCATCATTTTAACTGAGTCAAATGGTAAAGCGACTGGCTCTGCACGATCAGTGGAGGGTTTTGACGTTTATACAGCCATTTCAAGTTGTAAAGAATGGCTCGATCAGTTTGGTGGTCACACCCATGCGGCAGGCCTGACCATGCCTGTAGAAAATATTGATAACTTCCGAAAGGCTTTTGAAGCTGAGGTGAAAAGCAAACTAAAAGAGGAGCATCTTTCGCCACGTCTGCCCATAGACTTGGAGGTTACTTTTGATTTTATCAACTTCAAAGCATTGAGCATTTTGGATCAAATGGCTCCCTTTGGGCCAGGAGCGCTGCAACCTACTTTTGTTTCTACAGGTGTCATGGCCAAAAACATTAAAGTGATCAAGGAAAAGCACTTAAAAATGGTGGTTTATCAGGAAAACCTTGATGTCGAATTAGAAGCGATAGGCTTTGGTTTTGGTGCGCTGGGGGAGCGGCTCAAACGTGGCGAACCTTTCAAATTTGCCTTTCATATTGAAGAAAACAATTTTCGGGGCAATAAATCCATCCAGCTCAACATTAAGGATATAAAATTTGATTGATATCTTGCAAAGTCAAATATGGAGCTACGTTCAGAACATTTAATAAAAAAGTATAAAAAACGGACAGTCGTTAATGACATTTCCGTTTCTGTGAAACAAGGAGAAATCGTTGGGCTTTTAGGACCAAATGGTGCCGGAAAAACGACCTCTTTTTATATGATTGTTGGGTTAATCAAGCCCAATGATGGGAAAATATTTCTTGATGACAGAGATATTACCAGCTTGGCCATGTACCGGAGAGCCAAGCTTGGTATTGGCTATTTGGCGCAAGAAGCATCGGTTTTTCGCAAGCTATCAGTAGAAGACAATATTACTGCCGTGCTCGAACTCACCAAACTGTCCAAGGCCGAGCAAAAAGATAAAATGGAATACCTCCTCGAAGAATTTAGTTTGACGCATGTCCGCAAGAATCTCGGCATGGTGCTTTCCGGAGGAGAAAGAAGACGAACAGAAATAGCCAGAGCACTCGCCGTAGATCCCAAGTTTGTACTGCTCGACGAGCCTTTTGCAGGTGTCGATCCCATAGCCGTAGAGGAAATACAATCGATTGTAGCCAAGCTTAAAAACCAAAATATCGGTATATTGATCACCGATCACAATGTGAACGAAACACTATCGATCACTGATCGCGCCTATTTGATGTTTGAAGGGAAACTTCTCAAAGCAGGAACTGCCGAAGAACTAGCCTCAGACGAGCAAGTAAGGCGGGTTTATTTAGGAAAACACTTTGAGCTGAAGCGGAAAATATAAATGGAGATCTTTAATTCCATATTGAACTGGGTGATGAAAAAGCGGATACACGATATCGAGCTTTTTCTAAAATATCCAATGGAAGTTCAAACGGAATTATTGGATAGCCTGATAAGAAAAGGCGCAAATACAGAGTACGGAAGATATTACGGTTTTAGCGGCATTCAGAATTACGAACAGTTCAAAAACAAAGTGCCTATCGTCGCTTATGAAGATCTCTTTCCGTATGTAGAGCGGTTGATGCATGGTGAACAAAACATACTTTGGCCATCAGAAATAAAATGGTTTGCCAAGTCTTCTGGCACCACCAACGCCCGCAGTAAATTCATCCCTGTCTCTGCGGAAGCATTAGAAGATTGCCATTATAAGGGCGGGAAAGATATGTTGAGCATTTACGTCAACAATTACCCAGAAAGTAAAATGTTTGCTGGAAAAAACTTGGTGATCGGCGGTAGCCAACAAGTGAACCAGTTTGATAAAAATGCCAAGTCATATTACGGTGATGTTTCGGCCATTTTGTTGAAAAACCTCCCATTGTGGGCGCAATTTGTCCGCACGCCTTCCTTGGAAATCGCCCTTATGGACGAATGGGAGGAAAAGATTGAAAAAATGGCTTTAACCACTGCCGAGGAAGATGTAACAAGTATTTCTGGCGTTCCCACCTGGACGATCGTCCTCATTGAGAGAATATTGGCGCTGAAAGGAAAGTCCAATATCCTTGATGTGTGGCCAAACTTAGAAGTTTTTGTTCATGGAGCGGTGGCTTTTACTCCTTACAAAAAGGTATTCCAAAAGCTCATACCGTCTTCAGGCATGCGATATATGGAAACATACAATGCTTCTGAAGGTTTTTTTGGCATTCAAGATCAATCCAATTCTAGTGACCTTCTACTGATGTTGGATTATGGTATTTTCTATGAATTTATTCCAATGGAAGAGTTTGATAGTGAGCACCCTAATACCCTAAGTTTAGAGCAGGTAGAAGTTGGAAAAAACTACGCGGTAGTTATTACCACCAATGCTGGTTTGTGGCGGTACAAAATTGGGGACACAGTGAGGTTTACCTCCGTTAACCCTTTCAGAATTCGTATTTCTGGTCGAACAAAACATTTCATTAATGCCTTTGGTGAAGAGTTGATTATTGAAAATGCAGAAGAGGCCATGTCCTACGCTTGTGAAAAAACAGGTGCTACCCTAGAAAACTTCACAGCAGGGCCAAGATATATCGATCAGGGTCAAAAAGGAGGACACGAGTGGATCATTGAATTTATTCAGCCGCCAGACAGTCTGGATCGTTTTTGCCTTTTGCTTGATGAAAAGCTTCGAGAAATCAATTCTGATTATGACGCCAAGCGCCACAAAAGTATTGCCTTAGAATCCCCTTTGGTTCATTCAGTAGAACATGGCACTTTTTACCATTGGATGAAAAAAAGAGGAAAACTGGGCGGTCAAAATAAGGTTCCACGCCTCGCCAACAACAGAGCTTACCTCGATGAATTGTTGGAAATCTTAGTATTGGATTAGGCTTATTTTCGGACAAAAGCACTCGCTTTTAATACAAAAACATAAACCATTGGGGCAAAAAAATTTAAACTGCTCTTACCCTACTGTCCAGTTTTTTGTAGTCGTCTCGTTTGCCTGAGTCAAGGATCAAGCTCGATAACATTTTCAACTATGTCTCAGTCTACCTCCTCGGAGTGATGCTTCACATAATTCTCCCATCGCTCAATAGCGTCTTTAAAGTCATCCGGTAATTCCGAATCGAATTGCACTTTTTCGCCAGTCACAGGATGAATGAAACCAAGCGTTTTAGCATGCAAAGCTTGTCTCGGAATGGCCTTAAAACAATTATGGACAAACTGCTTGTACTTCGTAAAAACCGTACCTTTCAATATTTGATCTCCACCATACGTGGCGTCATTGAATAGTGGATGACCGATAAACTTCATATGGGCACGAATCTGATGCGTACGGCCTGTTTCTAGGTTGCATTGTATCAAACTCACATAGCGCATCGATTTGATTAGTTTGAAATGGGTAATCGCCACTTTGCCGTTATCCCCCTCCGGAAAACATGCAGTGATACGCCTATCTTTTAAGCTTCGACCCACATTCACATTGATGGTGCCTTGTTCCTCCGTTAACTCGCCCCAAACCAAAGCGTAATAAGTCCGCTCGATACTGTGATCAAAAAACTGCTTGGCCAGACCATTCATCGCCTGCTCACTTTTTGCTATCACCAGCAAACCCGAAGTATCCTTATCTATTCTATGCACTAATCCGGGACGACCTTCATTGCCTTCCATTTCAGGAAGATTCCGAAAATGATAAACCAACCCATTGACCAGCGTTCCTGACCAGTTTTGATAAGCCGGATGCACCACCATACCTGCTTCTTTATTGACAATCATGAGATCTTTATCCTCATAGACGATATTTAAAGGCAGGTTTTCGGCTATGACTTCATCATTGCGAGGGGGCTCAGGAAGAAATACTTGTATGGCATCACCGGGATGAATTTTATGGTTTGGCTTTACCGTGTTGTTGTTGACTTTAACAAAGCCATCCTTAATTCCATTTTGGATTTTATTCCTTGTGACATTCGGCAAACGGTCCATTAAAAATTTATCAACACGTAGTATCGCCTGCTTTGGGTCAACAACAATATGATGATGTTCATAAAACTCGTCTTCCTGATTGATGTCAAAATCCTCTTGCATTCGGCAAATTTATCTTTTATTTCATGTGCCAGCGGCTTTATGGTTGGCTTACTTTGCTAAAAGTTCTAACTACCCTGCATGCATCACTCATTTGACTTTACATCAACTACCGAAAAGATTGTTACAGACTGGAGTGAAAGGGCCGAAATCAATCTGTATGTTAAACATGATGATTTGGTTCACCCCACGATTATTGGTAATAAGTGGAGGAAGTTGAAGTATAACCTTCAGGAAGCAAGGAGGTTGTCTCGCAAAACATTACTCACTTTTGGCGGAGCATTTTCAAATCACATTCATGCAACCGCAGCAGCAGCCAAAGAATATGGTTTTGAGTCGATAGGTATTATCCGTGGCGAAGAATTAGGCCATGACAGTAATCCAACATTGAGGTTTGCCCATGCGCACGGTATGGACTTAAGGTTTATATCAAGAGCCAATTTTAGACTTTTCAAAGACAATCCCAAGCTCATGGAAATGGATTTGTCGAGCGTTTACCTACTGCCCGAAGGCGGAACCAATGATTTAGCCATTAAAGGCTGTGCCGAAATACCATCAGAAATTCAAGTTGCTTTTGACTATCTGATCACCTCTATCGGTACCGGAGGCACAATGGCAGGTTTAATCGAGGGAGCCAAGGGAAAAGGTGAGATTATAGGGGTTTCGGCGCTGAAAGGGAACTTCATACAAAAAGATCTGGAAATCCTACTCAGTGAAAATAATATCCAGAAGACCAATTATCGCGTGTTGACGTCTTATCACTTTGGAGGTTATGGAAGAGTGAATAGTGAACTCATTCAATTCATCAATGAAACTAAAAACCTTGAGGGGCTTAAACTAGATCCTATCTATACTGGGAAAACCTATTTTGCCGTTAGGGACATGGCAAGAAAAAATTACTTTACTAGAGGTAGTAATGTGGTATTTTTACATACTGGAGGCCTGCAAGGGGTCGACGGTTTCAATCAAAAACACGACAACAAAATTGAATTTTAACAATATTTTTTAGCAATTTGCGGATGTGAGTAGATACCTCTTTTTAATTCTTCTTGTATTTGTCTTGGGCTGTAACATTAACGAACTAGAATTCGATAATATTCAAAGGCCAAATCTGATGGGTAGTTTTGCTGCACCAATCGGTCATTTATCCTATAGTTTTAGGGATTTATTGATCGAGGGGAGCGACTCCACTTTGGATTTTTCCGAAGACAGTTTAGGTCTTATTTCTTTTCTCTTTAGTGATACTACCAATTTTACTCAAGGCTCGGATCTAATATCTATTAGCGACATACGTAATAGCCAATCGGTTAGACTTGATACAGCCGTTGACAATTCATCTACTACCAATATAATTATCACAAAAGAGGTAAGCCGTTCCTTTGAGTTTCCCTCTGATAATGAAGACCCAGTAGATTCCATTTATTATTCAAGTGGCGAGTTAGTGGTTTCCGTAGAAAGCAACTTCGAAAACTTTGACTATGTCCTTTCTATCGGAAATGTAGTCAATAGAAGCACGAATCAAGCAGCCACTTTTACGCAAAACAGCAGTTCAACTCTAGAACTTTCAAACTATAAGATTGTCTTAAAAGAGACTAGCTCATCCGTGAATAACGTTTACGAATTCAGTTTGAACTATACCATCAACCTTGAGCCAGGACAGTCGGTCGAAGAAAATGACTCAATCTCAGTATCCATTAGCTTTTTAAATCAGGAATTTGACGTGTTGTTCGGGAAGTTTGGCCAAAGTGAAATTGACTTAGGAGACAATAAGATCACCATAGATTTCTTTCAGGATTTAGGAAATAAAGGCTTTATTTTTCAGGCACCCAATATCAAAATGGACGTACTTAATAGTTTTGGCGTGCCCATGAGTTTACTTCTTGATAGCCTTTACGGTTCAAAAGGCGATCGGCGGGTTTATTTGGAAGGGCCTGTTACCTCATCTCCTCAAATCTTAAAAGCACCACAAATCAGTGCAGTCGGCTCCACTGTAAGTTCTCAAATAGCAATAAATGGCAATAACTCAACACTCCAAGATCTTATGGAGGTTGCTCCAAGTGAAATCGGGCTAAAACTGCGTGCACGTTTAAACCCGCAAGACGCCAATGCTGGAAACTTTATTCAAAGAAGTAGCGAGATTTCCATTGTAACTAATATGGAGGTCCCCTTAAGTTTGAAGCTCGATGAGTTAAAGAGAAGAGAATCATTTGATTTGGGTGATGGACTTGACTTTGATGAAGCAGATTCAATTTCCATTAGAGTTTATGCGATTAATGAAATTCCTTTCAGTGTACTGTTAGATCTCGAGTTTTATGATGAAAGCGACACCTTAGTTTACGAAACCAGATTTAATAAAGTAATTGAAACTCCATTTTTGAATGTCGATGGCTCGCTTAAGCAATCAAGGAAAAATGTAGCAGATATAATTATATCGCGAGCCGGAGTTGAAGCCTTAAAAACAGCTGCTCGAATGGATGCGATATTTACTTTTAACACTCCTTCGAGTCAAACTTCTGAGGATATCTTCGTCAAGTTTTTTGCGGATGCGAAAATCGACATTACACTATCGGCAGTAGTCACCTTATCTCCAGAGTATTGAAGAAGATAGCACTTTACATATTCCTGTTTTCCGTTGGCTTTGTGGCTATTTCGCAGACAAGTTTGTCTTTTTATCATTTGGGCGATGCGACGTTTCAAAATAGCAACATGAATCCTGCTTTTGTTCCATCAGGCAAAGTCATGTTTGGTCTGCCTGGAATGTCTGGTGTTCATTTGAACTATAATAACAAGCTAAGCTACAATCAGATCATCACTAAGACAAGCGAAGGAACACAGGAGATAGACACTAAAAAAGCATTGTTTGAGCTACAGCGAAACAATATGTTGAGTGCAACCAGTTCTATCAGTCTGTTCCATTTGGCCTTTGCCACTAAAACTAGAGGAGCAATTTCGTTTTTTGCAAATGAACGAGTAGAAGGTGACTTCTTATACTCAGAACCATTTATGAGATTGGTTTCCAATGGAAATGCTGGCACGCTAGGCGAAGAAATTTCACTGAGCAAAACAAGAGCAATGGCCACCTACTTCAGAGAAATCGGAGTTGGTTATATGTATCGAAATGATGCTTTGAGAATCAAAATAGGCGGTAGACTCAAATATTTACAAGGCTTTGCGAATATGAGTACTCCGGAAAGAATGAAAGCGACGGTGAGTACCGATATTGAGACCTACGCCATTGACGCCAGTCTGGAAAATGCCGTACTGCGATCATCTGGAATGAATATTATCGACGGATCTTCGGGTAACCTTGGCTCACATCTGATTTCAAATAGGAATAGAGGCGCTGCATTAGACTTAGGTGTTACTTATAACGTGAATGAATTCACCTCCATTGCGGCTTCCTTGGTAGATGTTGGTTTTATTTCCTGGAAAGAAGACATTGAGAATCGCCGCTTAACAGATACCGTCTTTAATTATACTGGAATAAACCTGATAGGTGTAGCTGAGCTAGAAGATGAAATCAGAGACTCCCTGATTAATAAGTTTTATGGGAGCAAGAGCTATGAAACCTACTCTACCATATTAGCACCAAAAATCTATTTTAGCGCCATACATCACCTCCGCCCTGGAAGAGATTTAATCACCTCCTTTGGTGGCAGGTACATTCAAAATCAGTTTAAAGTGTTGATGGGGGTAGGTGTTAGGCAGGAGTTTGGTAAGTGGTTTACAGGATCTTTGAACATCACCCGGCTTCCACAACAGTTTATCAATTTGGGCGCAGCAGTAGCCATTAAAGGAGGGCCTGCTCAATTTTATTTGGCCGCAGATCAAATAGCCTATTGGAACATGGCCGAGTTTAAGTCTTTTGACCTTCGTGTTGGTGTCAATTTTATTTTTGAGGGAAAAGTAAAAAACGAAAAACCACTCAGTCAAGGTTCTTTGCCTTATTTTGAAAAGTTCGTGAGTAAACAGAAAAAGGGTAAAGGCAAGAGCATGCCTGAAGCACAAAGTTTCTTAGGTAAAACCAAAAAGGTTAAAGGTTTAGATGGCATTTACAATCTTATTAAAAGACAAAAAAGAAGGCCACTCAATGAAATCAACAAAAAACCAAAGGGTGAAAAGAAAGTGCAGGGTGTTCCACTCCCTAGATCGACCAGCAACAATTAACGAAAAATATCCTCAAAGGCATCTGTTAGTTTTCCAAAGCTTTTTATTTCTATCGGCAAGTTCTTGATGTTAAGTCCTTTGATGTTGTGCTTCGATACATATATTTTCTTAAAACCGAGTTTTGCAGCTTCATTGATACGCATTTCCACCCTATTCACCGCTCTCAACTCACCGCCCAAACCTACTTCAGCACTTAAACATATTTCCTCTGCTACAGGTATATCTTCAAAAGAGGAAAAGATAGAGGCACAAATCGCCATATCAAGTGCCGGGTCATTCACCTTTATGCCGCCAGCGATATTAAGAAAAACATCCTGTGTACCTAACCGTATGCCCACGCGCTTTTCTAAAACGGCAATGAGCATGTTTAACCGTTTGGAATCAAAACCTGTGGTACTTCTTTGAGGTGTGCCATAAGTGGCCGGACTTACCAACGATTGTACCTCAATGAGCAATGACCGATTTCCTTCCAAAGTACCACCAATCGCCACGCCGCTTAGAAATGCATCTCTTGGAGAAATCAACACTTCCGATGGGTTGGTGACTTCACGCAGGCCAGATTCGCGCATTTCATAGATGCCAATTTCCGATGTGGAGCCAAATCTATTTTTAGAAGTACGGAGAATTCTATAAGATAAATGTCGGTCACCTTCAAATTGTAATACAGTATCGACCATGTGTTCCAAGACTTTTGGTCCCGCAATTGAACCCTCCTTGTTGACATGACCTATAAGCATTACCGGTACGCCCGTCTGTTTGGCATATTTCATGAGCTTGCCTGTACATTCCCGCACTTGCGAAATAGAGCCAACCGAGGACTCTACTTCATCCAGAAATAAAGTCTGAATCGAGTCAATGATTAAGATATCAGGTTTTAGCTGATTGCTGTGGTTAAGTATGTCTTTAAGTGATGTCTCCGCTAACAGGTAACAATTTTCCGACTTGATACCGATTCGTTCTGCGCGCATCCGAATTTGCTCAGGGCTCTCCTCCCCCGAAACATAAAGCGTTTTCAACTCCTTAAACCCTATGGCCATTTGAAGAAGTAGGGTTGATTTTCCTATGCCTGGCTCACCACCAACCAGTATCAAAGAGCCCGGTACTATGCCGCCACCAAGCGTACGGTTCATTTCTTGTGACCGAGTGTTTATTCTCCGTTTTTCATCGTAGGAAACATCTTGGATCGGTTGTGGCGTGTTTCTTTTGAGGTCTGAAGTCCATATCTCTTCTTGGTTTTTGCCCGGTTTGGAGACTATTTCTTCTACATAAGTATTCCATTCTTCGCATGAAGGACATTTTCCAATCCATTTTGGAGAATTGGCGCCACAATTTTGACAAAAAAAAGTTGTCTTCGATTTCGCCATTTTTTAGCAAATCTGAACGTAGCTACCCAACCAAGTCAAGTTATCGCGATATGGTTTGATCGTATTTTGAATAACAGGATCATTAAAGTGACCTTCAAACTCTACAAAAAATACATATTTAAATGTAGAGCCTTCTTTGGCTGGCCTGCTTTCTACCTTACATAGGTTTATTCCCGCATTTTGAAATTGCTGTAAAAACCTCACCAAAGCACCCGGCTCATCGGGCAGTGTGGCAATAACAGAAGTTTTGTCTTCTCCACTGATTTGATTGACGAAGTTTTCGCTAATGATCAAAAATCGGGTTTGATTGTCTGCCGAATCCTGGATATTGTTGTAAAGGATTGGGAGCTTATATTGCCTTGCTGCTATAGGAGCACATATCGCTGCAGCGTTTTCTTCTTCCAAAGCTATTTGGCAAGCGCGACTTGTAGAACTCACTGGAACGAATTTTACTTCATGCTTAAAATAGTCATCCAGAAAGTTTTTACACTGCCGGAAAGCTATGTCTCGCGAATAGACCGTTTTGATTTTATCCAAATTCTCCTCCTTCGAAGCAAAGGCAAAGTGAATAGGTAATACTACCTCCGCCGCTATATTTAGCTTATGTTTAGCTAAAAAGTCGATGGTTTCCTGTACGGTTCCTTCTTGATTATTTTCGATTGGCACTACGCCAAATCGAGCACGAGAAGTTTTTACCGCTTCAAATACAGAAGAGATAGAATCAAGTGGTATGTAATCACTCATTGCACCATATCTGCTTTCGGCAGCTTGGTGCGTAAAACTCCCTTCTGGTCCCAGATAGGCTACTCGCTCAGGCAATTCGTAATTTCTGCTCACGGCAAATATCTCAAAAAAGATAGCCTCGATGGCTCCCCTATTTAATATGCCATTGCTGTTGGTAAAAAGTCGGTCTACGATGGCTTTTTCCCGTTCGGGCCTATATATGGCAGACTTATCGCTGAGTTTCAATGCACCCACTTTTTTCACCACTTGCATTCTGCGATTTAGCAGATTTACAAGCTCATCATCGAGCTTGTCTATTTCCTTTCTGTACTCTTCAAGCATTCCTTTAGGCTTTAAAAATTAAAGTTACCATAATAACCGCTTAAGGCTCAACTGTCGATTGGTAAAGTGTTGCCATTGGACTAATTTTGCCGCTCTATTGAAAACCTCAAAACAAAGCACAATGGCTAAAGATCAACAAATATTCGATCTCATAAATAAAGAAAAAAAGCGTCAGGAAGAAGGCATTGAGCTTATTGCTTCGGAAAACTTCACTTCGCCGCAAGTGATGGAGGCCGCCGGCAGTGTTTTGACCAATAAATACGCTGAAGGACTTCCTGGTAAAAGGTATTATGGTGGTTGCGAGGTAGTAGATGAGATTGAAACTATTGCTATCGAAAGAGCAAAAGAACTCTTTGGTGCAAGCTGGGCGAACGTACAGCCACATTCTGGAGCCCAAGCCAACGCGGCAGTTATGCTGGCATTATTAAATCCCGGAGATAAAATTTTGGGTTTCGACCTGTCGCATGGAGGTCATCTTACCCACGGTTCTTCTGTTAACTATTCGGGAAAAATATATTCTCCATCCTTTTATGGCGTAGAACAAGAAACAGGAGTTATCGACTATGATAAAGTAGAAGCAACAGCCTTGAAGGAAAAGCCAAAAATGTTGATCTGTGGTGCTTCTGCTTATAGCAGAGATTGGGACTATGAAAGATTGAGAGACATTGCCGAGCAAGTAGGTGCGGTACTTTTGGCCGATATTTCCCACCCATCAGGGTTAATTGCAAGAGGATTATTGAATGATCCTTTGGATTATTGTCACATCGTAACGACCACAACCCACAAAACCTTGAGAGGACCAAGGGGAGGTTTGATTATGGTGAGAGAAGATGGCGAGAATCCTTTTGGCATAAAAACGGCAAAAGGAACTGTAAGAAAAATGAGTTCATTGCTTGATTCGGGTGTTTTTCCAGGCACACAAGGTGGTCCTTTAGAACATATTATTGCCGCAAAAGCCATTGCCTTTGGCGAAGCGCTTAGCGACGAATACATGAGCTACATTATGCAAGTGCAAAAAAATGCCCAAGTAATGGCCGCAGCATTTGTGGATAAAGGGTACAAGATTATTTCAGGAGGAACTGACAACCATTTGATGCTTTTAGATCTTCGATCTAAAGGATTGACAGGAAGAGATGCTGAAGACTCTTTGATAAAAGCAGACATCACCATCAACAAAAACATGGTTCCTTTCGATACTGAGTCTCCATTTGTGACATCAGGCATGCGCGTGGGTACTGCTGCTATTACTACAAGAGGCATGATGGAAAGTGACATGGCCAGAATTGTAGATTTGATTGATGATGCGCTGAGCAACTTCCAAAACGACACAAAACTGGCGGAAATCAAAGAAGAAGTAAACAAATGGATGACAAGCTTCCCGCTCTATAAATAATATGCCGCTAGATCAAATCGAGGAAGAATCGGAAATGGGGTTTTTGGACCACCTGGAAGAACTCAGGTGGCATCTTATCCGTTCTTTTATCGCGATTTTTGTATTTGCAATTGGTGCGTTTGCCACAAAAACATTGGTTTTTCATACTATTTTGCTGGGCCCATCAAGAGTAGATTTCTGGACTTACGAGAAGCTTTGCCAATTGTCAGAAATGCTAAACTCTCCTGCCTTGTGTATTGATAAGCTTCCCTTTATCATTCAGAGCAGACAGATGACTGGTCAGTTTGCTATGCATGTGACCTCATCTTTCGTTATCGGGATCATTTGTGCTTTTCCTTACGCTTTCTGGGAGATCTGGAGATTTATCAAACCCGGTTTGTATCCCAAAGAAAGAAAGGCTGCTCGCGGAGCTACGTTTTATGTGAGCCTGCTTTTTATGATGGGTGTAGCCTTTGGTTATTTTATTGTTACGCCTATTTCTATCAACTTTTTGGCCAATTACCAGATCGATCCCTCTATCTTAAATGAGTTTGATATCGTGTCTTATATTTCCACTGTCATCACACTCATACTTGCTTGTGGAATCCTATTTCAGTTGCCAATAGTTGTTTATTTCTTAACCAAAGCAGGCTTGGTCACACCCGAGTTGATGCGGGCATATCAGAAACATGCCATTATTGCTATATTGGTTTTGGGCGCCATGCTTACACCTCCCGACCCATTTAGTCAAATCCTGATTGCGATTCCTTTATTGGGGCTTTATCAGATCAGTATATTTATATCACAAAGAGTAGTTAAACGCGAGTTAAAACAAGATCAAATAATTAAATCAGATGGCTAAAGTTATTGGAGTAGGTGGCGATCATGCCGGTTATCGTTATAAGGAAAAGATTAAGGCACATTTGGAATCGGAAGGTTATGAGGTAAAGGATTTTGGTCCATTTACGGCTGATTCTACAGATTACCCTGATTTCGTTCACCCATTGTCAACGTCTGTTGAAAATGGAGAGTGCACATTCGGAATATTAGTATGTGGTACCGGAAATGGTGTAGCTATCACCGCAAACAAACATCAAGGAATTAGAGCGTCACTTTGCTGGGATCGTGATTTGGCAGCTTTATCAAGACAACATAACAACGCGAATGTGCTGTGCCTTGCTGAAAGATTTATCGGTTATGAATTGGCCGAGAGCATGGTTGATATCTTTATAAATACAGACTTTGAAGGAGGCAGACACCAACGGCGGGTTGATAAGATCAGTTGCTGATCTTCACATAGTCTCCAAAACTATTTTTACGATAATTGTCGCGGAAGTAAGGAAACCGTTCATTGATCTTAGGCATTGCCTTTAGCTGGTCAATGATCACCTCAGGGTCAGATTTCTCTAGCACCAAAAATAAATCGGCAGCCTTTTCATAATAATCTAGGTCATTAAGTCGATCAATAGAGATGCGCTCATCGATAAATGGGGAAGCCATATAGTTTTCCTCGTAAACCGATAAATCCGTTCCAATAACCATGACTCGCTTATCAATATACTCACTGGGGTTTTCTGAAAGTATCAAATTGTTTTCTTCCATTACTCGAAGGAAAACATAAGGATATATCACAAGCGAAACAATGATAATATTGGGAACCAATAATTTGACCCAAGGCTTTTTTACGTTGAGTAAATAGTGGGTAAGTAAAAATGCAATGGTTGGCACAAACAAGATCAGCGTGGTGCTAGAAAGGTTATTTGACAACAACACACAACAGGAAGCGCCTAAAGTGAAGAGCAACATTACCTGTATTGTTTTTTGCTGAAAATTGGTAAACCTATTGGCGAATAATCCAGCAAGACCGAATAAAAATGCAAAAGCTAATCCACCAGAGGCAATGAAAAACTGGATATAGTTCAAGTAAAATATTTTAGGTCTAAAAACATCAAACACCGTTGAAAAGAAGGCATCAGAGGCATCAAACCAAAAGAAATATGCCCAGTTTACTAGAAAAACCACAGTAAACCCATAAACATAAAGGAGTACTCTCCTCGCAACTGCCGACGAAAATCCAATGAATGAAAAGAGCAGTACAAGAAAAAAGACTGCCGACGGAGGAAAGAAAAATGTGGCAACACCGACATAAATTCCACTGTAGAGGAAAAGCTCATCCGTGACAATATTGTCTATCCTCCTAAAAATTTGATTGATAGCCAGTAATAAGAAAGTGGTACACATCAGCTCTGGAGATAACGACCAAAAATCGGTAACACCACAAGCCAGAATCATGTATAAAAATGCAGGCACAAAGGTGTTTTCCTCAAACGCCTTATTACGCAACAAGGTGGCGTTGAATATCCATGCCTGAATCGTAATGAGTAAACTTGAAAGTACCACGTGAGTCCACCGAGAAGCACCGAAAATATAATCTACCCACTTATACACTAAGGCTGAGAGTGGAGCGGTGTAGTCAAAGGCTTCTGAATACATCGTAAAACCATCGCCAAGTCTCTCGCCAAGTGCAAGCCACTTCATTAACGGTGCAGACAATGGCATACCGATAAAGACCCAAGTAATTCTAATCAGTACAAGGATTAGAAAAACAAGCAGAATTCTATAAGGATCGTTAATTCGAAAAAGTTTGAGCAATGTGTTTTGTTTTCAACTTTGAAATTCAACTCGAAATTAATCATTAGTGATGCAGCGCCGGATTTTTTATTCAAAAAGTTCAGAATCATTGTAATTAACAAGCGCGAAATCGCGCATTTGAAATAATTACAAGATATTTGCAACATGATGGAGAGTAAAAGGCAGCAGAAGTATTCTAGACAAATACTAAAGGATTTGGGAGAAGTTTTTCAAAAAGACCCTCGTCATTATTTCGGCACCAGTTTGGTCACGCTTACAGGAACCGAAGTTTCGCCTGACCTGAGTTTTGTAAAATGCTATTTCAGCGTTTTGCCTGAGACCAATGCTGACGAAGTACTCTTTAATCTCAATGAAAAGAAAAGCGAGATAAGAAAACATCTGGGCAATATCATTGGCAAAAGAGTCCGAATCGTTCCGGCCTTAGCTTTCTTTTTAGACAATACTGAAGTAGAGGCATCCAAACTAGACAAGCTGATCGATAGTCTGGACATTCCTCCTGCTCCAGAAGATGATTCCGAAGAAGATTGAGCCTTTCCATTTTCATAGCGAAGAGATATTTTTTCTCAGGTAAGAAAAAGAATTTTATCAATGTAATTTCTATTATTTCCATGCTGGTAGTAGCCACCG
Source organism: Cyclobacteriaceae bacterium (assembly GCA_040218415.1). GTDB lineage: Bacteria > Bacteroidota > Bacteroidia > Cytophagales > Cyclobacteriaceae > JAVJRN01. The sequence goes on from JAVJRN010000060.1 coordinate 176,652, forward strand.
GCACGATGGCGTTGATTATTGCCTTGTCGGTTTTCAATGGGTTGGAAGGTTTATTACGCACGCTTTATTCCACTGTAGACCCTAACCTAACCATTTCCCCGAAGGAAGGAAAGAGCTTTTACTATGACGATGTTCTCAAAGATAAACTGGCTGGAATAAGTGGTATTGAAATCATTACTGAAGTAGCCGAGGACAATGCCCTTATTCGGTATAAAGAAGCCCAGCGAGTGGTCAGAGTTAAAGGAGTTGGTGACAATTTCACTTTACAAGGCAGGTTAGACCGGTCGATTGTTCAAGGAAGCGGTGAACTTCGGGCGAAAGACATTAACTACGCCATTATTGGGCGCGGTATTCAGTACGATTTGAGCGTTAATCCTTCCAATGATTTTTATGCTCTCCAAATATATTATCCCAAAAAAGACATCAATCCCAATGCCTTAAATCCAGACAAAATGCTCAACGTGCAGCATATCCTTCCTGGTGGAGTTTTCGCTATTGAAAAATACTACGACGAGAATTTCGTGTATGTCCCTATTGAGTTTGCCGAGGCGCTTTTCGAATATGATGGCAAAAGAACTTCATTGGAATTGATGACGGATAATTCAAGGAGCAATGATGAGCTTAAAAAAGATATTCTAGCGGTATTGGGAGATGATTTTAAAGTGCTCACCAATACGGAAATTCACGGAGATTTATATCGAATACTCAGCACAGAGAAGTTTTTTGTCTTTCTGGTTTTTTCTATCATTATCGCCATTGCCAGTATAAACATCTTTTTTTCGCTGACGATGTTGGTCATCGATAAGAAAAAAGATGTGGCGGTGCTCACAGCTCTTGGAGCTGATGCCAAATTGATTAGAAATATTTTTCTATTAGAGGGAGCGTTGGTCGCTTTTACTGGTGCATTTATAGGATTGGGATTGGGCCTTGCAATTAGTTTTGCGCAGCAGACTTTTGGAATTGTGTCTATGGGTATGCAAACGGCTATCATGGACGCATACCCAATCAGAGTAGAATTGATGGATACTATTTACACTGTCCTTTTTATCATATTCATTGCCTTTGCGAGTTCGATACAACCTGCTATCAAAGCCTCACGCGAGTTTAAGGCTGAGATGCTTCAATAAACCTTCATGGGATGTTGGTTCTGATTTTTTCATCAGTGGAACTTCTACATGCCTAAATGAGTAGCTCAATAAGGCGACAAGTTCAGGCATTGCTTCTTGCGAGCGATCTCTGTGTTATGCTGCCCAAGCTAGTTGCCTTTTATTTCAAGGTTTCTCTTTTTAGTATGGACACAATTTTGGAACTCTGACCAAATTCTAAAGGATTCCCATTAAATTCGAATTTTGTTTTTTCCAGCAAGTTCATGAATATATCACCGGATAGTCCGTTCCAATTAATTTATTCCCTTTTTCAACACGAGTACTTGGGTTACCTGTTTGAGTCCTTTGTCGTGGAATTAAACGATAAAGGAAATTTGACTTACTCACACCAGAACATCTCATCGCTCAACGCTAAGGAGTTTGACGCTGGCTTGGATGCCAATGACTATGAGCTGATTCGCTTAATGGAAGAAGTACAGCAAAGCGAAGTGCTCAAAAAGTTTCAGAAAAAGAAAGGCAAACCCGAAGAGTTTTTTCTAAAAATTTATGACAAAAAAGCAGGTGACAAGCTGCTACAAACGGAAATTGATCAATACCTAGAGCGTCGCAGGTCAAAAATCATGTCTTTGATCTCTGGTAAAATGCTTTTTGAAATGGGTAAGGATGGCGAGCCTACCTGGAAGCAAATCAATATTTCGGAACACAAGGCATCCGTGTTGTTCCATTTTCGAAGAAACGAAGAAAACACACATTACTTCCCCACCATCAAGTTGGATGGTGAAAAGGTGCACTTTTATCAAAATGGAAGCTATTTACTAAGTAAAGAGCCGGCATTTATCGTCGTAGAGAACACACTTTTTACTTTTGAAAATGAAGTGAACGGAGCAAAGCTGAAACCTTTTTTCAACAAGAAGTTCATCCTTATTCCCAAAAGCGTAGAGGAGACTTATTTTGAGAAATTTGTCGCTCCCTTGATCGCTTCCTTTGATGTGTTTGCGCAAGGATTTGATATTAAAACGGAGAAATATCTACCTAAACCAGTGTTGAGCTTTTCAGAAATCGCACAAGTAGGCAAGCCGATTGGTGACCTTTTTTCTAGTGCTAAGAATGATAGCGCCTCTGATAAAGATGCTAAAATTTTATTCGAATTGAGCTTCCAATATGGCACTTATAATTATCGCGCGGATAAGCTGAAAAAGGTAAGTGTAACCGTAGAAAAACAGGAAGATAATTACACTTTTCATAGAATAACTCGTGATAATCCCCAAGAAAAAAAGTTTATAGAGTTGCTAGGCAATACCGGTCTCAACCTGAAAAGCGCAAGATCTACACTTAACAAAACCGAAGCTATTAGCTGGCTCAATAAAAACATCACCTTACTTCAGCAACAAGGGTTTGAGATCAATCAGGGTTTTAATTCCTCGAAGAAAAGATATTTTGTTGGCGAAACATCCATCGATATCTCCATCACGGAGGGTATTGATTGGTTTGATATCAAAGCCATCATCATGTTCGGCGAGTTTGAGATATCATTTCAATTAATCCGTAAATATTTGCTTAAAAAGCAACGAGAGTTTGAGTTGCCTAATGGTGAAATTGCTGTAATCCCAGATCAGTGGATTACCGATTTTAGTGATCTTTTTGCATTCGTAGAGTCGAGTGAAGATACTGTGAAGCTGGACAAAGTACACGTATCGCTCGTCAAAGATCTCAAAGACCAAAACTCAGCCAAGGTGGCCATGAGTCGTAAATTGGAACAGTTGCTTGATTTCACAGAAATTGAAGACGTGCCAATGCCAAAAGACTTTAAAGGCGAATTGCGCCCTTATCAAAAAGCCGGATTCAACTGGATGCAATTTCTCGATGAGTATGGTTTTGGAGGCTGTCTGGCCGATGATATGGGACTGGGAAAAACCGTTCAAACGCTCACCATGCTCCAAAAAGAGAAGGAAAAAGATGAAGGCCTGACCAGCTTGTTGATCATGCCTACCTCTCTCATATATAATTGGGAAATGGAAGCCCGAAAGTTTACGCCGAAGATTAAAATTCTGAACTACACGGGAACAGGACGGGACAAGAGTCACGAAAAGTTTTCTCGTTACGACTTGGTGTTGACGAGTTATGGTATCACTAGAATCGATACCCATATTCTGAGTCAGTTCGATTTTAACTACGTGATTTTGGATGAATCTCAAGCAATAAAGAACCCTGATTCTATTATCAGACAATCGGTTCGAGAGCTGAAATCTCGCCGAAAACTTATATTATCAGGTACACCAATTGAAAACAGTACCATGGATTTATGGTCGCAGATGTCTTTCGTAAATCCTGGGCTTTTGGGTACACAAAAGTTTTTTAAAGCAGAATATCAAATCCCAATCGAAAAGAAAGGTGACGAAGAAAAAACGCGAAGACTCAATGCGCTGATCAAACCTTTCATACTGCGTCGAGATAAGTCACAAGTTGCTAAAGACCTTCCAGAAAAAATCGAAAATATAAAGTTTTGCGACCTCTCGGAGGCACAACGGGAGTATTATGATAAAGAAAAAAATGCTTATCGCAGTAAAATTCTGGATCTAATAGAAAGTGATGGCCTAGGAAAAAGCCAAATGCTTTTACTTCAAGGCCTCACCAAGCTAAGACAGATTGCCAATCACCCAGCAATGGTCGATCCTAACTATACAGGTGATTCGGGAAAGATGGAAGACATCACTTACATGATTGAAAATGCATTGGGTAAAAACCATAAACTTCTTATTTTTAGTCAATTTGTGAAGCATCTGAAAATAGTCGCCAAGTACCTCGATGAGCAGAAAATTACTTACGCCTATCTCGATGGCTCTGTAAAAGACAGACAGGCAGAAGTAGAAAAGTTTCAGGGAAATGACAAAAACCGCGTCTTTCTCATTTCTTTGAAAGCTGGTGGTCTTGGCTTAAACCTGACCGATGCGGACTATGTCTTTCTGCTCGATCCTTGGTGGAACCCTGCAGTAGAGGCACAAGCAGTTGACAGAGCGCATAGAATTGGTCAGACGAACACCGTTTTTACCTATAAGTTTATAGCGCGCGATACTGTGGAAGAGAAAATTCTCAAGCTTCAGCAATCCAAATTGAAACTAGCCAAAGAACTCATTACTGTAGAAGAAAAGTTTGTAAAGAGCCTTTCACCAACAGATATTGCCAGCCTATTTGAATAATTGGTTTATTTATTCGGCTACTTTTTCATTAGGAAAGCTTCTAGCTTACTGTTTTAAATAGTATAATCACCCTCATGGGAGTAATATTGAGACTGATATTGATTCTGATTATATGCGTAATGAATTATCAACCAATTTTTGGTCAACAAAAAATTGGATTTTCACTTCCTGATGGCGTTAAAAAGATCGAGATACCATTTGAACAATACAGTAACTTAATCGTCATTCCTGTCACTATAAACAAATATCTAACAGTAGGGTTTGTCCTCGATACTGGTGCCGAATCAGCCATTCTTACAGAAAAAGCATTAGCGGACATAGTGCGACTAAAGTATATCCGAGAAATATCCATTACCGTGCCTGGCATCAGAGATTCACTCGGAGCATACGTAGCTAGCGATGTGACTCTTTCTCTGAAAACAGGCGTAGACGGGTTCGGCCTGAATATGCTCGTATTGAAAGATGATTATCTCAAGCTCAACGAAAATTTGGGCGCCAAAATTTATGGAATCATTGGATATGATGTTTTTAGTCGGTTCGTTGTAGAGATCGATTATCACAAAGACGTCTTAACACTTCATGATCCAGATTACTTCGAGCCTCGCTCATCCTATGAGGTCATACCTATGAAAATCATCAATAGTAAGCCCTTCATTGATGCAAGGATTAAACAGCACAATGGAGAAGATACCGTTTCGTTGCTCATTGATACTGGGGCAAGCCATGCCTTGCTTTTGGACATAAACGAGTCAGAAAATATTGATTTACCAGAAAAATTATTGAAAGCCAGATTGGGACAAGGACTTGGAGGAGAAATAAACGGGTATATGTGCAGGATGGAAAGCTGTGGTATTGACAAATTTGAGTTTGAAAAAGTCTTGGTGTCCATACCTCAATCAGGGAACTACCTGAAAGCCATTAAAAGAGGGTCGCTCCATGGTACTATCGGCGGAGAATTATTGTCTCGGTTTCGGGTAGTTCTCGACTATCCAAATCAGGCGCTGTACCTCAAAAAAGGAGCATATTTCAAAGAGCCGTTTGAGTTTGATATGAGCGGTCTTACCCTTGGTGCAAGAGGTCCGAAACTAGATTCCCTCATCGTTTTGCATGTAAGTGACAGCACACCCGCCAAAGAAGAAGGGCTGCAAAAAGGCGATTATGTGAAAAAAATAAATGGTTATAACCTTCAGAATTCCACTTTAACTGAGATCAATGCATTTCTTCGTAAAAAGCCAGGCGTGAAAGTGCGCATGACGATCTGGCGCGACGGGCGCAAATTAAAAAAGCGCTTTAACCTACGTAGGATGATTTAGGTTAAAAAATTACCCCTTAATCACTTTTTCCAGTTATTTATCAAATCATTTTAAACTCTAAGACGTTGTTTTGAACAAGTGAAAGATGTAGTAATTATCGGTGGCGGATTATCAGGATTAGTAAGTAGCATTTTACTTTCCCAAAATGGATTGAAGGTTACCCTCATCGAAAAAAACACCTATCCTTTTCATCGAGTTTGCGGAGAATATATTTCAAATGAAGTAGTCCCTTTTCTTAAAAAACATGGCCTATTTCCCGAATCATTTGCCCCGTCAAATATTTCTAGATTATCAATTTCTGATTTTAATGGGAAGTCGTTTTTTAGACCACTTGGCCTTGGCGGATTTGGTATCAGTAGATATGAATTTGATCGCTGGTTAGTCGCACAGGCCACAAAAAAAGGGGTGGAAATACTAGAAGGCACCAAGGCGGAAGATGTAAGCTTCGAAAACGACACCTTTTCGATTCAGACCAACAAAACAGGCGAGATTCAGTCAAAAATCGTGATTAGCGCATATGGCAAGCGTTCCACGCTGGACAAATCATTCGATCGGGATTTTATAAAACGAAGATCACCGTATGTTGGTGTCAAGTACCATATCAAGACCGATATGGATAACGATCTTATTGAACTACACAACTTCGAAGGAGGCTACTGTGGCGTGAGCGCAGTAGAGGATGGAAAATATAACATGTGTTACTTGGTGCATCGCGATCAGGTGCGAAAGGCTGGAAATATTGAAACCCTTGAACGTACAGTATTGTCTAAAAATCCAGCGCTTGCCAAACATATCCATGAAAGCCACCGACTTTTCGACAAACCAGAAGTCATCAATGAAATTACCTTCGAAAAAAAAGAGCCCGTGCATCAACATATTTTCATGGTAGGTGATGCCGCAGGCATGATTACACCACTTTGTGGAAATGGAATGGCCATGGCTATTGGGGGAGGAAAATTGATAGCGGAAACGATTCTTTCTCATTGGAACGAAGGTCGGTTTAACCGCAAAAAGCTTGAACAAGCATACATTCAACAGTGGGATCAAAAATTTAGCAAGCGATTATGGGCTGGCAGGCAAATCCAACGTGCATTTTTTGGCAGTAAACTATCCGCCAATCTGGCGGTTGGCTTAGGTAGAAATTTTGGTGGAATCACCAATTTTTTAATCTCAAAAACCCACGGTCGCCCATTTGAATAAGAGCCTCATCATAAGTTGGAACAAGTATTAGTCATTTTAATCGCAGGGCGATAGCCCAATAGGTCTAATTCCCCGATTCTCTGCGTCGGAAGCTAGGGTCAAGGGTTCTATCCTTGGGTTTAATACCATTTATTATTTATTGCAAAATTCTATTTTGCCTTGCACCCAGAATAAATCCAAAAAGCACCATTTATGCCACATCAAAAATGAAATTCCGATTATAAAACAAGCGGCCGGTTTTCTCAGTTAATATATGTATATACACACATAGTTTAAGATTGCTTTTCAAAGTAAAAGTTCTTAGGTTCTATAACTTATGAAAAAAGCATCATTCTAATCTAGTATAGTCATTGAATACATATTTCAATCTTTGGAATCGCTACACAACTGACCTGTTAGGCGAAAACAAAAAAGTTCACAAATTAAATGAATAGATACGTCATCTGTTTTGTAAGTATACTGGCTATTCAAGCTGCTTTGGCTCAAGACACTCCAGAAAATAAGTTTAGTTACATTAGCACAACAGAGGGTCTTTCCGATCCATCAGCTCAAGACGTGACCAAAGACGTGAACGGCATAATATGGATCGCCACAAGAAATGGTCTCAACAAGTACGATGGCGAAAATATTACTCACTTTAATATACAAGATGGATTACCAAACCAATATGTTTTCAGAGTAATTCAAGATCCAAATGATTCTGTTTTGTGGATAGGAACCAAAGGCGGTTTATGTTCTTTCGACCTTTACAGCAACACATTTCGTCAATATCAAATCACTGATAGCATACAACCACACGTTCCAGATCTTGCGTTTGACAATCAGCAAAATTTGTGGTTAGCTACTGCAACGGGCTTAGCGAAATATACCAACGGAAAATTTACTCTTTATAAAAGTGATAGTAGCAATCAACATTCAATCCTCGATGATTATGCCATGTCTTTATTACCCGTTGGAGATAGTATTTTCGTAGGTACCTATTATGGTCTCAATGTGTTTTTGCCAGAAGAAAAAAAGTTCAAACACCGATACAATGATTCAGCAGAGATATTTCAAGCCGTAGACTATTACGTCCAGAAAATAAAACAGAGAAAAAACGGAGAAATTTGGTTCTCGGCTTTTGAAGAGGATTTAGGTGGTATTGTTTATCGCTATACGCCTGAAGGTATTTTGTCCCGATATCAACATAACCCACCTGACCCTAAATCCCTTAATTTCAATTTCTCGGTGCTTGCACTTGAAGAGGATAAAAAAGAGCGGCTATGGGTGGGTACGAATGGTGGTGGTATTAGTATTTTTAACGACGAAGAAGATAATTTTTATCATATCCCTCATGATCCCAAAATCGCAAATGGATTAAATGATTTCGATATCTGGGATTTGTACTGTGATGACCAAAATATAATGTGGGTTTCCACGGACGGTGGTGGAGTCAACAAACATCATCATGCTGATTCAAGATTCAAAACGCTAGAAAATAATCCATTCGACAGTGAATCAATCAGATCAAGTTTGATCATGACTTTTGAGGACACCAAAGACCACCTTTGGGTAGGCACAAACGCCTTAAATGGTATCAGTAGGTTAGAAAAATTTACTGGAAAGTTCTACAATATTCCTTTCGATGATTCGCCAGAAACATCCTTGCTTGACAACACTGTATACGACTTGGAAATAGTAGACAATAACCTTTGGGTAGCTACCCATATAGGCGGTATAAGTGTAATGAACTTACAAACTGAAAAATTTCAACACCTTATAGATATCGAACAAAACAGCCATTTTTTGTACAATGCCACAACAACACTTTTACCGCTCGGAAATACGATGTATTTAGCCAATGATAATGGCTTGGGTAGATTTAGTTTCTCGGATTATCTCATAGAAACACTTCCTATCCCAGAAATAAATAAAACAATTGGCATCAATCACATGGCCGAAAAAGATGAAGAAATATGGCTAGCAACTCCTCTTGGAATTTTCATATACTCTATCAAAAATGAATCCTATATTGAGATTAACAAAAATATTGCTCAGTTAACTGACATAACCTTCATTTTCCATAACGACAAAACATGGATTGGTACAGTAAATGGTTTATGGATCTACAATGAGCAAAAAAACGACTTACAGCAGGTAGTCAACATGGAGGATAGAAGTATCCAAGGCATAGTTTCAGATGGAAAGACAATTTGGGCAACTACCACTAATGGTTTGTACCAGCTGAGTTTAGAGGCTCAAGTCTTGCGAAAATTTGGAATAAATGACGGCCTAAAAAGTAATTATTTCAACTTGAGAGCTATCAGCCTTGGAGCAGATAATAAAATCTACCTTGGCGGAAATGAAGGAATCACTTTTTTTTCTCCTTCCAAAATGGAATTTCTGAAAAAAACAGTCGCCCCTATGTACTCAACCATCGCGATTCTTGATGGGAATAAAATAAATAAAAAACCAATCGAGGAAGACAATATAGCCTTGGACTATGATGAATCAACTTTTGCTTTAGATTTTTATGTTCCGGATTATATTAACCCCGAAAGCCTACACTACAAATACCGAATATTAGGTTTGAGTGATCAATATTTTTCATTGCATGGTGAAAGTGAAATCAATGTGACCGATTTAAGCCCCGGCACTTACAACATTGAAACTTATACCACCAATATTGATGGCGTTTGGTCTGCGCCCAGCACTGTTACCGTCCGCATAAAGCCACCATTTTGGGCGAGTTGGTATGCCTTTGTCACTTATGGCCTAGCTTTTGTTTCTCTTTTCTTTGCCAGAGAAAGATATCGCAAAGAGGAACAAAAACGCTTGGAAAAAATCATCTCCGAACGAACCCAAGAAGTCAGAGAACAAGCAGAAGAAATTAAGAAACTCGATAAAGTCAAAACCCGCTTTTTTTCTAATATATCTCACGAGTTTCGTACGCCGCTCACACTCATTCAAGGTCCAATAGCGTCCGTGCTTCAAGGTAAAGTACATGATGAGATTGCAGTAAAGAAGAACCTCGAAGTGGCTACCAGAAATGTCGATAATCTTCGGAACCTCATCGACGAGCTGTTGGAGTTCAACAAGATAGATTTTGGTGTAGTTGATATCCACTATGTGCCCGTTCTTTTGGCGGATTATTTACAGGAGTTCTCTGAAAACTATTCCACACTTATCGCTGATAAAAATCTAAGGTGGGCATTGGATACCGATTTGGATCACAGTCTCAAACTCAATTTGCCTATTGATAAAGTAGAAAAAATTCTTCACAACCTACTGTCCAATGCCATCAAGCATTCTCCGACTGGCGGGCAAGTTACATTAGATATCAGTTACGCTAATAAGACTTTGATTATAAAAGTCAGTGATGAAGGAAAGGGTATTGCCGTGGAAGAGCAGGAAAAGATTTTTGAACGGTTCTATCAAGCTTCGGAGGGTAAGCTCATGCCTCATAGTTCGGGTATTGGACTGGCCTACGTCAAAGAAATTACAGAAGCACTGGGCGGCTCGATCAAAGTAATAAGCGATACTACTTCAGGTACCACCTTCTTGTTTACGCTTACCGCAGAAAAAGCTGTTCAAATTTCTGAGGAAATAACCCAAGAAATAGAAGAACTCGAAGGGTCAATGCCGTACACTTATCCGAACAACAAAATTCTTCTCACTGAGGATAATGAGGAAATGGCCAACTATATCAAGCAAGTACTTGGTGATGAATTTATTGTAGAATGGGCAGAAAATGGGAAGGAAGCTTTAACAAAATTGGAAAGCTTTGATGCTGACTTGATCATTACCGATATCATGATGCCGATCATGACAGGGCTAGAGTTATTAGAAAACCTCAAAGCCAACGATCGATACAAATACAAGTCCGTCATTATGCTCACGGCCAAGTCAAGTCAAGAAACGCGACTTGATGCTTTGTCTTTTGGTCTGGATGATTATCTCACCAAGCCATTTAACCCCACGGAACTTGAGTATCGAGTAAAAAACCTTCTAAGAAACCAATATGAAAGGCAACAAGCAAAAGGCGATGATGATTTGCCCACTAGCCAAGACCCTTTAATCGCAACACTTATATCAGAGATTGAAAACAACTTGAATAATCGGAATTTTGGAGTCCTTGACCTTGCCAACAAAGCGGCTGTCTCTGATCGTCAACTTTCGAGAATTATCAAAAGATCTATTGGCTTGTCCCCAGCACTACTTATTAGAGAAGTAAAATTGAAAAGTGCCAAAGAATTTCTCGAACAAAAGCGATTCCGAACGTTGAGCGAAGTAACCCACGCTGTGGGCTTTGAAAAGACAGGTCATTTCAATAAACTGTTTTTTGATCGGTTTGGGAAAAAACCAATTGAATACTTGAGCTAGAAAAGCTGCCATGAACATCTAAGCTCGCTGAAAAATGGCTGAAATGAGCTGACCCTTAGCGTTACATTTGTTACCGGCAATCAGAAGGATTGCTGAAAAGAAAAATGACTTCCTTGTTGTTGACACGCCTCACTTTTTCAAACATGAAAGTGGGGTTTTTTATTGGTTCAATAATCAAAAACAACACTTCAAAAGAAAGCCGTTTCAGACATCCTAAAAGGAATACCTCTGCTTCTAATCTAAGGCTACTCTGAAGTTTTGATATACAGTTCAAATGGTGACAATAATTTTGGATGGCTGTAATCGCCATAAAGTAATTATTGTTTTCATTGTCTTACGCATTTTGATTAATCGAAATCAGATAAAAGTTAAAGCAAAACAAATAAGAACCGAAGCTTAATGCTGCACAATAAAGAGACTTTCGGGCGAGTCTATGGCCTTTTTCAATAATATGTCTGAACTGAGGTAATATATGTCTGGAATGGGAATATCACTTCGGCCTAATTTTACAGAATAGAACTAAAATATAATGTCGCCACATTCATTTCAACCAGCCTAAGAATAAGCCCACCGTTACTAAATGGTGGGTTTTTTATGTCCAGTACATTCGATTAGTTTATTTCGACTATGCTCAACTGCAGATATTACTAATGCTCAAAATCAGGGAGGATAAAGGTCTTAACTCTAAACCTTTGTAAGTTCTGCCAATTTAGATGTTGCGAAATCAACTTCCTCAATGGTATTGTTTCTACCAAATGAAAAACGAACTGCCGCGCGTTGTGGGTCTTTCTTCAATGCCGAGATTACATGACTACCCACAGAAGATCCACTGCTGCAAGCACTTCCTCCTGATACGGAAATCCCATTAATGTCAAGGTTAAATAGCAACATATCATTGTTCTCCGAAGGAGGAATACAAATATTCAGCACCGTGTAAAGACTCTTATCAATATCGCCTGACATACCATTAAAATCCACATCCTTTATATTCTTACGTAGATTATTTATCGCTCTATCCTTTAAAGCTTTGATATGTGCTTCATGATTATTCATGTCGCTGTACGCCATTTCCAGCGCTTTTGCCAAACCAATGATGCCGTAGACATTTTCTGTACCGCCTCGCATATTTCTTTCTTGTGCGCCTCCTTGTATAAATGGTTGTATTGTTTTTTCATGATTTACATATAAAAAACCAACCCCTTTTGGTCCATGAAACTTGTGTGCCGATCCTACCAAAAAATTAACATGTAGTTTTTGCAAGTCGTGCTTATAATGTCCCATGGTTTGCACTGTATCGCTATGAAAGTATCCTTGATGAGACTTGACCATTTCACCGATCATTGCAATATCATTGATATTACCAATCTCATTATTCGCATGCATTAATGTGACGAGCGCATTTGGATATTGCTTCAAAAGTGACTCCAGTTCGTCTGTAGAAATATTTCCCATTTCATCAACGTGGAGCAAGTGTAATTGCGCTTTTCCAGCTTTATGAAGCGCTTCGACACAATGTAAAACTGCGTGATGTTCGATAGGCGAGCTAATTATATGCTGCACCTGATAGTCCTCTACCGTACAGCGGATGGCTGTATTATCCGCTTCGGTACCACCTGACGTGAAAAATATTTCGGAAGGGGAAGTATTCAAAAGGTCAGCAACTTTCTTTCGAGACTTTTCAATGGCTGCTCTGACTTGACGACCGTGTGTGTGAATTGATGACGGGTTGCCATACATGTTGAGCATGAATGGACGCATCTCTTCAAATACGGCCTCATCTATAGGGGTGGTAGCTGCATTATCTAAGTATACTCGCATGGTTGTTGGTTTTATTTTTCAATAAGCAAAATTAAACATATGTTCACGGATTACTAATTCTTATCACCAATGGAAATTAATGAGATCATCAATTACTTAAAAAGAGTAGAGGGAATGGCGAAAATAGGCCTGTCTTATACAGAAAATCCTTATGACCAAGAGCGATACGAGGAGTTGAAAACAAGCACTCATGACTTGCTGGCCCAGCTCACCAATTTTACACCGACAGCTATCGCTGAAAACTTTGAAAAACTAGACGCCTATCCAACGCCTAAAGTTGATGTTCGTGGGCTAATCATTAAAGAGGGTAAGGTTTTATTAATTCAAGAGAAGGTTGATCGATGTTGGTCTATGCCAGGTGGCTGGTGCGATATTGGATATTCTCCAAAAGAAAATGTAGAAAAAGAGGTCTTTGAAGAGTCAGGATATATGGTCCAAGCCGTCCGCTTATTAACTGTTTGGGATAAGAAATACCACAATCATCCTCCAGAGTTAGCATACGTGTACAAGCTCAATTTTCTATGTGATATTACGGGTGGGAGTCTTAAACCTGGTCATGAAGCCCTAAACGCAGAGTTTTTTGATATCAATGAGCTTCCGGAGTTGTCTTTGCCACGTAATACGAAAGCACAAATCCAGAAGCTCTACCAGCTCTCCTTGAATAAAGATGAGCAGACCAATTTTGATTAACTAAATACCAATTCCTTGATATCCATCATCAGTTTTTTAGCAAGGTGCTCTGCGGTAGATGCACTATCGGACTCTGCGTATATTCGAATAATTGGTTCAGTATTCGACTTTCTCAAGTGAACCCACTCCTTATCAAAATCAATTTTTAAACCATCAATTGTTATTTGAGGGTTCTTTTTGTATTTCTCTTTTAGCTTTTCAAAAACCATGTCTAGATCCATAGTGGCTTCCAACTCTATTTTATTCTTAGAAATAAAATAACTTGGATAAGAGGATCTCAAAAAAGAAGCTGACTTTCCAGATTTGGCTAAATGAGATAAAAACAATGCAATGCCAACGAGCGCGTCTCTTCCGTAATGCAATTCAGGTAAAATGACTCCTCCATTCCCTTCACCACCAATTACCGCGTTGACTTCCTTCATTTTACTTACCACATTCACCTCGCCTACTGCTGCAGCTTCGTAGTTCCCGCCATTTTTTTCGGTAACCACCTTCAAGGCACGCGTGGATGACAAATTAGAAACCGTATTGCCCGGCTTAATTTTGGTCACATAATCAGCGACAGCTACCAGCGTGTATTCCTCACCGAAAGGTTCTCCGTCTTCACAAACCATCACAAGCCTGTCAACATCAGGATCCACAACGAAACCTAAGTCAAACTGACCTCCTTTGATTTCATTACAGATCTGCATGATGTTTTCGGGAACGGGTTCTGGGTTATGTGCAAAAATACCGTTTGGTTCGCAGTTCAACTCAGTCACTTCGACACCCAGTTTTTCTAAGAGAAGTGGCACGGCTATGCCCCCGGTACTGTTTACTGCATCTACAATTATTTTGTACTTTTTTGCTTTTATAGCTTCAACATCTACTAAATCCAAAGCCAAAACCTGATCGATATGCCAGTTAATATAAGTGGTCTTTTGTTCGTAATTGCCAAATTTTTTTGGTTCAACAAAAAGCAAATCACTTGACTCTGCCCAAGTCAGAACTTCCTTACCATCTTGCTCAGAAATGAACTCTCCCCGCTCGTTTAAAAACTTTAAGGCATTCCATCCGGCAGGATTATGACTGGCAGTTAATATGATTCCACCTTGTGCTCCTTCCGCTACCACGGCCATCTCTACAGTAGGCGTTGTGGATAGATCCAAGTCTACAATATCTATTCCTTGAGCCCTGAGGGTGCTTTCTAAAACTGATCTAAAAACTCTTCCAGATGGACGAGCATCTCTACCTATCACCACTTTTGGTTCGGTATGTTTTTCTTTTATCCACATACCAAAACCAGCAGCGAACTTTGCCACATCAATAGGTGTAAGTGTTTCGCCCACTTTTCCTCCTACCGTTCCTCTAAGACCTGAAATTGATTTGATTAGTGTCAATGCGTAAAATGTTTGATTAGCGCGCAAAGATACTTTGTTTTCCTAGGTTAGAAAACGTCCACGCTAGTAATAAATTAATTGAAAATATTCTAAATAGAAGAGCCTGTCTAGCTAAACTTTGCCATGACTTTGTCTACTTCACTCTCTGATTTGCCACACGATTCATCCCCAGTCATTGTCTTTCCGCAAAAACCGCAAGACTCCCCACTCTTATTGAGAAAAGGGCTTTGAGAAGCACAAGTTCCCTTGAACTCACCGTCCTTTTTTAATATCAACCTTACAGACATAAGCACAAAAAATAGTGCGATAAACCCAATTCCTAAAAACACTGTAGCCATAACTCAAATTTGATGCAAAAATAAACACTTTTGATGTCTTAGATTTACAACCCGTATCAATCTTAAAAGATTCGTAAAAGGAAACATTTTATTCTATATCACAAATTATTTTCATGAAAGATCAGCCATTGTCCCAGCCAGACCCTAACAGACAGCAAAAACTAACCGCTTTTGATAGGCTATTGACCATCATGGACGAATTACGCGAGAATTGTCCTTGGGATAAAAAGCAGACAATGGAAACTTTGAGGCACCTCACTATTGAAGAGACCTACGAGTTAGGCGATGCAATAATTGAAAACGATATGGAAGAAGTCAAAAAAGAGCTTGGAGATTTAATGCTCCATTTAGTCTTTTATGCAAGAATCGGTAGCGAGAAAGGGTCTTTTGATATCTCAAATGTGTTACACTCTGTTTGCGATAAGCTCGTTAGACGACACCCGCATATTTACGGTGATACAGTAGCTACTGATGAAAAAGCGGTAAAGGAAAATTGGGAGAAAATTAAATTAAAAGAAAAAGGTAATCAGACTGTATTGGGGGGTGTACCTAAGTCATTGCCCGCGATGGTAAAAGCCATGAGAATTCAAGAAAAGGCCAAAGGGGCTGGTTTTGATTGGGATCGAAAAGAACAGGTTTGGGAAAAGGTGCAGGAAGAACTTCAAGAATTTCAAGAAGAAATTGATAGCGGTACTAGTCAGGAAAAAATCAATGCCGAATTTGGCGATATCCTTTTTTCGTTAATTAATTACGCTCGTTTCGTAGATATTAATCCAGAGGAAGCGCTTGAAAGAACCAATAAAAAATTCATTAGTCGCTTTAATTTTTTGGAAAAGGCGGTAAACAAAGATCAAAAAGAACTGACAAAAATGTCATTGGATGAGATGAATGAGTATTGGGAAGCAGCAAAAACCAAAGAAGACTGACCTTCACCAAAACTTAAATATGGCTTGGTGGTTGGTTAGATATGAAAATTCGGTTCGAAACTCCACTAAAAGCATCCCCAGAAGATGTTTATAACCAATTTAACGAACAACTATTCACTGCTTTAAATCCGCCCTTTCCGAAGGTGAATTTAAAGAGATTTGACGGCAGTAAAACGGGTGATATAGTTTCCCTTCAATTAAACTTTTTAGTCTTTAAGCAAGATTGGATAAGTGAAATCATAGAGGATAAAGAGGATAACGGTAGTTTCTACTTCATAGATAAAGGTATCAAACTGCCCTTCTTTCTTTCCTTTTGGATCCACAGACATGAGATTAATCGTACCGCAACTGGTTCGTCTATTGTTGATAGTATCGAATATAAAACGGGTACGCTACTGACAGACTTCCTCATGTATCCGGCAATGTTCTTTCAGTTTTCGGCACGAAAGCCTATTTATAAAAAGTATTTTAATAAAAATTAAACCCCTCAAGTCTGAGACTTGGAGGGGTTTTTTTATGATCGGTTGCTATGGGTTTGGATTCTTTCTCCCCCTGATTAATGTCTTACATATACTTTGTAAGAAACCACTGATCCTTTTTGTGGATCCATGAAGTGGAGTAAGTAAGCGCCTTCGGCTAGTTGACTGACATCTAGCTGATAGCTTTCATTCCAGCCTCGTTGGATAGGTTGTGTCAGTACCGTTTCGCCACGCATGTCTACCATCTTC
>JAVJRN010000005.1:0-24235 GCA_040218415.1 Cyclobacteriaceae bacterium
GACAGGATCGGGAACAGTATCTACTCCAATTGTAGCAGATACTTGGTATCATGTAGCGTTTAACATTTCAGGATCTAATACCGAAGTATTTGTAAATGGAGTTTCCGTCGGTTTTACTGGGTTTGGAATGTCTTCAATAACAGGAGAGCCTCTTTTGATCGGTTCACCAGGTACCGGAAATCCAACTGAATTTTTTAGTGGAGAAATTGATGAAGTAAGAGTGTGGAACTACGAGAGGACTGCACTAGAAATCTCTGATAATGTCTATTCTACACTTATAGGTAACGAGTCAGGACTCATTGCCAACTATCGCTTTGACGAAACTACAGGAACCAATCTTACAGACTTAGCAGGAACAAACAATGGTACCCTCACCAATATGGCTGGCACAGAATGGACGGCTTCAGGAGCCCTTCAAAGTACCACTGCTCCTGACGCTCCGACTGGCCTTATCGCCTATGCATCCTCAACTAATGAACTCACCTTCGAATGGACAGACAACTCAAACGACGAAACTTCCTTCTTGATAGAATCGGCCGATGATGAGGCCTTTACCACCAATGTTTTAACGGTCGGAACAGTTTTAGCGAATAATACCAATGGCGTATTTACTGTAGGTGCAGACGTATCAAATTTCTTCAGAGTTTCTGCTGTTAATGGAAATGGTTCAGATGCTTCAAGCGTAGAGTTCGCAACCACGGAAGCGCATCCTGGGTATGCGGTAAGCTTTGATGGGGTGGATGATATTGTGAATACCTCCATCAATCCAATTCAAGGGGATTTGGCTCGCACAGTTGAAGCATGGATCTCAATAACAGGTACTGGTAAGAAAAGAATTTTGTCAATGGGTGCAGGGGCTTCCGTACCGGATCGATTTACGTTTGTTGTAGAGGATGCTTATTTGAGAATTGAAACTGGAGCACAGGCAATAACGGCATCAACCACTGTTATTAATGATGGGGCATGGCATCACGTCGCTGTAACATACGATCCTTTGGGCAGTCCAGAAGTTGTGCTATGGGTAG
This sequence comes from Cyclobacteriaceae bacterium, assembly GCA_040218415.1. Classification (GTDB taxonomy): domain Bacteria; phylum Bacteroidota; class Bacteroidia; order Cytophagales; family Cyclobacteriaceae; genus JAVJRN01. The sequence goes on from JAVJRN010000005.1 coordinate 1,026, forward strand.
ATGGTCAACAAGAAGCAACGGGAGACTTTACTCCTATTTTGGCTACATCATCCACTCCTCTAGCTATAGGTAGCCCATCCTTTCCTGGCGCTATAGATGAAGTCAAAATCTGGGATTTTGCGAAAACTGATTTCTCTGATCGCTTCGAATCCCTACTAGGAAATGAACCAAACCTGGTTGCTTATTACCCATTCGATGAAAACACAGGAACAGTGGCTTTCGACCGAAGTATCAATACTAATAACGGTACGCTATCGGGAGGACCAACCTATGTGACTTCTGGAGCTATCGCTCCGATCAACCTTGTGGTGGAAGATGTATCAGCTACGCAATTAGCACTCTACTGGGAGGATAATACCGAAACTGAGACAGGTTTTGTGATAGAGCGGTCATCTACGTCTGACTTCACTACGGTAGATTTCACAGATAATGTTGGAGCCAACATTACGACTTATGCCAATACAGGACTTACCGCTAATACCAACTACTTCTACAGGGTAGCAGCCGAGCTACCTACTGGTGTTACTTCAGGATATAGTTCGGTGAAATTTGGTTCAACCATTCCTTTGCCAGGGAATAGCGTTACATTCGTAAATAGTGCAGATCAGGTTAATGGTGCATTCAGTAATACTGATCTATTATTTGGAGACTTCACTGTGGAATTTTGGTATGATCCAGCAGATAACAACTCGGGTTCTTTTGATATTATTCGTTTCGATGACACACAATCAACGGATCTCTTTAGACTGACTTATGACGGAGAGTTTAATTATTTGCAACCAATACTTGATGGTGTAAGCTTTGAATCCGTAATAGCTAGTGGGTTGGCCTATGACCAGCATCACATAGCAGTAGTGCGTGAAAACGGGACGCTAAGAATTTTTGTCGATGGTACTTTAATTGACTCTGGGTCTTCCACCAACGCTTTCCCAGTAGGCACAATCACAATGGGAGACATTTATATTGGAGAACTGGACGAAGTAAGAATATGGGATCGCCATAGATCAGCGCAGGAAATCAATGATAACCTATACAAAGAGCTAAAAGGTAACGAACTAGGTTTAATAGCTTATTATCAGTTCGATGAAACCTCTGGTGCTACGGTATGGGATCGCTCCATAAATGAGTTTAATCTTACCAATACTGGTGCTGCGATCACTGCCTCTACAGCCATGACGCCAACCACTACCCCAACGTCACCTGATGGTTTAACAGCCTACAAAATTTCAGATACTCAAATTCGACTCGACTGGAATCATGATCAGCTCAATGTGAGTCAATATATAGTTGAAGCAGCTTTAGATTTTGCTTTCACGAGTCCCGTGCAAGTAGGTTCTGTATTCGCTACAGATTTGTTCTATCTACATAATACGGCGAGTAATACCAGTTATTTCTATCGTGTCAAAGCAGTCAATGGGCCACTCTCTAGTGCTTATACTTCAGTAGAATTTGCCACCACAGAAGATTATCCGGGGTATGCATTAAATTTAACAGGAAATGTAGGTAATGGGGTAACCACTTCTAATGAAAGTTCATTTGATTTCGATTGGAATAGTCCATTTACTATTGAAGCTTGGATAAAGACATCTTCTAATGGATATATTGTTCGAAAGGGAGCCGCTCCTGGATATGAGCTCTATATAGAGGAAGGACTATTATTTTTCTCATTAAGAGGAACTGCAGGGCAAGTATTCGTTGATGCAAATCCAGCTAGCGGTTTCTTTGATGATAATAATTGGCATCATATTGCTGTAGCATACAATGGGTCTGGGCTTGTTTCAGGGGTTTCGATGTTTGATAACGGAGTTTCTTTATCAGTTAGTAATCAAACAGATGATCTAGTTAGTTCAAGCACGCTTAATAACGATAATTTGACTATTGGTATAGGCCCTAATCCTTTTAATGGTCAATTAGACGAAGTTAAAATCTGGAATTTCCACAAGACAAATTTTGCTGATAGATTTAACCCAGCTACCGGTAATGAAACTGGGCTTGTGGCCTACTATCCTTTTGATGAGAATACTGGCACTACCACTGTTGATCAGTCGACAAATGCGAACGATGGAACGATAAGTGGTGCAGTTTATACTCCATCCTTTCCACCAATTGTGTCTAATCAGGCTCCATTTATTACTACCTGGCAGTCAGACAACACGGGAACTTCAGCGACTAATCAGATCATTATTCCGACCACAGGAACGGGTTACAATTACAATGTTTACTGGGAAGAAGTGGGTAACACGGCTAATAATGGAAGAGAGATTGGGCTCACTGCAGACGCTAATCTTACCTTCCCATCGGCTGGAACCTACAGAGTGGAGATTACTGGAGATTTCCCAAGAATTTATTTCAACAATCAAGCAGATAAGGATAAGTTACTTTCGGTTGAACAGTGGGGAGATATATCCTGGTCCTCCATGGCACAATCTTTTTACGGATGTACTAATATGACCGTGAATGCGGTAGATGCTCCTGACTTAACCAACGTAAATAGCCTTTATATCACATTTAGAGATGCAACAAGTTTCAATGGAAACCTCAACAACTGGGATGTCAGTGGAATCACCAATATGCTCGGGACGTTTTTCGGAGCCTCAAGCTTTAATCAACCCTTGAATCAGTGGAATACGTCTTCCGTTACTAGTATGACTTCTATGTTTGCAGATGCAACCGCTTTTAATCAGGACATTAGCAGCTGGGATGTTAGTTCGGTGACCAATATTGGCTCCATGTTTAGTGGTGCTACGGCGTTTAATCAACCCCTTAATTCCTGGGATGTAAGTGCTGTGACCTATACAGGCGGCACATTTAATGAAGCCACAGCATTTGATCAGCCACTTAATAATTGGGATGTCAGTGGCGTGACCAATATGGAGTCTATGTTCAACCAAGCCACTAATTTTAATCAAGACTTGAGCACGTGGGTTACTTCAGCGAACACCAGTACCACTTTTATGTTTTCCAGTGCTACGAGTTTCAATCAGGACATTAGCAATTGGGACATGTCAAACGTTACTTCGATGCAAAGCATGTTTTCCAATGCGGCTGTATTCAACCAACCTCTGAATACTTGGAATGTAAGTAGTGTCACTAACCTAAATAACACTTTTAGATACGCTGTTTCATTTGACCAACCTTTAGATCAGTGGAATACCAGTAGTGTGACTACCATGAATGGGACCTTTGACCATGCAACAGTTTTTAATCAGGATGTTGGAAACTGGGATGTCAGCAATGTAACTTCCATGTCTGCATTATTTTATTTTGCAAGTGCTTTCGATCAGGATTTGGGAAGCTGGGATGTAGGATTGGTAACAACCATGAATAATGCTTTTAGTCAATCTGGTTTATCCGATACAAATTATGACTTTTTGCTCATCGGATGGGCAGCTTTACCAAGTCTACAAAGTAATGTGGATTTGGATGCCGTACTGTCTGCTTACTGTGAAGGTGCATCAGCTCGAGATGAGTTGATCAATACTTATAGTTGGACGATTCTTGATAATGGACAGAGCTGTCCGGATGGCCCGTCTGAATTTATTGCCTATGCGGCTAATAGTACTGATTTGACATTCGTCTGGACAGACAATGCTACTAATGAAACTGGTTTTACGATAGAAAGTGCTGATGATTATGGTTTCACGACCAATCAGCAAACTGTTGATAACTTGATTGCTACCGATGCTACCACTACGACCATCTCAGTTGGAGCAGATATTAACAAGTTTTACCGAATTACTGCTACAAATGGTAGTGAAGGATCGCCTAGCCAATCAGAAGTTATTCATGCTACTACAGAGGCTTTCCCTGGCTATGCGTTGAGTTTTGATGGTACGACTGATTTCATTACCGCTCCAATTTCATCTGAACTGCAATTCAATCGTGCCGATCCATTTACCATAGAGTTTTGGATGAAGTCCTCTCATAAGACTTTTCAGTATATACTGACCAATGATCCATTCGTAGGATTTTCGGTCTATACCAACGGAGACTATTTACAATTTGATTTTGGGTCAGTCGGCAACCGTCTTCAATCTCTTCTTACTACCACTGTGGCTACAGATGGTCAATGGCATCATGTAGGTATTACTTATGATGGCACAAGTTTGCTGTCTGGTGTAAGCGCGAGTATTGATGGAGTGTCTCAAACGATCTCACCAGCCACAGATCAATTGACAGTAGACCTTGCTTACGGGAGTGTGCCTTTTGTTATGGCATCATTTGACTCCACTGGGGGGGTCTATTTCAGTGGTATGCTTGATGAAGTTAGAATCTGGAATACAGCGAAAACGGACTTTTCAGATCGCTATTCAAGGCTAGATGGCAATGAAGCAAATTTGGTAGCCTATTATGCAATGGATGAGAATGTAGGAAGTGTAGCAGTGGATAATTCTACAAATGCTCACGATGGAACCATAACTGGTGCTACCTATACACCTTCTTCTGTCGATACGCCATTAGCGCCAACAAGTCTAATCGCCTACTCATCCTCTGCCACAGATATCACCTTCGAATGGGTAGACAATGCTCAGACAGAAACTGCATTTCTATTAGAAAGCGCAGATGATTTCGATTTCACTACCAATGTGTCTACTGTAGACGCTGCAATAGCTGCCGATGCAACTACCATAACTAAAACAGTCGGCGCAGATATTGGCAAGTTCTACAGGCTAACAGCGACTAATGGCAATGAAGATGCTTCTTCTGTGTCTTCAGTAGAGTTTGGAACTACGGAAGCGTTTCCTGGTTCTGCTTTAAGCAACACTGGCTCTTTCGTGAATGTGAATATATCGGGCGAGTTGCAGCTGAATACTTACACCATAGAAGGATGGGTTAACCCATTTACTACGCCTCCTACGGGTGAAGCCCTGCCCGCTACGATTATAGGTAAAGGTAATGGTCTAGGTGCCAATGAGTTTGTCATTGAATTAAAAGCCGGTTTACTATATGTGCAAAGTAATAATGGAGAGACAACAAGCTTTCTGGTCGTTCCATCTATCACCACTAATCAATGGACTCATTTTGCCCTTACTTATGATGGAAGCAACCTAACGATTTTTATTAACGGTGCGGAAGTAGACCAAGCGGCTGTGACAGGCTCGGAAATTTTAGCGCCTGCTTCCGGCTGGGAAATTGGAGCCGGCGTAGATGGACTTATAGATGAAATACGAATTTGGGATGTAGCAAAAACGGACTTCAGCGATCGATACAATGGCTTACAAGGAAATGAAACAAATCTTGTTGCATACTATCCATTTGACGAGGGAGATTTATTTGATGCGCTAGATGCATCGGTCAATAACTATGATGGCACGTTGGAATTTGGCTTAGGATGGACGCCATCAGATCTCACCACGCCAATTGCCCCAGACAGCCTGATCGCTTATGCTTCTGGAACAGACATTATTTTTGAGTGGACTGATAACTCCTTCAATGAAACAGGCTTCCTTCTTGAAAGCGCAGATGATTACGGTTTCACTACCAATGTGACAACTGTAGATGCTGCAATAGCTGCCGATGCAACCACGATTACAAAAACAGTCGGTGCAGATATTGGCAAGTTTTACAGGCTAACAGCAACCAATGGCAGTGAAGATGCCTCTTCGATTTCCGCTGTAGAGTTTGCTACGACTGAAGCCTTCCCTGGTAGCGCCTTATCTTTTGATGGGGATGATTACGTTCTAGCTCCGGAGGCAATAGGAAACTTATCGAATTTGACCGTATCTGCATGGGTATATCCCACTTCTTTCGGTGCTAGCAAATGGGTCTATTTCAGAGGCTCGACAAGCACTGGCGGTGCGGAGCTGTATGTTTCATCTACAGGTTTTGCTATATATGGGGAAAATGATGGTACTTATGAGTCAGCGGTCACAGCTTCTGCCCTTACGCTCAATCAATGGAACCACGTTGCAGCGGTTAAAACCGGATCATCTGTTCAGATGTATCTCAATGGTACAGCGAGCGGATCTGCTGCAAATATGACAGGAACGCCTGTAAATGGTATAATAACCATTGGTGCTAGAAACCAGTCTGGAAGTCCTGATGGCTTTTTTACTGGACTAATTGACCAAATACAACTTTGGGATATCGTAAAAGCGGATTTCTCGGATCGATATGTTGGTCTGACAGGTAATGAAGCAAACCTAGTGGCCTATTATCCATTAGACGAAAATACAGGGTTGACCACCGTAGACCGCAGTGCAAACACCAATGACGGAACGATTAGTGGAGCGACATTTATTAACTCTACATCACCATCGCCTTTGACTATTACGTCAACGCTACCAGTAGTCAATGCTGTCGATATTCCTGTAAATCAAGTGATAAATATAGATTTTAGTGCTGATGTTGACCTTACTTCAATCAATAACAATACTGCTGGTGCAACCCAAACAACGGATGATAACATCAAAATTCGAGGCTTAAAATCAGGTACTATTGACGGTACGTGGGTTATTGGAGCAGATAATAGTATAGTTGATTTCACACCGAGCGCAGACTTGCTGCCTGGAGATCTTATCACTGTAACAATAACTGATAATGTATCAGGCTCACAGGGTGAGCCCATAGCTTCAGAAAGCTACAGTTTCAAGGTGGAAACCAACGAAGGCCCAGAGTTATTTCCTTTGCCAGGAACGGTCGTAGCATCAGGTTTAGCTCAGGCTAAATTCTTAGGAACAGCAGATTTTGATCAAGATGGAGACATAGATTTATATGCTGCGGGACAAAGCAGTGCTACGCTCGCATGGTATCGAAATGACGGAAATGGCGTTTTTACAGAGTTCATTATTAGTACGGCCATCAATGGATTTCCTCCGGCAAGTGCGGGAGACATGGATCAGGATGGGGACTTGGATATCGTTGCAGCAGGTACTGGACCTAATGAAATAGTCTATTTTGAAAATACAGGTTCTGGATTCTCTTCAACTAAAAATACCATCACAGCTGCTCAATCAGTAGGCTCAATAAACGCTGTGGATGTTGACAATGATGGGGACATGGATGTGTTGGCAGGAGTTGTCACCAACATCATTTGGGTGGAAAATCTTGGAGGAGGTTCTTTTTCTTCTCCAAAAACGATAGCGACAAGTCAGAGTGGTATTAGAAGCCTAACATATGCAGATTTTGATAATGATGGTATCAGCGATGTTGTTGCGATTGCGTCTAATAATAATACACTCACTGTTTATCACAATGATGGTTTGGCGAACTTTAGTACAAATACGGTTATTTCTTCAACATTAGCAGCGGGTCAACTACTACAAGTTGGAGATGTAGATGGAGACAACTATTTAGACCTAATAGCTACGGCCAGTAATGGTCAAAATGAAGTCAACCTTTATCGTAACGATGGTGCTGGTAATTTAGGGACAAAAGAAATATTACTTTCTGGAGGCACCTATGATGATCCATACTATGGGGAATTAGGTGACATTGATGGAGATGGAGACCTTGACTTGTTATTGCCTTTCTTCTCTGGCAGCAAATTGGCATGGCTCAAAAATGATGGAACAGGAAGCTTCTCTGCACCTATAGATATCGATAATCTGTTCCAGACAACTCATGCGGCGTTAGCGGATATTAATGAAGACGGTGTGATGGATGTAGTGGCGTCTTCTTATGGTAATGGAACCATCACACTTTACGAACAAAAGCTACCTGAACCAACAAATCTAATTGGCTATTCACCAAACGGGACACAAATAACTTTAGAATGGACAGACAATGCCTCTAATGAGTTTGAATATAGAGTTTATCGTTCAGCAAACTTTGATTTTACTACGGAAGAATTAATCCCTGATTTACTGATTGGGCCAAACGCAACCTCAGCCACTTTTGTAGAAGATGCGACGAAAAGGTTTTACCAAGTAGCGGCTGTCTATGCGGCGACAGAATCTAGAACAAGTTCGGAGTTTGCTACTACGGAAGCTTTTGCTGGGTTTGCACTTGATTTATCAAGTAGTACTAGCAATTATGTTCGAGCTTCTTCTTTTGTTAGCCCAACCAATGGTTATACGTTTGAGTTTTGGATGCAGCCTGCGGCTAACTTAAATGCAGCGTCTCCACGTGCAGATCTGTTTGACTTCATGTCTGGAGTACCAACGGTTATATTCAACAGAGAAGGAGATGGAACCATTAGAATCTATGATCCTTCTTTGAACATGGCTATTTCTAATAATACCAGTTGGAATGCAGGTCAGTGGTACCACATTGCTGCTACTTACGATGGCACCAATTTGAATATGTATGTCGATGGTGTACTGGATGATAGTTTCGCAACCACTTTCACAACGACCGCATCAGATTTGGTTATAGGTAATTCGAACAGTTTTAATACCGCATTTAATGGTTCTATAGATGAATTTAAGGTTTATGACATTGCCAAAACTAATTTCACAGATCGTTTCTCAGAAGTAGACCTTTCAGTGTCACAACCAAACCTAGTGGCTTATTATCCATTCGATGAAAATACGGTTGCCACCACGGTTGATAGAACTGCCAATACTAATGATGGAGTGATAACTGGAGCTTCATATGTAACTTCAAATGCGGGTACTCGACAGGTTACTGCGGCCAATATATCGCTTGTAGATACTGATGCTGACCAAGGGGCTTATCAGCAGCTATTGTACAAGTTTACTTTGACACCTGATGATGGAGATGTTTCACTTACAAACATTTCACTACCAATTACGGCTACCTTACTTTCAGACATTAAAACATCAGGAGCAAAGCTATTCTATAGCACAACGGATCAGTTTCCAGCAGCTGCTCCTTTGGCAACAAGCAGTGCTTCTGCGACGATAGATTACTTAGGTTTAAACCTAACAATAGTAGATGGCAGTACTGCTTATTTCTGGGTTACTCTTGATATGGAATCAAGTGCTGGTCTCGGAAATACCATTCAGGTGAACGCTTCACCAACAATTGACTTTACGGCAGCTGAGGTGAGTGGTAATTTGGGTGCTGGAGATCAACTCACGGTCACCACTGGTGCACCAAAAATCATATATGTAGATAAGAACGCAACGGGAGAACATTTTGGAGACAGTTGGTCAACAGCTTTCAGAGATTTGCAGGTAGCCTTTGCGGCGGCACAGAATGGTGACAGTATTTTTGTTGCAAGATCTACAAACGCTTCGGAGACCTATACTCCGATAAGTAGCATAGTGCCGGGATTTACGGATGAAACAGCGTCACTTAGTATCAATCACTCATTTAGTCTTTTTGGAGGATTTACACCAGGAGCTGATTTCTCTACTGCTGATCGTACCCCTGGTGATCGAACCATTATTACTGGGGATATTGAAGGGAATGATACCAATGCCAACGGAGTAACCGTCAATACAGGAGATATCGTTGGTACGAATGCTAATATATTGATAGAAACCGCTCCTGGACATGGTTATGTTAATGATGTTTGGTTCGATGGACTAACACTAACGGGAGTACAAGGAAATAATGCTTTTGTCATAGAGACCAATTTTGAAACGTTCAATTTTACTTTTTCAAATAGTGCGTTTATTGGTAACGAGTCTAGCGCATTCCAACTAAGGGGGTATGGTGATGTAGTTTCATTTATTTTCGACAATGTTTCCTTTGAAAACAATGCATCTGGAGCAGCTTTTCAATACACTGCAGGCGCTTCTATTGATGGTGGCGAACAGGTAGATCTTATCTTTAGAGATTGTCAGTTTATAGGTAATACAGCGTCATTTGCCCCAGTGATAAGGGTTCAAAATGCAGGTTTTGGACCAACACCATCTCCGACCCCAATTGAAATTACCAGATGTGTATTTAGAGATAATGTGTCCTCATTTTCTGGTGGAACCTTGGCAGTTTTTGATGATGGCAATGCATTCACCTCATTAGATGTTACCATTAATAACTCTGTATTCTACAACAACTCAGGTTCCGAAGGTGCGGTCTTTAATTTCGGTAATACAGAACCAGAGAGTCAGGTAAATTTGATTGTTAGGAATAGTACATTCATAGACAATGTTGTTTCTTCGGTCAATGGTGCTGTGTTATTGGATGCAATTGGTTCTACTAATACCATAGCATTTTACAACAGTGTTTTATACGGAAACACGGCAAATGGAAGCCAGAATAACTTTGCTGGCGAATCAGGAAGTATAGACTTATTTAACACACTTATTGAGGATGCATCTGCACCAGCTCAGGTTGGTAGTATTGATGCCAACTCTACGAGTTTATTAGGTCAAAACCCCTTAATCATCGATGCACTGAATGGTGCTATCGATCCAGCCAACTACGGTTTGCAGGTCGGTTCACCGGCTGTTAATGCAGGAGATGGAGTAGAGGCACCTGCAGGCACAGACTTGGTAGGTAATACAAGAATACAAGGAGGAACATTGGATTTGGGTGCTGTAGAAAGCGCACTTTCACCTCCAGCAGCCCCAACAGACCTCATTGCTTATGCCCCAAATGGATCTCAAATCATCCTAGAGTGGATCGATAATGCGACTAATGAAGATGGTTATAGCGTTTACAGATCTGCAGATTATGACTTTACCGTCGAAGAACTTGTTCCTGACTTACTGTTAGGACTAAATGCCACTTCAGCTACATTAACTGAAGATGCCACAAAGAGATTCTACAAGGTAGCTGCTGTGAATGCTGATGGTGCAGCTAGAACAAGTTCAGAATTTGCTACGACTGAAGCTTTCCCAGGTTATGCGTTGAGCTTCAATGGTAGTTCGGATTATGTCCAAACTGAAGAAGCATTATCATCGGTTTCAGGAGCCACCGCCAAAACGCTTGAGTTTTGGGTAAAAGACACAAATACAGACGGAACAGCTAGGCATTATATCAACTGGGGAGAATTTGGCACTTCTAACACATCTTATGGCTTTTATGTTGACACTGCATCAAAGCAATTGTACTTTTTTGGCGGAGGAGCATCAGACTTATATGTCAATTATGATATGGATGAGAACTGGCACCATCTAGCAGCGACATATGATGGAACTACCCTCTTGATATATGTTGATGGTCAACAAACTGCTTCTTCAGTACGAACTCTCAATACAACGGACGGTGCACCTTTATTTATAGGTGTAAGACAAGATTTGCTATACTATTTTCAAGGAAATATAGACGAAGTAAGAATCTGGAATACAGCGAAAACGGACTTTTCAGATCGATACACCTCCTTAAATGGGAATGAGACTGGCTTAGTGGCTTATTATCCATTGGATGAAAATACGGGAACACTTTCTACCACCGTTGATAGGACAATAAACACAAACGATGCTTCACTAGTAGGCGGTACAGATTTTATATTATCTGGAGTGCCATTATATCCTCCATTAAGCTTAGTGTCAACCACTCCGCTGACCAATGCTACTAATGTTGCTATTAATTCCAATATCGAGTTAGATTTTGATCTTGATCTTGATCTCACCTCAATTCATAACAGTACTACTGCGGGAATAGATGTACTTGACGACAAGATTGTCGTTTCCAGTAGTAGAAGGGGTATTATTGAAGGAACATGGGCTGACGGAGGCGATGCTTCCATTGCGGTATTCAATCCGAGTGTTGACTTTGCTCCCGGAGAGGTGATTTCAGTTAGCATCACAGGTGGAGTAACGGGAACAGGAATAGAAGTAGCTGTGCCACAAAGTTTGCAATTCACCGCAGCTAGTCAGGCAAGTGAGGGAACTTTCCCACTGGGTCAAAATCGAATTAACACCACTGGCGGTTCTCCACGCGCTGTTTATGCAGCTGACATAGACAAGGATGGAGACATGGATGCTGTGGTGGCCTTTAATAGTAATAGTTTAAATAGAATTGCCTGGTATGAAAACGTAGGATCAGTCTTCACCGAACATATTGTGAGTAGTACAGTAAATGGTGCGTGGAGTGTTTTTACGGCAGACGTAGATGGCGATGGTGACATTGATCTGCTAAGTACTGAGCTGACAGGTGATAAAATATCATGGTATGAAAATGATGGCTCACAAAATTTCACGGAGCGAATTGTCTCTACCAATACTGACGGTGCAAGGTCAGTTTTTGCAGCGGATATCGATGGTGACGGAGATACAGACATACTCAGCGCTTCTAATGTGGACGATAAAATAGCCTGGTTCGAGAACGATGGTTTTGAGAACTTTTCAGAAAATGTAATTAGCATTTCGGCTGATGGTGCAAATACAGTTTACGCAGCTGATGTAGACAGTGATGGTGATTTGGATGTCTTGAGCGCTTCTCAGAGTGATAATAAAATAGCATGGTATGAAAATGACGGTAAAGGCTCTTTTGTTACACATGTGATTTCCACTACGGCCACTTTTGCTACTTCAGTCAAAGCCATTGATATGGATGGAGATGGGGATGTTGATGTTCTAAGTACTGCAACCGCGAATAGCGAAGTGACATGGTATGAAAATGATGGTTCGGAGAACTTTACAAAAATCGTAATTAGCACAGCGCTCACCAATCCTAGCAATGTTTATGCGGCTGATTTAGATGGTGATGGTGATATGGATGTCTTAGCAGTATCTTCAGGCGGTGACCGACTGTCATGGTTTGAAAACGATGGATTGCAGAATTTTAGCTCCACGCTCATAGACGGTGTTGCAGACGGTGCTTTTTGGATAGATCTAGCTGATGTAGACACAGATGGGGATTTAGATATTTTGCTTGCAAACACCAGTGCCAATCAGGTCGTATGGTATGAGCAGGGAACCTTCTTTAACCTCACGGCCTCTACACCGCTTTCCAATGCCAATTCTGTGCCTGCCAATTCAGACATAAGTCTGACTTTCGATGCAAATATTGATAATGCCACGCTTAATGCATCTACGATCAAGGTAAGTGGCTCGCATACTGGTCTAATCTCAGGAGCGTTCTCAGGTGGTGGTGGCAGCACGGTCACCTTTAATCCTGATATCGACTTTAAAGCTGGGGAAATAATAACTGTTGTGGTAGCAGACGCTCTCAGGGGAACCCTCGGTGAAGAAGTAATAGGAGAAGGCTTTCAATTCAGAGCCGCGAGTCAGCCGGGCCCGGGTGTTTTTCCATTAGGACAAACCACACTCACTACCGCAGTATCAAGTGGTACTTCTCATGCCTATGCCGCTGACTTAGATGCTGATGGAGATATGGACATTGTTGCTTCCATGTTTGCTTTGGATAAGATTTCTTGGTTAGAAAATGATGGGGCACAGAATTTCACGGAACGGGTGATTAATACGGGAAGCATGAACGGTCCGATTTGGGTGCAGGCAGTTGATGTAGATCAGGATGGTGATTTAGACATTGTGGTTACCTCGAGCAATGATGCTAAGGTATCGTGGTTCGAAAACGATGGCTCTGAAAACTTCACAGAGCAGACAATCAGCACAAATGCAAATCAGGCAAAATCAATTTATGCTACCGACATAGATTTTGATGGAGATGTCGATATCGTGAGTAGTTTTTCTAGCAGTATAGTCATCCATATAAACGATGGCACTCAGGGTTTCTCAGAACGCGTAGTTCATAATTTTAATGAGACCGGATCTGTGTATGCTGTAGACGTAGATCAGGATGGTGATTTAGACATTGTGGGAGCTCAGGGTACGGTTAACAATGTAGTCTGGTATGAAAATAATGGTCAGCTCATTTTTACTCAACACCTTTTGAGTATTGCCTCAACTGGCCCTGAATCAGTTTTTGCCTCAGATATCGATGACGATGGTGACCTAGATTTTGTAACTTCTACCGCTATCAGTGATCAGGTGATTTTACTCGTAAATGATGGGTTACAAAATTTTACACCGACTGTGATTGCATCGGCTAGTAATCCTCGAATGGTTCATGTGGCTGACCTCAACGGAAATTCCATCATGGACGTACTTGGAGCCAATGATTTTGGTAATGACATTACTTCTTATTTCAATGATGGCTCGGAAAGTTTTACGGAACAAATAATAGACAACCTTGCTTTCAGCGCCACCTTTGTTAGCACAGTGGACATGGATGGTGATGGAGACCTTGATGTTTTCAGTACGAGAAGAGCAAGTAGAATAGCTTGGTACGAGCAGGGATTAGATACGCCCGATATTTCTGTTCCTTTCAACATTAGTGCCAGCGGCTTTGATATCAACTTTACGGTACCGACTGGGGCAACAGATATTGAATTACAGTTAGATAGCGACCCTGCTTTTGGATCTGTGGACCTTACGGAATTACTTGGATCTACGCCTGGTACAGTCAATATACCTGCAGTGCTTAGTACCGGAACGCGATATTATGTGAGAGTGCGGGCAGTAACTGCAACTGGAGGAAGCGACCATGTAGTTTCCAATCCCTTTATGGTTGCTCCAGGTAATGCACTGGATTTTGATGGCGTGAATGATAACGTAACTATTCCAAGTACCTTAAATAACCAATTAAATACTTCAGCAATTACTCTCGAGGGATGGTTTAATATTTCAAATCTCGGCACCAGCAACGAAATGCTCATTGGGGAGTCTTTCTCCTCAGATAATAATGTCCGATTTGCTATCATACGAAATGGTGTAGGGCATATTTCGGCTGGTTTTAACAATGGAAGTTGGACACTTACGAGTCCTGTAGTTTTACCAACGAGTCAGTGGACCCATGTTGCAGCTACTTACGACCGAACGGCCATTAAACTTTATTTGAATGGACAGGAAGTGGCCTCTACCAATGCGACTGCTGCCATGTCCAACGGAACCAGTGAATGGAGAATATTTAGACATTTGTCTACTTTGTCGGATTATATTCAAGGCCAAGCAGATGATATTCGAATTTGGAATATTGCGCGAACAGCAACAGAAATACAAAACAATCTCGGATTAGAACTTATAGGAAATGAGGCTGGACTTGTGGCGTATTATCGATTTGATGAAGGAACACCTTCCGGCACAAATACAGGCTTAACTACTTTGGTGGATTATGCAGGTACCAATGATGGAACATTGAATGGTTTTGGATTGGCTGGAACGGCTACCTCAAACTGGGTAACATCAGGAGCATTCGCAGATGTAACGGCACCAAACGTTACATCTGTAACAGCTACGCCGAGCACCGGAATCATTGGAATAGGCGAAACACTCACCATTACCTTGATCTCTGACGAAACAGGACTTACAACTTCTAGTGCCACAGTCAATGGTATTGATGTATCAGGCACATTCGTAGACAATTCAAACAACACGTATAGTTTGACGTATACTGTGGCTTCAGAAGAATTTGATGCGAATACAGGCTCGATTCCTTTGAGTATTACGTTAGAAGATGCTGCAGCCAACCAAACCAATGTGACTGCTTTTACAGATGGTAATGATTTGGCCATAGATGCGAATGCGCCATCTGGCTATACGATCACTAACGTCGACATAGACAATATCGGTAATTTATTAGCCTTTGATATTTCCGGTGCAGAAGTAGGTGCCACTTATGACATTTCGGTAAGCAGCGAAGGTGGAGGTACCAATGTAACGAGCACGGGCAGTGTAGCTGCGGCAATAGAACTAATCAGCGGATTAGATATAAGTAGTTTGGGCTATGGAGCACTCACCATAGATGTGACGCTTACAGATGCAGCGAATAATGCTGGAACAGTCGTAACTATATCTGCTGAGTCACCACCAGTTATTACTTCTTTCACACCAGCGAGTGGGCTGATTGGCAGTTCAGTTACCATCACAGGGAATAACTTTGATCCGACATTCGGTAATAACGTCGTATTCTTTGGAGCTACTCAAGCCACTGTTACTGCTGGCGATGCATCCAGTCTTACGGTGACTGTACCTGCAGGCGCTACTTATCAGCCAATTACTGTATTTAGCAATGGTCTGGTAGCTTCATCAGCAGCGCCATTTATTACTACTTTTGATGGAGGGGTGATATATGACGCATCATTTGCTGAGGATTTAGATTTTAACACAGGATCGGACCCACGATCAGTAGCTATTGGAGATTTAGATGAAGACGGGAAGCCAGACCTGGTAGTAGCTAACTACAGCAGTAATTCTATATCTATATTTAAAAACACAAGTACTGGGTCAGGTGTGATATCCTACGCCACAAGAATAGATTACAGTATAGGACAAAGTCCGCAAGCTGTAGGTATTGGAGATTTAGACGGAGATGGGAAGCTAGATTTGGTAGTGATTAAAGCTGCCGGCGGAGCAAGAGTATTTAGAAACACAGGTACGGCAGGCGTAATTAACGGTAGCACTTTTACCTCTGTTCTCAATCTTAATGCAGGAACTAACTCAACGGGTATAGACCTAGGTGATGTTGATGGAGATGGAAGGCTAGATTTAGTAATATCCAATTTTACCAGTGATGACGTGTCAGTATTAAGAAATACAAGTACCGGGTCAGGAAGCATTAGCTATGCGGCCACCGAAAATTTTACTGCAGGAACAGAGCCACGATCAGTAGTTTTGACTGATGCTGACGGAGATGGTAAACTAGATATTGCCGTGGCGAATGGAGCAAGCAATAATATATCTCTTCTAAGAAATACGAGTACAGGTGCAGGCATTGTCTCTTACGCAACTAAAGTAGATTTTGGTGTTGGAATATTTCCATTTTCCATAGTTACAGGTGATATGGACGGGGATGGCAATTCGGATCTCGCTATTGCAAACCGTACAGACAGAACGGTTTCTGTTTTAAGAAATACGACTACAGGAGTAGGTAATGTTTCCTATGCAACCAAGGTAGATTATGCGACAGGAACTGTTCCAGGTTCAGTATCCATAGGCGATTTGAACGGAGATGGTAAGCCAGAACTACTTGCGGGAGGAGATATTTTCACAAATACGAGTCCTACTCAGTCCAGTATTACTTATGCCGATGCATTGGATCTCACTGTTTTTAACTCAGGTGTAAATGCATTGGCGATCGGTGACATGGACGGAGACGGTCAACCAGACTTAGCTGGTGTAAGAGAAGGTGCCGGCGTTGTTTCTGTGATTAGAAATACGGTCACGTCTTCACCAACACCAATCATCGTAAGTTCGGAATCTGCAACTACGAGTCTATCACCATTTGATATTACGATTGATTTTGGTGAAACTGTTACAGGTTTCGCTTTGGAAGACCTGACCCTAGTTAATGCTACAGCTGCTAATTTCACGAATGTTGACGGAGAGAGCTATACAGTGAATATATACCCATTGTCTGATGGAATTGTGACGATAGATATAGCGGCTGATCTTGCACAAGATGGTAATACTAATGGCAATCTAGCGGCTACTCAGTTTAGCATTAATGCTACGGTTCCTGAGAATGCGTTGAGCCTCGATGGTTCTGGTGATTTTGTGACCATTCCATATTCTGCAGATTTGAATCCGAGTGTATTTACTGTAGAGACCTGGGCAAAAGTTTCTGGAAGTGCCAACACTTTCCGTGCGATCATATCATCTCGAGACCGAAATGGAGGTACTTCGGGTGAAGGGTTTGTGCTTTATGCAAGTGATGCTAATGCATGGGAATTCTGGACAGGAAATGGAACATCAGGAGGTTTGGGATGGAATGTTCTGACTGGCCCTGTTGTAAGTGCTGATACCTGGACACATTTAGCTGGGGTGTACGATGGAACAGACATGCACTTCTATGTGAATGGTCAGCTTGTAGGTTCACAAACAGTGACTTTCGTACCTCAAACTGCTATTGATGCGGTCATAGGAGCGGGTAATGATCCGATAGATTTCCCTTTCAATGGCCAAATTGATGAATTGAGAATATGGAATTCAGCAAGGACTCAGCAGGAGATTGTTGACAATGCTTATCAAACCTTGAGCTCAGGACCAGTAGTTTATTATGATTTTAACCTAACCAGCAGTGCAGCTATAGACCAATTAGGTGGCAATGACGGAACACTGGTAGGAAATGCAACATATTCCACTTCAACGGCATTTGATGCAGATGTTTTTGCACCAACTGTCTCTATTGCAAGTACAGAATCAGTAACTACCTCGTTAGCGCCCTTCCCAGTCACATTTACATTTTCAGAATCTGTATCAGGGTTAGCTATAGAAGATATTTTTGTCATAAATGGGACTGTCTCAAATTTTGTAGGATCAGGCAGTACATACACAGCCGACATTTATCCTACAGCTGATGGTCAGGTAGATGTGGATGTGGCTGCTGGTGTAGCTACAGATGCCAGTGCCAATGGAAATTCCGTCGCTACGACTTATAGTATCAATGCCACTGTTCCAGAGAATGCCATGTCCTTTAATGGCACGACAGATTATGTGGATGTAGCAGCCAATGCCGCCGTAGATAACTATTTAACTTCTGGTCAGCTGACTGTTGAAATGTGGATCAACCATGACCTTCAAGGAGCAGGTAATATTATAAGTAACAGAAATAGTGGCAACAATGGTGGATTCTTATGGGAATGGAACGCCACAAGCGCTACATTCTTTGTTCATGCCTCAGGTAGTTGGAGATCCGTTACTGTGCCATCACCAGCAGCGAACACATGGCAACATGTAGCTATGGTTGCTGACGAAGGAGGCGAAATTCGTGTTTATTACAATGGTTTATTACAGGGATCACCTACAAGTTTATCTGGAATGACATTTACTCCTTCTAGTAATTTGATTAGAATGATGTCGAATTCAACAGCTTCGGTTGCTTATGCACAAGGTATTTTGGACGAAGTGAGAATTTGGAGTGTGGCCAGAACGCAACAAGAATTAATTGACAATGCTGGTACTGATGTACCCGCAGGAGCGAATTTAGAATCGCAATATTCATTCAATCATAATAGTGGAACTACTGTTATTGACCTAGCGAATAATAACAATGGTGATGTTTTTGGGTCACCAACGTTTGTTGGATCTACTGCTTTATCAACGGATATAACAGCACCAAACGTCACAGCTGTAACCGCCACACCAAGCACTGGAACTCTAGGGATAGGCGAGACTTTCTCTATCACCTTGACCTCTGACGAAACAGGACTTACCACCTCAAGCGCGACAGTCAATGGCATAGACGTATCAGGCACATTCGTTGATAATACGGACAATACCTATAGCCTGAGTTATACGGTTAATTCAGAAGATTTCGATGCAAGTGCAGGCTCGATTCCTTTGAGTATTACTTTAGAAGATGCAGCATCGAACTCAACTACAGTTTCTGCTTTCACAGATAGTAATACTTTAGCAATAGACGCGAATGCCCCATCCATCTTAGCCGTAACAGCAAGTCCAAGCACAGGTACACTGGGAATAGGAGATATACTAAATATCACGTTGACTGCCAATGAAGCAGGACTTTTACTTTCAGGAGCACTAGTTAATGGTGTAGATGTATCAGGTAGTTTCGTTGAGAACGCCGACAATAATTATAGCCTGAGTTATACAGTGGCATCCGAAAATTTCGATGCAAGTGCTGGCGCAATTCCTTTGAGTATTACTTTAGAAGATGCAGCATCGAACTCAACCACAGTTTCTGCTTTCACAGATAGTAATACTTTAGCAATAGACGCGAATGCCCCATCCATCACAGGAGTAACAGTTCCTGTTGGTACAAGTTATGTTGCAGGTTCAAACTTAGATTTCACGCTCAACTTCGATGAAAATGTAATAGTTGTTGGTAACCCTGAACTTTCTCTAACTATAGGGATTAATAGCCGCCAAGCTATCTATCAAAGTGGATCTGGCAGTGGAAGTCTATTATTTAGTTATACTGTACAAGCAGGAGAATTAGATTCTGACGGAATAACCGTCGATGGGCTTGGATTGAATGGAGCAACGATCGCAGATGCGGCAGCTAATAATGCAGCACTTACATTAACCAACATAGGCTCCACGGCAGGTGTTCTTGTTGATGCGACTTCCCCAAGTGTAGTAATCAGCACAAGCGAGTCGAGTCCAACGAGCAATGACTTTATTCCAATGACTGTGACATTCAGTGAAGCAGTGACAGGATTTGCAACGACCGATATACAATTAAGCGGCGGTTCAGTGAACAGTTTGACCACTTCGGACAACATCACTTACACATTTACACTACAAACAGTATCTGATGGAACGTATAGTGTCGACATAGCCGGAGGCATAGCAACCGATGGAGCAGGGAACGTAAACAGCGCAGCAAGTACTTTCAGTATCGACTATGATGCGACTTCCCCAGTCTTCACTTCGGGAAACACTGTGAGTGTAGAGGAGAATATAGTAATAACAACGATTGTTTACACAGCTGTAGCAATAGATGCAGGATCAGGAACGGTTACTTATTCACTCGGTGGTGTTGATCTTGGCAGCTTTAATTTGAATGGTACAACAGGAGAACTAACTTTTATCAACTCTCCAGATTTTGAGACTCAGTCTAGTTATTCGATTGATGTCAATGCAATTGATGAGTTAGGCAATCAGGCTACTCAAACCGTATCAATTACGGTAACTGACCTGAACGAAGTAAACCCAGTATTCACCAGCGCAAATACAACGAGTATTATAGAAAACAGCACAGGCACAGTGTTGGATGTCAATGCGAATGATGGCGAAGGAGGAATAGATGATTCAGGAATTATCTACAACATCGTAGGAGGCGCAGACCAATCACAGTTTAGCATCGATGAAACCGGCTTACTAACCTTCACCACGAGTCCGGACTATGATGCACCAGTTGATGTAAACACAGACAACATTTATGAAGTAGACGTAGAAGCCAATGATGGTCTCACGACGATAGCCAATCTACTGATTACGGTGACCGATGAGAATGACGAATCCCCAGTGATCACGGCATCTCAAGTTTTTAGTGTATCAGAAAGTGCAGTTTTTGAAACGATAGTTGGCACAGTGACGGCTAGTGATATTGATGGATTAAGCTTAAGCAGTTGGTTCATCACGGCTGGCAATGACGATGGGATCTTTGCCATAGATGCTACTACCGGCGATCTTTATGTCAATGACAACACGAACTTGGATTATGAAACGACGATCCAATATGTGTTGACCTTGACCGTGTCCGATGATGTAGACAATGTCAGTGCGCCAGAGACGATCACTATTGATATTACGAATGTTAATGATGTAACGCCAGTGGTCGATGTGAATACTAATTTGACATTAAATGAAGGTGATTTTGCTGTTATTACCTCAAGTGAACTAAGCAGTAGTGATTTAGAAGGAGATATACCAACTTATATTATTACAAGTGCACCAGTTAATGGAATTATAGAATTATCTGGAGTTCAGGTAAGTAATTTTACTGAAAGTGACCTCGTGAATAATCTCGTTACTTACGTGCACGATGATTCTCAGACCACTAGCGATAGTTTCACTTTTGATGTAAGTGACGGAATAAATAGCTTAACAGGGCAAACTTTTAATATAACAGTCAACCCAGTCAATGATGCACCAATCATTGCTGCGCAAGCACCACTCGCCACAGATGAAGACACTGCATTAGAAATCACGCTGACAGATCTGACGGTGACGGATATAGACAACACGTATCCAGAAGGCTTCACTTTGACCGTACAAGCAGAAAGCAATTACACATTTGCAGGCAACACGATCACACCAGCAGCAGACTTCAACGGCGACCTAGTCGTCCCAGTAATTGTCAATGATGGAACGGATAATAGTGCCATCTTCAATCTGAGCGTGACGGTAAACCCAGTCAACGACGCACCAGTGATTACGGCACAAGCACCACTAGCCACAGATGAAGACACAGCATTGGAAATCACGCTAGCCGATCTGACAGTCACTGATATTGACAACACGTATCCAGAAGGGTTCACTTTGACTGTACAACCAGAAAGTAGCTACACGTTTGCAGGCAACACGATCACACCAGCAGCAGAATTCAACGGCGACCTAATTGTCCCAGTGACGGTGAATGACGGACTAGACAACAGTGCCATCTTCAACTTGACGGTGACAGTGAATCCAGTGAACGATGCCCCAGTCTTAGCGACGATTGGCGATCAAAACATTGATGAGTTAACCGAACTGACCTTCACAGCAGTCGGCACAGACAGTGATATCCCAGCACAAACGTTGAGCTACAGCTTAGATGCGACAAGCTTAACAGCAGGAATGACGATCAACCCGAGTACTGGAGACTTCAGCTGGATACCAACAGAAACCCAAGACGGGACACATGGTGTCACCATTACAGTTTCTGACGGAACCTTAACAGCAACAGAGACGATCACCATCACGGTCAATGATGTAAACAGCGCTCCAGTCTTAGCGACGATTGGCGATCAAAACATTGATGAGTTAACCGAACTGACTTTCACAGCAGTCGGCACAGACAGTGATGTACCAGCACAAACATTGAGCTACAGCTTAGATGCGACAAGCTTGACAGCAGGCATGACGATCAACCCGAGTACTGGAGACTTCAGTTGGACCCCAGACGAAACCCAAGACGGGACGCACACAGTCACCATTACAGTCACAGACGGCACACTTACAGCAACAGAAACGATCACGATCACAGTCAATGATGTGAACAGCGCTCCAGTCTTAGCGACGATTGGCGATCAAAACATTGATGAGTTAACCGAACTGACTTTCACTGCAGTCGGCACGGACAGTGATATCCCAGCACAAACATTGAGCTACAGCTTAGATGCGACAAGTCTAGCCTCAAACATGGCTATCGATGCAAACACAGGCACATTCAGCTGGACCCCAGACGAAACCCAAGACGGGACACATGGTGTCACCATTACAGTCACAGACGGCATACTTACAGCAACAGAAACCATCACGATCACGGTCAATGATGTGAACAGCGCCCCAGTCTTAGCGACGATTGGCGATCAAAACATTGATGAGTTAACCGAACTGACCTTCACAGCCGTCGGCACAGACAGTGATATCCCAGCACAAACATTGAGTTACAGCTTAGATGCGACAAGCATCACAGCAGGAATGACGATCAACCCGAGTACTGGAGACTTCAATTGGACACCAACAGAAAGTCAAGACGGCACACATGGTGTCACCATTACAGTTTCTGACGGAACTTTAACAACATCAGAAACCATCACGATCACAGTCAATGATGTAAACAGCGCCCCAGTCTTAGCGACGATTGGCGATCAAAACATTGATGAGTTAACTGAACTGACCTTCACAGCCGTCGGCACAGACAGTGATATCCCAGCACAAACATTGAGCTACAGCTTAGATGCGACAAGTCTAGCCTCAAACATGGCTATCGATGCAAAC
>JAVJRN010000011.1:0-2014 GCA_040218415.1 Cyclobacteriaceae bacterium
CATGGTACTTCAGTATTATTTCTTGTCTTGTATACATACTTATCATTCGAGATAAACGTCTTCTTTTTTCGTTTATCAGATTTTTTAAGTGGTATACTTTTCAAGTGAAATATGGTACACTTTTCAAGTGGTATATACATAGAGAAGCATTAGATGAAAATGTGATCAACTCATATTATTCGCTGGGTCAGACGTTCAAAGATTATTCGGAACTTTCTTTTGAAGGCATAATAGATGATTTAGGGAGCAATCTCCTTCAACACCTCTTTAAATTCAGAGAAGAATCGAAATCGTTTGAGTCATTAATTAAAGAAAAAACAGAAAGTATTAGAGAATTTGGAAGCAATTATTCTGCTTTTAACAAAACTGAGGGCTTTACTTATGACACCTCACGACTACTGGAATTTTTCAATCATTCTTTTGAGCTGGTTCAATTATTATTGAACAATAAGGAGTTGATAAATGAGCGAAACAAAACCCTAGTGAAACAGACTGTTCTTAATATTAATATGGCAGCTAAAAATTATAAGCCTGCCTCGTCGCATTTAGTCCCTAATGCATTTACCCTTTACATGGAATACTTGTTTCATAATTTAAAATGTTCACTTGTCCTGTTGAATGGTGAGATAGATATTGAACAGGATCAGTTTGAAGTTGATTGCAATGATGTCATCATACGAATTCAAATATTAAATATTTTGTATCATATTTTAACTTATGACGAATATTTGTCATCAATAACGAAATTGGAAAAGGCATTTGAGGATTTAGGTTCACTTTTGAATCTAAAAAAGGCGATTTCAATAGATGAGCGTTTGAGAATAGAACTGAAGTGTTGTTATGTGTTGTTAGCTTCTGTGCTTCGTAAAATGAATAAAAAGACTACAACAGGAACAGTTTCAAGGTTTAAAAATGAACTGAGAAATGATCCTATTAATGTAGTTTTTGAAGGCAAATCTCATCTTGATCCGGATGAAGAACCTAAGCTAGTCGATCATGTTATTTTCAAGTTGGCAAAGTATCATAAGTCTTAAACCACACCTGCAGGAAAAGCGGTTAGCTATATCCTTCATGAAAATCTACAGGCAGGAAGTAACTAAGATGGTAACTAAGATGGAAAGCATTCATCAGCTATAATCACTCAAACATCCACGTTTCATGCTTCCTAGCCTTGAAATACACCCAAACGCCCATGTTTGGAGCTTCCGGAGATCTAGAAAGCATGAAACACTCATGTTTGGACCTTCCAGAGATCTAGAAAGCATAAAACACCCATGTTTAGACCTTTCTAGGTTTCAGATAAGCCCAAACGCCCATGTTTGGGGCTTCCGTAAGTTTTTGGAGAGTCCAAACGCGCATGTTTGAGCTTTTAAGCATAAAAAAAGGCAAGGAGCGAGGAGGTGCTACTTGCCTAGAGGGTTTTTCAAACCAAAAATTCAACTATAACTGGCCATCAAGGTGTTTAGCTCCTGATGAGCGGTGATTAGTGGCTCAGTCTGCGAGATTTGAACATGTGCAAATCGGATCGTAAAGAGGTTGTTGAGGGCGTCTTGTAGCGGAATAGCTGCTATAGTTGCCGCAGAGGTGTTTTCTGCTTCCGTTTTGTCCTCGATATAAGCGGCTACCAAATCTTTGAAAGCGGTATTGGCTTCCTTAATCAACGCCACCCAGCGGTCAAGATGCGATAGTGTGCTAAGATCAAGTGCTTCCAGCTCTGTGATCATATTGTCCGTTTGTGCCGTTTGCTCGTCGTAGGAGAGTCTACTGAGTGCATAATTGTATTTGTCTGCTACGGCAGCCACGGCAGTAAGTGCTTGCTTTGCTGCTTCGTCACTGTGAGGGAAAAGCTGCTCAGACTCCACCCCTTTATAAAGTATTCCTTCGGGGTTGATCGTCAATTTTTGATGCAGGGAAATTAGGATTTCTTATCGTAGTTTGGCAGTAATGTTTTTAACTGGCTGATTTTAGTTTCTTGTATTACCGTCAAAGTTTCTTGGAGCCACTGCAGAGGCTC
>JAVJRN010000052.1:0-19579 GCA_040218415.1 Cyclobacteriaceae bacterium
TTCTTCACCAGTAAGTTTTTCTGATGCGTCTCACGCTTCCTGAAAGTATGACTTTCGGACGGTTTCACCGCGAAAAACTTCTCGCCAATTAAGACAAGTCTTAACTGGCATAAATCTGAAAAAAATCCTTATTAAAAGCACTTGAGGGAAAAATCCTGCAGACTACTAGCAGGTAACTTCTTCAATTCAATACAACAACCGGCTATCAACACCACTGGTTGTTAGCCGCACTGTATTTTTTTAAATCTATTTAATTTCCGAGACTTATCACGCTACAACTGGAGTTAAACAGTCATCATCCGATCACGCCTTTCAGCTTCGGATCACAAAATAGTGCTTCTTTTGATGAATTACAACGGGGTACACGCCAGAAGTATTTAATCTTAATGGGCACGCGCTAAAAGCTGGCGGTCGTGGCGGGTATGAAAATAATCACTTCACCACTACTCCTATCGAACCACCCACGGTCACAGAAGTTCATTCCGTGACAAGATGCTACGCGCTGTTATTTTTGATAGGTGAGTGAAAAGTGTAAGATTAGAGATAAAGGCAGGCTTCACTTATTGTTCCGTTTTTTTGTAGTGATTTCATAAAAAAAGGGCTCGAAATTCGAGCCCTTTTTTAAGCACAGATGGTTGAAATTATATCTGTTAAAAACGTAAAACTTACTACACAATTGACGTGGCAGTTAATAAATCTTCCTTACACCATTACCGTTAAGTATTTATCAGATTTATCAATACAAAACTGCTGGTTTTAGCGCTAAAAGCTACAAGACAAGACTGCCAATGTTTATATCTCACCGCCAATTTGATGAAAAAAGCAGGTTTTCTTCCATGTATTATTCTTTCAGGCTATCTCAAATATCCTTTTCAAAATAAAGATAAAAGTACAAGGCTGCACCAAATCCTGCAGTATCAGTAGAGGCCAATCGGTAGCCTTGCTTTGAATATTCGTCCAATTTATCCTGAATGTCCTTTTTGGAACTTTTCGTGATGTGATAAGGATCTAAAGTGATCTTAGAATAATAAATTAACGTTTCTACTTTGTATTCTTTCATGGCTTTAAGTTTTGGTTTAAGGAGTTGACATAAGTAATCATGCAATATGCTATACTTTAGAAAGGTAACAAAGGCTTTAGAAAATGCCTAGTGTGCCGTACCAATTCCAAGTTTGCTATTCATCTTTTATCGCTTTTAATTTCGCATTCCCTTCTTTCTACCAATAAACTGTACCCACTGAATGAAGTTAAACTCCAAATGGTCAAACATCATTTTTTCTCCATCAATTTCAATATGTAAATTCGGGTAATACCGCAAGTTGGTTCTCAAGAGGCTTGTGCCCGTTTGGGTCACACGAATGTCCCAACCAAAGGTCACACCAAGCGCAAGTTTATTGTCGCGGTAATGGGTTCCATTTACATTGACGCGAAGATTTTCGTAAGAAAGTATCGGGCCAACAAATGGCACAAAACCAAGGTAGTTGAAAAGGAACTTGACGGATTCCACCCCTAAAGAATGTCTACGCGTACTAATTTCAGAGTCGAAACCTTCGTACCTATTTCCATAGGTGCGAAAGGATGTATTAAGGTTCAAATCCAGCCTATGAAAATACCTGCCAAAGGAGAGATCGGGCAATATAGACGCGGAATAATCATCATAAAAGAATGGAAAATTTTCTTTCAGATAGGTCGATTTGGATATTTGCAGCGCCGATGATGGTCCTATGCCAAAGAACCAGCAGCTCAATAAATTCTGCTCTTTGAGTCGTTGATAGGTCTTATTAATGCTACTGGCAGAACCTGAATTTCTCATGTTTCGATCAGAATCGATATACCTGAGAAAACTCAGATTGAAGGAAACTGGATTAATTTCCACCGCAGCTGTTTCTGTTGGTGAGATGAAATAATCAAACGCGTTATCATGTATGTAATAGCTGGATGCAGAAATGTGCCATTGATCGGAGGTATAAGTGAGCCCTAGCTGAACCGGACGAACAAAACTCCCATAACTTGGCACCCCATTACTCGATGTACTTCCATCTGATTCTTGTGAAAAACGAACTCGCCGAAAGCTAACACCTACAAAAGGACTCAGTCGCTGAGGTTTTAGTTTAAAGGGATAAATCCGAGCACCTGTTTCAACGCCTTGATAGACGTCCAAGTCCTTGAGTCCTGAAGGAGTATTTTGAAACGAAAGAAACGACAATGGAAACGTGACATAAAAATCGGCGTGACCCCAAAAGTGAATGCCGCCAATGGTCAAGCGTGGCATGAGCACACTGCCAAGATTGGTGTTCGCCTTTGTGCCATTGATGAATTGCTGAGTGGCTCCTCCCGTAAGAAAATTCACATCTCCTCCATAGGTCAACCAAGCAAATCGTGTGCTCTTATCTAAATATTTTTGAGTGTATATACTGTCTGATTGGCCGAGCAGTAGGCGCGTAGCAAAGAGGCAAATGACAACACAGTAATATTTCATTTTTATCTTTTATTCTATTTGTGACTAGCGGCTCTCAGGTAATGAATCGTTCCTTTTACTTTCAAAAAGGTGTTTCAGATTGTTTCATTATTGATCCTTTATTAGAGACAGCATCAGCACTATTTCCAATTCATTTCACTCCGTCTGATTTAACTTTTTGGTCAATAAAAAAAACACTACCAATAAGCGTTATGCCAATAAATATCCCTGAAAAATATTCAACAAAATCAGCGCCATTCAACGCTAGAAACACACTCGACATGATGCTTAATGATCCGATAACTATGATTAAGCGCTTTACTGATTTTGTCATTTTTTTAATATTTAAAGGTCGAAATACATTTAGTAATGTGACAACTCAGGTAACTGAATGTACCAACAAGCTGGAAGTACGAGAGACAATTTACTTGCGCTAAATGATTCATAAGCTAAGCCCATTCAACACTGAGTTTTTCCAGTTCAGCATTCAACTTTGAAAGTGAAGATGGATCAATTATGTGTGTATTAATGACCAATTCTTTCTTCTCCGTTTTCAGAATGTAGTCTCCTGCAAATTTTTTGATGCGTTTGACTTCCGCGAGATTCATTTTTTTACCGAAAGGCGTATTGATTTCAATGGTGCCATTTTTTAGTGTCAAATATTGCTGATGCCTTTGGTAGGCATATCCGATCAAATACATCGCCGATATGAGGAACCAACCATAACTAATGATGGAAAGTGGTTCATTCTCGAAATATGCTATAACAATATGAGCAATGAACATAAAAAACCAACCCACGCCGAATATAAGATTGATATTCATGTTTCTCTTTTTATAGGCTATTTTCATTATTCAACTGTTTTATTTGGTTCTATCAAAAATAGACTTCTGAAAAATTGCTTAATAAATTTAATTGAAAACTCGTTTTTGTGCAACTGAAACAATGGCAGAATATTACGAAAAGCATGTTAATTCCATAGATCAAATGTGAACCCAAAAAGCAAAATTGATAGAACCCGTGATTCTTCTATGTTTGCTGTTTTTGATCGTCACTTATATAACTGAAATTGACCTTTTCACCACAAAGTATATACACTGAAATGGTCTCTTAGTAAAGCGCTTGAAGATTTTTGGAGTACACGAAATCTTTTCATACTTCAGTAGCATTGACTGATTTATGGTTTTGAGATAGAACAACTACCTTACTTATCTAGTTAGAAAAAAATTCTAAAAATGACAAAAACCCTCCTTCTCCTTTTTGTACTCACTCTTTCTTTTGCTGAAGTGGATGCACAAGACGTGATATCCACCAAAGATGGTGATGTCAACATCCAACCGATTGTTCATGGCACGTTGGTGCTTTCGTGGAAAGACCAAACCATCTATGTAGACCCTTACGGTGGAGCTGAGCGTTTTGAAGGCATAGCCGACCCGACCATCATCTTAATCACTGACATTCACGGCGATCATCTGAATCAGAAAACATTGGATGGGTTGAACACTGAAAATACGCAATTCTTTGTGCCTCAGGCAGTCATGGACCAATTGCCAGAATCCATGAAATCAAAAGCATTGGTTATTCAGAATGGAGAGACCAAGAGCTTCGCAAATATGAAACTCCGTGCAATACCCATGTATAATCTCCCTGAATCCCCTGATGCGAAGCACACCAAAGGACGTGGCAATGGCTATGTTTTGACCATAGGTGGTAAAAGAATCTACCTATCCGGCGACACGGCGGACATTCCTGAAATGCGTGGCTTACGCAAAATAGATGTGGCATTTGTGTGTATGAACCTGCCTTATACCATGGACGTAAACCAAGCAGCCAGCGCGGTTATAGACTTTAAACCAGCCATAGTTTATCCTTATCACTACAGAGGAAAGGATGGTCTGAGTGATGTAGGTTCCTTCAAAAAACAAGTAGAAGCCGCTAAGGTCTCCACGGAGGTAAGGTTGAGGGATTGGTATGCGGAGTAAGCGACTTAAGAATTGGATTACGGGGTAATCTCTACCTCGTTTTTCAATTCAAAGATGCTATCACTCAACGCAAAATATATTTGAAAAACGCTTATCCAATGGCCCTTTTTTGCCTATTTAGTGAAGGTATAAATCCTTGAAATGTTTAACTCGATATCCTGGAATGAGCAACTTCCAAATTTCTCTTTTTTCGATAACTCCTTTGTCAACAAGCCTTTTTCCATCCGTGTAAGTCCTGTATACAAGGAAGTAAAAGATCAATAAACACATAAACCAAATATTGCCAATCAATTCAAAATTATTAGCCAACACAAGTGCCACAATGGGTATCATAATCAAAGCATAGTATGTCCATTTGTTTTTCATGACTCAAATTTTAGTGGGTTAAATAAATAGGAAAAATTGCCTTAAGATGACAATTCTGCTTCAATATGCTCAATGAGTTTGGTCTGTTTCTCTTTGGCCATATTGTATACCGATAATATGAACTGCCTGTTGGTCCTAATCTTCCAAATATAGCTGAGCATTATTTTTCTATCAGTCTCATTCAACTGAATCGGTAATTTCATACCCTCAATATTTCCTTCTGAGTCGAAAATGAAGTGCGGAGCGATCACCTTATTAATTTCATTAAAATAGTTTTCCTGAAATTGTAACTCGTTGTATTCTTCTTCTAATTTTCTAAGGTTTTGATAATCGTATTCATAAAGGGAAATGATGGCTGTTCTTAATGAGTCATTTTTGATGAGCTCAAACCCTCGGGACTTTAATGTTTCATAACCAGAAACATTCTGTATCGAAATAAAATCTCTTGTTAAAACAAAGTAATAATGTTGCAAAGTATCCAGGTCTGGACTGTTGCCATTAAATACTTCCACCCAAAAGTCGCAAGATCTTAGACCTTTTTGGTGACCTACTACATTAGTTTCTACGTCGAATTGATCAGCTTCTAACCCATTCAAGATTTCCAATAATATTTTTGATTCGGCTAAGCTATTCTTTCTTTGATCATTCCAGTTGTTCAAAGCAAATGCAGAAATTAAAGCAACAAAGATTGATAAAAACTCAAAGGCAAATTTTTTCCAGTCTATCTTTTTCAATGTTTTTTCTGTTTTCATGGTGGCCAAGTCGCTGACGTTTGTGGGTCAGCTGACGTCTAACAATGAATAGTAGCTTTAGTGATGGATTTGCACAGATATGATTTATTACAATTTGTTGGCATTCGCTTTTAACTATCAAATAACCTGATTACCTCTTTTGCCTCGTTAATACAAAACTCGCAATTATGCTCTTTAATTTCACTTCTGTGATTGTAATCGGCATCCTTTCTCTTCTTAAAAAGTGTCTCTAACCGTTTTCCAGCTTTTTTCTTAGAAATATCCGAGGAACGAATTAGAGTTCTTATAACTTCTTGATGAACACTAGCATCAAATACGGCAATACCTAAATTATTCCTTATATGTCCAAAGGCACCATAATATGCCCGATTGATTATTGACCTAAAGTGTGCTTCCGTTTGACCAGATTTGAGTTCCTCTGATATATCTATGAATTTCTTTGGGTCAAAATTCATATACAACTAAATCGATATTTAATTTCTCCATAACTGTTGGGTAAAAATCAAACATATTATCGTAAAAAGAGTCAAGAATATCGTTTAAAGCATCCCAATCGGCTTTTTCATTAACAGGAATGTTAATGAATAAAGTTTTCCAATTATTCTCTTCTTCCATTAGTTCTAAGTTTAGAATAGAACCACTTGAAATTTCTTTCATAAAGAATTTTCCAATACTTGGAAGAATAGCTCTGATTTCTTCATTGTTAGACACGAAATCAAGCTCTTTCACATCATTTGAAAATGTAAAAATTGATTCCATCTCCTTTCGAAGTTGCTCTCTTCTAAGTTCAATTGAGAATAAATAGCCCGCATCCCTAACTAAGATTTGTTCTCCATTGAAAGATTCCTCCTTCTCTCTTTCTGAAAAAAGAGGTTCAATCAACGTTGATTGAAGACCAAAATCTGTGTATATACTATTGTTCATTGTCAAAAGTCTTTTTACTATCTGAGGTGAGTATGCTATCAAATGCTCCATGCAACTCATCATGAGCTTTATCAAGCCACTTCTCAGTTGAAGATCTGTCTATAGAAGTTAATTTAGTAAAATACAATTGAAATAACACAGGAGCTTCATAATTTGGTTCCTTCCTTAATGTACCCAAATTAACCGCCAACACTTGATTTTCTCGAAATGGAGTTTCGTAACTTATTTGTATTGAATTTAAGTTATTATCAGTACTCTCAGGTAACGTGGGGTATACATTGAAGTGATTCCTGAAATTTTCGTAATTATGTGCTTTAATGTCAATTTTATTTATTGTTCTTAGCCCAACTCTTACGATTGTTGTTATTTCTAATATATCAAACAGATGACTAATTGCATCCACAATCATTTTACGATATGATTCCCAGCCATCGTATTTTGGAAGTTGATTAACCGTTAATAAGTTATTTGAAAGTTGAATAATAGAAGAATTGTCCGTGCTTTTAAATTGGGTTAAATTATTATTGCCGCCTCCGATTTGTACACCTTGATTTCCCAATGATATACCAAATCCCCCACCTGACTGAGTTATTATAGGATATTGTTTACTAATACGAGAGTATAGAATTCCTGGGGTTGCTGGACTCCAATTATTTGACTGAAAAAACAGTTCAAATACTGCTTCAATTAATGGTGGTTTTTTATACTTTTTTGTCTTTTCCATCCTAGTTCAAATATATCAACATGAATGATGCCATCAAAGATGCGGTAAGTTTATCATTATGAACTCCAACATTCGCATCAAAAATACCAATTGTAAATTTAACTTGAACTTCAATACCCGACGGCCAGCTTTTTTTCATTTCTTCTGTTTCCAAAACCTACAGTAGTAACCCGTAGGCTGAAAAGAGCTTTTTGGTGATAAAATCAATTATGTGTTCTTTTCTTTTTCACTAATGCGCCCATAGAAATAGGAAACCTTATTTTCAATATCGTCATAGGTGACTACTTGTTTTTCCTTGTTGAATTCAAAGTAGCTTAACAATCCAAAATCACCTGAGCACATCGCTGTATGAGCAAACAATACAGCAAGTACGGTCAATACCCAATCTGGATTGACCATGAAAAGTAAACCAATCAATGCTGCTGAAATAACAATAAAAGGTGATAGCGCCACTACTTCAAACTCTTTCTTATTAGCAACAAACTTATCGGCCAACGCCATAAAGTAAAACTTCTTGAGATTGGCATCATAGGATGTCTGTTTCGCTCCTTGTGATTTGTAGGCCAATACATGTATATATTCATGCAGTGGAATCAAAGCAACGGCTATCGGCAAGCCATAAGAGAAATGAGCAAACCTCGCAGCAAAACTATAGTCTGATGAGCCATAACCTTCTGCAAAATAGTATCCTAGAAATCCCAGAAGTACCAGATTACTTGTATAGTAAAATACAGAATAGATCGTTCTTTTTTTCATGTACTTCTGCAGAAATGGTGCTATATCGTGGTGCTCCATCTCCTCGATTTGAACATAGCCTCTTTCTTCCAATTCTTCGGGACTTATCTCCATTGTTATTTCGTCAACTTCTTTGGTGTGAATAAAAATAACCTCTGATTACTCTCAAAAAAAATATCATGATGATTCAGACGAAGCACCTTCCATAAGAGCGTGTGATTTTTTTATCCGCTCAAAGTTTATCCAATAAAAAAATCACGTTCACGAGCAAGCCTAAGCACTTTCAACCTCCGACTACCTGAATGCCTTTTTGTTCTGCAAATTCTCGAATGGTTTGTTTGATCTCTTTGGAAACGTCAGGATTAGCATGGTAAGAGAATGACATAGTTTGATCTTTCAGTTCAAATAAGATTTGATAGGATTGAAAATGAATGGTGGATAAATCAGCCCAATGCAATTTCTGTGAAGGCTTCCACAAGCTATTCTTAAGCTCTATCTCTGACTCATCAACTTTTACCTTGGGAGAAAATTTTGAATTTTCTGCAAATCCCAAAATCCCGTAAAAAAGATAATAACAAGCTCCAGCAAGCATGAGTATTCCAAGGATGATACCCAAAAGCTTAAGGTCTCCACCTCTGTAAATATTCATGGTACCGTTAACTATAAATAGCAATCCAGTCAAAATGGAAAACCATCTATTGACTTTCGTTGAAAATTTATTGTTCATTCCTATGATAATGACCTTTTTCATATATCTTTTTTGTAAATAATGTATTGAACCAGTGTAATCATGGAGTCAAAGTTATTTGTCATTTGCCTACCACGAATCCTATTTATATTACCAATTTGAATTCTAATTTAAGGAGTGATTTGTTGAAGTGCAATTTTTTTAAACAAGTTTTATTCAGTTTTCTGCCAATCCCCCCTATCAACTAACTTGTCCCTATGGCTTTTTTTGTTAGTCTTGATCTACTTTAAATTCCACGAATATTGGCAAGTGGTCAGATCCGATATCATCACCCACTACTCTTGAATTGACCGAGATCCCTCGACTTACCAGACAGTGATCCAAAGTGATGCGAGCTGGACTAAACCAAGTGGGCCAAGTCGTTAAAAGCCCAAAGCCTTTCCTACTATCAACTAGCTGGGAGTCAGCAATGAGCTGCTTAAAGTGAATAGAAAAAGAAGAGGTGTTAAGGTCCCCAATAACTATTACTTCATTTTCGAGTGCGGCAACTAACTTTCCCAATGCAGACAATTGCACATTTCTAGATACGAAATTATCGGCACCAATTGGAGGAAAAGGGTGAGTGGTAATCAAACTGACTTGTGTGTTTCCCAAGAGAAAGTCAGCACGAATAGAGGGTAATCCTGCATTTCCAATCTTTAATTCTTCAAACACAGCAACATTTATTCTGCTATAAATGGTCATGCCAAAATTGTCTTCTCGTGGTATTGTATATCGATATTGATATTCCTGAAATTTTGGTTCGAGCATCGATTGCCAAGAATGCGTAAACTCCTGCAAAACAATAATGTCGGGGGATTTTTCGGAAATATACCTTACCACATCTTCAAATTTCCGATTGGAACTTAGGAGGTTGATACAAATTATCTTGGTTGAAGAGGTGAGGTTATCGTTCTTTTTGCTTCCGAAATACAGTGGTGATATCTCAAGAAGTAAGGCGACTATGAAGGGAATGAAAATGTAAGCAATCTTCTTTCTCTTGAAGAAAAGGATGATTGTCCCGACTGTAATGACGATGAAGTATTGCACCTTGAAATGACTGAAAAGGTCGAGTAGCCAGTAATTTCGTCCGAAGTAGCCTAATACACTGAACAAGACAGTTATTCCAACAAGATAAACCAGCACATGGTAAAGAAGTTTTTTCATCAATTTTTTTAACCCAACTTGTTACATCCGCCAGCAACTACCAGCATATCATTTAATGTTTAAAGCTCAATAAAATAATTGGTTTCTCCACTCCTTTACAAATAACTCTGCAAAATATTCAAGGAGGTTTTCGACAGACCTTTTATGACAAAAAAAGTACATTTTCCAACGCATGTTCTTTTGATGGCTCCTACTGCTAAATCGTGAGAGTGGATAGTAAAAAAACGCTAAACTCCCTTTTTAGCTAGTCAACTTCTACTTTATCGCCGGTCAATTCCTCGTAAAAATGATGGATTTCAAACATTTGCTGCGCACCCATTTTTTGACCAGCTTGTGCTGAAACGTAAAGAATAAGCGCAAGAAACCCGA
Source organism: Cyclobacteriaceae bacterium (assembly GCA_040218415.1). GTDB lineage: Bacteria > Bacteroidota > Bacteroidia > Cytophagales > Cyclobacteriaceae > JAVJRN01. The sequence continues at coordinate 10,205 of JAVJRN010000052.1, forward strand.
AAACAGGAAGAAGCCAGAGGACAGTGGCATCCATATCTAGACTGTATCGGGTGAACCCCCACATTCCTAAAAATAAAGACAAAATGCCCAATGCGGCATAGCCAAAAAAGAAAATAGCCCAGACAGTCGGGTTGGGTCCATAAAGCCCACGAACCACAACCTGATGCTCTTCTTGCTCAAAGCTCAGATGCAATTGTGGAGACCAGAAATGCAGCAAACTAGGGTGCATTTTAATGTCAAGGTGACCTGGTACGTACATGTAGGTGAGTCTTTCTTCCGTTTTGAGATGGCTGACTATCTTTTGTTCCAGCGCATCCTTTGTGCCGCTAAAAGCGTGCTTAAATCTGGGGCGTATCTTAAAGCTTGACATAGCCCCAAAATAATGGTTTTTTGAGATCTCTACATATGACTATTGTCAGTTGATCTGCTTTCAATGCTTAGGTTGAGTGTCCGGAAGAACTATTTAAACCGCAGCTTTACTCCTGACTATTATCAAAATTCTATTTGAAGAAATACATGCGATAATTAACAATAGTATGACTGTATCGTACGACCCATTCAAATAAAAAAAGCGGTCAATTGACCGCTTTTTTCTCTATTCAATAAGTGGTAATCAAATACTCTTTTGATTTTTTGGGTAGATCAAATCGAACCTATCCAATTTCATTACTTTGTCCCATGCAGCAACAAAGTCCTGCACAAACTTCTCTGTGCTGCCAGCCGTAGCATATACTTCTGCCAATGCCCGTAGCTCAGAGTTTGATCCAAAAATAAGATCGGCACGTGAAGCAGTATATTTAAGCGCTCCCGTTTTACGGTCATATCCTTCAAAAATTTCTTTGGTATCGTCAGTAGCTTTCCATTCTGTACTCATGTCGAGCAGATTTACAAAAAAGTCATTGGTCAACTGGTCTTTTTTCTCAGAAAAAATTCCCTGATTCGAGCCATCAAAGTTAGCATTTAGGGCACGCATACCTCCGACCAAAACGGTCATTTCAGGCGCAGTAAGTGTGAGCAGTTGCGCTTTGTCTATGAGTAGCTCCTCGGTGGATATCGTGTATCTCGTTTTCAGATAATTACGAAAACCATCGGCCATAGGCTCCAAAAGATCGAAAGAGGCTATGTCCGTTTGCGCTTGTGTGGCATCCATGCGACCAGCGACGAAAGGCAATTTCACAGGGTAACCAGCATTAGCCGCAGCTTTTTCCACGGCAGCATCTCCAGCCAAAACTATGAGGTCAGCCATAGATATTTTCTTTGCCGATGACCTGGCGTTAAAATCTGCTTGTATTTTCTCTAACACGCCCAACACTTTTGACAGTTGCTCTGGGTTGTTTGCCTCCCAGTCCTTTTGCGGAGCTAGTCTAATTCTCGCACCATTGGCACCTCCTCTACGGTCTGAATCTCGATAGGTCGAGGCGGAAGCCCATGCCGTGCTCACCATCTCGCTAATGGTCAATTCTGATTTCAAAATAGTAGATTTCAGGCTAGCAATATCCTTTGCATTGACCAATTGATGATCAACTGCTGGAATTGGATCTTGCCAGATCAAATCTTCAGCTGGTGCTTCAGGCCCTAGATAGGTCGATTTTGGCCCCATGTCTCTATGGATCAATTTGAACCAAGCGCGTGCGAAAGCATCGTTGAACAACTCAGGATTCTCGTAGAATTTTCTTGAGATCTTTTCATAAACAGGATCCATTCTTAAAGATAAATCCGTGGTAAACATCGTTGGCTTGTGCGTTTTAGACTTGTCGTAAGCGTCTGGCACCATGAACTTGGAGTTCTTGGCAACCCACTGATGTGCGCCAGCAGGACTTTTGGTAAGTTCCCATTCATTTTCGAATAAGCTCATGAAGTACATGTGACTCCAACGCGTTGGTGTTGGTGTCCACACTACTTCTAGCCCGGAAGTGATGGCGTCAGCGCCTTTACCGGACTTATACTTGCTTTTCCAACCAAAACCTTGCTCTTCAATATCAGCAGATTCAGGCTCAGCACCAACATTGGAAGCATCCCCAGCGCCGTGCGCCTTACCCAATGTATGACCACCCGCAATGAGTGCGACTGTTTCTTCATCATTCATACCCATACGACCGAAAGTCGCCCGAATATCGGCAGCAGCCAATACTGGATCAGGATTACCATTTGGTCCTTCAGGGTTGACATAGATCAAGCCCATTTGCACTGCGGCCAATGGATTCTCTAATTCTCTGTCGCCAGTGTAGCGCTGATCATCACTGAGCCATTTCTTTTCGGCTCCCCAGTATACATCCATCGCAGGCTCCCATACATCTTCTCTTCCAGCTGCAAAACCGAAAGTCTCAAAACCCATGTCTTCCAATGCGACATTTCCAGTAAGCACCAACAAGTCGGCCCAAGATATCTTATTGCCATACTTCTGCTTGATTGGCCATACGAGTCTTCTTGCTTTGTCAAGATTGGCATTGTCTGGCCAGCTATTGAGTGGCGCAAATCGCTGCTGCCCTGATCGAGAACCACCACGTCCATCAGCAGTTCTATAGGTTCCGGCGCTATGCCATGCCATTCTGATAAAAAGTCCTCCATAATGACCATAATCAGCTGGCCACCAATCTTGGCTTTCCGTGAGCACCTTACGGATGTCACTTTTTAGCACTTCATAATCCAAACTATTGAATGCCTCGATATAATTGAAATCTTCGGTCATTGGGTTAGAGAGCGAAGAATTTTGTCTTAGAATAGCAAGATTCAATTGTTTTGGCCACCAGTCACTGTTGCTTGTTGCGGCCATATTGGAAGGGCTTTTCATCGTTGCACCAGAGTATCCGTCTGATTCGTAGTTATCTGCCTGATTCGATTGTTGACAAGCTGGCATCAGCGCAATCAGGATAATCGCCCAGCTGAGAGTTAAGATCTGTTTCATAGTTTATAGTTAAAGTTAATCGTCGTTTAAGGCGTAATAATAAGAACTTATAATCATAACGTAGATTTGCTGAATTTATACAGCGATTAGATAAAGTAATCGAAGTTTGTTTTGATTCAACACGTGAAGTTTTAGGGCACGTGGCTGATGATGCGACAAGGAAATGTTAAAAGGGCATTCCTCCCATTTCCAGATGTTTTGACGATAATCTTTGAATAAACTATAAAATCTCTTTTGGAAGTATCTTCCTTGTCCAGGTTTTCAAACGCTTGACCCTGCTCACCTCTGAATCGGGATTAAATGCCAAGGTGGTTTCCCAAGAATTCTCAGGTTTAAACTCCTCTTCCATGCTTTTTAGTACTCCACTTGAAACCTTCTCAGAGTGTACAATAACGATACATTCGGTATTTAGATTTGCGCTTCTAGGATCAAGGTTAAAAGTACCTACAACGGTGATTTTATTGTCGATAACCATGGACTTGGCATGAAGGCCAAATGTTGGCGTATAATCCAATTTCTCTTGTAGTTCCCCAGTCATTATTTTCATTCGCTCGGCTGCATCAGGACGAAACTCAAAGATTCGAATACCTGTAGCGAGTAGTTTTTCTCTATCCGATTGATAACTACTAAAAGCTTCTACGTTATCTGTGGAGGCGAGGCTGTTGGTGAGAATTCTAATCTTGACACCACGGGTTACGGCTTCTCTAAATAGGTTTTGAGCAAGTTCGGTGGTAATCAAATAGGGCGTTTGAATTTCAATCGATGATTTTGCATTTTGAACCAAGGCTACAAGGGCGGAAGTTGAAATTCCTCCACCACCCAAGCCATGTTCTCCATCATTTTTGCCCGGAGCGTCGGAAATGAAAGCCACACTATCCAACCAAACTAAATCTCCCGATTTCTGAATAACCTTAAATGCACTAGGTAAAGCCGCGATTCTATCTCTAATCTGTGGCCAAAAATTCTCTGGATTACAGGCATACTCGTGCAACTTATCAAACCTATTTTCTGCTGTGATATTTTCAGGCTTATCCTCCAAAATAGTCGTCACTTTTTGACTCAGCGTATCATTCCAAAATTCATTGAATGACTCCTGAACGTTTCCTGATTCCTTTCCCAACAGCAATATATCTCGGTCTCTAAAATTGTATTCGTGATCATAGTCAAAATATTCATCGGCAATATTTCGGCCACCAGTGATGACCACTTTACCATCCACGATGAAAGTTTTGTTGTGCATCCGCTGATTGGCCGACCTAAAATCCGTCGTGAATTTTTGAAGTTTAGCAAAAAGGTTTTTTCCCAAATTGACTCCTGGGTTATATATTTTCACGGTGATATTTTCATGCGAATCAAAGGTAAGAATGTCCTGTATATCAGCATCAACCATAATATCATCGACGATAATTCTTATTTTAACGCCGCGATCAGCGGCTCTTATGAGGTAATCGCAGGCAATAAGTCCGATATTATCTAATGAAAAAATGAAGTATTGAATATCAATCGTTTTTTCGGCGTATTCTGTGAGCCACGCCCTGGCTACCATAGAACCACTCCCATCTTCCAAAACATAAACCCCCGTTTTGGTGCGCATTAGCTCGGCAACATCTTTGAGTTCCTCGGTAAGTGTTGTGCCGTCGCTTCTATGAATATTCGAACAGAAATCTGTGGCTACAGGAAGTTCTTTTACTTCATTGCAAGATGTCAAGACCAGCACAGCCGCAACAAAATAGTATTTCATTTTTAACATTAAATGGAGGTGGTTTGACATGTGGCTTCTCGATAGTGCTTCCGTAAATTAGCATTATTACGTGGGTTATCTTGGAATTATGAAATAGCCGATTTTGACCGCAGTTCTTCTCAATGGCCTATCTCACAAGCCTTATTTCGCCGATGCTATCAAATGAATATGATTAGACACCAGGCATATACAAGCGATCCTTTTTCCTTTTGACAGTACTTCATGGAATCAACAATTACATCTTTATATAATGGCCTAGATAGAGCATCTACCCATTGAACTGTGGCAAAAGTTATAAAATGCAATGCCTGATGATTATCAATCTTATATTTGGAAGACATCTTCAAAGATAATACCACTATCAGTCAGTTACAAACTGACCATGATAATAGGCTTAAGTTACGCTTTGCTAAACTTAAGCCAGAGAGGGGGTTATTCCGTTAAGAAGTTGAGTTCGCCAGGTTTGATGGTTCGTGTTAGTTGATTCGCTTGTCCGTTCGAATCGATATAATTGATAACCACAGATGTTCCATCGTTCCATCCCATTAGTTGAAAGTTGTCCTGTCGAATATAAAAGTCAGCGATATAAGATGCAGGGGTTGAGTTCCAGTTTGAAGAGTTGGTTTTACTAAATTGTAGCAGTTTGTTCCACTTATCCGACTTGCTTAAAATTGTGTCCGTTCGTAGGTCATTTAGATGACTGTCCTTCGGCATTACAGTCAAAATAATTGGGGAGTTCTTGTCAATCAGTTCAGCTAGTTCAATGTCTGTTTGACATCCAAAGAGAATTGTTGACAATATTGCTATTAAAAGGGATCTACTCATTTTCTGCGTTCCGCCATGACTCCTAACGCCACTGTATAAATTCGTGGCTGATTAAAAGTATAAAAATTTGCTTTAACTACCGAGGCAATCCGCAGGATTGGCTTATTAAATTAATTTTCACCAAATAAGGCAATCCTGCGGATTGCCGGGCTTTCTACAAAGAGCTAAAGGAACAATTACCTACTAACAGCCATGATTTATACAGGATGTTGTAAGTCGTATATTCATTTTAGAAATTTATATGTTCTACCAAACCAGAACTTCGGAGCAAGGGTTTCATCACCTATTTTTTGGAATTTTCCTGTAATGAATCGAATTAATCTGTTATTATCCAAATAGTTATTGCCGACAAATTCAATTACTTTATTATCTCTGGTGTATAGTATTAGCGACTTTGTCTTCCAACCGTTCAAAAACTCACATGTAGAATATCCACGTACAGCATTACAACTAAGCTTTATGACTTTTAACTGCAAGAGGTAGACAATAGTAATTGAATCCCCTTTAAATGTCACAAATTTTATATCTGTCCAAAGAGAATACACAATAATAAATCCTATATATCCTAAAAATAGAATCAGAAAGATTGCTGGTGCTATTATTTTCAATTCGTCTATCTTGTCATTGAAAAGCCGGATAGTGCCGTAGATTATTAGACCCCAAAACAAAGCAAGCATCAGAAACTTAAGTATCTGAGTAAATGGATTAAGTATAGGTGTGTACTTTGAATGCATTAGTTAAAATTCTGACTAACATTTTACGAAGTTATTGGAATTCGATAATGTATAAATTTCTTTTATTCTTTCAATTTTTTCTGCTCTTCTGGTGGTCAGTGAAAGGTATCACTCAGCTATTTCCAGAATGACTTACAACGCCCAACTATCATCCGTAGGCTGGACTTATTAAGTTTCTAGAAAAGTATCATATTGATCGACCCTTTGCAAAGAGCTCAGTTAGCTTATGAATGATAGTGTTTGTTAACTTCTTTTTTCATCCTGATTGCATCTAGAATGTCTTTACGACAATGAATTACTTTAATATCATCAGGATCAATTTCAAGTGATTTTTCACAATATTCTATTGCATCTTCCAGTTTTAGTTCGGCTCTAGCTATTAATGCCAAGTTATAAAAAGCCTCTTCAGGATCGCCTTCTAATTTCGTTGCTTTAAGATGTTCGGTTTTGGCTCCTTCATAATCTCCCATGGATGCCAAACAACAGCCTTTCATGATATATCCTACGGTTTCATTCGGAGCGATCTCAATTGCTTGATCATACCAATTCAATGCCTCCGAAAAATTCCCTAACTCTTTGTAGGTATCGCCCAATTCAGTACAGTAAAGTTTCGAATATTTTGTCGAATCATCGTCAGAAGGCGAAATATCAGCAAGAATTTCTAATACCTTATTATAGTTACTTAGATGACCATAAATCACCGCTCTTAAAAGTCTGCCATTTTTATTCTTGGGATGTTGTTCAATATAACAGTCAATTGATAAAATAGCTTGACTATAATTTTCCTGATCCAGGTGCTCTAGACTTGTGTTGTACCAATCTTTACTCATAATTCACATAATCTGCGTAATTGAAGTTAACGCCAAGCTAAAATCCGTAGGCTTGGACTTTGTTAATTTCTTTAAAGCTATCTGATTCAAATGCACTTTGCAAGCAGCTCATTAGCCTATGGATTTTTAGCGCCTGTTGTGGTGTCGTTGTTTATCTTAAGCAAAATAGTATCGGCATCAGACTGAGTTACCGAGTCTTCCAAAGCAAAACCTGGCTTTCGTTCTTCAATTATTTTAGTTGAGTCATTCACAATATTCAATTCCTTCTCTTTGGTTATTGTAGTAGAATCTATAGCCTCGATAGTAAATAAGTTGTAGACAAAGATTACAACGACAATAGTAGTAGAGAAGATGGCGAGAAGTGAGTAAAGATTTGTTTTGTTAATTGTCGTGCCATGTTTATCAATTTCCTGCTTTGTCTTTTTTCTCACATCAGCTTCAAACCTACTCTTTTCCATCATCCAATATTCAATAAACAAGAGTATGCCAAGGTTTACAAGGGGGATGATTATTCCATAGATCGAAAACGATTCATATATCTGGGATAATGCAAAATATCCACCAATCAAGATGTTGTTGAAATTGAAAAGCTTATCATGGATTCTGTCAAAATATTTGAGAATGTTTTGAACACCTTCGATTTCCATTCTCTTGAAATTTCCATCGATCTCATCGAGCTCTTTATCTGACATCAATCCATGATCTTCCCAGTTAAAATCGTCTTCCTTCATATTAGAATATCCAAGATATAGTTGTTCCGAATCCAATCAGTGTGAATACAATAATTGATATCAGGATGGCGATAATTCCCCATTTAGTCAATTTATCTCTGATTGTTTCTTGATGCTTTGAGTCTTTCCGCTTGTTCTTGTCCTGCTTGGGTTTGAAAGTTGGGACATAGCTAGACTTCATTTTACTATCTGCTTCAAATTCAGCCAGTTTGTTCCTCGCGTATTCAGGAAGTTCGTCCTTGTTACCTCGAAAAGTAATGTCTTGAAGAATCTGGGTTCCTGAATGGTTTACCGAGTTGAGATAAATATCAACAGCCACTTTTATTCGCTCGTCTGTTGGTTCGGTTAATATCCAGTATCTACCCGCTGCGTCCAGAAAACCAGATTCGTAATAGAGTTCAGCCAATCGTTCCCAAATGCTGAGTTCGTTCGGGTACTCGTTAATCAAGTTCCTAAGCCGATCGGCAGACTTCAGTTTCAAGCCTGCTTCAATCTCTTCATTAATCCGATTTAGTTTTTCTTGGAGGTTCATTTAAGATATGCAGTCATGCACCACAACGACAAGCTATCGGTTGTATGCCCACAGCTTGTAAAGAGCACAATCTAGTGAAATCTGCCGAAGCTCACAACGGTTCAAATAACCACTGCGCTCCAAAAGATAAAAACTCCTGCGAACTGTACTCAGTAGAAAGCACTAAACTTTCCCAGTGGCAGATTCACGGTAACTTTCACACTGAAATCAGCCAGAAAGCACTTTGGCATATAACCGATAGCGCCTGTTAGATTTCGTATTTCTTCTTGTATTCGTTGATCAGATAAACGATATCTGTTGGTTTAACATCTAGATCTTTTAGGTTGTAAGATTCAGGTTTAACTGCATTCTTCCTGTAGATTTCAATAAAGTGAGCATCTGAAAAAGCTCCTGCTCCACGAATGCTGCCTCTGTGATAATGATATATTTGGAGTATGTTGTCCCACTTAATAGGTTCCTTAGTTGACTTCCTAAACTCCAATTGTTCAGGACTAATAATGATCATTGGCTTCCGGTCAAAAATCATGATAATTAAAGCAACAACTGCAAATGGAGCTAGAGGTGATGGAATTAACATAGGTCCCCAACTGTTCGTCTTAACTGAAAGAAATACGAAGAAAAGTCCGAAGACTGCCATGGCTATTAATGGTGCTCCGTAAGACATTCTTCGCTTTCGAATTCTATGTTCAGTCGTCAAATCGGTTGAAAACTTTGCCGTTGGTTCGAGATGCTCAGCTTTAGTTATGCCGTTAGGATCGTCAAAACCCTCTGGGTTGGTTCGAGAATAATACCAGTCTACAACCTCAATAGCAGATTCAAAATTTCCGCTCTGAAGATGGTTCCACAAAGTTTGTTCATCAAGAGGGTGCTGGTAAATGCGCATATATGAAATCTAACGATCAGCTATCGGTTGTATGCCCACAGTTTGTAAAGAGCACAATCTAGTGAAATCTGCCGAAGCTCACAACGATTCAAAGGAGCACTGAGTCCTGAAGATCAAAACTCCTGCGAACTACACTGAGTAGATAGCTCGACTTTTTCCTAGCGGCATATTTGCGGGCAAGATTCACTGAAACC
>JAVJRN010000012.1:0-18892 GCA_040218415.1 Cyclobacteriaceae bacterium
CATGGTACTTCAGTATTATTTCTTGTCTTGTATACATACTTATCATTCGAGATAAACGTCTTCTTTTTTCGTTTATCAGATTTTTTAAGTGGTATACTTTTCAAGTGAAATATGGTACACTTTTCAAGTGGTATATACACACCAGCTGGCACCAGCATATGGATATGCGGGTGATATGTGAGTGATTGCCCCCAAGTATGAAGCACTGATACGGCACCTGTTTGTGCTCCTAAAAACTTCGGGTTGTTGGCAACTTTCCGTAAAGTCTCAGCTGTGGCTTTGAATAGCATTTTATAGCACTCCTGCTGATTGATGTAAAAGGTTTTGTGAAGCTGTGATGGAATGGTAAAGACCATATGAAAATACCTGCACACCGGCAATGTACTTTTCAGCTTATCTACCCAAATCAATTGCTTGGTGTATTGACATTTGTTACAATGTCTGTTCCTGCACGAGTTATAGGATATCTGCTGATACCCACATTGATCACATCGATCAACATGACCCCCCAGAGTTGTCGTTCGACAATTACAGATGGCATTGTATGCTTTCACCTGATCTGCGCATAGTTTATGCTTTTCCAAAAAAGCATCACCATACTCCCTGAATATAGCTGCTAGATCCAGAAAGTGTCGTTTATTCACCTTTTCCATTTCATGGCAGGTCAAATGGACTTTGTACTGATGGGTCGATCTTAGCCACATGTAGATACACCATCGTAGATCGCAGTGAGGTGTGGCCAAGAAGTCTTTGAATTAACTTTAGGTTGGCTCGCGGACGGCTAGTCCCTGCTCTAGCATATGTGTAGCAAAACTATGGCGTAGGGTATGGATATGAACATTCTTTTTGATACCTACTTTCTTGGCTGCTCCTTTGATAATGTTAGTAATAGAGCTGGCCGAATATGTTTCCCCAGGCTTACCGCCTCCTTCAAAAACGTATTTGATCGGTTTTGGGAAGTGGGTTTTGTAATATTGCCTTAGTAGCTCCAGAGCTTTAGATGATAATAAAACGTCTCTAGATTTGTTGCCTTTCCCCAGGTTGACCCGAATAAACATCCTTTTGGAGTCAATATCCTTGATTTGTAAGTTGATTAATTCGTCACGTCGCATACCCGATGAATACAGCAAGGCTATGATCGCTTTATGCTTAGGATTCGAAGTAAATTCTACCATTTCCTGGATTTCCTCTTTGGTAAGAACCTCCGGTATTTGATATTCCCTTCTTGGCATTTTGATCTTGACATAATCAACCCAGGATTTGTCCAATACATCCTTATAAAGAATTTTTAAAGCACTGATGGTTTGTTTAATGTAGGATACAGATAGCCCTCGACGATGGATAGCATCATACAAGTATTCTTTCAACTCCTCTGTGGTGACTTCATCTGGCGATTTACCAGTATGCTTAGACAATGCTACAAGCATTCCCAAATAACTTTTGATTGTTCTGGGACTGTAATTGCGAAAGGTAAGTTCGCGAATAAAAAGCTGACTTAATTTTTCTTTTTTTTCATAATACTTAAAGGTTTATTTAAACATTCCTTTAAGGTACAAAATCAGCCAAACTACCGACGAAAGGAGGTTTCGTTCAACAACTAGTTAACCGCAACTCGTTGCGGTTAACTAACTTATATTAATCCAAATCTAATGGATTTTAAACCTTAGACAGCTATACGTGTTTAAATTTCTGTGGGGCAACTAGACTTGTGAGAGAATAGCGCAGAGCTTCAATAAGCTCGAACGTAGGTTACTTGCTATTTTTAGAAAATGGAAAAAGGTGGCGGTATCTATTTTTTGACGAGTAAAACTCATTCGACTCTTTATGTAGGCGCGACATCTGACTGATTTTTTTATGACCCCTTTTTGAAAGTTGATTTTGTAAACGGAAGACTAAAGGGACTATTGATTCTCTTCTTTAACTGAAGACTTATGAAAAGGGTTGGCTTTTTTGCCAGTTTCAATAATGGTATCCCCGATCTTAGATCCTGCATTTTTGACTCCTTCCCATGTGTTTTTCAAAGTGTCAACCCCGGCCTTTTTGGTTGCCGAAATGATAGAGCCAACAATCTGCCCGGATGAGTCCGAGATAACTTGCTTCAATTGCCTTGCAGCATCTTTCATCGCCTTAGATTTTAGCTGCTTTCTTGACAAAAAAGTAGGGGAAGCACAATAGCTGCAAGCGATATTTCCCACACGTAATGTAAGAAATGAATTCGTTGCTCCTTGTAATAATGAATCCATGATCATATGGGCTGTAGGCCCAATGACAGGTATCGATTTGCCCGCAGCATTTTTGAAGAATGACTTAATTACCGGTTCAAGCTGCTGAGTGATATAAATTTCTTCTAATTCGGCAGCTAGAAATGAAGCCGCCCCAACATTGGCATACAGATAGGTCAGTTGACGCAAAGAAGGCCTTTGATAGTATATATGGGCAATTTTCCAGATCATTGTCGACTGTGTTGCCAAAATTGTGAGCGCGTCTAGTTTGCCATTTTGAGAAACTGAAGTTGTGAGGAAAACAGCATTGGACGTAGAAAAAATAACTTTATTCGCTTCTGTTTTAAGCGTTTCAATAGCCAAGGGTAAAGAAGCTATGTCTTTCGGAACCGCGTTTTTATCCAATAAGACTTTGTTGCGTTTAAGCCGTGAAAGTAATCTTTTTTGATAGGCTGGCTCCTCATCGATCGTTTTCGGAAGGGTCAAAGGTCCGGGAAGCTTCACAAACAAAATTAACGGCCAAAATAAGAGCCCCGCAATAGTGAGGGTTAAAATTAAAAGAGCAAATAAGGCCAAACTACGATCGTACTCTTTCAACAAGAGGTAGACGCCCGAAACCTGATTGATTATAAAAAGTAAAAAAGAGAGACAGATAAGGATCGCAATCGGGAACAGGAGTCGCTTAAAAGATTGAATCATTTTGTGCTTTTCTCATTGAGTTGCGCCAAAGTAGTATCGTCCATGCGGATATAAAATGTCGCAAAATCTCTGCTCACTTTTACTTCCGTGCAATATCCCTGGCTATAAGTATATTCATTTTCCCCATCTGGAGACCTTAACAAATAGCGATTCTCCCCAATTTTTTCTATATGTAAATAGTAACCGAAGTATTCTGAAAATACCGCTTTTCCGTCAAAAGGTTCTTCGTGGTAGATTCTTGATACCGAATATTCAATTTTTTTATCGTTTAAGTGATTGGGCGTGCCGTCAAGGAATAGCAGGTAGCCAGTTTCATTTTTCTCAATAGAAGTTTCCTTTTGGGAAGCATCATTCAACGAGTTTTTCCCTTTCCCACTGATTAAAATACCATTGGAGAAAGTTTCTTCCAAGTCGTACTGTACGCTGAAAGAGAATAACACTTTAAACTCTACGCGGTTTTTCAAGGTATAAGTGACACGGTCTTTGTCGACTATTTTTTTTGCGTCGAGACTACCAATGATTTTGTCTCCTTTAACTATTTCATAGCGTAGATTTTGTCCATGAGCAGACCAAAGGAGGATTTGAAACAAGAATATAAGAATCGTGACTCTTCTCAAATTATTAAATGTTTATCTTATTGACGCAATAGAAACAAAATGGTTGGTAGCTGTAAAGTGAACAATCATTTTAGAATTTATATAATTTCTAAACGAAAGAAACAGCCATCTCTTAATAAATCCATAATGAAATCTGAAAAAGTAAGTTTTCTAAACAGTACTGGACAAAAACTTTCAGGCAAGCTTGATTTTCCACTGGCCAGCACTCCCAAGGCATTTGCCATTTTTGCTCACTGCTTTACATGTTCCAAAAATTTGAAAGCGGTGGACAATATCAGCGACGCTTTGACCAAAAATGATATCGCAGTTTTGCGGTTTGACTTTACTGGTCTTGGGCAAAGTAAAGGAGATTTTGCTGATACTAATTTCTCTTCAAATTTGGCAGATTTACAAAAGGCCTATGACTTTTTGGAAGAAGAATTTACGGCTCCCCAGATAATTATTGGTCATTCCCTTGGAGGTGCCGCAGTGATTCATGCGGCAGGTAACATGCAAAATATTAAAGCTGTAGTAACCATTGGCGCTCCATCGGATCCTCTACATGTCAAGCATTTGCTGAGCGAAGGCGAAGAGGAAATCTTGGCAAAAGGAGAAGCAAATGTGAACATTGGTGGGAGAAATTTTAAGATTAAAAAGCAGTTTATCGATGATTTGGAAAAAAACGACGCGAAAAACGTGATCTCTGAATTGGACAGGGCTTTGTTGGTCATGCATTCTCCTCAGGATGAAATTGTAGGCATACAAAATGCGGAGGAGATTTATTTGGCTGCTAGACATCCAAAAAGCTTTGTTACCCTTGATGGGGCAGATCATTTATTAAAAAGAAAAGAAGATTCACTGTACGTCGGTCATATCATCGGACCGTGGGCTTCTCGCTATATTGAAGCGCAAGAAAGAGAGGAAATTCCCCCAGAAGGTGAAGTTTGGGCCAGAATAGGTGCCAAAGGGTTTTTGACAGAAATAACTGCTGGAGAGCACAATTTGATCGCAGATGAGCCGGAAAGCAGTGGAGGCACAGATTTTGGCCCTTCGCCATATGGTTATCTACTTTCTGCCTTAGGCGCTTGTACAGCGATGACACTTAGGATGTACGCGGACCATAAAAAAATGGATCTGACTGAAGTAAAAGTCAAGTTGACCCACGATAAAGTGCACCTCGAAGATGGAGAGCAATCCGAAAACAGCAAAGGAAAAATTGACCAAATAAAACGCCTTATCAAACTGGAAGGAAACTTAACCGAAGGCGAGCGCAAAAGGCTCATCGAAATTGCCGATAGATGTCCTGTGCATAAAACAATAGAAGGCAAGCCGCAAATAATTACGAAAGAAGTGTGAGGCCTGCTTGAAACCTTATGAAACACTTGATCTTAATTGTTGGAGCGCTCATTCTGTTCGGTTGTTATTCGCATCAAGAAACATTTTCGAAGATCAATAAATGCGCTACAGCAATTTGTATGATATCATGCTTTTTTGATCATAGACAAGGATTTTAAGGTTTCGGTAACCCTCGCCAAAACTGTGTTTCGGCTAATTGAGAACTAAGAAAATAATCGCCGGGAACATAGCTTTGGCTATTTTGGGACTAAAACACTATCTTCACAACTACCGACGCTAAGCGCAGTTGTGCTCAACAACTTCTTGTTTCCAACCAATTCATAGAGTTGCGCGTCTTGAGTAAAACCTTTAGCCAATGCGTCTATTATTTGTCCTTTTCGTTTTCGGAACGCTTTTTCTCATCAATTGTGAACCATCACTGCCAGAATTTCCCAATGAAACTATTCCTGGCATGCGCCCTATTTATGCGAGTGAATTTGACTTCACCATAAAACAGGAATCACGTGATAGCATTTACAATGTTGGCAAAATCTTCGTGTATGGCGATTATCTTTTGGTCAATGATATCACCGATGGAATCCATGTCATTGATAATCAAGATCCTGCTAAACCAAAGAAACTTTATTTTATCAGTATCCCCGGAAATACCGACTTGTCAGTAAAGGATAACCTTCTGTACGCAGATAATCATACTGACTTGGTTGTTTTAAGTATCGATGAATCTGGCTTTGAACTCAAGCATCGAGTAGAACAAGTTTTTCTGGAAGAAGGAAATGAAGAGTTTCCTCCGCGGAGGGATGTCTATTTTGAATGTCCCGACCCTACGAAAGGAAAGGTTCTAGGCTGGCGCTCTACGTTGATTGATTCTCCACAATGCTATAAAAACAGATAATGAAAAAGCTATATTCTTTACTCCTTCTCCTTTTTTTGGTGTCTTGCGGAGCTGACAGTGATAGTGTCTCTCTCGGACCGGGAAATGGCGTGACCAGTATTGCTGGTTCCACTTCCGGATTTACGATCATCAATGATCACTTATACGTGTTGTCAACGAATTCTTTAAAAGTGCTGGATATTTCGGACGCTCAATTGGCACCAGTACTGGTCAACCAAATGGAAGTACCCGCTAATTTGGAAACTATATTTCGAAAAGGTCAGAATCTTTTTTTAGGTGCAGACAATGGTGTTTATATCTACGATGTATCACTCCCTGAAAAACCAGCCTATATTTCAAGATATCAACATCAAACAGGCTGTGACCCTGTAGTCGCAAACGATAAGTTTGCTTATGTAACCATCAGAGATGGTAATGCGTGTGGACGAAATAGCATCAACCAATTGATTACATTAGATATTTCAGACGTGACAAACCCCGTCAATAAGTCTGTTATTAATATGATTCGCCCTCGAGGTTTAGGTTTTTTTCAAGGAGACTTATACGTTGGAGAGGGTATTTACGGCCTGAAGAAATTTGATCTTTCCGAAGGGTTTGATCCAAAACTTGATACGTTTTACACAGCCATTCCTGCCAATGACCTGATAGGTCTTACCAACTCTTTGCTGATCACTTCCAACTCTGGAATAACTCAATACACGAAGGACGGAGAAGCATTACAACTTATAAGTAGATTCCGATGAAAAAAATATTAACCCTCATAGCGCTCATCGCCATTTCATACACGACCAAAGCGCAGTATGATAGCTTAGA
Source organism: Cyclobacteriaceae bacterium (assembly GCA_040218415.1). Classification (GTDB taxonomy): domain Bacteria; phylum Bacteroidota; class Bacteroidia; order Cytophagales; family Cyclobacteriaceae; genus JAVJRN01. The sequence goes on from JAVJRN010000012.1 coordinate 6,579, forward strand.
GACCAAAGCGTTTAGGCTCAATGTCATGATTGATGCAATTCAAAGCTTTAACCCAGTTGATCCATCGCTCATGATTTCCAGTGAAGTGTTTTTGAGTGAAAGACTAAGTTTGGCTCCCGAAGTAGGTATCATGGGCACTGCGAGATCGAATACGAGTGAAGAGCGGCCCATAGAAGTAAAAAAATTCATCAAGTTACAGCAGAGTGTAAGGTACTACTTCGACGATTTTGAGGATGAAAATATAAAGCTTTACGTAGGCGCGACCATCCAATATCGAAACATGACGATTAATGAAAATTATATTATTGGTTATGATTGCCCGACATTTGGCGGTTGTCTTTATTACCGAAACTTTACAGGAGATATATCTACAGAACGATTGAGCTACACTTTAAACTTCGGAGCTAGAGCTAGGATATCGGACAGATTGCTACTGAATTGGTCTTATGGAATCGGCGAGCAAAACTATACGGTTGATCGGGCGCCCTTTTTTGAAGGTACTTTTGTCGAAAATGATCGGTTTATCGAAGAAGAAAAGCTTGGCCGCAACATCTTCATGTCCTTTTCGATTAAGTTGGGCTACTGGATTTTTAAGTAGCCGGATTTTGATCACCATTGCCTTCCTCTTTCGGGGGCCAAACTCTTGGAGGTTTTGAAACCTTCCAAGGGTTCAAACTCAAATCTTATATTTCCTTTAATGGAAGGTGGTTTTTTAAAAGTTAAGCCGGTTTTCGCTTCCTTTCCGCCACCACTATACCACCAATAATCACCGCGGCACCTACAAACTGCACCCAATGTAATCTTTCATCAAGAAAAATGTAGGCTAAAATAATTGTGGAAACAGGACCTAAACTTCCAAGAATAGCGAAGTTTCCAGCCCCTACAGCTTTAATCGCATAAGAAATCAAATAAGAGGGAATTACCGTGGCGACTACAGCCATCAAAAAAGCAATCCAATAGACCTCAGTAGAGAAATTAAAGATGTCCAGCGGGCTTGATGAGATAATAAAATAATGACCTATGACGCAGATACTGGAAACGATCATCGCCAAACTCGTGAAACGTGTAGCACCGAATTTGGGAATGAGTTGGCCAGAACCCACAAGATAACTGGAATACATCAAGGCACTCAAAAATATGAATAGGGCGCCTTTGAGGAAATCATCATTGGCTCCTACAGCCAGCTCCGTGGAGAAAACCACAACTATGCCCAAATAAGTAATAATGACTCCCAGCATCTGTTTTTTGGTAATTCGTTTGTGCAGAAAGACAAAAGAAATAAGTAGCACTAGCGTAGGATAAATGAATAATATCAGACGCTCAACGCTTGCTTTGATGAAGTTGAGCCCATAAAAGTCGAAAAAGCTGGCCAGATAATAACCTATAAATCCAAATAGACAAATTTGGATATAGTCATTTCTCACAGGCTGCTTATCCAAGTTCTTTTTTTGGACAAACAGGATGACAAGGTAAAAGGGTAAGGAAAAAAGCATGCGAAGGAGCAATAAAGAAACGCTATCTATCCCGTAAATATATGCGCCTTTCACCATGACGGCTTTACTGGAGAAAAACAGTATTCCCAGTATTCCTAAAAATATTCCAGCGGACCTACTTTGAAGCACTCACCGAGTTCGCTTCTGATGAGTCTGCTTTTTCCGATTCCTCCTCATTTTCTTCTTTGAAATAACTTCTTTGAAAAATTAAGATAAAGGTGATTCCCATAAATATGGAAGCATCCGCCACATTGAAAACTGGCCAAAGTGCCATATAATCTCCTCCAATTAGGGGAATCCACTCGGCCACTCGGCCTTCCCAAATATCGATATAAAACATATCTACCACTTGGCCATTGAACCAAGGTGTAGGGGCGTCATATGGCGCATTGTCTAGGTATATACCATAAAAAATACTATCGACAACATTGCCAATAGCTCCACCAAGAATCAAGGAAATGCAGATCAAAAGTCCAATAGCCGCTTCTTTTTTATAAAGTGTGTAGAGGTAATAACCGATGGCCACCATGGCCACCAATCTGAAAAGGGTAAGTATCATTTTACTGTTTTCAAATGGCATTTGCATGCCAAAAGCCATTCCTGGGTTGGTGAGGTAATGCAACTTAAACCAATCTCCAAAAATTTGAATTTGGCCTTTACTCCCCATTTGCATATTGAAGTGTACCAAAAGTTTCGAGATTTGATCGACTGCAATCACACCAAAACTGAGAAGATAAAAGAGGTATAATTGAGGTTGCTTTTTTTCTATTGTCATGCTATTCCTTCTGCTTTTAAAACCTAACTAGGCGCAAAACGCGTTTTATTTGGCTACTTCTATACTTAACTTAACAATCACTCCGTCGATATCAAGCTCGGTACCGCCGTTTAATTCATTTACATACTCCAAAGCTACCGCTTGGGTTTCCTTTTGGATGTAACTTTTGTAATCGGCAATTGCCGCTGAGACTATGGCTTCTGTAGCGCTTACTTTTACATTGATTTTATCTTGCACTTCAAGTCCATCATCTTTTCTTAGATTTTGAATACGATTGACAAGATCTCTGCTCAACCCTTCTTTTTTCAGGTCATCGGTTAGTGTGACATCCAGAGCCACCGTAAGTCCATCCTCAGTGGCGACAAGCCAGCCAGGAATATCCTCAGAAGTGATTTCAACATCTTCTAATGTGAGGCTTACTTTATCTCCATCCAAGTCGATTTCATAAGTCCCTTCTTTTTCAAGCTGCTTGATTTCGTCTTGGCTCATACCATTGATGATCGGCGTAAGCATTTTCATTTTAGCCCCAAAATGCTGACCCAGTTTTCTGAAATTTGGTTTGATTTTCTTCACCAAAACCCCAGAATCCTCGCCTACATATTCAATTTCCTTTACATTGATTTCTGAAAGGATGAGCTCTTCTACATTCAGGATGAGCTGTTTATCAGCCTCTTTCAATATCGGGATCAATATTTTTTGCAAAGGTTGACGAACTTTGATGCGTTCCTTTTTACGAAGTGAATGTACCAAAGAAGAAATGCGCTGCGCAATGTGCATGCTCTCACTCAACTCAGTATCAATCAAACGATCATCAGCCGCTACTAGCTTTGTCAAATGCACAGACTCTGGTGCAAGTGGCGTTTGGTGAGCAATAGCCTTCTCTCTAATGCCATCGGTCATGTTTTTGTACAACCACTCCGCATAGAAAGGTGCAATTGGACTCATGAGCTGGGCAGTGACCAGTAAGCATTCATGGAGCGTTTCATAAGCCGCCTTTTTATCGGCATTTAGTTCGCTCATCCAGAACCGTTTTCTTGACAAGCGCACATACCAGTTGCTTACCTGATTGTTGATAAAATCTTGTATCGCTCGGGCTGCTTGCGTTGGTTCGTAGTTTTCATAAAAAGCCGAAACCTCCTTGATCAAAACCTGCAACTCAGACAAGATCCATCGGTCAAATGTAGCCCTATTTGCCACTGGTGTTACATTTTGCTCATCTACTTGGAAGTTGTCCAAGTTAGTGTAAAGGGCATAAAAGGAATAGGTATTAGAAAGTGTTCCGAAGAATTTACGCTGCACCTCCTGAACGCCATCCAGATCAAACTTCAAGTTGTCCCACGGGTTGGCATTGCTAATCATGTACCAGCGAGTAGCATCAGCACCAAACTTGTCCATGGTTGAAAAAGGATCAACCGCATTGCCCAATCTCTTGGACATTTTATTGCCATCTTTATCCAATACTAGCCCGTTTGCGATGACATTTTTGAACGCTACTTTGTCAAATAGTAAAGTGGAGATCGCATGAAGGGTAAAAAACCAACCGCGTGTTTGATCTACACCTTCCGCAATAAAATCTGCAGGATAGTTATTGTCAAAAATTTCTTTGTTTTCGAATGGATAATGCCACTGCGCATAAGGCATAGCACCAGAATCAAACCAAACATCGATGAGGTCTGCTTCACGAGTCATTTTTTGACCAGACTCACTGACTAAAAAGACATCATCCACGTATGGTCGATGAAGGTCGAAATCGTCGTTGATCTCATCCTTCATGAAGCCTACATCGACCGCTTTTTTCACTTCTGCTTTTAGCTCCGCAATGCTGCCGATGCATTTCATTTCTTTGCGGTCTTCAGTTACCCATATCGGCAAAGGCGTTCCCCAATATCTGGATCTGGAAAGATTCCAGTCAACAAGATTTTCCAGCCAGTTGCCAAAACGCCCTGAACCTGTGGAAGCAGGCTTCCAGTTGATTGTTTTGTTCAAGTCGACCAAGCGGTCTTTGAGTGCTGTGGTTTTAATAAACCAAGAATCCAGCGGATAATAAAGTATGGGCTTATCGGTTCTCCAACAATGTGGATAACTATGCTCGTATTTCTCCACTTTGAAAGCCTTGTTGTCTTCTTTCAGCTTGATGGCGATGAGTACATCCGTCGGCTTAAAGTCAGGGCTGTCCTGTGTTGCCTGATCGTAGTACTCTGTTTTGACATACTTGTCAGCAAAATCCGTGACTTCTTCTACAAACTTTCCTTGCTTGTTAACTAAAGGTACTTCCTGCCCTAGTTCGTCGAGCACCATCACAGAAGGTACGCCGTTTTGTTGTGCGACTCTAAAGTCATCCGCACCAAAAATAGAAGCAGTATGCACTACTCCAGTACCGTCTTCAGTAGACACGAAATCTCCTGCGATTACGCGAAAGGCATCTTTTTCAAGTTTTTCATTGGTGACGTACGGCATCAACTGCTCATATCGTACTTCCAGTAGGTCTTTCCCAGTAAACTCTTGTATAACCTCAAAAGGGATGAGCTTGTCACCGCCCTTGTAGTCTTCAAAAACGACTTCTTTCGCTTTTTCCGAGAAAAATTTCCCCATCAAGTCTCTGGCAAGGATCACGCTTACAGGCTCAAAAGTATAAGGGTTGAAAGTTTTCACTTTCACATAATTGATCTTTTCTCCAACGGCTAGAGCACAGTTGGAAGGTAGCGTCCAAGGCGTAGTAGTCCACGCGATGATGCGTACATCTTCCTTGTCATCTTCGAAAAGCCAAGCGGAATTTTCCTGGTTTTTTACTTTGAACTGCGCGACAATAGAGGTGTCTTTCACATCCTGATATGTGCCGGGCTGGTTCAGCTCATGGGAACTTAAGCCTGTGCCAGCAGCTGGCGAATAGGGTTGTACGGTGTAGCCTTTATAAAGCAAGCCTTTATCAAACAACTTCTTGAGCAAGCTCCAAAGCGTCTCCATGTACGGCTGCTCAAAAGTGATATAAGGATCATCCAAATCAACCCAATAGCCCATTTGGCGTGTGAGGTCATCCCATTCATCTTTGAACTTCATCACTGCCTCACGGCATTTCTGATTGTATTCGGCAACAGATATGGTCTTCCCAATATCGTCTTTTTTGATACCCAGTTCTTTCTCAACTTGAAGTTCCACAGGCAAACCATGGGTGTCCCAGCCACCTTTTCTTTTAACCTGAAAGCCTTGCAAGGTTTTGTATCTGCAAAAAATATCTTTAACCGTACGAGCCATCACATGGTGAATGCCTGGGGTGCCATTGGCCGATGGAGGGCCTTCGTAAAAAGTAAAAGAAGGACTCCCTTCTCGTTCGGAGATCGACTTTTCGAAAATGCCGTTTTCTTCCCAGTATTTTAATATTTCCTTTGAAATGTTGGGATAACTGACCTGCTTATATTCTGGATATTTCGCCACGTGTAATCTCTGCTATTAAATTATTCTATTATTTTTCTTCTTCCTCTTCAGAAAACCCTTCGATCAATGGGTTTGATTCTTCAGCGTCTTTGCCACTATCAAACTGCAACAACAAAGCCGGTAACACGACTAAGTTGGTAATCATGGCTAAAAGCAATGTGATCGAAGTAAGCTTACCCAGTGCAATCGTGCCGCCAAACTCTGATGCTGTAAAAATCACAAAACCAAAAAAGAGAATGATCGAAGTATAGATCATGCTGGATCCAGTTTCTCTTAGACTTTTACTCACAGCGATCGGCACAAAGTAATTATGCTCTTTTAGCGCTTGTCTGTATTTTGCTAGAAAATGAATACTATCATCCACAGAAATGCCGAACGCAATGCTAAAAATCAAGGCGGTACTTGGCTTCAATGGAATATTAAAGTACCCCATAATTCCCGCTGTTATCAGCAAAGGAATCATGTTTGGTATAAGCGAAATGATGATCATACGCACATTTCTAAACAAGATGGCCATGATAAAGGCGATAATGATAAAGGCAATAACCATGGAAGTAAACAGGTTTTGGATCAGGTATTTATTGCCTTTGATAAAAAGAGGTACGGTACCCGTAACTCGAACATCCATATCCGTGTCTCCAAAAATTTTCTCAATTCTAGGCGCCACAATATCATTGACTAACGAATCCATTCTGTTGGATCCAATGTCGGGCATTTTAAGGGAGATTCGAATAATCTGGCCGGTAGAATCCACAAAATTGTTGGCTATGCCTTCTTGGTCACTATCTTCTTTTAGGTAGCGAAGAATAAACCCACTTTCACGATTGCTAGGAATAGAGTAAAAGTTAGGGTCTTGGTTGTAAAATGCTTGGCGAGCTGCTTTGATAAAACTCACCACTGATACCGGTTGCGAGATATAATCGATGGAATCTAAGAATAATTCAAGCTCATTGATCTTACGAAGGTTACTCAATCGTTGAACACCCTTTTTCTGTCCCGTATCTACAATTACTTCCAAAGGCATAACACCACTGAAGTTTTCTTCAAAAAATTGAAGCTCTTTTTTAAGTGGGCTATCTTCCGGCAGGTCGTCCACCATGAAAGAGATCGACTGGATTTTCAACATGCCAACTACGGAAATGACTATGACAATGGAGGTCAATAGAAAAATAAGCTTTCTATGCCCATGTACCCATTTGTCTAATATTTTTAAAATGACATCCAAAAATTTAAAATCCAAATGCTTTAGATGACGCGATGAAGGTGGTTTGAAAAGCGAGAAAACACCTGGTATTAAAATAGTACTTACAATGAAAGTACACATGATATTGATACCAGCAACGATACCAAACTCTTCCAGAATTGGAATACCTGTAGTCACCAATACCAAGAAACCGACAGCAGTGGTAAAGTTGGTAATGAAAGTTACCACGCCAATATTTTTGATAATCTTAGTCAGCGCTTTGAGTTGATCACCGTGATCAGCATATTCCTGATGGTATTTATTGAGCATATACACGCTATTCGGAATCCCAATCACCACGATGATGGATGGTATAAGGCCCGTTAAAAGCGTGATTTTGTACTGCAAAAGGGAAAGCGTACCAATAACCCAAACCACGATCACACCGATGATTACCAAAGGAAAGAATACTGCTTTAAATGAACGGAAGAAGAAAAAGAGAATTAATCCCGTAATGGCTACTGAAATAATCAGGAATTTATTTAGCTCTTGCTTAATCTTGATTGTATTCACAGAACGAACATAGGGTAAGCCTGCAAAATGTGTTTCGACTCCTGTTGCATCACTAAACTGCTCACCAGCCATGACAATATCCGCGATCATTGTATCGCGTTGGTCGGAGTTTAAGATGTTTTTATCAACGGTAACGAGTATAAGTGTAGCTCCATTCTCAGGATTGATCAATTGGCCAGAGTAGAACTTGAGGTCAAAAGCTACACGAAGTAAGCTATCTAATACTTTCTGGTCGTCAGGGATCTCTGGAAAAACTGGCGCTAACTCGAAGCGTTTACTTGCCTCGTTTTTCTCTAGCATTTTTAGATTTGGAAGACCTAGTACATCTTTTACTCCGTTGATGCGCCCAAGCTCGCGCGTTAGAAACTGCATTTTTCGGAAGTTGTCAACTTTGTAAACCGCACTATCTTTAACACCGATGGCCATGATGTTGCCGTCCTCTCCAAAAAGCTGCTTGAATTCTCGAAAATATTGCTGATCCGGATCGTCATAGGGCACAATATTCACCATGTCATACGACCAATTGACGAATTGTGCCTGATAACCCATAAAGATGGTTATTGCCCCTAAAGCAACCATCAAGATGATTCTAAATTTGAGTATTATATTAGCTATGCTTGTCCACATGAAATGAGCCTGAGCCCTTCTGCTTTATAAATACGAAACTCAAACTGCTTTGAGATATTCGATATTGGTTAGTAATGACTGAAAATGAGCGGCAAAGGTAATTATTTATTCTTTTTATAAGACTGAATCGCCATGTGCTTAATTTTTGTTGAATACATGGAAATTAAGGATGCTGCGGTGTATTTCAATAACAAATCAGTTCTCTATATGTTGGCCGACTCTATTAAATGGAGCAAGAGGCTTTTTAAAGCAGACTTCAAAAACCAAAATATCAATCCAATAATCATCATTCCTGCGCATAAAGGAATCTCATTTCGAGAGAATAAAGATTATATTTTACAATGAGGAACTTCAAAAAAGAAGCCCGATCCATACTCTGGATCAGGCTTATAGTTGCTCGGTTTCCGAACGGATCTCGATCTACCTTATTCTGTCTCCTTCGTTTCTTCAGTTTCGTCAAGTTCCTCTTCCAATTCCTCTTCGTCTGTCTCGTCCTCCTCTTCTTCCACATCATTAATTGGTGTGAGGTTGGCTGGAATTTCATCTGCGAGGTATGGGAATACGTCAACAAACGTCGTTTTTGTGATCGATGGGATTTCAAATGGAACGAGCATTGAACTTAAGTTATCTTCCACTCTTTCAAATGCTTGCTTGGTATCCTCTGCGCAAACTAAGAAGTAGGTATTGACTTTTACTTCTTTTTCACTGTCAGCATCCACTGTAGAGTAGCTTACTTTGCACTTATACCAATCGTCACTGTCTTCATAGTTGATGACGTCTCCAATATTGGTTTTTGCAATTGCGCTAATTTGAAACTCTCCCGAGATGTATTCTTCCATTGCAGCATAAATTCTAGATTCCGCATCGGTGTAAGAAACTGCATCTACCAGATACGCTTCCGTCACTTGTTTCATACCTCCTTCTTCTAATTGCTTTCCGTATTTTACTTTGCAAGTGAACCAGATTTTCATTGAGTTATCTTTATTGTGTTTTTGAGATTTATTTTGAGCGACGGCAAAAGTAGTTGGTCTTTAAAACTCTGCACACTTGTAAGGTGACTTTAATTTTCAACCTGCCTAAAAGGAAGGAGTCTTTTCTCCCGCAGCATTTTTTACAGATAACCACAAATAAACCGATTGTACTCAATGTGTTATTTTATGACCTCATTCACATAGCTGGTCATAGACGAATACATGTTCGGCAAAATTCTCCCACCTAAATTTTTCGCCCTGATAATTTTCAACAAATACATCACAGTCTTTATAAAGCTCACTCAAAGCGTCTCTTCTATAATTACCTCTTCTATAAATCTCAGATTTATTGCCATCATAGACTACCAAATAGGATAAGTCATTTCCACCAGTCAACTGAAGGCCATTTAGATTTAAACCACCAGATTCATTAGCATTGGGGTCAAAATATACTTTGATTTTATTGTCGAACCCCGGATTCAGGAGTTGCATGAGTGCCGGCTTATCTTTTCTTCTTGGTAATAATGCTCGCTCGAAATAGACCCATTCTCTATTCATCACTTCGTCAAAGTCGATGTTCGACGCACGAATGATACTTTGGACAGACATGGCACTTTCAATATTGGCTAATTTGGTAGGCTTGACCGCTAATAACTGAACATCAGCGGCAGTAAACTTCGCTTTTGATTTATCAGATTTTTTAATGGTAAAAGACCGTAACTGGCCATTAATAAGTGTCTGAGCTACAACTCTTCCCTTTACGGTATCACCGTCATTGGTAACTGCATACGTTTCCTTTGCCATCAAAATTTGCGTTTCGTTTAATTCCGGTAAGAAATATTGAGCTTGAGAATAACTAATGGAAATAATCAGGATAAAGATGCTCGCTAGATGTTTCATTTTAAGATATAGTTTGAACGCATGAATTTACGTTGTATTCTTGAAATCTACATTATGCAAAAGTGAGGTGATATGATATTATTATCCTCTGGCAGAAGGCAAAGAGAACCCAAATACGATACGGTAAAGTTTTATGGCATAAGAGTCGGTAAGACTTGAAATAAAATCGCCTATTATTTGACAACAAGCATAGACGGTGAGATCCTTTTGACTTAGCTTAATTTGAGGTTCTTCAGGGAGTAATCGAAAGATGGATTTTTGCTTAGGAGAAAGCGCATGGTGATCAAAATAATTGTTGTAGGCCGCCATTGTAAAAGCTTCCATCAACTTACCGATCACTTCAAAGCCCCCCGCTTCTCTTTCCAGCACTTGCTTGGATCGATAAATTTTGTTGACCGAAAGGTCACTGATTTCCGCCAAAATGTTTTTAGAAGGAATTACTTCGGTCAAAGCCTGGTCAAAATCGGCACTTAAAATTTGCTCTTCTTGGGCTAAAAATACAGCAACACATTCTTGTACCAGAGTATGTATGGCCATTGCTCTCAGTAAGGCCAGCTTGCTATTTTGTCCAGGGATTTTTTCCAACTTTTCTGGTTTGAAATTATCCCCAATAATTTTGCCCAAAAGATCACGGGTCTGCTCAAAAGATACAAGACCCAAGCGGCATCCATCTTCCAAGTCGATAATGCCATAGCAAATATCATCAGCAGCTTCTACCAAAAAGGCCAAAGGATGACGAGCCCATGCACCTTCGGCAAATTTAATTAACTCCATTTTGGTGGCCAATTCTGCATATTCTGCCCCATTTCCGGCATAAATACCATATTTTTTGTGACTCTTTCTTCCATTTACAGCTTCTCCGCCAGACAGTCTGGGATACTTCGTAAAAGCGCCCAGACATGCATAGGTGAGTTTTAACCCCCCATTCATCTCATCATTTAAAATCCTAAAACCCTGCGCATTTCCCTCAAAGGATGTGAGATCCGTCCATTCTTCTGGTTTCACTTTATTTTCAAAAGATCTCCCCAAGTCATTGTCAGTATAAAAGGAAGAAATGGCTGTTTCTCCAGAATGTCCAAATGGTGGGTTTCCAAGATCGTGCGCCAAGCTAGCCGCAGCAACGATCCCACCAAAATCATGTGTTGTGTAACCTGCAGACTTAAGCTCAGGATGTTTTTCGAGAATTCCCGCGCCAACTTCCTTACCCAATGAGCGACCAACACTCGATACCTCGAGGCTATGCGTGAGGCGAGTATGCACGAAATCGTCCTCAGGAAGTGGAAATACCTGTGTTTTATCCTGTAATTTTCTGAAAGGATGGGAGAAAATGAGACGGTCATAATCCTGTTCAAACCTACTTCGGTTTGTCTGATCAATTTCTACATCTGGTTTGTCTCCAAACCTGTGGGGTGACAAGAGCTTCAGCCAATTCATTCGGTAAAACTACAAGTAGATTTATAACTATTCGAAATTTTTGTTCTCCTCTCAATGCGAACTTCATGAAAATCAAGTTGCCTCAACAATTATATTTAGCGAAGACCTCCTAATTTTCTTTTGCTTAAAAAGTCTTTTTTGGCCTGCGTTCCGTGATGATTTTGGCACGTCTTTTTGCTTGTTATAATATTTTGAGAACGAATGAATAGGGAGTTTTCTAATTAATAGCAACTTTGCCCCATGCAATCCATCACAGAGAAAAAACAAACTGAGAAAATCCACAATAAAATCAATCGGCTGATTGGTAAAGCCATAAGCCAATATCACATGATCGAGGAGGGTGATAAAATCATGGTGGCGGTAAGTGGCGGCAAGGACAGTCTGTGCATGCTTCATTTTTTGAAGGATTTTCGGCAAAAAGCGCCCATAAATTTTGAAATATTAGCAGTAAACGTTGATCAAAAACAGCCAGGTCATCCGGAAGAGGTATTGCCTAAGCTATTCACGGACTGGGAAGTTCCATTTGAGATCATCCTGCAGGACACTTATTCTGTGGTGAAGGAAAAGACACCATTCGGGAAAAGTTACTGTAGTTTGTGCTCCCGCATGCGCCGTGGAATTCTCTATGACAAAGCGCGAAAATTTGGTTGCAACAAGGTCGCGCTTGGTCATCATATGGATGATGTACTGGAAACATTTTTATTGAATACCTTTTTTTCAGGTCAGTTAAGCACCATGCCGCCAAACTATTTGATCGAAGCGGGAGACTTGCATGTGATTCGACCTCTTTATCAGATAAAGGAATCAATCATTTCTGAATTTGTAGCAGCCCAAAACTGGCCAATAGTGCCTTGTAACCTGTGTGGCTCTCAAGACAATATGAGACGGCAGGATATGAAAAAACTCATCAATGATCTTACAGAAAA
>JAVJRN010000014.1:0-48025 GCA_040218415.1 Cyclobacteriaceae bacterium
GAAATCTTACACCAATCATTGAAGGCAAATCCAAAAACACCTCTCTTAATCGCACCACACTGGAATTGAAATTCCATAGTAGCTAGTCTCTATGATGAGCACCAGAGTTCTTAATCGCACCACACTGGAATTGAAATAAAAAAGGCTGTTCAAAACTTCTTACTAGTAATACTCTCTTAATCGCACCACACTGGAATTGAAATCGCCCTTTGGGTTGGCGTTTAGTGAATCCTTCAAACTCTTAATCGCACCACACTGGAATTGAAATGAGCCACAAAGTGATTAATCAGGTTAAAGAATATACTCTTAATCGCACCACACTGGAATTGAAATTTCAATGTCAGCTATGAAGTACAACAGCCTAATGCACTCTTAATCGCACCACACTGGAATTGAAATATTATCAAATCGACGCTGGTAACCGTTGGCGAGTACTCTTAATCGCACCACACTGGAATTGAAATTTGAATACCCAAATTGTTTTTTTCTTTTTTAACGTCCTCTTAATCGCACCACACTGGAATTGAAATCATGTTAAAATGTACGCTAAAGACATTGAGTTAGAACTCTTAATCGCACCACACTGGAATTGAAATATCATTTTGGCCGTTGCTGCTGCTGTGGTGATTGCGCTCTTAATCGCACCACACTGGAATTGAAATACTGGGGGAAGCAATGGAGGGACTATTGGATTGTTCTCTTAATCGCACCACACTGGAATTGAAATGAGCCACAAAGTGATTAATCAGGTTAAAGAATATACTCTTAATCGCACCACACTGGAATTGAAATCGCAATAAGACGATTTGAAAAGTCTTTGATGAGTTGCTCTTAATCGCACCACACTGGAATTGAAATAGGAGGATTATTGATTTTCTTTTACAACATGGTGTAACTCTTAATCGCACCACACTGGAATTGAAATATACAAGTAAGGTGGCAAAGAAAATAAGTCATTCAACTCTTAATCGCACCACACTGGAATTGAAATATGTACAAAGTACTAGAAGTAAAAAACCCGTTAGCCTCTTAATCGCACCACACTGGAATTGAAATATTTGAACTAGCGGGTGTAGTATTGCTTATCCGATAGGTATTTGAAAAAGATAAACCCAAGGATATAATCTCGAAACTCGTCTGCATCCATTTTGCCACGGAGCTCATTGGCAATATTCCAGAGTTGGGTTTCGAGTAGTTTTTTCTGATCTTCTGACATTGGTTGGCGTTAAGCGAAAAATTAGCTTCCCGAGCAATTTAATTCAAGCTTCGTTTAAATGGTGATTGAAGGCCTAATAAAATTGTGATGACACCATGAAAATGACTAGGTTATGCGTTTCATGTCCGATTTTGCATACTGACTTCTATCCATTGATGTTGTGTGTGGTGGATTAGTCTAAAAGTGCAATATTCTTATAAAATAGGCCATGGAGGGCTTTTTTGTGGTGGTGTGTTTGTGTGGTGGTGTGTGAAGACACACAGTAATTATGATACATCTCATTACCATTGGATAGGTGAGACCAATTACCATGAGTTTGAAGAATTGCTTTTGATAGACCTATCAAGTGATGAGTTATCCTGATGAAATAACATTGCCATTCCGAATTCATATCGCCTCGCCCTGGCTTATCAATGAACGTTGGGCATTGAGGTAACTAACTCATCTGCATTTTTGAAACTTTCAAAGTAACCTGTTGCCAATTTTGCTAGTCCTGTATCGGCTTTTAAGCTGATTATATGAGTGCTCAATTTCCTGCTCAACTTGCTTGACGATGGTGGATGTCAAAGGGTTTGAGCAGCGGTTACATTGTGTTTTGAAGAAAAAAAAGTGTTTAATTTTTCCACAGCCCCCTGAAAAGTAAAGGTAACGAGGTAACGGAGGTAACGAGATTTTTAAAAAGTAACTGATACACTCAAAAAGTAACCAATAGAGAGCATTAAGTAACGAATATATAAAAAAAAGTAACATTGATATTGTTGTATAAGTAATTGATTATTAATGTTTTAGTTTATGATAATCTTATTTGGTTACCTTGGTTACCTTTATAATTACTAGTTCGATCATCATATTAGTTATAATTTGATTGCTGATAGGATAGGCTTTCAGCGTGTTCAAGGTCTAATTCGGGGATCATATCATATTTTATCACATGGCAATGTGTACTCTTACTACCTAGCTTATATTTGGTCTGCCCGATGTAATAGTCTCTATTTTCCAGATAGCTCGTTAGTGAGGACTTGGCCAACGGTGATTCTCCTGTTCGTTTCTTGGACTCAGCATATAACAATTGTACCTCATTCAATTTGATGAAAAGTATCTTCTCTTCATAATCACATTCATAGGTCGACTTATTAGTTAAATTTACTCTTGCTGGTGTATCTAACCTGAAATGTCTATCCGATAATTGCTTTTTATTATTTAATCCATTGACATGAGTCCAGAAATCGTTTAAAATATCTGATTCGGTGATCATTGCACTTAGTTTAATGACCTCTTTGACTACCCACTCTTGATAGTCTTCTTTTGTCCAAGGAAAATTAAAATGCTTTTTGAATAGTTCATACATCGTGAATAGGGCTGTGTAGTTTCGAAGTACCCTTTCGTCATACTGCTTGCCTCTCGATCGTATAATAGATTGGAGAAACTTAAACTGTTCATTGAAGCTGGTATAATATTCCTTGGCCACATACTCACGGTGCTGAAGGATTTCAATGATCAAACTGGACAGTCCTTTTTTCTCAATTTCCTTGAGTCTGTTATAAAAATGTACTTGATCATCACTTCGATCATTGGTTAGACTAAATGAACAAATAATAGAGCGTGATAGAACCGAATTATCATCTTTGGTAGACAGATACTGACCGATTAGAATAAGTGCGGCATTGACTTTTTGCGTTTCTGTTTTGTTTTTACTTCCTCCTTTGCCTCGTTCTCTCCCTTCACCGTCATAAGCACCTTTGATCATCTGAAACCATTCATCTTTACATACTTTATCATCAAACTCATTGAGACTTACAGGTACATTTTTAAACCTCTGGAGCCTATTGGCAAAGGCAAAGTCAGTACCACCGTTCAAGTTGAAAGCAGACATTTCTCTGAAAAACATATTCATGATTGACTCTGCGTATTTGCTTTTTCCAGCTTTTGATTGGCCAAAGCAGTAGAGATGAGGACAATTGTTATCAACCTTGAATACTATATCTCGAAATAATGCAATGCAGACAAAAAGAATACCTGCATAAGCATGTTCCCCATAGACCTTTTCCATGAGATCCATCCACTCTTCAAAATCTATTTCCGCTTTTACATAACTTAAATAACGATCGTTCTCGAAGTGATCATTGTCTTTGCGTATTCCGCTGTATATCGAAGATGCAGCAGGACTAAAATAAAATTGATCGTCGTGCTTCACTAGTCCGGCATCATCGTATTCGACTAAAGCTCCATTATGAACTCGGTCAAAAAAAGCGAAAAAACCTTCTTTTTGCCAACCCAATGTTTTTAGCTCAAAGGCTTTAGGGAATTCATAGAGGTACTTTTGGTTGAGCTTGTCTAAGTGCTGCGCTGTGCCATAAAAGTAATAGGGGCCTTTGTCAAACAAGAATTTTCTAAAACTGTCTTTACTGATCAATGCTGCTGAGGGCATTTCTACAATTTCCGCTTTTGTTACCCCATTTTCGAGTCTAAAAACCCTTGTATTATCTTCTTCTTCATATTTATGGAAGAGGGGAGTCATCACGAAATTGCTACAATTGCTAAAACTTCCTGCACCTGTCATGAAGTAGTAGCCTGTCTGTAGACCATCGACCAAAGGGTAAAAACCGTCACGATAAACATCCTGTACTGTTATTCCTTCGGGTAACTTATCTTCCAAGTCAAGCTGTGAGTTTACTTCATAGCCTACCTTTTTTTGTTTTACCTGTGTGAGTGTGGTTTCACAGTCCTTCAAGTCCTTTAATTTCAACTTGCACGAATTGGCTATCATTTTGCGATAGGCATTACGGGTAACATTGTTGGGTATTAGTGATATCCATTGTGCGATTTGCTGTGTGGCATCTGCTAAAAGGGTAGGAGTATTGGCCTTATTCTTTAATTCAATCGAAAAATACTCTAGTGCGTCATGTGTGTGATCCAATAACCACAAAACAGGATCATTTATTTCATCGCTATGCAACAGGTCATAAGGATCTGTTTTTTCAGGTAATGGGATAAACTTTGCCTCTAGTCCATTACTTATGATCAACTCCATATCTCTAATGGCTGCTTTTTGTCCTGCTTCATCTCCATCACGCAGTATAACAATACCCCTGGCCGTTCTCTTGATCATTTGTATTTGATCAATACTTAATGCAGTGCCAAGTGTTCCTACTGTGTTATGGAGCTGCATTTCGTGCATGGCTATCACATCGGCGTAACCTTCGGTGATGTATACCATTTGCTCTTTTTTGATGGCTATTTGTGCTTGATCATAACCATAAAGTACTTTGGACTTATCGAAAGTAGCAGTTTTAGGAGAATTGAGATATTTGGGGTTTTGATCATCAATAGCTCTGCCTCCAAAACCAATGATTTCCCCATATTCATTACAAATAGGAAAGACCACTCTTTTCTGAAAGAAGTCGTAATAGTTGCCTTGGTGATTGCGTACAAGACCTGCTTTTTCAGCCTGTTCAAGACCTGCTTTTTCGCTTATGACCTTGTATAGGTATCGGCTATCATCGCCAGTATATCCAATTTGAAACTCGTTAATGCTGCTTTCACTAAATCGAAGTAATTGACTTTTGGCTGGGTGATCATCTGCCAGTTCAGATGCTATGGTAGTAAATCGTTTATTCGATGCGAGTAGCAAACTTTTAATTTCTGATCGTGAAGTGTAAGCCTCTTTTTGTTTGTCGGTTTGTTTCTCATATTCCACCTCAATGCCGTAATGCTCGGCCACAAACTCAATGGCTTGCGGGTAGGTAAAGCCTTTGAACTCCATTAAGAAATTGATCCCATTACCTCCTTTGCCGCTGCTAAAGTCTTTGTAGATGTTCTTGGAAGTCACAACATGAAAAGAGGGTGTTTTCTCTTCCGTAAACGGGGACTTGGCTTTATATCCTGATCCAGCCTTTTTGAGGTCAACAAACTGGGATACTATGTCATAGGTATTGAGCGCAGCATGTACGGCATCAATGGTTGATTTTTTAATCATTTTTATCTGATTTTTAGTTTAAATAGTGTTTCATCTTAGCGTTGGTCATTGGTTGGGCTTTTTGTGTGTCTTCTTTTAGCAAGACTGTAAAAGACTATTTAAATGGCTTAAAAGGTGTATTTAATACCTATTCACTACTTCTAAAGGTTTGTGTGTGTGGTGAAATCACACACAGGTACTAGGTTTTTAATTGAGCGTTTTGGTTAATAACAGATCGTAATGGTGGTTTATTAAACCGACATCAACTCTCTTGATTATAATAGTGACAATTTCTGCTTTTAGGCTTTCACCATAGCCTTTGGTTTATGGTGTGTTGTGTGTTAAAAGTGCTTGTCTGTGTGTGCTCATTGATTAGCGCACAGAGATTGTTTTACTAAATGTTACAGGAATCCTTATTCTGGATATTTTGAACATAGAACTCAGCTTTATCAGGAAGATCCCAGTCAAGGCGCATTCTTTCAAGTAGCTCAAGTATCTGAAAGGCAGGTTGCACGACTTTACAAGAACTGGACGCATTATGGTCATCGATAATTTTGAGTATTTCAATAAGGTCAGTACGTCTCATTTCGAGATCCCGTAAAGACTCAATGGGGATAGTGATATCTAATGATTTCATTCGGTTTTGTTTTATGATAATTCAAATTGGGCAATTGGGTGTTCCTTGACGGAGAGTTCAACCAAGAGACATTAAATAAGCTGAAAGCTATTTTTTATAGTTTCCTGCAAAATATTGATCCACACATGAGTGGTGCACGTACACTTTTTTCCCAATGTAATTGAGGTGTAGTTTACCTTGGTTCTTCAGTATGTTAAACTGGGTAGAACCAATAGAGCAAGCAGCTAAAAATTCCAATCTAGTAAGCCATTCCTTTTGACTGGAGGCTTTGTTTGCGTTGGATAATTGAGAGCGAAGGAAGCTAATATCCTCTTTCATCCTTTGGAAGTCTTTCAAAGGAAAAGGGATGAAGGTTGTTTCATGATTTATCATGGCGTAAGAGTTTATGTGACTTGTAGTTTCAAATACTTACGCAAGTATAACTAAGAAAATATAAAAATAGATAAATATATAAAAAATCTATAAATCTAATTCAGCCTCTCTTCCTCCCGATTCTTTCTTCGAATTCTCTATCCTCTTTGGTTTTTAATGGAAGCTCCATGAATAAGTTCTCACAATAGTCTCTGAAAGGACTCCAACCATTAGGTCTATCTGATAGATTGAGTGCTAGAACTTCTGCGACGAAAAAATAAAAATAGCTTTTCTTATTGGTCATTTTTCTCAAAAACCTTATTGTGTCTGTATACCTGGAGATGTGGTCAACAATTGAATCAAATAGAGATGGATTGAGTTCTTTAATCATTCTAAGGTGAAAATCCTGATCAAGAGGTAAGGTGACAACATTTTCATAGTCGCTCACAAGAATCTTCGCTGTGTAGGGTAGGTTCTCTTTTGAAAGGAATTTATAAAGATCCTGTGCTAAAAACTCCTCGAATAGCAAATCAGCTGGCTTACAAAGAAAGGTAAACGGTTTACATCTATATGTGAAATCGGTAGCTTCATACTGATACCCGTAATCCTCATAAACTTTTTGAATAGTTTTAAATACTAGGGTGTCGTTTTTAACAAGTTTGTCAAAATGTGCTTTAGGGTTATTCCAAAAATAACGCTTCTCATAAGTATTTAGCTCCAGAAGAGGCGTGATGAGTTTAGTATTCGTTCCATTATAAGTAACTCGAACCATAACCGTTTCGCGTTTTTCATTAAGATCAAATCTTAATCCTAATTTCTTTTTTTTAGCCATGTGATAAATGGTTTGTGTGTGCATTTGCAAGATAATAAGCTGCTATGGAAGTTGTTGTTATAGCTTTCAGTTTTCTCCTGAAGTGCTTGTTGGGAGGCGCTCTTGGTGTTAAATAGGACATGTCTTTCATGTTTATATGCTTATTGGTTTGTGTGTGGTATTGAATTGGTGGTTGTGTGTGTGGTGGTACATGCGTGATTTTTCAGTCAATTATCAGTTATTAACATGGTAATGAAATTTACGAACAAGAATCAAATTAGAATTCAGGTTCTTTCCAGCCGTACATTGTCATAGATGGGTCTAATGTGGTATATATTTCAGTAGTAGATAGTTTCTTGTGTCCCATTGACTTAGAAACTTTTGGCATTTCATTACCAATAGTTATCATTAATCGACCGTAGCTGTTTCTTCCTATTTTAGCTGAAATGTTTTTATTTATTCCAGCTTCTTTCGCAATTAACTTTAGCTTGTCATTGTACTTCGAATCACTTGTCAAATCTATCATAGCCGGAATGTCATTCGGGAAATCGTCATCGTACATATTCGATCGTTTTTCTAATAGTTTTTTTGCCATTGTAGAAAGTGGAACAACAAAAGGTACCCAACCTTCCTTGTTTCTACCTTTAAATCTTCTGTTGGTTAAGTATTCTTTTGCCTTTCCTTCGTTGTTGACTATTGCTTCCAGATGTTCCTTGCTCAGCCTTTTGAGATCCGAATAATTTAAACCTGTGAAAACTGAGATTAGAAAAATGTCTCTTGATTTATCCAACACTTCATTATCTAACACGCAGTTTTTCCATGCTTTGATTTCCTCCATCGTTAAATATACTTGCTCGGACTCGCCCTTAGCCATAAAGCCTTTAAATAATCCTGGTAGGTAATCTGCAAATTTATGTGTGCAAGCATCTTCATATATGACTTTGAATTTATCAAAATACTTTGATCGAGTGGTTTTCTTGAGATTACATTCTCCAGCAAGATAATCTTTGAAATTAGTCAGTAACTCTCGATTGATATTTTCAAATAGGATACAATCTTCAAACGAATTGATTTTCACCAAAAAACTACGATAGGCTTGTATGGTTCTATAAGCTCTTTTTTCGTCATCACTTTTGTTCTTATTGATGTTTCGCACGTATTGCGCTGCATATTCATTAAAACTAGTCTTATGTTCCGGTTTTTGGATGTGGGCTTTTAATGATTTAACACTTACAGGTCTGCTTTCAAAGATTTCTTTCTGTACAAAGTTTCTAGTATCGGTAAGAAGTTCGTTGATTAAATTATTAGCCAATGGATTGTTTTTGACCCATAGGCCGTGGTAAGCGTTTCCTATCCAATCTCTTTCTGTAATCTTTGGGATTTTATTTATTTTGATATAATCTGATTTGCCATTGTAGCTAAATCGCAAGTGGATAGGGGATAAGCCGTTTTTACTTTTGTAGTTAAGTCTGTTGAAGACTACTGTAATACTTGGGAAATTCATAGTGATCAGTTTTTAAAAGTTATAATCTGATGACAAAGAATTCGTAAATAAATTAATAAACAAAAGGTGTAATTCCGTGTAATGCAACGCAACACTGAGATGTGGTAACTTACTGGTTTTGAGGGTTTTGAGTTGCGCGGGGTTTCGGGGAAATGCGGTATAGTAGCGAGGGGGGGAATCGAACCCCCGACCTCCGGGTTATGAATCCGACGCTCTAACCATCTGAGCTACCTCGCCGTTTTTTAGACTCAATTAATAAATCAACGATAACCTTTTGTTATCCTTGACTTTTGAGTTTACTTACCTTTTTTGACTAAACCCATGGTGGCTTATTTGAAAAGGAACGCAAACTTAAAAACTTTCTTTTTTAAAACACCTATTGAGGATTTCATTTTTTTTTATACCTTATCAAAAAATTAAGTGTAGTTATGGCCAAAGAGAAATTTGTAGGAGAATACCCGATTAACGCATCAAAGAAAATGCTCTATCCATACATTAGCACACCATCTGGTTTGGCTCAGTGGTTTGCAGATGATGTAAATATCAACGAAGATAAAGTGTATACTTTTCATTGGGATGGAGAAGATAATATGGCTAAGATGACATCTTCCCGCACAAACCACCATGTTAATTTTGAATTTACAGATGATGAAGAAGACCCTAGTTACATAGAGATAAAGTTGGAAATGAATGAGTTAACTCAGGAAACATTCATTCGAATTACCGATTATTCAGATCTGGATCCTGAAGAAACTTATGCGCTTTATGACAGCATCATTCATGATTTGAAAGAAATAGTCGGAGGATAATCAATATCTGTTCGTTTCATTATCATTTCTTAAACATCTTTGCGTTCTGTTTTTATGCGAAAAATAGATACGCTCATATTAAAGTCCTTCATAGGTCCATTTACTCTCACCACAGTTGTAGCTACCTTCATACTGTTGGTGCAGTACATGATGAAGTACTTTGACGATTTTGTTGGAAAGGATCTGGGTGGAGATGTTTTTGCGGAATTGCTATTTTATTTCAGCTTGAATATGCTCCAAGTGGCTTTACCGCTTGGGGTTTTGGTGTCGTCGC
This sequence comes from Cyclobacteriaceae bacterium, assembly GCA_040218415.1. Lineage (GTDB taxonomy): Bacteria > Bacteroidota > Bacteroidia > Cytophagales > Cyclobacteriaceae > JAVJRN01. The sequence continues at coordinate 9,558 of JAVJRN010000014.1, forward strand.
TCATGACATTTGGTAATCTTGGGGAGCATTTCGAATTAACGGCTATTAAAAGTGCTGGAATTTCGCTCGTAAGAGCTTTAAGGCCGATTTTCTTTTTTGTAGTGCTCTTATCAATCGCAGCATTTAACTTCAATAACTATGTCGTACCAAAGGCTAACCTAAAGGCCTACAGTCTGTTGTATGATATCAAGCATAAGAAGCCCGCACTGGATATTAAACCAGGCGTGTTCTACAATGGGATACCCAACTACAGTATAAAAGTCAGTGATAAATTACCTGACGGGAAAACGCTGTTAGACATTCTCATATACGACCACACCGATGGAAAAGGCAACAAAACCGTGATCATTGCCGATTCATCTCGCATGTTTACCACTTACAATGAGCGATACTTGAAGTTGGAATTGTTCAATGGTAATTATTATAGCGAAACGGAGAAAGCAAGAGAGCCAGTTGATCAGCTGTTCAGGTCCAACTTCAAAAGAATGGATATGATGTTTAATCTGTCTTCGTTTGATTTAAAGAGAACACAAGAACAACTATTTCAAAATAATCGGCAAATGAAAAACTTTGCAGAGCTCAATAATGATATTGACTCTCTTAATGGATCAATATTCAATGCCAGGATGGGGTTTGTGAAGCTAGCCAAAACCTACTTCCGTTACCATCTCACCGAAAGAGTTAAGGTAGAGAAAATCAATCCTTTCACACAGAAGAAATTAAAATCGGCCGACTCATTGAAAAAAATGAGTAAAGTAGAAGCAGGCTTCTTTTCATTTTTATTTAAACAAGATTCTCTTGTCATTCAAAAAGACAAACTGTTAAAAAAGCGCAAAACAAAGTTTGGAAATGTTAAAAATGAAGCGGTAGATACGCTGACAAATAAGGAAACGTCTTTTTCTAAATTGAAAATAAAACAGGACATTGATTCTGCCAAGCTGGCCAGTCAAATAATTGCTGGTGAGCGTAGAGATTCTATCCAAAGCCAATCATCCTCGACTATTGCAGCGAAATCGAAGCAAATCAAAACTTCGAAATTAAAATCTCAGTTAAGCACGAACCTTAATTCTAAAGTTGAAACACAAACAAAAAATATTGTCAGTAATAATGGTATTCGATCACAAAAAAAACCAATGAAATTGGATACACTAGATTGGAAGGATTTAGATGAAATAATCAGTACCAAAAAATCGGATGTGTTGCTTACGGCTAAAAACCAAGCGCAAAATTTGAAAGTAAACCTAAGCTCTACAGCTGTTCGCATCAAAGACACACAGGGTAACATCTATAAGTGGACTATTGAAAAAGGAAAAAAAATAAGTCAAGCTTTTGCATGTATCGTTATGTTTTTAATTGGTGCCCCTTTAGGAGCGATAATAAAGAAAGGTGGGTTGGGAGTTCCTGTAATTATTTCCATATTCTTCTTTCTTACCTACTATGTTTTAAATATTACTTGTGAAAAATGGGCCAAAGAAGGACTTATGGATTCTACATTATCTGTTTGGGTGGCCAATATGATACTTTTACCTATTGGTTTGTTCTTTCTAAGGCAGGCTCGAATAGATGCCAGACTCTTCGATGGCGACATATATTTGATCTGGATTGATAAAATGAAGATAAAATTCAGAAATTATAGAAATAAATGAATTGTTTTTAACAGATAAGTGCTTTAAATTTGCGCTCTGAATAGAGAGAATAAATTTTAGATACAAAGAATGTACTTAACGAAGGAAGTAAAAGAAGAATTCTTCACCAAACACGGATCAGGAAAAGAGGATACTGGATCAACTGAAGGACAAATAGCGTTGTTCACATTCCGAATCAATCATTTGACGGAACACCTCAAGACAAATAAGAAAGACCATTCATCACGATTGGGTTTATTAAGACTGGTTGGAAAACGACGTAGACTTCTTGACTACTTAGCCAAAGGAGATATCGAAAGATACAGAAGTATCATTGCTGAGCTAGGCATACGTAAGTAATCGATCACAAAATATTAGCATGGGAATTCAAAACGGATTCCCTTTTTTTTTATCTAAGGCGCCTGAGAAAATGAGGCTCCTTATTCATTTCAATCAATATATATGAAGCCTCAAGGTACAATTAAGACTATCCATCTCGCTGATGGACGTGAGATCACCATCGAAACTGGTCGCCTGGCCAAGCAAGCCGATGGTTCCGTTGTGGTACGTATGGGAAAAGCAATGTTACTTGCTACCGTAGTATCCAAAAAAGAAGCAGGAGAAGGCGTTGACTTTCTTCCATTATCTGTCGATTATCAAGAAAAATTTGCATCTAGTGGTAAAATACCAGGTGGATTTTTGAAAAGAGAAGGGCGACTATCTGATTACGAAATTCTTATTTCAAGATTGGTTGATCGTGCACTTAGACCATTATTTCCAGAAGATTATCATGCGGATACACAAGTAGCAATATCACTAATTTCAGCAGATCCTGAAATTATGCCTGATGGACTTGCTGCCTTGGCTGCTTCTTCTGCATTAGCTGTTTCTGATATCCCATTCAATGGGCCGATTTCAGAAGTGCGGGTAGTAAAAGTCGGAGATGAGTTCATCACGAGCCCTACAGTTGCCCAAGTAGCCTTAGCAGATTTGGACTTAATCGTTGCTGGATCTGATGATAACATCATGATGGTGGAAGGTGAGTCAAAGGAAGTGAGCGAAGCAGATATGCTTGAGGCGATCAAAAAAGCACATGAAGAAATCAAATTACATTGTGCAGCCCAAGTAGCCTTAGCAGAAGAAGTTGGAGCTTCTCAGAAGCGAGAATACAATCACGAACCGAAGGATGAAGAGCTGAAATCCAAAATTAAGGAGCTCACTTACGATAAATATTACGAGATAGCCAGTGAAGGTATTGCGGACAAAAAAATAAGATCTGAAAAATTCGGAGCAGTTGGATCGGCATTTTTAGAAACTTATTCTGAAGAAGAAAGAGCAGAATTGAATAGTTTTCTAGTTAAAAAATATCTCCATGATGTACAGAAAGATGCTGTTAGAAACTCTGTGCTTGATAAGAAAATCAGACTAGATGGAAGAGCATTAGATCAGGTAAGACCAATATGGTCTGAAGTGGATTATTTGCCTTCGGCTCATGGTTCTGCTGTTTTTACTAGAGGAGAGACTCAATCATTAACAACCGCGACTTTGGGCTCTAAGCTTGATGAACAAATGATTGATGGCGCCATGTTTTCTGGTTATAATAAATTTATACTTCATTACAATTTTCCTGCCTTCTCTACTGGAGAAGCAAGACCTAATAGAGGTCCTGGAAGGAGAGAAGTTGGTCATGGTAATCTAGCCATGCGTGCATTGAAAAAAGTACTTCCAACAGAAAACAATCCATATACCATTCGTTTGGTTTCCGATATTTTAGAGTCCAATGGGTCTTCATCAATGGCGACTGTATGTGCAGGTTCTTTAGCATTGATGGACGCTGGTGTAGACATTAAAGCGCCAGTATCAGGTATTGCCATGGGCATGATCTCTGAAAAAGGAGGAGGACGATATGCTATATTATCTGATATTCTTGGAGATGAAGATCATCTTGGAGATATGGATTTTAAAGTAACGGGTACCGAAAATGGTATCACGGCTTGCCAGATGGACATTAAAATAGATGGTCTTTCTTATGATGTGCTTGCTGAAGCATTGGCACAAGCCAAAGCGGGTAGAATGCATATTCTTGGAGAAATGAATAAAACCATGTCTGCGCCTAGGTCAGAGATGAAAGAAAACGCTCCACGTATGGTTCATATGGTTATTGAACGAGAAATGATCGGTGCGATCATCGGACCTGGGGGGAAAATCATTCAGGAAATACAAAGAGAATCTGGAGCCTCAGTATCTATCGAAGAAACTGAAAAAGGCGGTGAGGTAACTGTTTTTGCTAACGACAAAGAAGCTTTGGATAAAGCGCTATCAAGAATCAGAGGCATTGTTGCTGTACCTGAAGTAGGTGAAGTTTATGAGGGTAAAGTAAAAGCGATCATGCCTTTTGGAGCCTTTGTTGAAATTTTACCTGGAAAAGACGGACTTCTTCATATTTCTGAAATTAAGTGGGAACGAGTTGAAAACATGGAAGGGATTCTGGAAGTAGGCGAAGAAATTCAGGTAAAACTTATTGAAATCGATAAAAAAACTGGTAAATACAGACTATCGCGAAAAGTTTTATTGCCTAAGCCAGAAAACAAATAAGAAGATAGCTAATTTTAGCGGTGTATAAATCGCCGTAATGAGACAATTAAAAATAAGCAAGCAAATTACTAATCGAGAGAGCGCATCTCTCGATAAGTATTTGAATGACATAAGTAAAGTTGAATTAATTACAGCTGAGGAAGAGGTCATACTCGCTCAGAAAATTAGGGCTGGAGACGCAATTGCTCTAGAAAAACTAACCAAAGCAAATCTCAGATTTGTCGTATCAGTTGCAAAACAATACCAAAACCAAGGATTGACCCTCGGCGATTTAATCAACGAGGGTAATCTAGGTTTAATTAAAGCGGCACAACGCTTTGACGAAACAAGAGGTTTCAAATTCATTTCTTACGCTGTTTGGTGGATCAGACAATCCATCATGCAATCGCTCGCCGAGCAATCAAGAATTGTCAGATTGCCTTTGAATCGTGTAGGTTCCCTCAACAAAATATCAAAAGCTTTTGCAGAATTGGAGCAGCGTTTTGAGCGAGAACCATCGCATGCTGAAATTGCTGAACTCTTGGAAATTTCAGAAGAAGATGTTCGCGATTCCATGAAAATCTCCTCTCGTCAGGTTTCTATGGATGCCCCTTTTGCAAATGGGGAAGAAAGCAGTTTACTGGATGTGCTCATCGACGATTCGGAAGTCACTCCAGATGATGAGTTGATGAATGACTCACTCAGAAGAGAAATAGTCCGTGCATTGAGCACACTTACATCCAGAGAGGCAGATGTTGTATCTATGTATTATGGGCTCAACGGAAACGCTGGGGCAACCCTAGAAGAAATCGGCGAAAAATTCGAACTTACCAGAGAAAGAGTAAGACAAATTAAAGAAAAAGCAATCAGAAGGTTGAGACATACTGCACGAAGCAAATCCTTAAAAACATATCTAGGGTAACATTGCCGACACTTCGCAGTTTTATTCATGTAAAATGTTCCTTAATTTTGTAAGGTTCGTATTTAAGAGAAAATCAAAATCACTATGGATAGAGAGAGAGTTAAAGTATTGATAATAGGATCGGGTCCTGCTGGCTTTACCGCGGCTATTTATGCAGCAAGGGCTGGTATGAAGCCAGTTTTATATCAAGGCGGTCAACCAGGCGGACAACTAACCATCACCACAGATGTAGAAAACTATCCAGGATACCCTGAAGGTATTATGGGGCCTCAAATGATGGTGGACTTTCAAAAGCAAGCAGAAAGATTTGGTACAGATATTAGGTCAGGAATGATCACTGGCGTTGATTTTTCTGGCTGGCCACATGTTGTGACGGTAGATAAGAAAATAGAAGTAGAGGCTGAGTCCATTATTATATCGACTGGCGCTTCCGCGAAATGGTTAGGTTTGGATAGTGAACAAAGACTGAATGGTAAGGGTGTTTCCGCGTGTGCCGTTTGTGACGGTTTTTTCTTTCGAGGACAGGATGTAGCGATTGTTGGGGCTGGTGATACAGCAGCGGAGGAAGCGACATATTTATCTAAACTCGTAAACAAAGTGTATATGCTTGTGAGAAGAGATGAAATGAGAGCTTCTAAAATCATGCAACAACGCGTTAAAAATGCACCTAATATTGAGGTTCTATGGAACTCTGAAACGGAGGAGGTACTTGGTGATGAAGAAGTAACGGGCATAAGAATTAATGATACAGTAACTGGAGAGAAGCGTGAAATACCTGTTCAAGGCTTTTTCGTGGCTATAGGTCATAAGCCTAATACAGATATTTTTAAAAACTATCTAGATATGGATGAGAGTGGCTATATCAAGACCATTCCAGGGACTTCCAAAACGAATGTTCCGGGTGTTTTTGCCACTGGTGATGCACAAGATAAAATTTATCGTCAGGCAGTTACTGCAGCAGGCAGTGGATGCATGGGCGCATTAGATGCTGAAAAATATATAGCAGAAAAGGAAGTCGAAATGCAGGAATCAGAGGCTGCAACTGCTTAGTACCACATCTAAAACACCTTTTAATCCCGATTTTGTCGGGATTTTTTATGACCTTTTTTCTTTCAAAAAACTAAAATGAAAATAAATCTTCTTGCCATTGCCGCACATCCCGACGATGTAGAGCTGGCTTGTGCTGGCACACTTATAGCTCATTCCGAGAGAGGCTTTAAAACGGGTGTCATTGACCTTACAAGAGGCGAGATGGGTACGCGAGGTACGGCAGATGAAAGAATGAAAGAGGCCAATGCTGCGGCAGAAATTATGGGGTTGACCATTCGAGAGAATATGGGGTTTGAAGATTCATTTTTCATGAATGACAGAGAACATCAGTTGAAGCTTGTGGCCGTAATAAGAAAATATAGACCAGATATCATTATCACTAATGCACTTTATGATAGACATCCTGACCATGGAAGAGGAGCAGCATTGGTGGAAGAAGCTGTATTCAAATCAGGCTTAAGAAAAATTGAGACAACTGATATTGAAGGAAATGAGCAAGATATCTGGCGGCCAAAAAAATTATATTTTTCGATTCAAAGCACATCGTTGACACCTGATTTTTATGTAGATATTAGTGCACATCAAGACCGTAAAATAGAAGCAGTCAAAGCCTACAAAACACAATTTTTTAATGCCAATAGTCAAGAGCCAGAAACGTATATTTCAAAGCCGGAGTTTATGGATATGATTGAATCAAGGGCGCAGGAGTATGGTCATCGAATAGGCGTAAAATACGCTGAGGGTTTTCAAACAAAACAAGCGTTGGGAGTTACCGAGCTTTATAATCTAATTTAGCTTGTATTTTTTATTGTGCGATCTTATAGCATGAAGCTTTTCGTTTAGACCAAGCGGTGTAAAATCTTTTTGGTAGTAATGTTGTCCAAGCCAGTTAATCGCATCATCAACTGGAACCCGAACCATTTTTTTATCTAGGAAATGTGTGAGCTTTAAAATTTTAAAGGCATCAAACCATTGAAAAAATCTCATTTCAAATTGTTCAGGGTTTTTCGTTTCTTTTTCTATGATAGATAAGTGTTTTTCAAATTTGATTTGGATCAAAAATGCTGTCAACATTTCATTGAAGATTGATTCTTCATCAGAGAAAATCGAAGTTAAAAACGATTTCAGGATTAGAAATATTTCAGGATTATACACCTCATTTGCTCTTAAGCCATTTTTCATTTTCCCTAAAGCATCACCAGTGCCAAATGGTACGCGATCTGAAATTCGGCTAGAAGGAAACACAGTGGTGTCATTGATTTCGCCCACTTTTCCGTGCATGGCTATTTTATTGATGAAGTAAAAGTCTTCTCCTGCCTGCCGAGGAGCCATACCACCATATTTTTGGTATGCGTTACTATCCACAATAATACAAGAACCCAATGTTTGATAGGCGTAGGGGAATCCGGCAAAACGAAGACTGTCTGTGTAGTATCTTAGAAAGAGCTCATAATCAACAATAGAATCTTTATTTTGATCCAGTGGGTGCTCATAATACACCAAACCAAGTTCTTTTTTCGTGTTTTGGAAATAGCCTTTTATGGCTTGAAAATAATTAGGCTCACAGGTAGAATCGGCATCAAAACAAGCAATAATACCTGCTGTATTGTTTGAGTCATAAAATCTGATGGCCTCATCCATTCCAATTTTTCTAGCTAGGCCAACTCCTGCTTTTTTAAGTGACAGTTTGGTTCTGCAAAATTTTAGCGCGAAGGAATTAAACGTTGCTCGCTCGAGGTATTTAATCGTTTGTTCGTTGGTTTTTAAGGCTTCATAGTCTGACAATTCAGATTCGTTCACTACAACGATAACCAAAATCTGCAATTCGCTGATATCACATTGATTAAGGCAATCAAGCGTTACATTGAGGTTTTTTTCTTTGTAACAAGGTATAACCACAATAATATCTACCTGTCCAGAAAGGTGGTATTCATTGAATTGAGGCTGTGGATATCCGTATCTTGCTAAGTATTTATTTGTCAAGGAGCAAGACGTTCAATGTTCCAATTTTCGTCCTCCGAAAGGGTATATAAAAGGCGATCATGCAATCGGTTTTGTCGCCCCTGCCAAAACTCGAAGGTGGTTGGTTTTATGATATAACCGCCCCAGTCATCAGGCAATGGTACTTTTCCCTCACTGAATTTTCTTTTCATCTCAGCAAGTTTTGATTCCAAGATACTTCTTGAAGAAATAATTTTACTTTGGTTAGAAACCCAAGCCCCCAATTGACTTCCAAAAGGGCGGGATAAAAAATATTTTAATGATTGGGCTTTCGATATTTTAGAGGCAACACCTGTTACGGCTACTTGTCTTTCCAAAGTATACCATGGAAATAAAATGCTGACTTGGTTATTCTCTGAAATTTGATGGGCTTTTCTACTCGAATAATTAGTGTAAAACACAAAACCAGTTTCATTAAACTCTTTAAGTAATACTGTTCTTTGATTGATCTTACCTGCTGAGTCAGAGGTGCTTAATACCATGGCTGTAGGCTCATTCAGCTCTGCTTTCACAGCTTCACTCATCCATTTGTCAAACTGCTTGAAAGGCGAAATATCTGCACTTTCTTTATCCAAACTGGCCTGGGAGTACTCTTTTCTAATCGATGCTAGTTCCACGTTCTAATCTTTATTCATTAAAATTGCGAAGGTGATAAAATGTTTGATTTGTTCCTATATTAAATATGCAATTTAGAGTTGATTTAGAAGTGGCGTCCAGTTCCAAGTGGGTAGATGCGGTAATGAATGATTTCGATTCGTTTTTGAAAGACCATGCAGATTGTGAGCGCAAGGCCTCTTCAATGGCGATGAGTTTTGTTGCAAAATTCCCCGATAGGGTTGAAATTATTCCAGACTTAATCGCTACAGCGGTGGAGGAGTTGGAGCATTTTCAATCAGTCTATGAAATCATGGAGAAAAAAGGTCTCCGATTGACACATGAATTGACACAAGACATGTACGTAAAGCAATTGATAGATATTTGTCGATCAGGGCGAGAAGAACGTTTTATGGATCGCTTGCTTCTAGCTTCACTGGTGGAAACACGCGGAGCGGAAAGGTTTCGGCTTATTTATGAAGCTTTAGAAGAAGGGGAATTAAAGAAATTCTATCAACAATTATGGGCTTCAGAAGCCAAACATGGAGAAACATTTGTGAAGATGGCGCTTATTTATTTCGATGAGCCAGCGGTTTACAATAGATTAAAACAAATGACTTTGAAAGAGGCTTCAATACTTAATAACTTACCCATCAAACCAGCATTACACTAAATGATTGATTATTTTTCATCAGACGAATTCGTCGAGCCAACACGAGGAGATATTTTGATTTCCGAGCCATACCTGCCCGATCCTAATTTTGAAAGATCTGTAATCTTACTTTGTGAACACAATGATGAGGGCTCTTTTGGTTTTGTTCTTAACCAACCTGCTCAGATCAAACTTTCGGACATTATGGATGAAGTTGATATTAACGGAGGTAACGTGTTTATAGGTGGACCAGTCCAAAAAGACACTTTGCACTTTTTACACCAAAAGCCCGGTTTGTTTGAGAATGATCAGAAAGTGAACGAAGGGGTTTATTGGGGTGGAGACTTTGATGGATTACTTTCAGCAATAAATATTAAGACAATAGATACCAATGATGTTAAGTTTTTTGTAGGATATTCTGGTTGGTCGTCAGATCAGCTTGTGGAAGAGCTTAAAGCAAAATCTTGGATTGTTTGTAAAAATGTAACTGCGGACATCATATTTAATTCAGAGCCCAAGAGCCTATGGAAAGATGTTTTGGGTAGAATGGGAGGTAAGTTTAAAATGATTGCCAATTATCCTACCGATCCAAGGTTGAACTAAGCTGCGTTTGTTAATTTTGAAAATTAGAAAAAGAGAAAATATCCATCATGGAGGAGAATGAGAAAAAGGTAACTGAAGAGACAATGTCTCCGCAGGAAGCAGTTCAACAAAATGTTGAATCACCAGAAACAGAAGAGTCGGAAGCTTTAGTTTCAGAGAAGGCTGAGGAGAGTGCAAAAGATCCGGTGCAAGCTGATGAACCGGCTCAGGTCGCAGCTACTGAATCGACAAAAGTTGAGGACACGGTTAAAGAATCAGAACCTACGGTAGAACCAACTAAACAAGAAGTCAAGCAGCTGCTAATGGAGAAGCTTGACTTTGAAAAAGCCACAAAAGAGGAACTCTTCGATGCGCTGAAGGAGGTGGCTTCAAACGATGAAATAAGACAGATAGACCGGGCAATAAAAGAATTGAAGCCAGTTTATGAAAAATTATATCAACAAGAAAAATCTGATGCCTTGGCTGCTTTTATGGAGCAGGAAGGCAATGAAGAGGGTGACTTTAAATTCCTTGGAGACGAAATCGATCGTCAGTTTTTTTACCTGAGCGATAATCTGCGAACCAAAAGAAAAAAATATTACGCTTCTTTAGAAAAAGAAAAGGACGCAAATCTTCAATTGAAAAATGACCTTTTAGATCAACTCAGAGAGATCGTAGATGGCGAAGAAACAACCAATTCCATCAATAAGGTAAAAGAATTCCAATCACAATGGAAGAAAATTGGTCCGGTTCCTGGTCAGCATAATGGTGCTTTGTGGGCAAATTTTAATGCACTTCTTGATAGATTTTATGACAATAGAAGCATCTATTTTGAACTGAAAGAACTCGATCGTAAGAAAAATTACGAAGCAAAAATGGAACTTTGCGAAAAAGCAGAGGCGCTCGATACCATGACCGAGCTTAATGAGGCAATTAAAATGCTTAATGATCTTCACGAAGAATATAAGCACATTGGCCCTGTACCAAAAGAGGATCAAGAAGCGCTCTGGCAAAGGTTCAAAGGAGCCTCTGATGCAGTCTATGCCAAGAGAAAAGATTTCTACGATCAGTTGAAGACAGAGCTTAATGCCAATATGGAAAAGAAAAAGGCCTTAGGTGAACAACTTGATGCGTTTGCTACCTTTGATTCTGATAGGATCAACGATTGGAATAAAAAGACCAAAGAACTCCTCGCACTACAGCAAGAGTGGGATAAAATAGGAGGTGTTCCGAGAGAACACGCAAAAAAAACGAACAAGCAATTCTGGTCGAATTTCAAGCAATTTTTCAGTAATAAGAATAAATTCTTTAAGCGATTAGAATCTCAGCGATCCGTTAATTTAGATAAAAAGAAAGACCTCATAGCGAAAGCAGAAGCTTTAAAGGATAGTGAGGAATGGGATAAAACAGCCAACGAACTAAAGCTATTGCAGAATCAGTGGAGAGAAATTGGCCCTGTACCTGAAAAATTCAGAAACGAGCTGTATTCCCAATTTAGAGCGGCTTGCGATCATTTCTTTGAAAGAAAAAGAGGTGGAGGTGATCCGAGCAATGAGCAGTATCAAGAGAATCTGAAAAAGAAAAAGGAGATCTGCAATATGCTTGACGCTTATCTTAATAGCGATGTGATTGAAATGGATCAAGTCAATGGTTTGTTAGATGATTATGCGGATGCAGGATATGTGCCTAAGGACGCGATAGATAAGATTCATTCGCGATTTGATAAAATCACTGATAAATTATTAGCAATAGAAGAACTTTCTGCTGAGCAAAGGAGCGCCTTAGAGCTTAAAATTGAAGTTAACAAACTTAAAAATAGCCCACATGGTGGACAGAAAATTCAGAGAAAGGAAAACACTATCAAACGAGACATCAGTACATTAGAAACGGAGATTAGTAACTGGAGGACCAATATGGGTTTCTTTGCAGCATCAAAAAATGCCACTCAATTGAAGTTAGAAATGGAAAGAAAAATTGAAAAAGCGGAAAACGAACTCCAACTTTTAAAGAATCAATTAAAAGTTTTGCGACAGATGTAAAATAGTTGCTTAAGTCGTTTGCATATTCAAAAAATATTTTAATTTTGCAATCGCTTTTAGAAAAAGCAGAGAGAGTAAGTGAATTATTTCACACTCAGGCCTCCTTAGCTCAGCTGGTAGAGCAACTGACTTGTAATCAGTAGGTCATTGGTTCGATCCCGATAGGAGGCTCTCATTATCAAGCACTTACATTAATTTGTAAGTGCTTTTTTTTTGTCTTACATACTTTTTGCATACTTATCTTCTATGGTCAAAGATATCAAACTTTTATATTACGAGCTTTCCAGAGTGTTTGATGATCCGTTCTTCTTTCGAGAAAGGATTAAAACCAGCTTCGATGAATTGTGTGCCGATCTCGAGTATGACCAGTATGAAAGGTTTGGTAAATATAAAACGGCCATTAAAAAACCTAAAATAGATGGAGGGACTTCCTACTATTGCATTGAAGATCATGTTATAGAGTATCTTGAAACGCTAGTAGCTCAAATTACCTATTTATTCCCGACCAAGAAAAAAGAGCTTGGATCATTATTAATTGAGTTGTCAGAGAAAGAACACCTGACTTTACTTAAGAATTTGGATGATGACTGTTTTGAAGATTTAGAGCAATCCTTGAATAAAATTAAATCTTACCTTAAAGAAAGAGCTTCAGGTCTCGATACCGATCCAGGAAAAAATAAAGGCCCCATTTCCTTTGGAATAAATCATGATTACATCAAGAAACTGGACAAAATAGAAGTAATAGTAACTAAGTTGGCTAGAGAAGAGGTTTTTATTAACGCAGAAGATGTTAAAAATTTCATGAAACTTATCCAACTGAAAAAAATTGTTGAAAATTCACCTAAGGTTAGATTGTCAGGCAATGTTAAAGATTTTAGGCATGTTTGGATGAATTTCTTCCAAAACAGAATCCTGATTAATTCTACATTTAAGGATATTGAAGACTCAGGTAAATTCTTCAGAAAAGATAAAGATGAGCTTCTAACAGCTAATGCCCTAACACAAGCAAGAAATAAAAAACTGAGTAAACCGGGCAAGATTGAGGATATAATAGACAAATGGGTAGAGCCAGAACCTAAGCCAACAATTTCTAAAGCCTAAACAGGGAAAAGGGCATATAAGAAACATATCTTAATCCATCTTAAGTTAGCTCTGAACAGTTTGGTTTTGGCCTTGAAAGATGCCGACGACTGGTCTCGGCGTTTACATTGGTGTTTTTGTTGTCGAAGAAGTTGAATATTGGGTCGAGGTTGTATTGAACTGTTTGATTTAATGTTTTTGTGATAGCTTACTCCATTGCTGAAATTTATTCCTAGCCGTTTGCACGCTTTTTAATGACGTTGAGGCTTATCGGCTTTAACTCCAGAGTGGCTAGCTATATCTCTACCTGTAACTTTTAAAAAATCAGAAAGCTCTTGAGTTAATCGTGAGCCTTCTGCTATATAGGAGTCATCATTTCTTATTTCTTTCTTCGTCCCTTTGTGACGCCACCCATGCATCTACAAATACACGGCCTTACCTCTGGCGGGAAAATCTTGCACTCGCGTAGAAGGCAAAACACCCTTCGACTCATAATCTGATCGTGGACAATCAGAAGGAAGATTATTTTGTTCATCTAAGTGTAGTTCAAACTCCATCTGCTTGGTTTTAACATTGCCTAATTGTTGGTGAAATACAATTTTAAAGTAGTCAAGAAAACCCTCAGGTAATACCGCAGATAAGAGTGAAGAATCCATCAATCTTTTTGACTCCTAAATTAATCACTCCCTGTTTATTTTAAGGTGACCCAAAAAAAATCGGTTTTTTGGTACAGTTTTCTGTTTCGACCTGTACTACCTGTACTCTTGCTTTTAATTTTTCCTCAAACTTCGTGGATGTAAAAGGTCATTAACGGCCACATTTTAAACTTAAAAATTACAACATGGAAACCGCATTAGAAAGAATTGAAAATGCTTTGAACAGCATCAAATTCAATACAAAAAAGGTTCTAAACCTTGATGAAGCTGCTGAGTACACAGGCTTCTCAAAAAGTACTCTTTATAAACTTATTTCAAATGAAAGTATCCCGTGCTCCCGACCAGGAGGTAAGAAAATATTTTTTGATAAGGAGGAGTTAGACGCCTGGCTTTTGTCCAAGAAAGGAAAAACTCAGAATCAGATATTGTTTAATTCAACAGATAAATAAATGGGAACTTTAGATTTAAAAAACCATATGCACAAGTTGCCTGGATCACTTAAGAAGTACGTTCAGGAGTTTAAAGAAAAGGATACGCAAGAAGCAGGACTGCTTTGTATAATTGTATTATTAGGGGCGGTAATGCCAAATGTAATTGGGTATCATGGATCGAAATTAAATCATCCAAGACTTTTTCTTCTGTTAATGGGTGGTTCAGCAACTGGTAAAGGTGAAATTTCAAGTGTTAAGCAGTTGATTAAGCCTATAGATAAATATCTTAAAGGGCTTGGAAAAAGGCTTCTCATACCTCTAAATAATACATATCCTAATGTTATAAAAATGATTGATAAAAATGATGGGATAGGAGCTATGATAGAAACTGAGGCGGATGTTTTTGGAGATTCAATAAAAAGTGAACACGGAAATTATAGCACTTTCTTTAGACAAGCATACCATCATGAGGAAGTCACTTATGCTAGGAAAAGGAAAGATGAGGAGTACCAGATTGATTCACCTCAAGTTACTGTTCTTCTTTTTGGCACACAAATGCAGTTACCAAATCTAATGAAGGATTCAGAAAATGGATTATTTGGTAGATTCATGTATACATTTTATGAGCCCGAAGTGAAATGGAAAGATATGTATAAGCACGGAATTAGAGACTTAGATGAGATATTTAGAAATTATGGGGAGCAAGAGATTCTACCTATGTACAATTTCTTAACTGAATTGCAAGAACCTTTAATTTTTAATTTCACACAGGATCAAATAGATACAATCAATAAACATTACGATTCAATTATTGAAGATCTTAAATCACAAGAGATTGAAGGACTAACGGCAAGTGTTTACAGGATAGGTGGTACTGTACTTTTTCGTATGGCCATGATTCTTTCTACAATTCGTTATTACTCCTCAGATTCAAGAGAAGGTAAAAATCTTGTTTGCCACCAGGATGATTTTGAGTTTTGTATTAAGGCATGTGACGTATTCATTGAAAATGCATCTGCAACTTTGGCCGATTTAATAGCTCTACAACCGTCCACAAAGAGGCATCTGTTTTTAGCTAAATTACCTCAATATTTTACTTCTAAAGATTTCGTAAAAATTGCAGGTTCGCTTGATATAAAACGAAAGGCTGCTGAGTACTACATTAACTCATATCAGGTAACAAAGCAAGTTAAACGCGTGAGTTATGGTAAATACGAAAAAATGTAGATGTAAATCAATTATTCAATGACTGATAAGCTTTAGGAGTTTAGGAATTTAGGATTCTGCAGATTTTGAACTCCTAAATTCCTAAACTCCTAGTGCGACAAAAACATATTAAACCCATATAGCCAGGGGTGAATTAACCAATTGGGGAAATACCCCCTGGCTTTAAACACAAAAATTTACGAAAATCAATTGCAAGTTCACATACAGTGTTGAAAAAAATACTTTCCATCCATTATTGAAAAACTGTATCCAGCAATCTCTCAAATTTTCATAGAACAAGTGATTTATCTAGTATGCTTATCTCGTAAATCTTTATGATAAAACTATTTGTTTACACAGCAAGAACTTTCTTTCTTCACACTTTCAAGCCCTAATTTGGTGTTTTACCAGTCAATTTTTTTAAATCAGATTCACTCAAAGCTTTCCTTTTCAATATTCGTAAAAAGTCATAATCAATTACTGGATTAGACTTTAAATCTTCGTTCAAAAATATTTCATTGGCAAATCTAGATACCTAAAACTTTAATTTTGAAAGTAGCTGCATTGATGAAATTCTGTATAAATGAATTCAGTGCTTATGCGGAGAAAATTTATCAGATGCTCTAAAAGAGCTAGGAGTAGCTCTAACACAGCCAAACGAAAGGCCATATTCATTTTGGCTACTAATGTCGATTAGCTTCAAACTGAAAATATTGCTAGCGGTGAGATACTCCTTAAGAAGCTATTTACTGGTTCCACAAATCCTATTACCCTATTGCCATGCAAAGATGTAGCCTCTCACAAACCTACCTTTCAATGTGTTTACTTCTTACTCTTAAAGGTTATACCTCAACCATTTATAGGACAAGAGCTTATTGCTCCATAAATCACTTTCATTTGAGGTATGAAAACCTCCTTTTAAACACACTATGGGCTTTATTAGCCCTTGTTGAAATACTAATTTGAAAAAATTAGTATTTTTTTTCTTTCAAATTTCGCGCTTTTACACAGGTGCCCTGTTAAAGGGGGGGCGTACCTATTAGAATGGGAAAACACCTCCGGCGACTTTAAATTTCTCTGCAATTTTACGATTTCCGAATGTTGAAATGTGGAAAACTCACATTTCGAAAAGCTGTTGAACTTGCTGATATGTTTCCCACATTACAACATTATAGTAGTAATAGTTGACGATTCAACTATGTTTTTTCTCTTTTCGACTCGCTCCATTTTCCTCGATTTATTGATCTTGACTGATTTACTACTTTTGGTACATCCACTATTTTTATACTTAGCCCCTCTGCTTTGTCTAGTCAATGTCTTTCGATTACTTGAGATGTAATGATTTTATTAGATGATTTCCATTTTTTATATATAATTTCAAGACTTAAACCGTCCAATGAAATTTCATTACCATACCTAATGGCCAATACCAAAAAAACCTCTATAGAAGAATCCCTCTGGAATACCGCTAACAAACTACGAGGAAAAGTAGAATCCTCCGAATACAAACACGTAGTACTTGGGCTGATCTTTCTCAAGTTCACTTCTGATAAGCTTGAGAGACGCAGACAAGAACTCATCGATGAAGGCAAAGAGAAATACATGGAGATGAAGGGGTTCTACAACATGCAAAACAACTTCTTTTTATCTGAGGAAGCACGTTGAACGTACATCATGCAAAATGCCAAGTAGGATGATATATCGCTCAAGATCGATACAGCTTTACACAACGTAGAGAAAAACAATCCTTCGCTCAAAGGAGCAGCTCAAATTGTGCTACTCTAATCGGCAGAAGGTTGTATAACTTTTGAGTGGTTAAATATTAGTATTGTTTCATTTTAACTTTTCATAATTTTAGCCAAAGACTGTTATTTGTTTAAATATTCAATATGAAACTGTACAAGATGTTTGATTCCAATATATATATGATTATTCATTATTAGCTTATTCTGTTGCTGTTGTACATTGCGAGACTGGTTTTTTAAAACTGTCCTAAGTCATTCATTGTAATAATGATACTTTTAAAAAATGATACTTTTAAAATAAATACCTAAAACAGAAAACTATAATCCTCTTGGCCACCAAATTCTTCACCAATAATCAAGAGAATACACTCCTCAAAAAGTTTGAAGGAATATTCACACATACCAAAGTCTCTCATTTTGATGTATTAGTAGCATTCTTTCGAGCTTCAGGTTATTTCTTGATTCAGCCTTACCTAAAACAAGTCAAAAACATCCGAATCCTAGTTGGAATCGATGTGGACCATCTGATTTCTGAGGCGGCAAAAAAGGGACTTGAGTTTAAGTTCAATGCCAATGAAACACGAGAGGAGTTTCTAGCAGAGCTTCAAGCAGACATCCAACAGGCGGATTATAAAAAAGCAGTGGAGGAGGGAATGATTGAGTTCATTAAAAGAGTGGTTGATGGATCAATAGAAATCAAAGCTCACCCTAATAAAAACATTCATGCCAAAATCTACATATTTCGTCCCGAAAACTTCAATGAACACAATGGTGGATCAGTAATTACCGGTTCTAGTAATCTGAGTATTTCGGGTATTGAAAATAATTTCGAATTCAATGTAGAGCTCAGAGATTATGATGATGTAGCATTCGCAACCACTACATTTGAGAGTCTTTGGAGTGAAGGGATAGATATTGTTTCTGGTGAAATAGAAAAGATCAAAAACAGAACCTACCTCAACGAATCATTTACACCATTCGA
Organism: Cyclobacteriaceae bacterium; assembly: GCA_040218415.1. Classification (GTDB taxonomy): domain Bacteria; phylum Bacteroidota; class Bacteroidia; order Cytophagales; family Cyclobacteriaceae; genus JAVJRN01. Next base: position 27,697 of record JAVJRN010000014.1, read on the forward strand.
AATCTACATCAAGTTCTTAATTGAATACTTCGGACAGTCTATTGAATATGATCCAGAATCCATTGAGGATCTCCCAAAAGGGTATACCAAGCTACGGTATCAAGTAGATGCCGTCAATGATGGCTATCAAAAACTAATGCAGCACAATGGCTTTATTTTGGCCGATGTGGTTGGCTTGGGTAAGACTATCGTCTCCACCATCATTGCCAAAAAATTCTTTTGGTCAAATGGTCCAAGAACTAGAATCTTGGTGGTCATCCCACCGCCTTTGAAGGACAGTTGGCAAAAGACAGTTGATGATTTTGATGTGCCCGGTATCGAGTTCATCACCAATGGTAGTTTGCACAAAGTGATACGGCCAGAGCGATATGATTTGATCATTGTGGATGAAGCGCACAAATTCAGAAGTGATACTTCCGAGATGTTCAATCTGCTACAGAAAATTTGCAAGACTCCAAGAAAGAATGCTTCTCCAACTGGCGACACACAAAAAAAGGTGGTGCTGATTACAGCGACTCCTTTGAATAACACGCCCGATGATATTAGAAATCAACTATATCTATTCCAAGATGCGAAGAAATCTTCGTTGGAAGTCGGAAACTTGCAAGGCTTTTTCAGGCCGCTTATTGATGATTTCAGGAAACTAAAGAAAGTAAAAGATCAAGATAAAGTAACCAAAGATGTAAAGCGGATATATTCCGAGATACGAGAGAAAATTATTAAGCCCATAGTAGTACGAAGGACTCGTACTGACATCATGGATACGGAGGAATATAGGATTGATTTGAAAGATCAGGGAATTATTTTTCCTGATATTGTCCCTCCCAAGCAGATATTATATGAACTGGATGAGCAGCTTGACGCTCTCTATGATGAATCTTTCAATCTCATAAAGGACACCAGAAAAGGTCTGCGGTACTATCGCTATCAAGCCATTAGGTTTTTAAGCCCAGAACTTAAAAAGCAATACAAGCAAGCTGATATGATCTCTGATCAATTGGCGAAGATTATCAAGACCATGCTGGTAAAGCGGATTGACAGCAGTTTCTATGCATTCAAAATGTCACTCAATAGGTATCAACAGGCCAATTTGGCCATGATCAAAATGTTTGAAAATGACAGAATCTTCATTGCACCTGATTTGAAGGTCAACGAATTTATTCTGGAGGATCGAGAGGACGAGTTAATCGAACTCATGGAAAATGCAGAAGATCCTGACCGCATCAGGCAGTATAGTACGGACGATTTTGATGAAGAGCTTTATGAAGGTTTAAGGTCAGATCAGGCAATATTGAATGACCTGACTAAGCGATGGAATGACATTGAGGACGATCCGAAATTTGACGAATTTTATAAAAGGATAAATACAGAACTATTTGATAAGACGATCAATCCAGAGCAAAAATTGGTTGTGTTTTCAGAATCAAAAGAGACTACCAACTACCTCAAGAAACGCTTACAAGAAAAGGGTTTAGATAGAGTCTTAGCCATAGAAAGTGCCAATGTATCGGATTATTCTAAAACGATCGCTCAAAATTTTGATGCCAATTACTCTTTGGCTGATCAGTTGAATGATATAGACATCATCATCACTACAGAGGTGTTGGCAGAAGGAGTAAACCTGCATCGATCTAATAATATCGTTAATTATGATATTCCTTGGAATGCTACCAAATTGATGCAGCGAATTGGAAGGGTGAATAGAATTGGCTCTAAGTCTGACAAAGTATTCATCTATAATTTCTTTCCAACAAGCAAGGCCGATTCCGAAATTGAGCTAAACAAAAAGGCTTACATGAAGCTCCAGGGTTTTCATTCGGCGCTCGGAGAAGATAGTCAGATCTACTCTCAGGAAGAGGAATTTGAAACCTTTGGCTTATTTGAGAAAGTACCAGAAGAAGATAGGGATGAGCGACTTGTTTATCTGATGGAGCTTAGAAAGTTTAGAGAACAAGAGCCCGAGCTGTACAAGAAAATCGCCAATATGCCATTGAGAAGTAGGACGGGGCGAAAGGACAAATCAAGGAAAGACAGCACTTTAGCCTATTTGAAAGACAAAAACCGAGATTGCTTTTATTACATCAATCCCGAGAGCATTATTGAGCCATTAACATTCATAGAAGCGGCAAAGGTCTTTGATGCCAAGGTCACCGAAAAGCCATATCCTCTTCACGAGTTCCATTACGATCATGTGCAGGTAGCATTAGGTACGTTCCAAGAGGAAGTAACGAAAGCCATTGTCCAAGCTCATCAAGTAGGTGCTAAGCTTGGACCAAATGAGAAGAAAGCTTTGGCATTCATCAATCATTTCAATCATCTTGACTTTGTTGGAGACCATGAAAAAGTGATCATCGGATTAGCTAAAGAAGCCATTCGCATTGGTAAATTTCAAAAACTACCTCGTGAGGTCAATAAGCTACTAAAAAGTATCCAAGTAGAAGGGGGTGTTAAGCCGGCAGATCAACTAGACCGGCTTTTGAAGATTCTTAAAACGTATCCGCTGATGGAAGTCAAAGAAGAAGAGCCTGAGAAGCCAAAAAGCAAAAAGAAGCCTAAAAAGGGCCTGCCAGAAATCATTATTTCAGAATCATTTATCGCCTAATTATGACCAAAAAAGATCTCCAAGAAATATTCGAATCGTCATTCAATTGGGACAACTGGCGAAAAGTGATGGATTTTGTCTTTCCAGAGTTTCAATTTTCAGCACAGAAAATTCCAATTGAAGATTTTACCAAAGCAGCAGAGGAACGTATCGAAGGTTTTTACCACCATGGTAGTACATCATTAACTGATCACATATCGCTCAACTTGTATGAAGTAGAGCTTAAAGAATCGGTGTATTTACCCAGAAATGTAAAGGGTATACGGAAATTCATTGCTTCTGAGGCCATAGCTAATACCCAGGCATCTGTTGCCGTCTTTTATAGCCCAGACAAATCGAAATGGCGATTTACACTTGCTACTAAGCAACTGGATAAGAACTTCAAAGAATCTGACCGTAAACCAGAGAGCTACACCTACGTTTTTGGCGAAGGGGAGAGAGGCCGCACAGCAGCTGAACGGTTCTTTGATTTGTCTAAAAAGACTGACAAAAAGCTAAAAGATTTAGAGGAGGCCTTTTCAGTAGAGGCACTTTCCAAGAAGTTCTTTACCCAGTACAAGGAAGTGTATTTACAGTTTGTCAACAACATCATAGATAATCCTTCTAGGCTAAGTCTATTCAAAGGAGATGACAGAGAAAAGCTAGCACGTGATTTTGTGAAGAAAATGATGGGACGTATTGTGTTCCTCTACTTTCTGCAGAAGAAAGGCTGGATGGGATGCAAATCCAAATGGCAAAAGGGTGAAGATCTCTTTATGAAAAAGCTCTTCGAAGCGGCTCCAAAGGATGGTTCATTCTACATGACTTATCTGGAGCCACTGTTCTTTGATACACTCAATGCCAAGCGAGAGGAGATTGAGGAAGATTGTATAATCAATGAAGTCAACTTTGGAAAAGTCCCCTTCTTGAATGGCGGACTTTTCGAGCGAGAAGACAATCATCCAAATAACCTCACGCTAGATTGGGAGATCTTCAATCGATTCTTTGAGATACTCAACAACTACAACTTCACCATCATAGAAGACGATCCAGACTTCAAAGAGATAGCCGTAGATCCAGAAATGCTGGGGCACATCTTCGAAAATCTGCTGGAAGACAACAAAGACAAAGGTGCTTTCTATACACCTAAGGAGATTGTCCAATACATGTGTCAGGAAAGCCTGATCGAATACCTCAACACACAGCTCAGTAAAAAAATAGAAAATGAAGCGCTCAAAATCGCCATCCGTGACTTTGTGATCAAGCAAGATTTCGTAGCACTCAACGACATCAACCAGCGAGCGGATCAATACCTGCTACAGGCCCTCCGTGATATCAAAGTCTGTGATCCTGCCATTGGTTCGGGAGCTTTTCCGATGGGCATCTTGCACGAGATCTACCGGATGGTAGAGTACCTGCAAGAAGGCAGAGACATCTTCCTAGACATCTGGGAAAAGGAGACCTGGGATGCAGCACGTGTAAAAGAAGACATCATCCAAAACTCTATCTATGGTGTAGATATAGAAAAAGGAGCCGTGGACATTGCCCGCTTGCGATTCTGGTTGTCGATCATTATTGATGAAGAAGAGCCTAAGCCACTTCCAAATCTGGATTACAAGATTGTGGTTGGAAACTCTCTTCTAAACAAGTTTGAAGACCATGTTATTGATGTTGAATGGAAGGAGGGTGAGAAAACAGTTGAGACAGAGCGTTACCTTGGTAAAAGATCTCAACTACTAAAGGCAATAAGTGAAAAACAAATAGCCTATTTTGATGCAGAATCATCAAAAAGATATGGCCTTTCGAAGGAAATCAAAGATTTGAAGATTGACATTTTAATTAATGAATTGGAAATAAAAGTGGTAAGTGAAGGGCTTTTGCATGAGCCTCAACCACATCTTAAGAAATCAAAGTTTTTAGCCGCACAAAAGCAATATTTTCTAACTCTTGAATGGCTGAGTACTATAAAAGAATTGAAGTCCATTAAAGGAACAGACAAACCTTTTGATCATTTTGATTGGAACCTGGATTTCCCAGAAATTTTAAACCCAATTATAAATAATGTGAATAAAGGTTTTGATCTGGTAATTGGTAACCCTCCTTATGTTGAGCACAAGAAACTAAAATCAATTGCTTACCTACTAAAGTCAAGGTATGATGTCTACACAGGCTCATCTGATCTCAGTGTTTATTTTTTTGAAAAAGGATTTGAATTATTGAAAGAAGGAAGTGGAGTTTTGACATATATAAACACAAATAAATTTTTCTCAACAGGTTATGGAAAGGAGCTTAGAAAGTACCTTTTGTCAAAAAACATAAAGTCATTAATAAATTTTGAACAGGTTGAAATTTTTGAAGGAATACTAGTATCCAGTACAATAATTTCTGCTCAAAACTGCATTTCAAATCCTGAATCAGAATTTTTGTATTTAGGCTATGAGAAGAACAATAATTGGATTGACGGATTTGAAAAAGACTTAAAGGCAAGAAATTGCTTCCCATTGTCAATCCTTGATGATTCAGAGTGGTCATTTCAAACTGGTGTTGGAGTTGAAATAAAAAGAAAGGTTGAAGATAATGGAACTCCACTCAAGCTCATTAATGGTTTAGATATAAAACGAGGAGTTACGACTGGTTACGATCCCGCATTTATTATTGATAATTCATTATCAGAACAATTCGAACCTGATATTATTAAGCCTTTACTTAAAGGTCGAAGTATTAAGAAGTACTTGAATTTACCCTCCAATCTCATGTTGATTTTCACAAGGACGGGAATAGACATTTCTTTATATGCAAAGACTGAAAGTTATTTACAGGAATTCAAAGAGGATCTGCAACCTAGAACAAGCAAAGGAGAAAGGGGGAGAAAGCCAGGATCTTATAAATGGTTTGAAATTCAGGACAATACTGCTTACTATAAACTTTTTGACCAAGTTAAGATCATTTGGCCATTGACAGCAGATAAGTGGGGTTTTACTATAGATAAGGATGGCCATTATTTAACCTCAGGAGGATTTTTATTGGTTTCGGAAGTGGTTAGCTTGACATACATCTTGGCTTTTTTGAACTCTTCGTTGATGCGCTATTATTTCGGGTTTGTCGGTGTTATGACAGCAGGCGGAGCTTACACACTAAAGAAAGCAACTATTGAAAACTTCCCAATAATAATACCAGAAAATGACAGTGTCTTGGAGCCTATTGTCAATGAAATATTGAGTTTAAAAAGGGACACAATTGATACAACTGAATTGGAACAGAAGATTGATCAATTCTTTTTTAAGTTATACGAATTGAATTTCGAGGAAGTAATTGAGATAATTCCGAATTTCTGGCTGACAGAAGAAGAGTACACTAATTTTTCATTGGAGGATTTGGAGGTATGAGTGGAGTAGCATCCCTTTTCTACTTTTTCTCCTATGGTTCCAATTTGTTCTTAGAGCGTATCAAGGCACGAGTGCCCTCTGTAGAAGTCATACAAACTTATCAGTTGAATGGATTCAAGTTGGTATTCATTAAAGCAAGTAAAGAGAGTTAATTTAGAAAGATTGAGTGATCAGAATCAAATAGAAATTTTTCAAATGGCAGATGGCCAATCGGAGGTTCAGGTCCGCTTTAAGAAGGAGACTGTTTGGCTTAGTCAAGATCAGCTAAGCGGGCTATTTGATAGAGACCGAACCGTAAATGGTCTGCATATCCGAAATGAGTTGTTTGAGCAACTGGTAAGTACGGATTTTACACATACCACTAAACATGGGTAGTGGTAATGATAGCACTTTCTTGAAAATCGAATGGAATCAGGAATAGAAATATATCGAACCAGTGATGCCGAGGTAGAACTTAATGTCAAGTTTGAAAATGATACCATTTGGCTGAATCAACATCAGATGACAGAGTTATTTGATCAGACTAAGCAGAATATATCCTTGCATGTGAACAACTGCTTTAAAGAAGGAAAACTTAAGAAAAGCGCAACTGTCAAGGAATCCTTGACTGCTCGAAAAGAAGGCAAAAGACAGTACATATTATGAGTGAAGTACTAATATATGAAGCTGGAAATCAAATTCAGGTTGAAGTCACCTATGATAACGACTCATTATGGCTCAATCTCAGTCAGATCGCAGATCTTTTCGGAAGGGATAAATCTGTTATATCCAGACACTTAAGAAATATTTTTTTATTAGAAGAATTGGATAGAAATTCAGTTGTTGCAAAAAATGCAACAACTGCATCAGATGGTAAAATCTACCAAGTAGATTACTTCAATTTAGATGTGATTATCTCAGTAGGTTATCGAGTCAACTCAAAGAGAGGAACGCAATTTAGAATTTGGGCAAGCCAACGTTTGAAAGACTATCTGATACAAGGCTATGCCATCAATCAAAAGCGATTGGAGCAAACGCAGCAAGAAGTTAAGACACTCAAATCGGGTATTCAGATCCTGAGTCGTGCCATAGAATCAAAAGCCGAAGAAGATGGACTAGAATGGCTGACCCAATATGCCAAAGGGTTGGAGTTGTTGGATGATTACGATCACGAGCAGTTAGATAAAAAAGGAATAACCATACGCAAAGCAAATTACCCTGACCTAAATGCGTATCATGCAGTCATCGAGGAAATGAAAAAGGGCTTTGATTCTGCCATATTCGGAGTAGAAAAGGACGAAGGTTTTTACGGATCGGTTGCTCAAATTGAGAAAGGATTTGACGAGAATGACTTTTATCCAAGTCTTGAAGAAAAAGCGGCTATGCTTTTGTATTTAATCATCAAAAATCACGCATTTGTGGATGGCAACAAAAGGATTGGAGCCGCTTGTTTTTTACTATTCTTAAAAGAAAATGACCTCATGCAAGATCAGCATGGTAACCTACTCATCAGCAATGAAGCTTTGGCTAGTTTGACACTCTTTGTAGCCTCCAGTAAACCAGAGGAAATGGAAACAGTAAAAAATATCATTGTAAGTGTACTTAATAGAAACCAATAAACTATGGATCTAATCGAACTAAAAGCACTCGCTACCAAATACAACGGCTATCTCAATGGAGATACTGCCTTATATGACGACTTGAATGAGTTGCCTGACGCAACTATTAAATCACTCAAGAAGAATTATGAAGAGGGAGCAAAAAAGGGTCGCCCTGTCAACCTGTTGCGATATGTGATCCTGAGTGTGTTAGAGTCTGACACCACCATCACGCCAGAGTCACTAGAGACGATCAAGGACAGTTTAGAAAGACGTGATTTGAGTGATTTTGATTTCCTAAGTGAGGAAACTATTAAGAATTTCAAAGCCTATCCTGAGAAGACGAAGAGCTTTTATACCAACTGGAGAAATGCTGGAAGTATCGTTTTTCCATTTTTCTTTACAGATGAAATCAAAAAAGAGGTCAATACATCATTAGATAAAATTCTAGATGATACCATTAAGACCTTAGGCCTTAAGGAGGTAGAAAAACACAAAGTAGATTTTAACGGCCCACAAAACTACGGTTCTGGGCGTATTTGGGGAGCGGTTTACCCAAACAATAAGAAGGATCATAAAAATGCCTACCAACTATTTTTTAACCTCAGCCACAAAGGCCTAGAGGGTGGCATTGCCAAAGGCCATGCCCTAAAAGGAGTTGAGCTGGATGAAATCGAATTGATCTCCACTTTCGAAAACCTTATTCCACTTTTAAGAGACAAAATCAATAAGTGGAGGTCGTTAAATCAGGAATCGGCCACCAATGTCAAGACCACCAAACAATTGGAAGAGTTCAAAGTACCCTTGAACCAAATTTTCTACGGCCCTCCTGGTACAGGAAAGACGTACAATACGCTCAGTGAGGCTGTTAAGATTGTTGAAGAACTTTCAGATGTGGAATTCAACAATGAGTATGAGGATAGGAATAAACTGAAATCTGTATTCGAACACTACGTGCAGAGAGGACAAATAGCTTTCTCCACGTTTCACCAGTCAATGAGTTATGAAGACTTTGTGGAAGGCATTAAGCCAGAGACAATCGAGGTAGGAGGAGAAGGAGAGAATAAACTAATCACTGTCACTTACCCTGTAAAGGATGGAATCTTCAAAGAGCTCTGTAGAAATGCAGAAAGCTACCAGACTACCAAGAAAGGAATAGAGGAGTCTGATCAAAGCAAATTTGAAAAAGAAGACTGGCAAAAAGCCATCATATACAAAATGGCTTTATACGATCAGCAAACTTATGAGTACTGTATAGAGAATGATATTGTTGCGCTTGGTTGGGGTGATGATAATGACTTTACTGACATGAAAACTCTAGACGAGATCAAGCAGGTTTACAATCCAGCAGACAACCCTAAGGCAGCCAGACAGGTTTATACTTTTATCTCAGAGATAAGAAATGGAAACTTTATTATCGTTCCGGATGGTGCGCATCGAATTAAAGCCATAGGGAAGGTAATAGGTGATTATGAGTACTCACCTGAGTCTGAAGTCTCCTTCAACCATGTAAGGAAGATAGATTGGCTTCTCAAAGATGTAAACATTCCGAGTACAGAGCTCTATGATAGGCAGTTTACACCGCCAACCATTACAAAACTTAATCCAGATAGAATAAAGCGAAATTTCTTTGATCAATTCAAAGTAAAAAAACAGACCGCTACTGAAATTGTCAAGCGAAATTTTGTGATGATCATTGATGAAATCAACAGAGGAAACGTTTCTCAAATATTTGGAGAGTTGATCACACTCTTAGAGGAAGACAAGCGCAAAGGAAATGCGGAAGCCTTAGAGATCACATTACCTTACTCTCCAGCTGGAGAGCGATTTGGAGTACCGAACAACTTATATCTGATTGGAACAATGAATACCGCTGACCGCAGTGTGGAAACGTTGGATACAGCACTTAGGAGACGTTTCATGTTCCGAGAAATGCCACCAATTGAGGATCTAATCTCCCCAGAAAAGGCGGTATATGATTTATGGGCAACCTATGATGAGAAGGAAGAGAAAGAATACCTACGAAAAGAAAAAGCGCTCTATGATTTCTTAGGAATAGAAAATAATTGGGAACGTGATGATGAGATTAATGAAAGCTTTGAAGATTCTCCCTCCATTACAGAACTTGAGGAAAGTTTCGAAGCTCATGGAATCCATGTATCAGGCGTTCATTTAAAAAAACTGTTAATTGTTATCAATTACCGAATCGAGAAATTGCTTGACAAAGACCACACTATAGGGCACGCCTATTTCATGCATGTCTATAAGGCAGAAAACCCAACTGCAGCACTGCGACAAACCTTTCAGAAAAACATTATTCCATTGCTTCAAGAGTATTTCTATGGAGACTATGGTAAAATAGGTCTTGTATTAGGTGATGCATTTGTTCAAACTCAATCTGACAAAAAGCTATCTTTTGCCAAATTCAAGGAAATCAATGCAGATATTAGAGAAGATTACGATAAACGTACTGTTTATTCTTTAACCAGTATAGATACTTGGAAAAAGCAAGATTTCATTGATATCTATGAGTAATCAAAAACGATACATACAAGTTTTTGAACATGAAACGATTCAAACGTACCTTAAACCTGATGGTAAGTATTTGACTCCTCAGCAGTTTGATCAATTGTGTGCATACAATGATCTGCATGGTAACAAATATTTCACAGTTGTTCGTCAAGGAGTCAAATTCAAACAATATGTCGGAGTGATCCAAATTGGTCGAACGACCATTGAAATACTGCCAAAAACAGATGATAATGATTCTCAGTTTTGGCACAAGATCTTGTTACAAATGCTTGCTGAATGCAAGAAGATAAAACGTGAGTCTGTATCTCAGGCAGTGCTTAGAAAAAGGGAAAATTCATTGCTTGACCTTTACATAGACATGTATTTAGATGAAGTGGAAGCCTTAGCCTATAAAGGGCTAGCGAAGAAGTATCTCAGAGATCAAAATCATACAAAAGCACTCAAAGGAAAATTGATCTTCTCAGGGCATATTAGAAAGAACCTTGTACATAAAGAGCGTTTTTTTACCGAGCATACCATTTACAGTTCAGATAATATTTACAACCAAATCGTCAAGCTAGGACTAGAAGTAATATCCAAACTGAGTTGTGCCACTCAGTTAAAAGATCGAGCGATGGGACTTAGTCTGTTTTTCCACTCGGTATCATCAGTCCGAGTACTAAACGATAAGACATTTGATCGCTTGGTTTTGTCCAGGAATACTGAGAAGTACAAAGAGGTAATCAGCATAGCCAGACTAATCATTTTGAATTATTCACCAGATATTAAATCAGGTTCCGAGAATTTACTTGCAATACTTTTCAACATGAATGATCTGTGGCAGGAATATATTCTTTTGCAATTGAAGAAAAATACGCCACAAGGAGCAACGGTTTATAAAGGAAGTCAGCCATTTTTCAAGAATCGTCCAATAAATCCTGACATTGTTATTCAATATGGACAAGAACCAGATGTGTCTTATCAAATATTAGATACCAAGTGGAAAGTGATTGATCAAGCTAAACCATCTGCGGAAGATTTGAAGCAAATGTTTGCTTACAATATTCATTGGAAGAATACCAACAGTGTCTTACTGTATCCAAAAACAAATAAGAGCCCAGATGATGAATTTGGGAAATTCTATAAGGGAATGGAAAACGGGCATGGCTGTACTGTAGCTTTTATTGAGTTGGTTACACAAAAAGCAGAGTTAGATCGAAATATAGGAGAGAAGATTATGTCAAAGGTTCTTCTTAGTGAGTCACTAAAATAAATTTTGTATTTTGCACTTCACTCATCCCTCTCAATTACTATGAAAAATTACAATGTTAGATTTTTTAAAGGACACTTAATCGATATAGTGACTAATAAAAGAGTGCTACTTAAGTCAGGAGCTACTTTTTCCATTCAGGGAGATGACGAAACCTTCTCAGAAACCGATCCACTGAACAAGATCCCCGAAAGTCTCAGTTCGAGAGAAAAGTTCGAGCTAATAGAAAATAAGTACAATCAACCTAAAAAAGTATTTACAAGTGGCTCAATGTTTAAGTTTAGAATAGGCGTTGGAAGAGTTGCCGAAGATGATGTAGATAGGGAATATTGGTTTTCAGGCCGATTACTTGAGGATTTATATTTTTATGTCACGGATAAAGAAAAAATCAGGTTGTGTCCATGTGATTGCGTGATGGAACAAATTACTTCTGGTGAGATATTATTTGTTGAGAAGGTTTTTGGGTTGTCCCTGAATAATCTTTTTTCTAACGTAGTAACCTTTTATCTCCCATTGCAAAGAAGTGGCTCAGCAGATTCTTTTACTACGTTTTATTTTAATGGAAGGCAGTTAGAAGAGGAGCGTGAAATATATGATGCCGAGCTGGAAGCAATGAAAAGGGAAAAGCAATTAAATGAATTAAAGTAAGTGTATCAACGCCCTTCATTATCAGGTTAAGGTTGTCTTTCTTATTTGGATGAAGGTGGTTTTCGAAATGTCTATTCAGCCAAAGTATGTGTCAGGCCTTCAGGTGGCCATCAAACTGCTGAACAGTAGTAGTCAGGAGAGTCAGGAGAACCAAAATGAGATAATTGAAGAGATTCAACTTTTTGCAAAAATCGGCAAGTTCTGGCAAGGAAGAGAAAGTCTCAATGAATGCAACCTAGGATTTGCTAATATCCTAGAGAAGGTAGGGGATCTAGATTACGGAATCAGTAAATAGATCATAAAAAACTAACTCAAGAATAACTCTAATGAAGACGAAACATTACAATGTTCAACGCCCTTATCTCCATTAACCCAACAAGAAATTTTAAAACCAAAACCAAAAACTCATGCACGACATAATAGGAGACATACACGGCCACTGCGAAGAACTCGAAGTGCTACTTGACGCACTTGGCTACCAAGAAATAGAAGATAGCTGGGTACACCCAGAAGGACGAAAAGTAATCTTCGTAGGAGACTATATCGATCGTGGACCCCAAATCCTCGAAACCGTCAGACTAGTCCGCAAGATGGTAGAATACGGTAATGCCATTGCCCTCATGGGTAACCATGAGTTCAATGCACTAGCATATCACATCCGCAAGCCAGATGGAGAATTTTGCCGGTTACACACGCCGAAGAACATGAAACAACATGGCGCCACTTTGGCGCAAATGGAAGGTCATGAACATGAATTCAAATCACATCTCGATTGGTTCTTGACATTGCCGCTCTTCATCGACTTTCCAGAGTTCAGGGCGGTTCATGCATGCTGGGATCAGCAAAACATTGACCGACTTGTGGAGATTCTAGGAGGGAATAAACTCAGGTCAGCAGAGGACATCATTGCCGCATCAGATAAAACCACTGAACTGTACCGTCTGATCGAAGAAACACTCAAAGGCAAGGAAATGAGCCTTCCTGAAGGGATCACTTTTCAAGATAAAGACGGCCATCAACGCTCAGAGATCCGTATCAAATGGTGGGAAAATCCAGCTAATACAACCTTGCAAGACTACAGCGTGGTACCACTGGAAGATTTACCTCACACACTAGTAACGGAATCAAATAACTATTACACGCCAGAAGAAAAGCCTGTCTTTTTCGGACACTACTGGCTGTCTGGGGATCCGGTATTCCAAAAACCCAACGTCTGCTGCCTCGATTATAGTGTCGCAAAAGGAGGGAGCTTGGTGGCCTATAGATTGGATGGCATGGAAGAACTCGATTTAACCAACTTTGTAACCGTTTCAGAAACCGAATGACCAAACAAATCAACTTCAGCAATCCAGGAGAAATTGATCCTTCCAAAGTTAAACAAGCGGTATTTGACCAAATAGATTTTGAATTACCCGAATATCAGTGGGAAGCCATTGATAAGGCCTTTGCCCATACTTGGAATACACAAATAGGCATCCGTGGAGCCTTCTACAATGATGAGGTGATTGATGCCGTTTTCGCGCAACTCCAATCAAAAAAGATATTAGTATCGTTCGAAAGAGTACAACAGGCTGTTGCCATTATGTTGGACTTCATTGAGAAAAATGGTGGGTTGCTGGAAGATGACTCACCTAAGGATACACAGGAGGAGGATAGTTCCTCCATATTTCTGATCCAATACAGCGATGGAACTTCAGAAAAATTCATGGGCGAATTTTCAGATGCTTTTAAGCATGGAAAATCCAAGAAAATGAGTTTTTCCGTAGAATCTTGTTAAACGAGCCTAGCTCACTTTGGGCAGATTAAACCAATGGGTTTATCTCTTTTTTCAATCATATAGGTGTATTTATTAACCATTTCAGTCTAATACGTGTAAATATTAACGGGATTTACACATATCGTAAAAATAGGTGTATCTATTACCCATATCACTACAGGCACAATAACTACAACGAGTATTTGATTTGATGGATCCTATTCCGAGGTTGATTCGTTTTGCAAAAGAGGAAATAAAGTTCAATAACATAAGACCAAGGCTAATCTTACCTATATCATTTGATATAGTGCAATGCTTATAGTTACTAAGAATTTGATCATCAGGAATATTTAAACCCATTTTCCTCTTTTTTTAATAAAAAAGTAAAATCATAAATATTTGAATCAGTTAGTTTGTATAGAATGATATGGTCTATATTTAGATTTTTATTTCAAACAAGATTAAATATCCGCCAGATGTTTTTATTCCCTTACCTACCGTCACCAAGAAGAGTGATTAGAATCACTTGTATTTCATTTTTTATTCCACCTTCTGTTTTAGTTCAAACACCCTGTTCAGTTTCTTCTGAATGAGGTTAAATTCTGCTCAAACAATAACCTCTCTAGTTCAGACATAAAGTGTCGCGTCACGCAATTTTACGCTTAATCGTAGCAGACTGATTAATAACAATAAACACCACATCTCATGAAATTATATATTTCAATTCTCTTTTTAGTATTCATTCACTTTTCTACATCTCTTTATTCTCAGAGTCCACCCACTATCACTTCCTTCATTCCGACCAGTGGCCCCATAGGAACAGAAGTTACAATCACAGGCACCAATTTCGATACTACCTCAGGGAACAACATAGTCTTCTTCGGGGCGACACAGGCCACAGTATCAGCAGCGACTGCTACACAGCTTACAGTAGCGGTACCTTCGGGAGCTTCCTATCAGCCAATTACCGTCTTGGTGAATGGATTGATCGCTTATTCGGCGAGTCCTTTTGTGGTGACCTTCACTGGAAGAGGGACTATTGATGCCAATTCTTTTGCCATCAAGCAAGATTACACAACAGGATCCCCACGTGCAGTTGCCATCGGTGATTTGGATGGCGATGGAAAAGCAGATCTGGTCGCAGCAAATAATGGTGACAATACCGTCTCCATATTAAGAAATACCAGTACTGCTGTAGGCACGATTAGTTATGCCGCCAGGCAAGATTACACAACAGGATCAGGCCCGCGTTCAATAGCCATCGGTGATTTGAATGGCGATGGAAAAGCAGACCTTGCTGTAGCAAATATGGTTTCCAATACCGTCTCCGTATTTAGAAATACTAGTACCGCCGGAGGCACGATTAGTTATGCCGCCAGGCAAGATTACACAACAGGAACAGCCCCTTTTTCAGTAGCCATCGGTGATTTGGATGGGGATGGAAAAGCAGACCTTGCCGTAGCAAATTTGGGTTCCAATACCGTCTCCATATTTAGAAATACCAGCGCTGGAGTAGGCACGATTAGTTATGCCGCCAAGCAAGATTACACTACTGGTACACGGCCTTGGTCAGTTGCCATAGGTGATTTGGATGGGGATGGAAAAACAGACCTTGCCGTAGCAAATGAGAGTTCCAATACTGTCTCCGTATTTAAGAATACCAGTACCGCTGTAGGCACGATTAGTTATGCCGCCAAGCAAGATTACACAACAGGAGTAACCACCCCACTTTCAGTAGCCATAGGTGATTTGGATGGTGATGGAAAAGCAGACCTTGCCGTAGCAAATTATGGTTCCAATACGGTCTCCATATTTAGAAATACCAGTACCGCTGTAGGCACGATGAGTTATGCCTCCGGGCAAAAAACAGGATCAGGCCCTATTTCAATAGCCATCGGTGATTTGGATGGGGATGGAAAAGTAGACCTTGCCGTAATAAATGAGAGTTCCGCTACCGTCTCCGTATTTAGAAATACCAGTACCGCTGTAGGCACGATTAGTTATGCCGCCAAGCAAGATTACACAACAGGAACAGAACCTTATTCAGCAGCCATCGGTGATTTGGATGGCGATGGAAAAGCAGACCTTGCCGTAGCAAATGCTAGTTCCTACACCGTCTCCGTATTTAGAAACCTCAATGGCATTGAAGAGTCGATAATTGGAACGCTACAAAACCAAATAGTACAACTTTCTGGAGGATCAGGTACTGACCAAAGAAATTACAGTATTATTTCATTTCCTTTTAAGAATCCGAGTGTAAATACACTTTTAGAAGAGCTAGGACCTTATGACAATAGTCAATGGCGATTGTTCAGATACAATGGATCTAATCGAGAGTATTCCGTGAATTTTGGTAATATAAATTCAGGTGAGGGTTATTGGTTTATCCAACGTGAATCCAATAACATTGAAATGGGCGGTGAATCCGTAGATATTACCGAAGGCAGCTATAAAATGGATCTGGTTAGCGGGTTCAATTTAATTGGAAACCCATTTGTTTGGACTTTGAATTGGGGAGAAGTAATTGATTACAATGTTGAAAAAGGAACTATCTCATTAGACGATTTTGAAAGTGATTACCAGACATCCGTTTATGCTTGGAGGACCTCTTGGCGGCTTTCGTCTAATCTGGAAAAGTTTGAAGGCGGCTTCATAAAAACCACCAGAGCCATTTCCAATTTTGAGATACCTTTAAGTGCATTGAACAACGCAGGAGGAAGAATCGCAAATGAATTACCTCAGAAAAAGGATATAGATATTGATGATGAGCGTTGGAAACTGAATTTTCACATCTATTCTCCAAGCTATGATTATCATTTAGGGGGAATAGGTCTGAGTCCTTCAGCTTCTGATCAAAAAGATATTTGGGATGGCTCAACCCTGCCTCGCTTTATCGAATACCTTGAGGTAGATTTTGGGGATGGCATCACAAGAAGTATGAAGCACCTCGATGAAAATAAGTCCTGGTCTTTTAAACTACCTAACAACCTTAATGAATCTTCCATTCATCTGACATGGGATCAGCCAATTTCATCTGTTAATACCATTATTTTAGTAGATAGCAAATCGCGACATATTTTTGACTTATCCTCCAGTAGAGGAATAAATATTTCTAACGACCCTTCAATTGTATATTATTTATATTTCGGAAAGAAAGAAAGCATTTTAGATCAATTGAACCTGCCATTTGATGTCATGCATGAAATTTACCCTAACCCGACGGAGAACAAACTAAATATTAGGTTATATGCATCTGATCATAAGGTGGGGACATTAAAGATGATCGGTATGGATGGAAAAGAGATTCTGAATTATTCCATTAACCTTGAAAAAGGAATGAATAACCATCAGATTAGACTGGAGGAATTGCAAATTCCTGAAGGGATCTATTATCTCAATATTAACAATAGAATATCCACCAAACTCATCAAGAAATAAATAAGATATAAGGATTTCTTGGCACTTTATTGCTCCTAGATTATGCCTCACTGGGAAAGCCCAGAAGGCATAATTTAAGACTGAGCTGATTCAAGAAAAACTCGGCAATAATCACCCAACTGAAATCACGCTAGTTTCCTACAGAGCTTCGCTGCAAACAATTACAGATTTACTACCATATCGGGTAAAGTCTCTGATCGTTTTGAGTTACTCAAAACCAATGCAATTCTAAAGGCGCAAAAAATAGGGGTATGAAAATATAGACTAATGAAAACACGCTCTATGTTGAGTCTAAAACACCAGATAATTTGGAGGACTTGAGGGTTTATTCATTATTAGGTCAATTGGTTTATAGATCAAAAATTGACATAAAAATTAAGTGTTGATTTGAATGGTGTGAAAGCCGGTGTTTATATGGTTTTGATTGGTGACCGAGTAGAGAAAGTCATTATTAGGTAATCCATGTCTGATGAGTAGATTACTTAATTTGTTCTATTTTTGGTTTAGTTGTTGAGCTTCTTATTACTTAGAAATCACATGTGTGGAGTGTTATTCACTCCACCTAGATTTATTTGTATAAAGTAAGAAAAGAGGATTCTATTCCTCAAATCGTTTAACTTCCCCATGGTCTGTAACTCACGGAACATCCTTACAGATACTAGTACGAGATAAAGAGAAAAATAGTAAACCCACTTTCTCTCCAGCCTGTGCATTCCGTTCCGCAAAAAAGCGGAACTACATTTACAAGCCTCCGTTCACGCACATAAGCGAATTCAACCACTCGCTTCTTCCGACTGCTTCGGAATCACTCCCTATTTCATACGCTTATCTTTCCTCCCCAAATTCCCAGATTAAAGTCCATCGTACCTGTGAAACAGTCTTCTCCCAGGAATAAAGGCGTTCGTCAAGATTTGCCGCAACCCTTACGCCAGCATTCGCCAACCATCAAAAGGATAAAAAGCTTTTTTAGACCTTTTGATAGTTGGCTCACCCTCTTTCTTCGCAAGCTACGACGAGGGCTTTGGTGCTGTCATATGGCTTGCTTTGGCTGCATCTTTCCTCACACGAAGCTCCCTCTGTTCTTATATCAGATTGCTTTGCCCCCCTAAAGTGACCCTTGATGATTTTGCCCTTGCTTGTTCTCTACTCAACCATCAAAGTGTCACTTGCCAAATCGCACACAAACCGATATAAGCCCAGCCGCTTCTGGTGGTTATGCTCGCCCTGCTGGCTCCCAAAGGCTGCGGGTTGTCATGGTTTTTGATTTTCTCCTTGCCCTCAGGCCTCCCCATCAAAAACACACGCCAACCCTTGTGTAAGGAATCCCTACGCTCTTGCCCTCGCATATTCCTTACATAGGTCGATGACGCATTGCATGCTTTCCATCTCGCACCTATTAGGAGCTGCTCGCACGTTCTCTCCACCTGCGTTCCGTTCTCTTTTAAAATTTTCAGTATCGGTACGATTTACTTTCTTATTATTCGAGAAGATTTTGCTGTAGGTTGTGCATATTTTTTTTATCTAAGCTTCCAACATATATCATGGTTGTTTTAATGTCCGTATGAGCCATTTGTTCTTTAATGTACATAAGAGGGACGCCTTTACGGATCATGTGAGAGGCAAATGCATGTCTTGCCGTATAATAAGTATACTTTTTCATACCTAGTTCTTCACATATACTTTTCAGTCCTTCATTTAAGACTTTATTGAATTGCTTTATTTTGTCAATTTTAGTCTGCTCTTTTTCTTCTGGGTTTATGATATCAAAAACGTAATACGCATTTGTCTTTTTATATCGCTCAATGATTTCCATGGATTGTGGGAGTAGGGGTATAGTCAATGACTCCTTGTTTGAGTTCCTTGTCTTGGTTCTTAAAGGAAAGTGAATACAGTTCTCATGGATGTATTCTGGTTTCATACGCACTAAGTCAGCCAAATTGACTCCTGAGCAGAGATAGCTTAAAACAAAGAAGTCTCTGCTTCTTTGTTTCTTTTGGTTATCTGATCTGTATTTGAGGAAGGCTTTTATGTCATCTTCTGTGGGTACATTTTTTTGGGAATTTCCCTTCGGGATAATGTACTTGTGTCTTTCAAAAGGGTAATTTGCCTTGTTTACGATTTCTTTTCTTATCGCGGTATTAAATAAAGTTCTGAGATTCCTTAAATACATTCCAGCGGTAGTGAGGCTATTTCCTCTTTTTACCATCCAGTTTTCATATCCTCTTAGCCATTCTACAGTTATACTTTCAAACTTGAATTCACGCTGCTTTATTGAGGCTAAATATTTACCCATTGAGCTCTTCATGTCTTCCATACTCTGAGCAGTACGGATGCTATCACTTTTGATTTTATCCTCGATATATATATCTGCCAATTCAAAGACGGATGATGAGTTAATTGAACGGCCTAAATACTGCTTTTCAAATTCATATTCCGAGTAGGGTCGGAGCTTATCTATAATTGTTCTTGCCTTTGATTCTTCTTTGTCTAGATATTCTTGAATTTTTACTAAAGGCGCCTTCCTTGTACCGCTCTTTATCTTGTCCCAATCTTCTTTGTTAAGAAACCTGTTGAGTGAATAGTATTTCTGTTTTCCCTTGTTAGTAATTCGTAGTTTGACTGGATACGTACCGTCTTTTAGTTGACTTCTCATGTCCAAGAATTGTGTGATTTTCATTTTTTTGCTGTTTAATTTGTTCAAATGTATTTGCATAGATTTTGCATACATAGGAATGAAAACAACAGATAAAAAGAGACAATAAAAGACAATAGGAAAATCAAAAAACGTTCTGAAATCACTATAAGTCAATAAATGTTAACATCGGTTAAGCGCCTTGTCCGACTTGTAATCAGTAGGTCATTGGTTCGATCCCGATAGGAGGCTCTTGAAAATCAAGCACTTACATTAATTTGTAAGTGCTTTTTTATTTTTGATACATACAGGATACATACAAATTGGGTTATTGCATTTATTTGCAAAGTCCTGTTTTGTGTACTATAGGTTTTCGTTTGGTGAATGATTGTGTATATACCACTTGAAAAGTGTACCATATTTCACTTGAAAAGTATACCACTTAAAAAATCTGATAAACGAAAAAAGAAGACGTTTATCTCGAATGATAAGTATGTATACAAGACAAGAAATAATACTGAAGTACCATG
>JAVJRN010000021.1:0-224565 GCA_040218415.1 Cyclobacteriaceae bacterium
CCTCTCCTCAAAACCTCAGCCCCATTCCTTTCAAACGGATGGCAAAGATAGATAACTTCTACCCACTTCAAACTAATTATTCACAAATTATTCCAACAAATATTTATCGGATTACCGTCTGGATCTCTTGAAGACTGGCACGGTACTACATGGCTCTCCATACATTATACTTGAAACCGAAGGCGCCAAGACTTTTGTCAGTTGGAAATATGCATAATCTCGATTTTTTATAGCGCCACATCCCTTAATCACCACTTTCGCGTTTTCGAGGTTTTGCTCACATATTTTAGTGATCGCATCATCAATAATTGTTTTTTCCAGTTGATCAATATCACCAAATACTGCTAATTGAGCAATCGGTGAAAGTTTGGCTGCAACAAGCATGTAGGCCCAAGTTGGAATTATAGCATCCGCCGAGCAATGAACATGAACCTTTTTACCTTCGAAAGATGTCCAATTAAATGATTTGATATATTCTCGAAAATCTGATTCTTTAAGAATTATGCCTTGGTAAAGTGCGGGTTGGATGTCAAATTCGGCGGTGTTGCTCAGATCCACATAATCGTCCAAGTCAATTGAGACTAGACTACTACTTGCAACTCGATTGATTCTTTCCTTTTCCATGATATTTAAAACTTCTGTTTTGGAGGAATAGTTCTATACTCCTTTAGATAATATGGCTCGAAATAAGCCGCGTCGACAAATTCTTTCTTTTGAAATTTTTGAAAAGCTATTAGGCCCATGTTGACGGCTTCCGGAACTATGCCAGGAAGGTAAGTAATATTCTCACCTCCAATGATTGGCAATGTCTTCTCTGCCCCATTTCCGAAAATCACTATTGGCTTATTATTGTAAAGAGTAAGACTATCGGGTTCAACGATTAAAGCTTTGGATTTCAAAACATAAGCTCCGGCTTTATCACGAATTTGACAATAAACCTCCATTCTTCTGGCGTCCATCATCGGCATTGCATATTCATCTTCTTTTTGAAACCTGTGGAAAGCTGCATTTAACACATCTAAACTATCCAAGGCAATGACCGGCAGGTTCTGACCGAATGCGATCCCTTTAACAGTAGATACTCCAATTCTAAGCCCTGTATAAGATCCAGGCCCAGCTGATACTGCTATAGCAGATAGATCGGAAATTTTTAGATCTGCATTTTCAAGCATCTGTTGGATGAGAACTGCTAATAAGGATGAATGGGACTTTGCTAAGTCATACCTCTGAAAGGCTATCAGGTTTGACTCATTATGAACAGCTACAGAACACACATCTGTTGAAGTTTCAATGCTCAGTATTAGGGACATTTACTGACGCTTAAGCAGACTGTTATACTTCTCCGTATCATTTAAGACGTTTACTGCAGCGAGTATCTCTTTGTCTTTGTTGAACATTGTTTCGATTTTGCCTCTTTGCAAATAGTAACGGCCTGCAATTTCTTGTTCCAATAATGATTTAATTTCCTCTTTAAATAAGGTCAGATCTTGTGCTTTATTATCAGTAGCTGATTTTTTCAAGCTTTTAATATGACTATCCATTTGTGAGTAATACTTTTCTGTTTTTGCCGAGGCAATTAATTTTTCGATGTTTTTTTCCACACTTGTTGTGTAGGAATAATCTTTTCCAGAAAGCCAACTTACGAAACTTTGGTATTCTTCATCTGATAGCTGGAATTTTGTGGGATCACTAATTGACGGATGATCGTAATAATACTTTGTAGCATAATTAAAAATATGATCATTTCGAAGTAGAGCGATGGACACAGAAGCCAGACTATAAGCTTCCGTCTCAATGTCTGGAGTTACCCCTCCGCCATCATAGACAAGTCTGCCAGCTACTGTTTGAAATTCGCTTTTTAAAGAGTCCGCAATCTTACCTACGCTCCCGTCTGGGTTTCTATGACTGTAGTCAATTGCTTGTATGCATCTACCACTCGGAATGTAGTATTTCCCAGTGGTGATTTTTATTTGTGAATTATAGGCAAGTGGTCTTGTTTGCTGTACCAATCCTTTTCCATAAGTTCTTTGACCTATTAAAACACCTCTGTCATAGTCTTGGATTACTCCCGAAACAATTTCCGATGCAGAAGCGCTTCCATTGTTTATTAAAACAACAACCGGAATATTTATATCTACAGGCTCATTCAGTGAATTATAGGTTTTTGTCCATTTCTCTAATTTCCCTTTTGTTGTTACGACTTCCTTTCCTTTAGGAATAAAAACATTAGACACATTTATGGCTTCTTCCAATAGGCCACCAGGGTTACCTCTTAGGTCAAATATTATTTTTTTTGCTCCCTCTTCTTTTAATTCAGACACAGCTTTGCCCACTTCCTTTCCTGCCTCTGTGGTAAATTCGGTTAGTTTAAGATAGCCGATATCCTCGTTAACCATTCCGTAGTAAGGCACGTTTTTGATCGTTATTTTTTCATGGTCGAGATTAACCTTGAAAGATTCAGGCTTGTTGTATCTCTTGATGGTTAAAGTGATCTTAGACTTTGCCTGGCCTTTGAGTAATTGACTAATTTCTTTGGTGTTTTTCCCAGATAATTCTATCTCGTTTATTTCCGTAATTTGATCCCCCGGTTTCAATCCAGCTTTGGCGGCAGGGCTTTCTTCATAGGTCATAACCACCGTACTCACTCCATTTTTGGTATCGACCAGTGCGCCAATTCCTCCGTATTCTCCTGTGGTGCTTGTACGGTAATCTTCAATGGCGTCTTCGGGAATATAATCTGTGTAAGGATCGAGTGAGCTCAACATGGCATCCATTCCTTTTTTCATGAATAAAGACGGGTTGATTTCATCTACATAATATGCATTAACCTCTTTGTACATGGTGGCGAAAATATCGAGGTTTTTTACTATCTCGAAAGAGCGATCGTAGCTTACATTACTAAATGAAAATAGAAATGCAGCCAACATGACTGCCGCTACTGATACTTTATAAGTTAATTTGGTTTTCATTCTCCGCGATTTGATTTGTAAAACGTTTTAAGGTTTTGACTAGTCTAGATTCTATTTCCGAAAATGGAATTATTGTCTTTTCTATATAGACGAATCCAAGGTAATAAAAGTCTTGGGAATTATTTAAGTGGTGCTTATTTAATCTGTATGCTTCTCGAAGGCGCCTTTTCACAAGGTTTCGATCCACTGCCCGCTTGAATTTTTTCTTTGGAACAGAAAAAAGGACTTTATGGTTTTGCTCCTTATCTGCTTGGAGATAGCGGAATATAAAAGGATGCAAATAAAAAGAGGAACCATTTTTAAATAGCTCCTCTATTTCTTTTTTACCCGATAAACGTTCGTTTTTGGGGAAAGTATAGCTGAGGCCTTCGTGAATCATCGGCCTTAAATTACTTATTTTTTGTATGCTTCGTCAGACACTGTTAGTCTTTTTCTGCCTTTTGCACGTCTTCTTGCTATTACCGCTCTGCCATTAGCCGATTCCATGCGAGACCTGAATCCGTGCTTGTTTTTTCTTTTTCTTACTGAAGGTTGAAATGTTCTCTTCATGATTTCTCTCGTCCGATTTTAAAATGGTGTGCAAAGATAGAATAATAATTTTCAAAAGTAAATGATAGGCTGTCTTTTTTCTTTTTACCCTCTAAATAAAGCATTTTTAACACGAAATTCAGTGTTGACAGATGGCTTTCTCGCCTCAAATTAACCTACTAATACGTCGATTTTTCTCGTTTTAAGCCTAAATTCTGGGTATAATTTGAGCCCTTTCAACAGCGTTAAATCTATTGAAACCCACTCTCTATTTTTTATGGCGAGTGGGTTTAGAACTTCTGATGATATCGCTCAAGGTAGGAGCGTCAGGGATAGAGACGGCATCCTTTTTTCATTTTGGAAAAAAGATATAGTCGATAGCCCGCCCGGACGCCCCACTTAAGTTTATAAAGAAAAGACTTCTCCTTTTATTTCGTGCATGACTTCTTTGGTCAGCCTTGGGCCAAACTTAGCGACAACTTCCGAGGCTGCTTTACTTGCCAGTTTTCCAGCAGAAGCGTAATTATGACCGTTGGTGATCGCGTACAAAAATGCGCCAGAGAACATATCTCCAGCACCATTGCTATCGACAGCTTTAACTGTATAAGGCTCAATATCTACAAATGTATCCCCGTCCCAAATCACTGCACCATTTTGCCCTTGGGTGATTGCGAATCTTTTTGCTGCTTTTTTCAGCGCCTCGCGTGCGTTTTCAAGATTGTCAGTATCGGTAAAGAGCATGGCCTCTTCTTCATTACAAAAAAGTAAATCAACGTATTCACCTACTACTTCGCTCATCTGATCTTTGAAATACTTGACCATACTTGGATCTGAAAAAGTAAGGCTTACTTTCACTCCGTTATCCTGAGCGATTTTTTTGGCTTTCAGCATGGCTTCCAAACCAGTAGGTGACGTGACTAGATAGCCTTCAATGAAAAGATACTGTGATGCTTTCAGTGATTCCTCATTTAACTCTTCTGTAGAATAATTAGAGGTAATACCTAAAAAGGTGTTCATGGTTCGCTCTGTGTCAGGGGAAACCATCACCAAGCATTTTCCTGTAACACCTTCTGGCAATACTTTGATGTCAAGATTGGTATCAAGACCATTATCTGTAAGGTCTTTAAGGTAAAACTTACCATCCTCGTCATTGGCCACTTTGCAAGAGTAATAACCTTTGCCGCCAAGCTTGCTTAATGCTACAATTGTATTGGCAGCTGAGCCTCCACCTTCTTTGGCCTTGATTTTATCTCCAGCAGCAGTGATGAGCGTGGTTTGACGCTCCTCATCTACAAGAGTCATCATGGCTTTTTCTACATTGTTGGATTGCAGAAATGCATCATCTATCTCGATTTGGTAGTCGACAATGGCATTTCCAATGGCGTAAACGTCGTATTTTTTTTTCATTGGTCAGTTATTAAAATCTATTCGGATAATCTGTAATTAAGCCATCGACATTCCAAGATTGCAAAGTATCCATTCTGGCGGCATCATTTACTGTCCATGGGATGACGTGCATTCCTTTTTTGTGCAATTGGTCGATAGTCGTACGCGAAAGTAATATATGTTCACAACTATAGACCTCTGGAATGAAGCCTAATGAGTCGAGATTCTCTTTTGGTGAAAGTTTGTTTTCAATAAGTAAGGTCAGTTTGACCTCAGGATAGGTCTGATTCCAATATTGTAACACTCTAAAATCAAAGGATTGAATGGTGATATATTTCCAGTCCAGATTGTCATTGATGGTATTGAAAACAAGATCAGAAAACTCTTTCGGAGTGGGATGATAAACTCCGTCGGTAGTGGCCTGTGTTTTAATTTCAATATTATAGTTGATGGCCTTTTGTAGCGACTTGTTATTGGCCAAGTAGAAATTGACTGTATCAAAAACGTCCGTAAGTAATGGCTTATAAGTAGCCATTTTCATTTGCTCAGGAAACCAAGGGTGTGGCAAAGAACCACAATCAAATGACTTGACTTCTTCGTAGGTCAATTGGTAGATATTGTAATTGTGTGCGACCGAGTCGTCATAAGCCTTTCCCTGAGGATTCGTACAAATCATCGAGGACATGATTGGCTCATGACTCAACACAAGTTTATTGTCTTTAGTGACGCATAGGTCTAATTCTAAGGTTGTAACTCCCAGCTCTATTGCTTTAAAAAATCCAGGAATGGAGTTTTCTGGCATTAGTCCTCTAGCTCCTCGGTGGCCTTGAAGGTCGAAAGGCTTTTGGCCTTTTTGCTCTTTTGAAAGAGCACAAGACATTATTAAAGCCAATAATATGATAAGGCTATTTTTCATTATTTGCTAAATATTTTATATGCTAGGGCCAATTCGAATCTCCAGACTTTTTCATTGTAATCTCCAGAATAATTAAAGGTCCTGTCTACTTCGAAGTTTTTATCAAAAAGCGTCGAATATTCCAGCTCTCGATATCTCAAAGATCCTGAAAATATTTCATCGTAATGAGAATAACTAATGCTGACGAATATAACCAAGTTTCCAAACTCTGATCTTGCACCAATCCCAGGGCTCATGTTGTAACTAAAATCGCTAATTCTAGTCTGAAAAGTATAAACCTCATTCATGGTGTCTGAATGTACTGAACTTTGTGTTTTATTAGATAAAATAGTGTACCAACCCAACTTCAAAAAGGGTTGTATTCTTTTGTTTTTGGTCAGGTAAAAACCAAAATCTGCTCCAAATTCAGTTCGTTTGACTTTATTCTCTATGTCAATCGCTGGCGAGGCGCGAAACCCTTCGTAAAACCTAACGCCTTCTAAGGTGTTCGTGTTTTGAGTGAATCTTAGTGTCGGCTCAAAGAAAAACCTCTTACCATTCACACGTATAAATAACTCAGAATTTATATTCGTTGTTTTAGTGTCATAATCCGTTGTTATGAAGCGGTAATTGCTTCGGATGAAGGATTGATTAAACCTCATACCAATGTCAATGGACTCAGTAATACCCCTTGATCTTGAGGTGAGATAACTTTCAAACTGCAGGTTATTCCTTTCATGCATTTTTTCGGAGGCCAGTCTTAAAGAATTCATATTCAGCCCAATTCCTGAATTCGACGAGAAATCTAAAAAGGGAAATAACAGATCTTTATTGAAATCAGTAATGACCACCAATGAGTCTCCCTCTTTTTTGAGAAGTAATTCGCCAAACTTGTCAGACCAAGTAATGTATAAATCGTAAGTTCCTTTAAAAAAGCGTTTTGCCAAAGCTTGATAATCATTTTCACCGAGGCTAAAACCGACTTGGAACAGCGCCTCTTTTTTATACACAAGAGAGTCTACTTCTGAGAGTTTGATGATTTCTGTGTCGTTTGTATCGGAGAACTTAAAAAAAGAGAAATAAGGGTTTTGCCTACTCAAAAGGATTTTTCCAACTCGCTCTTGACCTTGAAAGTAAAGTCGGTCTTCTTGGGCAAAGGCTTTACTACCAAAGGCAAATAGTGCTAAAACACCTATGAGCTTTATAATTAACATATTGTCTATTTTACTTTTGACTATCATAAACTTATTGTTGAAAGACCCTATTCAAGAATGTAAACTCAAGCCTACCAATCCTTTCCGCATAATTTCCAAGAAAGTTTTCACCCCTTACAGTAACAAACGACCCAGAAGTACCAGCGAGTAACGTTCCTTTATACCTGACTTCCCCTCTGGTCGATGAGTGCATGTTTTGGACGCAGTAGCTGATAATTGTAGAAAGTTGATTTACAGAAACTTTGGTTCCAAAACCGAAATTTGTCCCATATTTGAGTTCCACCAAAATCATTTTTAAAAGTAAAATCATCGACTTTATTATTGGCCGTGCCGAATTCATGGTAGTGTTGGGTTTCTAAAGGTAATGAAAGTCCAACTTTTATAAATAGACCAAAAAAACAGTTTAGACAGTGCCGTATATTGATTTTGTCTCAGGTAAAAATTCAACACTATGTAACGCGCCGTATTCATTGTTAAAGAGTCTATCGCCTCTAAGCGAATACGCTCGGTTTTTTCATTAGCCAATAGGCTAAAGGAAGAAAAATAAGTATTCTGAGCATTGAGTTTCACAAAACCAGCTTTATAATCTCCCTCTATAAAGTCGGTATCTTTTTGTGCAATTACGATGACGGCACTCAGTAAAGCTATTATTGTGATGATAACCCTCGACATGGTTTCTTAAAAATAGAAATCTAGTGAGATTGTATTCATTTTTTGTTCTTCCTGTGTTTGAATGCTATTAAGAAAAACTGTTGTTTTGGGAGAAGTTCGTCGATAATTGATCGCAAAACCAACAGGCTTCAGATTAAAATATAGGCCAGCTCCTAAAAAAGTGCTTATTGGGGCATCATACTCAAATGATGTGACACCAGTCTGAAGATTCGCCGGTGCACTTATATCACCCACGACTTTTGCACCCATTAAAAGTAATCCTGCCTGAATATTAGGCTGCACCAATTTGTCTGGGGCAATCATATATTTAGTCAATAATGCAAATTCGTTCTTTTGCACATCAAAATTTATAGTGTTAGTATTTACTCGAGCATTTATTGGCATTTTATTAAACCGATAATACGTCTCGAATTGAAATCGATTAAGTGCAATGAGTAGATTTAGAGAAAAAGCAGAAGTGGATTCTGCCGCCAATGGAGCTGAAGACCCAAAATCAGAACCCATAAAACCCAAGCCAAAACCAAATCGAACGTCTGATAAGCGTTTTTCTTGTACGATTGCTTCTGTTACCGCTTTACCCTTTGCCTCATGGTACTTCACCGAAAATTCTGAAAGAAAAACCGGATCAAAATACTTAATTGGCCGTGTTTCATAATCTGGATCTATATAATTTCTAAAAGTAGACCAATAGTTTGGTTCTGTGAGAACCAGTGTACGTCCATCAACTTCCATAATGTGTACCTCTACTGTTTTCCAGAGGTCCGTTTCATATAAGATCCAGTCACCTTTAAAATAGGGTTTTCCCAAGGATTGAAAAGTTTCTCTCCCAAGCCGGTAGGAAAGTTTTTTATACATGACTCCATTTTCTCTTACAGAATCAATTTGGTCAAGAAAATAAGTTTGTGATCCCGATTCAGTATTGATGTCAATCTTAGCCTCTCTAAGTGGGTAAAGCGCTTTTTTTATATCACCCAAGACCACTCTTCCGTCAAATAAGTAGATAACGTCAGCTGTTTGAGCCAAAGTGGTGGCTATCGCAAAAAGCCAAAGCGACAATGATAGTAATGTTGTTTTGATCATAAATTACATTAGGTTAAAAGCTTATTTCTAGTCCAAAAGTCTGATTGATTTCTGTGAAAGTCTCACCACCACTATAAAAATAGCTGCCACCTTTGAATCGATAATTATAGTGCAACATGAGTGCAGGTAAGTCGGTGATTTTAAGTCCCATTCCTAAAAATGGAAGTGCGCGGGAATCGTATTTAAAATCGAATAATCCTACATCACCTGATAGCTCTGGTTTAGACAATAACATTCCAACTCTTACGAAGGGTACTACCTTAGCATTATTTAGAAAATAGTCATAATGGATCGTGGCGCCATTAACGGCTATTTCTCCTTCCTCGATTTGTAATGGCCCGTTCGGTGTAGCTATTTCAAGGGTTGAAAAACGTATTTTCCCATGGCTATACCCAACTGAAAATTGAGAGCGTCTAAATTTAAAATTAACAAAAGCCTTAATCCTAACAGATGCCTGATATTCTGAGACTAGAGGTTGACTATTCATTTCAGCAAATACCATACTTGCACCTATGCCAAATGCCAGAGGTCGACTTTTCCTTTTGAAGACAAAATCTTTCACTTTTAAGTCATTCTGTTTGTGGTAAGTAATTGACGCTTTGGTTAGATCTGCTTTGGAAAGTGTGGTCATGTCAAATGAACTTACTCCAAACTGCTCAGCAAAAACAGTTTGATAGTTTTGCTCGGTAAGTAGAATAACTTTAGACTCAATAAATAGGAAAAATTTTGGTTTGCCAAATTCGTCTGAACTTTTAAAAAGCGAATAATCCCCTAGAAAAAATCGTTTGGCGAGCTTCACCTTTAAATCGTTAGTCGGATCTAAAGAGCTTAAGTTGAAATACCAAGTGGCATCCTTGTAGACGGAATCAATGTCCGCGACGAGCCATTTCTTTTGCTCTCCTGCTACGTCTACCATTTCTAGTTCCAAGCTCAATACGTTGAAAGGTGGAATTATTTGACCTATTTCAATCTTATTTTTGAAATATATTTTATCTGCGACCTGGCCGAATGCATTGCACGCGAGAAATAATCCAAGAAGGGCTAGTAGTAGTTCTTTGCGCACGGCGCAAATATAGAATTATATTCTAGAATCCATATTCATGTAAAGACATTTGCCAAAGTTTATGCGTCGATTATGGTGTGACAAAGCTGGCACACAGTTGTCCCAATTGCCTTTAAAAAAGTATTGCATATTGGTTTAGGACTTTTGGTGTACTAAATGAGCATAGTTTATAATACGCTCGTCAGTGTTAAAATCGCTCGGCTAAGCCAAAAACTTTATCCTTGTGAAGACATAATCCAACGATTCTTCATTGATAATCATGCGGAAATAGTTGGTATCTGCGAGTTGCTCAGGCTCATAGCCTGTAGGCCTTAGGTATTTTTTATTGATCTGCCCATCAAACCAATGAACGAGTCTAATCATTCCATTTTCAATTTCTAGGCAGGTCATGCCTCTTTTGCCAATGACACAGCCAGAGTTGAACAGACATGGAATGTGAAAAATGGTGTTGTATACGTAGCTATCTAAATTAGTCGGCTGATGTGCGCGGTAATATTTTTTTAAATCTTTTTTATAGGACTTGATGGCCGTTTTTATCTCGCCCTGTTCTTTCTCCGTCTTGGCATCTAAAAACTCCCGACAGAGTTGCTCTATCTTAAATTTCAGTCTTTCGGTTTTGTGCATCGACTCAAATAGTGGCCTATGCGTGTGCCCTATGACTGACACCACTTTACGATAAGCAGAGTAAGCATAGGCTCTTTTTTCTATTTTGAATTGCTTTCTGCTGCTGTGTGCCACAGAGTAATTTTTAATGCCTAGTGGGTTGGCAAAGTATTTTAGCGTGAGGCCGATCAGCCGATTGTGGCTCTGAAACTTTTTTGAGGCTTGATGCCCATGGTAAAAAAACAAGTGGTCTCGTTTGTGCTTGAGCTTGAAACCTTCGACATGCTTGTAGGCAAAAGGTAATTCGGTTTCTTCAAACAGTGACAGATCATGATTGCCGACCGTCTTCACAAGCTTGTTTTTGGCATGGAAAAGATCGAATGTTTCGTAAATACCTGACCACTTTTCATAGATTTTTTTGACAGAAAAGCGCTGAAGTTCTTCCACGTCACCATTGAGGAGCAAGGAATATTTCCTTTTGAAATAATAGGTCTCTAATGCCGTTTTAAACAAATGAGCATTGGCCTTGAAATCATCGGTGGAGCCGCCATCGCCCATATGCAAGTCACTGAAAATGACCCATTTGTCCTTTTTCTTTAACTCGACAGTTTCCGACTTTTCATAGAGCCGGTCGAGATTTTGATAAACGATTTTATTTTCGAGTTTCAAGTGGTTTGATAATGCATGGGATCCATGAGACAATTATACCTATAAGTGCCTTGAAAAGTATGACCGCAAATAAAAGATAAGGCCTCCAAATAAGACACTACATCATAGGCCAAAGTAATACCAAAAAACCAAGCAGGCGACATCCTTTGATCTTATCTAATTGTTAAGTCTATATTATTAAGTGTCGTCAAGAAAACCGTTCGGACTACTCCTCTACTAGCATCGCCGCACCAAACACGCCGGCACTATCGCCAAGTTCAGGTTTTAAGATTTTGGTTTCAAGCTTATGGTTAAAAATATACTTTTCCAGTTGCTGTGCGCCTTCCGTATAGAGCAAATCGATGTTACCCACTCCTCCACCGAGGACTACTGCATCAGGATCAATCGCATTGATAATCGAAGAAAGGCCTTTGCCAAAGAAAGTCAATAATCTTTGAACAACCGTGGTAGATAAAGGATCGGAACCGCTCAGGTGGTCGGCATAGATATCTTTCAATTTTTTATGCTTGCCGGATTGCTCGAAATAATAACGCTCCAGAGATTTTCCCGAAATAATTGTTTCTACGCATCCTGATTGTCCACAATAACATTTTCCGCCTGACTCATCCAAAAAATTGTGTCCCCATTCTCCGCCAATACCGTGACGGCCTTCAATGATATGTCCATTGATCACCAATCCTCCTCCTACGCCTGAGCCCATGATGACACCAAACACCACTTTTGCTCCCGGCAGTTGATTTTTAACTGATCCCATGAGCGTTTCCGCCAAAGCAAAACAGTTTGCATCATTGGCCATTTTGACAGGTATTCCAAGTGCTTTTTCAAGATTTTCGCGAAAAGGTGTTCCGTTTAAAACAACCGTATTGCTATTTTTCATTAAACCAGAGGCAGGATCGGTCGTTCCCGGTGTACCTATACCAATTTTCTCTGGCTTGTATCCGACTTCTTCGCTCATCAAATCAATCAACTTGGCAATCTGACTCACAATATGTTCGTAACCCTGATCTGCTTCCGTTGGGATGCGCTTGCGAAGAAGCACTTCAGGCTGCTTTGCTGATTTAAGAATTACCCCTTCAATCTTTGTCCCTCCGAGATCTATCCCCCAAATGCTCATAACTTATTATTTTATTTTATAAAGTGCAGCTTGCCATGGTTTCAATTTTACTTCTGAATCAGTAAAATCGGGTTCGCTATCCATATTACAAATTATCAATAACTTCTCTGTTAAATCAAATGCATTTCCCACATTTAATACCGCATCCGTCTTACTCATATTGAATAGAACCAAGTAAGCATTTGTGTCATCATGTCGCCAGTAGGCAAATATTTGCTTATGATCTAATGCGATATCCGTGTGTTCTCCGTAAACCAATGTCAGATGTTTTTTGCGCAGCGCAACTACTTTTCTGTAAAAATTAAGAATGGAATCAGCATCATTTTCCTGAGAAGCCACATTGATTTGGTCAAAGTTCGGATTCAATTTTATCCATGGCTCTCCGGTTGTAAAGCCTGCATATTGCTGCGTTGACCATTGTATGGGCGTGCGCGCATTGTCTCTGCCTTGAATGTGAATCTGATTCATCAAAGCTTTCAAGTTACCATTTTCGGCGGCTACTTCTTTGTATACATTGTGCGTTTCAATATCTCTATAATCTTCTATCGATGGGAATGCGACATTGGTCATGCCTATCTCATCACCTTGATAGATGTAGGTGGTTCCTCTGAGCGAATGAAGAAGCAATGCGAGCGCTTTGGCTGATTCTTTCCAATAAGCTTCATCATCGCCAAATCTTGAGACTATTCTAGGAAAATCGTGATTCCCTAAGAATATACTGTTCCAGCCCTTTCCGGCAAGCTCCTTTTCCCATCTGGAAAAAACCTTTTTAAAAGTGACCAAATCGTATGGCCGATAATCAAATTTACCGCCAGGCCCATGATCGATAAACATATGATCAAAATGGAAAATCATATTCAATTCCTTACGATCTGCCTGCACGTAATCCAAGCCATTTTCCACTGCAATTCCTGGGCCTTCGCCTACGGTCAGCATATCGTATTTGGAGATGACTTCCCTATTCATTTCTTGCAGAAATTCATGTACCCTTGTGCCATTGGCGTACACTTTTTGGATCGTCGTGTTAAATTCTTTGTACGGCGTATCGTCATAGCCTCGCTTGGAAATCAATGAAATAACATCCATTCGAAAACCGTCAATGCCTTTGTCGAGCCAGAATTTCATGATGTCGTAAACTTCCTTTCTTACTTCTTCATTTTCCCAGTTGAGGTCAGGTTGTTTTGAAGTAAAAAGTCTTAGAAAATATTCGTCCGTCTGCGCATCGTATCTCCAAGCATCCCCGCCAAAAAAGGATTGCCAATTATTGGGAGGGCCACCGTTTACGCCTTTCTTCCAGATATAATAATCTCGTTTCGGATTGTCTTTGGAACTTCTCGATTCTACAAACCAAGCATGCTCATCGGAAGTATGATTCACGACCAAGTCCATGACCAGCTTGAGTTCTCGCTTTTTCATCTCTGACAAAAGCAAATCAAAATCTGCCATGGTGCCAAATTCGGTCATTATTTGGCGGTAATCACTGATATCATAACCGTTATCATCGTTGGGAGAGCTATATACCGGACAAAGCCAAATAATATCCACACCGAGACTTTTGATATAATCTAACTTTTCGATTATGCCAGCAATGTCGCCGATTCCATCGCCGTTGCTATCGTTAAAACTTCTTGGGTAAATCTGATACACGATACCCTCTTTCCACCAAATTCTTTCCATAATTGTTAGCTGTTACTTTTGATGAATCCACACAAACTGATAGGGATCCAGTTGATATTTATCATTATTAAAAAGGATTTTGTTATCAGAAACCTTGTCATAAAGATCTTTTCCAGCATCAAATCCCATGTATTCTACCATCTCATATTCTAATTGTTCAGAGTGATCGTTGAGGTTGACAACAACCCACGTTTTGTAGGTGTCAAATATGCGAACATAGGACAACAAGTGTTGATTATGACAATCCACGAGATAACAATTGCCAAAATCCGCAAATTCTGGACTGTTACTTCTAAGCTTCAAAAGGTGACTAATCTGGTGAAAAGTGCTATGCTGAGTCGTTCCTAATTTCTTTCTCCGCTCGGCCACCTCCCAAACCATTTTTGGTCGATGCATCCACCGATTGTCCTTGGCTCGAATCGGATCATTCTCAAAAGAATAATCGTTTAAAGTGGCTAGTTCATCACCCGCGTAAATCACAGGTAAACCGCCATAGGATATGATCACACTATGTAATAAAATTATTCTTTTGATTGAGAAATCGATTTGACGTTGATCATTTTCAACCATCGCCTTTTCCAATCCTGCCAAAGAAGCCAGACTTCCCGATATTCTTGCATCGCCCTTCTTTTTATCTTCCATGAATGGGCGACCTCTTCCAAATGACCAGTCAATTTTTCCTGTTAGAAAGTTGATCAAAAATTGGCGATGGTCCCAAGGACTGTAACCCGCCCATTCCGCATGTTGATCTTCATAACCTAAGCCGATATCATCGTGACATCTGACATAATTAAGCCAGGTTGTTCCTCTGGGCTTGGTCGGAATATTCTTGATAGTTGTGCTGAGTAGACGGTTATTTTTTGTCGCAATACTGTCCCAAAGCAGTACCATGGTTGTGGCGTTGTAAGCAATATCACATTCGTTACTCGTGCTGTTTTCATCAACTTTACCGAAATATTTAACTATTTCCGTTGGTGCTACGATCGCTTCCGCTAAAAAAAGTGTGGCCGGGGCGGCAATTTTCGCACATGATTTCATGGTTTGGATCAGTAGATGCGCCTCTTCCAAATTTTGGCTATCTGTTCCTATCTTTTTCCACATGAAGGCCAAGGCGTCCAAGCGAATAATATCTATTCCCTGATTGGACAGGAAAAGCAGCACATCTACCATTTCAATAAATACCGCCGGATTCGTATAATTCAAATCCCACTGAAAGCTATTAAAAACGGTCATTACCCACTTATTCAATTCTTCAGAATAGGTAAAATTACCTGGCGAAGTATCAGGAAAAACTTGTGGGAGTGATTGCTCAAATTGATCAGGAATGCCCCGATCGTCATAGCAATAGTAATAATCTTGATAGGTTTTGTCGCCATTTTTGGCCCTCTCCGCCCATTCATGCTGGTCTGACGTGTGATTGAGCACAAAATCTATCATCAGCAACATATTCTTCTTTTTCAACTTATCAGAGAGTTGATTAAACTCCTCCATGGTGCCGATAGCCGGCTCGATCTGCCTGTAATCAGATACTGCATAGCCGCCATCATTGTCATTTGGTGGCGACTTAAGTATTGGCATGAGATGAAGTAGGTTTACGCCAAGTTCTTCAAAGTAATCTAGCTTTTTACTCAGACCATTAAGGTCTCCTGCAAAGCGATCGACATACAACATCATTCCAGCGATTTGCTCACTTAAAAACCATTGTGGGTTTTCTTCACGCTTATCGTCAAGTTTTTTTAAATCGCTTTTTCTCTCTTGATGGTTTTTGTGAAGTACATCAACGAGTTTTTCGATATGCTGCCATACATCGTCTCTGTAAGGATAAAGTCGATGAAAATTTTCAAATATATCTCCAAATTGAACTTTGAGTCTTTCTATGAATTTTGGGTCATAACTTTTAGCCTTATCTGCTTTTAAAATTTGGTCTAAAAGCATTGCCGATTTACTATTTCCACTCATGGATGACTACTCAAAATTGCTTGCTACGTTCATACCATGCGCTAACCATTTTAGCTCTTGTTTTTTTCTTGCTTTGTCCCAACCAAAAGTTTTACTCATGACTTCCGTTACCGGATCAATAAGTTTGGGGATTGATTTAATGTTAAAATATAGCCTTCCAGTACGTCGCTCAAAAAAATCAAGTAAGGAATGTACCGCTTCATTTTCTATCGTAAAATGCAGCTCTGCAAGCGCCAGTTTAATCTCTGGATCTTTGGATTTTTGCTTATCAAAATTGCTCAGAATATCATCCGATTGTCGCCCATAATTGCTGGTGAGGTATTCCCCATAATAGGTATCCAAACCTAGTTTCTCTACCTCATTTTTAAGTCTGGATTCGTATTTTAATACATCAGCATCGCTTTTAAAACCTGCTCCTGTCAACATCAACTTATCTGTTGAACAGGGTTTTATGGCACTTCCTGTTTGTTTTTGTATTCGCTCTCCAAGTTTATCGACGATTCTTTCCGCCATTTTTCTATAGCCAGTAAGTTTCCCTCCAGCAATAGAAAGGAGTCCAGTTTCTGATTCAAAAATTTCATCTTTTCTTGATAGCTGAGAGGCGGATTTTCCTTCCTCTTCAATCAACGGGCGCAATCCTGCCCAGCTAGATTCTACGTCACTCACGGAAATATTAAGACTAGGGAAGATGTGCTTCGTACCGTCTATTAGATATTCCACATCCGCGAGGGACGATCTCACATCATTGATATCTCCATGATAATCCGTATCCGTAGTTCCTATGTAGGTCACACGATCTCTCGGAATGGCGAAAATCATTCGGCCATCAGGCACATCGAAATAAACCGATTGCTTCACAGGAAATTTATCCCAAGGAAGCACAATGTGAACTCCTTTGGTAGGATGTAGTTTTTTGCCATGCAAAGATTTGTTTTTGCTTCTCAGCTCATCAACCCATGGACCAGCAGCACTAATGACGAAGCTGCTATGCATCTCATAATGCTCTTCGGTCAGATTATCCTTCCAGTGAATCCCAGAAATTTTTCCGTCGGTATAGATGAAGTCAGTGGCTTCCGCATAATTGATAATGTCAGCATCAAAATTGGATGCGGTTTTTAATATCTCTACGGTCAATCGTGCATCATCCGTGCGATATTCGGCATAAATTCCTCCACCTTCCATTTTGGATTCGTCCATCAATGGCTCCATTTGCATGGTTTCTTCTTTGGTCAACATTTTACGCTGATCAATTTTTTCCACGCCAGCCAACACATCATAGACCATCAATCCTACAGAAGTCATTATTTTACCATAAGTCCCGTCTTTGATCAATGGCAGAAGCATCTTTTCGGACTTTACAAGGTGAGGTGCCAGACTATGCACAATCGCTCGCTCCTGCCCTACTTCTCTCACCAAGGCAATTTCGAATTGTTTCAAATACCGCAATCCTCCGTGGATAAGTTTGGTAGACTTGCTGCTCGTTCCTGAGGCAAAATCGTTTTTTTCGATTAAGGCAACTTCTAGCCCACGAGCCGCTGCGTCGAGCGCAATACCTGCTCCGGTAATCCCTCCTCCGATCACGATCAAGTCGTAATTCGTGGATTTAAGCCTGTCAATAAGTTTATCTCTATTGTTAGAATTGAATGTATTCATTAATCTTTTGCCCAGTTAAATGTTCGTTCTACTGCCTTTTGCCAAGTTTTATATAACCTGTCTCTGCTCTCTTCGTCTATCTGCGGAGCGAATTTTCGATCTGTTTTCCTTATCTTTTTGATATCGGCCAGCGTCCATACTCCAGCTTTTAATCCAGCCAGATAAGCCGCCCCAAGTGCCGTTGATTCGGTGATGACTGGCCTATCGACTTCTACTCCCAATATATCCGCCTGAAATTGCATGAGATAGTTGTTTGCTGTTGCACCTCCATCGACCATAAGGCATGACAGCTCAATTCCAGAATCTTGCTCCATCGCCGTTCTTACATCTCGTGTTTGATAAGCAATAGAGTCCAAAGCCGCCTTAATCAAATGTTCTTTACCTGTGTCGCGGGTCAAGCCAAATATGGCACCTCTGGAATATTGATCCCAGTAAGGTGCGCCCAAACCAGCAAAGGCAGGTACTAAAACTACATCATGTGTATTCACTTTGTTTGCGAAATACTCAGAATCCTTGGCATCATCTACTATTTTGAGTGCATCACGCAACCATTGAATCGCCGCGCCTGCAATGAAAATGCTACCCTCCAAGGCGTAAGTCAGTGCTCCATCGTGACTACATGCCATGGTTGTCAACAGTCCATGTTTTGATTCTTCACACACATTTCCGGTGTTCATCAACATAAAACAACCCGTGCCATAGGTATTTTTGGCTTCTCCAGGTTCAAAACACGCTTGACCAAACAACGCTGATTGTTGATCTCCTGCGATACCTAAAATCGGGATTTTGGTTCCTTTGAGGTCATAATCTCCAAAATGATACGCCGATGGGTGTGCCTCTGGCAACATAGACTTAGGCACTTCTAACAATTCCAACAACTCATCGTCCCATTTATTTTCACGGATGTTATAAAGCATCGTTCGTGAAGCATTGGTATAGTCAGTCACATGCGCTGCTCCTTTGGTCATTTTCCAAACAAGCCAACTATCTACCGTTCCGAAACACAGCTCGCCATTGTCGGCGCGCTTTTGCAGTCCGTCGATATTTTGCAGCATCCAACGAATTTTAGTTCCAGAAAAATAAGAATCAATGACCAGACCTGTTTTTTCTCTCACTTTATCAGAAAGCCCTTTTTGCTTAAGGCTGTCGCAAAAATCTGAGGTGCGCTTATCCTGCCATACAATGGCATTATGCACAGGTTCGCCCGTCTTTCGATCCCAAATGATGGTCGTTTCCCTTTGATTAGTGATCCCAATTCCCTCTATCTCTGAGGTTGAAACGTTGAAATCAGCAATGAGAGATTTGAATACATCTAACTGGGAAGCCCATATTTCATCAGGGTCATGCTCCACCCAGCCACTTTTAGGGAAAATTTGCGTGAACTCTTTCTGACGTGAACCACATATTTCCCCTTTTTCA
Source organism: Cyclobacteriaceae bacterium (assembly GCA_040218415.1). Taxonomy (GTDB): domain Bacteria; phylum Bacteroidota; class Bacteroidia; order Cytophagales; family Cyclobacteriaceae; genus JAVJRN01. The sequence continues at coordinate 18,902 of JAVJRN010000021.1, forward strand.
TTAAAAAGTATTGCTCTGGAACTTGTCGTTCCTTGATCTAATGCTACAATAAATGCCATAATTTTTTACCAGTAAAGTCCAACAACAATTCCTGTGATGATTAAAAGTATAATCGCCAATATCCTATAGTTTTGGTACCAAGGCAGGCCGGAGATTTCCTCGGTTTCCGCCTTAAATATGGAAGTCGTCCATATCAAACTTTCGATTTGCTTTTCGTCCGGTGGAGCGGTCGCTAAACTTACCACCACGTTGATCAATCCACAGAAAATCAACAACATAGGCGCAGTATGCAAATAATGTATTTCTGCGATTGACGGAACAGCTCCTGTCATTTTGATGTATATCAAGGTAATCGTAAAAAAGAACCCTGTAATGAGTGAGTAAAATGCTCCATGAGAATTGGATCTTCTCCAAAAAAGTCCCAGCAAGAATACAGAAACCACAGGTGGCGCAATAAATCCAAGCACAAGCTGCAGGTATTCAAATAAAGAACCAAAACGCTCGATTTGTGGTGCCCACAGAGCAGCTAAGATCACCAAAACTACGGTCGCTATCTGGCCAGTTCTTACCAATTGCTTACTTGTTAAATGAGGGTTAATCTTATTTACAAAGTCCATAGTAATCAAAGTAGAGGCAGAATTCAATGTCGCACTGATACTTGAAGACATGGCTGCCAACAATCCCGCAATGACCAATCCTAATATTCCTGTAGGTAAAAGCCTATAAATAAGTACGGGATAAGTCATATTCGGGCAGTCCTTGAGGTTGGTACAAAGTGATGAAGTTCCATCTTCACCCAATGTCATATAGTTCAAAGTGCTTATATCTAAGTCGGCAAATAATACAATGGCTACCACTCCTGGAAATACCATGAAGAATAAAACGGGTAATTTCAAAAGACCTGCGAAAAGTGCACCCCAACGGCCATGATTCAAATCTTTAGCACTTAACACCCGCTGAACCATAAACTGATTATTGGCCCAGAAGTAGAAACCTAAAAGTGGCACCCCAAAAAGTAAACCTGTCCAAGGCATGTAATCGTCATTTGCTGGCCGTACGAGACTGAAGATGTCGTCTGACCCTTTGTTGATATAGTCCGTATTGTTTAATCGATCAAGGCCAATGGTCATGCCTTCCCAGCCGCCAACTTCCGCGAATGCAAAATAGGTCAACATAATAGAACCCGCTACCAAAAGCATGGCCTGAATTACTTCTGTATGGACAACTGACGACAGACCTCCAGGAATGGTATAAGCCGCAGCGGCCAATGCCAAAAAGATGATAATTACCAACGAGTTTAACTCTGGGAAAATGATTTTCAAAATCAAGTTACCAGCATATAAGCCTGAGGCTGTATCAATAATGACATTTCCCACAATTGTGATGAAAGAGAAATAGTACCTTGTACGGCTATCAAATCTTCTTTCCAAAAACTCTGGCATGGTATAAACCTTCGATCGGAGATAAAATGGCAGAAAGAAAATCGCGAAAAAGACCAGCACAACGGCAGCCATCCATTCGTAATTATAAACGGCAAGATTGGTGTTATAAGCATCGGAAGTCAGACCGATGAGGGTGTTGCTACCAATGTTAGCTGCAAAAAGTGATATTCCAACTACGGGCCAAGTCATGTTACGGCCAGCCAGGAAATACTCTTCCGACGACTGCTGCTTTCCTTTGGATATACCGTACCATATGATCCCAAAAATGTAGACCACAATGATGACGATATCAATAATACTGAGTGATACGTTTTCCATTATAGGTTTGGATTAGAATGTTCTTTTATACTTCCAAACTCTATAATAATAAGAAAATGGCAATAAAGCCGCTATTTCGAGGAGGTCTTCTTGCGCTTTCCGAATGAAAACGATTGAAATTATGAAAATTTTTCAATTCGCAACCCGATTGGCTTTTGGCTACTCATCTTTCAAATAATCTACAGGGTTTATCATGGTCGCTTTTATCGTTTGCACACTTATGGTTGCAACAGCCATCACAAGCATAATGAAACCGGCTGCACCAATCGTGATAAGGGAAATGGATATCCTCAACTCAAAATTTTGAAGCCACTCATTCATTAAATACCAACTCAGTGGAGCAGCAATTAAAAAACCCAAAACCAATAATTTACCAAAACTGCCAGAGAGCAAAATCCAGATATGCGCAACAGAAGCTCCTAAAACCTTTCTAATCCCAATTTCCTTGTTTCGCTTTTCGATAACGAAAGTGATAAGACCGATCAGACCAAGACAAGCAATGAATACCGCCAAAATGGCTAATCCGTTAAGAATCTCACCCATTTTAATGGTTTGATCGAAAAACTGCAGGTAATCCTGATCGGCAAAGGTGTAATCAAATGGTGCTTTGGCGTTTAAACTATTCCAAGTGGCATTGACGGAAGTAATCAGCGATTTAACCTCTTTAGGGCTCATATTTTCATGGAGGTTAAGCGTTAAACTGGTCTCTGTATTTCGGAATATTGGCGCATTATGCGGAAATACGGCGAATGGATATTTCGTATGTGATAACGACGAATTAAAGTCTTTGATAATGCCTATAATTTCAAACTCAGTATCTCCACCATACCCAATTCGCTCGTTGATTGCATCTACTGGATTATCAAACCCAAAGGCTTTGGTCAGATATTCATTGACAATAATGTTCGACTTTTCATTGCGACCATTGTCGAAATTTCGCCCTTGTATCAATTGTAGTCCATAGATATCAAGAAATTCCTCATCGGCGGTTAAGTAGTTGACATTAAGACTTTTATCTTCTTCTCCCTTTTTGTTAAAGTTGTCGAAATCAAAAACGATGGGCGGGGTATCAGATGTTATGGTTACACCTTTTACCCGAGCGTCAGCAAGGATCTCCTGCTTAAAAGCCTCGGTGGACGTCCCTAGTCTTTGTGCATTTTTTATGATCAGTTTATTTTCTTTTTCAAAACCAAGATCAATCTGCCTCCAGTGCGTTACTTGATCCTGCATCACCAATGTGCAGGTAATCATCGTGATAGAAATAATAAATTGGACAGTGACCAAGGCATTTCTAGTACCACCATTTTTTAATCCATTAGTCAAGTTCCCCTTCAGGACTTGCGAAGGCCGAAAAGCGGAAAGATAAAATGCTGGATATAGTCCACTACACAGACCCACCAGCACTAGCCCGAAAACAATCACCAGTAAAACAACGGGCGAAAAAAGCGGAGCAATAGAGAGCGATTGTTCGGTGGCTTGATTAATAACAGGAAGTACAAACTCGACAAGAAAAAATGAAATAATTGCTGCAATGAAAACATACACCATCGATTCTGCTAAAAATTGTCCCATGAGCTGGTACTTACCAGAACCAATCACCTTTCTTATGCCTACTTCTTTGGCTCGGGTGGTTGACCGTGCAGTGGCTAAGTTGATATAATTAATCAGCGATAACCCAAGAATTAACCCTCCGATAATCATCAAAATGTAAATATTGGTAATATCTCCAACCTGATTTAATCGGCTATAAACATGGGTAGATCGCAAATGAATATCGGACATGGGCTGAATGTATAAATCCCATTCTTCCCCTGATGCCAAAAACTCCTCGTAGCTTATCCCTCTATATTTTTGAAGAAAAGCCTCCAAATACTTACCCGGAACTGCAGCCACTTTCTGAGCTACTTCCTCCACATTGGCATCTTCCCTTATGGTTCCAAAAGTCACAAAAGTGGTCCACATCCATGAGTCATCACGCTTTTTGACATTAGGAAAAGAAGTCATGGACAAAAGAAAATCGAATTCGATATGGGAATTAAGTGGAACGTTTTTAGCAACACCAGTGATTTGATAATTTTTTCTATTATCGGCTTCACCAATTTCTAATTGCCGTCCAACTACATCTGTCGTCTCAAAATACTTTAGCGCTGTTTCCTCCGTAATTACAATGCCATTTGGGTTTACCAACGCCTTTTGGTTATTCCCTCTAGTCAATGGAAAACTAAAAACCTCGAAGAAATTTTCATCTACAGCCAAAATCTTCGTCTCCTCAAAAACGATCAGCTCTCCATCTTTCATGTTTGAGACAAGTAGATCCCCAGTCGGGTGCACGCGAGTTAAGGTTTCAAACTCTGGAACTTCTCGCTCAATGGCTCCTCTAACGGCGGGTCCTGTTGAACCAAAAAGCGCATCGTCATCTCCCCAAATAAAGGTTTGATTGATACGATAAATTCGGTCAATTTTCTCATGAAACTGATCATAAGTCAACTCATGATGAACGTACAGCCCTATGATCAAGCAGGAACCGATACCCAAAGAAAGACCGAGCGTATTGAGCACCGCAAAAAACTTTTGGCGCTTTAAATTCCTGAGTGTAACAATGAAAAGATTCCTAAGCATAGTATGAGGGTTTCAAACTTCACAGCGAATAGCTTGCCGAAATACTAACTTATTGTTTATGAGCTGCTTAAAAAATTTAAAGCTTTTTAAATTGTCCGAATTCGCACAAAGGCGTTCACTTTAGTCGAATGTTTTTGGTCAATACGACACACTCTTCTAAGTCTACCAATGCATTAACTAAACTCAACTTTTCGAAGTTCGCAATGTCATTCACACCGATACTCATTGCCTTTATTTTCTCCTGATCGAGCAGGTATTGCCTTCTGGTGCCTGGAAGTAAATAGCTCTTTGGTGTCACCCAGCATTGGCTATCCCAAAAGACGGCATTGTAATAGAACGCATCAGTAACTAGACCACCTTTGATGATCAAAATCTCGTCAGTATCTCCTCGCAAATCATATAACTTTTGTAGCTCCAGCCGATCCTGAAACTTATGAGGATAACTTATTTCATTATCGTAGACACATTGCACTTTTTCTATAGCACGATGCTTGTACTCATGAATTTCTAGCTTGTAATCCGTTTCGCTGTAAAGGAACCGCACCTTAAGTTTTTGGTTTTCTTTCAGCTTTGGGAGTATGCTAGCCAGATTGTGAGGCTTCTTCGTTGTTAAAAAATGCTTTTCAAAAGCCTTGTTCACCCTGTCCTGATGCCATCTCAACAATGGATAGTTCCCTTCTTCAAAGCAAATAGTTTCCAACAGCATTCGGCAAATCAAATGAATACTTTAGATTTTTTGCTAATTTCCCATAATATGCGCCGTTTTTTACTCGACACAGTTCTCTGCACGCTCTTTATCTTCAGTTTAGTAGGGTTATTTGCAAGCTTTACGCTTTTCAATATTTTCAATGTCGTTGATCCCATTGGTGACATGTTCGCTGATTTTGAACTCACAGATGTCGTAATCTCTCAATTACAAGAACCACCAGCGCCAAGTGAAGATATAGTTGTAGTGAATATTTCTTATGCCAATAGAGAAAGTATTGGACGGATGATTCAAATTCTAGGTGCGTATAATCCTGCCGTAATTGGTGTGGATGTTACGTTCAATGAACCAAAACCTTATCAGGACGATAGTCTCTTTATAGCAGCACTCAAGCAAGTAAAACCTGTAGTCATTGGTAGTGAAATTCGACTTCCAAACCCTGATATTGATAGGTTTGATACGTTGATAGTGCCGGCACCTCGCATCACGCAACATGCTGATCTAGGGTTTGTTAACTTGATAACGAATGCGGCGAATCAAGACGATGTGAAAACCAATAGAGAAATGGTGACTAAAGCTAAGGTAAAAGGGATACCAGAAGAGCAGCTCGCATTCGCGGTAAAACTGGCCTATTACAAGGATTCTGTTGCTACCAAAAGATTTATGGAAAGAGGTAATACTATTGAAACCATTAATTACCGTGGAAATGTCATGGATTTTGGTCAGTCAACCTTTGGCACAGGCTACTACGTATTGGATTACAATGATGTCTTTAATGGACAATTCTCAGATGATCTCATCGAAGGAAAAGTCGTCATCCTTTGCTTCTTAGGGCGATATCTTGGTGACCTTCAAACCCGTACCGACCTTTATTTTACGCCATTAAACAAAAGGTATGTGGGCAAGTCCACGCCTGACATGTTTGGAGGCGTCATCCATGCCAATGCCGTCTCGATGATTCTTGATCAGGCATATATCAATAAGATGGACAGTAAACTCTCCATATTTATTGCCATTGTGTTGTGCCTACTCAATGTATTCGTTTTTAAAATGGTTTATGCCTCCCTGCCTAAATGGTACGATGGCATCACTAAACTCACTCAGCTTTTTGAACTGTTGATAATCGTATTTATTATGGTTTGGCTCTTTGAAGCCTATCGATACAAGGCAGATTTAAGTCTAGCACTTATACTTATCGCCTTGTCAGGAGACTCTATTGAGGTATATCATGGAGTAATAAAAAACTTGTTTTCGAGGAAAGATAGGGCTGAGTTATTGAAAGTCAAAAATCCATTCAGGACTACATAGGTAGGTATATCTTATCGATCATTTCCTGATACTCGCTCGCTTCATTGCTGAATGAAGTAATACCACCACCACTCCTATAAAAAAGTTTTCCATCGATATTTTCAATAAAACGAATCATCACGCCACTATCCAGGTTTTTACCATCAAAATAGCCGCAAACACCAGTATAAAATCCTCGCTCCTGTAGTTCCGCCTTTTCAATAATATCAATGGTTTTATTTTTTGGAGCTCCAGAAATGGAGCCTGCTGGTAATAAACTAAAAATAGTAGAGCCAATTTTTCCGTGATATTCCTCCATCAATTTCCCTTTAATCTCAGAGCTTACCTGGAGCAAGTTTTTATCCTGGGTTTTAATTTCGGAAATAAAGCGGAACTTAGTAAGGGTCACATCTTGTGCTACCAAGCTCAAATCATTCCGAATTAAATCAACGATGGTTACATGCTCCGCCAATTCTTTCGGGTTATTAATTAATAGCTCTTCGGCATTTGGCAAATCCGCATCTATAGTTCCCTTCATGGGGTAAGAGGATATTTCCCCGTCCCTAATTTTCACAAAAGTTTCAGGCGAAAAGCAGACAAACTGATTATCAAAAAGCACTTTATACTTTCCGCTCGATTGCTCAAATATTTCTTCTAGAGACCATGCTGTTTGAATAGGCGTTTTGAAAGTGAGGTTAACCAAAAAGGAATTTCCGAAATTTATTTCGTCTATTACTTGATTAAAAGCCTGTCCAAAAGTGTGAGCAGACACTGGATATTTAACCAATGGCGACTTTGAGCCTGAAGGATGTTTTTGATTTTTATTAAACTGAAACCGAACGCCATCAAAAGTATCGTCAGCAGCACCCTCCTTAATAAAAGCCTTTTGGCCTAAAAAATCCGTGAAGAAAAAAAAGGGAACGCTGGCCTGTCCCATTTCATCCATTTGCTTGATAGCGGCCGCCTTATCCACCATCATTTTCTACGAAATATTCTGTTAAACGTCTTTTTCTCAAATTCCCAAAAAAAACGAAATTGGCCAAAGACAAAGCCATACGCTAGCAGGATGATATTATAAATAGGAAAAATGAAAATGAAATAAAGGATGTTAAAAAGGGTGGATCGCTCACCTTCTCCAACAAAAAAGTCGATAACCGGGGCTCTTAAAAACATGACAGTGAATCCTGTGCAGGCAAAAACAATTAAGACAATAATAACTTGCCAAGTATTCTTAAGATTCCATTTTGATTGTAGCTTATCAATCCAACTCATCAATTAAAGAATTGTAAAGCCGCCAATTTGGTTTAGAAATAAAGGTCATCTCCTCCTTTTTCACTGGATGTAAAAAAGTGAGTTTGTAGGCATGTAAGCTGATATTTGTATCTTCTTTTGGTTTGTTGTAGCCGTACTTCAAATCACCCTCAATAGGATGTTCAATCTTGCTCAATTGAACCCTTATTTGATGTGGGCGTCCTGTTTTTGGCTTTACTTCCAGCAATGAGTGACCCGCTATAGCACCCAATAACCGGTAACTTAGCTCTGATCTTTTTGCACTGCCCTTGGGCTGGTTAATCGCCTTGGTGATGTTTGTTTCGTTGTTTTTAGTGAGGTAGTGAACAAGCACATCCTCATGATTTTCCGGAGTTCCCCGTACTACAGCCAAGTAAGTCTTTTCTATTTGATCTTTTTGAAACATTTTTCCGAGTCGCTCGAGTGCCTTCGACGTTCGCCCGAAAATAACCAAACCAGAAACTGGTCGATCGATACGGTGCGCTGGATTTAAAAAAACATCTCCAGGTTTATCGTATCTTTTCTTGATATAGCTCTTTGCCCAGTCTATGAGTGATTTATCGCCCGTCTTATCACCTTGGACGAGCATTCCTGCCGGCTTGTTCAAAATCAGCAAATGATTGTCTTCGTATACAACTTGAGGTGCTATTTTCATAGGTAGGTCTTTTGAAAGCTGAAAATTTAAAATTCACTAATACTATGAAACTTGATCTCTGGGAAGTTGTCCTCTACCATCTGTAACCATGACAGAGATTCTGCCATAAAGACCAACTTTCCTTCCTTATCTCTTGCGATATGTCGGTACTTGTCTTTCACAAAAGCGTCTAGTTTGCTTTCATCCTTACTACTTATCCAACAAGCTTTATGAATATTGACTTGGGCAAATCTTGCTTTTGCGTTGTATTCGTTCAAGAGTCTATGTTGTAATACTTCGAATTGGAGTGCTCCTACCGTGCCCACTACTTTTCTGGCACCCATTTCATAGGTAAATAGCTGTGCAACACCTTCGTCCATCAACTGGTTAAGCCCTTTTTCTAATTGCTTAGATTTCATGGCATCCAGATTGATCACTTCTTTAAACAGCTCAGGAGAGAAACTTGGAATACCCTTATAACTGCTCTTTTCGCCTTCAGTGAGCGTATCGCCAATTTTGAGGTTTCCAGTATCATACAGACCCACGATATCACCGGGGTAAGCTTCGTCTACTGTTTCTTTTTGCTGAGCCATAAAGGCAGTGGCATTGGAAAATCGCAGATTTTTAGCATGTCTGACATGATAATAATTACTGCCTCTCTGAAATTTTCCCGAGCAGATCCTAGCAAAAGCAATTCTGTTTCTATGCTTAGGATCCATATTGGCATGAATCTTAAATATGAAACCAGTAAACTTTTCTTCTTCAGGATTAATGATTCGTTCTTCTGTGGCTCGTGGTATTGGAGGTGGTGCTAGGTCAATAAAGCAATCGAGCAACTCACGTATACCAAAATTATTAACGGCACTACCGAAAAAAACTGGTGCTACTTCCCCATTCAAATATGCCTCACGATCCAATGGATCATACACCCCATTAACAAGCTCCACTTCTTCTTTCAGGGTATTTACAGCCGATTCAGACAAGTACTTTTTAAGGTTTGGATCATCCACGCCTTTTATCTTTACTACATCGTCTACTCGCTTGCTTTTGTTGGGCTCATAAAGGTTTAAATTATTTTCATAAATATTAAAAACACCTCGAAGCGACTTTCCCATGCCTATTGGCCAGCTCATTGGGCGGACTTTGATGTTGAGCTTTTCTTCTATTTCATCGAGTAGGTCAAAAGCGTCTCGTCCTTCTCTATCAAGCTTATTGATAAAACAGATCACAGGCGTATTTCGCATACGACACACATCCATCAACTTTTCTGTTTGCCTCTCTACCCCTTTTACACAGTCTATGACCATGATTACGCTATCCACAGCAGTAAGTGTGCGGTAGGTATCTTCTGCAAAATCTTCGTGACCAGGGGTGTCAAGAATATTGATTTTGAGATTTTTATACTCAAAACCCATCACGGAAGTCGCCACCGAAATACCTCGTTGCTTTTCAATGTCCATCCAGTCAGATCTGGTGCCCATGTCTATTTTATTAGACTTTACAGCACCGGCTGTCTGAATTGCACCACCAAAAAGCAGCAGTTTTTCCGTCAGCGTGGTTTTCCCAGCATCAGGGTGAGCGATAATTCCAAACGTTCGCCGTTTGTGTATTTCTTCTGTTAAAATTGACATCTGCACTTCCTACTTTGAGGCGCAAATTTAGAATATCTTTCTGTCAACTTACATATTTAACCAGAAGACCGTTCGGATATCATGCCATTGTCCGTTCTTCCATCCAAGAAGGAATGTTCGCCTGCACAGTTTGCTTATGTCCACAGTAGCTACACTTATATTCCTTTTCTAACAGTCCTTCATTGAAATCAGTTGGCTCCACGATTACCGTCTCTTTAATGTCCTTAAGTGTTCTGAAATTACACTCTTCACACACTTGGCGATGATAATGCGTCTCATACTTCTCTATTACTTTCTCCCCAGTTATTTCATTGAGCCATACATCATAGTCGGAACTAAAAGCATTTTCCTCCTCTTGCATATCTCTTGTCAAATGCGCATCTTCTTCATTCTCAGTCAGTAAAGTAAGCGGCCGACCATCAGTCGGAGAGTACATTGGCTTGAATCGGATACTATTCAGGCGCTTTTCTAAGATAAAAGGGTAGTAATATTTCAATATCACCCAGCAACTATACCCCACAGCATAGGCTATAATCACCGCAAAAAAGCTAACAAATAGATAATGATATAAACTCATATCCTTACCCATCCATTGAGAAGCACCATAAAAGAATAGAAGGCCTACACCCACGGAAAAATAGTAAGAGGCTTTGCGCAATCTTCTAGACTCTTCTGCTGCTGCTAACTTATACCTTTCCGTTCTTCGTTCTACTTTTTTTAATTCCATGTAATATTTTAATTGAATAAAAAAAGCCATTGCAAAGCATGACAATCCTGCGAAAAGAATTATCTGAAGCCAATTATCTGCCAGTGTTTCCATGATTTTAATGTTTGATATATCATTAAAGTAACTAAATCCAAAAAAAACAAGCGATGAGCATTCTTAGCCTTCAAACTGATAGATATCAGCTTTCACACAGATTATCGGGTTTAGTGAGTACTCGTATATATTGCACTATTATTTTACTTTATTGACAAACAAACATGCGTAAACCAATCCGATATCTTCTCTATTTCATTATTGGAATTGCCATTTTCTATTCGTTGAAGCAAGAAGGAAATGAGGAGACCATTACAACCATTCATGAATACGCACCTGCTATTATAATTGGTGTTTTCGCCCTACTCCTAGTCGTACGTAGTGTTATTGAAAAGAAAAGCCGAGAAAAATAGAATTTTGTCTCTTTCAGAATGACTCCATGCCATTTGATAGTTTGAGCCTTTTTGGCAAAACCCTCCAACTTATTATTTATTCCTTTCTCACCGTCCTTAAATAAATCGCTTCAGAAAGTATAAGCTCCTTGACATCTCTTATCAAGTTTAACACAAATCCAAACATGTCATTGTGTCAGGTGATTCCTTTTGGCACAACCATTGTCATAAAAAGGACGAACGGAAATTAATTGAGCTTTAAATAAGATATAATAATGGGAAAAATTATCGGTATAGACTTAGGTACTACCAATTCTTGTGTGGCGGTAATGGAAGGGAACGAACCTGTCGTTATTCAAAATAGCGAAGGAAGACGAACCACACCATCAATCGTTGCTTTTTTAGATAATGGTAATGGAGAAAGAAAAGTAGGTGATCCTGCGAAAAGACAGGCCATCACTAATCCACAGAATACGATTAGCTCTGTGAAGAGATTCATGGGGAAAAAGTTTTCTGAGGTTTCTGAAGAAAAGAAAAACATGTCATACGGTTTGGAAGCTGGCGCGAATGATGTCGTCAGAGTAAAAATCGGGGATAGAAATTATACTCCTCAAGAGATTTCAGCAATGATCCTTCAGAAAATGAAGTCCACAGCTGAAGACTTTTTAGGACAAGAAGTAACAGAGGCGGTAATAACCGTACCTGCCTACTTTAACGACTCAGAAAGACAAGCCACAAAAGAAGCCGGTCAAATCGCAGGTCTTGTAGTAAAAAGAATCATCAACGAGCCTACAGCGGCAGCACTTGCCTACGGACTAGACAAGAAAAACGCAGATATGAAAATAGCAGTGTATGACCTTGGTGGTGGTACATTCGATATTTCAGTTTTGGAGCTGGGAGATGGCGTTTTCGAAGTAAAATCTACAAACGGTGATGTACACCTTGGTGGTGACGACTTTGATTCAGTCATCATCAACTGGTTGGCTGATGAATTCAAAAATGACGAAGGAATTGATCTTAAAAGGGATCCTATGGCTCTTCAAAGATTGAAAGAAGCTGCTGAGAAAGCAAAAATTGAGTTGTCTAGCTCATCTTCTACAGAAATCAATTTGCCTTATATCATGCCTGTAGATGGTATTCCGAAGCATTTGGTAAGAACGCTGAGCAGATCAAAATTTGAGCAACTTGCAGCTGACTTGATTAGAAGATCAATGGAACCTGTAAAGGCAGCATTAAGAGATGCAGATCTATCTCCATCAGACATTGATGAAGTTATACTTGTAGGTGGATCAACACGGATTCCTAAAATTCAGGAAGAAGTAGAAAAATTCTTCGGAAAAAAACCATCGAAAGGTGTAAATCCTGATGAAGTTGTGGCTATTGGAGCGGCTATTCAAGGTGGTGTTTTAACTGGTGAAGTAAAAGATGTATTACTTCTTGATGTTACTCCTCTTTCTTTAGGTATCGAAACTATGGGTGGCGTAATGACTCGATTAATCGAATCCAATACAACAATCCCTTCAAAGAAATCGGAAACATTCTCTACTGCTGCAGATAATCAGCCTTCCGTGGAAATTCACGTATTGCAAGGTGAAAGACCAATGGCTAAAGACAACAGAAGTATTGGACGATTCCATTTGGATGGTATTCCTCCATCGCCAAGAGGTGTCCCACAGATCGAAGTAACTTTCGATATAGATGCCAATGGTATTCTTAGTGTGTCAGCAAAAGATAAAGGCACAGGTAAAGAGCAAAACATTAGAATCGAGGCTTCTTCTGGATTATCAGAAGAGGAAATCGAAAAAATGAGACAAGAAGCTCAAGCCAACGCTGATTCGGATAAAGCGGCCAAGGAGCAAGTAGAGAAAATGAATCAAGCTGATTCTTTGATATTCCAAACGGAAAGTCAACTGAAAGAATATGGAGATAAACTTTCTTCTGCAAATAAAACAGCTGTAGAAGGTGCTTTAACCAAGCTAAAAGAATCGCATGCTGCCAAAGATATGGCTGGAATAGACTCTGGGTTGGGAGCATTGAACGCTGCATGGCAAGCTGCATCTCAGGAAATATATGCTGCCCAACAGGCTGGCGATAGTGCTGGAAATGCACAAGGAGCAGACCCAACTGGTGGAGCAAATCAAGAAGGAGGATCTGACACAGACGTGTCTGATGTAGAATTCGAAGAGGTAGAAGACGAGAAAAAATAAGTCTTCGCCCTATTTTATAGATGAAATCCTCATGCTGATTGGCATGGGGATTTTTTATTTTTAAGCTCAAATGAAAAGGTATTCTCGTGAGCATCGCTATTTTACAAATTCAAAAAAATCAAGTTGAATAGCTGTTGGAAAAAACATATTACGAGTCCAATTATTAATTATTTTGGCCAACGAATTGCCGAAAAGCATTTTTCTCAAGCCCCTATTTTGATTGGTGGGTGTGGGCGATCGGGAACCAGCCTGCTTCTTTCCATCCTTTCCGCACATTCAACAGTGTTTGCCTTTCCTCATGAGGTGGACGCTCACACATCCTGGATCGAGCGAGATGGCACATTCGTTCCAGAAAGAATCGATCGGCTGCACAGATATTTGATCAAAACAAAGATTCCGAAAAATGCTAATCGCTGGTGCGAAAAGCGTCCATACAACGTCAGATATATCAAACAGATATTGTCGTATTACGGTACAAATTGCAAAATCATTCATATCGTTCGCGATCCACGGGCAGTTTGCACATCGTACCATCCCGAAAAGCCTGACCAATACTGGGTTACAATAGAGCGTTGGATCTCTGATGTTTCCGCAGGTTTATTATTTGAAAATCATCCGCAGGTTTACACTTTAAAATATGAAGACTTGGTGCTCAATACGCAGTTGACCCTAGAGAGCCTTTGCCGTTTTTTAGCAATAGCCTATGATCATAAAATCAAAGACTGGCTTCACTATGCGAGTATTACAACAAATCGTGCGTGGTTTGATGAACTCGGAGAAATACGAACTGAATCGCTCCACAAATGGAAAAAGCCTGAACACCATCTACATATTCAGGACATATTGAATCATAAAGAAGTGCCTTCTTTAATGAAGCGGCTAGGTTATTCTTAGTGAAGATTAAAGCGTAGAATCATGTCAATTTAGAGTGAGTTTTATTCCCGCACTTATCTTACAGGCAAGCTCCAATTCAAAACACAAAAAAACCCTAACGAAATCGCTAGGGTTTTAATTTTGGGTTAATAAATATTATTGGATGGTATACGTATATCCATTTTGAGAATCTAAAGTCAGTGTAATAGTGAAATTACCTGCATTAGGAACATTAATGTTCGCACCATCTCCATTTGGATTAAAGTCTAGTACGCCATCTTCTGGATCCCAGTCTCCATAATTGATCGCCCAATCGTCATTTTCTCTAAACTTCATCTGACCTACCACTAAGTCAGTAGTAATTGACCAAGCATAACTTCCTTTTGTCGCACTTACTAGTGTCATATTAGTATCCGCATCCCAGCCACCTGGAGTAGCATCACCGATAATACCAAACTCAGAAGCAGTTGTACTCCATGTTCCGCTGATAAAATTAACGTCAACTCTGTAGAAACCATCAGCAGCCACCGTAACATTACTTTCACCATCTTGAACAACAGTACCGTCACCTCCGTCACCGTAATCACCATCAAATCCTGTATTTGTAGGTAGAAACTTAAATCCGTCTCCGGCTACAGTTAAGTATTGATATGTTCTAAAGACTCCCTCACTAACAACTTCAAAAGCTGTAGCATCTGCAGCTGTCCATCCAGCTCCAGTAGATCCACCAACGAGGTAAAGTTGACTAGGGAATAAACCTCTTAAGAATGTAAACTTATAACCTTCGGTATCATCATTAAACTCTACAGTATAATAACCTTCTGTCCATGTGTCAGGGATTACATATGCAGGCCCACCTGAAGTGGCAGTTGTATCGGATGCGTCTGCGTCACCATACACTTTTCCTCCACCACCAAGATTTGCGTCTTCTGAAAAGAAAACCTGATTACCAGGTGTTAAGATTATCTCTTCCAATATCCAAGTATTGTCAGAATCAAGTCTAAAAGCCTCGTCATCAGATGCAACGAATCCTGTTCTGCTCGTTAATAGGTAGAGTTCAGAAAGATTTTGTTGTAATGCAACCAAAGGCTCAAAAGTATAGCTCAAAGTTTCATCATTGAAAGTCACTTTATAATCTCCTTTAAACTCACAGAAAGTGTCATTTCCTGGGCCATTGAATACTGCCGCAACGCCATCACATTCAGGATCAGAATATGCATTGGAACCATCGGCAAAAGATGGAGAAGTAGAAAATTTAAATCCATCTCCAGAGCCAACACCTTTTAATTCATCCAGTTGCCAGATGTTATCAGCTACAAGGGTGAACTCATAGTCCCCTCTATCGCTTCCATCTTCTGCTCCACCCCAACCAGTGAAACCACCAAGAATCCAGAGACTTGCAATATTTGCATTGAAAGGAAGATCAAAAACTGAAAAAGCTTGGTCAAATGGCGCACTACTCAAGTTTGCTATATCAGTAGCAACTACAGTAATCGTATAATTCGCAACCGCCAATGCTGCTGAACCATTCTCCGCTGCTGCCCAACCTACGCTATCCGCTGTACCAGAAACAGGAATAGTAACTGATCCAAGTTCAACTCCGGCCGAATCTTTCAACGTGATCGAAACAGACTGCAAAGGAGACTGCTCCCCATCGGAGACTTTTACTGTAATATCAAACCCCTCACCAACCTTCACAGGTCCGTTCGGTGTTACCTCGTTGACCACTGGTGGTATGTCCAGGGTGTCAAAGCTGCCTGTGATTTCTTCATCATCACAAGCCATGATCAAACCAAACACTAGGATTGGTGCAATCAGATTAGCTAAAATTTTCTTCATACTTCTTAACATTAATTTTTACAACATTACTCAATGAACGATCTTTTCATCGCCCTATTTCAAATTTAAAATAATGTAATTATCTCAAAATTTGACTTAATAACCATATGTTTTTTAATCCTTTTTTAATGCAATCGTTTGTAAAAATCATTTTGCTTAAGAAAAGGAGAAACTTCTGGATTAATCCTCTTTTCTGCAATATTTTACGAGCAAATTAAAGTGTGAAGAAGTATGAAGAGATTATCAATTATTATGATTCTGCTACTAACAACAAGTAGCATATATGCACAAATGATTAGTTTGACTCCCTCCGATGCGGATGGGAACGAAGAAGTAACCATCATTTTTGATGCTACGGTAGGAAACGGAGAGCTCGTTGATGCCGAAAAAGTTTATTGTCATTTGGGGGTGATCACAAGTGGACCTAATGGTACAGATTGGCAAAATGTAGTGGGTAACTGGGGACAAGATGATGGTATAGGAGAAATGACCAAGGTCAGTGGAGAGGCAAACAAGTGGGAATTAACATTATCCCCGAGCGCGCGAGCCTACACTAATACGCCAGAAGGGCAAACCATTTTCAGATTATCTATGGTTTTTCGGAGTGCCGACGGGGCAGTAAAGGGAACTCAGGTAACTGGAGATTATCCTTGGGGTACAGTTGATGGTAACCTTGACAATTATGTGGACTTGGATGTAGAAGCTTACATTAACATCACCGCGCCGCAGTTCAATGATGCTTTTCTTGTGAGTGGTGATGTTTTAGAAATTAGAGGGGATCTTTCAGGAACCGCTTCTGCATTAACCATCAAAGTAACCGAAGGAGGGAATATTACTACCGAAAACCAAACGAACGTAAGTACACTTTCTTATGACTATGCTCCAGCCGGAGAAGGCGAAATTGTCATAGATGTAAGTGGAGTGATTAATGGAATCTCCGTGGAAGCATCTAAAACAGTCAACGTCAGCTTGAGAAACGCAAATAATGTAGCAGCACTTCCTTCTGGCGTAATCAAGGGAATCAACTATGATGCAAATGATGACACCAAGGTGACGCTCGTACTGCAAGCGCCTGGTAAGGATTTTATTTATGTTGTTGGAGATTTCACCGATTGGAATGTCAGTTCCTCTTATCAAATGAACGTCACCCCTGATGGAGAGCTTTTTTGGTTAGAAATAACTGGACTTACCGCAGGAAAAGAATATGTGTTTCAATATTGGATAAATGGCACGGAAGCCCGTGTTGGAGATTCATATGCTGAAAAAATAGCGGATCCGTGGAATGATTCCTTTATTCCGGACGAAGTATATCCTTCAAGCCAAATACCCGCATATGACAAGCAAGAATACCAAATAGCCAGTGTATTGCAAACAGCACAAACACCATATGAATGGGCGGCCAGCGAAAGCACTTGGAAGCGTCCAAAGCAAAATGAGTTAGTAATCTATGAGCTACTCGTGAGAGATTTTGTAGGATCTCATAGCTATAAAGATCTTATAGATTCTTTGAGCTACCTCAAAGGATTAGGAATCAATGCCATTGAATTAATGCCTATTATGGAATTTGAAGGAAACGAAAGTTGGGGATATAACCCTATGTATTTCTTTGCTCCTGATAAATTCTACGGCACGGAAAATGACTTGAAAAAATTTATAGAGGCAGCTCACCAGCAAGGCATTGCTGTTATCCTTGACATGGTATTAAACCATGCTTTCGGCTTAAATCCTATGGTGAAAATGTACTGGGATCCATCGACTAACACCGTGACTGATGATAGCCCTTGGTTTAATCCTGTAGCTACCCATCCTTTTAATGTTGGTTTCGATTTCAATCATGAAAGCAGCTATACCAAAGATTTTTTAGACACAGTAAACCACTATTGGATCAATGAGTACCACTTTGACGGTTATCGATTTGACTTGTCCAAAGGTTTTACTCAGGTAAACTCTGGTAGTGACGTAGGCGCATGGAGTTCTTATGATCCTAGTAGAATAGCCCTTCTTAAACGAATGAAAAATGAAATTCGAAAATATGATGAGACTGCCTATATTATATTAGAGCATTTTGGTGACAACCAGGAAGAGACAGAGCTGGCGCAAAATGGCATGATTATGTGGCGAGGCAAAGGTTTTGATTATTATCAAGCCATGGGAGGCTCCTCTTCGAACTTTGCAGGTGCGGATGTTAACTCACATGTTACTTTTATGGAAAGTCATGATGAGCAACGCTTATTATTCGAAGCATATCTCACTGGTCAATCTGTTCCCGGGTACGATACCAGAGATACATTAAACGCCCTAGAGCGTGCAAAAATGGCCGCCGCATTTTTCTTCACCCTTCCTGGTCCTAAAATGCTTTGGCAATTTGGTGAACTCGGATACGATATAGACATCAATTTTAATGGCCGTACTGGTAATAAACCACTACCCTGGGGAGATGGGAACTTAGGCTATTATGAAAATGAGTTTCGTCAATACCTTTTGACTGTTTATAGAGAATTGTTAAACACACGAAAAACCTATTCCAATTTATGGAATAGTGGTGCCTCTAACTATGAAACAAAGCTGAGTGGTGATACTAAGTCCATCACTATTCAAAATAGTGTGGTAGACTTTACCATTATTGGAAACTTTGGATTGGAAGAAGCTTCCATGGATCCCAATTTCAGTCACACGGGAACTTGGTATGACTATTTTTCTGGTGATGAAATAAGTGTAGCCGATGCAAATGCTGAAGTCACGTTAGCTATTGGGGAATTTCACATTTATACAGATTCAAAGATTTCTGATGGTTTTGATAATGTCATTGCCATTTATCAAAATCCAGTAACCATCTCACCTGAGCGCTTCGGTATCAACGATGAGATTACGATCACATTTGACGCTACTCAGGCAGATCCTGACGGTACTGCTGGTCTGGTTGGCGCTAGTGAAGTGTTGTTATATTCAGGAATAGTTAA
This sequence comes from Cyclobacteriaceae bacterium, assembly GCA_040218415.1. Lineage (GTDB taxonomy): Bacteria > Bacteroidota > Bacteroidia > Cytophagales > Cyclobacteriaceae > JAVJRN01. The sequence continues at coordinate 37,860 of JAVJRN010000021.1, forward strand.
AGGAACACCGAGCAATCCACTTTCCGATATTGTAGATGGTGGAGCTGCTGGCACCATGACCAAAGTATCGGGCGAAGCTAATAAATGGGAAATTACCCTAACCCCGAAAGACTATTATGGCTTGAGTGATGACACCAACGTGTTCAAAATTGGTATGTATTTTAAAGACAGTAATGGCAACCTGGCCAAAGGCTTCCGAGGCACCACCATATTTGCAGCGGTCAATCCAAGTGGGAATATTGTAGAAATTACGCCAACCAACTTTGATAAAAACACATCGATCACACTCGTTTTTGATGCAGGTCTTGGCGCTGGAGAATTATCAAATGCTAACTCTGTATACATGCATAGTGGCGTAGTAACGAGAAACACGGATAACCCTGGTGGAAATGACTGGACCAATATTGTGGGTAATTGGGCCGCAGATGATGGTGTTGGTAAAATGACCAAAGTACCCAACAGCGATACCAAATGGCAACTCACTTTGACTCCATCCGACTATTATGGCTTAGAAGCCAGTCAGGAGATATATTGGTTATCAATGGTATTCAGGTCACCTGATGGTAATACCAAAGGAAGTGGATCGATCAATAGCACTTTTGAAAATGGCTTTGTAGCGGATAATGGTGATATATTCATGAAAGTGACCGGATTAGGTGGAGGAAACAACGGAGGTGGAGACGACCTTTCCACCAATGAGAAGTTCGTGATGAATATTTACCCAAATCCATCTTATGGAGAATTGACCATCAATAATCCTACTGGAAAAGATGCAACTGCCAAAATATTCAACGTTTCAGGACACTTCATCAGTGAAAATGCTTTCGGGTCAAGTCTGAACCTTGATTTGAGCACATTGGAGTCTGGATTATATTTTATTCAGATCAAATCGGGAGATTTGTCAGAAACTCGAAGGATTATCATTAAATAATCCTTCTTGCTATTTTTGCATTTTTAGGACTAAAAGTATAATAGAGATCGGATGAAGAAATTGATAATGCTGATGCTTGCATCAGCTTACATTTTTAGCGGCTGCAAGGAAAACACGCAATACTTAGCCACGCTTGAAAACCCAGAGACTTTTCAATCGGCGATGAAGCGGTTGACAGATATCATTGTTTATGACATATTTTCACCGCCAGTGGCGAGTAGAGTTTATGTTTATCCGAATGTGGCGGCTTATGAAGTTTTGGTGCAAACCAAGAGTTCAAGGTTAAAGTCTTTAAGTGGACAGCTCAATGGATTCACTTCTCCAGCAGCGCCTGGCGAGCATGTAAATGCCGAGTTAGCAGCTATTCAGGCTTTCCTGAAAGTAGGCAAAACATTTATTTTCTCAGAAGATAAAATGGATGCTTTTACTCAGGCATTATATAACAAGCTTGACAATGAAGGTTTGCCAAGTAAGGTTAAAAAAGCCTCACTCGCCTATGGCAATTTGGTTGCTGATCATGTGTTGGCTTGGGCAGATCAAGATATGTACAAGCAGTCGCGCACTTATCCTAAATATACCGTGCAGAAGGAAACCTTTTTATGGAAACCAACACCTCCGGATTATATGGAAGGCATAGAACCTCATTGGAAAATGATCAGACCAATGGTTCTTGATTCGTCCAACCAATTTCCACCAATACCTCCGTTGGAATTATCTTTAGAAAAGGACAGTGAATTCTACAAGCAACTTGTAGAAGTCTATGAAGTGGGTAAAGGTTTGTCGCCAGAGCAACGAGGCATTGCCAAGTTTTGGGATTGTAACCCGTATGTATCGCATCACAGAGGACATGCCATGTTTGCCACGAAAAAGATAACCCCTGGTGGACATTGGATGGGAATCACAGCGATAGCTACACGCAAAGCCAACGCTGATTTCACAGAAACTGTAGAAGCTTATACGCGGGTGTCCATTTCTCTTTTTGATGCCTTTATCAGCTGCTGGGATGAAAAATGGAGAACCTTGGTTGTAAGGCCCGAAACTTTAATCAATCAGTATATGGATGAAGAGTGGGTGCCTTTACTTCAAACACCTCCATTTCCTGAGTATACAAGTGGACATAGCGTGATCTCAAGAGCGGCGGCCATTACCCTGACTGACTTCTATGGAGAGAGTTTTGCTTTTACAGACACCACCGAAAATGAATATGGCTTGCCAACACGGAGTTATAATTCTTTCTTGGAAGCTTCCGAAGAAGCGGCTATCAGTAGACTATATGGTGGCATTCACTACATGATGGCTATTGAAAATGGCGTAGATCAAGGCGAGCGTGTTGGCAAGCACGTGGTAGCCGAATTAAACACGACAGTGGAACCCGGAATCGCACAAAAATGATAAACCCTCCCATGAAACATATTACTAACACAATAATAGCAGGCGCAATCCTGCTATTTTTTTCTTGCGCAACGCCCGAAAATACTTCTGATCAATCGACCCAAAGTAAAGAAAGGTATAAGCCTTGGAATGATATCCCTGAACTATTTGAGGTCGTTCAAATGAACGCCATTTTCCCTGATTCGAAGACTTTTGTGGACTACAGTCCCAATAAAGACCTATCGGCAATTAGAAAGGCCTACGCACAAGAATCATTAGCCGCGGATTTTGAATTAAGCAGTTTTGTATCGACCCATTTTGATGCGCCACAATCTTACAATTTCCCAAAGATGAGCGAAGGAGATATAGTGGCAAATCTTACTAAAAAATGGGATTACCTCACCCGTGAGGCAGCAGATAGTAATGAGTTTTCAACATTGATCGCCATGCCTTATCAATATGTGGTTCCTGGTGGTCGATTTAGGGAAGTGTATTATTGGGACAGCTACTTCACCATGATAGGTTTGGGCGTTTCCGGGCGCAATGACCTGATTGCTTCTATGCTCGACAACTTTGCCTTTTTGATAGAAGAAGTGGGCTTTGTTCCGAATGGCAATAGAACATACTATTTAGGGAGAAGTCAGCCTCCATTTTTCGCCTCCATGGTGGCACTATATGGCAAGCTTACAAGCGACGATCAAATGCTCAAATACCTTCCTGCGATTGAAAAAGAATATAACTTTTGGATGTCCGGCGCTGAATTATTGAGTGAGCAAAACAAAACCTCACGTCGCACGGTGTACATCGCCGAAGGTGTCGTGCTGAATAGATATTGGGATGACCTTGACTTTCCAAGACCAGAATCGCATCGTGAAGATGTAGAGCTGGCCGAGCATCTCGAAGGTAAAGCGAAAAACAAACTTTATAGAAATCTTAGAGCTGGAGCTGAGTCTGGTTGGGATTACAGTACCCGTTGGTTTAGTGATAAATCCAAGTTTTCAACCATTCGTACCACAGAAATGATTCCTGTTGATTTGAACAGTTTACTCTTTCAGGTCGAAAGCCTTTTGGCTCAATTATATCAAATGAGCGGTGATAAAAATCAATATTTAGCATACACTGATAAAGCCAATAAAAGACAAAAAGCCATCAACACTTATTGCTGGAACAATGAGCTAAAAGCTTATACTGACTACTTATTCACGGAAAATACAAGTGCCAGTCAGCTCACCCTTGCAGGTTACTTTCCACTCTATTTCAAAATAGCTACGGATGAAAAAGCGCAAATACAACTCCAAAAAACCGATCAATTTTTAATGCCTGGCGGCTTAGTAACCACCACCATTGAAAGCGGCCAGCAATGGGACGCGCCAAATGGCTGGGCACCTCTGCAGTGGATAGGGATGAAAGGAGCCGCGCATTATGGAGCTAAAGATTTAGCTGACCAAATTGCCAATCGGTGGATAAGCGTCAATAAAAAGGTCTTTAACAATACCGGAAAGATGATGGAAAAATACAACGTTATGGACACTACCTTGCTTGCTGGTGGAGGCGAATATCCCACACAGGATGGGTTTGGCTGGTCCAACGGTGTGCTTTTAGGAATGCTCGCAGATGAAGAAGTGGCCTATTAAATAGCTTAGATTCAACCGAATGTGATCAATTTAGTCAAGAAAATAATCAATGACTTTGAGGAGATACTGACTCCTGTAAGCTATGGAAAAGGCGAAATTATCCACAAGTCAAACACTACCTGTAATAAGATTTTTATTGTAAAATCTGGAGTCCTGCGGTCTTTCTATTTTGTTGATTCTAAAGACATAACCGCTCATTTCGCAATGGATTATAGTATTATCGGGGCGGTTGATAGTATCATGAAGCAAACGAAAAGTCTTTATAATATTGAAGCGCTTGATGATAGTGAAGTTTTATTAATGGACTACCATGAAATGGAGTCTTTTCTGGATGCAAACCCAAGTTTGGAGCGACAGGCAAGACAAGTTTCACAATTTCTTTACCTCGATCTTGTTGAGCGCTTAGAGGGTATGATGTTTTTGTCCGCCAAAGAAAGATATGACCATCTACTTAGGCGCTATCCAAAAATCACACAACAGGTGAGCCTCGGACACATTGCCTCGTACCTTGGAATAACACAAGAAACCTTGAGCAGAATAAGAAGCCTGCAATGACTTTTTGATCTATGTCAATGCATTTGGTGCACCCGTCGCTTAATTTTAAGCTTCAGATAGCACAACAAAAAGACATGAATATTTCTGCTAAAAAACTACTCTTATTAGACGGACTGGGTGCCTTTGCCTCGGCCATTTTGTTAAGTCAAGTGCTGGCAAGGTTTGATTCGCTGTTTGGCATGCCACGGGGAATTCTTTATTTTTTATCAGGCATTGCAATATGTTTTGCGGTATTCTCACTGACAAGTCATGTATATGTTAAAAGTAATTTCAAACTCTCTCTCAGCGTTATTTTTATTGCAAATACATTCTATTGCTTAGCCACCTGTATCCTTATTGGAATCTATTTTGACCAATTAACATGGCTCGGAATAGCCTATTTTATTGGAGAAATTACCCTCGTTTCTGTACTGATTTATGCTGAAATCCACAAACTGAAACAATTGAGCAACAAATGATTTTGATTAAAATGAGCGCTCAATGAAAATATTACTTACATCAATAGGAACGAGGGGAGACATAGAGCCTTTTCTTGCCGTTGGCGCCATTTTGCAAAGGAACGGCCATGAAATTATCTATTCGTTTCCTTCACAATTCTCTTCCATCATCCCTGAAAAAGGAAATTTTCATCCCCTTTCACCAAGAGTCATTCAACTTATTGAAAGTAAAGAAGGACAGACCGTAATGGGCAAGGCTGGTTGGTGGAAAAAGGCTAAAGCACTAAGCTACTTATATAAGGAAGGTCAGAAAATAAATGAAGAACTAATCACCACTCACTATGAAACGGTAAAAGCTGAAAATCCTGACATCATTATTCACAACGCCAAATGCAGTTACCCAACGCTATGGGGGCTTGACCAAAATAAACCCACCATTTTATTAAGTCCGGTTCCATTTTTCATTCATTCTGTAAAAGGCCATCCACATATCGGGTTCAATAAAAATCTTGGATCTTGGATCAATAAATTGACCTATAGTCTGTCAAATTTCGGCTTGACCAAGACTATTTACGATGGGCAGAAATTTCTACCAGAGCGGTTTAACTACTCAAAGTCCATAATAAAGACAGAGCTATTGACTAAAAAAATCATATTTTCCATTGCTCCAGCGCTTTTCTCAAGACCTGACTATTGGCCAAAAAACGCTCAAGTACTGGGGTTTAATGAAAGAGAGAAGCCCACAACATGGAAACCAGACAAGTCGCTGGAACAGTTTTTAACAATCCACTCGAAAGTGCTTTTTTTGACTTTTGGTAGCATGGTCAATTCCAACCCTGAGCAAACATCAAGATGCATCTACCAAGCCTTAGCAGAACTACACATCCCCACCATCGTCAACACAGCTTCAGGTGGTTTGCTGAAATTGCCAGCATTTAGTAGGAATAAAAACTTCCATTTTGTAGAGAATATTCCTTATCAATGGATCTTTAAAAGAGTATATGCCGTCATTCACCACGGTGGCTCTGGCACAACTCATAGTGCTTTGAAACATGGATGTGCCTCTATGATAATTCCACATATTATAGATCAGTTTGGTTGGAGCAGCTTAGTGCAAGAACTTAAATTAGGTCCCAAAGGGATTTCCATAAATAAAATCTCTACTGACCATTTAAAAAAGCCTATTGAGGCATTGTGGGCGGACGAAACATATAAAGAAAATGCGCGAAAGTTAGCTTCCTCTATGTCGAATGAAAATATGGAAGAAAGGCTTTTAGCATTTATTTTTGAAGGATAATATGTGAAATAATAGTCGACCCAACTAATCAACACGTTTTTTACAAATAAAATTTAAGTCTGTAAAAAAACTTGATCATGTCCTTGCTAATGAATTGTCATCGCTTATCCTTCGAGAATAGTTCTTCTGCTTTTCCTATCAGATGACGCATGCTTATTTACTACATAAGTTATTCCTCTTTTAAAAAGACGAGAAGAAAACTAAATACTCACAAAAGGCATTTGCTTGGAATAGGTTTCGTCTTCTACCTGTGTCAAAAGAAAATCTGCTAAATCCGCACGACTAATTTTTGAACTTGCATTAACCCCAACCCAACCGACGCGGTATTCTCCTTTTCGTGGATCATTTGTGAGTCGTGGGCCTCTTACTATGGTCCAGTTTAAGCCGCTCTTTGCTAAAACTTCATGATGTTTAATAGCATCATTTAAAATTTTAGGGACAGCTATTTTCATAATGGTTCTTATGAGTTTATCCGTAAATTTTGGTTGATCCTTTTCTGGAAAAGGCAAACCTCCTCCGGATAAAGAAATGATCCTATCGATCCTGTTTTGCTTCATCGCAGTGACAATATGCTCGGTTCCATTCGTTTGTAACCACTCTGGAGAGCCTTTCACATGACCAAATAGACTCACCACACAATCTGTGTCTGCCAAAAGTTTATTTACATCTTCTTGGTTTAAAACATCTCCCTGATAAACCGAGAGTTTATCGTCAGAAACATCGAGTTTTGCCTTATCTCGAACCAAGGCTTTTACCTCATAACCCTGCTTGAGAGCAGCGACCAAAAACCTTTTTCCCGTTTGTCCTGTAGCTCCAAATAATGCTATTTTCTTTCTTAAAATCATTTGTTCTTAATGGTTAAAAAGTTGTGTTCTAATGTGCTGAGTGGGACATATCCACTGGCTATTTTATAGTAGTTCCCTGCCGCTTCGATAATTACCGATGGAAATCCAGAGATTCCCAATGCTGCAGATTGTCTAAAATCCTCTTCGGCCCGCTCCACATAAGTTGAATCTTTCATTTTTATGACAAAGGATGCCGCATCATGGCCAAACTTGGCTGCTATCCGACCGTAAGCCTCTAAGTTTTCCGGCTCCATTCCGTCAAAATAAATCGCCTTTTGAAGCTCGGAAGCAAACTGGATAACCTTGCTTGAGTCGAGTTCTTTAAAAACAGATAAGGCTATGGCAGGTGGAATAGAGGTAAAAATGGCCTCTCCGGTAGACAAAGTTTTGGTTAAAAAAGCGTCACCGAATTTTACGCCAGTTGCGTTTTCCACATCTTTATACGCCCTACTTATGTAAGGAGCAACTTCACCAATTGGCCCTATTCTATCACCGGTTATCATTCCTCCAGACACCACATCAAAACTGACTTGATCCTTGTATTTTTCTTGAAATTGAGTCATTACAGGCGAAAAGCCGTAGCACCATCCACAAAGGGCATCATATACATATATTATTTTCATTTCATTTTGAGATTTAACACTTAATACGTTGTGTATATAAATGGCGATTAGGAAAGTAATCTTCATCCGTGAATGAATTAATTATCCAAAAGTATCTACTTTTAAAGTACAGTAATAATAAGACAGTACTAACCTTTTTGTAAGTATGAAAAGTGAAGAATTGAAAGTGACAGCCAGATGTCCAATCAGAACTACGGCTGATTTGCTCAGTGGAAAATGGAAATTACTCATTCTGTTTCAATTAGCTCCACAGCCTTTGAGACCTTCGGAATTGAAAAGAGTGATCCCTGATATCAGCGAAAAAATGCTGATTCAAGAATTAAAAACACTGTGCGACAATGGTCTTGTTATTCGTAAAAATTTTGGTGAAGTTCCACCAAAAGTCGTTTATGAATTGACGGCCATTGGACAAAAGATAATGCCCTTGATTGATGAAATGCGAAATTTTGCCCTCGAATATGAAAACGAGATTAAAGAAGCTTAACCACATCAGATATTGCACATAGGAAAATAGATAAGTTAAGTAATCTCCACTCGTTAGTCTTTCGCGCACAGACCTTGTAGAAATGTCATTCAATAGATAACAAAAAACGCCCAGCTAACAACCACAGCGGTTGCTAGCTAGGCTTTACCCTACATTAGTGGGAATGTAAAAATTGGTTTCACGATCTAAAAAGTTACCTTTGACCTTATGAGAACTGAAGCTGATCTTCTGAAGATAATCACTGACTACTTTCAAGTCTATATTTTTGAAAATCATAAGAAGAACGTGCTAAAGGAGCATTCCAAGCTAAAATCTTATAAAATCAATCCAATTATTGTTAAGTATTTATCTAAAATTCTAGAAGACGACTTTACACCAGCGGGAATTGCGAAAGCACTTTATTATCCAAGAGTACTGGGAACATCCATCAACACTTCTTTTGGCACGCGAATCCAAAACATGTTCGTTGAGCTAGATTTGGCAGGGGGATCTTTAATCAAAGGAATGGATATTGAATTTGTTGACCACTTGGATAAACGAAAAAAATGGTGTCAACTGAAGTCAGGACCAAACACCATTAATTCAGAAGATGTGGCTCCACTTTTGAAGAAGTTTTCTGCTGTGGCCAACCTAGCTAGAACAAACTCCATAAATCTGAATAATTCAGATTTGATTCTTGGAGTTCTTTACGGGGACGAACCACAATTAAGCCAACATTATAAAAAAATAGATGAGCGCCATCCGGTAATCATTGGTCAGGATTTTTGGCATAGAATCACTGGTTATCCTAGCTTCTACACCAAATTGGTAGCTAATCTCGATGAAATGATTCTTGGCCTGGATAGTGAAGATTTCTTTATCAAGGGTTACAACGAGTTGACCAAGGAAATTGAGGGTTCTGATTTATTCTCTTTTGAATAATAATTGTTAAGAAACTTTACTATTGAATAACCTATTTCCTTGGCAAGATTAACGGGGACAGCATTGCCAATTTGCTTGTATTGTTGGGAAACAGAACCTTCAAATTCCCATTCGTCAGGGAACGTTTGTATTCTAGCATATTCCCTCACTGTAAATGGTCTTGTTTCTTCTGGATGACATCTTTCTGTTTGTTTTTGTGCCGGACTACATGTAAGTGTTAAGCATGGTTCGTCCCATCCAATTCTTCTTGCCATGCCTGTTTTCCCTCCTCCTAAATAGAAACTCTTTTGCATATATTCCTTCTGAATATCCAATGGCAAATCTCTCCAATACCCTTTCTGAGGAATCAAGTCTAGAATTCTCTTTTTGTGCTCAGGGTAAGCAGTTCCCTTTGATTCTGGTACATCGCACTGAAATAAGTCTCCTTTTTTTAAAGCATCTTCAAGGTTATAAACTCTTTCAAAAGGAGCCGGGTAAGTATATTCCAAATGAATATCCTTCCGAATTCCTACTAATATCAATCTTTCTCTTTTCTGAGGAACATTATAGTTAATCGCTTTTAGTACTTGAATGGGAGTCACTACTTTATAGCCAATTTCATCTAAAATGGATACCATGCCCTCAAGTGTTCTTCCGCCTTCATGGCTCAGTAGCCCTCGAACATTTTCACCAATACAAATAGCTGGTTGGATTTCCTTTACGGCTCTTGCAAATTCATAAAACAAGGTGCCGCGAGCATCTTGAAGACCCAATTTCTTTCCTGCATAACTAAATGCTTGACAAGGGAAACCGCCTGTAACAACATCGGCTTCTCCTTGATATTCTTTAAAAGAGAAATCTTTAATATCTCCTTCCAACACATTCCAATGAGGACGGTTTTTTCTTAGCGTTTGGCAAGCCCATTTATCAATCTCGTTTAAACCTAAACATTTTAAACCTGCTTTTTCAAGGCCAATAGCAAGGCCACCGGCACCTGCGAATAACTCAAGTACTTTGAACTGATGATTGGGTGAGACCTGATTGTGTGCAGGTTTTACTGAATCTCCATTAAACTCTGGGAAGATATTCAGTTGATCTTTTCGATACACTCGATAGTTGCTGATTGGCTCGCGCACCGCTGACAACTTGCCTTCTCTATCCCACCTTCTTAGGGTTTCGGTACTTTTACCTAAAATTTCGGCAACTTCGGAAATCGAATAATATTCTTTCATAACCCAGCTATACAACATTATACATGGTTACAAACTTATGAAAATAAACGAAGGGTAGCAACCCTTTACTTCACCCGATGAGCACCCATTTTTAGCTCGTACTAAAGAAAACCAAACACCTATTTCTTGTACCCCGTTGTGATTCATCAAAAGAAACACTATTTTGTGACCCGAAACTGAAAGACTTGTGCAGATGGTGGCAGTTTAGCTTCATCTGTAGCGCGATATGTTTTGGGACTGAAATAGATAAAAAGATAAGGCGGGTGGTAGCTACTTGGTGGTTGTTATCTGGTTGTTGGCAAGAGTTGCATCACCGCATTAAATCCCTATAAAAGCAAAAACCCACTAGCGTGAATTTCTTCAGGGGCTAATGGGAATAGTATAATGCAAATGTAAACTATAGTTATCATCCATCATAAATATTTGTGATTTTACGCTCATGAAGTACTCAGAGTTTCAAAACATTATGTCAGAACCTAGAATGACTCGCTACTTGATGGCCTGCCAAAACGATTCTAAAAAGGCTATGACACTCTACCGCTTAAACCTCAGATTGTCCCAAGAATTATTTACGGTGATAAGCTGCTTTGAAATTGCGCTTCGAAACAAAATAGATCAAAACTACTCCAATTTTAGAGGTACAGATTGGCTAAGAGATTCCATTAGAATAAATGGTATGTTCAGTGTGGAAAAATGCCGCAACACAGCAAAACTGATAAAAATCCGATTTGGTAAACTAGGCATTGTATACTCTCATAACAAGTTGGTCGCATTAATGGATTTTGGTTTTTGGCGATATCTATTTGCACAGCCACAATTTCACGCTGGAGGTCAAAGCCTTATGAACGTTTTTCCTTCAAGGCCTGTAAGTACCCCTAACTTCAAGTACAATCATACATTCATTTTTAACGAATTGAATAAGGTTAACGACATCCGAAATCGAATTGCTCATCATGAAGCAATATGCTTTCAACGAGGAACAGCAATGATCGATACTTCCTATATTCGGCTACATTATGGTTTGGTTATTCAATTTTTCCAATGGATGAACATTGATGAAGGAGCATTACTTTATGGACTTGATCATGTTATTGCTACATGTAACAAAATTGACAACATTATATAAATCTAGTCAACAATCCTTTACTTCACCCGATGAGCACCCGTTTCTAGCTCGTGCTAAAGAAGATCAAACACCTATTTCTTGTACCCCGTTGTAATTCATGGAAAGAAACACTATTTTGTGACCCGAAACTGAAAGGCTTGCTCAAATGGTGACTGTTTAGCTCCATCTGTAGCGCGATAAGTTTTGGGAATTAAATAGTTAAGAAAAAATACAGTGCGGATAACAACCAGTGGTGTTGTTATCCGGTTGTTAGCGGTAACCATCACTCCATTATGAAATCAAAACTCCTTCTTCTATTTCTACTCCTCCATGGAATCTACTTATACGGTCAACAAACTGACACTCTCTATTTTAAAGATAGGTGGAGACAAAAGGAAACTTCACAAAAAAAAGCAAGCTTTTACGAAATTCATAAAATCGCTAACGGTATCGAAGTTCAAACTTTGCGTAAGATTTCAGATCAAAGCTTGATTTCGCACAAAGAGTTTAAAGAAGGTTTACCAACTGGGGTTTGGACAGATAATTTCTTTGAGGGGCGAACTGAAATATTAGATTATAATTTTGAACTGGTATACTCTGATACCAAAATCGAAGAAGGTATCTACCCAGATGAAGAACTCAAGTCAAACATCAAAAGAGCTGAATATCCAGACGGTATTCAAGCGTTTTATCAATTTGTAGGGAACACGATGAGATATCCAGCTTATGCTAGACGTAATGGAATTCAGGGAAAGGTATTGCTGCATATTAAAGTCACTAAAACTGGTAAAACAGAGTTTTTATCAATATTCGAAGGAGTAAATGAGCATTTGGATCAAGAAGCCGCAAGAGTTATTATCCAGTGTCCAAACTGGGTTCCTGCGACGAAAAATGGTGAACCAATTGACAGTTACTATATCACCCCTTTAACTTTCAAAATGAACTAGCAAAATACCGCTAACAAACGATGATGGCGCATGGCCTTACTTAGTTATCTGAAAGAGTCTGCCAAACATACCGCTTATCTGCCGCCAAGCAATTGAAGTGCTTTCTACTTTCTTCTGCTCGTGGGAGTTTCTAATCTTCATGGTGCAGTGCGTATCTGACATTTTGAATGCACCGGCTGATAAGCTATTTTTATCGTAATTAATTAAGCTCGGAGGCCACAGCGCCATATCTGAGCGTTAGCGAGAATCACCTCACTTTGAAAAAGCGAACCCTGATCTTAAAAATTATACTCGGAATTTGTGTAACAATTCTGTTTTTCGGCCTCATGTTAACACTAAAGGCAGATTATTCTACCTATCCTAACTACCTGTACACGTTTCTGATAGTAATCACAGTAATAGCAGGACTTGGAACCCTTATACTTTCAATAGTCTTAGCAATCATTAGCCCGCAAGAGAATCCCATCAAGGTCAAGACGTTTAGATTCAATGCAGTTGATAGAACTGGGTTTGAAGGTAAAGCGCTAGCAGTTTTAGAACTTCTGGAACAACCCAACTCCAAACTGAGAATCGATTTCAAGGATCAGTCTTACTCTGCCACTTCTATAGATGCTTTTAGTGCTATGAACAAGATTAGAGAAACCACTGACGAACTTGGAATTAGATTTTTAATTCAAGGAACTAAACCTAACTGCTGGCCGTCAGGAATGTCTGCACAAATGTCCAACGGCACCAAATGCTACCTTCATGAAATGAAACCTAAACAGCACCAAAACTCAGATTTAGTAGGACTCTTTGACTCTGTGGATATAACTGAGGTAGGAACTCTTAACGCACAAATAGCCTTCAAAACAGAGTGGATGCAAATGCTAAAAGAATCTCGCTAATAAACGATGATAGCGCATGGCCTTACTTAGTTATCTGAAAGAGTCTGCCAAACCCCACCAGAACAAAATACAAAAATTAGGTCTGGAAGACACAGACCTTGGAGAAGAAAACTTCCGATGAACTTTAAAGCTTGGAGTAGAAAGGTTCAAGAATATGATCGTACCCCTTGCATAGCTTCAAAAGTTAGTTTTTACGTACATTTGAATGGTGGAAAACTTGGGAAACATAGAAATAAGAGTCACTGGTAGCAGAGGGAATAGTGAACTCTGTCCAGACAACTATGACATCCGAGAAATCATCACCATTTTACAAACAGCAGAAAACCTGCTTTTCCCAACAAGCAAAAAGGATCGTCCTACCATCAGTTATGCTATAGAAGCAGGGTCTGTTAGGCACATTATTCGAACAAGTCTGCAAGCTGTTATTGGTTTTAATGCCATCATTGGGCAATTAGGGGCATCAAACTCTGTTGATTTTCTTGAAGCACAATCAGCGCAGGCCATCGAAACATTACAGGAAAATGCTATCAAGAATAATTTTGAGTTAAACATAAGCACTTCTCTTGATCAAACTAATGAACTTAAAATAACCAATAAGACTCGCTTCACGCAAACCCAAAATATTTGGGTGGATGCCGAATTCTACTTTTATGGCACACTTACAAACGCTGGAGGTAAAAGTAAGGCCAATATTCATTTGGACACAGAAGATCTCGGATCTTTAACCATTCAAACCGACCGAGAATTTCTTGGCGAAAAGGAAGAAAACTTGCTTTATAAAAACTTTGGTGTCCATGCGATTGGCAAACAAAATATTCAAACCTCTGAAATAGACAAATCCAGCTTGAAGCTTATCGAGCTAATAGATTACAGCCCAAAATACGATCAAAATTATCTGTCGTCTCTCATGAAGAAAGCAACTTCAAACTGGTCGGATGTAAATGATGCCGATGAATGGCTTAATTCAATAAGAGGAAGCTATGAGGCATAGTGTCCTGTTAGATACTAGCTTTTTATCCCCACCTTCTTGGTCTGTGGCACACAGAAAAAATTAGGGCTGTGAAACACAGACCTTGGAGAAAAAACCACTAAAATAAACAGGCAAACTGAGTCCTTTGGCTGCTAATTCAGGCTGGGCCATCCAGTAAAAATCCGTTGTATGGCTCCCATAATTATCGCTGAGTCATGAATGAATTTAGGAGGGCATCCGATCAATCCAGTAAGTGACCTTTGACAGCCCGTTGTTGCCTAATGGTAGGCCGCAGCTTTTCGCAGTTTCCTAAATCCCCACAAAAGCCGTTGAGTGACTCACGAAAATCTCGCTTTTCTTTCACTACGACTCCTTTTTCTTCCACTATTACTCCCTAATCATTCACTATGACTCCTTTTTCTTTCACTATTACTCCCTAATCATTCACTACGACTCCTTTTTCTTTCACTACCACTCCCTAACTATTCACTACGACTCCTTTTTCTTCCACTACCACTCCCTAATCATTCACTACGACTCCTTTTTCTTTGACTAGCACTCCCTAATCATTCACTATGGCTCCTTTTTCTTTCACTAGTGTAATGACAAGGAAAATATGATTTTTTAGGTCATTCGTTGTTATGCGTTCAGGGAAATGTCGTTATTCTATGTATAAGATGAGAACAACAGCCTTAGAAGAAAAGATAATTTCACTTTCCGACCGGATATACCCGATGGTAGCTCGCATGCTGGGAAATAATGAAAACGCCGAGGATGCTGTTCAAGAGATCATCATGAAACTTTGGGGTAGACGGAAGCAACTTGAAAGTCATCCAAACCTATCAGGATATGCATTTTTAACCGCCCGCAATTATTGCTTAGATCTGTTGAAGAAAAAGAATCTTGAGGTCGATTCCACTGATTTTCCATTGAAAATAGTAGCTCCTGAAAAAAGCCAACATCCAGTGGAATGGAAAGAGTTGATGACCATCGTAGAAAAACATTTAGAAGAATTGCCCGCAGATCAACGCCAAGTTATGGTAATGCGGGATATTGACGGTTTTGAGTTTACGGAAATTGCCAAGGCTACCAAACTGAAAGTGGAACATGTGCGGGTTTTATTATCGCGCGCGCGCAAACAAATACGCTTGAAATTAATAGACATATATCGCTATGAGTGAGAAGAAATCAGAGGAATTGATAGCAAAATATTTGGCTGGTGAAACAACGCTTGAAGAAGAAGAAATTCTTTTTAGCGGCAATACTCAGCAGACTGAGATGAAACATTGGTTTGGCTATCTGCACGAAAAAAGAGCGAAGGCACCTGCCCATCTGAAAGACAACCTTTTAGCCGCTATAGAAGCACAAAAGCTGAAGAAGTTAAAGAAGCGGAGGTTTCTTGTCAGTATATCCAGCTTAGCCGCGTCTATCGTCATTATTGTCGCTGTTTCCATTGGCTATTCAAGCAGTCAACAGAAAAGTTATGAAGAAAAAGAAGCGCTGCTCAAAGAAGCCTTATCTATGTTTCCCGCTGAACATGAGCCACCAACAGCGCAAAGAATTCTTTACGAAGATGACATGGTCATCATTTACACAGAGTCAAAGTAAGCCAAGCCATTTTATAGATTCCAAATTAGTTAAACCTTAAACAAGAAATATTATGAAACACCTCATTGCAGTTTTTTGCCTTATTAGCCTTTCGAGCTTTCCTCTTTTTGCGCAGGAAGTAAAAGTTGATTTGAAAAACGATCTCAAACCCGACATATATATCGACGGGAAAAAATATGATTACGCCATTGTGGAGTTGCTCGACCAAACCAAAATAGAATCAATCAATGTCTTAAAAGGTGAAGAGGCTATCAACCAATACAATGCGCCAAATGGAGCCATTATCATTAAATCGAAAAAATCCAACGCGGAAATGGTAGAGATTAAAGAAAAGAAGCCCCAAACGATTGGCAAACTTGGCGACCCAATGATCATCTTGGACGGAGTGGTCACGAACAACAAGATATTATCCGATATTTCACCAGATGACATAGAGTCGATTCAAATACACAAAGGCCAAAAGGCAATAGACGAATACAACGCTCCGGATGGAGTCATCATTATTAAAACAAAAAAGAAAAGGAAGCGAGACAGATAAAAAGGATTCAACAAGATGGCGGCTTGATAGGCCGCCTCTCTTTTTCAAATTCATGCTATCAGTTGAACTTGATTCCAATAGAGCTAAAACTTAACCGCCAACAGCTAAATGGCTCCTTCCCTGATCAACTGAATCGCATCTATCCTCACCCGAGCATTTTCTATGAGGGTGGTCAGTACCTTCTTCTCCTCTAATGCCGTGCGAATTTCATCGGGTCTTATTGACTTATTTCGTTCATATAGATAAGCCAATCGCCCTATTTCATGGTCCAGAGATTGGTTCATCAGCTTCAAGCCTGCGTCTATTCCTTCGAGTCTCAGCTGCTCAGCTATTTCTCCTGCGGTACTCATCATATCTGGAATGATGGTATCCACCACGGTTTCATTGCCAATGAGATCGTCTATTTTTCCGGGGCGTAGTTGCTGATTAAACATATCTACAGGATAATCTTCCGTGACCTCATCGCCTGAGTGGTTGACCACCACACGTAGAGGTGTCACCGGCAGAAAACGATCGACATTGATGCCACTTTTACCCGCTGTTTCCAGTACAAATATGACTTCTAATAATACGCCTTTACCTTCCGTCCCGCTCAATTTTCCAAAACTAGCTCCGCCAGTTCCTAAGCTCAGCACCATATCTATCGCTCCGGTCACCATGGGATGATCCCAACTGATAAAGCTGACATCTTCCCTACTTAATGCGCGTTTTCGATCAAAAGTGACGGATATGCCTGCATCTGGGATGGATGGAAAAGCCTCTCTATTGGTGCGTGCCGGATGCAGCAAATAGGTGCGTGGCGCCAAATCTTCCAGTTCAATACCAAAATGCTCAAAGACTTGCGTCATATAAATCTCCAATGCCAAATCTTGATCGGCGGCTTTTATTTTATCCACCAGTTGCTGCGCCACTTTGGGTCTGAATGAGTTCATTTCCAGCAATCGGTCCCGGCCATTGGTCAAGGTTTTCTTCAAGTCCTTTTGATAGGCTGCCGTGTCGGCTATCAAAGTATCGAGCTGCTCAGTAACATCAGTAGTAGCAGCTGCCAAAGCCATCTCCACCAAGCGTTCGCTAAAAAGCTGGCCTATTTGGTTGCCACCTTCTATATTTTCTTCGAAAGCATTTAAACCTTCGTGAAACCAACGTACCAATATTTCTTGCGGACTGCCTTTGAGATAAGGCACATGTATTTGAATATCCTCCGTCTGACCAATACGGTCTAACCGCCCAATCCGCTGCTCCAATAATTCTGGATGAACAGGTAAATCGAACAACACCAAGTGATGCGCAAATTGAAAGTTTCGGCCTTCACTCCCTATTTCAGAACATAATAATATCCTTGCACCATCGGTTTCGGCAAACCAAGCGGCATT
Organism: Cyclobacteriaceae bacterium; assembly: GCA_040218415.1. Classification (GTDB taxonomy): domain Bacteria; phylum Bacteroidota; class Bacteroidia; order Cytophagales; family Cyclobacteriaceae; genus JAVJRN01. The sequence continues at coordinate 55,597 of JAVJRN010000021.1, forward strand.
TCTATCGCGCTGTACAATCGTGAGGTCTTCGTGAAACACGCTTACTTTGGCGCTGCTCAGCTTTTGTAATGCTTTTTCCAGCGCCAGTACTTTGGCCTTGCTTCTGCAAATCAACAATACCTTCGCTGGTTTCAGTTGCTTGAGCAATGCGACCAACCAGGTGACTCGTGGATCTTCGTTAAACCAAAATTTCTCTTTGTCTCCACCTTCTATTTCTTTATCTATCGCATACTCTTTTGACAAGCGCTGGATCCACTGCAATGGGTTGTCTTCAGCTTTTACAGCAACGAGATGCGCTTTTCGAGTAGGAAAACCACTCATAGCAGCTCTAGTATTTCGAAATATTACGCGCCCAGGGCCATGCTGGTCTAGCAAATCCTCCATTAATTGATTTTTCGCCACTGCGCCTTTCTCCTCCACTTTAGCCATTTTTTTCTCACCAAAAATGGTGTCCAACAAGGCCTTTTCTTTAGCCTGCAAAGGTTGATCTAAAGATAACTTTTCGACAATGTTGGCGATTCGTTGATGGTCTTGCGATTCGTTGATGAAGGTATCGTAATCAGCATATCTTTCGGGATCAAGTAATCTGAGCCTTGCAAAATGGCTTTCTACACCCAATTGCTCTGGTGTGGCTGTCAAGAGCAACAATCCTTTGGCGACCTTGCTCAGCATGTCCACAATGGTATATTCAGCACTGGCCTTCTGCAGCGACCAAGCCAAATGGTGCGCTTCGTCCACCACCAACATATCCCAATCGGCGGCTATGGCTTGCCCGGCGCGTTTCTGGGCATTCGCCAAAAAAGTCGTACTACAAATGATCAATTGATCATCCAAGAACGGATTACCATCAGGGGCGCTATCATCTAGTGCGGCGCATCGCTCTTCGTCAAAAATATGAAACCATAGGTTAAACCGTCGGAGCATTTCAACAAACCACTGATGAACCAATGAGTCAGGCACCAAGATCAATACCCGAGAAACTTGTCCACGCAAAAGCAAACGATGCAATATCAAACAAGCCTCAATTGTTTTTCCCAAACCGACCTGATCGGAAAGTAATACGCGCGGTGCGTACCGAGAACTGACTTCATGTGCGATATACAGCTGATGCGGAATAAGATCGATGCGCCCTCCCAGAAATCCGTTGATCGGCGAAACCCTACGTTTGTGGTCAAACTCCAAGGTTTTTCTCCGTAAGGCAAATACTGCTGGTGTTGCTACATCACCCATCAACAACCGATCGAGTACGCCATGCTGCATGGACACATCACCCAAGTCGGCTTCAGACAAAACCCCATCCTTGCCGATGTACAACAATAGCTCACCCGTGTCTTGCACACGCTCAACAATAAATGGCCGTTTGTTTTTATCTACAATTTTATCTCCTGGCTTAAAGATGACTCTGCGCAGCGGTGCATTCGCCAAAGCATATTGCCGTTTTTCTCCCGCATCAGGGAAATGCACTTGTACACGGTTATTGTTTACTTCCACTACCACACCTACACCCAGTTCGGGCTCACCCTCACTTACCCATCTTTGTTCCGGATAAAAATTCTCCATATTCTCCTTTATTTTCCTTCAAACTATTTAAAAAGCAAAAAGGCATTTTCAAAAAAAGAGCAAGGTCATCAATCTTTATCTGCATTACCAAGAACAAAAGAGCTTCATTTATCTCGGCTGTCGTTTTTTCAATTCCTACTTTTCAAAGTGCCATTAATTATTAAGGGAAAGCAATGGAGGCTATCCTCTCTTGCATAAATCTGTCTTGTCCTGATAAACCTGAGTTCGATTGTTCAGTACACGTTCTAGCGTCATTGCGGTATTTTTTAAGCTTGAAAAGCTTAGAAAATAGAAGCAATCTGCTGGAAAGAGAAGATTACTTCAATAAAAATCTCATTCGAATCGGCTCTTATTTCGTAAAGACGATTTGCTTTATTAATCGAACTCAGGTTATTAGTTAAATCTAAACTTGGGGTATGCTCTTTTTGATAAATTTGTGGGGTAATTTTCATCCAGTTTTGCGCCAAACGCATTTTGGGATGAGCATACAAGCCTTAAGAAAAAGGACAATCATTAAAAAAGAAAAAATCAACAGATGATTTTTGCATCTAACTAAAAAACATGCTCGTACGACGAACCCTCTTCATAAAATTATTCATCCTCCTCAGCTTTATCAATCAAGGTTTTGCGCAAGGTGACAGCTGTAGTTGCACGACAGATTTGAATTTCTTACACGATAAAATCAAGAAAACACCTTCCTATAAGTCCAATAAGGCTGACTACTTAGAGTTGTATTCGAAAACCGCTAAGGAAGCCACAAATCTGAGCTCGGGATACGACTGTTTCGTTTTGTTAAACAAGCTCATGCTTGCACTCAATGACAATCACTGCAACCTGTATGGAACGGATAAAGGCGCCACCTCCGCAGTGAAAAACGATCCCGACCAGTTGAGTGAGTTTAAAAACTCAGCGCTTTTCAAAAGCTATCCTAAACCAAAGATTAATTTGGACAGCCTCAAAGGCATTCTGGCATCTCAACAAGAAGCCGATATAGAAGGCATTTACGCACTAGCCAACTACTTGACGATTGGCGTTTTTGAGGATAAAAAAGAGAAGAACTACCAAGCGATCGTACTTGACTCGTACACTGAGGTTTGGAACGTGGGCGAGATCATCTACAACTTGGTGCGTTACGGGAATGATTTTCTACTGAGTATCGGAGGAGATCTCTATTCTAAGCGACTCATCTCCTACACGGAAAAAATTGAGGACGGAATTTTCCTTACCATGGGTTTTCAAAAAGACACCTCCAAAACCAACTTTTCAAGATCGATGTATGCTGACAGTCTCTACGTTCGCAGGGAGATTTCACCAGAAATAACTTACTTGAAAATAGGCAGCTTTAATTCCTGGTATCCGGCACTCTCAGATGCAGAAGCTTTTTATCAATCTCTTGAAAATAAGCTCACAAAGAAAAACCTGATCATAGATTTGAGAGATAATGGCGGTGGTGGCGATCGAAATTCTGACATTCTATTTAAACTTCTCAAAGATTATGTGAAAAGTAATAATTTGTTTGTCCTTATCAATCATCGCACAGCCAGCAACGCAGAGCAATTTGCTTATAAACTTAGTCAGTTTGAGAATTGTACCACGTTTGGCCATCGCACCAATGGCACTGCCGCTTATGAGATACTGGATAGTACTTACGACTTGCCATGTGATAATTTCGTGGTAGTACTCACCTCCAAAAAACATTCAAAATATATCAATCTTGAATCTGAAGGATTGGCACCAGATGTGAAGTTCACTATGGACGCTGATTGGATTGATCAGCTTTTAGCTCATATAGAGAGACAGAAGTAGTTCAAAAGCTGCTAAAAGGCTTTATGACTTTCTGATTGTTGACCTGATTTTTTATGGATTAAGTTGGTTTGTTAATGATTTGAAACAATCAAATACAGACTTTCACTAGTTTTCATGCATTACGCTGGAGCTAGGGTTTTACTTTTCAGTGGCAGGCGTCCAATTAATGACTACCTTTTTTTTACCCCATTCTCGGGCTTTGGCCACATCCGTTCCCATATAAATGTCGATTTTTTGAGTCCAGCGACGATTCATTTTATCCATGACTTTGTAAGTCCCTTCTAATCCATCGATGGTCACTTCCATATTATGATAAAAACCTGAATCCAGCAAATCTCTTGAAATAGCGATCGCCTTCATGCCTGGCTCTAAAGTATCACCCCATGCCGTCAATGATGGATTATCATTGGTTTGCTCCTTTACTGAATTATAAGCAGTAGCAGTCACTTCCATTGATTTGGTCTCAGGATTGTTGCATGCAGCAACTATAACGATAAAAATGACAGGTAGAAGACGGGTAATTCTATTGAAATAGTACATGTTTTAATCAATAGATGTCAAAAGTAATTGTTTGATAAAGTTCAAATTAGTGTCAAATCTGATAATTATCGTGCTCATTACTTATAACATGTTGAAGCAAAGCAGTTGTAGAATAGCGCTGAGATATAGATCCAACGTTCGGTAAGCGAATTATACTTTGAATCCCTAAAAGCTAAAAGTCATATTGACTCTCCAGTTAAAATTATCCATCTGATCAGAAAAAGCATAAGATCCGTACCGATAGAAACTTCCTAGTCCTATTCCAAAATAAGCAACATCGACGTAGTTGAATCTGATCAAATTATTCAAACTCAGACCGGATTCAAAATAGCCTTTATCTGCACTTTTAATGGTTACTAATTGGTGATTTTCGATATTGCTTATCGCCGAGTATCCCATGTTTTGATGAAAGAGAAATTCTGGTTTGGAAAATTTGGTATTGATGGGCGTCCAATAAGGTTGATAGGTGAAAAACAAGCTGGCAAATCTGTCTGCCGTAAACTCGTAATAACCCATTGTTTGAAAATAATCTTTAGTGTACACATCGATATCTGCCGCTCCTCGCATATCGTAAATCTTAGCCAATGGCGCATCATTGTCAACCAAGCCTGCAAATAGACTTGTGGAAATAATCCCAAGTCGAGGGTATTTCATTCTGTGCTTGACCACTAAGTCGTATTTCATATAATTAAAATCACCGAGCCCGTCAATTGCTTTGGTAACCTTAAATGAAGCCACTGGTAATTCATAACCAGCAGGTAGTTTATAGCCCAAAAGGTTGATGAATTTTTGTCCTGAAACTTTATTGATTGTCGCATGAACCTCGGTAATATCGAAAGCGGAAGCATTGAACGATTCGGAGCTATAACCATAAGCATACTGCGGTGTGATTTTCTCGTTCGAATACCCTACAAATAGATCCAATCCTTGCGCCAATCTGCCACCACCTACAAAAGCATACGCTTCCACAAAATCATAGCGGTCACTACCAAAATGCCTGAGCGTTTCGGCATCAATAGATTGAGACTTTTTAAAAAGGTTGACTTGGCCTGTCTCCCTGAGATCATTTTTATAAGAAAACTGTAAGCTCCGGTCCTGATTCTTATCCAAAAAGAAATGTAAATGACCGCCGTACTTGAACTGTTCATCTCTGAATCCAAAGGCCCCATACCCTCCAAATGCTAAATATTTTGAAAGTTTTGGACTGGAAACAAGACCAATTTCAGGGCGAGTGCCTTCAAACTGATTGAACCCAATGAGATGATCCAAAGCCACATCAAATTTCCCGAGTGATATGCGCTTAAGCGCCACTGCCGTCATCACGCGCTCGAACCTGAATAGTTTTGTTTCCTCCGCTATAGAATCAAGTACGGTGTAGCTATTGCGCTCAATTGAATTCAATTCAAATGGCCTAAAGTCGCTCATATTGCCATAATTTTCACCATCACCAAGGTTTAAGGTAATGTCACTAAACTGCTTTTTTGATAGCGGTGGATTGATTTTAACATTGGAAATAAAACTCCGTTGCACAATCTTCATCTTGGCACCATCCAAATCAAACTGATCCAAAACCAAATCTGTATTCAGCTGACTGGGAAACCATGCCTCATCTATTTTCTGATATTGTTGACGGATAGATAATGTGTTTTTTTCCGTTCTATCGGCTGAAACCGCATCGATGTAATAAATCGCATAATCTCCCTGCGTTATAGCCATGGTTCCTTTCAAACCATTGAAAGAATTAATCTTTGGCTCAAAGGACATGATAAACACAGAATCTCCCTGATAATACGTCGTGTCCTCAAGATGAAATTCATATTTATTGAGCGACCCACGTGAAATAGGATTGATGTAATCCTTTTCGAGCAAGGAAATAATATCTTCATAAAAAGTGAAGGGTTGGAAGTCTGTGGCCAGCGAGACGAAAAGTGGGGTTCTAAGTCCAGATATCTGATTGGCGAGCACTTCTTCATTCACCCTGCCGGGCTTCAAGTATTTCTTTTTAGTAGCAGACTCTGAAAGAAACAGATGTTGGCGCTTAAGCAAGGAATCCATTTCGAAATATGTTGAATCTTTCCTCGTAAAGTCCAAGGTATCTGAGCTGTTTACCCGCGCAACTATAGAGTCAACATCAATAATGGGAACCGCTGTAATCCAAAACTTATTGTAGGAATTGTACTCATAACTGGAGAGGTTATTAGGGTTGTTGACTTTTTTCTGAGCCACTGCCCTGCGCACCACTTCATTGGCAGGGTTTTCTCCGGCGTAAAAAATTACCTCATCAAGCTGCTGCAAATCCTCTTCCAGTGCCACAGCTAAGTGACCTTCAATTTGACTTATTGGAATCGAATAAGGAATATAACCAATATGACTAATCGTGAGAATAGCTTTGGAATTGGCAGGTAGATTCATATTCAACTGAAAATTCCCATTGAGATCGGTGGTCGTGCCAACCATCGTATTCTTAATGGAGACCGTGGCAAAAGGCAAAGGCGCATTTCCATTTTTCTGAGTCACTGTTCCCGTGAACGTCTGTCCTTTCGCTTGACAGAATGACAAGACGATGATACACAAGGCAAGCACCCAATTACAAATTACATTTTTCAAAATTGACCTTTTAAATTGTACATGATCTACTTTGGAGAATACTTCTCAGGATTATTAATTGTGTCATTCTCCCGTCGATTTTAGGTGATTGGTATCTGGCACTAGGTGAAAATTACAAAACCATTGAATTTTATTCATTTTCAGGTGACCTTTTGCTTGCGAAAAGTCTCATTTCAACTTGTTCTCAACATTCCAAAATGATACTAAGTAGCCACCGTATTCAGACATAAGTCTCCCATGCTCCCTCCCTTTTCATTTAAACTTTGAATGATTACACGAAAAGAGTTTCACTTTTTGAATTATATGAACACAGGGACTGTTAAGCTTATTCAATGAAAGAAATATCGTAAAAAGGTGGATTGCTTTCATTGTTTAGCAACCTTCACGAAACATTTTTAAACCATCAATTCTCATACACTGGGTGTGTGAAAAACGCTTGCTTGGAGATAGCAACAAATTTTTTGCTCCCTTTTAAATACGAAATAGTCGTCGACAGGTGGGATATATTTCATTATTTCCCCCATAGATTGTACCTTAGATTAGCTTAAGTTGCATAGGCTTACAATGAGATTTTACGTCTTTAAGCAAGTGACAAACAAAAAACCAAAATGAATACAAACTCGAATATGGCCGTTTTAATAGATGGCGATAATATACCCTCCGCACACGTAAAAGAAATGATGGAGGAAGTAGCCAAATATGGCAATCCCACCATCAAAAGAATTTATGGCGACTGGACCAGGCCAGGATTGGCCAAATGGAAAAATCTTCTCTTGGAAAATGCGATTAACCCCATTCAACAATACGGATATACCACCGGTAAAAATGCCACTGACTCGGCCATGATTATCGACGCAATGGACATTTTATATAGTGGCAAGGTCAATGGCTTTTGCCTTGTTTCAAGCGATAGCGATTTTACAAGACTCGCTACTCGACTCAGAGAAGCTGGCATGCAGGTGATTGGTATCGGCGAAAAAAAGACGCCCAATCCTTTTATCGTAGCATGTGACCGATTCATATATATTGAAATATTGAAGAAACAAACCGAGGAAAAACCGGAACAAAAGGAAGTACCAGAACAAAGCGTAGACACTATCACCAAGAAAGAACTCGGGCTCATTGCGGCTACTATTAACGACTTATCCGATGAAGACGGCTGGGCATTCCTTGGCGATGTGGGCAGTTTATTACAGAAAAAACAACCCAACTTTGACTCTAGAAATTATGGCTTTGAGAAGCTCACTCCTTTGATAAAGTCCACGGGACAATTTGAAATAGAACAGCGAGAAAACTCAAAAAGCAGGTACAAGTTGATCTATGTCAAAAATAAAGAAAAGCAACAATCAAAATCTAAAAAATAGAAGAGCAACCGTCTAAAATCGTGGACTTTTCAAATGCGCTCAGCAAGGGAAATCATGTTATTTCCCCTGCAATGAAGTAGTCTCCCGACACAACTTTTCTGCACATTTTATTTTCATTCATCTTGCAAACTCAGCTATAGCCGTTCGTTAATCCTGTAATGGATTTGATGATCCTTCCAAATTGACATAAGTAGACGTTGTAAATACTTTCAGGTCAATTAGTTAGTTAAAAAACAACTTATAGGATTAAAATCTACAGATCTGTCTAGCCTTATAGAAAAATAATTAAACAAGACTGAATTGATCTTACTTTAAAGGGTATTTCATTGAATTCATGCATATACTTACATGTAAATGATACCGCCATGAGTACAGAGATATATGAATGAGGATGTGAAGCAAGATGCCTCAATAGAAAATAAGAATACCACAGAGGATTCTACCGCTATAAAAAAAGATTTATCGAAAGAGGCCGAGCAGTCCAACTCTGATCTGGAAGTCATCGAAAGTAAGGTGAGAACCGTTGGTATCGGTGCTTCGGCCGGAGGCATAGAATCGTTAGAAATTTTTTTCAAACATCTTTCCAGTTCAACTGGACTAGCATTTGTGGTTATTCAACATCTCGACCCAAAGCGTAAAGGACTGATGCGGGAAGTCATTCAGCGTTTTACCGAGATGAGCGTTTTCACTGCTACTGACCTGACCAAGGTAGTATCGAATACTGTTTACGTGATACCGCCTAACAAAAACATAGCAATATTAAATGGCACTTTGCATTTGTTTGACTTGGCCTCCAAAGAGGGTCTAAGGCTGCCGATAGACTATTTCTTCAATTCTCTGGCAAATGATAATGACAAAGACGGCATTGGAATTATTCTTTCAGGAATGGGAAGTGATGGCTCTATGGGCTTAAAGGCAATTAAAACGAGAGGCGGTTATGCCCTGGTGCAAAGTCCCTCTTCCTGCAAATATGAAAGCATGCCTCAAAGTGCCATTAAATCAGTTCCCGCTGATATTGTTGGACCACCTGAAATACTGGCCAAAAAATTGCTGAACATCATCAGTCATGACAGGCCAAGTTCGATACTTACCACTGGACTGGCATTAGATGAAAATGCGATAGAGAAAATCATTGTTCAGATTCGTGAACAAACTGGTAATGACTTCTCTCAGTACAAAAAAAGCACCTTGCAAAGACGCGTAGAGCGTAGAATGAATATTCACCAAATCACGAATATTAATAATTATGTCCGTTTTATCAACGAAAACCCATCGGAGGCAGAAATTCTTTTCAAAGAAATACTCATCGGGGTTACCTCTTTTTTTCGCGATCCGGATATTTGGAAAAAATTGCGCGAAAGCATCATTCCCACTCTGCTCAATCAAAATCAAGAGAAAAAAGTATTAAGAATTTGGATTCCGGGATGTTCTACTGGAGAGGAGGCTTATTCCTTTGCCATTATCCTACAAGAAGCCATTGAAGATTTAGGGCTAAAAACGCGGTTTACCATTCAAATATTTGCTACTGACCTTGACGAACAAGCGGTTTCTGTAGCCAGAAAAGCCAAATACGCCTCCTCTATAGAACAAAATGTTTCTCCGCATTTATTAAAAAAATATTTCATCACTGAAGGCGACAGATATCGGGTAAAGGGCGAGGTTCGTCAAATGGTCATATTTGCAGTGCACAATGTGATCAAAGATCCACCATTCAGTAAACTTGACTTCCTTTCCTGTCGAAACATGTTGATCTACATGCAGTCTGGCTTACAGAAAAATCTCATGTATTTATTTCATCACAGTCTTCTTGAAAAAGGAATATTGATCCTTGGCAACTCCGAGTCTATTAACTCACTCAACGAGCTATTTATTCCCATTGATGCACAGTCCAGAATTTTTAAACGTGGGAAATTTCGTCGAAGTTCTTTAGATTTATTTGATTTGCCGAGTTCATACTATAAACCTGCAACTCACGAGAACATGAAAGCACCAGAAAAGGCAGCCGAAAACTTAGAAGTACTTACCGATAAGTTATTGCTTAAGCAACTTTCGCCTGCTGGGGTTCTCGTTAATAGTCAAGGCGATATCCTATACTTTATTGGTAGCACAGCCAGCTATTTAGAACCAGCCGTGGGTAAGGCCAACTTGAATGTGCTCTCCATGGCTAAGGAAAATATCAATACCATTTTGCCGAGTGCTATAAGAAAAGCAAAGAAGAATTTTGACAAAGTCAATCTCCATAATGTTAAAGTTAAGCGAGATAAAACCACACAGTTAGTAGCTATCAGTGTCCAACAAATTGAAGCACCCATCTCTCTAAGAGGCAAATTTCTTATTCTATTTAATGATGAACCTAAAACAAGAAAGAAAACTGGAACATCAGCCACGGAGGGGAACCAAAACATCGTGAAAATCTCCGAATTAGAGCAAGAGCTACTCGAGGTAAACCAAGAACTGCAAAATACGACAGAAGAAATGCAGACTTCAGAGGAAGAACTAAAATCTACCAATGAAGAGTTGCAATCCACGAACGAAGAACTGCAATCTACCAATGAAGAGCTTACCACCTCAAAAGATGAGATGCAGAGTTTGAATGAAGAATTGCAAAAAACCAATCTACAGCTGAAGATAAAAATCGACGATGCAATAAGAGCTTCAAGCGATATGAACAATCTTCTGAATAGTGGAGAGTTAGCTACTTTATTTCTTGATAAACATTTAAAAATTCGTCATTTCACACCTTACGCAACCAAAATATTTAATCTCATTCCTACTGACATTGGAAGACCATTTACGGATATTTCCATGGGCCTGTCCTACCCAACCATGCTTGCCGATGCGAAAGAGGTGCTTCGATCACTCATCTTCATTGAAAGGTCAGTAAAGAACTCCCAAGACGATAGTTGGTTCAAAGTGCGCATCATGCCCTACCGCACGATTGATGATAGGATTGACGGACTCGTGATTACCTTCATAAACATAACATCAAACAAACAGCTTGAGCAAAGATTGGCTGATGCAGAGCGTGTCATCAGTTTTTATACAAATAATGTTTCAAATGTGATGATCAAACTATCTCCGGAGTGGGAAATAAAGGAACTGAATGAGAAAGCCGAGGAGTATTTTAACATCAAAAGTGCCGACTTTTTGAAAAAAGATTTTTTTGATACCTTTTGCGAAGAATCGGCTCAAGAAAAAACAAAAGTGGAAGTTGAAAAACTGCTAAAGATGGCTCTGCCAAATTCGGTACTGGCGTTTTCCACCATATCAATTTTTGATAAGCAAAAGGTAAATTGGAATGCCCTTAAAATAAACGACGAAAATGGTGTAGTTATCAATATAATGCTCACCATTGAAGATTAATTGAACGAACGCCTTCTTATGAAAAATCCAGCAACGGGAAAACTTAGAGAAAAAGCTGAAGCACTCTACAGGTTAAAAGATTCGGAAGGATCATTTGAAAGTTTTGAAAGCGATGCAATCAAGCTGCTGCACGAACTAGAAGTTTACGAAATAGAGCTTGAGCTGAACAATGAAGAGCTCCTTCTGGCTCGCAATGAGTCAGAAGCACTCGCCAAAAAATATACCGCCCTTTATGATTTTGCACCTACAGGCTATCTCACTATCAATGACCAAGGAGTAATTGTAGAACTCAATTTTAGTGCATCCAAATTGCTTGGTAAAGAGCGCGGACTAATAGTAGGAACAGACTTGACACAATATATTAGCAGTACAGATAGTCGAAAATATAATGACTTTTTCAAGAATATTTTTAGTTCCAAAACCAAGCAAGTTTGTGAAATTCAGCTTGTAAGCGGAAAAGAAGACATGGAGGCACATTGCTTATTGGAGGGTATTGTGAATGAGGAGGACACCAACTGCCTAATAGCCTTGGTAGATACTACCCAGCTCAAGATCAATGAAAAGGAACTTATAAAAGCGCGAAATAAGGCAGAAGAAAGTGATCAAATAAAATCTGATTTTCTCTCGAATATGAGCCATGAGATAAGAACACCCATTAATGCAATATTGGGTTTTTCTCAGCTGCAGGGAAAAGAAGGTATTTCGAAGGAAGAACGCAAAATGTACCTTGACAGCATCAATACTTCAAGCAAAAGACTGCTACATTTGGTCTCAGACATTCTTGATATCTCTAGAATAGAATCAGGTCAGCTTTCTTATGCTTTTAATCCATGTAATATCAACAGGCTACTTGACCACCTTCAGGCGGAATTTGAGGTGTTTAATGATAATCCCGAAATTTCCATCAAAATAAGCAAAGGTTTATCGGATGAGAAATGCGTAATTACTACCGACGAGCAGCGACTTTTGCAGATTTTATCTAACCTGATTGAAAACGCCTTGAAATTCACAACGAAAGGCACGGTAGAGTTCGGGTATGTCGCTAAAAATGATCAGCTCCAATTCTATGTAAAGGATTCGGGCATAGGCATAAAATTCGCAGAGCAGCAGCTTATTTTCAAAAGGTTTGAGCAGGCCAAGCAAAACAACTCAAAATTATACGGTGGTACAGGTTTAGGTTTATCCATAGTTAAAGGTCTTGTAGAACTTCTCTCTGGAGAAATCTGGGTGGAATCAGAGTTCAATAACGGATCTACCTTTTATTTTACCATCGCAGACCAATCCCAGCACTTGTCAAAACCCGAAATCATGGCGCCTGTAAGCACTGACTTGGAAGGAGACCTGGCGAATAAATTAATTTTAGTCGTAGAAGATAACTACTTGAACAACCTGCTACTGAATAAGCTACTCACGCTTCCAGAGCATAATTGTCAAGTTTTGAGCGCTTACAATGGACAACAAGCCATTGACTTGGTGCGTGAAAATTCAAATATCGATCTTATCCTGCTCGACTTGAATATGCCCGTTGTAAATGGATATGAAGCCATCAAACAAATTAGGCAAATAAACGCAGACATTACGATAATCGCACAAACTGGCTTTGGATTGCCAGAAGATATTAAGAATATAAAACGCGCTGGATTTGATGATTATCTGATCAAGCCACTATCGGAAGGTCAATTGATTAGCATACTGAAGCAGCATTTGTTAAAATAAGGGCTCCCATGTTTATTAATCTTAAGTCCTCAAGGCCGGACAGGCCCATACTTTCTGCCTTGATGCAGAAAGTATGCAAAGAAATCAAGGCTGTGTATAAATTTCTGAAATTCAGACTGTTCGTACAATGAATCCCAAACTCGCTTCGCTCAAACAGGGGATTCAATTTTTGATTATCATGGTCTGAATTTCTTGTCGAAATTTATCCAAGGCCGATTGGAAACCTCTAAATCTATGTTTTTAACTCGTTTTTAAGATTTTGATATGCTCATTTAACAAGCCCAAAACGCTTTTTAGTTCAATTCAGGAATCTTTCTGCCGCTAAAAACAATTGTCCAAGAGGCTCTACTACAACAAGGAAAACTGGCTTTTCTCAACTGTGCGTAGAAAGACTCAGTAATTCTTTTGAAATACAACTAATCAACAAAAATCCGAGCTAGGCGTATCGCGTCATAATCTACTTTCCCATTGAGCGCATTATAGATCATACCTATTTTCAAATCTCCATTTTTATCAAAAAATTCCTCATTCCCCTGCGCCTTCAACTTGCTCATGGCCTTATGAACCTTTGCCAACTGATGCGCCTCTGGCTTAAACTTATCCATGTTTATACTGGAATCTTCCTTCTTTATGCGTTCCACATGCCCCACAATAGTGTTGAGCGAAAGCGAGCGTTCAGCAGCTATCTGATCAAGAGATTTTCCTTCCTCAATCATGCTTTTTGTGATCGAAAAAGTATTTCCGGTTGGCTCCTTTTTGACGAATTTCTTTTCGCGGGTTCTATTATTGTTGATGGTTTCTTCGTCATTCGTACCACCACATCTGCGTACAAACTGCTCATAGATCAACTTTGACTGCTCTTCGGTTTTATCAAACACACCATCTTCTGCCTCCTCGGATAGCTCCTTAAACCTTTTGTCCGCCTTGAATGCCAAATCATCCACAGCCAAGGCCGTATTATTGATACCCTTGAGGCACAGGCCATTCCAGTTTTTTAGTCGTGAAAGGGCTACATAGCCCTGCCCCGTCTCAAAAGTTTTTGCCAAATCAATTTCCGCAGCATCAAGGGTCATTCCCTGGCTTTTGTGAATGGTAATGGCCCAAGCCAAGCGTAGCGGCACCTGCTGATAAGAGGCAAGAATATTCTCATTTTCGTCTACCACTGTCCATTCTTCAGGCTTGGCCAGGATAGAATGACCATTGTACAGTTTCACCTTTGGCCAGTCGCCTTCTCCTTCGAAACCTTCCACCGTTCCTATGGTACCATTGTGATAGTCTTTTTCGGGATTGTTTCTTACAAACATCACTTTTGCCCCTATTTTCAATCCAAGAGAAGGAGCGGCTAAGACGCTATTGCGAAGATTCTCCACCATTTTAGGATTGCCTTTGCCTTGCGCTACAAAAGTATGGAGCGTTTGCTCATTTTCTGCCAAGCGCTTTTCATTCATTGCGTCCACGTCGGCATTGTGCGTGTAGAGGCGCAGCACATCCGTTTCGGTGCTCGCCTCTTGCATTTTATCCTGAAGTAAATTGATGGTATCGTCGGATACGGCCTTGTTTCTGACTTCATCAAGGACAATCGCAAGTGCGTCTCTACCCTGTCGATATTGCGTGGTGAGATAGCAGACTTTGAGCTGGGCGGCTACCCATACAGGCGCCATAAACGCAAATTTTTCACGATTTGTCATGGGCTCTCGGGAAACTGGCGGCAGCTGAAAAAAGTCTCCAGACAAAATCGTCTGCACCCCACCAAAAGGCTGATCGCTCCTTTTGAAATGTTTTAGAATATCGCTGATGCCAGTAAGCACTTTACCCGAAAGCATCGATATCTCATCAATAATCAACACCTGTACTCCCTCCAACCGCTCGCGGGTGGTCTTATTTCGAGCAATTTTCTCCAAGTCGTCCCTTGTGATATGATCACGAATACCAATTCCCGACCAAGAATGAATGGTTTGTCCACCGATATGTGTGGAGGCAATACCTGTGGAAGCGGTGACCGCTACCGGCACATTTCTCAATCTCAAATACTCTATATACTGATTAATCAAGTACGTTTTACCAGTACCAGCCGAACCTGTAAGGTATACGTTGTGTCCAGATTTGAGTATTGCGAGTGCTGTTTCTTGTTCCAAAACGAATGCTTTTTATGACCTGCGGAAAATTAGTCGTTTTTAGATGGAAAGGAGCCAAATGCGTTGGAGATCGCTGCAAAAAACTGGTTAACTCAGGGCAGCAAAAACACCTTTGATGAAAAGAAATCAGGAATTAGTAGCAAATATTTTACTAGAATTCTTGAAGTAAAAATTGTGCTCGAAGAAATCTAAAAGCTCGCTAGAGATAAATTCAATGCTGCTACTCCCTCTAACAACAAATAAGACTTAAATCTTAAAATAGCGCCGCACCATGGTCAGGATGCTCCTCTTTAGAAACCAATTCAAATGGTTAATCTTTGATAAAAAAGCCATTCGTGATAAGTTCTGAAAACCGAAACGGCTCTTATAAATATTGATAAGTCGCACGGAAATATTACTGACATAGTGAGCGACAGTGCCGCTCCTAATATAAACCACTAATGGTAGCTTCGCTCCGACATCACTTCGCGAATGAGTCGATTGTATCCACTGAAGAAAAGCATAGGAAGAAAAATAATGGCCAAGCCCGAGCTGCCGACGATGATTAGTGTGAAGGCGACTTCAAAGTACATGAACTTTAAAAAAATGCCAACCAGCCAAGTGGAAAGAAAGACTATGCCGATAGCGTATGTTAATCTTTTGAACAACATGATTTCAACATTTATTGGTGAAAAATAACTTCCTGTTGTTAGTAGCGCTGGCCAACAACAAATGCCAGTAGGATCGCTTTGTACTTCGCCTAAATAACCATGGCTGGTTACTCGCTTACAATTATTTTTGCCAATTGTATTTCTTAGCTTTTAATTGTCACTCGGTGATCACGCTTTCTTTAAAGCTCTTTGATTTGAATCACGATATCATGTGGCGCTCTTTCATCTCCACCGAAATAAGGAAATAACTTGTAATAAAATCCTTTGTCGCAGGTATTCATCCTTTCTACCATAACCGGCGCGTTACTATCCAGCTGAAAGGAATATGCATCGGGCAATAACTGGATGGAATAAAAATGAGGTTCATTCAAAGCAACACTTCCCAATAGAATGGAAGATCTTATACTATTTTGATAAAAATAGGCGTGTATCTCCATCGTTTCATTGAGCCATCTCCAACCAAACCTTGCGCTATTCTCATGATGCTGATCATTGCAGTCAGAAAAGCCGTATAATTTGTTTATATCATGTTGGTTGATAGGATCGGAAGAAGTATACATGGTCGTGCTATCAAATATGGCCATGAAAGAAAGCTCGTTTTGCTGTAAAGCTTCTACTTTATAGTTGCAATAATGCTCTCCTTTCGGGATAACAAACAATTGATAATCATTGACTAAGTTTTCTTCGCAAGCTGACAATAACACAAACATGAAAATGATGAACAGTTTCAGCGCGATGACGAGTGATTGAGTAAAAGCTTTCATTTTTCAAAGTTTACTTGGTGAGTAGCTCAACCCCAAAGAGACAGATGGTTGGCCGTATCTGATACCTGACCCTAAATTCAAGTCAATATTTCCAATTAATGGTAAATAAAGCTTTAGTTCTGGGAGCACTACAAAAAACTGCTCTGCGACAAAGCCTATTCTAGGTGTAAAAAAGAGCGACAATTTCTCACAAGTTCTAATGGGTAACTTGACGATCATCCCTTGAAATCGATGATTTGTATCGGTGTATTCTGTCGCTGTTTTTAAACCGTTTTGGATAGAATAACCCAAAGCCACTTTTCCTTTACCAATCAGTACATTAGCGCCATATTCAACTCCTCCAATGGTGGTCTGTCTTTGGATGTCGATCTCAATATTTTGAGCCTGACCAATGATGATGGCGAATACGAGGAATATAGTTGACGCAAGTTTCATGGCTTTAGATGTTTATTTTCAAACCAGTATTTACTGTTGGACTCAAGGCTCTGAAGCCTAAGCCTAAATTAAGATTGATGCGATCGGTCAAGTGTAATCTTCCCATCACAGAAGGCGTTATTTTAAAGTCTTGGACATTTACTAGTCCTGTTCTTACCATCAACCCAAAATCAACGTGTTCTCCTCTTGTCAAGGGATAACTGAAGTACAATCCAGAGAAGTTGTTTTCGTTCAAGCTCTCTTGGTGATACTGCACACCTTCCACATTTTCAAAACTGTTTTGTGGTGCGCGTAGATGAAACATTCCATATTCTATGTTCCATTTATCAGACCAGCCAACGGATACTCCGTATTTTGTGCCTCCGGTGGTTATTTCGACGTTGTTACTTACGGCAATGCTTTGACCCAAAACATTCCAGCTTGTAAGAACAAATAGGGCGATTATTATTGTTGAAGTTTTCATGGCTTTTATGTTTTAGTTGCTCTTTGAATACTCAAATATCAATAAGATGGCTATTGATTAATAGAGAGGGTTACTGAAGTTCGGAAATACGAGTTTCTTCCAATTTCTTCAGTGAAACCCTATAAGTAAAACACTTAGTTTTTTGTGGTAGAAATACTTAGCCTGCAAAAGCCAACTTAAATAGTTAGTTGCGGTTGAGGTGTTTACCTTCTTAGGACGCTACTTATAAATATATTTCGCCTATAACCAATTAGACATCAAGTGTTTATGTTTTTTTAAATAATGATTGTAGGCTATGACCGTAATTATCTGTTATTATTTTCAATTCAATTCGGAAAAAAATCGTATATTATTTATGTAGGCCTTAAAGCTTATAGCATTGATAAAAGGCTAACCATGAAAATATTACTCGTAGACGATCACAAGATTATACGTAACATCTTAGCAGATTTTTTAAGAAAAAAACTTGATGCAGAAGTTATAGAGGGTGATAATGGAATTGAGGGAGTGAATCTATCCAAAGATCATGCATTTGACTTAATAGTGACCGACATTCACATGCCACAAATGGATGGAATTGAGATGGTTCAAAAGATTCGGGAATCGAATACTGAAGTGAAAATCATCGCCTTATCTATGATGGATGATTCGGTAAGTATCAAGAAAATGTTGAAGGCAGGTACTTCCGCTTATGTATTGAAAGAAGGCGATACTTACGAGCTATTGAAAGCAATAAACTTAGTCATGTCTGGAGAAAAATATTACTCTCATGGGGTAACGGAAGTTATCATGACAAGCCTTTCCAATAGCAGACGAGACTTCAAAAAGGCAGATTTGACCAATCGCGAACTAGAAGTTCTGGAACTCCTTTTTAAAGAAAAATCGAATGCCGAGATCGCTGAAAAACTTTTCATCAGTCTGCGCACCGTCGAAACGCATAAGCACAATATCATGGAAAAAACCGGCTCAAAAAATCTGGCCGGCCTTGTCAAGTTTGCGATTCGAGAAAAGCTTTTTGACGATTTGTTCTATTAAGCAATAACCAAGCTTACTTCAGTTCCCTTCCCTTGGTTGGTGGAAATGTCTAACTGCGCACCGATCTTTTGTGCACGCTCTTTCATATTCAATATTCCAAAACCATACTCTATGGTCTCGGGATTAAATCCTATTCCATTGTCTTCAACAGTCAACGAAAATATCTCCACATTTTTTACTTGCACTTTTATATGAGTAGCCGAAGAATATTTGATGCAATTCGTGAGCGCCTCTTGAAATATTCTAAAAATATTTGACGCCAATTTCATGTCCATAAAACTTTTTGATCCTTCCCACACTAGGTCAATTTCACCTTGGAATACCCTGCCCATTTTCTCAATTAAAGAATTGAAAGAAAAAGGCAGATCGTCACCTTCGAGCAAGCTGATTCCCAGATTATTGATAATTAATCTTGTTTCGCGAATAACATCATTGAGCATTCCATCAATCTCGTGATTGATCTCTCGTTTTTCCTGATCTGATAGTCCGTCTGACGATGATTTTTTTAACATTAATCGAGTACCTATCAGCATCTGCCCAATACTGTCATGAATGTCCTTGGAGATCCTCAGTCTTTCTCTTTCCTGTGCCTCAATCTCTAAAGTTTCATAGCGCTTTTTGTCTGATATATCTCTCAAGACGCCAAAAACACGAATTACCTTATGTTTTTCGTCTTTATTCAAAACATTCACACTGGCAAAATTCCAGCGCCAGCCAAGACTATCCGAACCCACAAGCACTTCGCATTCAAAAGAGCTAATCTTACCAGATCTTACCAGGTCAATTTTCCGCTGACAAACCGAACGATGCTCCAAGTGGATATATTTGATGAGATCGTCGATACTCTTAATGTTATTCTGGTGATGGTTATTGTTGATTTCATTGGGAAAAAAAAGCATTTCTTTAGTAATAAAATCATATTCATACGCAATCGTTTGGCTGCTGCTCAGAACCAAATTAAGTTTTTGAATATGATTTTCAAGTAGCTTTTTCGTACTAATCTCATTGGTAATATCCTGCATCGTGCCATGAATGCCCATAAACTTACCTTGGTCATCATATTCGAACCTTGCATGTTCTTCGATATACTTTACGTTCTGATTCAACGTAATTATTTTGTATATATTGGTAAAGGGTTTTCTTTCAGCGATAGACCAATTGAATTGTTCAACAATACCCTTCCTATAATCAGGGTGAATATACTTATGGTACTCTTCAATAGAAGCCTTAAAGGACTGAGGGGCCAACTCTAAAATATGGTAGACTTCATCAGTCCAAGTGCAGTGATTTTTTTCATAATCCAAATGCCAGCTTCCTACCTTGGTCAATCGTTGAGCCTCTTTTAGATCATCATTGACCTGCTTGAGCTTCAGCTTATTCCTCTTCTT
Source organism: Cyclobacteriaceae bacterium (assembly GCA_040218415.1). Classification (GTDB taxonomy): domain Bacteria; phylum Bacteroidota; class Bacteroidia; order Cytophagales; family Cyclobacteriaceae; genus JAVJRN01. Next base: position 75,423 of record JAVJRN010000021.1, read on the forward strand.
TTCAGTAATATCTACGGAGGTACCAAGAACGCCGATAATTTTTCCTTGCAAATCGTAATGTGGCGCCTTTGAAGTGGCTACAAATATTCTCCTTCCTGATTTCTTAAACTCTAACCACTCTTCAGTTTTCAGCGTTTCCCCCAATTCGATGACTTTTTGATCCTCAGCTTTATAAAGCATGGCCAGATCATAATCCAGCAAATCAAAATCAGTTTTTCCTATAATATCGGTCTGTTTAGCTCCATAAAAATCCGCAAACTCTTTGTTACACACCAGATACCTACTGTTAAGGTCTTTTAGCCAAATTAGTCCCGGCATGGCATTGAGCACTTGCTGAAGTATGACTGCATCTCTATTGATTATTTGCTCCATATTATCGTTTGGAATTGTAGAACATGCTCATTCATTAGACTCTTGGTTATTATTGTTACTTAGCCTTTAGATCAGCTTTCATTGATTTAACTCGGGGTAACTTGTACTTATGTCATCCATCACTGTTCAACAGTTCAGGCAACAGATAAATTCAAAAAAACTGATTTAATAGATCATACGAAATATTCTTAAATAAACTCATCTTTGAATAGCACTGAAGGTCAATTTAAAAACTGTTCCTTCCTTACCTCCTGAGAAAGAAATTTCTCCATCAATTCGCTGAGCCAATGTGCTGACAAGCTTCAAACCAAATCCGGTGGAGTTTTGAATCTCAAAACCTTCAGGCAGACCTGTACCATTATCTAATATTTTAAGTGAAATAATGTCATTTTGTTTTGATAAAAACAATTGGATAGTCCCCTCATTCTTATCGGGAAATGCATATTTCAAGGTATTCGTTATTATTTCGTTGATAATAATACCAACAGAACTCAGTACGTTTGAATCCAACATAAAATCCTCGACGGATAATTGTAAATCCACTTTCTTGGCATTGTCAAAAGACTCAAGAATCTTCGCGGTAAGCTTATGCAGGTAGGCGTTTACCGATACATTTTTATCATCTTCGGAAGTCAATAATATGTCATACAAAACCCTAAAACTATTGACTCTATTCAGTGTGTCGTTTAGTGCAAGCACCACATCAGGGTTCTTCGAGGATAGTTTTTGAATGGTCAATAAAGATTGAATACTATTGACATTATTTTTCACTCTATGGTGTACTTCTTTAAGTAAGGTTTGCTTTTCAACGAGTAGCTCTTCGAGTCTTTCCTGATAATTCAAAGTTTCGGTAATATCCGTGAGATTGATAATGACTTCAATGATCTCTTCGCTATCATTGAGCAGACAGTTGCCATTCACTTCGACCCAAATGTGTCCTTTCTCTTTATGTAAAATGCCAAGAACTTGGCCTTTGATCGGTTTTTTGGTTTTAATTATCTGATTCACAGGGTAGTCTTCCACAAGAAGCCTCGTTCCATCTTCATTCAAAAAACTCCAATATGGATCTGATATTTTTTTTCCTATCAGTTTATCTTCACTCAACCCTAGAATATCCTCTGCTCGCTTATTTACGATCATTATGGAGGTGTCAGGATGATGAACCACCACACCTACATGTATATTAGTCACAAGATCTTTATACCTCTTTTGGCTTTGCGCCATACTAATTTCCGCCTCGGTTCGATCGGTTACTTCCCTTTGCACAGAGATCCAATGGGTAAACCAACCTTTATCATTCTTAACAGGACTTATTAAAAGTTCCGTCCAAAATTTCTCTCCATTTTTTTTATAATTCAATAACGTCGCGCGGCTTACCTGCCAGTTTCTTAGTGACTTACCCAGCGTTTTAATCGCTTCTTTATCACTTTCAGGCCCTTGCATAATTCGCGGCGTTTTTCCGAGAACTTCCTCAGAAGTGTAACCAGTAATGTCGGTAAAAGCCTTGTTTACATAAAGGATTCTAGGACCGGGCTCATCGAATGGTTCTGCCTCGGTGATGAGAATTGCGTCGTTGGAATTAAGCACCACCGACTCCATCAACCTCAAGCGCTCTTCTTCAGATTGCGCTCCGAAAATATAGTTTTCCCTATGCTTATTGTAGGCATTTTGGATACTACTTAAAATAGTCTCTTTAGATGAGCCTTTTTCAATTGGCCTGAAAGGCGTTACTTCTTTGATACGTTTTAAAATTAGAGGATCACTTACAGAAGAATGAAATAATATAGGCAGCTGTCTACTGGCAAGGATTGCTCTTGCACAATCCACTCCTTCGGTATCTCCGTTGAAATAAACATCCAACAGAACCAAATCGATGGCTGAGTTCTTTTTTGCAATTTCTATCGCCTCTTTAGTCGAATTAACCGCAATAACTTCAAAGCCTTCACTTTCGAGTAAAGCCTTCATTCCAAAGGAGACAATAACATCATCATCTACTATTAAAATTTTTTTCATAAAGCTGACTTGGGTCATGGAAGTGTGGGGTAAAATACGCTTATAAAGGCTAATATAAGCACTCTTTTATACTCTTTGAGCGCCGCACAAAAAGTAATGTTCATGGCGAAAAACGCTCTCAGTGCTCTTCCAGAAAATGATTACATCAGGGAAATGATTACTCAGATTAAGGGTATCCTTTATTAGAGAAATAGTCCTTTATTTTATGTTGTCTAACGCTAGTTATATTTTGGGAGATGGATGAATTTTCTCCTTGAATAACCTTCTGTTATTAAAAAAACCAGTCCATCATTGACATCTAATCTTTAGAAACGACGACTACTTGGTGTAAGAGCTCCTCATTGGTTAATGCCTGCACTAAATAGCTCGCCAAGGAAAGCCTATTGATGGTTAATCTTGGCGAAGGGGTGACGCCAAAAGTCTCTCTAACTTTTTGTATTGACCTGCCGTTGGTCAGTCCTACGGGTCGGACAATAGTCCATGGAAGATTGGATCTTTTCAGTATTTCTTCTTGCCTTTCATGGTCAATATAAGCCGCATTGATATTGCTATTTTCTATCATCCACTTAAACCACCATGGGATGTCAATTCGCGACTCACTGACGCCCCACGCGGAGCATGCTACAATACGCATCAAAGGAACCATAGAAGCTACTGCTTCGAGATTGAACATGGTCTCTGCGAGATAGGTTTCAGGTGTGCGAAGGCGAGACCATGGAAAATCACTTTCCCGGGAAATATTGAGCGTATTGATGACAAATTGACAGCCCTGTATTGCCGCAAGCAAATCACTTTTACTTCTTGGGTCACCTTCAAAGAACTCAACATTTTCTCTCTTTTCTATTCTCGTAATATTTCTTCCAAGACAGTTGACATGAAAACCCTGTCGTATTGCCTCTTCAAGTACTCGTTTGCCTGTTCTTCCTGTAGCTCCAAGCAGTAAAATCTTTTGCCCCATATTTTATAAAACTGACACCTTGGTTCGATGTTATGCTAACATGTTTCGCTTTGAATGGGAAAAATTTAAAAAAAACCCTCGCCTGAGGACGCCAAAATCTGCTCAAAGATGCGCCATGAGATTGAAGGCCATCAATACTAAGTGCCAATGCTATTAAGATAATTTGATGTGATTCAAAACAAGAACCCGCCTAAGAATGTTTTTCTATTTCAAAATATTATGAATCTTGAGATGGTATAGCAACATGATGGTCTTGGCGTCTTGTATCTCTCCATTACTCACCATATCTAGTGCCTTTTCAAAAGGAATTTCCAGAACTTCGATCTCTTCCTGTTCGCTAGAAAGTCCTCCTCCGTCCGATTGCTTCATATTTGGCTGATATTGAGCAATGAAAAAATGTAGAATTTCCGTAACCGAACCAGGTGACATGTATGCTTTCATGATCTTCTTCACTTCTTTTACTTCGTAACCGGTTTCTTCTTGGGTCTCTAGTTTTATGCAAGTTTCCGCATCATTATCATCAAGCAGTCCCGCACAAGCCTCTATCAGCATTCCTGACGCGTTCCCGTTTAAATATGTCGGCATCCGAAACTGACGGGTAAGAATTACACTTTGGTTATCCTGATTATATAGCAATATGACCGCACCGTTTCCTCTATCGTAGGCCTCTCGTTGTTGCTTTTCCCAGCTACCGTCTTCTTTGCGATAGTCAAAGGTTATTTTTTCCAGCTTGAACCAGTTTTCTGAGAGCAATTCTCTTTTTATATTCTTGACTTTCATACTACTCCAGGAATTTCTTCAAGATTGTAAAACACTTTTAGACCGTGCTTTTTAGCCACTTCAACGTCCTTATCTGCTCCTGCTGAATATCCTGCAATTCTGTAAACCGCATCACATTTTTCAATAAGGCGATGAGCGATTGGGTAGCTTATCTCCTCGTATATTTCATCACCAAGCTTTTTTGAACCTGCCAATTTCAAAAGAGGGAGTGCAAACCACTCTCCTACCACAGGAATATGACCAGCACGAAATATGGACAAAGTATCTTTTTCCAAGTTGTCCAAATTTTTTTTCACCAGAACAGGGTCATCATTGGTGCCTCCGCGATATGGTCCAGCTATCAATATCATCATGATCAACCTTTTTTTAATCCCTAAAAGAAATGAAAAAAAACACATTAAAAGCTAATGTAGATTAAGAATTGGCATTTCTATTTCTCAAAACACTTAAAAATTCTGGAGTCACGCCAATGTAAGATGCAATATGTTTACCCGCGATTTTATTTTGCAGGTGTGGATAGCTGCGTAAGAAAAAATCATATCGGCTGGCTGCACTTAAACTGAGGTTTTGAATACTTCTTTTCTGTTCTCGCATATAGGCATGTTGAAATAGTTGCCGGAAAAAGCGTTCGAAAATCGGCTTTTCATTGAGGAGCTTTTCAAAATTATACTTCGATAAGGCATACACTGCTGTCTCCTCCAACGCATCAATACTAAGAATCGATTTAGATTCATTGGTAAACCCAGAAATATCTGTGATCCACCAATCATCTGTCGCGAACATAATCGCCTTATCATTCCCATCTACATCAGTGTGAAAAGCACGGAGGCATCCATTGACTACATAAAATATCTCATTAGATAAGGCGCCTTGATTGAGTAAAAATTGCTTTTTTGTAAATACTTTGGGTTGAACATAGCTGAGAAAACAATCAAAATCATCCTCCGTCAGAGGGATTCTTTTTGAAATATGCTTTCTCATTTGAGCATACTTATTCATTGAAAACTCGTTTTATTCTAGAATAAACTACTAAATAACCTTATACTATTCTCTTAAATTATAAGATTAATGTGAGTTAGCGAGTTGCCAAAGAGGTTTTTACGCTAACAAAGTCAATTCCTGGATTCTGCGTACTCATTGCTGAGCTGGTAGGTGAGCCGGAAAAAATGAATATTAGTCGTAGCAAGACGTTAGGACAGTACTCGATCCATGGAATTTTAATCTAGGTTGAAATAACCGTTTTTAGAATTTTCCATACTTATTAAATGAACTCAAGTTTAGCAGTCTTTTATTTAAAGAAACCTTCCAATCATTGTAATTTTAGCAATTACATTTGCCCAAGATTTAAATACGACTTTGACTCAAAACGGAAAAAAATTCAAATTCACAGAACTTCAAGATGAACTTGTAGGAGAGATGGTTCACGCTGCGATAGATAAATCAGTCAGCGCCATGGGCCAAATGCTCAAGATTCGTGTGGGTGCTGGAAAAATAGAGTACGGACCAGAAGAAATTCCCGAGATTCCAGAACTGGAAGAGTTGGGTCGATTTAAAGTACATTTGGTTAAGATGCTATTCAAAGGAGACATCAATGGCGCTTTTTATTTTATCATGAACGACCATGAAGTAGAGTTGATCAATTCTGTTTGTCTTCCCGACCAGTTAAAATCAGATATACGATCTGAAAATAAAATGATGAAACATGGTTTCATGTCAGAAATTGAAAATGTAATTGCGGCTTTATGCACCAAAGAAATGTCTGAGTTTCTCGGTGCGCAAATGCAAGTTCAAGTGCCCGAAATCAACATTATGCAAGGCGATGACATCAATGAATACTTATTCAAAGAAAATCGTGATTTAAAAACTGCATTTTATGTGAAATCGATGCTTGAAGGGCAGGTAGTAAATGTTGCCCCTATTTTTCTGTGGCTAGTTGATGAAAGTTTCCTTACTATCCTCAACTTAAATACCTAAGCTGATGAATCCGAAAACAATAAGATCGCTGAGCTACTTGGGCGTATTATTGGTGATGGTCATGAGCTTGGCCTATGCTTATACCTCTTGGCAAAATGGCACACCAAAATGGAATTTCTTAGTTCTTGGAATGGGTATCGCTATCCTATTGACCATGAACTTATTGGTAAAGAAGAAAAAAAAATAACCTAATCAGCGAATAAAGTTCGAGAAGCAATGCTCCTTCCCAGAGTGATCTCATCGGTATATTCCAGCTCGCCTCCAACCGGAATTCCTCGCGCAATGGTAGACACTTTTACGCCTTTCTCTTTCAATACCTTGGAGATATAAAAGGCGGTGGTATCTCCTTCCATGGTTGAACTCAGTGCAAGAATGACTTCTTTCACGTTTGATTCATTATCGATTCTACCAATCAAGGTCTGAATATTCACATCGTCAGGGCCAATGCCATCCATAGGTGAAATCCTTCCTCCTAGCACATGAAATAAACCTGTATACTGGCCTGTATTCCTGATAGCCAAAACATCAGGCGTATCCTCCACTACGCAGATGGTCGTCTCATCGCGTGCCATCGTTTTGCAAGTGCAATCTTCAATATCCGCGATAATGTGACAAGTGCGACAATATTTGATGTTTTGACGAAGTTTGTTGAGCGAAAGAGAAAGGTCGGAAGTCTGCTCTACTGGTTGTTTCAACAAATGCAGCGCCAATCTTAATGCGGTTTTCTTTCCTATTCCGGGAAGCCGAGATATTTCTTCTACTGCATCTTCCACTACTTTTGATGGATATTCCATCTACTCAATAGTCGCTTTTATCCCTGCTTCGGTAATGCCTTCCCGCATAGGTTTCAGCTCATGATAAGTTCCATTTTTCACCGAGCATTTACCCTTGAAATGAATAATGTGAGTGCATTGTTCGGCTTGAAGTGTGTCGTGCTTGCAGACTTTAACAAGAATATTGGTGACATGCTCAAAGGTGTTGACCTCATCATTGTACACCACCAAGGCTTTTAAATCTTCTGTATCCTGATCCTCTGCTACTTCTACAAGCTCTTCTACCTCATATTCAAAATCCATTCTAAAATCCATGATGTAAAAATAATGTATGTCTATAAATTCAACGAATGATATTGGAAATACTAAAATTCGCTTTTTTGAATTAACTGGAAAAGACCTTGATGGTTCAATCAATTACCCATATTCCTCTCTCCATTTTATACAGAAAAATTAACTTGCCGTCTGCTTAGTATTAAGTTAACCTTCAACCTGTAATCAAGCATGAGTCCGAGCATCGTTGGTTTAGTTATCTTCCTTTATTTTTTCGTATTGGTGGGCATTTCCTTTATTACCTCAAGAAACGCCTCTTCTGAGGATTTTTACACGGCCAGCCGTCAATCTCCGTGGTATCTGGTGGCGTTTGGAATGATTGGCGCTTCCCTTTCTGGGGTCACGTTTATTTCTATTCCCGGAGAAGTCGGCAATAGCTTTTTCAACTATTTTCAGGTCGTTCTTGGTTATCTGCTCGGTTATGCGGTGATCAGTAAGGTGCTTTTACCGCTCTATTATGAAATGAATCTGGTCTCCATTTACACCTATCTCGAAGATCGATTCGGTTTTTGGGCGTATAAATCTGGAGCTGCTTTTTTCTTGTTATCGCGCGTTATTGGTGCTGCCTTCAGACTTTTTTTGGTCGCCAGTGTGCTGCAGATTACCTTTTTCGATGCTTTTGGAATGCCATTTTGGGTGTCTGTGCTGAGTACAGTACTACTAATTTGGTTATATACTTTTCGTGGCGGTATCAAAACGATTGTTTGGTCCGATACACTACAGACTACTTTTATGCTTGCGGCAGTGGTCATTACCATTTTATTTATCAAAGATGAACTGAACTGGTCTTTCTCAGACATGGTCACCAGCATAGTAGCCGATGAAAGAAGTACTATTTTCAACTGGGACTGGCAAAGTAGCCGATTCTTTTTCAAGCAGTTTTTCGCAGGTACTTTTATTGCGATCGTGATGACCGGACTCGATCAGGACATGATGCAAAAAAACCTGACCTGCCGAACGCTGGCCGACGCACAAAAGAATATATTTTGGTTTTGTACTACATTGGTTTTCGTGAACCTCCTCTTTCTATGTATGGGTTTGCTTCTTTATCAATATTCTGAAATCAATGCAATTGCGATACCGAGCAGAACAGATTATCTCTTCCCAACTTTAGCGATTAATAACTTCGATACCTTGGGCGCTATCGTGTTTCTATTGGGTATTACTGCGGCGGCTTATTCCAGTGCAGATAGTGCGCTTACCTCTTTAACAACCTCTTTTTGTGTTGATTTTCTAGGTTTTCAACCCGCTAAAGCGGCTAATAAAAAAAATACCCGGATGCTGATCCATATGGGATTTTCTCTTTTACTTTTCCTTGTCATCATCATTTTTCAAACAATCAATGACCAGAGTGTGATCACTGCGGTATTCATAGCCGCCGGCTATACTTATGGTCCACTTTTGGGACTTTTTAGCTTTGGCTTGCTCACCAAAAAGAAAGTGCGCGATACATACGTTCCCTTCGTTTGTATCGCAAGTCCTATATTATCCTACATCATAAACCTCAACTCGGTAGCGCTTCTCTGGGGTTATAAGTTCGGTTTCGAAATATTGATCTTAAATGGATTGCTCACTTTTCTTGGCTTATTATTAATCAGTCATCGAGATAAATAAAACGGTATAGAGATTTTACTGTTTCTTATTGACACGGGCATTTGAACATGAAGGGTATGGTTTCCTTCATGTAAATCCGACAGATTGATGACGGTTTTAAAAATGGTCTTGGCGGGTTGTTGCCTTCTCGCAAGGATAAAGTCAACTTTGTGATCTAAAGAGTCTATACGCACTTTCGTACGTTCCTGTAAACAGGCTAGAATCTTGTCAACATTTTCAGACCTGTCAAACGCTTCCGGATAGGTCAGCTCATTGAAACTAAAAGTTGCATAATTTCTCCAGTTTAGTCCACGCTCCTCGAATGGAGTAATTCCGCAAGCACTAATCAAACTATCCTCCAAATCATAAGTCACTGGTATACTGAGTTCAAGGTGGTTTTTATCAATAATATAAGACGGTATAAAGGGATTTTGTACCGTCACATTTTCTCTTTGAACGATTTCCTCATCGTACATTAAAGGATGCGATACATTACCCGAAAACTCTTCAGAAATTGCATCTGTCGGGTAAAATCCACTGTCAGTATAGCCGAGATTAAATAAGAACAATGCAAGAAAAATATAAAACGGTAATAATATTCCAATAATGTATCTCGGCAAACTATGGATAAAAGTGTAGTAAATACCACGATATAGAAAGGACAAGGTAAGCACATTGAAAGTCCAATAAACTGGTACATATACGTACTGAAAATATTTCCATCTAATACGCTTGATTCTGCCCAAAGAGAAAAAGTCAAAGGCATATATCAACATGAAACCCGCAAATCCATAGGAGAATATTTCGGGTAAGCCAGACCCATCTATCCCTTCGAGAATCAAAACGAAACTGATAAACGAAAAACAAAAGGCAAATAGTGACAAAAATGAAAAGGCAAACAATGAAGAACTGATTTTATCGATAAGTCGAATATGCTTATCCAAATTGAGCGATCTACCCACTACCTTTTGAAAATAGTCACTGTACTTACTTAAATCATGGTTCTCCTGTGGGAAGGCAGATTTTAATCCCATCAAAGACAACCAGTAAATACGTAGGGTGAAGTGAATGACTATAGACAATGGCATGATGGTGGAGAGATACAACCCCGCTACGGCCAGCCCGATCAAAAGTGGAGAACTATTCGGCACGTTGGCATTGATAGCCCCCGTAATGAGGCCAGCTATGCCATCATCCATTTTTAATGCGGCAAAAATGATTGCAGCTGAGAGCAAGATTTCCAATTCACTGTTTTGCTTAAAAAACAGATATCTCTTTTCCTTATTTTCTTCAATCATATCAGTTCTTCTATAGGATCCCAGTACACATGATCCATGTTTTGCACTTTGTCATTCTTGATTTCTACTCCTTCGGCTTCTAGCAGTTCTTGCATGGTCGTTGGCGTTACAAAATGATTTTTACCGGTCAAAACGCCAGCGCGATTCACCACCCGATGAGCCGGAACATCCGGCAAACCATGTGCGTTATTCATGGCCCAACCAACCATTCTGGCACTGCTTTTCATTCCTAGATATGCGCCGATGGCACCATAGCTCGTTACCCGTCCGGGAGGAATAAGCTTGACCACTTCATAAACATCCTCGAAGAAATTCGTGTTATTTGTCATAGAATCAAATCATAATCACCATTAAACTTAATCGAATGTCGCAAAATATCATAGTAACTGGCGCAAATGGCAACTTGGGTTCAGCCATAGCTGACAAGCTTGTAGCAGAAGGCTTTCATGTCATCGGACTGGTCCGATATGGAAGTAAAAAGCCAAACCCTTCAGTCGATTATTACGACATTGATCTTACTTCTGAAAAATATGTTAAAGACGTATTTGAAATGATCGAAAGAAATCTTGATTCCCTTTCTGGAGTGGTTTGCACAGTTGGAGGATTTGCCATGAATAGCTTGGAGGACACCACTGCAGATGACTTGGATAAAATGTGGAATCTCAATTTTAAAACCACGTTTCTTACGGCTCAGGCTAGTGCCGCATGGATGAAAAAGGCCGGTGGTGGAAATCTGATTTTCACAGGCGCTCGACAAGCGGTTGCTGGCGGAGCAAGTGGTGTTTTGCCTTATGCTATTTCAAAAGGAGCCGTGATTCAACTGGCCGATATTATCAATGAAACAAGTAACGATACTGGCGTTAAAGCCTCTGTCATCATTCCAAGTATTATTGACACTCCGCAAAACAGAGAAGGCATGCCCGATGCTAACTTTGATCAATGGGTGAAGCCAGAAGAGATTGCCGAGTCAGTCGCTTTCCTTTTGAGTGAAAAAAGCAGTCCCCTTAGAGGAACAGTACTGAAAATATATGGAAAGAGTTGATCTAAATTGTCAAGCTTGGAGGTTTTGAAAACCTCCAAGGTTTAAACAGAAATACGTTATGTTTTTCTAGCCTATTTGATGATCTTCTCCATTACCACCTTAAAAATACCTTGAGGAAGTGGGTATTCTCTTACAATTTCAAACCCAAATTTCCTGTAAAGGCTGATGGCAGGAATGTTCTCTCTGCCTGTTTCCACGACATACTTTTTACTTGGAAATTCGTCAAAAATAAAAGCCATCATTTTTGCTCCTATGCCTTGTTGGAAATAGTCAGGATCAACAACAAAACTATTTATCTTGGTTGGCTCACCACTTGTGACCTCTACAGCTGCCGCCAAATAAGGCCCCTCATAGTAACCATAGAAAACGGAATTGGCCTGTCGTATTTGGCCAGAAAGTCTTTTCAACGGTGGAAAAACTTCATCCGGCACTTTCAATAATCGTCCTTCAAAAGGATAAGACCGTTGAAAAACGCGATAAATTTTGTCTGCCTGTTCTGGTTCCTTATGATTGATTTTTCGAATCACTTAAGACAGATTAAGGTTTTGTCCGGTATCCCAAATGGTTAATACTTCAATTGCATCGATCGAAACCGAATAAAACAATAAATAATCCCTTACAATTTTAACACGAACTCCGTCTATATCTGTTTTCCTTCCGGTTTTAGGATAACGCGATAGTAATTCAGTAGCCTTAATAAATAGGGCATTGAGCTTTCTGCTATATTGCTTGCTAGAATTTCTCTCCTCCCAATAAATTAAAATCTCTTTCCTTTTTTGCTGTGCTAACGGCGACCATATTATTTTGAGAGCCATTTTTCTATCTCACTATTCACTTGATCGTTTGGAATACCTTGATGATTATTGAGCTGGAATTTGGCAGTAGATATTTCATCTCTTTGTTCTTTTGAAACAATGTAGACTGTATCATCAACATCCACCTCAAGCAATCTATTAAGTTCATCAAGAACATCCATATCTTGAATTGACTTAATGCGATCAATGAGCTTTGACTTAATGTTGCTTTCAATGTTTGCCATAACCAAATTTAAAAATATTAACCCAAATTCTCGTTCAAAAATTCTACTCAAACTCCACCACCACATCATCTTGCTCTACCATAGCCCCTGCTTGAAGATAAACCTTCTTGACTGTTCCTGCTGCTACAGCAGTTACCGTCGATTCCATTTTCATGGCTTCAATGATAAAGAGTGGCTGCTTTGCTTTGACCACATCCCCTTCTTTCACTTTCACATCAGCCAAGCGACCTGGCAAAGGTGACCCAACTTCATTGGCTTCAATGGCTTTTTTATTCACCACCTTGCTCACTTTATAGCTTAAGTCTCGAATTTCAATGATTCGCGTTTGTCCATTGAGCTCGAAATACACCTTGCACTTTCCGTCATCGTTCGGTTCAGAGATGTATTGAAGCTTAATAATGATGTGCTTTCCTTTGCCAATTTCTACAAAAAGTTCTTCGTCTGATTTGATACCATAGAAAAAGGCTTTGGTTGGTAGCTTCCATACGGCTCCATACTTCAACCAGTGGTTATAGAAATCCTTAAATACTTTAGGATAAAGCTTATATGACAAGAAATCTAACTCGTCACAGTACTCATCAAAGTCTTGTTGAAATTGTGCATATTCCTGCTCAAAATCAACCGCAGGTAAGTGCGCATTTGGTCTATCGGTAAATGGCGTTTCCCCTTTCAATATCAACTTAGACAGCTCCTGAGGAAAACCGCCGGGCGCTTGCCCTAATTCCCCTCTGAAAAGGCTAACCACAGAATCTGGGAAAGAGATACTGTCTCCTCTTTCCATAATGTCCTTCACTGTCAGGTTATTGGAAGTCATGAAAATGGCCATGTCACCAACCACCTTACTCGATGGTGTGACTTTGACCAAGTCACCAAAGAGATCATTCACAATGGCGTAGTTTTCCTTCACTTTCTCAAACTGGCCGGCAAGTCCAAGTGCTTCTGACTGAGGCCGCAAATTTGAATATTGTCCTCCTGGTATTTCATGATCATAAACGTCGGCATTTCCTGCTTTCAGTCCACTTTCAAAAGGGTAGTAGTATTGCCTCACATCCTCCCAGTAATTTGAATATTGATTGAGTGATTTTACATCAATTTTTGGATCGCGTGCTGAACCTTCCAGCACTTTTGCCAGCGAATTAAAATTCGGCTGGGAGGTCAAGCCCGACATGGAGCCAATGGCAGTGTCAACGATATCCACTCCCGCCTCAATCGCTTTGAGGTAAGTAGTCGCCTGCATTGACGAAGTGTCGTGCGTATGCAAATGAATGGGAATACTTACGTGATTTTTCAAAGCTCCGATCAGTTCGGTTGCGGCATAGGGCTGTAGCAAACCGGCCATATCTTTGATCGCTAAAATATGTGCGCCTTCATCTTCCAAGGCCTTGGCCATATCCAGATAATACTGAAGGTTATATTTCGTGTCTGGATTTAATACGTTTCCAGTGTAGCAAATGCAAGCCTCCGCCACAGAATTGGTTCTTTCTCGCACAGTTTTGATACTTACCTTCATGGCTTCCACCCAATTGAGCGAGTCAAAGATTCGGAAAATATCCATCCCATGTTCGGCACTTTTCTCGATAAACTTCTGAATTAAGTTATCCGGATAAGCTTTGTAACCCACCCCATTGGATCCACGAAAAAGCATTTGTAACAAGATATTCGGCGCGGCTGCCCGAATTTCCTTCAGCCGATCCCAAGGGTTTTCATTTAAAAATCGCATGGATACATCGAAAGTAGCACCTCCCCACATCTCCATCGAAAAAATATTTGGGTGATTCTTCGCCAAACCTTCGGTGACCTGCAGCATGTCGATGGTACGCATTCTGGTAGCTAAAAGCGACTGATGCGCATCTCGAAGCGTAGTGTCGGTAAAAAGTATCTGCTTTTGATCTTTTATCCATTGCGCCAGCCCTTCCGGTCCTCGCTCCTCCAATATTTGTTTACTTCCGGAAGGAGCCGCTCCTCTTCTGTCGAATTCTGGCACCACAGGAATTCTAAATTTCACGGAAGGATCAATCCTTTTAACACTGGGATTACCATTGACCGCTACTTCACCCAGATAGTTAAGCAACTTGGTGGCCCTGTTCATGTAGCGTTTCATCTGAAACAATTCCGGATGATCTTCAATGAATCTTACAGTCGCTTTGCCAGAATAGAATACTTCATGCTTCAATACATTTTCAAGAAACCCTTTGTTGGTTACCACACCTCGAATTCTAAACTCGGATAAGGCTCTTTGAAGTCTAAGTGAGGCACCTTTGAGCGTTCTACCTGTTGCAGTGATTTTTACTAACATAGAATCGAAAAAGGGTGAAATGGTCACCCCCGCATAGCAGTTTCCGGCATCTAATCGAATTCCAAAACCTCCTGGAGATCGGTAAGCGATCACACGACCATAATCCGGCTTAAAATTATTTTCAGGATCTTCGGTAGTTATTCTGCACTCTATAGCATAACCATTGAGCCTAATATCTTCCTGACTTTTGATAAAAATTCTCGGATCATCGAGTGGATAACCACGGGCTATTTCAATCTGAGATCTTACAATATCAATACCCGTAATCTCCTCTGTGATGGTGTGCTCGACTTGAACCCGTGGATTCACTTCTATGAAATAAATATTTTCATCGGCATCCACCAAAAACTCTACCGTACCTACGTTATTGTATTTTACTTCACGGGTAATACGCAATGCACAAGCATACAGCTTTTCTCTGGTTTCCAGCTTTAAGCCAATGGATGGCGCTATTTCCACTACTTTTTGATACCTACGCTGCACAGAACAATCACGCTCATAGAGATGCACTAAGTTGCCGTAGTTATCGCCCATGATTTGCACTTCGATGTGCTTTGGACTGTCAATAAATTTCTCTATAAAAATGGTATCATCGCCAAAAGCTTTTTTGGCTTCTCCTTTTGCTTCATGGTAAGCTCCTTCGAGATCATCGGCCGTTCTTACTACACGCATGCCTCGTCCTCCTCCGCCAGCAGCGGCTTTTACCATCACAGGAAAACCTATTTTTGCTGCTTCCTTTTCGGCTATTTCATAAGAGGTAATGTCTACTTCGCTATCTTGAATTACTGGCACATTAGCCCTTAATGCAACTATTTTTGCTTTCACTTTATCGCCAAGCTGATCCATCACTTCCGGCTCTGGGCCTATAAAAATGATTCCTTCTTGTTGGCATCTCCTCACAAAATGTACATTCTCTGATAGAAAGCCATAACCAGGATGGATAGCGTCTACACTTTCTCTTTTCGCGAGTGCGATAATCTCCTCAATATCAAGATAAGGCTTAAGAGGCTCGGTATCAGCTCCTATTTGATATGCCTCGTCGGCTTTATATCTATGCAAGGAATATCGGTCCTCATAAGTATACATCGCAACAGTACGAATTCTCAACTCTGAGGCTGCCCTTAATACTCGGATGGCTATCTCCCCTCTGTTGGCAACTAGTAGTTTTTTTATCTGTTTGATGTTCTTTTCCATAATATGAGTTATCTATTTAAAGGCAAAAAAAGTGTATCACGCAATTTATCAACTTGATAAGAAAGCAGAACAGTATTGTTATGAATAATAAAAATAGTATACGCAGAAAGATTAAACTCACCTTTGGGCGAAAGACGGTATATTCTTCTGATTCGCGCCTGACTTGGCGAATAAAGCTGGTTTTTATTTCAGGTTTTCGGAGTTGTAAAGGTCTACAATAAACCGATATCGCTCTAAAAATGACCGATTCGCTTAGAAACTATAAAAAATTGAAAAATTGAAAAATGGTTTTTACATAAAAGCAAGTCGCAAGTTCCTGAAAGTCTTTCTAGGGAATTGTTGAAATAACGGCTCAAGATCGAAATACTGACTGTGCTAGTATTCTCGGAAGGTATTAGATCTGATGTTTGATATAACAGTTGTTCCAAACCGACAATGCCTTACAAAATATCCAAAACGTGCTTTTAACTTTTCAATCAATCTAAGATCTCTACCTCTGCATCTTCCAAAAGAAAGAATAAATGCAAAGGGTCGTCCGCATTCAGTTTAAGAATACCAGTCGCGCTTACTTTTTGATCCTGAAATTCGAACTTCTTATTGGTATAAACTTCCATCACTGTTTCAGGCCCAGCATTGCCACAAAAGAAGCAAGAATTGAAGGGGAATCGGGAAAGGACAAAATAATTAGATGACCCACTTGTTTCCAATGGAATTACGTAACCTTCCACGGTCACCCTCGTTCCTTCGAAGATGGAAATAGACTCAGGAAAAAGAGGTTTTTCAATTTCTTCACCCAAAAATTCATCGTAACCTGGAATCAGCTTTACCTGACCAAGCGACTCCCAACCTTGAAAGTCTACATTTTGAAACCAAATAGATAGTAATAATACCGCCAGCATGAAACTATTTTTATCGTAAATCAAAACTAACCATAATCGTGCTGCAATACTGCGCTTCTTTATAACGAAAGTTTATAGCTTTAATCTATGAGTCTAATTATTGATACCAAAGAATTGTCCAAACGCTATGTGATGGGTAGCGAAACTATCCACGCATTGAAGTCTGTTTCTATACAAATAGAGCGGGGCGAATATGTCGCATTTATGGGGCCGTCAGGTTCTGGAAAATCAACATTAATGAACATAATCGGATGTCTGGACACCCCTACTTCCGGCACTTACATCCTCAATAGCAATGATGTGAGTGACTTGACCGAAAACGAACTGGCAGAAATACGAAATAAGGAAATTGGTTTTGTCTTCCAGACCTTCAATCTTCTGCCAAGAGCTTCTTCATTAGAAAATGTATCTCTTCCGCTCGTGTATGCCGGTTATGGCAAAAGTGATCGAGATGAAATAGCCATGAAATCTTTGGATGGCGTAGGATTAAAAGATCGTGCGTATCATAAACCAAACGAACTTTCCGGTGGGCAAAGGCAGAGAGTTGCCATAGCGCGAGCCTTGGTCAATGATCCAAGTATTATTCTCGCCGATGAGCCTACAGGAAACTTAGATTCTAAAACATCCTACAGCATCATGGATCTTTTTGCGGAGCTACACAATAAAGGCAATACCATCATTATGGTCACGCACGAAGAGGACATTGCAGAATATGCACACCGCATCATCCGCTTGAGAGATGGGCTGATCGAGTCTGACGAACGTAACGAAAATATTAGATCAACAACGCCACAATTGAATGAGCAGTAAAATTTACACTAAAACCGGAGACAAAGGTCAAACATCTTTACTTGGGGGGAAAAGAGTAAGTAAAGCGCATTTAAGAATAGAATCTTATGGCAATGTGGACGAATTAAACTCCTTCATAGGTTTATTAAAAGACCACCCCGCTATGGAATCGAGGATTTCCAATCAATTCTATTGGATTCAGGAACATCTATTCTCTATCGGTTCAAATTTGGCTATTGAAAGCGATTTCAAAGGCTTTGAACTTCCGACTGTGAGTAATTTGGAGATAAAGCAATTGGAAGTCTGGATTGACAAGTACACTGCAGAACTTCCAGAATTAAAGAATTTTATACTCCCCGGAGGTCACGAAATTGTATCTTTGTGCCACGTCTGCCGAACGGTCTGTCGTAGAGCTGAGCGCAGCATTACTGCCTTAGAAGATGAAAGCCCAATCGGCGAGCATATTTTACCTTTTATGAATCGACTTTCCGATTACTTTTTCGTTATGTCGAGAAAAATGGCAAATCTGCTCAACGTACCCGAAACGCCATGGAAACCTGGCACAGAAGAGTAACAAAGAGATTAAATTTAGGCCAGCGATGACTGAAACATTAGATATCAAAAAACAAAAAACGACCAACTCAAAGTTGGCGAGCACGGACTTAAAAAACCCTCAATTTGGCAAAGTCTATGCCGACCATATGTTCATCGCAGATTATGCGAATGGCGAATGGAAGGACTTACGAATCGTTCCATACGGAGATATCAGCATTAGTCCAGCGAATACAACTTTGCATTACGCGTCTTCAATTTTCGAGGGTTTAAAGGCATATAGAGCCGAGAATGGTGAGATTTTGATATTCAGACCACAGGCCAATGCGCAAAGAATGATTAAAAGCGCAGAGCGAATGTGCATGCCGCCTGTTCCTGAAGCGCTATTTATGGAAGCCTTGACTCAGTTATTGAAAATGGATAGTGAATGGGTTCCAAGCGAACCAGGAACTTCCTTATATATTCGCCCTTTTGCGATGGCAATGGATCCTTATATTGGCATCAGACCTTCAGATACTTATTCTTTTTATATTATCACAGGGCCTGTTGGCTCCTACTATGCAGAGCCTGTCAAAGTGAAAATCGAAAAGCATTTCACAAGAGCAGCGCAGGGTGGAACAGGTTTTGCGAAAACTGGAGGTAATTATGCCGCTGCATTATATCCTGCCGTTCAGGCGCAAAAGGAGGGCTTTCATCAGCTCATATGGACTGACGCCAAAAGCCATGAATATGTAGAGGAATCAGGCACCATGAACTTGATGTTTGTCATCAACGACACATTAATTACGGCTCCTACAGGCGACACGATTCTTTCTGGAATTACGCGTGATAGCATCTTACAACTTGCCAGAGACAAAGGCATGAAAGTAGAAGAGCGACCGATCAGCGTTAAGGAAATAATAGAAGCGTTTGAGAATGGAACGATGCAAGAAGCCTTTGGTGCTGGAACTGCCGCTACCGTTGCTCAGATCAAGTTGATTCAAAATGATGGTATTGATTATGAATTGCCTGAGGCTAAACCTTATTCCAAAGAATTCTTAAAAACCCTCGACGATATTAAGCTCGGCAAAGCCGAGGATAAGCACGGTTGGATTTATAGGATTTGATATTTGTGAAGACAGCCAGATCAAATGTATATTGATTGTTGTCGGGTTAGATTCAATTGAAACAAAATATAAAAAGCCTCAGGATTTAATCTTGAGGCTTTTTTTTTAGCTTTCATGGTTTTCAGTAAAATGGTCGCCAGACCAGTTTTCGATTTTACTAGATTGGGTAGATCACGTAGTTCAGAGCCGTCATTTCGAATCCCGACCAAAGGAAGGGTGAGAAATCCCCATCTGTTTCGTAGGATGTCTCCTTCGTACCTCAGTTCGACATGACGCCCAACCATTCCCGTCATTTCGACCGCAGGGAGAAATCCCCATTCATTCAAGGAGACTTTAGTTCAGAGCCGTCATTTCGATCCCGACCGTAGGAAGGGTGAGAAATCCCCTTCCATTTGAGGGGGACTTCTCCTTTCGCTGCGCTACAGTTCGAAGTGACGGTATCCATTTCCGTCATTCTGAGGAGTGAGGAACGAACGACGTGAGAATCCCCTTCCATTTATGTAAACTTCCCATTCCGTTTCGAAGTGGTGACATCCGTACTCCGGCTTCCAAGAAGTCGGGTTTTTTAATGCTTTTTGTCCAACTATAAAGGCATTCACACCTCCGTTTTCTCCAATATACCATAAAGTGGGTATTTTAGTTAAAACGTTGTTGGTGTAGTTTTATGAACAGTTACACCTATTGTTTAATTAAAATCATAAAACTATGAGTACTGGAAATGCAATCTCTATTGAAATCCCGCAAGCCGACATAGACGCGGTAAAGGCAGCACTGGCCACCATCCAAACTACACTAGCACCTTATGTGCTGGCGCTTACCCCAGAGCAACGCAAGACGATCCCAAAAATGAGCGACGGCACAGTGCCTTTTGTAAGTAAAGTGATGGACTATGCCACTAGTGATCCACAGTTTACGCCACCTTATATGGATGTGCCTGAGATGAAAAAGGACTTTGATGCCACCACGGCATTGCTCCCTTTGCTTCGTACGGTAGACCAAATAGAGGACAATCTCAACGACACCACGATGCTTGCAGGGTCGGAAGCATACATTGCTGCGCTGAGTTACTACAACTCCGTGAAAATGGCTGCCAGGATGAACATCCCCGGCGCGAAAGCGATCTTTGATGATTTGAGGATGAGGTTTGAAGGACAGGGAAAAGTAAAACCGAAGGTCTAAAGACCCACTTAATACCCTAAGTAGTTAATAGCAAAAGACCAATGCCGAGGCGTTGGTCTTTTCTTTTGAGGCCTATGCTAGAGGCTAACCACCTCACAGCTGAGTGAGTTCACCAAAAAGGCGAGGCAGTTCGCCTAAAAGGTGAACCACTTCGGTAAAAAGGGAAACTAGTTGACCAAAAAGGCGAACCGGTTTGGCTCGGAGGTGAACTAGTTCGGTAAAAAGGCAAACCAGTTGACCAAAAAGGTGAACTAGTTCGGCAAAAAGATGAACCAGTTCGCCTATGAAGTAGGGAGGGGTACTTGGCAAGTGGGTGGGGGTACTTCCGAAGTGGGTACCCCCACTTCCGATGGGGGGTACAGGCGTTTAAAGGCACTTTTTGGGATTTTGTTGAGAGCCGTCATTTCGATGGAGGTACGACTGAGAAATCCCCTGCTAATACGAGGAGACTTTAGTTCAGAGCCGTCATTTCGAATCCCGACCGCAGGAAGGGTGAGAAATCCCCTGCTGTTTAGCAGGATGTCTCCCTCGTGCCTCAGTTCGACATGACGACCAACCATTCCCGTTATTTCGACCGCAGGGAGAAATCCCCTTCCATTTAGGGAGACTTCTCACTCCATTGCATTCCGTTTCGAAGTGACGGTAACCATTTCCGTCATTCTGAGGAGTGAGGAACGAACGACGTAAGAATCCCCTTCTCTTTAGTGGGATTTCTCCTCCAACAGACCTCCAAGGCCTACGCGGCTCGGCCAACGCGGCTCGATTTTAGAAACCTGTCAGGTCTAAAAAGCGAAAGTTATTTAACCTCTATGGTATTTTTAACTTTTGTCAATATCTATTGACCCTTACCATCTTTTAGAATGAATTGAGTTTGGATAAAAGAGTTTAAAAGAATATCCAAACAGGAATTGGTAACTTGCTAAGCCAAAATCAAGGGAAAATTAAATGGAGTTGAAAGAGAAGATATCAATTACAGAAGTCTATGGACAAGTTTTTCGAATAAGGGAGGTTGAAGCATTCGAAAATGAACAAGCTGCATTTACCCACTATATGCACAATCATAAAAATGGTGCAGCTAAGTTCTTATAATTGAAGGGTGAACGTCTAAATGTGAGTCATATTCATCATTTGATATTGTGAATCACTAATTTATAAACCAATAGATTATGGCAAAAAATAATAACTGGTCACGAGAGGAAACCATTGTTGCTTTCAATGTTTACTGCAAAGTGCCTTTTAAAAATAGCAGTAAAACACATCCAATTATTACTAAGTATGCTAACATACTTGGACGCTCTCCTTCGGCACTAAATATGAAAGTTGGAAATTTAGGGAGACTTGACCCTGAGCTGAAGCAACAAGGAATAGTAGGTTTAAAGAACGGTAGTAAAATGGATGAGGCTGTATGGGCTGAGTTCAATGGGAATTGGGAACAGTTAGCATTTGAAAGTGAAACCTTAATAGCCAAATTCGCCAATCAATCAATCTACGATAATGCAGAAACCCAGCTCGATAGTGAATCTTTCCCTGAAGGCTTAGAAAGGCAAACAATAGTCAAACAAAGGGTTAATCAAAGCTTTTTTCGGTCAACTATTTTGTCATCATACTATTCCAAGTGTTGTATTACTGGACTTCCAATCCCTGATTTATTAGTAGCGAGTCACATTGTTCCTTGGTCAAAAAGCAAGGAGAACAGAATTAACCCTAGAAATGGTCTCTGTCTGAACTCGATACACGATAAAGCTTTTGATAGAGGTTTTATTACAATTACACCAGATTACAAAGTTAAAGTTTCAGATTCATTAGTCAGTTTCGCTGAGGATAAAGCAGTGCAAAATTTTTTCCTAAAGTTTGAAGATCAAAAAATTTCTATTCCAGATAAATTCCTACCCTCAAAGGAATTTTTAGATATACACCATCAAGAAATTTTCATTAAATGAACTTTATCAAAACATCAAATAGGGTTACCTCAAGCCGCGATGAATAAAATAGTTTCTGAACAAAAACATGGAAATAAGTATTTCTACAGACTTCCTTCGACAATATTTAAGGCTCACGAAACAACTAATATCAGGTATAGAATTTCAGATGCTCGAAACAATCCTCTTTCGCGTGAAGAAATGAATGAGATTAATTCTATCACCTCTGGCCGTAAGTATATCAAGCGAATAGCTAAAATAGTTGATCTCGGCTACTTCTTAGATTACGACTCGTTTATTGACAGTACATTCAAACGCAATCTTCAAGTAATTGATAGTGATTTACCTAAAATCATCGCAAATGTTGTGCTAGATAAATACGTAAATAGAATTACAAAATTCACTGATATTATTGATAAGTTAATTGCTACAAACCCAATGAATTATGATCTATCTCAAGGGCATAATTTTTATGAATATCGTCTTGTTAACTTTTTAGTTGAGGTTGCCCTTGGAATGACTTCAAAAGTAGTTTGGAGCGGCAAATATGATGTTGTCGGAGGAATAATAATTGTCAAAGCTGACTCAGAACTCTTATGCTATCACTTAATCGATTTTAATAAGTTTAAGCAGTATTTAAAGACCGCTGCAAGAATTGACAACCCCTCTGGTACCAAAATGAATTATGGTAAAGTTGAAATAGATGAAAGAGGATCATACATTAAACTCAATTTTCAAATCAAAGCTTAGGGCCTTTTCTAAAAGACGCATTTTATACTAATTTATGCCTATAAGGCAACTTACACTTCGAGAGTATAATTACTAGCAGATGTACCCCATTTGATAGTTTTCTCGGCTAGAAAATAAAATACCTCGCTTCTAATGATTGCGATCTTTTCTGCATCTACCACCGCTAAGAATGAAGGCACGTTCTCAATTATGTTTCATGATAAGAAGGGGAAGAAGTAAAGAGCGTTTTTTCATTATTGAAGAGCTACTGCGATGTTAAATATTGATTACTTATTATGATACTAATTAACTTATTGCTTAATTTGCTGTGAAACGAAAAGCTACATTCTTCCGTTCTTCCACCAATGGCAAAAAGGCTTTTTATATCGATGATGAAAATGCAGCAAGTATTATCGAATTCCTTAAGAGCAGCTCAGCTTATAGAAAAAAATTTGAGTACATCCTCAAATTACTCTTGGAGCATGACAGGCCTCCGCGAGATCTATACGACAAAGAAAATATTGAAAAAGGATGTGAGCATATAACCGCCATGAAGCCCGCAAAGGGGAAAAATAATCCTAGAATCTACTGTCAACAGTATAAGGATAGTGAGCGAGAAGTTTACGTAATAATAGCCTCAGAGCTTCTTGAGAAAAAGAAGTCAGAAGGACTTACAAATAAAGAAAAGACAATCATTAGGCGTGTAGCCTCTTACCAGTACGAACTAAGCGATGACTAAAATCAAAGACCAATTAGACGCATTACTAAAGAAAAGTCCCGAGGAGCAGATCGAATTTGAGGCAGAGATGCTTGCGCTCCAATTCCTATCATTGGTAGATCAAGCGATGGCCGTGCAGGGCATCACTAAGAAAGAATTGGCTCAAAAAATAGGAACATCAGCATCTTTCATTACTCAGCTTTTTAGAGGTGACAGAAAACCAAATTGGACAACTCTAGCTAAGATGAAGCAAGAACTAGACTTGGATTTTAAGGTGCATTTACAATCAGATATTGATCAAATGATCCGTGAGCATTTGGAGGATTACCATAACAAATGGGTGAAAACCAAGTCTTACGAATCTTACCAGGGGCAAGAGATATCGAGGGCTGTTTTAAGTATTACTGATGGGTCTGATTACGCAATGGCAGGATGAAGGCAAAATTTTCCTCTCTTGAGTTGTTAAAATTTGAGTTGCTGCAATCGCAATTGAAGTTTATTGTGCCGGAAATCGATGAAATCGATGTTCATGAGCTTTTCAAATCGTATGCAGTGAATATTGATTTCAACCATAATTATCTCGAAGATGAAAAGATTCAGGTTTTTATATCGGTAGAAGTGAACAATTGTAGAAAACCAAAGCATGGCTACAGTATGCTTGCTGAGGGCATGGGAATTTTTAAGGTAAGTGATCAGGAAAGTTTGAATGAAAAACTTCTAGGCAATCTGAAATATTATTCCACTCTAAACATGATGATTAATAATCTAAGGAACATCATGTATCAGACTAGTAATTTAGGGCCCATGGGAGGTTATTTACTCCCTCCTATTGATATTCTAGATTTATTCAAGAAGAAGGAAAAGCAAAAAGGTAACATCGAATCATAAGAAACGATGAGCGCATTTTTTAAAAACTTATTCAGCAAATCAACGGACAATCAACCATTCCCGTCATTTCGAATCCCGACCAAAGGAAGGGTGAGAAATCTCCTGCTGTTTAATGGGATGTCTCCTTCGTACCTCAGTTCGACATGACGCCCAACCATTCCCGTCATTTCGACCGCAGGGAGAAATCCCCTTCCATTTGAGGGGAACTTCTCCTTTCGCTGCACTACAGTTCGAAGTGACGGTAACCATTTCCGTCATTCTGAGGAGTGAGGAACGAACGACGTGAGAATCCCCATCCATTTCGGGAGACTTCTCACTCCATTGCATTCCGTTTCGGAGTGACGGTAAGGCAAAGGAGACTACTCCTTACGCGGCACTTTAAAATTCGATCTATAACCCGGCCTTGCGTCGGGTTTTTTGGTCTGAGCAGCTTTCCAAAAGTTCTACACCAGATTTTTCAATAACAGTCATTTTGATAATTGTATGCTTCTTTATCAATGCGCAGTTCGGCCAAAGAAACCAGCAAACGATCCATTTTCTTTTCCAATGCTAATGCTTGATGAAGCATTTTACCCTCGTCGTACACGCTAAGTATTTTGGCATAAGTACAAACCGCGCCATAATTGGCTATTTTGTGATGGATGATTTGCTGTAGGCATAAAATCAACGCAGCGTCTGCTACCTCAGATGTTTTGCAAGTTGATAACAATTCCAACGTTTGATCTTCCATACTCCTAAGAATGACATTCCTCTCTCCATTACTTTCCGTAAAAAGATGGGAAAATACCTGTTCCAGCCTATGAAAGTTATCGTTGACAAGATGTGTGTAATCCTTAATCAACAATCGCAGGCGCTTGTCATTGGCTCTGTTGAGTATTCCAATCAGAAAAGGCTTTAGCTGTGACTCGGCATCATACAAACTACGGAGCTGAACCAGGAGCAAATCGTGAATATCAAGTACATTTTTCATAAGACAGCTATCGATTAGTCATTGTCAAGCTATGCAGATCGGATAACACGTATCCTGAGAAATATCAGCGCCCTGTATGAAAAATGACAGCCAAAAACGATGATACATCCCAACTATGAGGAGGAATCTTGTGTCAATTATCTACACTAAATGCATAGCCATGCGCAACAGCCTATCTATTCTTATTCTAGCACTTGTCCTATTTGCTCGCTGCTCTCAAGATTGTACCGAGACAACCACCTATTTTGCAACAACTCCAGTATATGGACTGGTAGATAGCATAAGAAACGCCGTAGAGGTGCAAGAGCCTAGGAAAATAGAAAAGCCTGAGAAGTTATATTTTAAGGATGATTACATATTTCTGGTAGAATCAGGGCTTGGAATTCACGTCATCAATAATAGCGACCCAAGGAACCCCATTACTGAGCGGTTTATTCAAATTCCCGGCAATCATGATGTAGCCATTCAAGATCAATTTTTGTATGCCGATAGCTACACTGACTTGCTTGTGTTTGATGTGAGTAATGTCAATGGAATCAAACTGGAAAATAGAATTCCCTCCGTTTTTGAATATTATGGAGATTTTTATTTCGCAAGTAATATTGACCTAGGATATATCGTCATAGATATTAAAGAAGAATTTATTACCGAAGAGATCGCATTTGATTGTTCTCAAAATAATAACAATAGATGGAATTTATGGTCGCGAAACGAGCCAATGCCAGAATTTGCCCTTGCCGATGGTGGTGTAAGTTCTGGAGGAAGTGGCACGGGTGGTTCTATGGCAAGATTCACGATTACTAATGGACAACTTTACACGGTAGATCATTATTCTATTCGCCACTTTGATATTGCCAACCCTGCAACGCCCATCCCCCAAGAACCAGTACAAATTGGCTGGGATATTGAAACAGTTTTTCCCTACGGGCAAAATCTATTTATCGGGTCTCGAAGCGGCATGCATATTTATGACATCTCCAATCCTGATCAGCCCACTTTTGCTGGACTATTCCAGCATGCTACAGCTTGTGATCCTGTGGTGGTTCAAGGTGACATTGCCTATGTGACCCTTCGTGATGGGCAAGATTGTCAGACTTTCACAAATCAGCTAGATATTGTAGATGTCTCTGATGTTACCAATCCAAGATTGATGAAAAGCTATCCGATGCAAAACCCACATGGACTAGGAATTCAAAACGATTGCCTGTACATCTGCGAAGGAGATTTTGGGCTCAAGCATTTTGACGCTTCTGACCCTTTAAATATTGTTTTAAAAAATCATTTCCCTGAAATTCATGCTTTGGATGTTATTCCACTGCAAGAGAGATTATTACTCATCGGTAATGATGGCCTACAGCAATACGAGGGTATATGTAAAGAGGAAATTCTCTATTTGAGTACGCTCGGATTATAGAGATCAGCTTCAATTTATTTGTTTCAAAAATACAGGAAAGTTGATCTTTTATACATCGCTCATTTGGGTCATTTAGTATTTTGACTCTCATGTAGCACTCACAAAAAAAGTCTTTCAAGAAAATTTGAGGCTTTAATGGACAGAAAAAAATCTACCAATACATCAAACCATAATGCGATCAACTCTCATCCTCAAAATATAATTTATAGTAGCTCAAGCCCTTACTTGAATCATACCCCTTTTCGATCATATCTCGCTTTCCGTGAACGTACAGATGGAAATTTTTATCCAACTTAATGACTGATCGAAAGCGTCGTTTTGCATTCTTAACTGCGTGATTAGAAATTTCAAACTGCCCCTGAAATGCTTCTAATTGGTGCTCTTCCGTAAATCCCTGACGATGCTCCTCAAATGCATCTTTGACCTCAGGCTCTCTAAGCACCGTATTTTGGAACTCTTCTTCATCAAAACTTTCATGAGCTTTGAAAAAGTCCACCGAACGATTGAGCAGATCAACCTGATTCGCCCGGTCATCTTCCTGCTTATTCAGAGCAAAATCCTTGACCATATCCAAGTAGTTGCTGGTGTAGTAGTACTCATCTTCCAATGGCTTCACATCCAAAAAGTCATCATACCAATATTTTGAAAGATGGGTTACTCGGCTGTTGATACAGATCTTTTTAATGCCTTCATTTAAAAAAATTAAAGCTGCCTTATCTGTCTTATCCAGTTTGGTTCCTCTCCCAAACAATGGCAGTATTTCTCCTTCCACCTCTTCTGTAAGCACAAAGTCGGAAGGGGCATCCGATTTAAACACACCAATGGCCTGTACCGTCTCTCCGTCTAAAATCACATGATCAAAAAGTCCTATAAAACATTCTCCAAGATTAATATTAGCATGATTTGAGTGCTTGTAAAGCTTGTTAGCGAGATGTACGGAAAAATCGTAAAAGGAAAGCTCTTCAGTTTTCAATTCATCGATGAGGTAGCTAATGTCATTCCGTGCATCATTTATTTCATGGGTAAACGTGAAATATCTTTTTATATCGACCGAATTGAATAGGAAAGACTTTAAAAGAAGCTCTTCAGGGAGATTTAGCTTCACTTCATTTTTGGCGATTACGAGTTCCTCTTTCGTATTGCTGCCTATGAGGTGAATATGAAGCTTTTGCAACTTAGCTTGAGATAGATCAAGATTCATAGGGTAAGATTATAAAAAATAAGCCAAGATGCTAAAACATCTTGGCTCTCTTAAATCAAATAATCTATAGATCAGTTCAAATTCACACCTAAACCAAGTCTAATCGCAAAATCGTTGTTGACCGCAAAGTAATCTGCCATCGTCTCAACCCTCATATTTTTATTCAGCTTGATGGCATAGCCCATACCTAAAGCCAATTCAGTATTTTCTGAAAGAATTCCACGCATTCTTAAAAAAACTGGATTAATTGGGTAGTATCTCACGCCCGCAGAAGCACCCAAATCTTTTTCTATCAGTTCCAGCCCCCCTGTTAGCGCAAATGAACTTTGCATGAAATAATTAATTTCTGCTCCTAAACGGTATTTAGGTACATTTTCAAAAAATGGTGTGCTTAAAACATTGATGCCTCCTGCGATTCTCAACTGAGACTTAGATTCGAAAATTCCAACCAAGAATACAGCTACAACCAATACTATTGTTTTTTTCATCTTTTTTTTGAGCCAAAGATAATTATCGAATATTATTATTCTATGTTATAATGTTGTTTTTACATGATTAAAGTTTTGAAAAATAAGAAACCGATCATTCAGATTTTTAGAAAGACAGGCCGATTCTTTTACCTCTTGCGTAAAAAGAAATATTAAAGGCTTCTCGGACGGCCATTCTGATTGGCTGCTTGACTATCTTCGCACCTCAAATTATTAATCTAATATTTAAACCCTTATATACAGATGACAACAGATCAACTGAAGGACTTGAAGGCACGTGTTGAGGCCTTGAGGGGGTATCTTTGACTAT
Source organism: Cyclobacteriaceae bacterium (assembly GCA_040218415.1). Lineage (GTDB taxonomy): Bacteria > Bacteroidota > Bacteroidia > Cytophagales > Cyclobacteriaceae > JAVJRN01. The sequence goes on from JAVJRN010000021.1 coordinate 104,250, forward strand.
GATCGTAAGATTAAAGAGATAGAAGAAGAAGAACTCGTTACCGTACAACCCGACTTTTGGAACGACTCGGAAAAAGCCGAAGCGACACTCAAGCAAATTCGCCTAAAGAAAGTATGGACCGATCATTTTGATCGAGTCAAAAGCGCAACAGAAGAAGCAGAAACACTACAAGAATTTCTTTCTGAAGGTGAAGGAACGGAAGAAGATGTAAATGCTGCCTTTAAAAAAGCAGCCACTGAAGTAGAGGAACTGGAGCTGAAAAAAATGCTTTCTGGCGAAGAAGATCAGTTTTCAGCCATGCTTCAAATAACTCCCGGCGCAGGCGGCACAGAAAGCAACGACTGGGCAGGCATACTCATGCGGATGTATATCATGTGGGGTGAAGCCAATGGCTACAAAGTAAAAGAGGTCGAATTTCAGGCAGGTGATGTTGCTGGCGTAAAGTCGGTGATCTTAGAGTTTGATGGCCCAATGGCTTATGGATATCTCAAATCAGAGAATGGTGTACATCGCTTGGTAAGAATATCCCCTTTTGATAGTGGTGGTCGAAGACACACTTCTTTTGCATCGGTCTATGTTTTTCCTGTCGTGGATGACACTATAGAAATCGAAATAGCAGCCAATGACATAGAGTTTCATACCTCTAGATCTGGAGGTGCCGGTGGTCAAAATGTCAACAAAGTAGAGACGAAAGTGCAAATTACGCATAAGCCATCAGGCATTGTTGTCGTTTGCTCTGAAGAAAGATCTCAGCTTGCCAATAGAGAGCGCGCTATGCAAATGTTACGTTCTCAGCTTTACCAAAAAGAAATGGAAAAGCGAAATGCTGAGCGGGATGAAATAGAGGCTGGTAAAATGAAAATTGATTTTGGTTCTCAAATTCGAAACTACGTACTGCATCCATATAAATTAATCAAAGATGCAAGAACCAGTTATGAGAGAACAGACGTTCAAAACGTACTTGATGGAGATTTAAACGAATACATCAAGGCCTTTCTGCTGATGCAGCAAGAAAATTAACGGCTTAGTAACAATTCAAATCGAAGTTCTCATATATACACTTGATTATGGCATTCCATTACTACAGATAAAAGTCTGAGTGATGGAATGCCCACTTTCACGGTAATACCGCGCAGGTTCTGTTTCAAGAAAAACAAAAATGTTCAAAAATTACTCGGGAAGTTTTTGGGTACTGGCTTTTAGCTCTTACCTCTTCTTCACATCATTCACGATGATTATAGCAGAGCTTCCTGGCTACTTAACCAGACTTGGAGGCCAACAATATCTGGGCTTAATCGTCGCACTTTTTACCTTGACCGCAGGTTTATCGAGACCTTTCAGTGGAAAATTAACTGATAGATGGGGACGTATTCCGGTGATGATCATTGGAACTACCATGAGCGCGTTTGCCGCTTTACTTTATCCTGCATTAACCAGTGTTGCGGGTTTCCTTTTCATTCGCTTAATTCACGGATTTTCCACGGGGTTCAAACCTACAGGAACGAGTGCTTACATTGCAGACATTGTGCCTAAAGATAAGCGCGGAGAAGCATTAGGAATAAGCAGCTTTTTTGGCACAATTGGCATGAGTTCTGGTCCTGCTCTTGGATCTTGGATATTTTTAGAATTCGGTATTAATTGGATGTTTTATGTAAGCTCGATGTTCTCTATAGCTTCTATACTCATCCTAATTACCATGAAAGAAACGCTACAGGAAAGGGAGTCTTTCAAGTTGAGTCTACTCAAAATATCTAAAGCAGATATTTATGAACCTGCGGCACTTCGACCTTCCATAGTCATGGTATTGACGACACTTTCGTTTGGCACAGTGATTACGCTTGCACCGGATTTTAGCGAATATCTCGACATTACGAATAAAGGCATGTTCTTCATCGTATTTACTGGCTCCTCACTTTTGGTAAGAATTATTGGTGGCCAACTTTCCGATAAGTATGGCAGAGCGTCAGTGCTGAAATTCAGCACGAGTATCTTATTTGTAAGCATGCTTATTTTGGGATTTTCAGAAAGTTCAACTCAGTTCTATACGGGTGCCTTTATTTTTGGATTGGGCTATGGGCTCAACTCCCCAACACTCTTTGCTTGGACCATAGATCTTAGTTCTGATAAATCTCGCGGACGCGGTATTTCTACACTTTTTATATTTCTGGAGATTGGAATTGGGATGGGGGCTCTGATTTCTGGCACTATTTACCAAGGAAATGACGGGCTTTTACCGATCATATTTTCTTGTGCTGGCATTTTTTGTTTGGTCGCTTTTGGCTATCTATTGTTGTTGGATAAAAAAAGAACTCCGCAAGTTTCATGACTTAATAATATCCATGTGAAATCTAAAGCTGTTTTTGGGCTGTTTATATTCATTTCCTCGCTCAACATTATATCCGCGCTGATGCATGTTGAATGGCTCAATATGTACACCAAACCATTACTCATGCCTTTGCTTATCTATCTGCTATACAACGAAGCAAATGGGGTGATCACATTACCTCGATTGTTACTCGCATTGGCATTGATATTTTCGTGGATTGGAGATGTGTTATTGATGTATGTTAATGCAAACGAACTTTTCTTTCTAGGCGGTCTTGGTGCCTTTTTGATTGCGCATTTACTGTACATTATAGTCTTTTATAAGACTACCTCTAAGCCAATACAATGGACATTGAAAATGATGTGGCCATTCTTCATTTACGGTTTATTGCTTTTGGGACTGCTAGGAAATTATGCGGGCGAGCTCACCCCAGCCGTAATTATTTATGGACTTTGCATTTTGGCAATGGTAATTACTGCGGCGCATCGAAAGGGATTAACTCAAGATGAAAGTCATCGATTAGTATTTACAGGAGCTGTGCTCTTTGTTATTTCTGATTCAGTCTTGGCAATCAACAAGTTCGTTGTGGATATTCCTATGGCTCAAGTCACGATCATGGTGACTTACATTTCTGCCCAGTATTACATTTTAAAAGGTGTATTGGCACATTCGGAATGAAATGGATAAATTGAAATCCAGCTTGATAAATTATTTTGCTTAGCTAAAGAGCAAAATAATTGGTTAATTAACTAACTCAAAGGGAACGTAACTTCATAAAAGAAGTCAATTTCGTCTAAAAATAGATGGCTAAAATGACTGTTGAGAAGTTAGCGAAGGAAATTAAAGACATCACTCAAATACTGGAATCATTGATTATCTAATAGATGTATCGTAGACATTTCAAAGCCTATTAATTCAAAAAAACTTTCCAAATTGACAGACATTAGTCGAACGTAAATAATATTAACATCAGATTAATCTCTGCTAACTAATAACATTACACCTATTGACTTGAACATAAAAAGAAGTTGCTACCCCTTTTTATGGATGGAAAATTTGCGCGAAATCATGGTAATTTGAAAATTATTCGAACGACCACTCTTCTATAAAGGGTACTCTTATCTTTGTTAAGTAGGGTTTTTCTTGCCGCTTTTTCAACTATTCTTAAAGCCTCTTCATCGCATCCTCCGCCAATTTGTTCGAGTAAGTTAAAGGCTTCAGCAGTTCCGTCTTTAGTCAATATGAATTGAACCAATACCTTACCTTCTATTTTTTCTTTTTTCGCTCTTTTAGGATACTTCATGTATTCAGAAATAAATTGATAAAAGGCAAGACTGTTACCGGAAAAATCAAGCTCAGTATCAACAACTTCAGGTATTTGGGATTCCCCCGCAGAAACGATGCTTGGTGATTCCCAGTACTCATTAACAAAGCTCTCCCCATACCATTTGACAGCTTCTTGAAAAGCTGAATGAGCTTTCAGAACCATGGAAAGGCTATCTTCACTTCCGTTTGACAATGCCAAATAACTAAGATTAGCTATTTTATAAGTTTCCATTGTAGCATACTTTTTATGGCTCAAAATAGAATCGTAATATGCTCCAACCTGCGAAAAATTATCATTTAAAAAATCATTCTTCATTTTCTGAAAACGGTAATTTGCTGGCTGATTAACCAGATTTTGAGCACTAACGATAAAAATTGAAATAAAAAGAGCAAGTGTTAGTGTGATGATTTTCATTATGCAATGAATCAATTGGAGGTTAGTGAAATTTTGTAAACTGGCTTTCAGAAAAACAAACTTATTTAATTGAAGGGTTAGTTACAACTATATCAACAAGCTATAAAAGAGGAAGTTAAACAAATCAGAGAATGTTCAAAAAGCACAGGTTTTGAGAATGTTTTCAATCTTACCTAATGATTACAGTCTTCATTATGGAGATTAGAAAGCCCTAAAGCCTCTTGGTCAAGTAAGATTATATTCCGAACGACTATCTTCAGGAGGATCAAAACTTCTTACTCCAAGAAATAATGTTTCTTGCCAATAGTAATAACTGCCTTTTCGCGAATTAGAAAACGATGATTTTAATCAAAATGAAAAGAAACATTACCGAGTGCAACGTCGATATCAAAGCTGAGTAGGTTTTCAGCACCTGCCATGTAATGCTTGTTTACATAAACATTTCGCTCTACTTGTTCGAATCCTTTAGCCAACTTCATACCGCAAAAAGGAGAATCTTTCAAGTATATAATCATTGGAACGTCACCCTGTGGAATAATAATTTCTAAATTTCCTGCACCCACAGTGGCTTCAACACTGCATTTTTTATTCGAGGATTTACTTAAATCAAGCACTGCATTCCCAAACCCAACATTGGCGATAACAAGATCGGCTTTCGCTAGGTCAAGATTTTTAGCGTATATGGAGCCCATGTCAACTTTGACCATAAACGTATCCATATTTATAAGATTGGCTTTGTCTCCACTATAATCTATCAAAACATCGGCACTGCCTGATTTAATTTTGAAGTTTTTCACCGCCGTTCCTGACAAGTCTATGTCGGCATTTCCAAAACCATAATGAAGATCGAGCTTGTAAACTTTTTGGTTGTTAAAATAGATTTTCCAGAAGTCGTTGTTAGTTCCAGCTTCACCGAGCATAGATAACACAAAGCCATCTCCAACACTTGTAGATTTAAATTTTTGTAAATTGAGTGCTACATCGCATGTACGATCTTCGACATTTACTTTGAAGGAAGGATTGATTTTTTCGAGATCGGGATTACCATAAATACTGATCACCCCTTCATCAGATGGGGCTATAAGACAATTCCCAAAAGTTGCATTTAGTGAAAATCTGATCGTATCATATTCACTTGATTCCTTTATGGAATAAAACTTTTTAAGTTGACTAAATCCAAAAAATGAAGATAATATTAGACTTATCAAAAATACCCACCGCAGCATAGATACGCATACGGCTTTGCAGAAAGTAGGTTACACTAGATGATCAAGATAAAAGCCATTTTAAATCAATAAAATGGCTTTTATTCTTTTTTAATGACGTTTTTCGAAATTCTTATCGGTAAAATTATGCGCCGAAGAATTCCTTCATATTTTCAAAAAAACCTTTTTCATTTTTCGAAGGATTAGGCTCGAAGCTTTCAGAGCCTCTAAAACTTTCAAAAGCAATGCGCTCGTCCTTAGTTAATGTTTTAGGTGTCCACACGTTCACATGTATGAGTTGATCTCCTCTTGAATATCCGTCAATATCCTTAATGCCTTTTCCTCTCAGTCTAAGTATTTTCCCACTTTGCGTTCCTGGTTCGATTTTGATTTTCACTTTACCATCAATGGTTGGCACTTCTTTTTGTGCGCCCAATACAGCATCGATAAAACTAACATGCATCTCGAAAATGACATTGTTACCATCACGCTTAAGTATGTCATCTTCTTGCTCTTCAACGACTATCAACAAATCTCCTGGAATACCCCCAGCCACTTCGTTACCTTTTCCAGACATTGATAGTTGCATGCCTTCAGCAACACCGGCGGGTATTTTAATGGATATTACTTCTTCGTTGCGCTTCATCCCTGAGCTATCCGTTCCTGAAGCTCTGCTGTCAACCATCTGTCCCGCTCCCCCACAAGTAGGACAAGTAGACGTAGACATCATCTGACCAAGCATGGTATTCATGACCTTTCTTACTTGCCCTGTACCGTTACAGGTTGTACAGTTTTTGAAAGTGGTATCTGGATCGACAATGAGTCGGTTGACTTTGATTTTTTTCTCAACACCTTCGGCTATTTCCTTAAGGTTGAGTTTTAGTTTGATACGAAGATTGGTGCCTTTGCGAGTTCTTCTTCCACCTCCTCGACCACCTCCGCCGAAAAAGCTGTCAAATGGGCTTCCTCCGCCATCTCCACCGAAAATATCTCCAAATTGAGAGAAGATATCGTCCATGTTCATGCCGCCTCCACTGAAACCGCCTCCTCCACCTACTCCTTGGTGTCCAAATCGGTCATATTTTTGGCGCTTTTCGTCATTGGACAATATTTCGTAGGCCTCAGCAGCTTCTTTGAATTTGTCTTCCGCTTCCTTATTATCGGGGTTTTTATCGGGATGATTTTTGATCGCTATCTTCCGATAGGCTTTCTTAATTTCGTCCTTTGATGCCGACTTATCAACACCTAATATTTCGTAAAAATCTCGTTTTGCCATTATGATTTAGCTCCTGTTACTACTTTTGCGAATCTCACCACCTTGTCTCCTAGGAAGTAACCATTTTCCACAACGTCTACAATTTTGCCAGCCATTTCTTCTCCTGCCGGAATCTGCGTGATCGCCTCATGAAAATCATCATTGAAATCTGCTCCTTTCTCAATGTCCATTTTCTTTAAGCCTTTATTATCCAGTGTTTTTTTAAACTTGTTATAAATCAGATCGATACCTTCTTTTGCTGCTTCGATATCCAATTTTTCTGTGATCGACTGCATGGCTCTTTCGAAATCATCAAGTACTGGAATCAGATCTCCCATCAAATCCTTATTTGCTGTTTGAATGAGATCCAATTTTTCTTTAGATGTTCTTCTTCTAAAATTTTCGAATTCAGAATAAAGTCTTATGTATTTATCTTTGGCTTCTGCTACTTCGTTTTTGGCAGCTGTCAACTCGTCTACCTGTTCCTCTTCAACAGACTGCTCTTCTTCTTCCACAGACATTTCTTGTTCTTGAGTATCTGTTTCCTCTACAGATACTGATTCTTTTTCTAGGTCTTTTTCCTCTATATTATCTTTTGACATGACGTAGCTCTTTTTTCTTGTTCACAAATGGCAATTATTTTGCCAACTGACAATGTGGTGACATTATGACAGTTATTGATTGAGGATTTGCCAGAGTTGGTCTTTTAATTCTGAAATTCCTGAATTGGTAATACTTGAGATGAAGACAAAAGGAACATCAGGAATCTCTGGTTTCAATTGCTCCATGAGCTCTGCATCGAGCATGTCGCTTTTGCTTATCGCCAACAATCTGTCTTTGTCTAAAAGCTCAGGGTTATAGTCTTCTAGTTCCTTGATTAGAATCTGGTATTCCTTTTTGATGTCTTCTGCATCTGCAGGAATCAAAAAAAGCAAAACTGAATTTCTTTCAATGTGTCTTAAAAAGCGAATGCCAAGACCTTTTCCTTCTGCAGCTCCTTCGATAATTCCGGGAATATCAGCCATTACAAATGATTGCTCATCTCTATAAGGCACTACTCCAAGGTTGGGTACTAGGGTTGTAAAAGGATAATCTGCAATTTCAGGTTTTGCAGCCGAAATGACGGACAGCAATGTGGATTTACCTGCATTAGGAAATCCAACCAAGCCAACATCGGCAAGGATTTTCAACTCCAAGATCACCCACTTTTCTTCACCATCGATACCCGGCTGAGCATGTCTTGGTGCCTGATTCGTTGGTGTTTTAAAATGAGAATTCCCTTGACCGCCTTTTCCTCCAGGTAATAAAACTTTTTCTTCCCCATCTTCCATGATTTCGACCAAAACCTCTCCAGTTTCAGCGTCTTTGGCTACTGTGCCAATGGGGACTTCTAATATAATATTTTTTGCATCAGCACCTGACCTATTGCCTCCTTCTCCATTCCCGCCATGATCGGCTTTGATGTGTTTTCGGAATTTCAGATGCAATAAAGTCCACATCTGTTTATTTCCTTTAAGGATTATGCTAGCACCTTGACCTCCGTCACCGCCATCGGGTCCTCCTTGGGGCACGTATTTTTCTCTTCTGAAATGTACGGAACCCGCTCCTCCGTTCCCTGACCTGCCATAGAGCTTGACATAGTCAATGAAGTTTGACTCCATTATTTATTAAAATGATCAACCACAGCTGTGATTTGGTTGAAAATATCCTCGATTGTTCCTACACCATTGATACTATTAAACTTGGCTTGTTGCTTGTAATAGCCCGCCACTGGTGAAGTTTCTTCTTCGTACACTTGGATCCGCTTTGAAATTTTGTTTTCGTCCTGATCATCTACTCTACCAGAAGTTTTTGCGCGTTCCTTGATTCTGCTTCTCAGCTCATCATGCGGCACTTCTAATGCGATCATACCAGAAATATTCATTTCATGATCGAGCAACATTTTATCCAATGCAGCTGCTTGATTGATCGTTCGAGGGAAGCCATCAAAAATAAATCCATTAACATCAAGATTTTCTTTGACCTTATCTTCTACCATACCGATAACCACTTCATCGGGCACCAGTTTACCTTCATCCATGTAGCCCTGAGCTAGTTTGCCTAAGTCAGTTCCTTCTCCGAGGTGTTTTCTGAATAGATCTCCGGTAGCTATGTGAACCAAAGAATACTTCTGAATAATTTTTTCACTTTGTGTGCCCTTACCTGCCCCTGGAGGTCCAAAAAGTACGATATTTAGCATGTGTATAAGATTTTTTTTAATAAATATAGCAATTTAAAATACTAAGATTCTTTCAAGACATATATGTTCGGCAATTGACGACCTTCTCCGTCGTAATCCATGCCGTATCCTACCACGAATCTATCAGGAATTTCCTGTCCAATATACCTGATCGGAAAACGCTCCTTGAATACTTCTGGCTTCAAAAGTAAAGTGGCAATATCAATTGATACCGGTTCTAAGGACGATAATTCTTCTAAAAGTGTAGCAAGTGTATTGCCCGTGTCGATAATATCTTCTATGACAATGACTTTTTGCCCTTTCAAATCTGAGGTTAGCCCAATTATTTTATTGACCTGTCCTGTTGACTTCAGCCCTTGATACGACTTCATTTTGATCAACTCAAGCGAAACCGACATTTTTAGTTTTTTTAAAATATCGGCCAGAACCATAAAAACACCATCCAAAACTCCTACAATCACCACCGAATCATTATGATAATCTTCGTTGATTTTTTTAGCTAGCTTCTCTGTTGCATTTTTAATTTCCTTTTCCGTGAGAAAAAGTTCAAATCTTTTATCGTGGAGCACCACTTCTGTATCAATACTCATAGCTTCTGCATGAAATATCTATATAGATCAATCATGGATTGTAAGTCTGAGGTATGCACTCGCTCCTCTGGTGAATGTATATTAGACTCTGCTGCCCCCACAAAACACCAATCTAAGGCATATGGCGAATGATGCACCTCACGGCCATCACTTGATCCTGAGCCTTCTACTTCTAATTGATATTTTATTCCTGAATTATCTGCTAAGCTTATCAATTTTTCCACAAAATTTCTTGGTGGCACATTTCTATCTCTTACAGAAATAGCTACTCCTTTTCCATGCTGCACACCTTCTGTAGCCCAAGTTATGTCAGAAATCAAAACTTGTTTCACCGGCTTATGTTCTTGAATAAAATCAAGAAGTACAGGAACAGAACCTCCGCCAATTTCCTCGTATCCTCCAAACACCAAAAGTCCGTCTTCCAAGGTTTCTGCAACTTTCAAAGCGTTATATATTCCCATTCGATTGTCCAATCCCGGCCCAGTAATCCATTCTTCTGAAACCTCTAATTCCGGTTTAAAAACCAAACTTGTACCAGTGGCTATTGCCCGTGGAAAATCATAAAATAAATTTCCCGATTTTTCTTTCAACCCACACTCAATAGGCCCTAGAGAGTCCTCACCAACCAGTCTGTAATTCTCATCAAAAGATGGACCTCCGATGGGAACGAGTTGATCCTGATAGCGAACAGTAAATCCAACGGTATCCATATGTGCAAAAATAGCCGTTCGGGGCTTTCCAAAACTCAATATCAAACCACCATAGAGCTCTTCTCCAGCAAATATTTCTGGTTGAACCATCCAACTGGCTTGGTTTGTTCTTACATAATCTAACAAGAAAGATTTCATTCTAAACTCTTCACCTGATGGTGAGTGTATATCAATAAGATCTCGGAGAAGTTTCATTTTTTATTAATGTCTTTTGGATTAAGAGCGTTAAAAGTTCTAAATAACCAATTAACTATGCTTTCTGTAAGCAGACAAGTCATTTTTTAAGTAAGGAGCGCAAAGATAAGTTTCTAGATTTCCACTAGAGGTACATTTTTCATATAAATTATTTATTTGCAGTTCATGAACGTCTTCCTAAAATATCTCACCATTTATGCGATTTCCACATTCAAGTTCATCTTGGGTCCAGCATTAGGAATGTCTTATGGTTTCGGTGTGTTAGAAACAGCTTTACTTACACTGGCCGGGATGATGACCACCGTTTATGTTTTTTCTTATTTTGGATTAGGTATTAGAAAATTAACTAGCCGACTTTTCAAGAGAAAAAGAAAAAAAGTATTTACCCCACGAAACAGACGATTTGTTCGATTATGGCAACTATACGGGGTAAGAGGAATTGCTTTTTTCACGCCAATATTGCTGTCCCCCCCAATTGGTGCCATACTGGCCAATGCTTTTGGTGGTAAAAAAGAAGACATCATTAAATGGATGTGGATTTTCGGTACTTTTTTCTCTTTTGTAATGACACTTATACTAAAATATGCGAGCTGGTTGCTCAGCGACTTCATTACGATTCCTTAGCATCATCCTCATCAGGTAGCATTTCAATATCCTGGATAAGCACCCTTTTCGAAATGGCGCGACCTGTTGGTGTGGCAGCAAGACCACCCAAAGCCGTTTCTTTGTATTTTGTCTCCATACTTTGGCCGATCTCGCCCATAGCATCTACACATTCATCTACCGGAATTACGGGACTCACATCTGCTAGCGCTATTTGTGCCGAAGAATTGGCAATGGCAGCAGCACTGGCATTCCTTACCACACAGGGAATTTCCACGAGTCCAGCAACTGGATCACAAACCAGTCCGAGCATACATTGAATTGTTATTGCCACGGCGTTAAACGCCTGATCATTCGAACCGCCCAAAGCATAAACAATCGCCGCAGAAGCCATAGCCGCAGCTGATCCTGTTTCTGCTTGACATCCTCCCACCGCACCAGAAATTGATGCTCTTTTCTCTATTATCAACGCTACACCCGCTCCAATCAAAAGACCTTCAAGAATCGTTCGATCTTCCAAATGATGAATTTCTTGCAAAGTGACCAAAGTTCCCGGTAAAATACCAGAAGCACCCGCCGTGGGAGCAGCTACCACTCTGCCCATACAAGAGTTCACTTCCTTGGCTGCCAGCGCTCTTGATATTAATTTCTGAAAATCGGTTGACAATACGGCGACAGGATGATTTGCGACTTTTCTTGCTCCACTGTTGATCATGCCTGAATAGGAACTCATCTCCTGTGTTAGTCCTGTTTGCACAGCATCTTTCATCACCTGATAAGCATTGTCAAGCGCGCTCCAAATATCCTCTTCGGATTTACCTTTTTGGCTAATCTCATAATCTAAAACCGGCTGATAAAGGGGTTGATTTGATTGTGCACATACTTGTCGCCACTCTTCAAAACTATCAAAAAGAATACTCATCATCTAGGGGTTTAAAATAAGAATGCAAGTTATGTAAAGCTTTATATATTGTGATTATAGGATATTTCTAGCGTGTTAATTCTGAGAAATATATCTTTGCCGCCATGTTGAAAAATGATTTGATTTTAAGAGCGGCTAAAGGTGAAGCGGTAGAAAGAACGCCAGTTTGGCTTATGAGACAAGCGGGAAGAATATTGCCGGAATATCGTGCTTTACGCGCTACACTTTCGGGATTCAAAGAGCTGGTGGAAACTCCTGAATTGGCTGCTGAAGTGACGATTCAACCTGTAGACCATTTGGATGTGGACGCTGCGATTATCTTCTCTGATATTTTGGTTATTCCTGAAGCCATGGGCTTAACCTACGAAATGATAGAGAAAAAAGGGCCTTGGTTTCCGGAAACGATTAAATCAAAAAGCGACATTGAAAAATTAAAAATTGCTGAACCCGGCGATTTACAATATACCCTTGATGCAATTAAAATAACGAAGCAAAAGTTAAATGGCCGAGTGCCTATTATTGGATTTGCAGGTGCGCCATGGACAATATTTTCCTATATGATAGAAGGTAGCGGTAGCAAAACCTTCTCTAAAGCCAGAAAAATGTTGTACACGGAACCAGCCATTGCCGAAATACTTTTAGAAAAAATAATGCTGAGTACGATCAACTATTTGAAAGGCCAAGTAGAAGCAGGTGCCAACATGGTGCAGATCTTTGACTCATGGGCTGGCGTACTCCCAGCGGATCATTATTCAGCTTTTTCTATGAAATACATCGCAAGAATTGTGGATGAACTAAAAGAGTTGGTACCAGTGACGGTCTTTGCGAAGGGAGCTTTTTTTGCTTTAAATGAGATGAACGACCTAAACTGTAATACGGTAGGACTTGATTGGAATATGGATATTGCGGAAGCCAAAAAAGCACTTCCTAAAAAAACATTGCAAGGAAATCTCGATCCATGTCTTCTGTATGCGGACGATGAGGTGATAAGAAAAGAAACGCACAAAATGCTCTCTCAATTCAATGGTCATTCACACATTGCCAATTTGGGTCACGGTGTATATCCCGATACTGATCCAGAAAAGGTAAAGGTGTTTATAGAAAGTGTGAAGTCTTTTAAAAAGTAATATCCCTTGTTGGCATAAAGAGGTTGATTTGCTTTAAAAAGCAGACTTAACTTCTTGAGGCCCCTCGATCGATATACTTCACAATTTTCGAGAGTAGCTCATCTGGATCAAAAGGCTTGATCACAAAATCGTCCATGCCTGCATTGAATATTTTATTTTGTTCGTTAAGCAACGCTGATGCTGTCAAGGCAATAATTGGCGTCTTCAACCCTCTGGCTCGCAAAGCTTTGGTTGCTTGATAGCCATCCATGACCGGCATTTGCAGATCCATTAGAATCAAGTCGAAAGTTCTCTCACGTGTGATCTCGACTGCTTTTTGTCCATTTTCTGCCAAGGTTACCGTGGCTCCCCACTTATGAAGGAATTTTTTAGCGACCATCACATTGATCTGATTGTCCTCAACTAAAAGTATTTCACCTTCTACCCTGATAGGAAAAGGTTTTACAGGATCCAGTTGTTCTATAATTTGCTCCTTGGTGCTCACTTCAAAAGTCTGTTCGAACGAAAAAGTAGTTCCAATACCTTCTTTACTTTCTAACTGTAACACCACCCCTTGAAGTTGTAATAGTTTTTTAGTGATCGTCAGTCCCAACCCCGTACCGCCAAACTCGCGGGTAGTATTGGAACTTGCTTGTGTGAAACTATCAAAAATAGTCTCTATTTTCCCATTAGGAATACCAATACCCGAGTCTTTCACCTTGAAAAGTAATGTAATCTTGTCATCCACTTTATCTACTCGCTCCACGATCACATCTACTCCTCCTTCTTTCGTGAATTTTACCGCATTACTTATAAGATTGGTTAGTATTTGACTGATTCTGGTTGGGTCACATAGAATAAAAGGAGGAACTCGCATGTCAAAATCGATATTGAGATGTATCCCTTTCTGCTTCGCGATAGGGCTAAAAATTCGCTTTAGACTCTTGGCTAACTCATAAAGATTGACTGGTCGCTTTTCAAACTCGATTTTTTGCGCCTCGATTTTACTTAAATCAAGAATGTCATTGATAATCACCAATAAGTTTTGCGCAGAAAACCTTAAAGTATTCAAGGTCTCCAGATGCTCCTTTTTAGGGTTGTCATCCATGATAAAGTTGGTCAGTCCTATAACTGCATTCATCGGGGTTCTTATCTCATGAGACATCATCGACAAAAAAGTAGACTTTGACTTGGAGGCTTGCTCAGCAGTGTCTTTGGCTTTTTTAAGAGAATCAGTAAATAAATGAAAAAGGATAAGCGATTCAAAAAAGAGAAATAGCATGAAACCTAAAAAAGTGAAAAATTCATTTTCTTCAATGTTAAACAAGAAGATGAGAATTTTATAGGCTACTAACACGAAGACTACTAACCCGCTAACCACGGCGAGCTTAGCAGCAATTCTTCGAACTCTAAATGCTTGATAGTATACCAGGCTGGCATAAAGAATAAGTGGAAGCAAAAATAAGAGAAACGGTTCCGCCAGATGAGTAAACCAGGAGGTTGGAAAAAATGCCGCAACAAAAGTAAAGGTTAAACACACTGCATTAAAGACCTTGACCACCATACGACTGGTTTCATTCGGAAAAAGCTTGTAGGTAAACAAACCAAAGCATGCTGGTGAAAGAAAAAGCGAGATATACTCCAACCTGACCTGAATATGCCAAGGCAAATTCGGAACCAATAATTGAACCGCATACTCATCTGAGCCGATGATTCGATACGAAAAAATGATACAAAACAGGGAGAAAAACAGGTTTATACGTGAGTAACCCAAGAACAAGAAGGAACTCAAGAAAAACACTCCAGTAAGAAAAAAGCCTCCAGTTAAAATAAGATCGTAGGCTAGATTGAGCTGCCTTTCTACCTGAAGCATTTCTTTTTGACCAATAAATATTGATTCCTTGGCTCCTCCTTTTGCATGTTGAAAATTCGAAATCTGTAGAATAATATCCAGCCTTGTAGTATCAGGAATATCAACAATAAGTTGCTTCCAGCCTCCTTTTGAACTGGCTTGATCTTTACCCACTACTCCATTTTGAGCAGTTAGATCTCCGTTGACATATAACCTATAAGCTGAATAACAATCTTGAAGCTTCAGGGCGAGTGGCTCCTTCGATTCTGGCAAGAGCACTTGAAGTCTGTAAGTAGCATAGCCAAATCTATGAAGCGATTGACCTTTTCGAGTTTGACCCCCATTCCATAGTTTCGGGAAAAAATAGCTATCCTGACTCGTTGGTTCATCGAATGAGCCTGGCTCTTTTAGCTGTTGCCAATAAAAATCCCAAGATGTATCTAAATCTATCTTTGTCTGTGATAGCTCACTTTTTCTTAAATCAAGAACCGCCTGTCCTTCTGCGCTGAAGCAAAAAATACTTACTAAAAAAAATATGAATAAACTGATCGAATGAATACGAAACATGGCGGTAGTGAATCCACCAGTATTTTAATCAAAAATCTTCAAAATGCCGTTTTTTTCTGCTTCCGAATACAACATTTGTGCATCAATTGGCACTACGCCTTGTTGCTCACATACTATTCCACCTGAGAGATTGGCTAGCTCAGCATAAAGATATATTGGAAGATCTAAGGCTAGACATAACGCTGCAACAGCAATTACCGTGTCGCCTGCACCTGACACATCGGCAATACTTCTTACCTCTGCTTGATAATGCCCTTTATTTGATCGTCCATCAAAATAAATTCCTCGATCTGATAGAGTTACCAGAACATCATTCAATTCCACTTGCTCTCTGAGTATATCTATTGCAGTACTTATTTCATCCATAGATTTGGTAAGATTTAGTAAGTGCAAAGATTCTTTTAACTCTTTGAAATTAGGTTTGAATAGATCGCAACCAGCATAGCTCATGAAGTTTTGGTATTTAGGATCTACCGCAACTTTTACATTATTTTTTCTGGCGGCATTGATGGTAACCTGTATGACCTCTTGATCAATGCAACCTTTATCATAATCTTGAAAAATAATTAAATCGACTTCCGCAACAAGCGATTCTATCTTTGAGATGAATTCCTTTTTGTCATTTGCATTAAGCGAGTTATGCTCTTCCTCGTCGACACGAAGCAACTGCTGTGATCCTGAAATGAATCGATTCTTAACCGTTGTTGTTCTATGCCTGCTTTTAGCTATAGCCTCATCTGATAAAGAAGCCTCATCGAGTAATTTTAGGAAGGTGGCTCCTGGCGCATCATCACCAATGAGCGAACAGAGTATTGGCTCTGCACCGAAAGCATGTATATTCAACGCAACATTTGCCGCGCCACCAAGCCTAGATTCTTTTTTTGTGACGTTGAGAATTGGAACAGGAGCCTCGGGTGAAATCCTGTTGACCGAGCCATAAAAATAGGTGTCGACCATCACATCACCGATGATCAACACCTTCAATTTTTTAAACGCTTCGAACACTTCGCGAAGACTGTTATACTTCATCAGGCCAATTTAGCCAATGATTCTTTTATTCGCGCTATTGCTGTTTTCAAATCTTCCTCTGAAGCTGCATAAGACATCCTCATACAATCAGGATCGCCAAATGCCTCTCCTGTAACTGTAGAAACATGAGCTTCTTCCAAAAGGTAAATACACAAATCAGAAGCATTATTGATGACACGATCACCAGCTTTTTTACCGAAAAAGCTTTTCACATTGGGGAAAAAGTAAAACGCGCCACCTGGCATATTTACTTCTAAGCCGGGAATTTCACTAAGTAAGTCATACACCATAGAGCGTCTCTTCTTGTATTGCTCTACCATTTCATATGAAGCATCCAATGGTGAGGTTAAAGCTGTCAAGCCTGCTCTTTGTGCAATAGAGCAATTGGCTGAAGTAATTTGTCCTTGAATCTTATTGGCGGCTTTTGCTAGCCAAGTCGGTGCGCCGATGTAGCCAATTCTCCAACCGGTCATTGCAAAACCTTTAGCAAAACCATTAACCGTTACTGTTTTGTCTTGCATTCCATCAATGGAACCAATACTTACGTGCTTATCACCGTAATTGATTAGTTCATATATCTCGTCGGAAATGACCGTGATGTTTGGATAGTCTTTCAGTACATCAGCCATGGCCTTCAATTCGGTTTCATTAAATACAGAACCGGTTGGATTGCAGGGAGAAGAGAAGATGACCGCCTTAGTCTTATCTGAAATCGCCGCTTTCAATTGTGCCGCCGTGGCTTTAAAATCATCTTCAATACCACCTTTGATAAAGACACATTTACCCTCAGCTAACTCTACAAGCGCACTATAACTTACCCAAAACGGGGAAAAAACAACGACTTCATCCCCCGGATCAAGCAAGGCCAAAAACACATTGGCGATAGATTGCTTTGCCCCATTAGAAACCACAATCTGATCCGCTGTATAGTGCAGGTTATTCTCCTTTTTAAATTTATCGCTTATTGCTTGACGCAAATCAGCATAACCGTTCACTGGAGGATATGCAAAATATTTGCCTTCATCAATAGCGGCCTTGGCACCTTCTTGAATGTGCTTCGGGGTTTTAAAATCTGGTTCTCCCAAACTAAGTGAGATTACATCTAATCCTTGTTGTTTCATCTCACGAGACTTTGCAGCCATTGCGAGAGTGGCCGATTCGGCCATAGTTTTGATTCTTTCTGAGCGTAAATCCATAATATTCTATAAATGCATGCGAAATTAACCAAATCAAGCCCTTAAGCAAAGCTTATTTATCATGGAGCACGTCAGAATATGATTTTTAGAAAAACTTCAAAAAAAATGGAAGCTTATAGAATATGATTTTAATCAACTGTCACAAAAATCACTTTTACAGAATAAAATATGGCTTTAGAAATGTAGTCATCGCCCAAAGCACTTTCATTTAAGTTTGGAGAACTATGGCACACATGCAATTTGATGCCGCGAAATTTTAGATTAATCTCTTTTGAAGTTTAAGATTCTATCCATTGAAAGTGTAGCGACTCCTGACAAAAAACTCTTGACAATTTTGAATGATAGTCATTTCGCCTTGTACCTATCTAGTATCGCCTTTGTCAAATGATAAAACTCCGAAAGTCCACTGCTTCTGGTGATAAAACTTATGGATAAATAGGAAAAAGCACTGATAAAAAATATTAGTAAAGCTTGTAACGCAATATGAAAATCAGTGATTAAAAAGGTAAAGAAATAAACCGCCACACCAGTAATGAGACCAATAAGTACAATTGGTAACATATCTAAAAGTTGACTTTTAGTAGGATAGTTGATAATTCGCCCCGCATAATAACTATTGATCAAGAGTGCTAGATAACTAGAAATCACCATAGCTACTAGCATAGCCTCCAGTTCAAAAAAGTAACCAACCCCAAAAACCCCAACAATCAATAGCTTTTTAACGAGCTCAATTTTTAGCAGCAAATCAGTCTTATTAAATATTTTAAAAACATTCAGGTTGATTTCATGAATAGGAACCAAAACAGCGGAAATACCAAGGATTTTAAACATAAAAATAAAGGGCACCCATTTCTCTGTAAATAACCATAAGAATAAAGTATCCGCTATATTAAAAAGAATGACCATAAGTCCTACCAAAAGAAAAAAAGCACTTTGGATGATTCGCTTATATTGAATAGCCACTAGCCCTTTGTCGTTCTGAATTTTTGAAAGCATGGGATAAGAGACATTGTTTATCACCGTTCCGATAATACCGACCGGAAACAAACTAAATGTTCTTGCTCTATTATAGTACCCCAAGTCAGCCACAGAAAACTTCTTTCCGATAAGAAGGGCATATAGTTCCATGAAGATGGTGCTGAGAACACTGGACACTACCAATCGGTAACCAAACTTGAAATGTTTCAAGAAATGAGTTTGTGAAAAAGATAACGGAAAGCGCACATTTGATAAAAACCATAACATTGAAGTTTTAACCAACTGCGTGACAATAGGCATGTACACCAAACTCCATACACCCGCACCAGAAAATGCGGCCCAAACTGCCACTATTCCACCAATGATTGTCGCTGGAACTGTTGCCATGGTGAGGCTTTTAAAGTTCATTTCTTTCATGAACAAGTTTTGCTGTACCACACCTAAGCTCAGTATCATAAAGTTTAACCCCAAGACACGTAATAATTCTGTAATGGTTGGCTGCTCAAAATACAAAGCAATCCAAGGAGCCATAGCAAAAATGGCAATGTATAAAACAACCGCTAAAACGACATTACTAATAAAAACAGTTGAGTAATCTATGCGATTGGCTGTGGTATCTCTGACGAGAGATACACCCAAGCCACCTTCCATAATTGCCGTACAAATGGTGGTAATCACGAGAATAATTCCAACAAGGCCAAAGTCCTCAGGAGTTAGGAGCCTAGTCAAAATCAAGACGATCAGAAAACCCAATCCTTTGTTGGCAATGGTATCCACGATACTCCAGCGCAAACTCGATACTACCTCCTTTTTAAAACTCATTCAGTTTTAAAATTACGCGTTAATATGTCGTTCATCACACGACCATCAAGAGTTTCTTGGTATAAAAAATGAAGCCATGCGTGCCATGCTAATCGTAAACTGTAGTCGCCAGCTTATTCATTCGGATCCGGAGCAGGTGTCTTTCCGAATCAGTAAAGCTTTCTCGACCATGGAGCATCGTCTTATTATTAATAAAAATAAGATCCCTGTTTTCAAGATAAAAATACTTCGTATTCTTGGAGTTCAGTATTATCTCCTTTAAGGTTTGGTAGGCCTCAAGTTGTTGTCCCGTACAAAGATCTGGTCGATTTGAAATGGCCTTTTCAAAGGTATCAACCCTGAATCTTATCTCGTTATTTCTTAAAATTGGCCCGAAATTAAACTCCACATTTTTTGAATGATCCTTTTTAAAAACATTTGGCACAATAAATGGATAATCGCTTTCTCTTAAAGTTTTCTCTATTTCAAAACCCTCGGGTAACTCTCTCAGTTCTGTTAAAATATCTTTCAAACTAAGAAGCAATGATCTTCCTCCACCGCATAGTGCTTTTTTCAACGTAAGCAGGCCAAAATAATCTTCAGGATATTCACTGTATTGACTATCTGTATGGAGCTCGGCTTCATGACTATGCTCCGAGTAAGTCTTAATCAAACTATCCGATTTCGGATTACTTTTGATGTCCCAAATAATAGAATTTTGACCATCGTGAGATATTGGCTGGCCAATTTCCTCGGAGATTTCTAAAAATACTCTTTTAGAACTCACTATATCAGAAAGTTCACTGTAGAAATTTCTGATGACGATATACCCTTCTCCATCCAAAGCTTCTTTGACACATGATGCCAGATAAACTATTGAATCATTTGGATTGTAGTCTACATAGTTAATCTCAGATAAGACAGGTGGTTTAACAATACGCATTATACACTCTTTAATTTATTTATAACTAGGTTGAAAAGGATTGACATGACACTTTGACCTCCTTTTTTTGCAGATACATACCCCGCTTTCATATATTGCCAACAAACTATCTTATCATCTCTTAGAGATTGATAAAATTGGCGAATGTAGGAGGTAGCAATAGCGTGATGGATATGGTGGTTTGGCTTATTCCTCTCGGACAAATATTCCAAAACATATTTTTTTGCGGTCATCGGCCTTTCAAATTGCAATTTTTTTGAGGCTGTGCTGTGGACTCCTCCGGAATGCAAGCGATAAATAGCAGGTTTTATGTCATGAAAATAACATGCATATCCAAATTCACTCAGTTTGCCAATCAAAATATGATCTCCACACAAGATATTTTTCATTCCATCATCATACTTCTCAACGAGATGGTTTCTATATACGATGGTGAGTGTAGGCATCACGTCATCAAAAAATCGGTCAATCGGGATTATAGATGTTTCTTTCGCTATTTTCGGTAAAGTGCGGTCGTATTGTTGAGTGTTTTCATAATAATAGGTCATCCGGTGATAAGAGAGGACACAATCCTTATCACGCTCCATGAATTCCACCTTTTTCTGAAGTGTATATTCGTCTGTCCAGTAGTCATCCGTTTCACACAGTGAAATGTATTTACTGCTAATACAAAAATTAGAATAAACACTATTGAAAAGGCCTGTAGGCTTTCCTTCAATCTCAATATTGTTTTCGCGAGAATTAAGTAACAACCTTATCTTATCGGGATATTTCTGAGCATATTCAATACAGATCTCTCTTGTACCATCACTTGATTCGTCTTCAGCAATCACAATTTCAAAATCAAAAGTGGTTTTCTGCGCGAGGATCGAATCAAGACACTGCCTTACGAAGTTTGCATGATTGTACGATATCACTCTTACTGAAACTAGTGGGCCTTTTTCCCTCAAATTATTTGGGTACTCTATGACCGGCTTTTTTTGATACTTATCTTTAAATTCTTGGAAATTCATAACATCAATCGTTTGCTCTCCAAAGTGATGGGAATAAATTAGGATCACTATAATCTGGATTTCCATCGCTATCCACTCCACACATGTGATCGTAACCAATTTGAATTAGCTCCCCATTTTCTTTGAAAGCTTTTTGATATTTGTTTTGCCCGTCTTGAAAGTGAATTGCCAGTGCAATTCGCTCTTTATTACTCAAATTCGGCGAACTCGAATGTATCGTATGACAATTGTGAAAGCTTACCTGGCCTTGCTTTAGCAACATTGGAGATTTCACATGATCAGGTTTTTTTTCTGTAAGGAAAGATTCAAGCTCGCTCAAATCTTGATTATTGAATGAGAAAAAACGCTTCAAATTTTGTTCAACTACCCACGTATTACTCTCGTCTATGTGAGTCAATGTTCCCATATCTGGTTTTATATCTTGCAATGGAATCCAAGCTGTTAACATTTGATCAGAGCTACATGTGGGCCAGTATGCTTTATCAGAGTGCCAACCAACTATATTTTTAGCAGTGGTGTTCGTTGGCTTTTTATTGATCAGAGAATCTGCAAATAGTCTTATCTCATTCGTTCTGGCCAATTTAGCTGCGGTTGCCACGATCAACTTATTAAATCCCAGTTCCTTCAGTTGCTTCTTTTGAAGTGTGACAAATTCATTGTTCAATAAAGTAGCTTCGCTATTTGGCACATCATTGGCTACTCTTTCAGAAAGTTTAAAGTCAAAGTCAATTTTATTTTGATAAAACTCCTCAACTCCTTTTCTTGCCGCTGCTATCATGTAATCGTCCAAAATAACCGGGCTTACATACCAACCCTTTGATTCATATAATTGTACCTCTAGCTCTGTTGGGAGCAATTTCAATTGATCCTCGGATAAATCAGGAAATAATACACTATCTGCGATCATATATCAACCTATTATGTTTGTGAAATTATATTCTGACGGAATAGTATCATTTTCAAGTATCAAAGAAGTCATTTTTCTGTGATCCACCTTATTAATTACTTGGTAGGAGGATGTGCGAAAATCTCCAAATCCAAAGTAGTTATCATCGAAAAAAAGTAACGTTCCTGTCACATAATCATTAAAAGGCACCCCTTTAATCGTTCCTTTCATTGTTTTTTGATGTATCCACTCTTGTAATACATATTCCTCCAGATCAAGGGCTACAAACAATTCTTGCCAGTCAGTATTGTTAAGGGTTACGCCTGCGTAGATCTGCTGGCTCTTGCCAAGGGATTTATGCTTTAGGATCCAATGATCTTTATTTAACAAAGCGTCAGCCCATAAGTCGGGTCTTTCTGAGTGTGAATAAGTCGGAATATAAAACTTGCTAAAATGTTCTTTTTCCGCCTGATCCAACACAGCGTTTTGTAGGCGTTCATTACCAATGACTGAAAAAAAGCGCTTATCGTGTATGAGAAAAACTGTTCTAAGATCATTGAACACTCCCACTTTCGACAGCTGAGCTATTGTCTCATCATGAAGTGAAAGAATCTCATCAAAACCCAGCTCACTAATCACAAACGCATTTTCCATCTGATCTAGATATTGAGAGAGATCACGATAGTTTATTTTATAAACAGGTAATCCAATCCTTTCGAAAATGGGTTGAAATATTCTCGACTCATTTTTAATATCAGCTCCGACGATCACATAAATACGCTGTTTATTTTCTAGGTATTTCTCTAAATAACTATATATCCCTTCGTATGGGTCACTGGTTAACAGTTGTGGGCATTTCGATGCTTTATATTCTTGAGAAATGTTGTTTATCAATGAACTTAAAAAAATGCCATTCATACCAAATCGACAGGTAATTTCGATGATCCGTGGCTTCAAATGACTATCAAACACAAAGTCCGTTCTATATGTACCCGGCCTATAAGGCTTTTCACTCACAATTTTCAGCACTTCCTCGATCCTTTCATTTACAGGCATCAGTGACTTAAATGAATCATAATTATTCACAAAGTGAGTAATGAGTTTGTACATTATTTTTTGCAGCTTCAGCAAGTCTTCATGGTAGCTTTTTTTGATAACTAGTGGTTCGTCAAAAATCCAAGTCCGGTGATACTCTTTATAATCTTCTACATACTTACTCACAGAAGCTTGAATCGTCATTTTACTCACCGCTTACCATTTTATAGTTTGCCAACACATCTTTTGTTTTTTCAATACCCATGTGCATAAGACAATCTAATATGGAGAGATTGGGCACATGATCAAATTTGAACTGAGCGTAGCTAGGTATATTCGGTTGAATAAACCTCAAGTCCATATTGTATAACTCA
Source organism: Cyclobacteriaceae bacterium (assembly GCA_040218415.1). Taxonomy (GTDB): domain Bacteria; phylum Bacteroidota; class Bacteroidia; order Cytophagales; family Cyclobacteriaceae; genus JAVJRN01. The sequence goes on from JAVJRN010000021.1 coordinate 127,816, forward strand.
AAGTCTTCAGTTTTATATAGTTGCTGACCTCCAGGTGGGTTGATATATGTGGTTGCTCCATATACCTTGCATACCTCAATAACTCGGGCTGTCATATCTGAAACTTCCTTCTTCGTGTTTTTTAAAAGTTTCTGTTCAATTTCTTGCTGTTGTTCTTCTTCGTATACAATTCTTGTTTTAACATCCAAAAAATCACACAGTTGGCGGATAACAACGGAGTTTAAAGTAGTCACAAAATCAAAAGGCACATTTAATACGCTTTTAAGAAATGAAAAAATGTCATCAAAATGTACAGCTCTTTTGTAATTATAATAGACTAACTGGAGAAGCTTTTCTTGCCACTTCTTATCATTGTCTACTCGAATTTCAGAGATAAGCTTATTGGAACTTTGAGATTTTAACGGAACATTGATATTCACTGGCAAGCCGTTTCCAGCATCCAATATTCTATTTCTAGCAATCCACCCTTTTTTTCGGAACGATACTCTATCGTAAATAACAAACGTATCACACGATGATATCAACTGAAAATATCCTAGATAAGGAAAAAAATAAGGTTGCATAATACCTATTTTCATCCTGCCAGTTGTAGTATTTTTTTATGAACTACGGTGTTGATAATTTTAACAATCTGATGCACATCTGCCATATCAATCTCCGCAGATAAGGGTAAACACAGGATTCTTTCTGAAATCATCTCTGATACTGGCATGTGCATGCCGCTGAGGTAAGAGACAGTATTGAGAGACGGATAAAAATATCTTCTTGGAAAAATATCAAGTTTTGATAATTCATCAATGCAAGCATGCAACATTGTTGAGTCCTCAAAAATTATTGGGAAATAGCTATAATTCCACTCTGTAAATTCCCTGATGCGTAGGGTAGATATTTGACCCCAGTTGATCTTCTTTTTATACTCCTCTACTACGGCCTTTCGATGGCCTATTATTTCCTTCATGTTGGGCAAAACACTTAAACCCATAGCCGCCTGTAACTCCGACATTTTAGCATTAATACCCATTCCGTCAAACTCATATTGTGACGTATGACCAAAATTTGCTGCTAGTTTCAGTCTTTCTCTTAAACTTTCTTCTTTTATAAAGACGGCACCTCCTTCGGCAGTATGAAAGAGCTTAGTCGCGTGAAAGCTACAAGTGCTTATATCTCCAAAATCAAAAATTGACTTCCCCTTGTACCTAACACCAAAAGCATGTGCCGCGTCGAAAATCAACATTAAACCATACTTAGTAGCAATCTCCTGTAGCGCTTCAATATTACAAGGATTTCCGAAAACGTGAGTCACCAAGATCGCTTTCGTTTTTGATGTAATAGCCTGCCCAACTAACGATTCATTTATACAGAGGTATTCCTCATCGATATCAACAAAGATTGGTTTACAATTTTGCCAAACAATAGCTGCTGAAGTGGCTATATAGCTAAATGGCGTGGTGATCACTTCATAATCAGAACCCAAACTTCTTAAAGCTAGCTGTAATGGAACCGTACCATTGTTACAAAGCATGATATTATCCACTTCAAGATACTTCTTTAGCTTCATGGCCAATTCCAAAGAGAGTTCGCCGTGATTCGTGAGTTGCCCGCTCTCCCATATCCTCTTCATATAGTCATGAAACAATTCGATATTGGGTAAGAAGGTTTTGGTAACGTTAATCAAAACTTAGGATCGTAATTTTTTATTTGAGAGAGGCCTGAAAACTTAAATTTGGTAGAAAATATTTCCAAACCTTCGAAAATTCGATTAACCACATTTATTTATCGTTAAATCAATAATACCACAGATAGAATGAAATCTTAACAAGTTCTAAAGCCCCATTGAAGCAACTAAAGTAAGGTCACGACTCGAATCAACAAGAATTAATGTTCCGAAACTGCCCTATTATGTTCTGAAACTCCCCAATTATGCTCTGAGCGGAAGTGTCACCCATTTTCCCTAGCTTATTACCACGATAATGATAATGAATTCACTTTGGACTCTTTTAATATGCTATTATGGGGATAATCACCATTGTTTTATACGAACCAAAAGGAGAAGTAAACTCAGACTGTTTGGTCATTGATTCATTGAGCAGAGATTAAAGCTTTTAGAAGCTAAAGTTAAAACACGTATTAGTGACTAACTTTAAATCCCAGCAACACTTCTAAAAAGTTGAATCTAATTTTTAAAAAACTACATCAACATATTTTGTAGACTCCCAAAGCTTTAAAAGAAGTCTTCCCAAGATTTTCAACACTTGAAAAACTGTCCGCACAAGAATATAAACCCCATAAAAAAAGCCCCATTCGGGGCTTAAGATATTAATTAGCTACAAACTCTTTTAATCTCCTGTTTTTACCAGGCTCTCTCAATTTTTGTAAAGCTTTTTCTCTTATTTGTCTTACTCGCTCTCGAGTCAGTCCCATTGCATCGCCAATTTCCTCTAACGTGTATGGATTGTCATGGCCTATACCAAAACTCATCATGATCACTTCTCTTTCTCTTGCGGTCAAAGTAGACAAGGCTCTTAATGTTTCTACTTTCAAGGAATCGTTAAAAACCAATTCCCCATCAGTAGGACCAGTAGTTTGGTTTTCGAGCACATCAAGTAATGATCCAGACTCATCTTCTCCAAAAGGCGCGTCCATTGACATTTGTTTTACTTCGGCACCCAAAGTGTTTCTTACCTCACTTGGTTTCATGTCAAGTATTTCGGCTAACTCTTCTTCTGTTGGTTCCCGCTCAAACTGCTGCTCTAACTCGGCGTAAGCTCTTCTAATCTGATTAATGGCTCCAGATTTGTTCATTGGCAAGCGAACAATTCGAGATTGCTCGGCCAGTGCTTGCATGATTGATTGTCTAATCCACCATACAGCATAAGAAATGAATTTAAACCCTTTGGTTTCATCAAATTTCTTAGCTGCTTTGATCAAACCAAGATTTCCTTCGTTGATCAAGTCATTCAATGGAAGGCTTCTATTTTGATATTGTTTTGCTACTGATACCACAAATCTTAAGTTTGCTTTTACCAGTTTCTCTAAGGCAAGCTCATCTCCCTCGCGAATACGTTTTGCCAAAGTCACCTCCTCATCGGGTGTGATCATTGGAACATTACTCACCTCAGTGAAATATTTCTCCAATGTATGGCTTTCTCTTCTGTTGGTAATCGACTGGGTAATCTTGAGTTGTCGCATATATTAGTTGCTAAATTTAAATTTCAATTCTTAATGAACGAACCGCGAATATACGACTTTAGTAAATACCTGTCAACCTATTGCGGTACGATAACCTAAATTAAACCACATCTAGGCCTTTTAAGTTTCGCTAGAATGAAAATTAATAAAAGATGATCGTCCTATAAACTTGTTTCCTAAAGCATTAATGGTTAATTTCTACCACTTATTTAACATTACTAAACCCCAAAATATGAATTTTACAGGCAAACGAGCAGCACCAACTGAGCAAGGTCAAAAGTATGAATCCGTATCAAAATATATGGCAAGGGATCTTTATACTTTCAAACCAGATCAACCCATTCATGAGGCCATTGACCTTATGCTAGAAAAGCGAATCTCAGGCGGACCCGTTCTCAATGAAGAAGGTGAACTTATCGGAATGTTATCGGAAAAAGATTGTTTAAAAATCATTGTTGACAGAGCTTATCATAACCAACCCAATCAGAAAAGTAACGTCGAAGATTACATGACCAGAATGGTGGCCACAGTGGATATAGACAAAGATATCGTAGAAGTTGCCAACATGTTTTTGAGCACTAATTACAGAAGATTTCCTGTTGTTGAAAAAGGAAAACTCAAAGGTCAGGTGAGTCGCCGTGATATTATGCGCGCCACTCGCGAGCTGAAAGGCACCACTTGGTAAGGTCAATAATTTCCTTCAGAAAGCATTTCTTCAAATTTATTGACATTTCCAAAGCTAATGAGCTATCTCGAAAAAGAAAGAGAATTACAAAGAATGATAAGTCTTGGGCTTATGGTAGAGGCTTTTGAGAAATTCTACCATGAGGATGTAGTCATGATTGAAGCTACTGGTGAAGTAAAAGAGGGAAAGGCTTTTAATCGGACTTTTGCTCAAGAATGGATAGCTGCAATCGGACAAGTTCATAGCAATGGTGTCGAATCAATTACCTCGAACGAGGAACAAGGTATAACAATGGCAGAAACATGGATCGACTTGACGTTCAAAGACGGAACCAGAATCAAGATGGAAGAGGTTTCCGTTAAACATTGGGATGGCGATTTGATCATCAAGGAAAGATTTTATTACAATACCGACATTGACGATTAAGTGAAGCGAGGATTTTAGAAAGTCTTCAGAATTCTTATTCGAATACTTGTTATCCCAGTGATATTCAGAGAATGGCAGTACTTTTGCAAGCCTCAAGAACATTGAGGCTTTTTTAATTTTATAATTATGACGACATTAAAATCATCGATTTTCATTCTATCAACGAGTTTGATCTTTTTTATTTCCTCTTGCGAGCTATTGGAGGGCACGAGTGAAACAGGGCCAAATATCGCCGAAGGATTAAAAGAGGCACTTCGGGTTGGAACAGACTCTGCAACAGCGCGACTGTCTGTAGCTGATGGGTATTTGAAAGATGAAGCCGTCAAAATTCTTTTACCCGACGAACTAGCCGCTCAAATTGCAGCTTTCAAAGCGATTGAAGTGAATATTGCCGGCTTGTCATATACTGGTGAAGACATTTATACTTCAGGAATTCCATTATTTAACATCAATAGCCTTCAATCTGTGGAAGATGACCTGATTTTAGGCATTAATAGAGCCGCTGAAAGTGCTGCAAAAGAAGCAGGACCAATTTTTTTCAATTCAATCACCAACATTACAATCGCTGACGCAAACAACATCTTATTTGGTGCAAATGATGCTGCCACAATCTATTTGAAAGACAATACTTTTGATGCATTGTTCACGACTTATGAACCAAAAATAGACCAAGCCATAAGCAACGTAAGAGTTGGCAATAAGAGTGTAGAAGATCTTTACAGCAATTTTATCACTTCGTATAACAATATTCTTAACAAAGAAATTAGCATCCCTTTTCTTCTCAATACGAGTTTACTTCAACTAACTGACTTGTCGACAATTCAAGAAACAGATCTTTCTTCATTTGCTACCACTAAAGGTTTAGATGGACTTTTCTTGAAAATAGAAAAAGAGGAAGCCAATATAAGAGAGAATCCTCTCAACAGAGTGACTGAAATCCTCAAAGACGTATTTGGTCTACTTGATTAATTTAACTCAAGATACATAAGAAGGCAATAGTATTGATTCCAAGTCATTTTTCTGAGAACCAAATCTTTACCAAAATATAAATTTTGGTAAAGAAATACTCCTTTTGGGTTCATCAAGAAATGTGGTGATTTTTCGATCATGGAAACCTAAAATGGCTAGCCTCCAACTCTAGGGTCAAAACTTAGATGGAAGTTAAAAACAACTTATTCTCCCCCACTTTTCAAAATGTAATTATTTTCCAAATCCAGCTGTCTTAAGAATTTGTTCGATTTGAGTGTTACTCAATAAAAAAAGCCAGCATAAAATGCTGGCTTTCATAGATGGTCGAAAAGACGGCCTTAAGATCTTTTCAACTGTTCAAATATAGGTTTGATTAATTTCATAATCAATCGAAAGTTTTCCATAACTTGAATAATATGAGTGAACGGGAATTAATCTTGATAACCGGGGCATCTTCCGGTATAGGATATGAGTTTGCCAGACAATTGGCAGAAAAAAAAATGGATTTAGTTATTACTGCACGAAGCACATCCAAACTAAATGCAATTAAAAATGAGTTGGAAACAGCCCATAGCATTCAGGTATGGGTTATTCCTAAAGATTTATCGATTCCAGATGCAACTACTGAGATATACGAGTATCTAACCGAGCACAATCTCCAACCTACCATTTTGATCAACAATGCTGGGTTTGGAGATTTTGGATTCTTTCATGAGTCCGACTGGGACAAAACAGAAATGATGATCAACCTTAATATTATCAGTTTGACTCATCTCACGAGACTTATTGGTGCCGACATGGTCAAAAGGAAATCAGGGCGCATACTCAATGTGGCATCAACGGCTGCTTTTCAACCCGGACCACTGATGGCAGTTTATTATGCAACCAAGGCTTTTGTTCTTTCCTTTTCCGAAGGAATTGCGAATGAATGGAAAGATTTTGGTGTGACTGTGACCACTCTTTGTCCGGGGGCTACCGAATCCAACTTTGCTGAAGCCGCCGAAGCTGAAGAGTCAAAGCTTTTTAAAAACAGGAAATTACCAACATCGAAAGAGGTGGCTGAACATGGTATAAAAGCAATGTTTAAAGGTGAAGTAGTCAGTATTCACGGCTTGCTGAATGCTGCCTTAGTTGCTTCTGTGCGATTTACCCCAAGAAGTGTGATAAGAAAGATCGTAAGAAATATTCAAGAAAAAAATAATTAATGAGCCCTACAGCCAAGTCTGTCTTTGTGGTTGGCTGGTATTTAATTGCCGAAGGATTACTGCTGATGTTTTCCAATAATTGGTTTCTGGAGTTTCTTGGACTCCCTGAAACTGAATCTGTATGGCGGATCATTACAGGATTTGTCGTTTTCGCTTTAGGCTACTATTACATCCGCAATGCGCTCACCAACCAGTCAGATTTTTTTCGATTCACTGTCCATATCAGGATAGCACAATTTTTATTTTTTAGCACGCTATGGTTCATAAATATTGGCAATGCCACGCTAATACTTTTTGCTCTGGTGGAACTTTCTGCTGGCTTATGGACATTATTTTTAATCAAAAAGCAAACTTCCTCCACTTCACCATAACAAAAACAACCCTTTATACTTTTCTAGCCTTTGACATAAACTTCGAGACCATTTTTTTGACTTTAGAGAAATACACCTTCAATGTGTAAAAAAGTTCTATTCAGACTTGCTCTAACTTCAGGTCAGGAAATATTTATGATTGAATAAATTATTAGAGAAAAAGACACGATTCTTGTTGACTCATCAAGTCTTACTTAAAGTTCGATAGGCGAAAATAACACTTAAAATAGCTAATACGGCTCCTAAGTAAAAAGGTGCACTTGGAACATAATAAGGATTATCAACATCCGTGAAGTAGCCAAAAATAGACGTCATTAATAAAGGGCCAAAAATAGAGGTAACGCTTATTAAACTAGTCAACCCGCCTTGCAACTCCCCTTGCTCATTACTCGGAACGCTATTTGACATAATGCCTTGTAAAGACGGCCCTGCTAATCCACCAAGTGCATAAGGCACTAACAACGCATAAATCATCCAACCTTCGGTAGCCAATGCAATCAAAACAAAACCTAATGCATTAAAGGCCAATCCAATATAGACCGCCTGAAGTTGACCTATTTTTTTGACTGTTGGGCCAATGATAACTCCTTGTACCAAGGCTATTAATAGCCCAACAAAACCCAGACTATACCCGACATCTTTTTCAGACCAATCAAATTTTTCGACGGTAAAGTATGCCCAAGTGCTCTGAGTTGCATGTGCTGCGGTGTATAAAAATATAAGTGGGAGTACAAGGCCAACCACAATCGGATACCTTTTTAATTGTAACAATGTGCCAATAGGATTGGCTCTTTTCCATGAATATGATCGCCGATTTTCTTGAGCTAAAGACTCAGGAAGTACGAAAAATCCATAAAGCCAGTTGACCAAAGTAATAGCTCCGGCTGCATAAAATGGAATACGTGAGCCATATTCACCCAAAATCCCCCCGAGAACTGGCCCTACGATAAAGCCTAAACCAAAGGCGGCTCCTAACATACCAAAGTTCTTGGCTCTGTCTTCAGGAGCCGAAGTATCGGCAATATAAGCGGAAGCTGTTGTGTAACTCGCCCCAGCAATTCCTGACAGGATTCTACCAATAAACAGCCAGAAAATTGTTGGCGCCAGGGCCATCAATAAATAATCCAGCGCAAAACCAAATAAGGAAAAAAGCAGCACTGGTCTTCTACCCACTTTATCACTTATGCCTCCAAGAATGGGCGCGAAAAGAAATTGCATAAAAGCGTAAGCAAACATAAGCCAACCCCCATAAATAGAAGCATCGCTGATGGAGCCGCCTGTCAACTCAGTAATGAGGGTAGGTAATACAGGTATTATAATACCCAAACCAATCACATCAATTAATACGGTAATGAATATAAATCCAGTTGCGGCTTTTGAACTCCTCACTTTTCGAAATTTGATTGCAAAGTAAGGTAGATTAACGGTTAAGACAAGCTGTTATAGCTATCAAAAAAAGGCGGTCAATGATGACCGCCTTTTGAACATTACTACTGTATAACCAAACTATACTTAGTTGTATGAAGATTAGATTAAAGTTACTTTGGTATCACCTAAATTGAAATACCATAAAAGTGGTATTTATTCATTCATTGATTCATCAAGTGCCCTTAATTGTAGCAGCACATCACCTAGACCTTCAGGATTTGTGTTATATTCAAAGGTAACTTTTTTGAGCCGTCCATTAATTTCAATCTCTACCCATTCCGAGCCCCCATCAGCACAGTCAGGGCAACCGATTACCGGATCCAGATCAAGAAATTTTTGCTGATCGATGGAAGTTGCTATTTCAAAATAACTTGAATTGCTGACCTGCAACACTGTTATCTTAGGTGTAACAGAATTATTCCATCCGCTCCTCGTTTTTACAGCATCTGTTGATGTTACTTCAATGTCAGTTATACAATAGCCGAGGCATTCGCCGAAACTTGAACCATACCTAATGAAATTTAAGTCAACGTCGACTTTTTCTTCATCACAGGAAAATAACAGAATAGCAAAAAGTGTAATCAGCAATTTGTTCATAAAGTCTTTAGATTAAAACAAGTACCATTAAGACAACCATTTTAAGAATTTCGCTGTATTAGAAAATAATTTTTTTTATCAATGAATAAAATCTGTATATGTGAGCCAAAGCAGCTAATGTTAGACCGAGCAAAAGTGCTATCCAAATGCCAAATGGACCAAGATCAAAAATAAAACCCAACAAATAGCCTCCAGGAATAGCAACCAGCCAAAACGCACAAAAAGTAACTATAGTCGGCACTTTAGTGTCTGTTAATCCTCTTAAAACTCCGAGCCCGACGGCTTGCAGTCCATCAGATACTTGAAATGCAGCGGCTATTATCAACAAGCCGGACGCCAACTCCGCAACGACCACCTCATTGATGTACAAGCTGGTTAAGAAATCTCTGAAATTGATCATCAATATGCCCATCAAAAACATAAAGGCAGCCACTAAAACCAAATTAGAATAGCCCGCAATTTTCAGATTTTTTAAATCTTGATGTCCCATTTGATTACCAATGCGCACAGTAGCCGCCGCTGCAATTCCTGTAGATGACATGTAAGTTATGGCACTAAGATTGAGCGCTATTTGATGCGCCGCTAAGGCTTCTGCACTGATCCAACCCATCATTATGGTGGCAGTAGCAAAAGCTCCAACTTCAAAAATATACTGTAAACCAGAAGGCACACCAATCTTTAACATCTGAGAAATGACTTTTCGAGACCAAGTGTTCTTAAAACCTATCATATATTTTCTTACACCAAAAAACATCAACACTGCCATGACCACACGACTAATTAGCGTGGCAAAGCCGGCACCATCAAGTCCGAGTTCGGGAAATCCAAAATGCCCGTAGATGAGCAAATAATTCAATACGATATTGAGAAGATTGGCAATGACCGATAAAACCATTGGTGTAAAGGTATCAGACAGACCCTCGCTAAACTGCCGGAAAGTCTGAAAAACCATCAATGGAATCAGTGAAAATGAAACGATTCTTAAATAATTCTCCGCCTCAAGAGCAACCGCCGCATCCTGCCCAAAATACGATAAGAAATAGCTCGCAAAAATTCCTAAAAGTGCCAAAAACAGAATAACAGTCATGTTAAGTGCCAATCCATTTTGTAAGTAAGTCATCAATTTAGATTGATCCTTCGGGTCGGTAGCAGCTACCAAAGGAGTAATCGCGTAACTAACTCCTATTGCAAAAAGCATTAACACATGAAAAAAAGCACCCGCAAAGGTGGCTGCAGCCAGCGGAACAACTCCTACCTGCCCAACCATCATCGTATCAGCCACAGAAACCATAATATGACCAAGTTGCGCAAGTACAACAGGATAAGCCAAATGAATATTCCGCCTAAAATGCTCCTTTATTGTCAAGACTGCTTACTCTTTAGGATATGCGCCAGTTTGAATATGGCAATCATACTCAAACTATCAGTGATGACTCCATCGATGACCATTTGATAAGCTTCCCAAAATGGCAATTTCTTTATTTCAAGATCTTCCGTTTCATCAAATTCCGTCTCGCCTTCAGTCAGGTCTTCGGCTAAATAGGCATAGCCAACTTCATTAGTTACGGAGTTGGATGTATGCATCTTCAATAATTCGGTCCATCTTGTCGCAGAAAGACCTGTTTCTTCTTTGAGTTCCCGCTTAGCAGAATCCAGCCTATCCACTGACAAATCCCCTCCGCCCATTGGTATTTCCCATGAATATTCATTCAAGGTGTATCTCCACTGACCTACCAGCCAAATGTTACCCTCTTTATCCATAGGAATAATGCCTATGGCAAAAGCTTTAAAGTGAACTTTGCCATAGACGCTCTTCCCTCCACCGGGGTTTATTACATCATGTGTTTCTAATCTTATCCAAGGGTTGTCAAATACAATTTCTTCCGTAAGTTTCTTCCAGGGGTTTGGCTTCATTGGTGTTTTAGGATTTTTATCAAAGGTATTTCAATGAGGTCGATTCAGTAATTAAAATCAAATTCATTTGATTGGGTTAAGATCATTAATTCGTCATACACAAATGTAAAAAATCTTAAAAGTGAAGATTGACAAACCCGTTTTAATTAGTCTAGGTGACTAACTTATAATCATAATCAGTGCTGAGAAAAGTGTTCTGTTAATCTTCATTTCTTCTTACAAGCAAATAAAAACCCTTATCCAATTCAAGATAGCCCTGTTCGTAGCAAAACTTATAAGTATCACCAGCTTTTGTGACGATGGTATTGGTAAAATAATTAAAATCAAAACCCTTGGACAGCAGCTGATCTCGGTGCTTCTTTACCTTACCCTCTTTATTAAGTGCTTCCAGCACCAATCTATTTTTCCTGAGTATCGAATTCACCTGGCGCATATAATTTCTTTTGGCCGTATTGAGTTGGTTGTTGAAAGCATTTCTACATCCGTCCGAACAAAATTTCTTGTCGGATCTTCCATGAAAATTGCGTTTGCACTCCAAACATTTCTTTTCTTCCATAGAGTTAACTATTAATTTTTTAAATTACTGATAGTCAACGACAAATCCAAGTACAAACGACTACAAACGACAATAAATGACTACAAACGTTTAAATACCGAATATTTTTTGGCTCTACCCCAATCTTTGCCAAGTCGATAATCGACAACATCTGCTGATAAGGATTAATCCACATCAGATGAAAATCAAAACCAACAAAATTTTAATTTTATGACTTCTTTAAAAAACAGCGTTCAATTGATTGGCAGATTAGGTAATGAGCCTCAAATCAAAACTTTTGAAAGTGGTAAGAAAATGGCCTCTTTTTCTATTGCTACCAATGAAAAATACACGAACAATAAAGGTGAAAAAGTAGAGGATACTCAGTGGCACAATGTGGTAGTTTGGGGTAAAAAAGTGGAAATCGTTGAAAACTACCTTACCAAAGGATCTGAAATAGCATTAGAAGGAAAACTGGTGAATAAGTCTTACGAGAAGAATGGTGAAACCCGCTATTCCACAGAGATCAATCTTAACGAGTTATACATGATTGGTAAAAAATAAATAAAAAAGCCGATCAATTACGATCGGCTTTTTTCAAATTTAAAATTTCGTTTTTTAGTTACTTAATCTGAAAATGATTGGAAGTACCATTCTAACTTTTACAGCCCTTCCTCTTTGTTTTCCAGGCTTAAATTTCGGTGATTGTCTGAGTACTCTTTCAGCTTCTTCATCACAACCAGCTCCGATACCTTTAACAGCTTTCACTTCAGTCACATTTCCTACTTTGTCCACAACAAACTGCACATACACTCTACCTTCTATGCCCATTCTTCTTGCGGTAGACGGATATTTCATGTTATCACCTACATACTTATAAAATGCAGCCATTCCTCCTGGAAATTCAGGTTGATCTTCAACGATAGTAAAAACCTCGTCGACAACCTCTTCGGCCGGTGCTTCTTCGAATACGATATCTTCAATGACAGTTTCTTCTGTTACTTCAACATCCAATTCTACTTCGATTTCTTCTTCAATTTCTTCTTCATCTGGAACTTCGATGATTTCAGGAAGTTGAACTTTTGGTGGGGGGGGAGGTGGTTGCTCCGTTGGAGGAATCTCCATGATATCCTCAAAATCATCTTCTACCTGACCTAAATCGACTAAATCACCTCCTTCATAGGTTCTCCACTCGAAAGCCAGAATGCAAAGCGCCAAACTCGCACATAGCCCGATGTTCATAAACAAACCGGATTTTTTTGCGAGATCTGCCTTTGGGTTCTTTTTCAATTCCATATTCTCTGTGCTTTAAATTTCTTCCGTGAAACCAAATATATTATTTATTCAACTTAAATCCTTAACGCTGAAGACCCTTTTTTATTAGGAATCCCGATAAAATTCCAAAAACACATCCGGTCAGGTCAGATATTACATCTAAAACCTCGGGTGTTCTGCGGGGTATATAGAACTGTAACAGTTCCGTACCAACTGCCAAAATGGTACCCAACCCAAGGATAATAAAAATGGCTCTCGTTATACTTTTCCAATTGATGCTCAGATAAAAGCTTAGAGACCACAAGTAAAATGCTATGTTATGAAACATTTTATCCTCTCCCTTGAAGAAAATAATGCCTTTATACATGCCTCCAGGTGAAAGCAATAAGTACAACATGATAAACGTCCACACTATTGCTAAAAATACACTTAGATTTCTAAAAATTTTAACCAATTAATGATTCGTATTTTTCGGCATCCATTAACTTATCTCCTTGATCTGTCACTTTTACTTTTATAATCCAACCATTGCCATATGGGTCAGAGTTAATTAGCTCTGGCTCTCCTTCCAACGCCTCGTTTATCTCAAGTACTTCTCCTGACACAGGCATAAATAAGTCTGACACAGTTTTCACCGCCTCTACAGAACCAAATACAGCGCCAGCTTCTAGCTCATCTCCTTCTGTATCTACATCCAAATAAACAATGTCTCCCAGTTCTCCTTGAGCAAAATCGGTGATCCCGATGTAGGCTACATCTCCTTCAATTCTCACCCATTCGTGATCTTCCGTATACTTTAATTCTGCAGGTATATTCATTATGTTTTTTTTGTAAAAATATTCAAATTGAGTCAGCTTATGCAAGCCTTGCCTTCATTTTACGAATTACTGAGTAAGCGCAAATCGCAACTGTATTCCAAAGGCTGTATTCGCCGTTTTGAAGGAACTACTCTGCTTGGGTTCGGTGACACTCCGCTCAAAATATGCGGTTAAATCAAGCGACTTGTTCAGCTTGTAGGTAAATGATGGTCTAAATTGTAAGCTAGTATTTCCATTAGTAATAGAATTAACACCATCCAATTGACGTTGAATGGTTTCAGAATCTCTAAATGTTAAACTTGCTCTGAAGGTAAGTGCGTTTTCTAGCGCTATAGTTCTGCCACGAATTTTAAATGGCAACTTGAATTTATCCTTGGTCAATCCAAAATCTACAGTAATGTCATTATTCGTTGTTTCCGTAACCTGAGCGTTGGAAAAATTGAGTGATAGGTTTCTCTCCTTCTTGTAATCTACCCTTGTGGTGATGTTATTTTTCGTCCTTACATTGATGCCGATCATAGGTGCAAACTGCTCTGAAACTGTAACCTGATTGAGATTGTAAACGGGCACTAAGCGATTGGTCGCACTATCTGTTACGGTGGCCTGTGGGTAATCAAGGATACTATTGTCAAGATCGAAAAGGTCAACGGATCGAATATTTCCTCGCTCTATGTAATCGGCATTACTACTGTAGCTATTTACACTATAAATAGACCTATAACCATGGGTCAATGTAATGGAAGAAAATATTTCTTCTAAAGCTGGTATTTTTGACAGACCTGAATAATCAATACGCCAATTAGGCAATGGAATTCGAGGAAATGGTGTTAGTTCGGTTTCTGAAACGGAATTGCCCGTATAGGCCGCAATAAATGCAGGCACCAATACATCTTGCGAAAGTGCATCGTATTCTCCAAAAGAATTGGTGCGACTTAGCGTTTCTCTGACCGTTTCAATATTCTGAGTAAACTGCTTAAACGCTTCGGATGAGTTGTCTTCGTTTTTGTCATTAAACGCGGTTTTGATGGTCATGAACGTAATGTTGTAACTTCCTCCACGAGTTGGTGACAAGGAATTGAAAGCAGTGCTGTCAAACCTAAAAATTTCTTGATAATTGGCAGTATTTGACCGCCTCGCATCTACTTGAATCCTGAAATCTCGGGTGGGTTCAATGGACGCTTTTAGATTCAAATCTCTGCTATTGGTTTGGATAAATGGTGAAGTCAGTTGCTGACTTTTTGTGATCCAGCCGCTTTCGGCTGCTCTAAATCGAATGCTTGGATCTTGACCTCCAAGTATAAAATCCCAACCCGGAGCTTCCCAGTTATCATCCATCCCAAACATATCTACTTGTGGCGTAAAACCTGCCAATGTGGTTCCTTCGCGAATATTGTAGGTAAAGTTGATATTTCGCACTGCCATGAGCGTTTTTAAGATTCCACGCCCGAGTGCTCCACTCCCTCCTTCTTCTTCGTCATCTTTTGATTTACGCTTTGGTGAATTGGCTTCTTTCAGAAAGGTCACCTTATTATACAACTTGACCATATCTAACTTTCCCGAAACTCCTCGATCTCGAGTATTTTGGATAGTATTTCCAAAAAATATACCCTCCTCATCCAGTTGATTAAGTGCGCCGGCTGTCCAAGTATAACCCACTGCATAGCGCAAGTCTGCGCTCACCCAGTCGGTCAGTGGCAACTTATCGAGAGGAAAACGATAGGTTGCTGATATGTCTTGGTTAAAATTCTTCGTTCGGCCGCCTGTTTTGATTTGCTCCCATACATAATCTCGCTCCGGCGCGGTATCTATATCACCAACTATACCGCTTAAACTGTCTTCATCAATCACCGCATTTGCTCTTGCCCTGTAATCCAGACTTAAACTTTTGAAAATATTCCAACCCACTCCATAATTTCGATTAAAGGTGAACAATCGTTCATAATAAGGCTCAATACCCACCGTGGTTAGGTCTACATTATACAACTGTGTTTTTCTGAAATTCCTACTTAAATCTCCGCTAAACGATAGGTTGTTCGGGATTGGGGAAATATTGATATTTTTTATTAACGCTAGATAGGGACCTGAAAAAGCTTCAGCGCTGGCAAAAGGCTCTAACGTTATCCCTTCTGGTGAGTAATTGTAAGAAACACCTCCTGACTCTGTTTTTTGAAGCAAAGTTTCAGTATTTACATTTGACGTAACTACATCGCTGTAGGCGTAAGAAAAGGCTAAATTTTCCACATCGTAAATATGACTTTTAGCATCTTCTTTTACCTTTTCCTTTCTCACATTCGTGAAATTGATACTCCTTCGTGTGGAGCGATCTTCGACTATTCTCGCATAAGCATCTCTTTCGGCATCTGTATCAAAACTTTGTAAGGATGCTTCCAATGGAGTATCCGGATCCAAAGGATCAAATTGTGGTGTAGATCGTGATTTTTCATAGCTGACGAACATCGGCACTCTCAAGCCTGTATACTGAGGCAATAAGAACTTATCAACATTGACATTGGCTGAAATATCATACTGAATAGTTTCTTGTCTTGTTCGCTGCTGTATGGTTTGTTGAAGGTTACCAAAGCCAATAGAGGTATATCTCGTAGATGCAGAAATGGTGGCTACATCAGCCAACTTAGCGCTCATTCGCGCATTGGCTGCCCAGCCTCTATTTTTATCAAAATCGGTCACCCTTAGTTCATTGGCCCAGATGCATACCGATTTTGGAGCTTGATCAAGACTTTCAGGATTTCTTACGCCAATCATCATCAATTGGACAGAGCTAATATCTGGACGCCCCTTTACAGAAACTCTGTGTCTCCCATCGGAAGTGATGCCTGTATAGGGCACTTGGTTGTTGAAATTGAGTCTGTTTCTAGCCGCTTTCACGGCCAATAAGTCATTTATTGCGATATTGATCTCATTGGCTTCCGGCCAAATGGCGCGAGGGTCTGCTCCTGTGCCTTCTGGTGTGATTTTCAAAGGCACTTCTATTTCATAATAGTTTTCTGTGAAGTCCGTACCTATTCTCAAAAAAGCAATGACTTCATCATCATTGACATTGCTACCGTCGTACGACTCAGCGTGGAAAAACATTTGCATTCTTCCATAATTAATCAAGTCAAGATTCACATTTTTGAAAACGGCTCTCCCATCCTTATCGGCTAGGTCTTCCACGCAAACTTGTAGTGATTGCTCATTGAATCTCTGGTTTAAGAAGCTTGTATTGTCTCTATCTCGCTCGATGCCAGGCGGTAAAGTATATGGAATGTCACCAATACTATTGGCTTCAATATTTACAACCGAAACATTGAAATCTGTGGAAGAATTTTCGGGCGTTTCATTTAATCCAGGCTCATTGATGGCCTCTTGATATTTTCTCCATTGGGAACCTACAAGTTGCATTTGCGCAAGACGAAGTACCGCTGGTTGGCGAAAACCTGTCATGTACATTCTAAGATATCTGATAGTTTTGAACCCATCTAAACCTCCTACAATACCATCAGGATTTCTTATTGGAATTCTAAATAGATACCAGCTTGCACTGTCTGGCCCACCAACTCTATCCACAATATACTTGGACTCGGTGTTGAGTTGCCCTGGTCGCAACTGTATTTTGTACTCATAATATTCTTCAAGGTTTGTAATGGTATTGTCCTTATTCAAATCTTCATTATCCGGGATGGTCGTTGATGCTGGGGTGAAGTTATTGGTGTTATTTATCGGGGTATTCCCATCCATTCCGTTATAATTTTTATATCGCTCTATAATCTTGGCATTGCTTGCATCATAACTATCACCGATATAAAATAGAAAGTTATCTGCAGAGGGATCAGGACCCAAATTGGGGAATAATTCCGCCTCTTCTTCGTCTTTAAGTCCATCGAGTCCTATATCCTGATTGGCGCGAGAATCTGCAGAATTTTCGAAAAAATTTGTTAAAAATGGTTTTGCTGGAACCCTCAACCCCGTCTCAGGATCTTCAATAAAACCGCTCGGAGAGCCATCAGCCGGATATCCACTCTCAAAGCCATGTTGGCCATCTTTGATTATCTCTTCTGAAATATTACCGAGATTAAATACCAATTCACCGCCCGTCGTATTATTTTCTCCATTGGCACCATCTACAATCACTCTTCCTCGCTCACCTTGTATAAAAGGGTCGAGCAACCAGAATTCAAGATATTCTATATTGTTTTTATCAAAATCCACCTCATTGGTAATTGCCCGAGTAACTCCTGCCCAGTTGTTTGCCGGGTTGGTCAATCGACCGTCCACATCCAGATTATCGGAATAATTATATTGCCCTCGCTCGGTAGGGAAATAAGCCAAATCCAAAATAGGCTCGGGTTGCACCACCAAGTTATTGTCTCTTTGGCGAAAGATTTCCCTTGTTGGGATTGGTCTCATGTAGTGATTATCAAGATCGGCTTCCGTTATATTGTCAGGTCTATTTTGTCCGCCCGCTCTGTAGAATACACTGTTATCTACGGTATACCAAGCTATTTTGGCTCGCCTGAAGTTATATCCTAGTGCTGGATTGCTAGAATCCTCAAACTTGTTGCCGCTGGTCTGCGGCGTTGCGGAAAGTTTCCAACCAGCCCAACCTTGAAGACTGATAGGTGTAATCGCATTTTCAAAATCATCAATGTAAGAAGTTCCTTTTCCATCTACCACGTTAGACGTACCAGGAATCATTTGCGCAAACTCGCCATTAAATGTGATGGAAGAAGTCTCTTTTGTGCTTACAAGCGGTAATGCATCCATGATCTTGGTCAATAGCGGCACTTCATCTTGAAAATTGATATCAAACCCGTATTTGGTGTTTTTGGTGGGCTCATCGCCTATTTTGAACCTTGAAACACCGCCTTGCCTTTCGTTTAAATGAAGGATAGTCGCTCCAATATTAAACCGATCGCTAAACTGATAATCGAGCCTTGCACCATATAGCCAACGTGCTTGAAAATTGAATAGATCCGCTTTTTCATAAGAGATATTGATCGTTTTTCCACTACTCAAAATTCCCTCGTTGAGAATTCGCACTCGCCCCAAATTATAATCCACTGTATAATCAAGACCTTCTGTTAAAGGTGTATTTCCTGCCGTTACCACTACCGATCCTTCCGCAATATTGATCCCCGGAAGTGCTATTTCACTCGACGAACCCGCATTAAAACTACCCACAATGAAAAACTTGTTTTTTGACGCTACTTGCTCTGCATCTGCTCTTGTCGTGCTGTATAGTGTGTCGTAAACATATTTTTCTATTAACTGATTTTCTTGAGGCACTACAAATCTTTCTCTGAGTGTTTTTCCGAAAGGCTCCAATACTGGAAAAATGATATTACCGTTTCTGGTATCAATGGTTACGCCTTCTATAAAGTCAAAATTTCCATCTCTTTGAGGGTCATTGTTTTGGTTTAACTGATCCAGGCCAAATACTTCTACCAGAGGTATATCTTTGAGTCTTCGGCCTTCATGAAGCGAAGGGTTGTCAATTCCCGAAGCATCATCACGATACCTTATTCTTAGCGTAAAACCTTCTCGATCTATCTGGCTCGCATTTAAGTTATAAATGTTTTTCATCATCAAGTCCCAAGTAGGTGCGCGCGTATCAATACTGTTTGGCCGCAACATTTTTAGGTAAATCGCTTGATTGTCACTAACCCCGACATAATCCTCTGTAAGCTCCCCAACAGTGTAAGTACGACCATTGTATGAGTATTCATAGGCTACTCCAAGTACTTCATCATTTTGAAGCCTACGTAACAGTGAGATGTAACCCAAATCCTTATTAATGACGAATTCATTTTCATTTAACCTCCTCGCAGATTGTATCAAAGTAAAATCATTGCCACTTTCCAGTCCTGCGGCGGTCAGTCCGTTGGAAGTCCGCTCTACGGCACTGATGCTCCTAAAAAGATCATTCGCATTATTGCGAGTTGGACCGCCATTACCTGATCCGATCAGGGTATTGCTAGGATTATTAAGAATTGATCCTTCACCCAAATCCATGAACCCCGCAAAATTTCGTGTTGATTCCGTATCATTATTGCGGTTCATTACATATACTTCTACACGTATTATATTTACTCCTGAAACGATTTGAGGTAAGTTACCTAACCAGCCTTCATAATTTTCTCGGAAAAAGTGACCTAAGAAAAAGTGTTTATTTTCATCGTATTGAGAAGCTCTCACTTCAAATTCTCTTCCCTGAAAGCCGCTTTCTATTGTTAAAACATCACTTTTACCTTGTTGCCTGGAGACAACTCCAGTCACAAAGAGCTTACCAAATTGTAATTGCGTTTTCAGTCCGAAAAGTGATTGCGCGCCCGTCATGAGGCTATTTGATACGGGCATACTTACATTTCCTATTTCTATTTTTTTAACAATGTCTTCCTCATATCCAGTGTATTCTACTTTCATATTGTTTTGAAAGTCAAAAGTATTGTTGTTGTCAAAATTGGCCGTTACAGCCAGTTTTTCTCCAACTTTGCCCACTAAGTTCAGCGATATTTGCTGGTCAAAATTAAACCCTCCATTGCGCTGCTGACGCAGTGGAATGGCCGGATTATCAATTCGCTGAAATCTCCCACCGAAATCTAAATTCACAAATCCATTAGGTTGAATATCGACATAACTTCCGCCAAAAAGCCTATCGAAGACAGGGCTGATATAAAGTCTTGGGATTAAAGATCGACCACTAACCGCGCTTTCTCCATCTAACCCAGCAGATCTTTCTTGAAAGTATTCTTTAGCAATCTGTTGGTCGTTGTATTTATCATATTCGGCAAATGTCATGGTAGACATTGGGCGAAAATTCACATCACCAATTCTTTCGTACACGGTGTAACTAAATCCAGAATCGTAATCCACTTCCAAGTCGACACTCGATGGGTCATCGAGGAGTAATGGCGATGGACTCATTCTATTAGAAAAAGGATCTCCAAAGCGATATGGCGCGTTGAAAGTGGGTGTGTTGGTAGGCGCGTATGGAAGCTGCACTGTGTCGGCTTTTACACTATCACTTTTAGTTGTATCCTGTTGAAAGATGACTAAGTGAGAAAAATCTAGACGCACCCGAGCATTTGACGTATGGGCAATGAAAAACGCTACGCAAGCGACTGCTAGTATGTGAATTTTCTCCTTCAAAAATTATTGCCTGGATCAGGCCCTCTTCAAAACCTGTTTTATAAGCTCCTCAAGTTTAATTTGTTGCCCTTGCTGTTTGAGTATTATGGCAATACTCTTTTCCGCTGCAGACTTGTTGATGCCCAAGGTAGTTAAGGCTGATAACGCCTCATCTCTTAGGGTATTGTTTCCCATTTGTTGTATTTCTACAGATCGCTCGATAAGACCTTCCTTCTTCATCTTTTCTTTTAGCTCTAATACAATTCGCTGCGCTGTTTTAAGGCCTATTCCTTTTACTCCCTGTATGGTTTTTATGTCCTCGCTGATGATGGCATTTTGCAACTCATCCGCTGATAATGAAGATAAAATCATTAATCCAGTGCTTGGCCCTACGCCCGAGATACTTACCAAATCTAAGAACCGTTTCTTTTCCGCTAAGTCAAAAAAAGCAAATAAGGTTTGTGAGTCTTCTTTCACCGCAAAGTGCGTAAAGACACGGGCTTCTTTTAAATTTTTAAGATTAGAATAAGTAGAAAGTGAGATTTTCGCTTCATAGCCTACACCGTTGATGTCTAATACGATGAAGGTCGGATCAACTATGGCAAGCTTGCCTTCTAAATAATAATACATTAGTTACTTCTTCTCATTGTGCTGCACGTCAACCACGGCAATTGAAACCATATTGAAAATTTCTCGAACCGAACTTCCTACCTGTAGTACGTGTACCGGCTTATTCATACCCATCAGAATAGGGCCAATGGCCTCCGCTCCGCCAAGCTCCATAAGCAACTTATAAGCAATATTTCCTGAGTCGAGATCAGGGAAAATCAATGTGTTGGCAGGCTTTTTGGCCAGAATACTGAAAGGATAATTCTCCTTTAATAATTCATGATTCAATGCCACATTGGCCTGTATCTCACCATCGATCACCATATCAGGCCATTTTTCCTTGGCCAATTTAACTGCTTTGGCCGTTTTCTCAGGAACAGCGCCTTTGGCCGATCCAAAATTCGAATAAGACAATACGGCAATACTTGGCTCTGCATCAAAAAACCGTACGGCTCTTTCTGCTAATCCAATGATATCTACCAATTGCTCCGCAGTTGGGTCGAGATTGACACTGGTATCCGCAAAGAAATAATTACCTCTTTTATTGCTAACAATGTACATTCCAGCTACTCGATCTATTCCAGGCTCGGTCCCAATAATCTGTAGTGCTGGCAATACTACCTTAGGATAGTCATTTGACAACCCAGAAATGAAGGCATCAGCCGTTCCTTTTTCGACCATCATCACTCCAAAAAAGTTGCGGCTTCTTTGCATGGATTTAAGCGCCATTCTGTAAGTCACCCCTTTTCTCTGACGTTTTTCGTAATATGCCTGAGCATATTCTTCTACCATCTTCGGTTCTTTGTATGGGTTGATGATGGAGCAGCCCACAAGTCCGTCGAGTTCGTGTTCTTTGATGAGTTTTTTAATTTTATCCGCATCTCCGAGAAGTATAGGAATCGCTACTCCTTCGTCCACGGCCATTTGTGCGGCCTTTAATATCTTCAAATCCTCGCCTTCCGCAAAAACCACGCGTTTTGGATCGGTTCTGGCTTGGGTGACCATTCTGGAGATCAACCGCTGATCGATACCTATTCTCTCTTCAAGATCACGGTTATATTGTTCCCAATCCTTAATTTCAACTCTAGCTACGCCACTCTCCATGGCTGCTTTTGCTACGGCGGGAGATATGGTGGTAATCAATCTTGGGTCAAGTGGTTTTGGAATAAGATAATATTTACCAAATTTCAAACTCTTTTCGCCATAGGCTTTTAGTACCACATCTGGTACCGACTCCTTGGCAAGCTCCGCAATGGCATAAACCGCTGCAAGCTTCATTTCTTCGTTAATGGCGGTAGATCTTACATCCAATGCCCCTCGGAAGATATAAGGAAACCCAAGTACGTTATTGACTTGATTAGGATGATCAGACCGGCCAGTAGCCATTAAAATATCCTTTCTGGATTTCATGGCCAACTCGTAAGCAATCTCAGGATCTGGATTAGCTAACGCAAAAACGATAGGATCCTTGGCCATTGTTTTGAGAACTGCAGCATCCAAAATATTAGCGATAGATAATCCGAGAAAAACATCCGCTCCTTCAAGCGCTTCTTCAAGGGTGTGAAGGTCTCTATCTGTTGCAAATTTAGCTTTTGAGGAATCTAGCTTTTCGCGATCTGTTCTGATCACGCCCTTGCTATCCGTCATGACTATATTCTTAGGATTTGCTCCTAGTGAAGTATATAAGTCCGTACAAGCCACTGCTGCGGCACCTGCACCACTCACTACTATCTTGATATCTTCAATTTTCTTACCATTGATTTCCAATGCATTGATAAGCGCAGCACTTGAAATAATCGCTGTTCCATGTTGATCATCATGCATCACAGGAATCTTCATTTCCCGTCTTAGTGTCTGCTCAATTTCAAAACTTTCTGGCGCTTTGATATCTTCGAGGTTGATTCCTCCAAAAGTAGGCTCTAAACTTTTGACAATCTGAATGAATTTCTTTGGATCCGTTTCGTTGATTTCAATATCAAAAACATCGATTCCGGCAAATTTTTTAAAGAGAACACCTTTGCCTTCCATGACAGGTTTAGAGGCTTCAGGACCAATATTGCCTAAGCCCAAAACGGCCGTTCCATTGGTAATTACGCCGACCAGATTACCCTTGGCCGTATATTTATACACGCTATCTGGATCTTCTGCTATTTTAAGGCATGGCTCAGCAACTCCTGGCGAATAAGCCAATGCCAGATCGTGCTGACTGCTTAGTGGTTTGGTGGGCGTTACTTCAATCTTTCCGGCTGGTTTCATTTCATGAAATTCCAGCGCTTCATTCTTCCTTAATTTCGCGCACATTTTATGTTGGGTTGGTTGGGTTGTTCTTCGAAGCGTTTGCCACTTCTGTTGGTGTCTTAAATGTAGAAATTATTGCTTCTACTTCTCTTAGTGGTTTCTTTTTCTTTGTGCCAGGAGAATAAATATATCCTTCGATATAGTACAAAATCTGATTTGCCTCATCTACCAAGGTGTAACTGATAAAGGGGCCGCCCGCAGATTTATTGCTGACCATCCAAAGCCCCACACCTTTTATCGCAAACTTGCCATTGAAATTGACAGACTCAGTAAGTACTGGTATAATATCTTGACGATCGATAAAAAGTTCAGGTTTTTCAGAATCTCGCATATAGGTCTGCGTGATTTCATCTCTGAGCTTGCCAATATTCTCGAACACCTTGTTATCTACATAAGGTGCCTCGTATATAAAAACATTGTATTCTGATTGTGCTTCGAGCTTACGTATCCAAACAAAGTTTTTCAAGTTTTTAGATAAGTCGTAACCAAAAGGAATGTCAATACTATAACTATGGTCTTCCTGAATAGCGCTCATAAGACTTGACTGGGTTTTGGCAAGCACCTTTTCTCTGGTGCGGCTGAGCACTCTTGACTCGAAAATATCTACCAACTTTTCTTCGTTCTTTTTGAGGTTTTCAACAAGTTGCTCTTCATTTTGCCCAAATAGATAAAGGACAAGCTGGCCTTTGGCAAACTCATCTTTCCTCAAGGTCATGTAAAGTGAACTGTCTCTTTGCACCATTTTCAAAGATTTGTCAGAGAAATACTGACGCAAGGCTTGACTTTCAGAAGTAGGACTGTTCAGCGTCATTACAAAAATCATGTTTGACGCATTTTTCAAAAAAGAATTTATCCTCAAAGGATTGACCTTTCTTACTTTGAATTTATATTCATCCTGAGGCAGACCAACAATCAATTGGTTGTACATTGATTTGATCTGATCACCAACGGGACCATCATATAATGCAGAGTCTACGACTAAAATAATTTCGTCAGCTTCCCCTCTCGCGATGGGCATGAAGTCCTCTTTTACTTTTTCCATACTCTTGCTACAACCGAAAAAAATCAATGCTGTAAGAGATAAAACTAAATGAGTATTTTTCATAAGTTGGGTTTTATGATGACTGTACTATTTGATTTCAACGCTGGTTAGCGGGTAGATATTATTAATTCCTGACCAGGTTGTATGGTATTTGACCTTAATTGGTTCATGCTTTTCAATTTCTCTATAGAAAGGTCTACATGTGCGTTAGCTATGCTCCACAATGTATCACCCGACCTGACCTTATATTTTTCTTGCCCATCTGCAAATTTTGGCTGGTCAACAGTGGTTCTGGCGGAAGCATATAAATCTTTAGTTGATGCTGAGTAATTAGGAAGTATCCAGATTGCGAGTGGCTGCCCCACCCTTATTAGATTGCCCGAGATGTTATTCCAAGATCTGACGTCCGATATTCGAACATTGTATCTATTGGCGATAACTCCTAAAACATCTCCGCTCCTCACTTTATAAACAATTTTTTCTCTCCCGAAAGTACTTCCTGGGGTATTGCGAGCCAGATAGTCGAGTTGTTCTTTGCCTACACTTCCAGCCTTTTCAAAAATTTCTTGTCTCCTTGAAACTATGGTGTCTTTTCTGTCAGCAGGTATTTTTAAAGCAAAATTGTTGGTGCCTTCAGGAAGTGCGCCTCTTTTGATGGAAGGATTGAGCATCAAGAGATCATCTAAGCAAAGATTTGTTTGCTTTGCAAATGTTTCCAGATGAAAATATTGGCTAATCAAAAGTGTATCTATCTGTTGAATTTTATGTGACTTCTCATAATTCAAGTTGTGCTCCAAAGCATAGTTGAATGTGTACGCGATTGCCACGAATTGAGGGAGATACGATCTGGTTTCACGTGGCAAATACTGATAGACTTCCCAAAATGTTCGTTTATACCCGCTTCTACGAATCGCTTTTCTCACATTGCCAGGGCCACAGTTATACGCCGCAATGGCGAGTTCCCAGTCGTCAAACATATTGTAAAGGTCTCTCAAATGTCTGCATGCCGCATCAGTTGCTTTTTCCGGATCCATTCTGTCATCCACATACCAGTCTCCCTGCAATCCATACATTTTGCCTGTGGAAGGAATAAATTGCCACAAACCAACCGCGCTAGCGTGAGACTCTGCATTTGCTCGCAATCCAGACTCAACCACGGCCAAATATTTCAGTGAATTGGGCAGGTTATAACGCGCCAAATACTCTTCAAACATCGGAAAATAGTAGGTCGATTTATTCAATACGCCACGTGTGTATTCCCTATCTCGAATGGTGAAGTAGTCGATGAAAGACTTTATCCTGTCGTTATAATTAAGTGGGATTTCCGATTCGATACAACTTATTCTATCACCAACCTCCTCGTAAGTCGCATCGGGAACATAATCGTAAGACAATGATCCTTGTGAAAAACAAGTAAATCCACTTATTGACAATATCAATATGACAATTATTCTCATAGGTCTAATTTGTCCTGAATGTGTTTCGCAAACGAAAGGAGCTTTACTTCTTCAAAGGTATTGGCGATGATTTGCAAGCCTATTGACATGCCATTTTGATCTTTGCCTATAGGAATAGATAGTGCAGGAAAGCCCCCAATGGATGCTGGCACAGTTAAAAGATCAGCCAGATACATTTCTAGTGGATCTTTCGTTTTGGCATTGAGCTCAAAGGCTGTAGTAGGTGCTGTAGGAAGGATGATAAAGTCTGAAGTCGCAAAGATTTTTTCCATTTCTTGCTTAATCATGCGTCGTGCTTTTTGTGCTTTGGTGTAAAAAGCATCATGGTAGCTTGCTGAAAGCACGAAAGTTCCAAGTAAGATACGCTTGAGCACCTCCATGCCAAAACCTTCCGTCCTGCTTCGCTTATACATGTCTTCCAAATCTTTAGGATCGGTCACGCGATGACCGTACTTCACCCCATCGTACCGCGACAAGTTAGAACTTGCCTCAGCCGTAGTAAGTATATAATAAGTCGCTAGTGAGTAGTTGAGCAGTGGAAAGTTAACATTGGTAATATCATAGTCGGATTTCAAATCTTTTAGTAGATTTTGGACTGTTTCCTTTACTTCTAATTGAACTCCAGAATCGTATGCCTCATTAAACGTGGCAATTGTGGTTTCTCTATCTATCGGCGTAAAAGTGCTGTAGTTTTCTACTGGCCGTTGAGAAACAGTGCTGTCATAGTCATCTTCCCCAGCCATCACTTCTAGTACTAAGGCCACATCTTCTATGGCGTTAGCAAATATTCCTATACAATCAAATGAACTCGCATAGGATGCTAATCCATATCTTGAAATTCTAGAATATGTTGGCTTAAAACCTACTATTCCGCAAAATGAAGCTGGTTGGCGTACACTACCTCCTGTATCGGTACCTAAAGAAACGGTACACATATCAGCTTGTACCGCTACAGCAGATCCACCAGAAGATCCTCCAGGTACTTTCGTTTGATCGTCAGCATTTCTCACAACGCCATAAGCCGAATTTTCTGACGATGAACCCATGGCAAACTCATCACAGTTATTGCGACCAATGATGATCGCATCTTCGGCTATTAACCTTTCTACGCATGTTGCAGTAAACTGAGACTCGAAGTTCTCCAAAATTTTACTACCCATAGACAAAGGATGATTTTTATAGCAAAGAACGTCTTTGATGCCTACTACCAGACCTGCTAACTTACCAGCTTGGCCTTGTTTAAGTTTTTCATCTATAACAATCGCCTGGTTTTTGGCTTCCTCTTCGTACACCGAAAGGAAAGCATTCAGTGTATCATTCTTTGCGTGGATATTGGTAAGGTAGTGGTCAAGAAGTTGTGCGCAGGTGAGCTCACCTCCATCTAAAGCCTTCCTTATCTGCAGATAGGGAGTATTTGAAAGCAAAACTATTTCGTTTTATCGTCCTTGGAACCTTCTTGTATTTCATCTTTAATCTCCTTGGTGGCATCCTTAAATTCTCGGATTCCTTTACCCATTCCTCGCGCTATCTCGGGGATTTTTTTTGCGCCAAAAAAGATGATAACGAATAATATAATAACGATCAACTCCCACCCTCCAGGCATTCCAAATGCTAGTACCATATTCATAGTCTCAATTATTTTAATCAAATGCAAAGATAGAGATAAATGTGGTCGACTAAAAAATCATTTGACTACCAACCACTTTTCCGGGTTCAGTTTTATGCGTCCTTTCCATACCTGAAAATGTAATTCTGAAACCCCGTTTTTATCCGTATATACCGCGCCAATAATATCATCTTTATTGATAAGCTGTCCACGTTTCACTTTTACATCCTTGAGTTTGGCGTAGAGGGTGAAGTAATCTCCATGCTGCACGATAACAGCATTATTCATTCCCGGTACTACCGCTATGGTGACCACTTTTCCTCCAAAAACACTTTTTACATCGGAATTTTGGCTTGTCTGAATATCCACACCAGGATTATCTTCCATGATTCCTTTTACTACAGGATGTGGATGTCTTCCAAATTTTGAGGAAACAAACCCCGTGGTGACGGGCCAAACCAGTTTGTTTTTCATCGATTCGAATAATACCGTGACTTCCTCTTCATCGGCGATGGCTTTTGTGGAGAGTGATTTAGATCTTTCAATCTCCTTACGCAGGATATCCGCGATAAGATTATCAAGTCTATCAATCGCCGACTTTCTATTCTGCAATTCTTTTCTAAGTTCTTTTTCCTTTTTATTAAGCTGTGCGATAACACTGCTCTGCTTGCTCTTTAATTTTAGTAATTTCCTATTCTCTGCCAATTGTTGAACCAAAAGCACCTCTTGTTGTGCTCTTTTTTCCTCCACTTGGCTTCTTTGCTGATCCAACTCATTCGATACTATTTCAATCAGCTCAGCTTGTATTTTTCTTGCTTCGGTATACTGCTCCAGGTATTTTAACCGCATAAAAAGTTGGTTAAACGTTTTGGAAGAAAACAAAAAGGTAAGCTTACCAAAACCTTTATTGGCTTTATAGGAAGCATATATCATTTCTGCGTATTCTTCTTTCAGCTTTCTTAAATCAGATTGTAAGGAGGTTACAACGATACTCAGGTCGGTTATCTCACCGTTAAGTAAGCTTATTTCACCATTTAGGGAGGAGATTAAGCCTTCCCGAGCGGAGATTTGTTGATTGATGGCTCTTAGTTGGCCTAAAGTTGCCTTTTTTTCGAACTCTGTATCGAGTAGTATTTTTTCCGCTTCGGCAATTTTTTTCAGGTTGTCTCTTTTTTCCTGCTCTAGCTGAACTTTTGTTTTTTGGGCAATAAGTTGACTGGAAAAGAGTAGAAGAAAAATGAAACTTAAAAATTGTAAACCTTTATATACGGTCATATTTTGACGGAACATTGAATGGAAATTTCAACGGTTTTTTTTCGATTTCCGACTGTTTGAATTCAATCCCCACTTTGGTTGGAGACTTGTCCTCTTTGGCATAATCAAATTGTGCTTTTATAAGAAAAGGCAAAATCTGCTGCTCGACAAGTTGAAAATCACCGTAAGTTACAGAAATTGAGTTTTGTGTATTGGTATCATCGACTCTTAACTTTTCCAACTTCATCGTGGTGGCACCAATAATATTTTCAAATTTGAACTGATCGACTTGTTGGTTGTAAGTGTACACCTCGTTTGACTTAATCAATCTTTCCCTTTTGTAAGGGTAAATCAAGTTTCCAAGTATGACTGATTGCAGCAATTTAAAATTTAGATCAAAATCAAATTTCTTACTCAAGGCCTCAAAGCTGTACGTCAGGTACTGCTTATTGATTTTATCAATGACGAAAGCCGAATCTGTGGTTATTAATGCCCGCACAACTTCCACCCCAAAACCAGGACTCAATGAAATCCAAAGCACACTGTCTTTTCTCATTCGTATATTGGCAATGCCCGAGATATCTTTGGCTCCATCTTCAAAGTCGATTTTTGCCTTTGCAGTGAGATAGTCAAAGTCCGCCTCATTCACGACGATTCTGTCTCCTGAAATATCAAAAATATTCGTAAGCTTCTGATTACAGCCTACCGCCAAAAGCAAAATAAAAACAGTAAAATACTTATTCATAAAGTTTCCTCTCGGCGATCTTTTTTTGAATGTCTTTTGAAACCCCTCCTAATTCGCTCGCGCGTTCCCATTGAGATACTGCCTCATCGACTTTGCCTAATTTGTACAATACATCACCATAATGTTCGACCACAGTGCCATCTTCATCCAAGTCAACTGCCTTTTTCAAGACTTGTTCCGCCTCCTCGAATTTACCCAGCTTGTACAAGACCCAACCATGCGTATCGAGATAAGTGGGATTGTTAGGGTGACTTGCTACTAACTTCGTCGACATTTTTTCCGCTTTATCTAAATCTACACCTCTTAAACTCAGGAAATAGCTATAATTATTGAGCACGTGATCATTTTCAGGATTTTGTTCTAAGGCGGCATCATAAGCGGTATTGGATTTTGGGTATTCTTTCATGCTGTTGTAAGCATCTCCCATTTGTCCGTGAATGATGCTCAGCAAAATCGGATCTAAAGCAAATTTTTTACCCTGCTCTAAGATTTGAACAGATCGGCGAAAGTTTTTTTGCATTAAATAACCCGTTCCTGCAAAATAGTAGAGTAAAGCTTGGTTTGGGAAGTACTCTAAGGCTGACTCAGCATGTGCAACCATGGCTTCATTGTCATTGAGGCTTCCATCGATATTTAAAATATTTTGCCAGACTTCAAAGCGATTAGGTTCAAGCTCCACCGCTTTGAGGTAAGAGTCACGAGCCTGTTCCGCTTTTTTCAATTGAAATAATACATCCCCAGCGTAAGCATGCACTACGTACTCATCGGGATATTGCTCTGTGAGATTGAGGCAAAGCTTGGACATAGCCTCAATATTATCGCCAACATTCTTATTGAGAAGTATGTCATTGATGAGAAGCAATTTATCGTTAAGGTTAACTCTAGGAGAGAAAACGGGAATTTCTGCCAAGGTTATGGCCTTATCAATTTGATCATTTTGCAGCGCAATTCTAGAACGAATCAATGCGCCTTTTATTCGGCCTAAATCATCAAGTTCGAGCTTGGTGAGCTGTTGCTCCATTTCTTCCTTTTTATCTTGGGAAAAAAGAAGCTCAATCAATGCAATTTTATAATCTAACTCGTCGGGATAAGCATCGATAAGCTTATACCATTCTGTAGCCATTGCATCATAATTTTTCGTTTGTTTGAATATTTGTTCTTTCTCACGAAAAAGCACTTCACTTGGGCCGTAAATTTCTTCTACTTTGTTGTATACCTCCAAGGCTTTGGTATACTTACCCATGTATCTGTAAATAACCGCCAAATCAAACAGATAAGAATCTACATCATCGACCTTATCTATCATCGACTCGTAGGTTTTTGCGGCAAGTTCAAAGTTCGATAATGCCTTATGGATCTCGGCAGTTAGTAAGTAATAATACTTATTCAAAGGGTCTTGCTCAACGGCTAACTGAGAATAAACTACAGCCTCCGCATTGCGGCCAAGCTTTGTAAGCACATCGGCAAGCTTAAAATTAACTGCCGAATTTTCAGGGCTCAACTTATTGACAGTCATCAACAACTCGTAGGCTTTTTCGTAATTTTCAAGAATTGCCTCTTTCTGAGCATCAATTAAGATCATTTCTGCCTTTAGGCTGTCAGAGTCTGACATTTCGGTCACTACCATTTCAGACATGTCACCCTTGCCTTTCTGCTTTTTTTGAGCATAAGACATAGAGAAAGCAAGTATTAAAATGATTGTGAACTTAAATCTCATAAAATTTCTATCCCTTCAATTGAGTGTAGTCGCCCAGGCTCACTTCCTTAGCATTTGATTCCATGTCTACGTAATTGCCAATCATGGAGTTGGTAATATTTACGTTGCGTAGGTTTACATTGGTTTGAATCAATGAATCCTCAATTCTACTGGAAACGATTTTTGTTGCATTTCCGATGGAAACGTGCGGTCCCACTACAGAGTTTTCGATGATCACATTTTCTCCAATGGTCACTGGAGGAATAACTACGGAGTTATTGATGGTTGCGGATTTGGCTATTTGGTTTTCTCCTATAAACTGAAGGTAGCGCGTATTTGAAGCAACAGTCACTTGCTTGTTTCCACAATCCAACCAATCACTCACTTCTCCCGGGATAAATTTTGTGCCCGCTTGCTTAAGGTT
The DNA here is from genome assembly GCA_040218415.1 of Cyclobacteriaceae bacterium. Taxonomy (GTDB): domain Bacteria; phylum Bacteroidota; class Bacteroidia; order Cytophagales; family Cyclobacteriaceae; genus JAVJRN01. The sequence goes on from JAVJRN010000021.1 coordinate 159,487, forward strand.
TTCCAAAGCAGTAGTTAATTGATATTCGCCACCGGCCAATATTTTGTTATTGATAATGTGATCGAGTTGATCTCTAAGCGCATCGCCATCTTTGAAATAATAAATTCCGATAATGGCCAAATCTGAAACTGGCTCAGACGGCTTTTCCACAAATTCCGCTATTACTCCTTCGTCATTAACATTTACTACACCATAGGCGCTAGGATCCGCCACTTGCTTTACCCATATTATGCCATCGTCTTCCGTATTTAGTGTAAAACTTGCCTTAAAAAGCGTGTCTGCAAAAGCTACGGTGCATTTTCCAGTAAGTATTTCCCTTGCGCAATGAACAGCATGCGCCGTACCAATTGCCACTTCTTGTTCAAAAATAAAACCCTCGGCACCTACGGACTTGGCTATTGCTAAAAGGTCTTTTTCAACCTCGGCTCCAAAATCACCGACAATAAATCCAATTTTTTCAATTTTCTCAGGAGTGACTTGCGCTATGTCTTCAACCAGCCTTTGTACAATAGGCTTACCAGCTATGGGAATCAATGGTTTTGGAGTTGTCAAAGTGTGTGGTCGCAGGCGTTTTCCTTTACCCGCCATTGGTATGATTAAATTCATAAATGAAATTTTAAACTGAGCTAGTTGTTGAAGTTAGAGTTTCCTCTTTTAAATAAGCCGTTTTTGACATCAAGTAAATAAATAACTGTCAAGTACATCATAAGCTGTCCTACAATCATATAATATCTAAAAGATGCATCAACGCCCCAAAAGTAGAAAGCCCAGATGAAAACAGCAGCCAAAATGATATAAATTAAGCCTTTTGCCACTTCATAAGGAACAGGAAAATGCTTTTGACCCAAATAGAAGCTAATAACGACCATAATAAAATAAGCACAGAATGGAGTAATAGCTCCTCCCAAATATCCAAATCGAGGAATGAAAATAATATTTAAAATAAGCGTAGCTACCGCACCTATCACGGTGATCCATGCTCCATACATGGTTTTATCCGTGAGCTTGTACCATATGGACAAATTAAAATAAATGCCTAGAAACACGCCTCCACCTAATAGCCATGGGACAATATGCAGTCCTTTAAGGTATGCGCTTTGACCCAAAAGGATCGGCGCAAAATCTTCCAAAACCAAAGAGATAAATAACCAGCTGAAGCAAGAAAAAATAATAAATGCGTGCATGACCCTGCTAAAAAGAATTGGAGATTCCTTATTTGCAGCTTGCGAAAAAAAGAAAGGCTCTGATGCGTACCTGAAAGCCTGTACTGCCAGAGTCATAAAGACTGAAAATTTGTAGCAGGCACCAAAAATTCCTAGCGCTTCTAATTTTGTCTGGTCTGGATAAAAATCATCTGGAAGAAGATACCTCAGTAACGCCCTTGAAAGCATTTCATTGGTGACCCCAGCAAAACCCATGAGCAAAAGTGGTAAAGCGTAAACCAACACGGGTAAAAGCCTTTTATCTATTTTAAATTTTAAACTAAGAAAGTAGCTGCCAAAGAATGGCAAATAGATGAAATTGGCTATTAGATTGGATAAGAAAACATAACCTACCCCAAGATTTTTCATGGATTCAGGGACAATCTTTAGACTAAAATCGCTTTCCAACCAAGGAATCAAAAGTAAGAATGTCAAATTCAACCCAATATTGACCATGATATTGGTGAGTTTGAGAAAGGCAAATTTTTTGGGTTTCCCCTCCAGTCTTAACCTTGCAAAAGGCAATGCAACAAAGGCATCAATGACTAAAATACAAGCAAGCCACTGAATAATGTATGTTTGATCCACATAACCTAGCCACTGCGCAATGATTGAAGAGGAAAAGAAAATACTCCCTCCAAGAATGATGGAGGTAAGCAATATGCTCGACTGAGCAATATCAAAATAGGTTTTGGAATCCTTGAATTTTGTAGCGAACCTAAAATAGGCCGTTTCTAGGCCATAAGTAAAAACTACATTAAGAAATGCCATGTAGGCATAGAGCTCCGTAACAATTCCATATTCCGCCGGAGCAAAAACTGTAGTATATAATGGAACAAGAAGGTAACTTAGAAAACGGCCTATAATGCTACTAAGCCCATAAATGGCCGTTTGACCTGCCAGCTTACTGAGTTGCCCCACTTAATTATGCGCCTGTAAAATTGGCTTTTCTTTTTTCCATAAATGCTGACGCGCCTTCTTTAAAATCGTTGGTCCCGCAGCATCTTGCAAAAGCATTGGCTTCCGTTTGGTAACCATTCACCGCATTGTCAAAAACAGCATTGACACAATCAATGACTAAACCAGTAGCTATTGGCGCTTTTGAGGCTATTTTAAGTAAAATTTCTTTGGCTTTGTCTAGCGCCTCTGATTTGCTTTCTGTTACATGATTGGCTAGCCCATATTGAAGTGCTTGTGTTGCCGTCATCATATCTGCCGTCATCAAGTATTCAAATGCTCTTGCCTTCCCAATCAATTGAGTCAGTCTTTGGGTGCCTCCGTATCCAGGAAGTATTCCCAGATTGACTTCTGGCTGACCAAACTTGGCATTTGAGGTCGCTACGCGCATATGACAAGCCATCGCTAGCTCACATCCTCCACCCAATGCAAACCCGTTTACTACGGCAATCACTGGTGTTTGACAATTTTCGATCAATTCGAAAACTCCCTGACCTTCCTCCGCAAATTTCCGCGCATTCATTTCATTCAATTGAGAAAACTCACCGATATCCGCTCCTGCAACAAATGCCTTTTCTCCAGCTCCCGTTAGGATTACGCCACGAATGTCTTTGTTATCATACACAGAATCAAAAACTTCCTTTATTTCAGAAAGTGTAGCCATGTTCAATGCATTGAGCTTGGACTCACGGTTAATGGTAATGGTAAGTATCTGATCCTCGGTAGCGAGTAGGAGATTTTCCAAATTATTCATAAAATATTGTTTGCTAGATAAATATTCTTTCAAATTTAACCCTTATTAAGTTAAATCATGCCCCATTTCATAAAGCTCCAATCATTGGCCTGATGTTTTCCAACATAATGTCAGTCATTTTCTGAAGATCGTACCTCGGTTCCCACCCCCAGTCGGAGCGTGCTTTAGTATCATCGATGCTGTTAGGCCAAGAGTCTGCAATCTCTTGTCTAAAGTCTGGATGGTAGTCAATGTCAAAATCAGGATATTGCTTTTTGATGGATAAAAAGATTTCAGTTGGTGTGAAACTAGTTGCCGCTACATTATAGCTTGACCTTATGCTAATCTTTTCCTCTTCACTTTCCATCAATTCGATTGTAGCTCTTACAGCATCATCCATAAACATCATGGGTAGTCTTGTATCCGCCCTCAAAAAACAATCAAAACTTTGACCTTCGATAGCCTTCCAATATATATCTACGGCATAATCAGTCGTACCACCACCTGGCTTGCCTTTATACCCAATTAGTCCCGGATATCTTAAAGACCGGACATCTACACCAAATTTTTTGTGATAGTATTCGCACCATCTCTCTCCTGCCAATTTACTAATTCCATAAACTGTAGAAGGATTCATGATCGTTTTTTGCGGAGTATCAGCTTTCGGGGTGTCTGGCCCGAACACCGCAATGGAACTTGGCCAATAAACTTTACAAGTATAATCTTTGGCCAGCTCTAGCACATTCAACAATGAATTCATGTTCACATCCCAAGCAAATTTTGGATTTTGCTCCCCTTTGGCAGAAAGAATAGCTGCTAAGTGGTAGATTTCCGTGATCGCATGACGTTTAATCGCTTTTTCCAGATCGTCTTTTTTCAGTGCATCAAGGATTTCAAAAGGGCCATCTTTAATGACCGATACGGGTCCAGATAGATCGGAGGCGATTACATTTTCAAGGCCAATCCTTTCTCTTAGAGACAAAGTAAGCTCCGAGCCAAGTTGACCGCAAGCGCCAATAATTAAGACTTTACGCATAAAGTGGGGTATGTAATTGTGTATTTGAGTTGCAAAAATAGCATCTCCCATTTGATAGGTACTAATGTTCTATAACTTTACATTCCAATGCTTGTTTGAAACAAAGCCATGATGACCTTCGAAGAATATTTAATATCAAAAAAAATTGATCCTAAATCGTTTGCCAAGCGTGATTCTGATAGATTTTCCAACTTTGAGAACATCTTCAATCAACTTCACCCCAACAGCTTTACCCAGCAAAAACTTTTTTTGATTAACAGAATAAGGAGGGAATTTCCTCTAAAGGATGACTCGACAAGCGAAACCGTCACAAAGACAAAACAAGTCAAACCGAAAATAGCACCCAGAATTAAGAAATAAGACAATATGTATCAATCATTAAAAACCAAACTTGATAAAGAAATCGCCGAAATAAAAGAGGCCGGACTTTACAAACAAGAACGCATCATTTCCTCACCCCAGGATGCCGTCATTAAACTTGGCGATGGCAAGGAAGTCATCAACTTTTGTGCAAATAACTATTTGGGACTTTCTTCTCATCCTAAAGTGGTAGAAGCGGCAAAGGCTACTATAGATTCTCATGGCTTTGGCATGTCCTCCGTGAGGTTTATCTGTGGCACCCAAGACATTCACAAAGAGTTGGAAGAAAAAATTTCAAAATTTTTAGGCGTGGAAGACACCATTCTTTATGCCGCAGCATTTGACGCCAATGGTGGCGTTTTTGAGCCGCTTCTCGGGCCAGAAGATGCAATTATTTCTGATGCACTCAACCATGCCTCGATCATCGATGGTGTCAGACTTTGCAAAGCACAAAGACTGAGATACGAGCACAACAATATGGCTGACTTGGAAACCAAGCTACAAGAAGCAAAAGATGCCAAAGTAAAAGTGATTGTGACGGATGGGGTTTTCTCTATGGATGGCACCATTGCTCAGCTTGATAAAATATGTGAACTCGCCGATAAATATGATGCCGTTGTGATGTCTGATGAATGTCATTCCACGGGCTTTATGGGCAAAACAGGAAGAGGCGTTCACGAGCATTGTGGCGTGATGGATCGTGTAGATATTATCACGGGAACTTTGGGTAAAGCCTTGGGCGGTGCTTCTGGTGGTTTTACTTCTGGTAAAAAAGAGATTATCGAAATTTTAAGACAGAGATCTAGACCTTATTTATTCTCTAACACCCTAGCTCCATCCATTGTTGGCGCATCCATAGCGGTCATTGATATGCTGTCAGAAACTACTGAGCTGCGCGACAAACTGGAAGAAAACACCAAATACTTTAGGAAAAAAATGACCGATGCAGGGTTTGACATCAAGCCAGGAGAACATGCCATCGTTCCGATTATGCTTTATGACGCGGTACTTTCTCAAAATATGGCAGCCAAGTTACTTGAAGAAGGTATTTACGTCATTGGCTTTTATTTTCCAGTAGTACCCAAAGGACAAGCCCGTATCAGAGTACAAATGTCTGCCGTGCATGATCAATCTCATTTGGACAAGGCGATTGCCGCTTTTATTAAAGTGGGTAAGGAATTGGAAGTTTTAAAGTAAAGTTGACTAACAAAACAAAGTCAGGAAAACGATGATCTTTTTGCGTTTTCCTGTGTGTTGTTTTTTAATTCCTTTAATGGCGGGTTTATTTGATCGTCCTTAATACTATGTACTATGGTTCTATATTAGCCCCATATCTCTTGAAAGCGTCATCAATTCCGGTGTATTATTAACTTCTAGCTTTCGAATCATATTTTTTCGATGTGTGGCTACAGTATAAGGGGAAATATGCAACATATTCCCTATTTCGGATGACCTAAACCCGCGTGCCACCAAACGAAGTACCTCTATCTCCCGACTGCTTAGGCGGTCATGAAAGAATTGAACTTCTGGCAACTCAAAATCAAATGACGAGGTGTGAGGGCCGATAACTCTCCATGAACCAGGCTTAGGACGCATCCAAGTCACATCTTCAATATAAGACAAATTGCTCGTGAGCTCACCTTTGTATTCCCCGTTGGCTATGCCGTGCCTAATAAAATAATAAAGCTTGCCTCCCTTCCCTTTGGCTCGAAATACGTTGCTAGACTTATGCTCTCCTACCTTCACTCCGCATTTGTTAAGAAAAGTAATAAGAGATTTTGAAAAGTTGAAAGTACCATTTAAGTCATCGGGATGAGTCAGACCTATAAACTTATCTAAGGTATCTATTTCTGAGGGTTCGTAACCAGCAATCTTTTTATGCTTCGCTATAATAAACCTATTATTCGATGCTTCATAAGTCCATTGAACACCTAGCTCATTTGGACTCAAATAATTTTCAGGTTGATCTGCCCGATACAATCTATTTAAATGACTGATTTGTTTCATCGCTTAAAATGACTTTAGTTGATAAAATAGAAGGCTCATAACGAAAACAAAAATAGCCTGAAATAAGACAAGATATTTTTTGCGCAAATCCCAAACCTCTTTTTAAAGCGATTTCATTGGAAGATCCTACAAAGTTAGAATACTCAATGACGAAAGTAATTTCACACGTCTTTTTAAATATTCAGGAACTCCAAAAGGCCTATTCATATTTATTTTTAACTCCCAATGAGATGATTGTTAACATCATCAATTAATATAAATCACTCCTATTTCCACGTTCACAGCCTCTATGATCATACTTTATGTAAATGCATATTGCTATGGCATGGAACTTTTTATTTTCAAATTATCAAACTCCCCCCACAAGCTTTCCCGATTTTTATCAAACCTAATTTCATTGATTTTATTAACGAACTATTTTTTATCAGATAAGCTTTGCATATAAAATTAGTGGGTAATAAAAAATACCTAAAACTAGGTATTTTGGTAAAAACCAATAAATTACGCTAAATGTTACCTAAAAATATGAATATTTCAAGAAAACATTTAGATAAATTAGTAATCATACTTGGAGGAGGTCCAGGCCTATCGCCAAATTACTTGAGTCCATTCCATCAACACCTTTCACTGACTGATTATGGTATTGTGACCTATGCTCCATTGCTTAGTTTGACCGAGCGGTCAGAAATAGGACTTAAAAACGGTGTTGAAGAGCTTATAAAAATAGTTGAATCATTTGATCATAAAGAAGTGACCCTCTTAGGTCATTCATTTGGAGGAATGATCGTTTTGGAATATCTCATGACACACAAAGTGCATGCATCCATCAAAAAGATAATTTTAAGCAACACCATTTCAGATTGTAAAAAGTACAGTAGTAATTTAAGGGTATTGATGAATAACCTGCCAGAGCAATCAAAATCGCGTTTGCTTCAATTGGAAGCTGAAAGACACTTTGGGGAAGAGTTTTGGGGAATATTTATGACAGATTTCTCGGCTCGACATGCTTGCATAATTAACCCCGTACCTGATGATCTCCAAGAAAGCTTGAGTAAAGCTGATATTTCGCTTTACCAGTACTTTTTTGGTGAAAATCCATTCGACATTGATGGGAGACTAGCAGATTGGAGGTTTACCAAACCTATGGAAGCTTTCGACAAGCCCATACTCATCGTAGGAGGACATAGTGATACTGTTTTTGAAGAAGATGTTCATCATCTTCAAAAGAAACTAGAGAACGCATCTACCTTTATGACGCCACAATCGTCTCACTATCCTTTTTGGGAAAATCCTGACGCCTATTTCCCTCAGATTAAAGCGTTTTTAGATGCTGATTAGATAGGGCTTCCATGTTTATTCCTTTTAAGTCCTAAGGCCGGACAGGCCCATACTTTCTGCCTTGACCGAAACGTCGGACCGGCAGAAAGTATCCGAGTCCACGGTGGACAAAGAAATCAAGCGGTTCCCCGCCGGGACTGTGTATAAATTTCTGAAATTCAGACTGTTCCTACAATGAATCCCAAATCGCACCGCAGCGGCGGACCGTCGGCGACCCGGTCGCTTCGCTCAAACAGGGGATTCATTTTTGATTATCATGGCCTGAATTTCTTATCGAAATTTATCCAAGGCCGATCGAAAACCTCAAAATCTATGCTTTTACCTCATTTTTAAGGTTTTGAAATACTCATTTAACAATCCCAAAACGCTTTTTGGTTCAATTTAGGAACCTTTCTGCCGCTAAAAACAATTATCCAAGATGCCCTAGATAAGTCTCAGTAACAAGTTAATACCGCCATTCAGTCATTGTGACTTTTACACTACTGCGATATCAAAACAGTAAAATACCATCTCTACATCTGTTTTTCTGATTCAGACAAATACCATCAGGCAGCATCCCTCCTCGTGTAGCTATTGATCTGCCTCTTTTTTGAAGGAGGATTGGCTGAAATCTCAAGAAATAGCTTGCCAGAGCGAATTATCAATATGATAATGAAATTTCAATTTGACTATGATATTGATAACGTTTGTATTGTAAAATTATGTCACCGCATGTCAAAGCGGTGTTTTACCAACAACTTTCGCAACCCAGCCCCCGTATATTCGCCCAAGACTAAATAATCAGTCACTATGAAAAATAACTATACGCTTACAGACGCAATGATACCCGGAACTCAAGGCAAGTTCCAATGGGATCTCGAAAGCAGATGTATTAAAGATATAAAACTAAAAAATACATTTGCTACGGAATTTAAGGTTTCAGAAATGATGCTTAATCTTCGACAAATTACTGCAATAGATACTCAAGGAAATGAAGTTCAAATTAAATCATTTGAGCATGAAACTTTGGCCGTAGAGGAAATCAGCACTCAGAAACATTTGAAAACCGGAATACTAAGACACCTAAAACCAGGTGAATACCAGACGGTTAGATTTTATATTGAGCCAAAGGGAAATTTCTTTACAACCAACACTGAAAAAGATGAGGTATTGCCTGAAATGGAATTTTTGGAATTTGAAATTGTAGAAGGCTTGACGATCCATAGAGGAGAACTACCTAACCTTTTATTTCGATTCGATCTTACTCCTAAAAAGGAAGAAGCGAAGGTCAACCGCCTCGCTGAGATTTTTAGAAAGTCTCTGAATGTTGGGGAGATTTTTGAAAAAAAATTGGCCGAGAGCTTCAGATAAAATTTAAGAACACAAAAGCCCGTTAATCGACGGGCTTTTTTTTATGTCAAATTTTTATCCCAATTGATTTCACATGGAATCCATGAAATAGCGATGCAAATAAACATGAATATCAGTAAAAGGAATAGATTGTAATTCGGCTCTATCTATTTCGAAAAAACACGAAACCCTTTATTTAACCAAATCCTTACCTTTTTCTTCTTCCTTCAACTTGGTGAGAATATCATCTGCATGGCCAGCACTGTCGTCATCTTCATATAGATAATCATTGATGGCTTTGCGTAGCTCTTGTGGTGATAGATTATTGTAGGCAGCACCATTTCTCATCACCGAAGTTTGTCCGGTTTCTTCTGATACTACCACGATCAGCGTATCTGAGTTTTCCGACATCCCAATGGCTGCTCTGTGTCGCAATCCAAAATGGGCTGGAACTTCTCGTTCTGTCACAGGAAGGATACACCGAGCCGCTACTATTCGATCATTAAAGACTATGACAGCTCCATCGTGTAATGGACTGTACTTATTAAATATAGAAAGCAATAGTCGTTTTGATAATTCTGCATCCAAAATATCGCCTGATTCTGCGAAAAATTTTAGTCCTGAGTTTTTGGACAATACAATAAGCGCACCCGTATTGGTTCCTGCCAATGTTTTGCTAGCGTCTATGATGGGTGTAATGTTGTGCTTTTTTGATTTCCCGGTGAAGGACCAGTAGGATTTTAGATTTTTAAAGAAATCTCCTTCACTAAAAAGCTGTGTCCGGCCGAGTAATAAGAGAAATTTCCTGATCTCTTGCTGAAAAAGTATAATTACCGCCAGCACCCCTACGCCCATAAATTCGCCTAAAATACTGGTAAGCAGTTCCATTCTCACGGCTTTTACAACCAAGAAAATGAGGTATAAAAATAAGAAGCCTACGAAAACCTTAATGGCGATACTTCCCTTCATCAGGTTGTATACCTGATAGAGCAAAACACTAACGAAGAAGACATCAATAATGTCTACCCAGTTAATATCGAGAAATCCTATGGTGAATCCTAAGATCAATTTGCTAACGATTTTGTCAATTTTACCACTTCCACAGCTGCTTTTACATCATGCACTCGCAATATAATTGCACCTTTTTGCAAAGCTACTGTATTTAAAACAGTTGTGCCATTTAATGACTCTTCGGGTGTGCTACCAAGTGTTTTATATATCATCGACTTTCTCGAAATCCCAATAAGTAAAGGTTTTTGAAAAATATTCAAATGTTCCAGTTTATTGAGTAACTCAAAATTCTGCTGGACATTTTTGGCAAACCCAAAACCAGGATCAATAATCACATCTTTTATACCCGCTTCATTGGCCAATTCGACCCTTTGCGATAGCTCGAATATTACATCGGTAAGGAGGTCATTGTAATCATTTTCCTTCGTCATCGTTTGTGGATTGCCGCGCATGTGCATAAGAATATACGGCACACGCATGGCCGCTACAGCCGAAATCATCTTATCGTCAAGCAGGCCTCCGGAAACATCATTCACGATATGCGCACCGCTTGAAATAGCAGCTTTTGCTACGGAAGAACGAAAAGTATCTACAGAAATATAAACCTGTGGGAATTTAAGCCGGATCTGTTCGATCGGCTTGGCTATTCGAAATATCTCTTCCTCCTCAGAAATATCTATCGCTCCTGGCCGGGTCGAATAACCGCCAATATCCAAAAAAGTAGCTCCTTCATCGATCATTTGCTCGGCTTTTTTCAATATTTCATCAACATTGATAGACCTGCTTTGACCGTAAAAGGAGTCAGGTGTAGCGTTTATCACGCCCATGACTTTTGGTTCTTCCAAAGAGATGAGCGAACCTTCGATTTGTAGTGTATGTGGAACTGTCAATTATAGTAGATTTGTGACCGATTAATTTATATAACAATCCTGACGGTGAAAGATCACACAATTGACCAATACAAAAAAATAATTCAGTCGTGTAAGGGCGTATTTGAAAAAAAGACGCGCGATTATGGCACAGCTTGGAGAATATTGAGACTTCCATCCATCACCGATCAGATATACATCAAGGCGCAGCGCATACGCTCCATTCAGGAAAAGGGTGTTCAAAAAATACAAGAAGATATCAACGGCGAGTTTAGAGCCATCATCAATTATTGCCTGATGGCGCTCATTCAAATTGAGCTTATTGAAAACGATAAAATGGAATTAGACTATGATTTTCTTGAGCCACTTTATGATAAATATTCTACGGAAACGATGAATCTTTTGGCCAACAAAAACCATGACTATGGAGAGGCATGGAGGGAAATGCGTGTGACTTCCATAACAGACATTATACTGATGAAGCTACTCCGCGTAAAGCAAATTGAAGACAATAACGGAACTACGCTCATTTCAGAAGGCGTAGATGCTAATTATCAGGATATGATAAACTATTCGGTGTTTTGCTTGATTAAGTTGGAAGAAGGCAAATAATCAATACTTGAAAATTAAAAAACTAAAGGAGAATAAGCCATGAAGTGGATCGTACAAATAGCCCGAATACTCGTAGGAGGACTATTCATTTTTTCAGGATTAATTAAAGTCAATGACCCAGTGGGTACAGCGATCAAGCTCGAAGAATATTTCGAAGTATTCGCTTATGACTTTGCACCTTTCTTTGAATGGTTTGTGCCTTTGGCGCTCATTTTGTCTGTCGTGCTCAGTGTGCTTGAAGTGGTGTTAGGAATTGCGCTGTTGAGCGGCTTCAGGTCTAAACTGACGGTAAATACACTCTTGGGTATGATCGTGTTCTTCACTTTCCTTACCTTTTACTCGGCATATTTCAACAAAGTGACAGATTGTGGATGCTTTGGTGATGCGATCAAATTGACTCCTTGGGAGTCATTTACCAAAGACATTATTTTACTCATCTTAATACTCGTCCTTTTTATTGGCAAAAAACATATCGAACCTTTGCTTAAAAGCGGAGCTAATAATATACTCGTTATTGGTTCCACTGTCCTACTTACGGTCGTAGCGGTGATGGCCATTCGTCATTTGCCATACATCGATTTTAGAGCTTATGCAGTAGGCAACCATCTTCCAAGCCTTATGCAACCCTCAGAGCCACTGGTATATGAGTATGTCATGGAAAAAGATGGCGAAGAGTTTATTTTCGATCAATATCCGTCAGACCCTAATTTCAAATTTTTAGAAATGAACCTGGTCAATCCAGAAGCTCAGCCGAAGATTACCGATTTGGGCATCTGGACGGATGAAGCAGAATATACCGATGAACTTTTTGTTGGAAATAAATTGGTGATCATTTATCAAAATGTGGAAAAAGCCGATGTGGAAAGCATGCGAAAAATAAAGCAATTGGCGAATATCCCCGCTGTAGATAGCTGGATACTGACTTCCTCAGGATATGAGGCATTTGAAAGTTTTAGGCATGAACATCAGTTGAGCATTCCTTATTTTTATGCAGATGCTACTGTACTCAAAACGATGGTTCGTTCTAATCCAGGGATACTTTTATTGTCCGATGGTTATGTGCTTGGCAAGTGGCATTTCAATGACGCACCTTCGGTGGAAGAAGTGCTGGAAAAGTTATGATTCCGAATAAAATTTATCTGATTGGTCTTCCCGCAACTGGCAAGAGCTATTTTGGTAAAAAATTAGCGGAAAGGTTGGTTCACGATTTCGTGGACCTGGACGCATACATCGAGGAAAAAGCAGGACAAACCATCGCAGAGATTTTTTCCGAAAAAGGAGAAGACTATTTTAGGAAATTAGAAGCCGGCGCATTAAACGAAATATTGGGTGTTCAAAAATCGTTAATTATTGCAACTGGAGGTGGAACGCCCTGCTTCCATGATGGCATAGATCAAATGCTTTCCTCAGGAGCAGTCATTTTCTTGGATATCGACGAAGCTGTTTTGATCGAAAGGCTCAGTCAGTCTGATAAAAGACCGCTAGTGCAATCAGATGTTAAGGAAACGGTGGCGAAGCTTAAGGCAAAAAGACAATCGACCTACGAGCGCGCGCACATTCAAATTTTGAATAGAGACGTGGATGCGCTAATTTCAAAGTTGGAGAATTTTAACAACTCCGTTTTGTGATCCTAGGCATGGGTAGTACTATCAACTGGTTGCTACTGACCTTATTTTTCTTAGCATATCAGAATAAATTTTCTTGCCACAAATTGGTTAGAGCAGATTCAACTCAATGCTTCCACTAATTCACTAGTAGTCATAATTTCAGCAAACTCGTCTTTTAGGTTGGCGATGGTGATATCATAAACAAGCTGTGCGGAGAAATGTGTTCCATTAGCCCCTTGCTTATCAAAGGCAGCAGTGGCATCCTCCAACAATATCGTTTTAAAGCCGAGATTGGCAGCCATTCTCACACTTGTTGAAATACAATGCTCTAGTGTTAACCCAACGATGACGACTCTATCTATACCTTCAGATCTCAGTGATTGCTCCAAAGGTGTGCCGATAAAAGCACTATTTACATTCTTTTCATACATAATCTCGTCGTGGTAAGGTGCCACTAAAGCTTTGATTTTATTTCCCGGCTTACCTGCAAAAAGTGGTGATTCAGGATTGGTAGAGTTATGTTTGACATGGAATATCGGCCACTTATTTAAACGAAATAACTGTAGCGCCTTCGCACAATTCTCTTCCGCTTGGAGATTATTCCTTTCGTCACCATAAAAGCCCGGCTCGTCAAGCCCTTCCTGAATATCAATTAATAGTAGTGCAGTTTTCATGCTGTAAATCTCATCAATTGAGGTTAGTGGGTTGATAATTAGCCTATTGGCGCTTCTCTGAGGCTTGGAAAAATTATGGTTACCGAAGTTCCATTATTTTCAAAAGTGTCAAAAAATATTTTTCCGCGATGCTCCTCCACAATCTGATGAGAAATGTAGAGTCCCAACCCTGTACCTTGTCCTACCGGCTTAGTTGTAAAAAAAGGGTCGGTAATTTTATGAAAATTTTCTCGACTTATTCCTGCCCCATTGTCTATTATCTCAACTTGGATTTCGTGGTTTAATTTTCTTAGAAATACGCTTATTTTACCGCCTTTGATTGTTGCGTCCAAAGAGTTAGTTAAAATATTTGTAAATAACTGATGAAGTTTACCGGCGTTACCCTGAATCAAACCCACCTCGGATAATTCTACCGTTAGATTTCGTTGACCTTTGTCCGATAAGTGAAGTATGGTAAGGCAATTCTCTATAATCTTCTTAAGATCACATCGTTCGTTAATATTATCGGTTTGCCTGCTATACTGACTGAGGCTCGCAACAATATTTGACGCTCTATCGACTCCTTCTTTCACAATCTCAAACAATGGATTACTAAACTCTAAGAAGCTGGAATCAGTACTTTTTAATGCTGCGTTTTCGATTTCTCTTACTCCGTTAGAAATATAATTCAATGGATTGTTAATCTCATGACCTAAGCCAGCAGCGAGCACCCCCAGAGAAGCCATTTTCTCAGATTTTATGAGCTGATCCTGAGCGAGTTGTAGTTCATTTAATGCATTATCTAAGGATTCATTTTTCTCCGCCAACTCTTCGTTTTTCTTTTCAAGCAATGCCGTACGAGACGCTACACGTTGTTCTAGGTTCAAGTTGTAGCTTTCTAGTTTCTGCTGGGCTATTTTAAGTTCAGAAATATCCTGAACGAACATAGACAGTCCCGTTATTTTTCCTTCTTGGTATATAGGGTTGTAGCTGAGCATAAAATAAATCGGTCCTTCAGGACTAGGGTATTCAATCGTTTCTGTAAACTTTTCCCCGGCCAAGGCTCTATCCTGATATTCATTAAAAAGCGCGGCTTGCGTTTTTTGCATTTTACTAAAAACGTCCATCCCTTTTTCCAAAACAATACCGTCAGTATAATAGGCATACTGCGCAAAGGACTGATTGAATTCAATCAGGGTTTTGTTCGTATCAAAAAGGCCAATGATATTATTAGTACTTTCAATGATTGATGAAAGGTTAGATTCTCTTGCAGAAGAGATCTTCTTTTCTTCTAAAAGACCTTTAATAAAAAGTAGACTTCCCCTTTCGAAGTAAACTGAAGAAATAAAAACAATGGAGGCAGTTATCAAGATAACCAGTCCCTTTTCTATCCATTCGCTGGCGTTAACAACAGGCTCTATAACCATAGGAGACATGTAACCATTTAACTGCAAGGCGACTACAACAATGAAGCATAGTAGCGTAACCATGGAAATAAGGATGACTAATTTGAACCGAAAGACCAAAGTCGAAAAGAAAGGAACAAGCGCCAACAATACAGTGGTATCTGCATAAATACCGAGAATCATTAAGTCCTTAAATGATAGCACCAAAAGGATCATTAAAATCGCCAAAACCTTAATTTGGAGGGATACTTTTTTTCGAAAAATGGCCAGTATAATAACGGGTATAACGATAGCCAGATCAACCAATTTAAAGGCTAAGGGCCTTACCTCTCCACCAAATATTGCACTAGAATAAATACCAATAGCTATTAATGCTCCAACTACAAGTGTATTGTCAATAACATTTTGCTTGTAGACTGTAAGTTGAGGATTCTTAAATATTTCTGAATAGAATGGCAAGGCGCGGATAATCTAAAAAAAAAATCAAAGGTAACTTAAAACGAACAATTACTATTATCTGTTTAATTTAATGCGACTTCCAGCTGATACAATACCCGATCTGAACCTTCTTCCAAAAACAATATTTGCTTTGCTTCTAGCTCGACCTCATGACGGACATTTTGATCATTTACTTTCAAAATGGCCTTCATTAGTGGATGATAATAGTCAAAATTGACCTTTGAAAGATCAATATAGAGTTCTACATCATTTTTATCTACTACTATGGCTGTGCCTTGTATCGTTGTGGCCTCCTTCAGCGGCAATGAAATCTGTTGCCCTGTGTTGCTTAATAAGTACAAATCTTCATATCGATCTTTTACCGTAACAAATCCTGCATTAGAGCCGCCACACTCCAAAAATTTGGGATGGATAACGATACGTCCTTCAAGGTTCAAATACCCACATTTATTAAAATTAGTTTTAACAATAGCAATACCGTCTCTAAAATCATCAACGTAGGAGTACTGAGGCAGCTCCATGATCGTTTTTCCGTCATTGTTAACGAATAAGTATTGCTCTCCTGTCCAAACTCTATTGGTTCCGTACTCGCTCCTCCAAACCATATAACCTTCTGGTAAATTGTCGAGATCAAGGAGCTTATTTTCAGTTTGAGCTATGACCAATGTTGTGAAGATTGTAAAAATGAATGCACTCAAAATTTTCATAAATGTGAAATTACAAAAATCAACGACCATTTTCTTTCTGAATTTTTTGTAGAACAATAAATTATCCTCGTTCATATCCCATAAAAAGTCTTTTTAAAGCAAGGCATAAATATGAGTTTTAAGAATTTGACTTTTCACGGCTATTATTCTGTTAAACTCATGCGCACTAAGTAGAGGCTCCTTATGCGCCTTTTTCAAAAATACGTAGCATTAAAATTTTCTGGAGAATTCGGGTAAAATAGGTTTAAAAAAACATTTCATTCAATTATTCTATTATTCATTCATAAAATAAGAACAGTACAATTAATTTGCCTAAGCAAATATCAAAAGGGTCTCTAGGCCTTTAGATCAAGTAAACTGATCCGAGAAATACAAAAACAAAAAATGAAAAAAATTAAATCTAGAAACATCATTAAAGGACTATTTCTGATGTTAATGACCATCTCCTTAGTTGGTCTTATAAATTGTAGTGATGATGGCAGACCCACCATAACAGAAACAGGAGCTAGAGGTACGTTTGTGATCGATCCAGTGGGATCAAGCGATGTGAGAGGTACAGCGACTTTTATCCAGATGGCAGATCGCAGTACTAAAATCATTATTCAGGTAACCGGAACAACAGCTGGCAACAGTCATCCTGTTCATATTCATGACAATACAGCTATCGAAGGTGGCGATATTGCCATTACACTAAACCCAATAGATGGTGAAACTGGTATAAGTGAGACATTAGTGATAGCAAAAGATGATACAACATACATACCCTATAGTGAGCTGATAATCTTTGATGGCTATCTCAATGTACACCAAAGTGTCGATGATTTAGGAACAATCATAGGGCAAGTTGATATCGGAATAAACGCGCTTACAGGTAAATCAACGGAGTACAGCTTTGAACCTACAGTTAATTCAGATGTCACTGGCAAGGCAACATTTCACGAAAGATTGAATGGTGAAGCTTTAGCCGTGTTGGAACTCAACAATACAACGCCCGGAGTTAGTCACCCTGCCCACATCCATTCTAATACTTTTGCGGAAGGCGGTAGAGTTGTTATCTCTTTTAATCCTGTGGACGGCACAACTGGAATCAGTAGAACCAATATTGCTATATATGATAATGGTGCGTCCTTTGATTATTCTGATCTAAGAAGTATTAATGCACATATAGACGTTCATTTGAGCACTAGCGCATTACGGATTTTTGTTGCACAGGGAGATGTAGGTCAAAATATGCTTACGGGAGCCTCAGTGACGTACGATCTTGGGTCAGTTGCCATTCCTGAAATAAATGGTACAGCTACATTTTATGAAAGAGTCAACGGTCAAGCATTGGCCAAATTGGTGCTTAATAATACTCCTCAGGATGGATCTCACCCCGCACACATACATGCCAACTCCGCAGAAGTGGGCGGTCCAATTATTTTTACCTTTAATCCAGTAAATGGTGACTCAGGAATAAGCGACACCAATGTAGACGCCTCCGACGATGGATCAACTTTGGGTTATGACGATATCAAATTGATTGATGGACATATCAATGTACACCTAAGTGCTGACGAGATGAATACACTGGTCGCCCAAGGGAACATTGGGATCAATTAAGGTGACTGAACTATAGAAGTCAATCAATTTTACTTATCCATTCAAAATTTCAAAATGTCACTGGAGCCTATTCAGTGACATTTTCTTTTGATCTAAATATTGATTTTGAGGTTATCTAGAAAATAGCGGAGCTAACAATCAGAAAATTACTCAAGGCCTAAAAGGCTTAAAAAGCATTTTTCATTAAAAAATCAATCAAAAAAGAAGTATTATGGGTTAACCAAACTAGCTTATTCTATTTTTATGCTAACCAAAAAGTGGGTTTTAAAACTTATCCTCTCAGTGCTTTCGGTGAGTTATGCCATCTCTGTGATTGGGCAAAGTGGGCAAATAAAAACCATCGGTCTACCACTAATTACCAATTACAGCCCTGCGAACTACAGCTTAACAAATCAAAACTTTGATGTCATCATTGATGATCAACAAAGAATCCTATTTGCGAATGATGGCGGCATTTTAATTTTTGATGGGCTCAATTGGCAGCAGATTATTCTTCCTAAAACATCCGCAGTATACAGTCTGGAAAAAGCAAAAGATGGAAGAATATATGTTGGTGGTGTCAATGAAATTGGATATTTGCAGTCTTCGGCCAATGGATTACCCGAGTACAAATCATTGATGCCAAAACTTAAAGAACCAATCGAAAGCTTTGTTGCCATGGTAGGTGCTTCTAAAGATCAGGTAGTTTTTACAGCTTATACTAAAACGATCATTTTCGATATCGAATCAGAGGAATTAAAAGTTGTGGACGCTCCGGATACTGGTTTAGGTTATCATTTACTAAATAAAATTGGAAATGATATTTATAGCTATGCCGAGGGTATTTTGTATTATTTTAACGGGAATAATTGGGAGAAAAAAAAGGCTTCTGACCTAATTAATCTTAAAAATGGAATCGGTTTTCTGGTTGATATAGGGAACAATCAGGCACTTGCGATTACACCTGATGGGTTCTATGATTTTGAGTCTGAAAATAAACTCGAAATCAGCAAAGATGTGAGCGACTTTCTAACCACCACTCAGATTTATAATGTCACTTGCTTGGCACAAAAGTACCTCAGCATATCCACCTTTAAGGGTCTTATAATCACAGATTTAGCAGGTCAACCCATCCAATTTTTCAACAAGAACAAAGGTTTAGCCAACGATGTAGTTCTTGGGACTTCACTTGATGATTCGGGTATTTTATGGGTAGCTACTAATAATGGTATCTCAACTATAGATCTTTTTTCCCCTGTCACATTTTTTGATGAACGACTAGGCATTGAGGGCGTGATAACAGATACTAAAATAATTAATGATGACTTATACTTTACCTCTTTCTCAGGTGTATCTAGAACTAAGTGGAGCAGCCTCCAAGTTCCTTTTCTCAAACCTAAAATAGAGACTTTAACTACATCGGCTGCTCATGGGTTTATTCGATTAAACAACGAATTGATTGTCCTTACAGAACTAAAACCCAACTTAAGTATCACTGATGACTCTATTTCGGAAATACCTGGCACGGATCATGCGATTTTTCTCAAAGGCCTTGCATACCAAGACGAAAAAGATATTTTGCTCGGCGCACTCAATGGATTGATGATTCAGCTCAGAAAAACAAACGAAAAATGGACTGTTGTAAAAGCAATGAACCCAATGTTTCCGAACATCTCCAGCCTCTCATTGGATAAACGAAATACCGTCTGGGTCAGCGATTATAATACGGGGATTTACAAATTAAAATACAATAGAAAAAGTTCCGAACTCATCAGTGAAAGGAAGTACGGCAAACCCGATGGTTTACCCTCTGATTTTAACAACCACTTGGTGAAATACGAAAATGAAGTTCTTTTTGCTACAAAGGATGGTATATTTCAATATGACAGTATCAAAGATCGGTTTGTGCCCGATGAAAAGTTCAAAGCCGTTATTGGATCCCAAGCCGTTTCTCAACTTAAGAGTGATGCTAAGGGAAATCTCTTTTACTTCTCAGATTCATTTTATTATTTAGAGAAAAAAAAAGAAGATTTTCAAAAAATTGATTTCCCCGCGATTGACTTTCGTAAGTACATTCCTGAAAATTTTTCGATATTAGCAAACGGTCAAGTTTTAGTCAGCTCACTCGATGCAATTCTACATATTGACCCAAGTATTAAAAGACCAACACATAAAGTCGAGGTTAATTTCACCTCCTTCTCTTCCACACAAACTGACTCCATTCTTTATGGTGGCTTTGGGAGTATTCCGCATACCACCCAATTATCATATACTGACAATTCTATACGCATTGGTTTTGCAGCCTCTGCACATGAAAACATTAAAAAGAACCTCTTTAAATGGAGACTAATCGGATTGGAGGAAAATTGGTCTTCCTGGTCTGCCGAGTATAGCAAAGATTACACGAGTCTTCCTCATGGTAGTTATACTTTCGAGGTAGTAGCAAAAAGCGCTGAAGGTATAGAATCTCCATCTAAAGCTCTCACTTTCACCATCAAAACTCCTTGGTATTTTTCGTGGTGGGCAAAGTCAGTTTATCTGCTTACTTCATTGGGACTTTTTTGGCTTATCGTTAGAATATACACCCTTAAGCTGGTTGAGGATAAAAAAAGACTGGAAGAAATTATCAATGATAGAACGCTGGAAATTACCAGGCAAAAAAACAAAGCAGAGCAGGATGCCCTGACAATCCAAGAACAAAACGACAAGCTTTTACAAATGGATGTACTGAAGAGAAGGTTTTTTGTAAATATTTCACATGAACTTCGTACACCACTGACTTTAACTATGGGCACGGTCGATCAAGCACTTAAAGGGGCTTTTGGAAAGTTAAATGACAAACTTGATATGAACTTACAAGTGGCCTACCGTAATAGTGAAAGGCTACTAAAAATGGTGAACAACATTTTAGATATTTCCAAGCTAGAAGGTGGCACCGTTCGATTATATGCTAAGAAGTACAATCCCGTAAAAACCATCAAAAAAGTGTTGGCATTCTTTTCTTCAAGATTAGAACTTAAAAACATACGACTCATTGAAAATATTGAAACTACAGCCGAACTGTATTTAGACGAAGATAAGGTTGAAACCATTATCATGAATCTGCTATCCAATGCTTTCAAATTCACACCAGAAGGTGGACAAATTATGGTGACCACATCAGAAGATGTTGAAAATTTATTTATTGAAGTAACGAATTCCGGAGAAAGTATTCCGAGAGCTGATTTGACTTTGGTATTTGATCGGTTTTACCAAAGTCCTCACATTAAAAGTGGAGAAGGCATGGGAGTTGGACTTGCCCTCACCAAAGAGTTAGTTGAGTTGCATGGGGGAAAAATTACTGTGAAAAGTGACCAAGAAACGGTCTTTACAACTACCTTCAAAAAAGGCAAGTCGCACCTTTCACCGAACCAACTACTTGAAATAGATCAAAGTTTTCCAAGTCCTCCAATTTCAGATGAACCTTCGCCTCAAGACCTTCTTCCTTTTAAGTCTTCAGAGCAACATACAATATCGGATAAAGCGCATATTTTATTGGTAGAAGACAATGCTGAAATGAGCCAATTCATTGTAGATCTCTTAAGCCATCAATATACCATCTCAACTGCCCATAATGGACTTAAGGGGCTGGAATTTCTCGAACAGCAACAACCAGACTTGATCATCACTGATTATCTCATGCCTAAAATGGACGGATATGAAATGGCAGAAGCTATCAAACGGAAGGAGAACTTGTCATTAATACCCATCATTTTTTTAACGGCTAGAGCCGACGAACAGGACAAAATCACTGTATTAAATCTTGGGATTGATGACTACCTCTATAAACCCTTTAACACAGAAGAATTGCTTGTCAGAGTCAGCAATCTCTTGAGTAGAAATAAATCAAGAAAAGATTTTATTGTCGAGGAGGCTATGGACGAAGCTGCAATTTTGTGGGAAGAGTTTCCATCAAACTTAAAGTCGAAAATTGACGAGTTCATTGCGTCTCATATAAAAGAAGAGATCACTGGGGAGCAATTGGCGCAAATAGCCAATCAAAGTGAGCGCAGCTTGTACCGAAAGGTCAAAGCAAACACTGGCTTATCTCCAATGAACTACGTCAAAGAGTACCGGCTGAGAAAAGCCCGAAAACATCTTGAACTGGGTGTTTTTAATTCTGTTGCAGAAGTAGCTGATTCGGTAGGCTATAAATACGCCTCCCATTTTACAAAGAATTTTAAAGAGAGGTTCGGTAAGCAACCGTCTGAATACTTGAACTAATCCCTAAACCTTACTGAATCCAACTACCATGATGTCCTTGATAATATGAATCTTCTTAGTTTCTAATCAATGGATGCTTTCGCAGCATCAATCAGTAATCTGAAGAAGCCTTATTAGTCCGGGCTAATAATAAGAAATCAGCAATAACAAGTGCTGACATTGCATCTACAATGGGAACCGCTCTTGGTACCACACAAGGATCGTGTCTGCCTTTTCCGCTTACCGTGGCTTCCTTGCCTTCTTTATCTACACTCTCTTGATCTTGCATAATCGTAGCTACAGGTTTAAAAGCTACATTGAAATAGATATCTTCTCCATTTGAAATACCGCCTTGCACGCCACCAGAATGATTGGTTCGCGTTTTCACTTTTCCCTCTTCGCTATAGAATGCATCATTATGCGCCGATCCGCGCATAGCTACGCCTTTGAATCCACTGCCGTATTCAAATCCCTTCACCGCATTGATGCTCAGCATGGCTTTCCCCAGCTCAGCATGTAACTTATCAAATACTGGTTCCCCCAACCCAACCGGGCATCCTTTAATAACGCCGGTGACAATACCACCAATGGTATCTTGCTCCTTTCGCACTTGATCTATATAATCAAACATCTGTTGAGCCATTTCCGGGTCAGGACATCTCACCGCATTATCATCTATTTTGGAGAGGTCAAGCTCTGTATGGAACTTTTCCAACGATAAATCACCCACCTGAGACACATAGGCAAAGCATTCAATTCCATGTTGCTTTAGAAATAACTTAGCGACGGCTCCCGCAGCTACGCGAGCAGCCGTTTCTCGTGCTGAACTTCGCCCACCACCACGATAATCTCTCTCTCCGTATTTGGCATCATAGGTGTAATCCGCGTGACTCGGTCTAAACTTATCAGCAATATGTGAGTAATCTTTACTTTTTTGATCTTTGTTGCGGATGAGCATACCTATTGGTGTACCTGTGGTCTTACCTTCGAATACACCTGATAAAATTTCTACTTCATCCTCTTCTTTCCTCTGTGTAGTGATGCGCGATTGTCCCGGTTTTCTTCTTGCAAGTTCATTTTGAATGAAAGCTTCGTCTATTACTACACCAGCAGGGCACCCATCTATGGTTACACCTATTGCCTTACCGTGGGATTCTCCAAAAGTGGAAATTCTAAAAATATTACCGTAAACACTACCCATTCTCTTATTTTCTAATCAAAACACCTACTGAGAGCGCTAACATAGCCAAAATAAAAATGTTGGCAAAGGCCTTGAACCACGCACTTTCTGTGGTGCTAATCATTGTGTCATCTTCAAACGCAATCCCATCATAAAATGAGCCCATATCCGTAGAAATAATGGATTCATTTTTTTTGCTTTCACCACTCACTGTAACGATCTGTTGAGATCTTAAAGTGTCGTAACTTTCTTTGACAGGATTAAAATAAATCCACTTAAAATAGTCACCCAACTCGTACTGACCAGGTTCGTTTGGGATGCCGTAAAAGCTAAAACTTTTGGTGCCCTTAACTTTCCCATTCGATCTATTCACGTTTTGCTTTACATTAGGAGTATAAATATCAAATTCTTCGCTACTGGGAATATTTAATGATTCAATGGCGCTAATGTTACCTTCCCCCAGAATATTAAATTCGTAATTGAAGCTTTGACCTGTTTTGAGATCGATCGCGTTTATTTTTTCTGCCATGCGGTAGTTACCCACAGCCACTTGATCTTTCAGAGGATGAGGGGGTAAGTCTTTCACTTTTACTTTTTTGGCTTTAGAGTAAAAAGTTTCAAAATCTTCTTTACGATTTCGCCCGAAGAAAGAAGGGTTTTTGGCCACTTGGTATTTAATCATCTTCAATCCAACAGAGCCAAAATTGATTTCTTCATTGTTCAACGGATAATAAGCTGCTTGAAAGATTTTATACTGTGTATATCCTTTATTATTAATAGTAATTGGCTCTCCTGTAATATTGTCGATACTGAAATTTTCTTCCCAGCAATTACTTGGTTTGATGTTTTTGACGATATCGGTTATTTGCTTGCCCAAGTCATAGAAACGCATGTCGGCTCTATTGGACTCAGCTACATAAAATGCCAAAGTGGTTGTAAAACCTTCGCCCACATAGACCTCACTCTTATCGACAGTGAGAGCTAGAAAAGCATCTGCCTTAATATCTACAAACTCTGTTGCCTGAGTGGGCTCATTATTAAAGAAATTTTGAAAAGGATCGCTTCGTCGCTGCTGCTGAATAGGCGGACCAACTTTAATAGTAAAACCCGCGACTTGTATCCGCTCACCATTTACAGTCATTTCAAAATTAGGTAATCGAAAAGTACCTTCACGGCTTGCCTGATAATTTTGGATAATACTTTGAGAAGAAGTCATTCGACCATTAACGACACTTGTGGAGGTAGAGGAGGAAGTACCTCTTTTAACGAAACCTTCAATATCTGGAAAGGGGCTATACTTTTTTAGTCGATCATTCTCAATGGATAAAGTCAAGGTGAAATATTGATTGAGGCCAATTTCAGTAGCACCAGGTGTTACAGAAATTTTTTGCGCTTGAGAGGATTGAACCAAAAAAAGGAATAAGAAACAACCTAATGCAATTCCCTTCGTATGATGCCATAAGGCGTTTGCAAACGTTTTCAAATTTGAAATTATTTTTGTCAAAATCAAGATAATTATTTAACTTAAGGTTTGAAAGATGTTCATCAAAGAACGTCAAATTTACTTTTTAGTTAGATTCTTTAACAATATTTAAAATGATGTTAGAGTACTTTAAAACCATCCTTTCAAAAGTCAGTTTTGACAAATGGCTCTTCGAGAAAGAGCTCAAGAAAGCGATAAAATCATTGGTATCAGAAGAGATATCAAAGCTCAAAAAATGGTGTTATGACGAGTTTAGTCATATCTATGGATCAATACTTAACAAATGTTTTTCTAATGTTTTAACCTAAAAATAAAAACCGTTGAAAAACGGTTTTTTTTATTTTGGATAGTCTAATTTGAAACGTCTATTTAATCACTACCACCATAGTATCTGCTTTTGTTCTCAGTTTTAGCCACTGCTCAATTTTCACAATATCCTTTTTATTCACCTTCTTTTTGAACGACATTACCGCGTAGGTGATGGTATCGCTATTCTGATTCATCATGTTTCCAAGTGAAAGATTCTGAAGGTCTTCATACTGAATTTTTAACTCCTGCGATATCTCGTCAATAGGGTAAACCTTACTTTGAAGCATTAATAATTGTTTTTCAAGAAAGGCAATTCTATCCTGCTTGGACTTTATTGCCTCTTCACTCTTTGAGTAAAGTTTATCCAAGATATCAACCTTCAGGGACTCGCCCATTTTTTCGAATTCCAGTTTGGTTTCTTCTGATTTATCTTCTTGGTAACCTTGGCGTACAATCAATTTGATATCTTCAAGGTTATAGTTTTTTAATTTCTTCTTGAGCATATCTATTTCCTCTTCACCCAAGATTTTCCCATAGAGGGTAACGTCTATCAATGCTTCATCGTCCTGTAGCGCGTAGCGCTGGTTGATTACCTGAGTTTGGTTAAATACGAATTCTGTGGCTATAAAATTGCGGGCGTTCTGCTCGAATAAGGTTCTCCTAACCACATTATAAGCCAAATATATGCTGGGAATAATCGTGATCAGTACGAAAATGAAGATGTAGGATTTCACTCTTTTCTCCGTAGCAGCATCCTCAAATTTTCGTTTTGGGTACTTAAGTGCACGAACAATTAAAAAGGTTGCTACACTAATAAATACGCTATTGATGAAAAATAAATAGAAAGCTCCGACAAAGTAGTACCAATTACCATTGGCAAGTCCATAGCCAGCGGTACATAATGGAGGCATCAAAGCAGTCGCAATAGCTACACCAGGTATGGCGTTTGATTTCTCTTTTCTTGAACCCGCCACTATACCTGCCAGCCCACCAAAAAAGGCGATTAATACATCCCAAAGCGTAGGTGTAGTTCTGGCCAGTAATTCCGATTGAGCCTCATGTAGCGGTGTAATTAAAAAATACAAACAAGAGGTCAATACACTAGCAGCCACAGCTACGCCAAGGTTTCTCAATGCTTTTTTAATCAACTCTAAGTCATTGATACCCGCACCGAGTCCAATTCCAATGATCGGCCCCATCAATGGAGAGATAAGCATGGCTCCAATAATTACAGCGGTTGAATTAACATTGAGTCCGATAGAGGCAATAAATATGGCGAAAATAAGAATCCATAAATTGGCACCTTTAAACTCCACCCCTTTCTTGATATCGTTGATGGTAGTGCTCTCGCGCTCTTTGTCCTGATGCAGGTCAAATTGCGATCTGATAAAATCCCTAAAGGCAATTAGAAACTTTGCTTTTTCCGTGTTTTGATTCATAACATTTGGAGGAACCTCAACCCCCATCGAAATTTCGCGAATGTAAGCAAATAGCTAATTATTCTTAGTACAACTATAAAAGTTCATTGGCTAGGTTGGCCAGTTCTGACCTCTCCCCTTTTTCCAAGGTTATATGTGCAAACATTGGGTGATCCTGAATTCTATCGATAAGATAAGAGAGCCCATTGCTTTGGGTATCTAAGTACGGAGTGTCAATCTGATATATATCTCCGGTAAATACAATTTTCGTATTCTCTCCTGCTCGTGTGATGATGGTTTTTATTTCATGTGGGGTCAGATTTTGTGCTTCATCTACAATAAAATAAATATTTGACAAGCTCCTCCCTCTGATATAAGCCAAAGGAGAGATCATTAATTTTTCTTTATTCACCATATCGGTGATATTCTTGAACTCCTTATCGCTCTCTTTATATTGATTTTGGATAAGTTTTAAGTTATCCCAGAGTGGCTCCATATAGGGGTTGAGTTTTGATTTAATATCTCCAGGAAGATATCCAATATCCTTATTGCCCAGCGGCACAATAGGCCGAGCAAGGTAAATTTGCTTAAAATCTCTTCTTTGCTCCAGTGCTGCAGCCAGCGCCAAAAGCGTTTTTCCTGTACCTGCTACCCCATTGATTGTTACCAATTTAATCTCGGGATTTAGCAGCGCATGAATAGCAAATGTTTGCTCAGCATTTCTCGGTAAGATGCCTGACACGGGTACTTTGTCAACTTTGTCTATCGTTTTCGCGATTGGGTTATAGTAAGCAAGTACCGAGTTTTTGTCACTTTTTAAAATGTAATAACTGTTTGATATGGCTTTCTTATTTTTTAAAACCCGCGTTTTATCAATGCATCTATTTTTGAATAATTCGTCTATATCATCGGAAGTCACGCTTTCCAGTTCGAACTTTCCGGGATTTAGTGTACTTACGTTTTTAATTTTTCCAGTCTCATAATCTTCTGCAAGCAGGTCTAATGACTTGGCTTTCAATCTTAGATTAATGTCCTTGCTGACCAGAATGACCTTTTTATTTTTTTCGGTAGCTTTTAGGGCAAGTGCGGCATTTAAGATGTGATGATCGTTTTTGTTATCCCCAAAAACTTCTACTGCATCGATAGATTTTTGGGAAGATTCCATCAATACTTTGAATTTACCCTTCGTTTTTCCGTTGAGCGGGTTCCATTTCTGGAGCATTTTATCTTTGGCTAGCTTATCTAGCAGGCGCGTAAATTCTCTTGCTTCGAAATTTTTGGTGTCGTTCCCCTTTTTGAACTGATCAAGCTCTTCCAAAACCGTAATAGGAATTCCCACATCGTGCTCGGCAAAATTGAGAATGGAATCATGGGCGTAAAGAATTACAGAAGTATCAAGTATGAAAATCTTTTTTTCTGAAGCTGTTTTGGGCATATAGCAGAGAATTTGAATCTGAAACGACGTTAGTAATATTACAGATTTACTTTCCAAAAGACTATCTAAAAAGAAGGAATCTGAGAATTTATTCTACAGGCACAAACCAGTCTTCTACCTCTTGCGGAATTATTCGCAGGATATTGGCAAGCACCATATCGATGATCAAGTTGGATGCTTTGTCATAGGACAAACCTGACAGTTGTTGAAATCTATTTACGGTCGTTTTACCTTCTCTGTCTATATGTTTAAGCAGCAGTCTTTCCAGCTCCCCATATTGTAAAGTCTTTTCCTCTCCTCGCGCGGACAGCTTGAGGATCTTACGCATTTCTTTACTCGCCTGAATGCTCCTATCATTTACTCTAACAAAAGCCTTACCGTAACGGTGATGTTTCTGCTCAAAAGCAAAATGCGGCTTTTTTTCACTTGGGTAAATAAAATAATGCAGTAATCCCATCTGCTCATTGAGCTTGATTATTTCAGCATCAAATCTAATTTCTGGTTTACAGAGTTCTGAAATGGCTTTTTTAAGAATAAAATCTTCTTCTTCAGGGTACTTTAAACCTGCGATAGTCTTGTTATCGTCAATGCCTATAAAGAGATGACCGCCATCAGTATTTGCAAATGCGATGATCTCTCTAATGACCTTTTCAGGATGATTAAGCTTTCTTTTGAACTCTACTTTGGCATTTTCACCTCGGAAAACAAGCTTTTTAACGTCAAGAAGATTCATTTCAAAAGTGATTTATTCAGTTTTCTGGTGTCCTTCCACTTCTGATCAAAGTGAGAGGCCATTCATTTTAGCAAACCAATACCTAGTACTAAAATCTCCATTTCAAAATATCAACTAAAAATAATTCTATAGAGCCGAACTTAAGATACTTTATGGTTGAAGCGCCAGTAAAATTCCTCCGATCTGTGTAAAAATAATGTGATTTAGCTTGATCAATAATTATCCTCTTCCTCATCATCTGGAGGGCTTGGCATGGAAAACATACTACTCAAAAGATCTTTGAACTGCATGCCGCGCTCAAGTTTGTGCTTGCTGAGCATGCTGTGTTCTGCTAGTCCATGAAGTGCAAACTCCATCATAAAAAGCTTAAATTCCTTGGTCTGATCTCCATGTACTTCGTTGACCAGATCTTCTAACCCTGGTATTTGTAAAAGCTCATTTTCGTAATCTTTTTGATTAAAGTCATGTAGAATATCAACCATGTTTCCTTTAGAAAACCAATCGATGATATTCTTGTACGGATTTTTGGTTGTTTTACTTTTTCGCAGCGCTTCTGGGTCAGTGAAATATGTGGCAAATTGTCTTCTTAATGCTTTACCTACCAAATTAGCCGCCACGATACCTGGCCCTTCTTGCTCACCTTCGTAAACCAGTTCCACCTTGCCAGTAATCGCCGGAATGGCTCCCATAAGATCTGAAATCCTTATATGCGTTGCAGTTTCTCCTGATTTTAAAATTCGCCTTTCAGCGGCACTTACCATGCTTTCGTAAGCGGAGATTGTCAGTCTTGCAGAAACTCCACTTTTAGCATCTACATATTCACTTTCTCTCGCTTCAAAAGCAATTTGTTCTATTAGATCTTTTGCAATATCAAAAACTACAATTTGAGACTTTTGATCTTCTTCGAGGTTGGCTTCTTGCTGAGTGATCTTTTTTCCAATCTCAATGCTCTTTGGATAATGCGTAATAATTTGACTATCGATTCTGTCTTTTAGCGGTGTTACAATACTCCCACGATTGGTATAATCTTCTGGATTAGCAGTAAACACAAATTGAACTTCGAGTGGTAATCTTAATTTAAACCCTCTGATTTGAATATCGCCCTCTTGTAATATATTGAATAGTGCAACCTGAATACGTGCTTGCAAATCTGGCAGCTCGTTGATGACGAATATTCCGCGATGCGATCGAGGAATTAATCCGTAATGGATGACTCTTTCGTCAGAATAAGGCAATTTCAAACTGGCCGCTTTAATCGGATCTACATCACCAATTAGATCAGCAATCGTCACATCAGGGGTAGCCAATTTCTCTGTATAACGTTCACTGTGATGCATCCAGCTTACTGGGGTATCATCTCCGTGTTCTTTAATCAAATCATGGCTGTATCGTGAGATTGGCTTTAAAGGATCATCATTTAAAACAGAATCCTTTATGATAGGAATGTATTCGTCCAGAAGGCTGGTCATCATTCTTGCAATTCTTGTTTTCGCCTGTCCTCTCAAACCAAGAAAATTGATATTGTGCTTCGCCAAGATCGCTCGCTCTATATCTGGAATTACAGTATCCTCATAACCCCAGATGCCTTCAAATACATTTTGACCTGCTTTGAGTTTGGCTATTAAGTTAGTTCTTAGTTCATCTTTAATGGAGAAAGGAGTGTAACCTGTATTTTTTAGTTCACCAAGCTTGGTGATTTTTAGCTTTTGTGCTGAAGTAAGAGACTTATAGTTCATGGTTAATTTATGGAGCGTTTAATTTGAAAAAGCAAAAAACGATTATTTAGCTAATTCAAACATGTTTTTATTTCCTGATGGTATAACTAAAGATTCTTCCGTCTGTTTTTTTTGTAATCTTCAAAAATAAGATTTCCAAGACCTTTTAAGCTGCTGTAGTAAGCATTGCCATTATTCACCTCGGTGAATTCTCTGACAAACTGCTGTAAATAAGGATCCGAAGCAATCATGAATGTTGTGATAGGAATATTAATTCTTCGGCACTGCGCGGCAAGATTCAAGGTTTTATTAAGAATTTTTGGGTCAAGACCGAAGCTATTTTTATAATACTTGATGCCTTCCTTTAAACAAGTAGGTTTACCATCAGTGATCATGAATATTTGCTTATTCTTATTTTTTCTTCTGCGGAGCAAATCCATGGCCAGCTCAAGTCCTGCAACAGTATTGGTATGGTATGGGCCTACATTCAAATAAGGCAGATCTTTAACTTCAATCTGCCAGGAATCATTACCAAATACGATCAAGTCTAAAGTATCCTTCGGATATTTCTTTTTCACTAATTCAGCAAGAGCCATGGCTACTTTCTTCGCAGGCGTGATTCTATCCTCTCCATATAGGATCATGGAATGACTGATGTCAATCATGAGCACGGTAGACGTTTGGGTTTTGACCTCACGTTCTCTAATTTCAAGATCACTTTCGGTAAGCATAAAATCGCCAATTCCATGGTTGATTTGGGCGTTTTTGAGGCTTTCTGTCAGCTCAATTTGTTCGGGTGAATCTCCAAACTGAAACTCACGAAAATCAGTACTCATCTCATCTCCCTGCCCAGAGTGATTTGTTTTATGGTTTCCTTTTCCCGATTTTTTGAGTTTTCCAAAGATTTCCTCTAAAGCACTTTTACGAATGCTCTGTTCACTTTTTGCCGTTAATTTAAATTCGCTTTTGCCAGTATCATCTGATATGTAGCCCTTGCTTTTTAAATCATCAATAAAATCTCCAATTCCATAGTCATCATTAGAAATATTGTACTGTTTATCTAGGTTCGTTAGCCAGCTCAATGCCTCACTGACATCACCAGAAGTAACAACCATCAACTGTAGAAAAACTTGAAGCAGATTTTCAAAAGCTGATTTGTCCGGATCTTTATCCGGTATGAATTCTGTAAATCGTGTTCCTATCATCTTCTATCTTTCTTTTTAATACTCCCTAACATATAACTTAAACAGAGCATAAGTCACCTATTTTCTTGAAAATGTGCCGTTAGCTTACCAAAGTATTTCTTTTTAACTAAAAACTATCTCGAATGATTTCAGACTCATCGAAAATATCGGGTAATTCCATGATTGATTTATTAAATTAGGAAAGAAGTTATAAAAACAATCAACCATGCCTGGACACAAACCAATTTTCGTAGGGCTGATCAGTAGTATCTTGGTTTTCTTCAGAGATTCACTCTTTAAAGCTACAATCGAACCAAAATCACCAAAGCTGAGACGCGCCGAGCGCATTGACAAAATAAAAAAGGATAAAAAAAAAGGGCTTAAAAAAAGCCCTTAAATATTTTACTTTCTTGGCATGGTGCCAAAAACGATATCCCAAAATGGAGACGAAACTCCAAATGCGTTATGCTGATCTTTGTAATGATGTAATCCATGATGCACCCAGAAAAATTTTAAAGAGTTTTTTGGAGGTTTGAACGCATGTACCATGTAATGCACCCACAAGTAACCCGCGTAACCAATCAAAAATCCCGGCAAAAAGGCAAAAACTAAGTTCCCCATGATTGCATGAAAAAGAAAGAAAAACCCTGTTGACAACAAAATGCTTAGTGGCGGTGGCATAGCCAATCTGTCTTTGTCCTTCGGGTAATCATGATGTACACCATGAATCGTATATGCAAACTTTTCTTGTTTCTCCGTTTTTGGCTGCAGGTGAAAAATCCACCTATGCATAGCGTACTCTATGAGTGTAAAAGTCAGAATACCTCCGATAAATAATAAAGGAGCGTTAGAAACAAGAACAAATCCTTCCGTTAGTCCATATATCATTAAGCCGGTAGAAATTGCACCGAATATAATAAGCGGAATAGAGATGTGTGTACGAGTTAGCTTTTCTAAGATTGGATTCTTAAAAAGTGCCTTTGTACCATTAGCGTGTGGCTTATTTTTTAATTCCATTGTTTAAATGCCTTGGATTTTAATATTGCAAATGTAAACTGCAAAAGTGTAATAGAAAAAATGCTATTGCGTTAATATGCTGCTTTGTTGTTCCATTACTTGGTTGTAGAACGATTCATATTTAGAAAGGATGTTAGTTACGTCAAATTCTTTTGCCCTATTTAAGGCTCCAGTTTTAAACCTTCCAAGATTTTCTTTATCAAGAATGTGAATGGCCTTTTCAGCCATGGTCTTCGTGTCTCCCACATTACAGAGGAATCCTGAAATTCCATCCAGATTTAATTCGGGTAGTCCTCCGGCGTTGGTAGATATCACAGGCACTTCACAAGCCATAGCTTCGAGTGCCGCTAAACCAAAACTTTCCTTTTCGGAAGTCATTAAAAATAAGTCGCAAACAGATAAAACCTCCTCCACAGCTTCTAGTTTTCCTAAGAACCTAACATCATCAATATTACAGAGCTCACGACAAAGCTCTTCTATGTTATGTCTTTCAGGGCCATCGCCGACCATCAAAAGTTTAGTTGGGATTACTTGACTGACTTTTTTAAATACTTCCACGACATCTTGAACACGTTTCACCTTTCGAAAGTTCGAAGTGTGTACGATAAGCATTTCACCATTAGGGCAAATTGCCCTTTTAAAATGATCTTTCTTTTGCTTTTTAAAACGATTCAGGTCAATAAAATTTGGTATAACCTCAATGTGATTGGTGATTTTAAAATGCCCCAGCGTATCCTTTTTTAAATCTTCTGAAACGGCTGTTACGCCATCTGATTGATTGATTGAAAAGGTGACAACAGGCTCATAAGTAGAGTCTTTACCTACTAGCGTTATATCTGTTCCATGAAGTGTGGTAATTACTGGAATAGAAATACCTTTTGACTTTAATATTTGCTTAGCCATGTATGCTGCAGAGGCATGCGGTATCGCATAGTGCACATGAAGCAGATCAAGTTTTTCATGTTCCACAACATCAACCATTTTGCTGGCCAAGGCAAGCTCATAGGGTGGATAGTCAAAAAGAGGGTATGATTTAACTGAAACTTCGTGATAGAATAAATTCTCGCTGAAAAAATCCAGACGAGTAGGTTGAGAATAGGTAATGAAATGTACCTGATGTCCTTTCTTTGCTAAGGCCTTGCCCAGTTCGGTGGCTACAACACCGCTTCCACCGTAGGTAGGGTAGCATACAATACCAATTTTCATCATTCAAAGGTAAACGCTTAATTTGTGATTTATGTTCCTAATTATTCCAATTGGCCAACATTGCCTCGTAGACGACATCTTGAATTCTCGTTCTCACATTATCACGATTAAGCTTATAGTTGTTGGCATTAGGATAAATCCTATTGGAAAGAAATACAAAAGTCATGTCAAACTCAGGATCAATCCAGATCATCGTACCCGTAAACCCTGTATGTCCAAAACTAACCTGAGAGGCGTAGGTTGAGGTATTACTTATTTCATCGCTTTTTTTATCCCAGCCAAGCGCTCTTCTATTATTCTCATAATAATTCTGATTGAAATAGTTGATAACCCATGGTTCGAGATATTCATTACCATCATATTTACCTTCCTGCAAGAGCATTTGCATAATCACTAGCAAATCGTGTGAATTAGAGAATAACCCTGCATGACCGGCTATTCCTCCAAAAACAGCAGCGTTTCTATCGTGCACTTCCCCCCAAACTTGCTCATCCCGAAAATAATAATCGTACTCCGTTGGCGCTATTTCAAATCGGTCAACTCCATTGACCATCGGATTAAACTGTGTTGTTCTTAAGGCTAGTGAATTATAGAAATTTTCTTTTAAGTATAGGTCAATTGGCTGGGCCGTAATGGCTTCTACTACCTGATGTAAAATCATAAAACCAATATCACTGTAGACATATTTCGGTATTTTTTCGTTCTCTCTGACCGGAGAACTCCTAATCCAGTTTTTAAGACTATCCAGCATCACCGGACTAGGTTTGAGTCCGTAGGATCTTTTATCATTTTGTTCGTCCTCATCGCTCGCATAATAAAATGATTCCAACCTATCGGCACCAATCACTTTTTTCCAAAAAGGCACGTATGATCTTAAACCAGCATTGTGTGATAAAAGTGAACGCAAGGTGAGATGAGCCTTGTTTGTGCCACGATACTCTGGAATGTAGGCCGCTATTCCACTATCGAGATGCAATCTTCCCTCCTGATTGAGCTTCATCACGGCAAGCAGTGTTGCTGTAACCTTAGTAACAGACGCAATGTCATATATAGTCCTGTCAGTAACGGAAATCAAACTGTCGTAAGTCAAATAACCAAAACCCTCTTCATAAACAATACTTCCATCAACAGATACGGCTATTTGACAACCTGGAATTGCGTGATTTTGAATGGCGTCTTTTACTATCGTGCGAATTCTTGATTGATTGACGCTATCTAGCCCAATCATTTCAGGAGGAGCATAACCTAGCTTTGCGCTACCAATAATGGGATCGTTGTAAAAAGCGGACCAAACTCCTTTTTTCACAGGAAGTTGACCAGACGCATCCGCCGCGCCAAATAATAATTGAGGAAGCAAATAATCATACAGCGGACTTTCTCTTGTAGTGAATAGGCCTCCATCAATTTTTTCAACAAACGAAGAACCATATTTCATATTACCGATATAAATAACATCATGACCATCAACATTGACAGGGTAGTCATTTTCATTTTCAATAATAATCGGTGTGAGCGGGTTGCGAATGTCATTGACATCACTGATAACATAGGCGTATTTACCAATCATTTGAACAAGTCGGCTGCTCGGATTTGAGGAAAGCAAGCAAACTGTATCTTCCTTGATCGGCAGTAAATTTCGTTCTCTTTGTATTGGAATTATCGAAGCGCGGTTAATTCTCACGTCTAGTTTGCCTGAAAGCCGAACTTCGGGATAACTAGAAAAGTCAAAATTATTTCTGATAGATAACAATACTTTTTCGGAGTGTTCTTCAACACGAATCTTCTTGAGAATTCTTGGCAAATATTTTTTAACCACTTCGAAGCTCTCGTCATTCATTACCAAGAACTTGTCTTCAAGGTAAGCGGCTTGTACTTCCTTTTTCTTATTGAAAAACTCAAAACTCAGGTCGTCATATTTTATGAAAAAATCTGGCTTGAGTTGATTGAGCATATCTACCAACTTAAACATCTGTATAGAGTCCGCCCCAATTTTGGGTAATACGGCAAAGTCTAAATGATAATTTCGACAAAGCTTTTCGAGATAGTCAGCGTATTCAATAAGGATAGATTTGTCAGTGATCGATGCTAGAGTAAGAAGCGATG
Organism: Cyclobacteriaceae bacterium; assembly: GCA_040218415.1. Classification (GTDB taxonomy): domain Bacteria; phylum Bacteroidota; class Bacteroidia; order Cytophagales; family Cyclobacteriaceae; genus JAVJRN01. The sequence goes on from JAVJRN010000021.1 coordinate 195,379, forward strand.
GCAGGTTCCTGATGTTATCTGGCGCAGGATTTAATCGTTCGTCAAGTTGTAGGGCAAACGGAGCAATGCTGCGATTTCCATAAATGATAGACTCATAGGAGGTCATTGGTCGAGGCAGATAAATGGCGCCAATTTCATCATTTACCTCCTTCGCTGGCAATAAGGCATTATCCGCATGCCACCATACCAGTTTTTTCAACTTCTGAATTGGCGACATATAATTATATATACTATCGAGCTCGGTAGTTGATAATTTATCTGCTCCATAGATATGAAAAACAGAAAGAATAGATAATATGGTTACAAGAATGCGCATTGCTTGAATTCCGTTTAACTTTGAACAGAATTTTTCAAAATATTTTACGTTTTAGGATGTAATGATCGTTGATCTTTATGTTTAAGCGAAATATTAACGATATTATTCTACATAAGAGATTCAAAAAGAGGATTTTCAATACAAAAACCTAAAGTACTCAATTAATTATCGTGAAGCTTCCATCATTTATAAAAGTTCAGAAATACAAAAGATTTGAAATCGAGCCAAGATATTACGATCCTATAAAAGAAGAAATTGAGGAGCGTACCGCTCGCATTGCTCGAGAAATGAAAGGTGAAAATATGACCTACGTCCCCAGTAGGATCTCCTTCGAAAGAAAAGTAACCAGTGGATCAAGTGCAGGTTTTCTGCAAATGGCTATCGCCGCTCTATTGGGCTTGACTGTCGTGGGTTGGTTATACTACGGAAATGCTGTGTTTTATTTACTCTGGTTGGCAGCACCAGTTTATTTATATATAAGACTTAGAAGTAAGTTTTTTAAAAAATAAATGCAGGATATTATTCGTCTTTTACCTGATAGCATCGCTAATCAAATAGCAGCCGGTGAAGTAGTGCAACGACCCGCATCAGTTGTAAAAGAACTATTAGAAAATAGTGTGGATGCTGGAGCTACTGCCGTAAAGTTAATTATCAAAGATGCTGGTAAAGGTTTGGTACAGGTCATTGACAATGGCAAAGGCATGAGCGTTACGGATGCTCGCATGAGCTTGGAACGACATGCAACTTCAAAAATTCAGCAAGCTGCAGACCTTTTCACCATCCGCACGATGGGGTTTAGGGGAGAGGCTTTAGCTTCTATTGTGGCGATTGCCCATGTAGAAATCAAAACTAAACGCAAAGAAGATGAGCTGGGCACGGTGATAGAAGTGGAAGCATCGGAAATCAAGAAACAAGAACCTGAGTTGGTGAAAGATGGTACCTCTATTTGTGTGAAAAATCTTTTTTACAACATCCCTGCAAGGCGCAATTTCTTAAAATCAAACCCAGTAGAATTACGCCACATCAATGACGAATTTCAAAGGGTAGCGTTGGCGAATCCAGAGGTTAGTTTTGTATTTCATAATAATGATCAAGAAATATTCCAATTGGAAGTAGGAAAGCTCAGCAAGAGAATTGTTCAGCTCTTTGGGAAAAACTACCAAAATCAGCTCATCCCATGCCATGAAGAAACGCCACATGTTACCATTACAGGTTATGCTGGCAAACCTGAGTTTGCGAAGAAGACACGAGGCGAGCAGTTCTTTTTTGTCAACAACAGATTTATAAAAAATAGTTATCTCAATCACGCCGTGAGTACCGCTTTTCAGGGATTGCTCAAAGATGATTATTATCCTTTTTATGTGTTGTTCATAGAAATAGATCCCAAGCATGTGGATGTAAATGTGCATCCGACCAAGACCGAAGTAAAATTTGACGATGATCGGATGATCTATGGGATCATCAATGCCTCTGTGCGACAGGCATTGGGTGCTTTTAATGTAACCCCTTCCATCGATTTCGATACAGATGTTAATTTTGAACAGTTCATTCGAAGACCTTCAAGTGGAGAATCGAAGCATGATCGTGATTATTCGAGTTTTAGAAATCTTGAAAAAGAGCAACGTTCCAAAAACTGGGACGACCTGTTCGAAATTGCAAAACGTGAAGATATTGTGACATCCGAAGAAATCGAAAAAGAGATGCCCTCATTGGAAAGGGAAGAGCGAACTTTTTCAAGCGTTATAAATCATACGCCAACGACTTTTTCTGAAGTCAGTGAAGTAACAAAAACACTGCGAATTCATCAAAAATATCTCGTCAAACAAGTAAAATCGGGAATGCTGGTCATGGATCAGCGAGCCGCTTTTGAAAGAATTTTGTACGAACGATACCTGACGAGATTGAGCAGTAAACCAGGATTTTCACAGAGCAATCTCTTTCCACAACAAATACAGCTGAGCCCCGGAGACTACACCCTAGTTTTAGAAATTAAGAATGAAATAGAAAAACTAGGCTTCAAATTTGAAGAGATGGGGCAGCAGATGCTAGTTATTCAGGGAATTCCCATGGAACTGTCGAACTGCAACGAAAAAGAAATTTTTGAAGAGCTGTTGGAACAGTTTAAACAAAATAAGACAGAATTAGGTATTAGTTCTCAGGACAATTTGTGTAGATCTTTGGCGAAAAGAACGGCCACATTAAAGTGTAAAGGCATGACCGATGAGGAATCTGAAAAACTAATTGATCAACTCTTTGCTTGCAAACAGCCGAATTATACACCAAGCGGACAACCTACCTTTACAATTATTAATTTAGCAAAAATAGAAAACTGGTTTAGCCCATGACGCGATTGACCCCTATGGTGAAAAATATACTTTTCATCAACGTTTTAATTTTTTTAGTGCAATCGATCTTTAGTTGGCCATTTTCTGGGCTCTTTGGGTTGAGAGTGGTCTTTGCCGATAGTTTCGCACCTTACCAGTTTTTCACATATATGTGGATTCATGGCGGATTTGGCCACATTCTGGGTAATATGTTTGCCGTATTTATCTTCGGACCATTATTGGAACAAGTTTGGGGACCAAAGAAATTTTTGACCTTTTATTTAATCTGTGGCGTGGGCGCTGGAGTACTTTATGGAATCGCTGATTTCGCAGAAAAACTCGATTTGAAGCAAGACACAGAAGCTTACTTGGAAAACCCAAACCCAGAAGCATTCAGTATTTTCATCCTAGACCACAAGTCTCCTTCCTATAACCTTCCTAGACTGGCACAATTCTCCGAAGACTATTACGACCGGCCAGATAACTTGAATTACATCACGCAAGCCAAGGAAATTGTCAAAGATATTTACAATGATATTACAGGCATTCCAATGGTTGGGGCGTCAGGTGCCGTATTTGGCATATTGATGGCATTTGGAATGTTATTTCCTAACACTGAGCTTTTCTTACTTTTTCCTCCTATCCCGATTAAAGCGAAATATTTGGTCACCTTTTATGGACTCTTTGAGCTTTATTCCGAATTTAGCCGAACGCCTGGTGATAACGTGGCTCACCTTGCTCACCTAGGTGGAATGCTTATTGCCTTCTTTTTGTTAAAGTATTGGCAAAAAAACAGTCAACGATTTTATTGATATGAATAACGGAATATTAGACGACTTCAAAAACGCTTGGAACAGGCCGAATAATGCGCTGATCCAGATCATTATGATCAATGTCATAGTGTTTGTAGTGCTCATTATACTCAAGGTATTCTTAGTCATTTCAGGGTTTGACAATGTGTATAGGTTGGTTGTGTCCAAGTTGATGTTACCCGCAGATATGGGGGTTTTTATACTTCAGCCTTGGTCAATAGTGACCTACTTTTTTACCCATGAAGGGTTCTTTCATGTCATATTCAATATGCTTTTTTTGTATTGGTTTGGCAAAATCATCAATGAGTTTTTGGGACAAAAAAAGGTAATGGCGCTTTACGTTCTGGGAGGCTTGGCAGGTGGCGTATTTTACATGCTCATGTATAATTTGGTTCCTTTTTTCCAAGATCGTGCCGCAGGTTCATTGATGTTAGGTGCAAGTGCTGGAGTTTATGCTATTGTCGTTGGTGCCGCCACTTTTATGCCTAATTACACTTTGTTTTTAATGTTTCTTGGGCCAGTTAAAATTAAATATATCGCCTTATTTTATGTGTTGCTTTCCTTTTCACAAACAATAGGTAGCAACGCAGGTGGTGAGTTGGCTCACATGGCAGGTGCCGGATTAGGCTTCTTGTACATCACGCAGATGCGAGCCGGTAACGATATTGGTGGTTGGGTGATTGATTTCATCTATTGGATAAAAAGTTTTTTTGTTCACCAACCGAAAATTAAAGTAAGCCACAGAAGTGCTCCGAAGGAAAAAGCCAGATCTTCAAGCTCCTCATATACCAGAGATACCAAAGTCGAAGTTCAAACGGAGCAAGACCAGATCGACGCGATCTTGGATAAAATTTCTCATTCTGGTTATGACAGCTTGAGCAAAGAAGAAAAGCAGAAGCTCTTTAACGCAAGTAAGAAGTAACACATCGGCATAGCAAGTTAAAGTTGCACTACCGAAGTAGATAAGGATATTTTTGATTCCCCCTTTTTTAGCTTAAAAATTAATTTCGACTAAAAAAGCATCTATAAAAAAGCATCTATAGAAAAAGGGAAATTGGCCTATCGGACTGGATGTTATCTACTTCTTTTCTCTGAAGATTTTATGAAATGAAACATCAAACCTAGGTTCCAATTCATCATCGCATCGTACTCTTGATCTACCAATGTTGATGTTTGATTAATGACGACTTCCGCTTGACCTTCCGTCATATATGGAGCATAACCAATGCCTACGTAAGGCGAAATATGGAACCCACGATTCAACGCTATTTTATACCCCATGTTAAGCTGTACATGTCCGCCGAAATGCCACGACTGCAACGTTTCCCCATCGACTTTAAACGTTTCTTGATTCATCCTTTTTGTCAGTAGCCCTATGTTTCCAGAAATAATACCATCAAAGAACAAACCCTTCATTGCCTTATCATTTTCAAAATGCAAAAGGTAGCCCAGCTTTATGGTGTTGAAGTTGAAGCGAACATCTGCTCCGGTACTATTGGCACTGCTCCAGTTGTAGGAATGACTCAGCGCAACGCCGCTACTCCAATTTTTTTTCTGTGTATCGAAGATATAGGAAAGCTGTGCTTGCGTGCCATTGGATATCAAAGGTTGACTTTCGTCTAAAAAAGGTCTTGTGAAATTATATGTTTGTATGAGTCGGTCTAACTCTTTAGCATAAAGCTGATCATAACCAAGACCAAATCGAATCTCTTGAGCGATAGATGAAAAGAAGAAGAAAAGACAGACAATCAACAGTGAAAATTTGTTTTTCATAAGGCATCAGGCTTTAATATTCTGATCACTTCTTTGTAACCCGTCTCTATTGCACCATGGACTGATTGATGGTGGCCATTCAAGTTCATGGCCTCTCCTGCAAAGTACAATTTATCTTCTACGGGTTCAGCGGCAATGGTTCGGGCGTTTCCTATTCCTACCTTATCATAAGAATAAGCGCCTCTGACAAAAGGACTGGTTGTCCAATTTACGACGTGCCACGCCAGTATATTGGCACTGGCTGCACCATCGTACATTCCGTCAAGCTCGGTAATCAACGCTTGAGCAATGAGCTCATCAGCGCCTAATGTTGTTAAGTTTTCTGCTTGCTTACCCATAACAAATGCCAGCAGCACATGATCCGTCCCCTTTTTACCTACACTATCATCCGCATAGGCGGCACAAACTTCACCACCGGCAATATTTTCATTATAAAATTTTTCTTGAAACTTAAGAAAGACCTTCATGCCGGCTCCCATGCCGATTTTGCCAAAGGCTTCTATTTTTTCTGAAGGCAAATCGGGGATGAAAGTAATGTCTCCATCTTGCAAAATGGTAATAGGTACTGTAATGATCACTTTATCCGCTGCGAGGTTTTTTCCAAGTCGGTCTATGACGGTTATCGTTTCATTGCGGTAGTCGATTTCTTCCACAACCGTATCAAATTGAATAAAACCGTCAAGTTCAGAGGTGATGTGTTGGTCTATCAGATCGAAGAAGGAATTCTCGAATTTATAATCATCATCGCCCGAAGACCACTCATCTTCATAGGTACCAGTCCACTTTATGGATAAGTCAGAAGAATCTGCACCAAGGTCACCTGCCAGTTGCTCTACGATATATTTATATTCATCTCCGAGACCCTGCTGACTTGCATAATCGGCATAAGAAATATCCGGTTTTCTATTACTTGGAGAGACAATCTCGCCAACATTTATGGGAAGTGAAGTTACCAACTGCTCTTGGTACCAAAAGACGTTGGTTGAATTATCTTCAGAGATGATAGTTTTAGTTTTAACTGCCAAATCTCCTAAAATGGAGTTTAATCCATGAAGCCACTGCGCACCAAGGTCGATATCAAAGTCGGCAAAGTTGGTCTTCTTTGCCACTCTTCCACCAGCCACACTAGTCGCTTCCAAAATAGTAAAGTCTACCCCTTTTGACTTCAAAAGGTATCCTGCATAAAGGCCTGCCACACCCGCACCAATGATGATTACCTTTCCTGAGAATCCAGCATCTGGTAAAATTAAGTGCTCTCTACAAGACAACAACGATGATGAACCCAGTGATAGGGCGATGGTCGACAAAAGTGATTTTTCGATAAAAACTCGTCTTTTCATTGATACTAAGCTAACCAAAAATGCGATGCTATTACATGGTGAAAATTTTATAATGCGCTTAAAAAACTGGGTATGTGTTTATCCTCAAAAGGAAACATTTCTGTAGAAGAATCGATAATCTTTAAAATGGCGAAAAATTGCTAAAAAAGTTCAAAGGGCTTAGTCCTTTAGCTTATTGCCACATTAAAATTATGTGCATATAAACTAATCAAATACCGTGATAAGCTCACTCTTTCAAAATTCTTCGAACACCTTACCCGATCAGCAGTTGTTTTTTCAAGGAATACATCAAACCTAAAAAATGAATCGATTCAAAAGCATCATTGTCATAGTTGTCATTTTGGTATTGACGGCCGTAGTTACGTATTTTATTTTTTCAACAGAACCAGTCGCTCAACAAGAAAGTGCTACCAAAAAATCTGCGATGCTGGTGGAAGTGATTTCTGGTGAGCAAGGCGATTTCCGACCAACAATCAAAGCCACTGGAACCGTACAACCCGCCAGAGACATCAACCTTAGTGCGCGCGTGGCTGGTGAAATCGTGCAAATGGATGATGAATTCGTTCCTGGAGCCACCGTGAAAAAAGGTCAGGTGCTCCTCAGATTAGATCCTGCCGACTATCAAAATATCGTAGAACTTAGAGCCAGTGATTTGGCCATTGCCGAGGCACAGCTGGAATTAGAAATGGGGATGCAAGAGGCCGCTGAAAATGACTACAAACTGGCTAGTGAGGAATCATTGACCAGAAATAAACAACTCCTACTACGCGTACCTCAACTGAATATTGCTAAGGCCAATGTGAATACCGCCAAAGCAAGACTTAAACAAGCAAGACTCGACTTAGCACGTACGACTATCAAAGCTCCCTTTGATGCGCATGTAGTGACTAGAAATGCCAATTTAGGTTCTCAGATCAGTGTAGGCGACCAATTAGGCAGATTAGTAGGAACAAGTGAATATTGGATTATGCTTAATGTGCCTGTTTCTAAGGTCAATTGGCTTGAGTTTCCTTCTAAAAATAAGGAAGGAATGGAGGTGCGATTGAGAAATCCCTCATGGGAAAAAGAACAATACAGAAAGGGCAAGCTCTACCAACTTATAGGAACTGTAACTGATCAGCTCCGATTTGCGCAAGTCATCGTAAAGGTCAATGAAATGGCCAGCACCAATACCAATGAACCCATTTTGGTCATTGGTACATTCGTGGAGGCGACCATTCCAGCGAAAGAGTTAAAAGATGTGGTCAGAGTAAACCGCGATTACCTCCGAAAAGGAAATACCATATGGGTGATGAAAGACGAAAAATTGGAGATTCGCCAACTGACCATTGCCTTTGAAGATGATCGCCATATATATGTACGCGAAGGACTAAACAGCGACGATCAGGTGGTAACGACCAACCTTTCTACCGTAGTAGAAGGAGCAGCACTGCGAATGGCAAAAAATGATTCGGAATCAAACAAAGGAACAGATGGGTAAGGAAAAGGCAGACATGAAAGAGGGAACTATAGGATTTTTCGCAAGAAACCCAATCATAGCGAATTTGTTGATGATTTTGCTGATTGCAGGGGGTATCTACACCATGTTTTCTATTCAAAAAGAAGTACTTCCTCAATTTGAATTGGAAATAGTCGAAGTAAGAGTAACCTATCCAGGGGCTGCACCTACGGAAGTAGAAGATGGCATTTTGCTGCCGATAGAAGAATCCATTCGTGGAGTTCAAGGTATTAAAGAAATTACTTCTTCCGCCCGAGAAGGCTCAGGTCAGGTTTCTGTAGAGTTGGTGATTGGTACCGATCGAATGAAAGCATTTCAGGAAATTGACCAGGCTGTCAATCGAATACAAACTTTTCCTGATGATATAGAGCGACCTCAAGTAAACCTACAAACGATCCAAAGAGATGTAATTGAAATAGGCCTGTACGGAGAGGTCGATGTATGGACGCTTCGACTGTATGCCGAACGCTTAAAAAATATCCTCCTCAGCGATCCCAATATTACCCAAGTGGAAATTGGCAATGTGCCTGAATTTGTGACCCATGTTGAGATTCCGGCCAATACTTTATTAGAATACAACATTACTTTGGGACAAGTCGCCAGCATTATTCGCGAGTCGAGCTTTGATATTCCAGCTGGAGCAATCGAAACGAAGACCGGGGAAATTTCTTTGCGAATGCAAGAGCGAAAAATCTGGGCAGATGAGTTTGGTAGTATTGATGTCATTTCCTCCCCAGATGGCGCCACTGTTAAACTTAAAGATATTGCCACCATTACCGATGGATTTGAGGAAGAAGGATTTCATGGTCAGTTTAACAAACAAAATTCCGTGGATGTAGAAATCTTCAGAATTGGTGGACAATCACCATTGGAAATTGAATCTACAGTAAAAGATATTTTAGCCACATTCGAAACAAACCTACCTGATGCCATCAAAGCCAGAATAAGTGGCAACCGTGCCGATGATTATCGCGAACGCTTGTCCTTATTAACTGAAAATGGGCTGATGGCCATCGTGATTGTTCTGGTGATTCTTTCGCTCTTTTTAGAATACCGATTGGCATTTTGGGTCATGATGGGCATGAGCGTGTCGTTCATTGGCGGTATTATGTTTTTACCGCTCATTGGCATTAGTGTCAATATGATTTCTATGTTTGGCTTTTTGGTTGTTATGGGTATTGTCGTAGATGATGCTATTGTAGTTGGTGAAAATATTTATGACTATCGCCAGCAAGGGTACAGCCATATAGAAGCAGCTATTGCCGGAACTCGCGATGTAGCAAAGCCGGTCATTTTCAGTATCCTTACCACGATTGTCGCGTTCATACCGCTTTTATTTATGCCTGGAACCACTGGTAAATATTGGTGGCCACTTCCAGCAGTTGTGATAGTTGTGCTTGCTGTATCCTTGTTCGAGGCATTGTACATTCTTCCATCTCATGTAGGACACAAACCCAAAAAGAACAAACTGAACATTATAAAGCAACTGGAGAAACTTCAAAATTTCATTGGGAAATCTTTCAATAAATTCATTGAACGCATCTATCAACCCATATTAAATACCTGCCTGAAAAATAGATATGTGACCTTAACTGCGGCTTTTGCCCTTTTATTATTGGTTGGCGGCTATGGCTTTAGCGGACACATGGGGATGGTGCTGATGCCAGAAGATGCGGCGGATGAAATTGAAGCAGGTGTTTCCTTACCCGTAGGAACAACCACCGAGCAAGCTGCCGCCATAGCTGATGAAATTACCCGATCGACAATGGAAATGTTTGACACTTATGATCTCTACAAAGTAGCAGAAGGGGTAAAAACCAATGTGAGAGGTAAAAGCTTTATAGACGTAGAAGTGGTCATGCGTCCGCCCGATGAGCGCGATATGAGTGCACGGGCTTTTATACAACTTTGGCGAGATAATATTGGTGAAATACAAGGCGTAGATCAGATCACTTTCGAGGCAGAGCGTGGACCAGGCGGATGGCGCCAAGACATTAGCATTGACTTGAGTCATCCTGAAATTGCGGTGCTTGAAAGAGCCAGTGAAGCGTTTTTAGAAAGGGTAGAGCGTTTTACTGAGACCAAAGATGTCAATGATAATTACAATAAAGGCAAACTTCAATATGGGTTTGAATTATTGCCAGAAGCAAGAACTTTGGGTCTAACTCCAAGTTACGTGGGTGGACAAATGAGAGATGCCTTTTTTGGAGCGTTGGCCTTAAGACAGCTGAGAGGAATCAATGAAACAGAAATAAGAGTAAAGCTTCCTGAAGAGGAACGAAAGGACATAGCAAACTTGGAAGCTTTTGTCATACAAACACCAAACGGAACTATGATTCCTTTGAGCGATATTGTGCGCTTCTCTGAAGGGGAGACGTTCACCAGCATCAATCGTAGAAATGGCAAGCGAGTAATCAATGTGGGTATGGATGTAGAACCTGAAAGTGCACAAACACGGGTGCTAAATTCCCTGCGCGAAGAGGTACTGCCACAACTTAGAAGTGACTTCCCGGGAATCACTTGGACTTTCGAAGGCAGCCAAGCGGAAATGCGAGAATCAACACAAGCTTTGTGGGGAGGATTTGCGATCGCTATGTTGATAATATATGCCTTGCTGGCCATCGCAGTAAACAATTATTCTCAGCCGCTCATTGTCATGATTGCTATTCCTTTTGGCATTGTTGGTGCGGTTATCGGACACATTTTACTCGGATATAATTTGTCGCTGGTAAGTCTTATGGGCGTGATCGCCTTGTCAGGGGTGGTTGTGAATGACTCACTGATTATGATCGACTATGCAAATAAGTACCGAGGTGAATTACCTGCTTTTGATGCTATCTTGGAGGCCGGCTTAAGACGATTTCGTCCGATCATGCTAACAACGCTCACTACTTTTGGAGGGCTTACTCCAATCATTTTAGAAACATCGCGGCAGGCTCGTCAATTGATTCCAATGGCAATTTCATTAGGCTTTGGGATTGTGTTTGCGACAGCTATTATCTTGGTGATCGTCCCTTGCTTATACATGATTTCAGATGATATTTTAAAGGCGCTCAACCAAGACCCTTTACCAACGATAGAAGAAGAAAATGAGAAAGCAGAGGCCTTGGCGTGATTTTGAAATCTTGATTTCTTCGCTGAACTTCAATAAAAGTAGTCAGATGAATTAATAATTAGCACCTCTTTTACACACGATAATAAGATAACACTTAGAAAAACATCACTTTCGTTAATAACAAATTAAGCATAAGTATTCAGTGAAAGGTGTACTTACCTGCCAACATTTGCTCCGACAATCAATGGCTAACTTGTTTTGGTCAATAATAATATCCGCCAAAACCCGACCATCCATTCTTGAAATTCTTAACAAATAGCGATATTCGCAAATCAATAATTCAACTATGAGTAAAGAACGAATCGTACAAGTAGGAATCGTTCAGACATCATGCAGTGATGATCTGGATGGCAACCTCTCCAAAGCCATCAAAGGTGTGGAAGAAGCAGCTGCCAACGGCGCACAAATTGTGTGTTTACAAGAACTTTTCAGATCCAAATACTTCTGTGATTTGGAGGATTATGAAAACTTTAAATTGGCTGAAGCCATCCCTGGACCTTCCACTGAAACCTTTTCAGCAGTAGCCAAAAGACTCAATGTGGTGATTATCGCCTCACTTTTTGAAAAGCGTGCAGAAGGCCTGTATCACAATACCGCAGCAGTCATTGATGCTGACGGCACCTACTTGGGAAAGTATCGCAAAATGCATATTCCGGATGATCCCGGCTATTATGAAAAATTCTATTTCACGCCAGGTGACCTTGGCTTCAAAACCTTTCAAACCAAATATGCCAAAATTGGTGTGCTTGTATGTTGGGATCAATGGTATCCCGAAGCTGCACGCATCACAACATTGATGGGTGCCGAGATGCTCTTCTACCCGACTGCCATCGGCTGGGATCAATCTCAAGATGAGCAGACAAACCAAGAACAGCACAACGCATGGCAAACTATTCAACAATCACATGCAGTAGCTAACGGCATACCGGTGATTGGCGTCAATAGAACTGGTGTAGAAGGCAACATGCAGTTTTGGGGTGGATCTTACGTGACCAACGCTTTCGGATGGTTGGATTATAAAGCGCCACACTTGGAAGAAGTCACCAAAGTGATCCCTGTAAATCTCTCAAAAACGAATAATTATAGAGTCCATTGGCCTTTTCTCAGAGATAGAAGAATTGATGCCTACGCCCCTATACAAAAACGCTACATCGACGAAGAATGAATACGCCCAAAGCAGCAGGTTTTCGCTTTCCGGCCGAGTGGGAACCACATACCTCCACTTGGCTAAGCTGGCCGCACAACAAAGATTCTTGGCCCGGAAAAATCGACAAAATATACCAGCCCTACTGTGAATTTATCAAGGCAATTGCCAAAGGCGAACTGGTCAATATCAACGTGGCGGATAGCAAAATGGAGGCTTTTGCCAAAAAATGTTTGACCGAGGTTAAAGCGGACTTCAATCAAATAAAATTTCATCATTTCCCCACCAACGACGCTTGGTGTAGAGATCATGGCCCGTCATTTTTACTCAGTAAAGATGAAAAAGCCATCGTCAACTGGGGATACAATGCCTGGGGTGGAAAGTATCCACCTTTCGATCTAGACAATCAAATTCCAAGATTGGTGTCTGAAAAACTTGGGTTGAAACTTTTTGAGCCAGAGATCATTATGGAAGGGGGCTCAGTAGAGTTTAACGGAGCGGGCATATTACTCACTACCACGGCTTGTCTACTCAATCCAAACAGGAATCCTGATTTAAACAAAGAGCAAATCGAAACCATACTAAAGGACTACTATGGTGTCAATGACATTTGGTGGATCGGTGATGGCATTATTGGTGACGATACGGACGGACATATAGACGATATCACCCGCTTTGTCAACAGAAATACAGTGGTAACAGTGATGGAAGCGAACGAATCTGACGAAAATTATCAACCGCTAGCGGAAAACGCAGCACTGCTGAAATCATTCAAATTACCTGATGGTCACCCACTCAACGTAGTGGAGCTTCCCATGCCAAACAGTGTGGAGTATAACAACCAAAGACTTCCGGCTTCCTATGCCAATTTTTACATTGCCAATAGTTGCGTGGTAGTGCCTACTTATAGAGACAAACACAATGATCCAATGGCCCTCGAAATACTCGGGTCGGTTTTCAAAGACAGAGAAGTCATTGGGATTGACTCTACGGATATCGTTTGGGGATTAGGCAGTTTTCACTGTTTGAGCCAGCAAGAGCCTAGCTTGTAGCGCCCACCATCAATACTGGATCAAGCGGTCGGTAGAAATTTTCGTTTAGATATGTGGTTTTTTTGGCAATCTCAGTCCTTTGAAAATCTGAACTACAATCTCTAGTTGTTTCTGATTCCTCGGCATAAAAGCTGATGGATTTTACCGTGATAGAAGATTTTCCATTTTTGGAACGCCCGTCTGCAAATGTTATATTCACATTGAAGGTGCACAGAAAGTGCAAATAACATTTCAACCGAAAGGATCAAGAATAACATGCAAAATGGACGACCTGAATGATATATTGAAAAAATATTCAAATACTAAAACCAAGCAATTCAAAAAAGGAAGTATTCTTCAACATAAGGGCCAGGCAGCTACACATGCATTTTACGTTAAAAAAGGACTTTTAAGGAGTTATATCATTGATAGCAAAGGAAAGCAACACATATTTATGTTTGCTCCGGAAGGTTGGATCATAGCAGATATCGAATCCCAAGAGTTTGACCTCCCAGCCGAAATGTTTATTGATTGCTTAGAAGACTCGGAATTAATCATCTTCAATAGGAAAAATTTAATATCTACTGATCCTGAGCTACTTATCAAAAATCTTAAGCTGCTCTTCAGACGTACGGGCGTCTTACAAAAAAGAATACTTATGCAAATGAGTGCTCCAGCTATTGACAGATATACTTACTTTATAAAAACCTATCCCGAATTAGCGCACAGAATTCCCCAGCACATGATCGCGTCCTATCTGGGCATAACGCCGCAAGCACTCAGCACCATACGTAGTGATTATGCCAAATAAAACGACAAACGCTCAATTTCTTAATGTAGGTGAATGCCTACCCATTATTATATACAGAACTTTATCAAACCATAAAAACATACAAAAATGAATAACGCAAAAGTAGCTGGCACAAGCCCACAAACAGTAGAACTGGAAGAAGGCAAAATGTATTCTTGGTGCGCGTGTGGAAAATCTTCCAGACAACCTTGGTGCAATGGTGCACATTCCAGCAGTGAGTTTTCACCCAAAGTATTTAAAGCCAAAGAGTCTAAACAAGCAGCCATGTGCATGTGCAAGCAAACCAGCAACCCACCCTACTGTGACGGATCGCACATGAGTTTATAATCCACCCGTTTTTTAACCCACTCAACAATGACTAATCCTAAAAACCACAATTGGCCAGAACTTCATTTTGCTGAAATGCAGGAAACCCTTGAAACCCTGCATCAATGGATTCAGATCGTGGGTAAAGTCCGATTAAAAACCATGCCTTGGCAAAACCATTCATGGCACACCGCTTTATACATTACTTCTACTGGCTTTTCTACACACGGCATCCCTTATGAAGGTCGCGTATTTCAAATAGATTTTGATTTTAAGCAGCATAAGCTACTTATTCACTGCTCCAACGCCGACTCTTTATCCATGGATTTGGCGCCAAAAACTGTCGCAGATTTCTATAAAGAACTGTTTCAAAAACTATCCAGCATAGGGATTAATGTAAAAATACATGCTCGCCCTAATGAAATGGATCCAGCCATTCCCTTCGCCGAAAATACCATCAACAAAACCTACAAACCTGAAGTGGCTAACAACCTATGGCATGCTATGGTCAAAGTGAATGGTGTATTCAATGAGTTTAGAACAGAGTTCATCGGTAAGGCAAGTCCGGTACATCTTTTTTGGGGCGCCTTTGACTTGGCTGTTACCCGTTTTTCTGGAAATTCTGCCCCTTTACATCAAGGTGGCATGCCCAATATGCCTTTAGATGTGATGCAGGAAGCTTACTCTCAAGAAGTAAGTAGCGCAGGTTTCTGGCCAGGTTCTAAGGACTCGCCAATGCCCGTATTTTATGCCTACGCCTACCCAAGTGACGCCATCTTCGGCGAGCAAAAAGTGTTGCCCGAAGAAGCCTTTTATAGCTCCGAAATGGGAGAGTTTTTCTTGAAATATGAAGACGTACAAAAGTCAGATAATCCGGAAAAAACTTTACACAACTTTTTACAAACCACTTATGAAGCAGCGGTAAATACCGCCGATTGGAATAGGGAAAAATTAGAAAAACCATCATGAATAAGCCTCAAATTGCTGGTAAAAAACCAGTTTCAGAAGAATTAAAAAAAGGAGAAAATTACCTTTGGTGCGCCTGTGGAAAATCTCAAGATCAACCCTTCTGCGATTTTTCGCATGACTCTACTCCCTTTGAACCTGTATCTTTCGAAGTAGAAGAAGACCAAACGGGATACTTGTGCATGTGTAAACAAACCCAGAACCCACCCTACTGCGACGGCACTCATGCAAACCTCAAGGAAGAAAGCGGCGAGGAGAAATCGGCAGATGTAGAGGAAGGTGCCACCAAAGAGGAACCTACCTTGGCCTATATTAAAGCGCTGGCCAAAGATGGTCTGACCAAAACCGGACATCACGGAGAAATGGCAGCCATGGGTGTGCCCATTCCAGAATTACCTCAGTGGAAAGACATTCAGCTGTTGGCTGCCCAGTTAGCTACCAAGCCTTTGATGGAAAATGTGGAGGTTGGTGCAGAGTTAGTTATCGGCCCCAAGGCAAAAAAGCCTTTAACTCTGGCCATTCCACTATTTGTTTCTGACATGAGTTTTGGGGCGTTATCAGAAGAAGCGAAAATTTCTCTGGCAAAAGGCGCTGAGTTAGCGGGAACGGGTATTTGCTCGGGTGAAGGTGGAATGCTGGAGGAAGAACAGCAAGCCAACTCGAAGTACTTTTATGAACTGGCTTCTGCCAAGTTTGGATTTGACTGGGACAAGTTGAAAAATGTGCAGGCATTTCATTTCAAAGGAGGTCAGGGAGCCAAAACAGGAACTGGCGGCCACCTATCAGGAAATAAAGTAACAGGGAAAATTGCTGAGGTAAGGAAGTTGAAAGAAGGCACAGACGCTATTTCCCCGCCTACTTTTGATGACTTGACCACTCCCGAAGATTTTAAAATATTTGCCGACAAAGTGCGAGAGATCACTGGAGGTATTCCCATTGGCTTCAAGCTTTCGGCCAACCATATTGAAGAAGATATTCAATTTGCGCTGGATGCCAGTGCTGACTATATCATTTTGGATGGTAGAGGTGGCGGAACAGGCGCTGCACCTTTGATTTTCAGAAACAATATTTCTGTACCTACTATCCCTGCTTTGGCCAGAGCGCGGCATTATTTGGATAAAGCCAACAGGAAAGATGTCACATTGATTATTACAGGTGGCATTCGCGTTCCCGAAGACTTTATTAAAGCAATGGCTTTAGGTGCAGATGGTATCGCTGTGGCCAATTCTGCCTTGCAGTCGATAGGTTGTGTGGCTGCCAGAATGTGTCATACCAACAACTGCCCGGCGGGGGTGGCTACTCAAAAACCAGAATTGAGAAAGAAAATTAATATAGATAAGTCGGCCAAGCAGTTATACAATTTCTTCTCTGCCTCCACGGAATTGATGAAAGTAATGGCAAGAGCTTGTGGTCATGATCACCTCAATAAATTCAATCAAAAGGACATTACCACATGGAAAAAAGAAATGGCCGAACTAACAGGAATTAAGTTTGCCGGATTCTAAAATACAGGGTCTATGAAATGGATAACTCGCTAGCAAACGAGGATAAGAGAAGGTTGTGCGTCCACTTTTCCTTTATTTAATTTGGAGAATTTAGACCAAGTTTGTTTCCTTCCGTATCTAAAAACAAAGCGAAAAATCCGCTTTCATCTGCGTGAGCGGTTTTTGGAACAATTATTTTTCCTCCATTTTTTTCGATCTTGTCTAGAATGGTTTGAAGATTGTCTCCACCATTCAGATAAATGGTCACGCCATCAGTCCCAGGTTTGTCCCCTTCTACTTTCATAATAACACCAGTAACCATTTGTCCTTCGTATGGAAATATTCCCATTTCCATTCCTGGCATTTCCATTTTTTCAATGTCAATGTCCAAAATTGATTGATAAAAATTGATTGCTCGTGAAATATCCGTTGCTGGAATTTCAAAAAGGGAGATAAAACTATTCATGTTATTGGATATTTGTTTTTGGCTAGAATCAACTTTTTGTACTTCTGAATTAGATTTGGTTTGCTTGTTACAGGCCACAAGGTGAAAGGCAAGTATTACAGTAACGCTTAGTAAAATTCTTGTCATTTTTCTCTATTTAAATTGATGAGACTAAAATAGACTACTTGTGAAAGTTAAAATTGTAAAAATGCGACACTTCAAATCTTACTTGTAGAAAAGAGCAGAAAGAGACGTATTTTCATTTCCTAAAAACTCTTTTGGACTGGTCCCAGTAAAATATTTAAAGTCTTTAATGAAATGTGCTTGGTCGTAATAGTCACTTTCATAAGCGATATGCGTTAAGTCTCTGGTTTCATTGTTAAGTAAGATTTTTAATGCGGATTGTAGCCTAATTACTTTAGCTAACTGTTTTGGACTAACTCCAATTTGCTTCACAAACTTTCTCTCAAGTTGCCTTCTTTTGGACAAGTCTTCTTTAAGAATTGTTTTTATTGATGTGTTTCCATTAGATGATACAATAGCATCAACAGTTGATTTTACAATATTCTCAACGACTGATTCTTTGCTTAGTCGTTCTAGCAGAAATCTTTCTATGATTTCTATTCTTTGTTTAACGTCTTTCGCCTGTATTATTTCCTGTTCTAGCTCTCTGGCGATTTTTTCTTCAAACAATACTTCTAATGGTGTTTCTTTATTCGCTAAGTTTTTAATTGGTTCATTTACAAAATTGGCAAATCCGTAGGGGTAAAATCGGATGGCGAATGTGTTCACATATCCTGTTGGTTCGATGTAAAATGGTTCGATGGTCTGACCGAGCACCATTGCACGAGGTTGAAGGATAAATTCATCGTCAGAAGTATATCGTTTTATATCATCGCCAAGAATAAAAGCTATTTCAATGCAGCCATCAGGAACAATCCGTTGTTTTTGTGTATCAATATCAGCAGGAACCTCTAGAGTCCAATAACAACTGATAAGAGGTTCTAAATCTGGATGAGGCTGAAATGTTTGATAGTCCATTGATCTTTAGTTTATCTCTCTTTTTCTTGGTGAGGTATAACGTCCAGCTATCATCCGTAAACTGGATTCTTCAAATATTTATAAAAGTGTCTGAAAGCACTAGTTTTTGTAAATAGCTTAGTAAGCTTTTGGATGATAGTGCTTGTTAGATTCTTTAAATTTTACTTTACTACAATCTTTACTTTGTCCTCCATTTTCCATCCTTCGAGCATCCTCATTCCCGGCTTGGCTTGAATACTTCCTTTAAATTCAAATGTTCCTTTGCGAGTTGGGGTAAATTGATAGATTCCTTGGCCTTTTTTTGTATTTATTGTATCTCCATTCAAAAGAATGTCAAATGCTACGTCAATGTTCCCCGGAACAGCCGCAAAAGTCAATTTGACCTCAGTAGATTCACCAAGTTCGATTTCTGTGTTTTCTGTAGTTACATAGAAGTTTAGAATATCGAATTTAATTGGACCGCCACCAACTTTAATTGTTGTTTTGTCAACAAATTCCTTTGCTTTCAATCGGATATCTAGTGATGTTAAACGCTTCTGTAATTCAAGATCGTTAGCAGCTGCCAGTGTTAATTCAGTTCCAAAAAATGTATTCCAAGAGTTTATGAGTTTGGAGAGTTCGTTTGAAGAAGTTGCCTCAGAAATCTCAATGGTTAGGGAGTCAAGAATATCGTAAATTCGGTTAATTTCTTGAGCACGTTCAGATTCGTCATAAAAGCTCTCTTCAACTAGTTTATTAAATCCTTCTCTCCGCTGTGTTAATTCTTGTTCTGCTTGATTGTTAAAGTTGTCCAACTTGTTAATCACATCGGTATTGCTCGTTGTGCAAGCAATAAATGTCAGGACAAAAATCAAGGGAAGAAATCTCATAAGTAGCATTATTGAATCTAACGATTAGCTATCGGTTGTATGCCCACAGCCTGTAAAGAGCACAATCTAGTGAAATTTGTCGCGCCCGGCAAGGGGAAGCTCACAACGGTTCAGACAACCACTGCGCTTAGAAAGATGAAAAATCCTGCGAACTGCATTCAGTAGAAAGCACAAATCTTTCCCTGCGGCTGATTCATGGTGATGTTCGCACTGAAGTCTGTAAATTGGCAGTTAGCGTATTCGTGCTAGCGCCTGTTACATGCCTTTAATGCCTCATTTTGTAGCATTCCCCAAAAGGTATGATTACATTTTCTCAAGTGTTGGATCAAATTTCAGGATATTTTCATCTGTTACATGATCTGAACTCCAATGAATCCTCTGATTTTTGTTGTCTATGTTCTGTGTTAAAGAAGTTGGTTCGAAATTCCACTTCCATTGGTTCATTGATGGATCATTCAATATTTTAGCTTCAAGGGCAGAGTGAAGTCTTAACTTCTTAATGGCCTTAGGTTTTATGGCAATATTTGGGTTTTGATAGTTGTTCTTTACGCTGGGGTATACAATAGCTTCTGCATGACTACCGTTTCCAAATAGAATTTTGTTAGCAAAACTGGCACTTAAGAAATAGCTGAGATTAGCAGTTTCAGACACCTTTTTTGTAAATTCTTCCGTGAGTATATTCATGAAATATCTATAAAATTCTATCGTTGTTGAATCAAACTGTGTGGCTAAAGGAGCTTCCATTTTATCCAATAATGCTTTAGTCCAGACCGATTTTCTCAAAACTACACCTGATCGATATACAGCTGTCAACCAAAGAGGCTTTTCTTGTATCCACTTTGTAATTGTTATAAGGTCGCCTTTTTTGGGGTGGATTTCTATGCCGGCGACATTGGAAGCAAATGCAGCATAAAAAATAGAAGATCCTAGAATATTAGCTCTTCCGTATCCATTCACGGCTTTTTTAGGTGGATTCCTCAATTGAGAAGTGTGAAAAATTCTAGAATTGTTATTGCTAGGTATTTTCCTATTAACTGTTATTCTATACAATGGATTTAGATTTGACTCCAATTCCAATTGCACCAAAGTTCCGCCTAAAATATTTTTCAGTTCTTTGGTGAAGTAGTTAATGACATTAGGATCAGTGTTAGCAAAATCCCAGCTTCGAATATAGTTGAGCAACTCTTTCTTTTGTAGAATTTCGTCTGGGCTTAATATTTGAAGCAGTTTATTCAAGGAGAAGATATGGCATGTAACGATCAGGTATGGCAAGTAGCCATACCCTTAATGTAAAGCACAATGTAGTGAAACTGCACAACCCCCACAACAGTATCCACGACGCACTGCGTTTCGCAAGTCAAAATCCAGAAAGGAAAAAGTAGCTAGATACACAAATACTAGCAGAATGGGCAGATTCACGGGCGTATTTCACAGAAGTGTCATATAGGCAGTTTGGCAATTCGTTATATCGCCTGTTACCAGCTTTTGTTTTCAAGGGTTACAAATGATTTGATTTTATCGATTAGTACCAGTTCTTGAGCTCTGTAGACAAAATGAAACCAACCTGTTATCATCAACCAATCTTTAACGTCTGAAAAAAGCACTTCAGAGTTCAGTCGTTCATGGTTCATTAGTATTGGGAGCAAGAAAAACAAGCCAGTAATGAAAAAATGTTCAATTCTTAAAGGTGTTTGAATGATAACCTTTTGAGTTACTGGATCAATTTCTTCAACCTTAATTTTCGTGTTAATTCCAGCTCCAAATCCCATTCCTGTTAGTGTTCCAAGAGAAATGGTTGCGTGAACCTTGAATACTCCGTTTCCTTTAGACTTATAGTAAATGAATTTCTTCGACCACATATTCCCCTTGATTGTCCTAAGTTCATCACTTAGCTGTTGGAATGTTCCATGGTAAACGTATTCTCTTAGTAATCTAGGTTTAAATGTGTTTAAGATCTTCTGAATCTGCATGCGGAGTATTGCTGGTAACGCCTAGCTATGATGAGTGGGGCTTACAAACTAATAAGCTTGCCACCTGCACACAGCCACAGCAATTAATAAATGTACTAATTGTGGCTGACTTTCCAAGTGCCACCCAACTTTCCCGACTGATGAAACCCCATTCATTCATAGCATATGTTGTGTGCTTTCTATCTGTCCTTAAATCGAATTGTCTTTATTGCTTCGATTAAAAGTCGTTCATTTTCTGGCTTTAAATCTTTTCCATTAATTTGAAATCGGTCAATCCCTGAACCTGCAACCCACAAGCTATCAATGAACATTCCCGTCATTCCATTTCCTGACTTTTTTGGTTGTATTACCTTTGCTTTTCGGTTGTCAATTGTCGTCCATGACACTAAATTCTTTCGAAAAGCACTTGTGTCTACCGTATCAATTGTCCCTACAAAATTATATATAAGCGAGTCATTACGTGATAGCTCTTCATTTAATAGATGTACCTTGCCGTCATTAACAAAGAAATGAACCTGTTCTTCCAAATCGTTAGAATACCAGCCCAAATCGAAATGAACTGTGTCAGTTTCATCTATTGCTATTTGTCCAACAAAAGAGTCAATTCCTCTTTGTTTTACCTTGTCCCAATTGTTTGGTACTTCTATTGTAAACTGGATAAAATCCAAAGTTTTCATTTTCTCTTTTGAGCTGTCACTACAGCCAATAATAATTAAGGTTGATATTAGTATTAAAAGTCTCATTCTTCATTTGATGGCATTCTGACTAACATTTTCTAAATTGTTGAAATTCACTGATTTTCATTAATTCTTTTAAATTTCTTTGCTCTACCGTTAGCTTGAGGAGTGAATGACTTTGCTATACAGGGAATTGCACACAACAACTAGTTAACCGCAACGAGTTGCGGTTAACTAACTTATATTAGTTCAAAGCTAATCCATTTTGGATGCGGAACAAACCATTAATAGCTATATCCTTATAAAACTCTGTGGCCGAGTAGCGCTGTAAGCTCATAAGGTTTGGATTGATCTTAAACCAGTACCTGTTTCCGTTCAAAAGGTGGGGAAATAGTGCCTTGCACAAGGTGTTGCTTTTGCATGATTTAGCATTTTTGGTTGCTTAATCTATGGTTTTGGCAATACAGTATAGAACAGATGAAAAGCAGTCCACATACATAGTGAAGTAAACAGGTGAGATTTTCGAAGCAAATTGAAGCTTTACATGCTGAATGGCAGGGGACACATTGAAGTCTCCTAATGGCTACATCTAGCGAGCCAATTTTTAAGCGTTCAATGTAAATTGTAATTTCCCTTTCCAAGAAGTCGAAAAGCGGGTCAATAAAAGCCATTTCTCAGACCATCAACAAGTATTATTCAATGATATTTTTTGAATCTTTTTTAAAAGGTGATGCGGCCACTTGCTCTTCCATGGCCTTTTTAGAAAAGTAAAGAGCCAAGCCTAATGTGATAAATGAAAAAATCCAAATACCTGGAATAAAAGCTATAAAGAGGAAGTAATCATAAATCCCATGAGCAATGATGGCAATTGCTAAACCGATGACTAGAAGCACCCGAGGCTTGTTGAAAAAATGATTTTTAGAGGTCGACAGAGTTCTTTGAGAAGGTAGATGCATGAATTTTGCCTTCCCAACAAAATAGCCCATCATAATGGCAAAAGTAGCATGGGCAGGTACCGCAGTAAACATTCTCAAAATCCCAACATCAATGCCACCATTAAAAACATAAGCTATATTTTCCGCAGTTGCAAAACCCATACCTATCATCACTGAATATACGATACCATCTGCAGGCTCATCGAAGTTTTTATTATTATATATTATTCCCTTGAGAATAAGGAATTTCATACACTCTTCCAATAATGCGACCAGTATAAATGCTCGGAATGCCTGTTGTAGCAGATTCTGAGATTCAATCTGAAATACTGAATCTACAACGGTGGATAAAAAATATGAAATAAGTAATCCAACAACCCCTAGTATAAAACTTAATAAAAGAGTTTTCCAAGGCTCATACTCATATTTATCTTGAAAATAAATAAAAATAACAATAGCTAAACCTGGACTCAAAGACAGCACCAGCAATATTAAAATATTCATTTTTAGAATAAATAATTTGGTGTAAAAATCTAAAATAATTAGTTTAAATATTCTTTATGTAAAAATTATGAATTTATTCCTTCAATCCACTTTAATATTAATTCAATGGGTATCAGGGATTTGCATATTCATGCTGTTTTACATCTTTTTATTTAAGAAATACCAAAGTCCAAAGTGCCATATTTTCACTATTTATTATTTTATCATTGGATTCAGTTTAGTTTATGATATTGTCATTACCATTTTCCCAGAGTTAACTCCTGTCGTAAGATTTATCCTGTTCTTTATAAAAGATCCACTGAGTATTGTGGTGCTCGCTTTTTTTATTTCTTATATCGTTTTTGAAAAACCTCCGAGCATTCGACACTTGGTTATAATAGCCGTTTTATTGATAGTAAATATTATTCCGCATCTGCCTTATCATGGCGCGCAGGTATATAGCAGCGACTATCCAATGTATAAGATTGCTATCATTGGCAACTTTGTATTTATTGTGTTGTCTTTAGTAAAAACAATTAGAGACTATGGCGAATCGGCAGAGTATGAAGTACCCAAAGGATTATGGTGGTTTTTAGGAATGTCTTTTGTTCATAAGACGTCTAATCTCATTTTTGCAAGTTTGGGCTTCCTATCTTTTGAGTTTAATTTTTATTCCGCAATATCAATGATCATGATGATCGCCGTTTTTTTCTTATTGCTCAATGTTTTCTATGAAACAATTATCCTAATAAAGAACGAAAACTATCGCGCTGCTATTTCTAAAAATGAACTCTTGGCTAAGGAAGAAAGTGATGTGATACATTTTATTGCTACTCAAAACCCTGAATTATTAAACAAATTTTCGCAGTTTGAACTAAGTGATCGAGAACTAGCACTGATATATTTCACGATAATGGGCATAAGTTTAAAGGAGTCCGCTGATTATTTTAATGTTTCCAGTAAGACCATAGAGCAATATCGCTATAGACTTAAAAAGAAAATGGGATTGAAGTCGTCACTTTCACAATCCGTCGTAGACATGAAATTTGAGACATTTTGAGCTGTTGTAGAGTAATTGTAGAGCTATGGAAACGAAATTGTAGAGTCGTAGAAGCGAAATTGTAGACCAAGATATTTTTTATCTCAACCCCTATTATAGTACTTGGCCGAACAATTAATAATTTAAACTTTAAGAAAATGAAATCAAGAAAAATTGCTTTAGGAATACTAGGTCTTGCTATAGTCGCCACCGTTTTTTATTTAAATAGAGAAGGACTAAACTTAGAAAATGCATCTGGCTCTATCGGAGGTATTGAAAAGTCTAAGAAATATTCGTCAGAGAGAAATGATGAACTAGAACTTGGCGAACAAGAAATTACAATGGCTTTACAAGATGATGATGTGCAGGCCATGTTACAAAACCCAACCTATCAGAAAATGGCGGCTAGTGACGATTTTAAGAAAATGGCAGGGAATCCAGAATTTATGAAACTAGCCTCGGATGCCTCTTTCCAAAAATTAGCTGGGAGCAGCGAATTTCAAAAATTGGCAAGTGCACCTGATTTTCAGAAAATGTCATCAACATCAGGATTTATGAAAATGGCAGCTGGTAGCGAATTTCAGAAAATGGCACTTGATGCTAATTTTCAAAAATTGTCTACTACCGAAGCTTTTCAAAAAATGGCTATGTCTCAGGACTTTAATAAAATGGCCATGAGCCCTGACTTTCAAAAAATGGCCATGTCTCAGGACTTTAATAAAATGGCTATGAGCCCTGATTTTCAAAAACTAGCAAGTGATGCAACTTTCATGAAATTGGCAGCTAGTTCTGATTTTCAAAAATTGGCGGGTAGTCCATCTTTTATGAAAATGGCTGCAGCACAAGATTTTCAAAAACTTTCTCAAAACGCACAATTTGAGAAATTAGCCAGAGATGCTAGTTTCCAAAAACTAGCGAGTAATCCTTCTTTCATGAAATTAGCCAGTAATGAGAACTTTCAAAAATTGGCTAATAATGCATCATTTATGAAATTAGCTAGCAATCAGAGTTTTCAAAAATTGGCGGGTAATCCATCTTTCATGAAATTAGCCGGGGATCAGAGCTTTCAAAAACTAGCGAGCGATCCTTCTTTCATGAAATTGGCTAGTAACGAGAGTTTTCAAAAATTAGCTAATAACCCTTCTTTTATGAAATTAGCAGGAAGTCCGAGCTTTCAGAAACTAGCGAGCGATCCTTCTTTCATGAAATTGGCCAGCAATGAAAGTTTTCAAAAACTAGCGAGCAATCCTTCTTTCATGAAATTGGCTAGTAATCAGAGTTTCCAAAAATTAGCTAATAACCCTTCTTTTATGAAGTTGGCATCCAATTCAAGTTTCAATAAATTTATTTTTGGAGCTGGGGCCGGTTATATTCAATAGACGTCTAATTTTTAACAAACAAAAAAACAGGTTCCAAACCTGTTTTTTTGTTTATTTTCATCTCATGAAGGTACTTTTTATCACTTTATTTCTCCTAGTCTCTACACTTCAGATCTCAGCACAAATAACTTTGTTGGAAACTACTGAGGCAAATATTGTTACCTATCATCCAGGTCATAAATATTTACTAAATCATGCCGCCCGGTCATTTCATAATACCTTAGATTTTCAGAAGAAGCTTTGGGGTTATGAACCCACTGAAAAAATTTCAGTTTTTATCGAAGACTTTGGAGATTTTGGTAACGGAGGAGCCACTTCAGTGCCTCGCAACTTCATCTCTTTTGGAATTTCTCCTTTCAGTTATGCTTTTGAGACTTCCCCCGCTGGTGAAAGGGTTTTTGCTACGCTTAACCATGAGATGGTGCATGTTGCGGCGCTAGATAATAGTACTCAAAGAGATCGATTTTTTCAGAAAGTTTTTTTTGGAAAAGTAGAGCCAACAAGCGAGCACCCCATTTCTCTGCTTTACGCATACCTAACTTCCCCTAGATATTATGCTCCGAGATGGTATCATGAAGGAATTGCCGCTTACATGGAAACATGGATGGGTGGTGGTGTTGGGTTGGGGCTCGGAAATTGGGATGAAATGAACTTTAGGACAAAAGTGGCTGACAATGAAATAATTTATACCGCTAAGGGAATTTCAACTGCAGGTACCACAACAGATTTTCAAGGGATGTCCAACGCCTATTTATATGGTGCGAGATTCATGGGTTACTTGTCTTATACCTATGGACCCGAATCGATTATAAACTGGGTAAAAAGAGACGAGGGCAGTAAGGCTAATTATGCCTCCCAATTCGAACATATCTTCAATAATAAAATTCAAAAAGTGTGGAAGAATTGGATAGCTTTTGAAGAAGATTTTCAAACTCAAAATATAGAAGAGATTAGCCAAAACCCAATAACCAAATTTACCCCATATACCGACAAGGTTCTTGGCTCGGTCTCTATACCCTTTTTTGATAAAAAGAGAAATAAAATATACATGGCCGTAAGTTATCCTGGCCAAATATCACATTTAGCCGCTATAGATGTGTCTTCTGGCAAGATTGAAAAACTTACAGAAGTTAATGGCGCTGCACTATTTTATGTTACTTCTTTGATTTTTGATGAAGAGAAGGACAAACTCTATTTTACTGAAGACAATAATGTATGGCGAGATATATTCGAATATGATTTAAATACAAAAAAGAAAAAATTGGTCTTTGAAAATGTTAGAACAGGCGATTTAGCACTCAACAAAACTGATGGTTCTATCTGGGGGGTTCGACATAGTGAGGGGCTATCTTCTCTTGTAAGGATTAAGGACGATAAAGATAGAGACCCTTTTGCTCCCGTTTGGAATCAAATTTTGACCTTGCCCTACGGAAGTGATATTTATGATATTGATATTTCTCCTAACGGGAAAAAATTAAGTGCATCTGTTTCAGATTTCAGAGGTGAGCATCATCTCCTGATATATAATGTGGAAACATTAATGAATAAGGACATTTTAAATGATATTGATACAGTTCCTTACATTGACTCATCTCCTCAGAGTTTTCGCTTTTCAAAAGATGGAAATCACCTTTATGGATCATTGTATTACTCTGGTGTGAGTAACATATTTAGAGTAAATGTGCGGGATACGGAAGACATAGAGGCAATGAGCAATGGCGTTAATGGCTTTTTTAGACCTCTCGATCTAGGTGATAGCTCTTTTTTCGTGCTTAAATTCAAGGCTAAGGGTTTTGTGCCCGGTAAGATCCCGAATAAAGTGGTGAAAAATATTGCTAGTATCGACTATTTAGGAGGAATAACTATTGACAAACATCCGCAGATTAAAGATTGGGAGTTGAGTATTCCTAAGAAGGTGGATTATCCCGATGAAGAAATTATCATTGATGAAAGGGAATATTCGGCTAAAGAGTTCTTAAAGCTCAATAGTGCTTATCCTATGATTTTTGGTTACCGGGATCATGTCGGAGTAGGTTATAATTTTAACTTTCGAGACCTTTTTGGTTTAACGGAGTTGAATATTCAGATGGGAGTATCACCAAGAAGTTGGAAAAACGCTATTTATGAAGATCGTGCTCAAACAACTGATTTAGATACTGATGAACAATTTCATTTGAGCTTTGAATACAAGAAGATAAAGCTTCCTAATGGAACTTACTCCATTTATGGTTCTTACAACCATGCAAGTTTTTATGATCTTCTTGGCCCAAGAAATGTGTCACTTAAAGGCTCTTCATTGGGGGTGTCCATGGAACGAAATTTTTTACAAAACAGCATTAAAAAGCTCGATTTGCAAGGTGACTTTTCAGGATTTTATGGGTTAAATCGCTCTCCTGACTTTCAAACGATAGAAGTCGCTGGCTTTGACAATAATTTCTTTCTGAATTTCAGAAATAGACTATCCTACAGTAATTTAAGAGCATCAATGGGTGCGGTTGACTATGAAAAAGGCATCAGTACTTCTCTTTCAGCACTTGCCGCTTATTCTGCTGGTAATCTTTACCCTGGAGTCAATGCATCATTAAATCTTGGTACTCCATTTCTATTTAAACATACGTCAATATGGTTGAGGAACTTCGCAGGATACTCCTTTAGTGATGTGTTTAACCCCTTTACACGTTTTGGTTTTGCTGCCTTCGGAAATAATTATCTCGATTATCGAAGTTCAAAACAATATCGAAATCCATTTTCATTACCCGGTTTGAGGTTTGATGCTGAGGAGACCATAATCTCAAAAGCCTACTTCAAAACTATGGCAGAACTTTCCTTACCTCCTATTCGGTTTACGAAACTAGGGACGTACAATTTTTTTGTGAATTGGATACAGCCCTCGGTGTTTGGATCCGTTCTTTTATCTAATGGCCAAGACGGTGACATGCTCACCAATCAAGCGTTTGGAAATTATGGTTTTCAGATAGATACGAGACTCATTGTACTTTCGCAGCAATCTGCCACACTTTCTTTTGGCATGGCACAAGCCACTAACTTTGATCTCAATACTTGGTACAACGAGTGGTTTATCTCACTTAAAATTTTGAAAAAGTAGTTCGTCAAAATCGCAGCTCTGATTTTACCGATGGCTCAGAACTAGCCATTTCAGTAATATTTTGCCATTTGACTTACCCAATCTGACATGAGTGAACAATTTTCTTCTCCTTACTTCTTTATTGTAAATCGAATGGGCTTTGAATTTTTCCAAAGAAATAACCACTACACGAGTTCCACTATCGCTACTCCTGAAATAGATGGTTTTAAGTTACTGGTATCCGACTAAAAACTGGGATATTTTGTGAGTTCTTGAAAAAATACAATAGCGAGGATTTGATACCTCGCTAAAGTTGCTGATGTTTGAAGTCTTCACACTTTGAA
>JAVJRN010000040.1:0-21007 GCA_040218415.1 Cyclobacteriaceae bacterium
TTTCGGTTTAGGCTTTCACTACCAAGCTAGGAAATGGTGGTTGGGCGTGTCGGCTCCCTTTCTGTTAAACAATAGCTTTGAAGAAGGCAATATTCGTTTTTATGACCAAAGAAGGCATTATTACGCCCAAGGAGGGATGACTCTTGATGTCAATGATCGATTCTCCCTCAAGCCAGCAGTTTTGATGCAGTTGGTCTCAGGAGGATTACCCACTTGGAATACGATGGTGATGGCTTGGTACGACAACAAACTAGGCGGAGGACTCGGCTATAGAAATGGAGAATCGTTAAACTTTATAGCTCAAGCAGAATTGGGCAATGGAATCAAAGCGGGCTATGCCTATGACATGATTGTGGACAGTGATTTGAATCAGTTGGCTAATTCTTCACACGAAGTACTCTTGACCTTTTCCTCGGGCTGGTTTGCCAGCAAAGACGCAGACGATGATGGCGTCAAAGACAAAAACGACGAATGTCCCAATACTTTTGGGCCAGCGAGCAACAATGGCTGTCCATTGCCAGATCAGGACGGAGATGGCGTACTGGATATGAATGACCAATGTCCAACGATAGCTGGACTTGCATCTCTAAAAGGTTGCCCTGACAGTGATGGAGACGGCATCAAAGATTCTGAAGATAATTGTCCAAACGAAAAAGGAAGCATTGCCAACCAAGGCTGTCCAGATAGCGATGGCGATGGAGTGCTAGATAAAAATGATAGCTGTCCAAACACACCGGGCAACAAAGAACTTGGCGGCTGTCCAGACGATGATGGAGATGGTATTGTGAACAGCAAGGACAATTGTCCGAATGAAGCGGGCACGATCGAGAACAAAGGCTGCCCTGAAATCAGCCAAGAGACTCAGGAAATATTGAAAGAAGCTCTGGCAGGTGTTCAGTTTGAATCGGGAAAAGATGTATTGACCAAAAAGTCTAACGACATCCTCAACAAAATAGCCAACCTGCTTTTGCAGAATAGCAACTATGACTTGAAAATATCGGGTTATACTGACAGCTCAGGAGACGAAGAAAAGAACCTGCAATTGTCTAAGCAAAGAGCCAATGCAGTTAAAGGATTTTTAGTAGAAAAAGGCATCAATGCTGACAGAATCACTGCCGATGGATACGGACAAGCCAAACCTTTGGCAGACAATGCGACCAAAGAAGGCAGGGGCAAAAACAGAAGAGTGGAGTTTGAACTCAAAGACAGAAGAACATCTCGCAAATAGCAGATAAGATACAAAGAGCAAGCTGGTTGAACTGGTGTGGCTCCTTCGGGGGTCGCACCTTTTCTTTTTAGGACTTTTGTAGCTGTTCAGGAATTTTGCCAACAGATTTGACATTAATCCTTTAGTATTCTTGTCAGGCGCTTTTTATTATTGCATATGTGACTATCAGTTTTAAATTATAAAAGCGAATTGTTCTAACCCTGTGAAGTCCTTGAAGTATGAGTGAGATTAATTTTACAACCAATCTCTAGCTTCCTTAAACCTTGGTAATTTTCGAAACCTCCAAGGTTTAGGCAAAAGAACTTCACGTTATTATTACATATCGCGTATATTTTGAGTTTTCAAATAAGCCATTCAATTGCATTTGTGATTATTTTTTGGCCTTTGCTACTACACAAGATCCATTTTTATTTCCTTGAGTAAAAGTATATCTCAAATTGGTTTCAGAACCTTTTTTGGATGCTGCAGCACTTTATTGAGATTTTTCGAAATATTTTCAATTAATCGGTTAGTTATCTCTGGAAGTTTATTGCAGTATGCTTTATGTTGCTTGCTAATAATTAGCTATGCGATTTTCGATTGACCAGATTAGTAGGATTACAACTTTTATTTTGTTCATTTCACTGGGAATGAAGCTTACGGGACAATCGAAGGTTGACTCATTAATTCAGGTCTGGAACAATGCCTCTCACGATTCTATTAAAGTACTCATTGATGTTGATTTGACAAATCATTACCGCACGTCAAATGCCGATTCAGCAGTATACTATGGTGAACGGGCGCTCAGTCTTACGAAAAAGGAACCCATGGCGATCTACCCGAAATTTGAAAACTTGGTGCTAACCAAGCTTGGTTTAGCCTATGGATATACTGATGAATATAAGCAGAAGGGTATTTCATATTTGAAAAGAGCTATTCCTTATTACCAACAACAAAATGATTTGGAACAACTGGCTTATAACTTTTTTTGTCTTGGCTATTTCTTCAGTAGTCATCTTCATCAGTACGATAGTGCGGTTTTTTATTTTACGAAAGCTACTGAGTTAAGCGATACCCTTAATACAAGGTATGTAAGCGGAAGTTATAATAATGGTGGGCTGGCGATGTTTCGCGCAGGAAATTATGAAGGAGCCTTAGCGTATTACTTGAAAGCAGTAGAAATGAGAAAAGCTGTAGGGTCAACCTATGATGTGGCTTGTAGTGTTTTAAATGTGGGTATGGCCTACGATAAGTTAGGACAACCTGAAACTGCAAAGCAAACATATTTTCAAGCACTGGAAGGATTTCGTAAAGCTGGACATGTACCGAATGAAGCGGTAAGCTTAAAGGATATTGGAGATGTGCTGACCGCCCAAGACAGTCTTAAGAAAGCATTGGTTTTTTATGATCAAGCAAGTGTGCTCTTTGCAAAGGTCAAGAGTATTTATTTACTCTCCGACTGCTTCCTCAATATGAGTAACATTTACTTGAAGCTTGGTGAGTATGAAAAGGCTTTAAACTTCTTGCAAAATGCAGAGCAAAACGTTCCTCATGGGGCAAGTGAGCGATTCAAAGCACAGGTTTATGCAAATCTTGCCAAAGCCAATTTGAGACTTGCAGACTCTGTTTATTTCAATGAAGCGTCCAAAAGATTAGCAACCCTGAACAAAGCCGCAACTTATGGTGAGCAAGCATGGACATATGCTGATTCCAGCAAATCTTTGGAAGTGAAGATAATGGCATTGAATCATTTGGTGAATATTCATGAAGGTTTAAACCAGCCGGCCCAGGCACTCTATTATTCCAAATTACTTGCCGAAAACACCGAATTATCGAATACCCAAACCCAGTCCGAGGCAATGGCTCAAATGTCAACAAAATACGAAACGGAAAGAATTCAAAGTGAAAACCAGCTACTTCAAGCCTCGCAAAGAACCCAAGAAGCTCGATTGAAGCAACAACAATATCTCATTATTGGAGCGCTAGTCATTGTATTGCTATTGGTTTTTATAGGCTTGGTAGTGCTCAAAAGCAGAAAGAGGCTTCAAAAGGCCAATAACACCATTCAAACCGCATTATCAGAAAAGGAGCTTCTATTAAAGGAAATCCATCATCGGGTTAAAAACAACCTTCAGGTCATTTCCAGTTTATTAGATCTCCAATCGAGAGGTATTGAAGATGAAGGAGCACTGGCCACATTTATGGAAGGTCAAAACAGAGTAAAAGCCATGTCCTTGATTCATCAAAAGCTCTACCAGAATGAGAATCTTGCGACCATTGATTTCAAAGAATATGCAGAATTGTTGATCGTTGATTTGGCAGCCATATTTAAAAAAACGGAG
The DNA here is from genome assembly GCA_040218415.1 of Cyclobacteriaceae bacterium. Lineage (GTDB taxonomy): Bacteria > Bacteroidota > Bacteroidia > Cytophagales > Cyclobacteriaceae > JAVJRN01. Next base: position 3,550 of record JAVJRN010000040.1, read on the forward strand.
CATATACAAGTGGAGGTCAATGGACATGGTAATACATTATATGATATTGATACCGCCGTACCTCTGGGACTCATTTTAAATGAGCTGATTTCTAACGCTTACAAATACGCATTCGAGGAAGTTTCGGGAAAAATCTCTGTGTCTATTCAATCATTGAATACTGGAGAACATCAATTAACCGTAAGCGATACTGGTGGAGGCTTGCCAGAAGGCTTTGATTTTTTGAAGGCAAAAAGCATGGGTTTAAGACTGGTGCGCCGATTGGCCAAACAACTTTACGGTCGTGTCGATTATAGTTATGATCAGGGATCAAAGTTTGTGATTATCTTTCGAGATACTTTGGAACGAAAAGCATCACAAGTATGAATAAGGTGAAAGTATTGGGAGTGAAAGATAATAGTGTAGAAAAACTAGAAAAATATAGTAAACTTTTAGTCTTCTTGATGCTAACAGCCCTATGCTTTAGTTTAAAGGGGCAAACTCAAATTGATTCCTTATTAAGTGCATACCAAGCAGCCGCTCACGACACACTGAAGATACATACGGATATTAGAATAGGCCAGCAACTTAGTAGAACTAACTTGGATTCTAGCCTTTTTTATCTGGAACGTGCATTGTTCTTGTCAAGAGAAAATTTGCGTAGCTTTCCTCATTTGGAAGGTAAAGCACTTAGCGTAATGGCCAAAACATACCGGCTTTATAATGACGAAAAAGGACTGGATGTATATCAAGAGCTAATTAAACATTTCCAATATGATTTAGATTCTGCATCATACTATTATGATCTATTGATCCGTTTTTCTGAAGATTTAGGGCTTCTTGGGTTACGAACAGATGCAGTCAGCGCGTTAGCCAGTGCTTACATTTCTGCCAACCAAGACCTTAAGGGAATCACATTTCTTAAACGCACCGCAGAGATTCATATGCAGCGTGATTCTCTTAAGGCCTTGATAGAAACGGAGTATCAAATAGGATCAGCATACCAGGGAATTTCAATGTTTGATAGTGCTATTTTTTACTTTGAATCTGTCATTGATCGTAACCTGTCAGCGGGCAAGAGCCATTATCTTAATCAAAGTTACAATGCAGCAGGCCTTTGTCATTATTATATCAGAAATCTAGATATAGCAGCCGAGCATATATTGAATGCCATTGCTTTCAGTAAAGCCACGGGAGACACTACACGGATTTATGCCCCTTATCTTAATCTGGGCTTGGTATTTCAAGAACAGAAAGAGTACGAAAAAGCCAAGAACTATATGAGATCTTCGCTCCACCAGCTTATCGACCAAGACTTTATACGTGGGATTGCGGTTGTTTATACCAACATAGGTAAAGTATTGGTTTTAGAAGATAGCCTTGATCAAGCTTTTCAGGCGTTTAACAATGCCTGGATATATCAACAAAAATTGGGATGGTCACCGGTTGATTATTACATAAACATTTCTACGATAGAGAAGCGTCGAAAAAATTATCTAAAATATCATGAGTATGCTGAAGAAGCAGTGCGAACGATTCCCGAGACCTATGCGACAAAGTCCAAAGCAAATGTTTTTAAGATTTTTGTAGACGCCAAAATATTTCTCGCCGACTCAGTATTTAAAGGGAATAATACGCGACAGAAAAAACTCTTTGAGCAAGCATTGCCTTATGCCGAAAAAGCATGGTCATTATCTGAAAAAGTGAATTCCAAAAATGTAATGCTCTCATCAGCGGATGTACTCGCTGCGGTTAATTCAAGGCTAAACAGACACGAAGAGGCATTCTTATACAGCCAAAAGGGTAGAGCGCTTTCCGATGAGATGAAAGATGAAGCACGAACAGAGGCTATCGCAAGGATGACTACAGAGTTTGAAACTGAGCAAGTGGAAGACGAAAATGCCCTTCTAAGAGAAACGCAAAAACTACAAGTCGCTCAGCTAAAACAACAGCGTTACTTAATCATTGGATCTCTTGTGGTGCTTTTACTCATTATCGGTTTTGGATTTTTTGTTCAACGAAGCAGGACGAAACTCAGAAGCGCCAACCTTAAAGTCCAGAAATCACTTGATGAAAAAGAACTTCTTTTGAAGGAAATACACCACAGGGTCAAAAACAACCTTCAGGTAATTTCTAGTTTATTAGATCTCCAATCGAGAGGTATTGAAGATGAAGGAGCATTGGCTACATTCATGGAAGGTCAGAATAGAGTAAAAGCCATGTCGCTTATTCATCAAAAACTTTATCAGAATGAGAACCTTGCGGCGATCGATTTTAAAGAATATGCAGAATTGTTGATCGTAGACTTAGCAGATATTTTTAACAGGAAAGAACTGGTACAGGTTGAAGTGAGTGCCGAAGGCAAAACGGAATTTGATATAGATACTGCCGTTCCTCTGGGACTTATTTTAAATGAGCTGATCTCTAACGCATATAAATATGCCTTTGAAGAAGTAGATGGAAAAATCTCGGTGGCTATTCAAACGCTTGATACCGGTGAGCATCAATTGACCGTGAGCGACACTGGTGGAGGCTTGCCAGAAGGTTTTGATTTTATGAAGGCCAAAAGCTTGGGTTTAAAATTGGTACGCCGCTTGGCCAAACAACTTTATGGTCGTGTTGATTATAGTTATGATCACGGGTCAAAATTTGTGATTATCTTTCGAGATAGATTAGAGCGAAAAGCGTTGAATAGATGAGTAAAGTGAAAATATTGGTGGTGGAAGATGAGGTGGTCATTGCCGACAATATTTGCATGATATTGGAAGATTTGGGCTATGAAGCCTTGGAGCCGGCCATGGATTATGAAGAGGCTTTGCAGATTTGTGAAGAAGAACACCCAGACCTTGCCATACTCGATATTCAATTAGCAGGTAAAAAGGACGGAATCGATCTTGCATGGAAAATTCGTGAGGAATATGACATTCCCTTCATATTTCTAACCTCAAACTCAGACAAAGCCACTGTTGAACGAGCCAAAAAAGTAGCACCACCTGCGTACTTGCTCAAGCCATTCAATAAGGAAGACTTATACGTATCGATAGAAACGGCGCTTTATAATTTCGTAGGGAAAGAGGAAAAGGAGTCAAAAGAAGATTTGCTGATCAAAGATGCCATTTTCGTCAAAGAGAAAAATCTGTTTCACAAAATAAAACTCACGGATATCGGTTTTTTGAAAAGTGATCATGTCTATGTGGAAGTATACACCTCAAAAGGAAATAAGCATTTAATCAGGGGTAGTTTGACCGATTTGTCTGCTAGGCTTCCAAAAAAATTTTATCGCGCGCACAGAAGCTATGTGATCAATCTCGATCATATAGATGCGATCAATTCTTCCTATGTAGTCATTAATGATGTACAAGTTCCGATTGGTAAAAACTACCGAGAAAATCTGCTTAGCAAAATCCAGATCGAGTAATGAACCTCTCTACTCTGAATTATTTACCAAGGTTTTGGCGGGTGTTCTAATTTTCAGTTGATAATTTTTCATAGACTTTGTTAGAAATCATATGATTCGTTAGCTGTTCACCCTTGATTTTAGTGTTCATTTCTACCACCGCTTCTCTCATCGACCGAAACACCCTCTTGGTCGAACATTAGACATTTATTACTGCTTTCCTGTTGCAAATCTGCTTAGATCAAAAGAACGTGCTTTTAGAACAACACAGGGGTCATTCAGAACAAAAATTTCCACACATAGACGGAATGAATTCTATTAGTGATTCGAAAAATAGCATCATCAAGTCATTCCATAGATATGAAATCAATTTTCAAAAAGTTCATCCTCTTACTATTATCTCTTTCATTAGTCTCTGTTTTTGCCTACGGACAGAAACCTGATCTGTATACAACTTTGCCCACTCCCATAGAGGTTACTTCTTTTCCATATTTTGTCGATAACTTTGATTCAGACGCGATGGCAGAAGGAGCTCCTACAGGAATGCAAGGTGCTTGTCCCACTTTTCCATGTTGTTCTGGAGTATGGTATAAGATCACATTGGATACACGGGGCTCTTTAGTTTCAGCTTTAGAAACTACAAAGACTATACCACCATCTTCTGGACTGGTATGGTTCAAGGCGGAGAGCGATGATATCACTACCACAGATCAATTGACATATATCAATAGTAGCAATAATTTCTGTGGATTTGCTGGTTTTACTTCACCGAGTAGGGGTTACGCATGGCGCTTCAAGTATACACCCAGCTACAATTCAGAATCATCTGAATCGCAATCGCCAGCCAATATGTCTTCTTTTAATTCGACATATTTGTCTGATCCGTTTCCAAGCGATCTAACTCAATATCCAGGTAGTGGTTGGAGGAATGACATTGAACTGGAGTCAGGTGAACATTATTTAGAACCGGGCACTTATTGGTTATATGCTTGGAATAAAAACCAGCTAGAAGGAGTAGGAGGCGAACAAACCAAGTTCGTGATTGACTTTGTAGAATTATGTCCTGATGGTTTTACTTGTACAAATGAATCAGTGACAATATGTGATACTGAAAGCTATACTACCCAAAATGGACAAGTTATTACCGAAACCACTTCTGTAGAAGAGACCATTGGTACGGAAATCACCACTTATAACATTACAGTAGATGAAGCTATCACTTGCTGCCCTGATGGTTATACCTGTAGTGAAGTAGATGTGACCGAATGTGCAAGTCTCACTTACACCACGCCTGGAGGAAATACAACCTCTGAAACTGGTGCAGTTTTGGATGAAGATACAGAAGCCCAAACTAGAACGGTTTACAATGTCACATTCGATCGTGTAGAAAGCAAAGCCGATGTTTTCCAAGATGCCATCATCACCGCATCAGGTTCGGTGACGTATCAGGCCAATACTAACGTTACAGGAGTTCTTTCTTTTGACAAAGCACAAGATTATTGGGTAGATCTGAATGCTTTGCAAGATGACCTCAACGGAACTAACCGCTCGGCATTTATGTGGGTGAAGTCAGAGGCAGATGTTGTGTCCAATGATCAAATACTATTTGCCATTAACACTGGCTCTGGGGGTAACGTAGCAATTTTCAAAATAGACAATGATGGTGAAAACTTAGAGCTATTCGATGGCAGTGACAATCAGTCTGCCTCTTATGATATGGGAGACGAACAATGGCATTATGTAGGTTATACCTATAATGCTGCCACCACCGAAACGGTCGTATATGTTGACGGAATAGAAAACGACCGGTTTAGAGATAATCAATCAACTGTTGCTGACAGTAAATATTCATTAGGTCAGGAGTTTGACGGTGGTAGTGATTCTGACCACATGAATGGAGACATGGCGGAAATTTCTATCTGGGATGAGGTACTCACAGGTGCTGAAATTAAAGCTGCCATGCAGTCCAAAATCACCAATAGTCATCCGAAATACGCCAATCTAGTTGGCTACTATTCCACTTTCGGAGAATGTAGTGAAGACGCTACCGTACTCAAAGACCACTCTGGTAAGGGTAATGATGGTGTCATGCAAAATGGCTTACAAGTAGATTTCAAAAATGTACAAGCCATCGAAGGTTTCAATGCTATCGACTGGTACACCAACCTGTCATGGTCTAAAGATGGCGCAGAGATATCCACAGATGCGACTTATACCACGGATGTCGCAGCGGGTAGTTATAGTTTCACTGCCACCAGGGATTTCATAAAGGCTACCGACTCTTGGACAATGACCTTAAACAGTAATGCGGCTACAGTAGACGAAATAGCTGATGAAACGCTCTGCGCCGATGATCCAATCACAAGAACAGTTACCACGAACACGGTCAACTATCTGGATTTTGAAGAAGCTGAGGAGAACCACATCAGCATAGACGGCTTAGCGGACAATCTTGCTAACAAAAGCCGATCTGCATTTATGTGGCTCAATAAAGAAAGCAATATCGGAAGTGGAGGTTTCGATGAAGTATTGGTGTTTCAAGATACTGACGTAGATAATCTCAGCCGATTTTATATCAGAGAAACAGAGCGTTTGGCACTCTGGGATGGAACCAATGACCGACTTAACTCTCGTGTACTATCCAATGATACTTGGTATTTTGTCGGCTACACCTATGACCACACCACTGGTGAGGCCAAACTATATGTCAACGGCACAGAAGAAGATGCGGGGACATTAAGTATGCCTTTGGGCCTAGGGTGGTTCACTTCCATTGGAATGAAATACAATGACAATGGCCCAGTTGACCATATGGACGGGAAATTAGCGGAAATCACTTTCTGGGACGTTGTACTTACACCTGAAGAAATAACTGGTCTAATGGCAGCCGCACCTGCCAATGATGCCGCCAACTTGGTAGCATCTTACGGAACGCTCAAAAACATTGCTGATAATCAATTACGTGATTTAACTGGAAATGGATATGACGGATTGACTTCACACAATACCATCATCATAAAGGACATGGAGGACACCCTTGCTAATTATGATGCTTCCGCCAATTATCTAATATCTTGGAAAAAGACAGGAACTGAATTTGACACAGATGCCATTGGGAATATTAAGATAGATGAAGGAACCACAGCTTACAGCGTCAGTTATGGTACACCACTTTTCCAGAAAACGGAAGAGTTTAGTCTGAGCTATACCAATCTTTTACCTACTCAGCCAGTGTCTACGACAGTAGGTGCGCTTGGTAGCGTCACATTTGAGGTAGACGAAATAGCGGGAGCGAGTTATCAGTGGTTTAAGAGAGGGTTTGGAGCGCAAGAGATTAATTCTGGGAACAATGGTATACCAACTACTGGGATTTTTAATGATCTAAAAGAGAGTAACGGTATAGTTTATTTGGGGACGCGTGATGGTCTGAGTATTTCTCGAGATAATGGAAATTCTTTTATAACCATTTCAAGTAGCACGCCTGGTTTTGGAGATGAAGATGATATCCTTAAAATTCAAGCAGATGGAGATAAGGTTTATGCCATGACAAGAAGTTTTTTGAATATTTCTGATGACCAGGGAACGTCCTGGCGTAGTATTGATTTTTCACAAGCATTATCTTCAATACATAGTGTTGCAATTGATTTTCAAGTAATTGGTGATGAAATACATCTAATTGGTAAGACCAGTCATAATACTGACTTTTATTACAGGTCGTTAGATGGAGGTGAAAATTGGACTTCAAGAGAAATCAGTTTTACGACTAATAGCAGTGTTCTATTAAGTACTAGTTATAAATCCCTTTTTGTCGATGGATCCACAATTTTGATCACAGCAACAGGTTCAAATTCTTCAGCTGGTACGCTTACAGGAGGAATGGTTAGATCTAATGATGGTGGAATAACTTGGGAAAGAGAAATACCGGGAGTCGATGGATATCCTTCTGGGAATTATTTTCAATCTATTTTTAAGAAAAATGAGGTTATTTATTTAGGAGGCTTTAATGGACTATACATTTCTAATGACGATGGTACCACATGGGTTTCTGGAGACAATCTGACGAACTATAAAAACACCACAGGTGTAGACGATATAGTGTCCGTTGGAAACAGAGTATATGTTTCCTCAGCTGGTATTCAATACACAGATGACAATGGGCAAAACTGGGTGGACTTAAACGAAGATTTTGATCCTCGCTTGCGCTCAATAGCTATCTCAGATATGGGCTCATATGCTATTAACCTTGCAACGGGTTTATTTGACCAATTGTTTGTTGTTAATGATAGAGAAGAACTAGAAAATGAGACAGACAATACGAGTCCAAACCAAATCCAAGGAGCCACTACCAGCCGATTGACTATAAACAATCTCAGTCTCGATCAAAACGATGTAGAATATTTTGTAGAAGTCTCCAAAGACGGCTGTACGCAACCATCAGATGATGTGACGCTGACCGTTCTAGATATTCCAATTATTACTCAATATACTCCGGCAAGAGGCGGATCAGATATAGATCCAGCTGCTACTATATCTATTGAATGGTCTAAAGATATTACGGCAGGAACGACTGGAGCATTAAGAATATTTGAATCGGATACAGATACAGAAGTGCAGTCTTTTGCACCAGGAGATTTATCCATTACGGGAAGTACGTTGAGTATAACACCGACTAACCTAGATAACTCAACAAGTTATTATATCACCATAGATGCAGACTTGGTAAAAGATGCTGGCGATGGAGGTAACCTAGCCCTAAGCGGCAAAGACAGCTGGACATTCTCCACCGCTTGCGAAACACTGGTGACCGCACAACCTACTGATCAGTCCCGATTAGTTGGTGGTAGCGCCTCCTTCTCCGTTCCAGTGGTGTCTGGGGCGAGTTATCAGTGGTTTCAAAATACAGAAATCGCAACTAATATAGATCCGGAAAGCAACATAGGATTGAGTTCAATAGGTTCTGCTTATGCCGACGGAGAAAATTATTATGTAACTGGTGGTTCTATGAGGCAATCATACTTCTCAAGTGATCAAGGCATGACTTGGAAAGATATCAGTACAAACAGAAGTGGCCTATATATTTATGCAGACGGTAATCAAATTTATCAGAGTGGGACAGATGGAATTGCCGTATCCTATGATGCTGGAGTGTCTTTCAAAGAGATAGGCAATATTGAAAACGGTTTGCAGGAAAGTCCCGGTTTAACTTGGGACTTTGTTTATGGAAAAGAAGATCGTATATACCTTAAAATGCGTCAGTTTTACGTTTCGTTGGATCGGGGTGACAATTTTGTAGCAAAAAATTTAATTGCCAATGGAGTAGAGCCTGGTAGTGTTTTTGAGATTAGAGAATACGATGGAGTACTACATCTAGCTACGAGTAGCGGATTATATCTTTCATCTGATTATGGTGATACCTTCACTAGAAAAACCACTGCTGACGGACTAGCGTCAGATAATGTAACCGCGAGCTTAAATATTAATGGGATACTTTATTTAGTCTCTATCACTGGAAAAAATCCTGATGCGGTTTATAGGATAGAAGTATCTACAGATAGTGGCGGATCATTCACGACTATATCAGAAACAATTCTAGGAAGTACTGAGATCAGAAATATTGCGGCTGGACCAGACGGTAAGTTGTATGTAGCCACTCCTCAAGGAATAAGGATCTCCGATGATCAAGGACAGACTTTTGAATTGCTGACCATATCAAATGAGTTAGGTGCAAATGATATTCTCCAAGTCCATGTTGGATCTGATTATACAATTTATGCTGTTACAAGCAAAGGCTTGACTGTTGTCACTACACGAGTCAAAGTTACCAACAGCCAAGACTTATCTTCTGCCAATGCCATCTCAGGAGCCAATACAGAAGTACTAACAGTTGATAACTTGACATTGAGCGCTGATCAATCGGAGTACTTCGTCACAGTAGCTAAAGGAGACTGTCAAGAATCTTCAGATGACGTAACGCTTTCTGTTTCGTGTGAGCCACTAGTCTTGACTCAGCCTGCTGACCAGAATAGCGCACAAGGTGGAAGTGCCACATTCTCAGTTCCGGAAGTATCTGGAGCGAGTTATCAATGGTATAGAAGAGGAAGGTGGGTGAATTCAAAGCAAGAATCAAATCCTTTCCCTATTGATGACATAGTAGTGGTGGAGGATGAAGGCGCAGCTACGGATAACATTGTAACATTCGTGGATGGTAGGATGTATATAGCCACACCATCAGGCTTGGTATCACGAGCAAATGAGGAGGCCGACTGGGAAGTTACTGATGCTTCTAGTGGCAACAACTTTCCCTCAAATCAGGTCAATGCTGTTGTGTCTTCTTCAAGCAAAGCCGTTTACGCAGCTACTTCTGCGGGTTTGGCAGTATTAAGACCAAACGAGACCAATTGGGAAGTGTATAACACACAGAGTGGAAATGGTTTTCCATCAACTAACCAAATCTCCAATGTTTTTGTATCCGAAGACGAAACTATATATCTACTATCCAGAGAACCAACTTCATTGGCGATACTCGAAGCTGGAGAAACTACTTGGGATGTAATCGATGAAACAACCTCTGGAAACTTTTCAGATTTGGGTAGCATATTATATGATGTTTTGGCAACAGAAGATGGGGCAGTCTATATTTCTACACGTGCTAATGGTTTTTTTAGGTTGCCAAGTACGGTTCCATTTTTTAAGACATGGGAAAAGTTCGACAGGTTCAACAGTGATTTATCTCTAGGGTCGATATACAATTTATCCTATGCGAATGGAAAGATTTATGCTCATGGGTCTGGACTAGTCACTGGTTATGCTCCTGAAATGGAAATTTTTGATATCGCGACCAATACATGGTCGTCATTTGACAACCCCAAAGGCAATGCATTTCCACCTAGTGCTACCATATATGGACTCAACAATGATAATGGAACTTTATATGCTCAAGTTGAAGAAGATTTATATCGATTAGGCAATGGAGGATCTGAATGGAATTTAATAACTGATCTTTCTGCCAGTAACGGAAGAGGTTATATTTATCATTTTGAAGAAACGTATTATCGTCCTTCAGAGACACAGGGTTTATCCACTTTGACTGATATAGCCCTATCTAATGACCCGGCAGAAAATACCGAGAGTAATAGTATTTCGGGTGCCACTTCAACTACGCTTACTATTGACAATCTCTCACTTGAACACAGTACTACAGAGTACTTTGTAGTAGTCACCAAAGGGGAATGTGAAGAAACATCAGATTTTGCACAGGTAAATGTGCTAGATGTACCGCTGATTACCTCTTTTTTTCCTGCTCAAAATGCTGTAGATGTTCCTCTTGATGGCGACCTTATTTTAAATTATAATAGATCGGTGGCTCCTCGAGCTGGAAATATTAAAATCTTTGAATACGATACAGATGTGGAAGTACTATCCATTCCGATAGAGAATACTACACGATCAGGCGGCACCATTTCCTTTACGGAACCTTTGAACCTTCAGCCAGGAACGAAATATTATGTGACTATTGACGCAGGCGTGGTATCTGATTCAGGATCGAATCTTAGTTTAGCAGTCACAGATAAAGATTATTGGTCGTTCGTTACGGATTGTGGTGGTCTGATCACCACCCAATTAATGGACCAAACTGCAGGTATTGGAGAAAGCGTAACATTCGAGATCCCTGAGATTGCAGGAGCTACTTATCAGTGGCGGCAAAGTGTCAATGGTATTTTTGGTGCTATTTCAGACGAGCCTGGTAAGATTGAGGGTACTTCAACAAAAAGTTTAACCATCAGTAATTTAGAAGCTTCAGATAACGGGAATAGATACCTTTTGAAAGTGACTACTGATAATTGTGAAGCATTCACGAATAATGTACAATTAAATGTAACTACAGGTCCACCAAGTACTGATCCATTTATCATCACCATTATCACTACAGCAGCAGATGAATCGTTTTCCATTCCTGCACCGAGTGACTACAACTATAATTTTTATGTAGAATGGGGAGATGGAGGAGTGAATAGCGCTCAGACGAGTGAGGTCTCATATACCTATACCACAGCGGGCACTTACGATGTGAAGATCTACGGAGATTTTCCAAATCCAGCATTCGGCGTGAATACTTCCAATGCCAGAAAAATCACAGATATTAAAGCATGGGGAGATATTGCTTGGGAGAGTTTTAATCAGGCTTTTGAAGGATCAAGTCTTACTATTCTTTCTGTTTCAGAAGCTCCTGATTTGTCCAATGTTACAGATTTAAGCGAAATGTTTAGAGCCGCTCGATCATTTAATGATGATTTATCAGCATGGGATGTGAGCAATGTGAACAATATGAGCAATCTATTCAACAGCGCTGACGCATTTAATGGCGACATATCCACCTGGAATGTGGCCAATGTTACGACTATGGAAGGTATGTTTAGAGATTGCGAAACTTTCAATCAAGATGTTTCTGGCTGGAATGTTTCGAATGTTATCAATATGGATGACATGTTTAATTATGCGGAGGTTTTTGACGCTGATATCAGTTCTTGGAATGTTTCAAATGTTACCAGTATGTCCGGGACTTTCCTCAATGCGAGAGTTTTTAATCAGGATATTTCCAGCTGGAGTGTAGACAATGTCACGAACATGAGTAGTCTATTCGGTAATGCGCGATTGTTCAATCAGGATATTTCGAGTTGGAATGTTGCAGCCGTGACATCCATGAGCAGTATGTTTAATTCGGCGCATGCTTTTAATCAGGATATTTCAGGATGGAATGTAGACAATGTCACGAGCATGTCAAGAATGTTTAGCGGTACCGAAGCTTTCAACCATTCGCTTGATGCGTGGAACGTATCTAATGTCACTAACATGTCTGAAATGTTTAGTGGGGCTGTGGTATTTAACAGCAGCATTTCGAGCTGGAATGTATCGAATGTAACCGATATGTCTGAAATGTTTTTAGACGCACTGGCTTTCAATCAGGATATTTCTTCTTGGGATGTATCAAGTTCTTTGGTGTTTAACAACATGTTTGAAGATGCACCATCCTTCGACCAGAATTTGGGTTCGTGGAATATTAAGCCGGCACTTGAAGACGATGCTGAGGCATTGGCAGATATGTTTAATGGTTCTGGACTTACCACGGCCAACTATGACAATATTCTTATTGGATGGGCCTCAATCGATGGATTACCTGATGAAGCATATTTATATAATGTACCTGCTACATATTGTATATCAGAAGAGCGAAGAGATTATTTGCTTAATACATTAAGTTGGGAAATAAATGATCAAGGTAAAGCGACAGATTGTGTGATTACTGGTCCCATATTGAGTGCTACTTTACCAGCAGACAATGCCATAGAAGTATCTCTCAGTCCTAGTATTCAGATCACCTTTGATCAGACGGTCAATAAGGGAACTGGTGAAATCGAAATTCGAAGAAGCTCAGACGACCAAGTGTTGACTTCCATCTCAGTGGCTTCAACACTCGTGACAGTAGATAACGCGATAGCCAGTATCCAACTTGGTGATTCTCAATTGGCGATAGAAACAGAATATTATATCACTATTCCAAGTGGTGCTTTTACTACAATAGCAGGCACAGCCTTTGATGGGATTACTGATAAGACTACTTGGTCTTTTACGACAATAGAAGGTTTGAAATTAGTAAGTCTTACTCCTGTGAATGGTGCGACAGATGTAAGCGAAAACAGTTTCTCGATGGAGTTTAATTATCCTATAGAAACAACACTTTATTCAAATGCCTATTTGAATCTAGTAGAGGATGATTCCAGAATAGCGACGCTCGGTTTCAGCTCTTCGAATATTGAATACTCGGAGGATAAGAAGACCATTAGTTTTTACTTCAGTGATGAAAGCATTCAGAGTGACGTGCCTATAGTCCTTGCGGGCAATACAGCCTATTACATTACAATGATCAATTTCATTACAAGTTCAACGACTGGCGAGTTTTTCAGTCTAGATGAAAAAACAGATTGGACATTTACCACTGCGGAGACATCCTTTAGCGCAGACGTCCTGAGTCCAGAAAATAATGCGGAGGGAATAAGTAGAAATCTTCAGGATAACGAGTGGGAGTTTATCGCAGGAACAATTCCAGGTCATGTGTTATACTTCGCGAGAGATATCACCGTAAGCAACGCTGGTGCTTTCACTCTATACAATGGTAGTACGGATGAGGTCGTTTACACCGTAAATCTTGCGACCAACCCAGCCACTGTTTTGAATATGAGCGACTTAGAAGACGAATTTGAATCAGAGACACCATTGGCAGAATACGCTGGCGTGATTGTTATTAAATCATCTGGAAACGATGTAATAACGATCAAAGATGACTATCAGATGGAAGCTGGACAGCAATACTATTGGAACGTAGATGAATCAGCTATTACAGCGAATGATGGCAAGACGTTTGTCGGTATTTCGGATAAAAACACCTGGTCTTTCACCACGGAGCTTGTAGTTGAAGGAAGCATAAGCATTGCTTCACTTTCTCCAGCTGACAATTCTACGAACCTAGATCCAAATATTATAAATACCTCTAGTGCCACCCTTCCGAGATTTTCGGTGACATTCGAAGAGGCTATAAAGAATGGCAACACTGATGCTGTTTTCGAATTGTACGATGCAGCAACAGACGAACTATTGTCTAGCCAAACACTAAATTCGACCATTGCCGCGCCTGGAGTCAATCCAGCACAGCACGACTTTGGGTTTTATAGTTACACATTCGAAAAAGGAAAATCCTATTATATCCTAGTGGAGGAGGGCATGTTTTTGTCATCAGCTAATGATGCGCCTTCAGTAGGAATTACCAATAAAACGGTTTGGAATTTTTCAACCATCCCATCACCTGGTGCACCTTCACTTACTGCTGTTTCTCCTATGGCAGGCGCCACTGGTATTTCGGTCACATCGGATATCATATTAACGTTCAATGAAAACATACAGTCAGGTTCTGTGGAAGGAGCGAGTGTTCGTTTATTCAGCGATGACAATGTGGAAGTAGCTGCATTTAGTAGTGACCAAATGACAATTAGTGGCACGAAGGTTACAATAGCCATAACATCAGATCTTGCATTTAGTACGACTTATTATATCCTGATAGATGACGAAGCTTTCGTGAGCTTCAATAATGTTTCGTTCTCTGGAGTTTCAGATGCCACGCTATACACTTTTACAACAGAGGATAAGAGAAACACACCACCAGTAGCAGGAGAAGTTTCTTTTGAAGGAAACATAGAAGTCAATCAAGAACTGACCGCTAACTATTCCTACACCGATGCGGATAGCGATACTGAAAGCGGTACAACCTTTCAATGGTATAGTGCTGATGATGCCTCAGGCGCCAACAAAACGGCTATCTCTGGTGCTACTGCACAAACTTTTACGTTGACGAATAATGAATCAGCGAAATATGTGGCTCTTGGCATCACGCCAAATGATGGGAAAGATGCAGGTCAGGAAGTCTTCTCTAATTATGACGGACCCATAGCCGCAGCTGTGGTGCCTACAGTTGTGAGTACTTTACCAACAGATGGAGCTGTAGATATTGGAGTAAATCCTACTTTAACCATAGTCATGAGTGAACCCGTAACTGCTGGTTCAGGAAGTATATTTATAAGTGGAGATGGGTTTAATACAGGTATTAGTGCAACAGGATCTAATGTCGAAATTAATGCAGAGACCATAACGATTAGTGATTTAACAGGAGGCTTTGGCTCTTTACCTTATGGTAAATTTTTCACAGTCACTTTTGATGCTACTGCCTTTGTAGATGCAGACGGCAACAACTCGGCTGGCTTATCGAGTCAAACAGCATGGAATTTCACCACCAAAGAAGCGAATGTAGCTCCAGTAGCTCAAGGTGTAAGCATTAAGAAGTCATTGGTTGTTGACGGAGAACTACAGGGTTCATATACTTACTTTGATGACAATGGTGATACGGAAGCAGGCACGGTTTATAGCTGGTATCGCTCAGACGATAATACAGGGACTAACAAAATAGCCATATCAGGTCCAACTGCTCAAAACTATACAGTCGTCACAGCTGACAATGGTAAATACCTGACATTCGAAGTAACTCCTTCGGATGGCACCTTATCAGGAGAAGCATCGGAGAGCGCCTATTTTGGTCCAATTCTGATCAACGATGGCAACACCAATATTCCACCAGCCTTCACTTCAGATGCGCTCACCAGTATCAAGGACAATGAGACTTACACTTATACAGTCACTTATGAAGACATCAATAATGATGTTCCAGTACTGACCAAAACAACAGGCCCAGCTTGGTTGTCAGTGACAGGTTTTGAGTTATCCGGAAGTCCTACCGCATCGAATATAGGAGATCATCAGGTAGTGCTAACATTAGATGATCAAAACGGTGGTACGGTTACCCAAGCATTTACCATCACCGTCATCCAAAGCAATACTGCACCTACTGCAGTTTCCGTAGCTGTTGATGTTCACTTCAATTTCAATGTGGGTATGCCTTTTGGCGGTGTTTATAATTTCATAGATGCAGAGCAGGATACCGACAACTCTACCTACAAGTGGTACAGATCGGATGATAATGCAGGAGCAAACAAAACAGAAATACCAGGAGCCGCGAGTAAAATATATAAAGCGACTATAGACGATGCTGGCAAGTATCTCAGCTTCGAAGTGACTCCAAATGATGGAAAGGTCGATGGAACTGCGGTAGAATCAGAAGCAGTAGGCCCGATAACTAAAAAGATACCTTCACTTTCATTGGCTGCAATTAATAAGGTTTATGGAGATGCTGATTTCGATCTATCAGCAACTACCAACTCATCTGGTGCAATCACTTACACATTCGACAATGATCAAACAGGCGCAAACCTCAGTGATGTGCGAGTAACACTAGGCAATGTTGGACAAATCACCGTGAATGTAAGTCTTGCAGCAGATGCCGAATACACCGCACGCACAGTACAAGGAACAATCACTGTTAGCAAGCGACCGATCACATTTACCGCACAAAACGCGAGTAAGGTTTACGGAGCAGCAGATCCATCTTTCTTCAGTTTTGACGTTACACAGGGCAATCTGGTATCCGATGCGGAAGTCATTCGACTGAGTCGTGATGCAGGAGAGGCTGTTGGGACGTATTCCATCAACCTTAGTGAAGGAGAAGGAGCCGAAAATTATGACATCACCACTGTAGGAGGTACGTTTACCATTACCAAAGTTCCAATAACAGTCACTGCGGTTGCAGCCACGAAAGTTTATGGAGACGCAGACCCAACATTTACTTATAACATTACCAGTGGAGCATTAATTACAGGAGATGAGCTGAGCGGTGCAATCACACGAGTAGTGGGGAATAATGTAGGCACGTATGCCATGGAAAGCTCGCTATTCAATGGTAATTATGATATCACGTTTGTATCGGCAGACCTGACGATCACAAAGAAAGAGTTGACGGCCAGAGCGGATGATAAGAGCAGAACCTATGGAGAGGCGAATCCTGAACTAACGATTACTTACGAGGGCTTTGTAAACGGAGATGATGCAATAGCTCTTGGAGACGGATTGCCATTTGCGCGTACCACAGCTACATCAGGTAGTCCATCCGGAACGTACGCCATCACTTTGAGCGGATCCGATACGGATAATTACACAGTAAATCTGGTGGACGGAACGTTGACAGTAGGCAAAGCAAGTCTGACAGCAACAGCCGAAGACAAAAGCAGAACCTATGGAGATGCGAATCCTGAGCTAACGATTACTTACGAAGGCTTTGTGAATGGAGATAATGCACCAGCTCTAGGAGACGGATTGCCATTTGCGCGTACCACAGCCACAGCAGGTAGTCCAGCCGGAACGTATGCCATCACTTTGAGCGGATCCGATACTGATAACTACACAGTAAATCTGGTGGACGGAACGTTGACGGTAGGCAAAGCAAACCTGACAGCCACAGCGGATGATAAAATGCGGAATGAAGGGGAGGAGAACCCTGTATTGACTATCAGTTATAATGGGTTTATAAATGGAGATGATGCTTCAGAGCTTGATACTCCGCCTTCCATCGCTACAGCAGCTACATTA
>JAVJRN010000046.1:0-18351 GCA_040218415.1 Cyclobacteriaceae bacterium
GATCGTCTGATCGGCTATAGAACTAATTTTTACTGAAGCAACAAGGATATTTATAGTTTGTGTAACGATTTGATCCCCATCCGAGATAATGACTTGAAAGGAATGGTTCCCTGCGTTAGCTACTGTGGGGGTACCAACTATTGTTCCTCCGTTTTGATTGGTGATTAATGTTAGCCAAGAAGGTAAGTTGGCTGTGGAAACTGTCAATGCATCACCATCAATATCTTGTGTGGTAATTGCATAAGAGTAGGTAGCTCCGATTGCAGCAATGTTGCTTGGTGTTGAGGTAATTGTCGGCGCATCATTGATATTATTGACGATATAGTTAATACCTCGGCTGTCCAAAACTTCATCATTATCCAGATTAACCAAGTTCACGGTAATCGTTTCACGTCCAAACCAATCAGCATTTGGTATCGTCACGATAAGCTCGTTGATCTGGTTAACGCTGGTGGTTAACTCAGTGCCAGAAGCGACTGTCCATCCTAAATTGAAAGTTCCAAAGACTTGTCGATAACCGTCTAGGTTAAGCGCAGCAAATGAATTCCCTTCATCAACTATTTGATCTGGTATAGCATTAATTTTTACAGAGATTACCAATACATCCACAGCTTGTGTAACAGTCTCTACGCCATCACTTACCGAAATTTGAAATTGGTTAGAGCCAGCATTGGCGGCTGTTGGTGTACCTAATATTGTTCCTCCGTTTTGATTGGTGATTAATGTTAGCCAAGATGGCAAGTTGGCAGTGGAAACTGTCAATGCATCACCATCAACATCTTGTGTGGTAATTGCATAAGAGTAGGTAGCTCCGATTGCAGCAATGTTGCTTGGTGTTGAGGTAATTGTCGGCGCATCATTGATATTGTTGACGATATAGTTAATCCCTCGGCTATCTAAAACTTCATCGTTATCCAGATTAACCAAGTTCACGGTAATCGTTTCACGTCCAAACCAATCAGCATTTGGTATCATCACGATAAGCTCGTTGCTCTGGTTAACGCTGGTGGTTAACTCAGTGCCAGAAGCGACTGTCCATCCTAAATTGAAAGTTCCAAAGACTTGTCTATATCCGTCTAGGTTGAGCGCAGCAAATGAATTGCCTTCATCAACTATTTTATCTGGTATAGCATTAATTTTTACAGAGATTACCAATACATCCACCGTTTGTATCACTGTCTCTACGCCATCACTTACCGAAATTTGAAATTGGTTAGAACCAGCATTTGCAGCTGTTGGTGTACCTAATATTGTTCCTCCGGTTGAGTTCGTAATTAAAGATAACCAAGACGGTAAATTTTGTGCAGAAGTGGTGAGTACATCTCCATCGATATCTTGTGTGGTAATTGCATAAGAATAAGTAACACCAACAGCGGCTGTGGTGATAGGTGTAGAAGTAATCGTCGGCGCATCATTGATGTTAGTTACTGTATATTTTATACCTCTAGTATCCAGTATTTCATCATTGTCTGCATTCAAAAGGTTAACCGTGATCGTTTCACTTCCAAACCAATCTGTAGAAGGTATTGTAACAATCAAGTTATTATTCAGATCAATGCTGGCGGTGAGTTCTTGTGTAGCACCTAGTGTCCAGCGCAAGTTGAAAGGACCACTAACCACTGCATAAGTGTCAAGGTCGATTGGTAAAAAGGTGCTACCCTCCGTCACCGTTTGGTCAGCAATCGGGCTTATCTGCACTGAGCCAACCAATATATTTACATTTTGCGTGACTGTTTCTACTCCATCGCTTACTACGATTTGAAACGAATTCGATCCTGCGTTTATAGCCTGTGGAGTTCCTACAATGGTACCTCCATTAGGGTTTGGAATAAAAGTGAGCCAATCTGGCAAAGTGTTGAATGTGATCGTGAGCTGATCTTGATCTACGTCTTCTGTTACTAACGAGTAAGTATATGTTACACCTTCAGCAGCATTATCCGATGGAGTGGAAGTTATCGTGGGTGCATCATTGATGTTGGTCACTGTATATACCACATCTTTGGAGTCTAGTATGAATCCATTGTCCGCATTCTTTAAGGTTACTTTTACTGTTTCACTACCAAACCAATCAATGTTAGGAATAGTCACATCTAACTTATCATTATCTGATATTGTAAATACCAACGCTGAACCTTGCGACACTGACCATTCGATATTGATGGTTCCAAATTTTGTTAAGTAGTCAGAAAGCACCAATTGATTAAACGTTTGTCCTTCTTGAACTTGTTGATCAGCTATCGCTGAAATTTGAGCAGAAGCAACGGTGACAGCTACTGCCTTATTTACACTTACCTGACCATCTGACAATACTAATTCAAAATTGTAGCTACCAGAGTTACTAATAGTTGGAGTTCCTAGAATCTTACCTCCTTCGGCAGTTCTAACAAAAAATAACCAACTAGGTAAATTCTGAGTGGTTAAGGTCAACGCATCATTATCAAGATCTTCAATAACTATGTTGTATTCATATAGCTCATTTAAATTAGCGATTGCTGAGGGTTCGGTTTTGAATGTAGGCGCATCGTTAATATTAGTAGTTGCCAATTTGATTGATACGTCATCAAAAAGGTTTGGGTCCACAATACTTGCAGCTCTGACTACTAACGTTTCCTCACCAAAATAGTGTTCACTAGCTAAACTAAATGACAAGACAGTATTGGTCAACACAGGGCTTAATGTGTCTGCTCCAGAAATACTCCAGGTTACCTGACTAGGCGTAAGGTTTGTTAGGTTGGTGGCCAAGTCAATTTGAGGAAAAACACTCCCCTCTGCTACTGTTTGAGTAGGAACTACCTTTAAAATAGGCGGTTTCGTATTCAAGACTCTCATAGTCACGATATGACTATCACTAAGTAGTGGATCAGAATCCGTGTCAGTGGCTGTTAACTTCAAAAGTTCATCTCCTATCCAATCTGTATCACGCAAAGTAAACGAGAGTATATTCTGATTAATCACTGGAAAAAGATAGCCTGCATTGATTAAATACGGATCCAGTGGATCACCAACGACACTATTAGCCGCAAATGTTATTCTTTCCGTTACAGGAAGGATTCGCTGTGAAGTCTTGTCATAGACTTTGAAGTACACAGAATCCTGCTGATCGTTGTTATTGACCGTTAGAAAATAAAACCAGTCGTTATTAACAGAAATAGCTTTGGTGGCACCAATGACTTGATTGGTTTTTCCACTAAATGCTGCTACTGTGTGCGTATTACCAACAAGCTTCTTCCCCAGCGCCTTTGCCGAAACAGTCACTGACATGTTGAATTGAAACTGATTGGAATTCACCGTCCAGTTAGGGTCGGCAACAGCAGAATCTGTAGTAAATTCAAAATCCCACACAATAGAGGCGGGATTAGCTGACGTCACAAAATTGGACAGATCTATTTGTTCGAAGTTACCTCTTGTGCCTGTCGTTCGATTGCCAATAGCTGAAACTACCGGAGGTTGGTCTATTGGTTTTCCTCTGAAAGTTGCGCTCTGACTACTTGAAAAAGTGTTAGCCGATTGGTCTGTCACTGTAAATGTGATCGTCTCTAATCCGAACCAGTTTGCTGGTTTGGTCAAAGTCACCACATTATTTGCATCTATTGCAACTCCCAACGATTGATTACCAGAAAAAGTAAAAGTAACCGGATCAGCATCCTGTAGGGTAGTAAAATTATCTAAATCAAAGGATTGAAAAGATTGATCAAAATTCTTTATTTGGTCAGGTATACCTGCTATTACCGGCACATAATCATTCACTACAGTAAATGACGTTATATGACTGGCCGCATCATTGGCATCAGATAAACTCCTGGCTGTAATGCGCACTTTCTCCGTACCAAAGAAAGATAGATCCTTGATTAGTACCGCTAAATTATTGCCTGTCAACGCTAATTTTAAGGTAGTTGCATTAACCACAAATGGGTTATCTGGCTCACCTGTGATTGCATTTGAGGAGAAGGTAATCTTATCTTCTCCACTAAGTATTTGTTTTAAATTATCATCGTAAAACTTGAAGGTAAGCTCTTCTCCATTCGTATTAGAATACACGGTGAGGAAATACACCCAATTAGTACCTACTTGAAAAGCCGAGGCTTGACCCCTGAGCGCGCCAGTATTGTCTACCACATAGAGCAAATGTGAATTCCCTACTGCGTCAACACCCTTACTGTTAATCCTCGCCGTGACAGTCATCTGAAACTGAAACTTGTTTGGGTTCACCGTGGCAGTGGGTTTAGCCACCGGGCTTTCTGGGGCTACAAATGCTACCTCCCAAGCTATATTGGACGAACTTGTATAGCCATCAAGTGCAATTGTATTGAAAGACCCTCCCCTTCCTACTAACTGATCGGGAATTGGGTTTATTGTTACCTGACTGTAACATAGTACAGTCAGGTAACATAAAATAATACTTAATCCAAATTTCATTTCGCAATGATTTTAAGTGTCTTGATTTCTTCTTCTGTTCTTACTTGAACCAAATACAAACCAGCACTTAATTTTGTCTGAGGGGAATTTTTATTAATTGTAAATGCGTGAGTTCCTGCGGCAAGCTCACCATCAAATAATTGATAGATTACCTGTCCGGTAAGGTTGTGTATAGTCACGACAGTATATGCTCCTTTTTCCAGTTGAATACTCAAAGTAGAGATGTTTTCAAATGGGTTAGGGTAGATATCAACAGCAGTTAAGGTGGCCGGCGCTATATTTAATGCCTCCGACTCGAATACAGCAACCACAGGTTCTTGAACTGAACCAATCACTTTGTCTAATTCAAGACTTAGTTCGTTTGTAGCAGTTATTTCCCCATCAGCAGTGTACATTCTGATAGACAAACCATTCAATACTGTATTGGTATACCCTGTGATGAAGAAGTAATATTCATCCATAAAGTCGATATATCTTGCTTCACCAAATCCTACAAGTGTTTCATCATCAAATAGTCCGATTACATCACCTTCAGCAACATCTAATCCTGTGGCCGTCATGATAATGTTACTGTTGAACTCGAAATCTTCAGGTGACAATGACCATCCATCAGGCAGCTTGGCAATAACTTCATCTGGAATTACAGTCCTCGCATTGTTGGCATTTACTGGAAATGCTAGCGTTGCTGGTCTATCCGTGTAGAGCAAGTAACCTTCATTTGGTCTTAAGAAATCCAAACTTCCTATCCAACCATGGAAATCCACATATTGAGCAAAATTTCGCTGACTCTTGATAATGAAATCAGCCGTAGCAGTAATGCCGCCTAAAGCTTCGTTGAGCTCCATTCCTACAGGAGGAAGGAAAGACACCCAGTTCCATCCAGAATCCAATTGAACGAAAGTAGTCTCAAAATCAATCGGTTCTCCAACCAATATCAGCGTGTCTGCTTTTGTCAACTTAATCCTAAACGATTTGGTACTATCCATTTTGGTCAAAGGACCAACCCAACCTAATCCAGGAACATATTGACTGAAGTCAGTTTGAGATTTCACCAAGTCACCACGGTTGTTATCTAGTGAGCCTAATAAATTGTTTGTAGCAGTCGAAGCTCCAAATAGATTGTACGAAAACCAATTCCAACCGGCAGAAAGCGGCACTTCCTGAATAATGTCATTGGTTACAGTTACAGTCATTGGAGAGGTAGGAGATCCCAGTGCTACAGTATTGATTGATATGTTGTAGCTCTCTGCTATCTGTCCATACAATTGACACCTAGAAGCATCCCAAACCTGAAAGTCTATGGTCTCACTCGCTGTACTGTTGGTGTACAATGTCAGGAATACTAAATATGGATGTTCGCCAGGTATATTTTCTAACTCAGGCGCATAAGACACATGCCCTACACCTCGAAGTTCATTACCTACATATGCCGCAACGATATCATATTCATCTATAGACATAGTTCCACGGATATCCAACTGACCAGTAAAGTTCATAGAGTTCTCAAACTCAGCAGGATTAATATTCCAAGCTGGATCAGGACATAACACACGAACGTCAAATCTCAACTCTGGCGCGCCAAAGGACGTAGCTGCAGTGACAGTACTGATATAATCTCCACCGCCAATTTGATCACTTACTGTGAAAGTCACATCTTGCGTGCCACCTGGCTGCAAAGTGAATGATCTTGGGCTTGCAGTCAACCAAGAAGGTAGCAATGTCTCATCCAAAGTTTGCACATCCAGTACTCCACTTAGGTTTACATTGACGGCAAATGCGCCATTGTTTTTGACTGAGCGAATGAATCTAGGAGACTCACCTTCATAAGTTACAGACTGTACGTCTCCTCCAGTCCACACCAGCGGATTTCTTTGAACGGTGAATTCCCAAGTGATTGGCGCAGTTTGCACATTACCAAACAGATCTTTAATACCAAGTAAATCCACACGTAGCACCTGACCTTCAATGAACTTGTTCTGAATATTTGGAACGATGATCAATTTATTCCCCTCACAGGTTACCGTCTTGGCCAGAGATAGGCTATTTTCAGTATTTATAAGGTTTACATGATTGGTACTTCCAGGTTGCAAACTCACCGCAGTTGCCAGAGATATGATATCCTCGCATTTCACATTCTCTTCGAATGTTATAGTGATTTCATCATCAGCACTTAGCACTGCATCTATAGGTGTAGGTGTTCCTAATACTGTAGGCGCCTGACGATCTATTCTTCCCGTGACTAGCTCAGAAATACCCGGCTGAAAATCTCCAGCACATTCGCTGATCGCGCGAAGTTCATATAGCCCGTCTTGCACGTTAGTTACATCCCAATCGAACTCATAAGAATCAAGACCTACTATTTGTGCTCTTTCGATGATCGCTCCATTGACGAACGGCTCGCCTTCTATCTGTCGGCGATATTGAAATCTGAAACGATCAAACTCTATCTGACCCAAATCAATATTACTTAAAGCTACTCTTTGCATATTGGCAGAACTCTCATTCACCAACCATCCATTACCCGGGGTGAAGATGATAGGCTGCTGACAGGTCTTTACAAAGTCCACACTTATTTTCTGACGAGCGAAGAATTCACTACGGCCAGGATCATTAGCAATAATATCGGCGACATCTAATCCTAATGCTACGGCTCTGTCTTGTTCACATGGAACATACAGCTCCAACTCCAAATCAGTATAGACGTATGCATCTGGCCCCTTCTCTACAGTAATGGTTACTATTTCACTTTTATTGGCCCTAACGAACAATTCAACTGCAGACCCATCGCCATTAATAACAATAGCCGCTCCATTTGGATTGCTTTCCTGCAATACCCTCAATCCATAAAATTGATCTTCACCAGTCTCAGAGGTATTTGATAAGGTCAATTGGAATGAAGCTAGATCATATTCTGCTACATTGTTAGCGACATTAGGTGTCGACATAGTGATACCTACAGCTGCTCTATTTTGAGTGCCTGGTTCCCATGGACAAATAGACTCTCCTGCAACCAAATTGAATACAGGCATACCCGCCGCATCTGATTTGATATCTACTGTGAAATTATCTCCTATATCATCATCGCCAAAAACATAACCAATTGTTTTTGACTCACTTTTATTACTTGTTTTAGCGATATTAGTTTCTGCGGCAATAGACGCTGATATACCAGCGGTAAATCCTACGCCATCTACTTGTATACCTTGAACAGCACTTAGTGAGGCTACAAAACCACTTGACAAAGCCATACTTGATGAGTTTGATTCTGTGCTTGTAACTGACTTTTCATAGTCAACACCTGCACTAAAAGATACATTTTCCACAAATAACGCCTCGTCCTTAAGTGTTTGATTATAAGTCAGGATACTTTCCCATTGACTTACTGATTCTGCATCGTTAAGCGCTGAAAGACCAGGAATTACACTACCTCTAATAAATGCATCTGTATATATATAAGTAGTTGCAAAGCTTGTAGGCATAATCATCAAAACATCTTCCAGAACAGGGAGACAGGTAGTAGGGTCAATTTCTAAGACTCTGTTCGTACCGACCAATACATTGAAAGCACCACCAACATAAACATCACCTTCATCACCGGCGATAAATTCATTGGCTGATGTCCTAAATATTTCCGTACTAGCCAAACAGATTTCATGAGCAAGTGTGGTCCCAAATCCAAGTGAGGCGGAACCTTCAAAAGTGAAATCTGCAGTGATATCAACATCTGTCTTTTTGGCTACACCAATACCCGTTATAATAGAAAGGTCAGGCCCGCCATGTACAGTTGCAAAACCGCCTAGGCTTGCTGTAGTAGAAAAATCAAAAGAAAACGAGTTGCATGTTTCTATATTTTGTTCCAAATAAGCATAACTCATATCTCCAGGAGGATCACGTAAGATCATCAATGGAAGCTGTGGTGTAGTGGTTTCGAAAGTGCTCTGGAGTGTTTTGAAGCCAAACACAATCGTACTTGCTAAAGTAGCTGGCAATACCGCTCCATTCGCTTGTTCTGTTCCGAAAACTGTAATGGTTTTCTTATACGGAGCAGCTAGGTTAGGGACTCCTGCAAGGAGGGTATAAGTACCCAAGCCATTTACTACATCAACTACCGCTGAGGGTGAAAAATCGCTGATCTGATCATCAATAGATACTGATCCTGATGCTAAAAAGCAGGTATCACTTTTGTACAATTGGTAAAGCTTGATACCAAGATCATATTCTGAATTTTGATTCAAGAAAGTCGCTGTTTCACTGTCTACCTGATAACCACAGGTGTTTGGCTCAGGATTATCAAATGCCAATTTGATGTTGGTAGCCGAAGTATAAATGAATGAGATCGAATCGTTCTTCTTAGTCAAGTCTACCGTAACAGCCCCTTGCAAGTTAAAAAACGATTGAACTGTACTCGTATTTTCATGACCGACAATAGACACTTGATAATTCAAAGGCGGTAAATCTTCCGCAATGAATTCTCCAGTATTTACGTCTACAGCGACCGTTTTCTCAAAACATCCATTGGCAGATTGTACCAATACATTGGCCGTACCTAGTGGAATCAAACACTCACCCCCACCGACAATACCTTTGATTTGTCTTACCGTATTGGTCTCAAATCGTAAACCTGCAATCGGACGTACCAATCGTGGAAGTTCAATAAACCCGGGATTGAAAGCGAAATCCTCATACTTTGACGCCAAGAAGGCATTGGTTGTGCCTGGTTCTAGTTCTACGGTGAATTTACCATCCGCATTCGTGTAAACTGGAGGCAAGAAAGAGCCGCCATTGATGGTCATTTCTACGTTTGGTGCAAAGCAATCAGTATTGGCAAAGCGCACAAAACCACTAATCGCTATTTGACTAATATCTGTGAAATCAACCCTATCAACCGAAGTGTTAGAAGGATCTAAGGATACATTTCTTGCATTTGGATCAAAGTCGTGATTAAAAAACTCCACATCCAATGGAAGATCATCTCCATTCCAGTTGGCGACTAACTTGTCTCCAGAGCCTAAAGTGATTTCCTGAAAGTTCATCAACTCACCCGCATGTCCGTTGGGCGTTTGATCAGAGATAATCGATCCGCCACCTTCTCCAAACATCCAATAAGCATCTACGCCTAGCGTACCATCTGTATCTACAATACCTTGTTCGTTACCAGGGATGATTTGATTGAGGGTCGCATTGACCTGATTGGACGTACGAGCATAGTTCCAAAGCCGCATTTCGTCAATACTTCCTTGGAAGTATTTGGCTCCTGCATTGTTCTCACTCGTGCCTGATCTTCCAATTACGCTTCTTGTGATCTCAGCAACACCCGCATTTGCGGTAGTTCCTTCGGAAACGCCATCGATGTACAAGGTGGCCGTGGTGCCATCATGCACCAACGCGTAATGATACCAAAACTCATCATTTACTGCATTGGCACTGGTAATGGTTGAAGTAGCTCCGCCAAAACCTACATTAGCATAAAACTCACCAGTAGTTTGAATCCCAAGTTGGATAAACTGATAAGTATCTTCCGGGTTGCTGGCTTCAAAGATGACCATTTCTTTGCCAGATACGCCAGTTTTAAACCAGCCTTCTAAGGTAAATGCTTGGTCATAAGTAACTCTATCTAACTGGTAAGAGACATAATCATCCGTACCATCAAAATCTAACGAATACCCAATAGGCGTTGCTTTTGAAGGTGCAGCACTAAATGTCTGGCCATTGCCATAAAATATGCCTTTGATCAAATAGTCGCCACCCGCATCGGTATAAGCACCCAGCTGAGCAGGGGAGATGAAGGACGACCGTGTTACATCACAGATGTAACCATTGTCTCTGTCTGGCACGGGCTTTTTAGCAAAGTCAAAAACCTTATTGCTAAACTGCTCATCAAATTTCCAATAGTTTTTCAAATAAGCCTCTTCGCCTGTCAGGGTGATGTCCTTATACTTTCTTAGCTCTGCTCTCTCTCTACCGATATTCCAAACACGGAAATCATCCATAAAACCATTGAAATAACCGCTGTACTGCTTAGGGCCATCTTTGGCAAATTCTAACTCAGCTACCGTAGTGATCGGCTGCTCTGGTACTGCCTCTGCTACGCGGTTGCCATCTACATATAAGTAGACATTGGCAGTATCATATACTGCTGCAAAGTGATGCCAATCTCTCGTCAATACATCGAGGTTGTAGCCATTCTTAGAAATCAATTCTATACCCGTACCATCTGCATTTCCATCATGGAAATACCTGATTCGGCCTTGATCATCCAGGGATATTTTCACCAATATATTTGTAGTTCCAGAATCTACTGCCACAAAAATGGTTTGATTCTTTACTTCCACATTTCTCCACCAGCCTTCTACAGTATAGTACTTATTGAACTGATACGCCTGATCCACGAAATACACATAATCATTGACTCCATCAAAATCCAATGATTGTCCTAAGTTCGGTGTAAGTACCACCTTTACGTCCGCCACGGGCGTACCGTTTCGCGTTTCTACCTTACCCGTCACCCGTCCGTTTGGATTCAAAAACCCTACAGCTTTCATAGGCTTGGAGTCACCTAGATTGTTGCTAGTGATGATCTCATAGGTGTAAAACTCCCCTGGGAATACATTGTAGTCCACATAGGTAGTTTGCTTTAGCGGCACAGTAGTGATCAATCTTCCGTTTCGGAAGATTTGGGTTACATTTTCCGTAACTATAGGCCCTTTGTAGTCATTGACCACTTCCCATTGTACTTCGATGCGGTCTACGTACTCTCCCTCTGATGCGGAGCTCCTCGGTGCTTGAGGTTCCAGGAAGTAATGTCCCCAAAAACCAAACTCCGCTTCTATTCCATTAGAATATCCACCCGTAACACCTGTAGCATGCTGACCTATAGTGGCCTGTATCACACTTCTGTTATTACGCAGGTAACTCCTATCGCCACCCTGTACCGTAAAGTTGGATACGGAGTAGTTGATGTCGTCTTTACAATCTTCCTGAGCTATCGCACTTGTGACCCAGAGTAGGGACAAGAGGCTCAGCAGCGTATTTCTCGCTCTTATTTTCATAGTCTGATTTGTTAAGGGTGAGAAATGATTACTGTTGGCCAACTAACTTCGCCGCTTCATTTTTCGCCTTATCCAAACCAAGCAATATGTCCACCTTCGCTTCTAGTGTAGCCAAGTCGCCTAGGCGTGATTTTAGTTTTGCATTTTCCGCTTTCAAAGCATCTATTTCTTTTTGCTGTTTTTCGTTTTGCTTCGTGAGCTCTTGGGTAGCCGATACATTGAGCATGGAGATGGCATCATAGTCAATCTGATGAAAGTCATCTACTTGTTTGCCATAAACGAACAGCTCAGGATGGTTTTCCTCGGATGCCACTATAAATGTATTGCCATTGCTTACAGACACCACTTCTTTCACCACTTCGCCTTCTTCTGTCATCAGCTTCACTTTATCACCAACTACCAGATCATGCGCCTCTTTCAGCTTTACAGTAAGTAGACCTGACTCCTCTGCATAAGTAGTTTTAGTGGCTGTAGCATAAATAGTAGGCACAAAATTCTTATTGAGGGAAACCGCTTGTGGATATACCGCGCGCACTTCCTGAGCGATCAGCTTCTTATCTTGCTTATTGCCGTAGTGTACTTTGTCAATAAAGGAATAATCAGTGATTTGAAGCTCATTGAGCTTAGCAAGGTCCTCTGCGCTATTTGATCTGCTTTCAATGTTTTTGATACGCTCATCTGAGGTTACATAAAATCCAATCTGTGATGCAATCCCTTCATGTGCGTGAATAGAAAAACCTGACACGAATTGTCCTTGTGTATAAGCGGCCTGTTGAGTCCCATCCATGTATTGAGAAAGTGCCCAACTATGGTTTACACCAAAGCCTTTTACCACCAGTCTAGCCAGTGATTGATCAAATGCAGTAATACCAGTTCCAATACCTACATTGCCGGCCGATACAGTACCAGCCGCAGTAATATTATTACCACTGTAAATAAGACCAGGAGTAGTGAACCCGCCAGCACCCGCGTACACATCTCCGCCTGAAGGATTTAAATGTAATCTATTGACAGCACCTGCGTTAATAGACTGAATACCCCCATTACCATAAGATATATATAGACCAGCAGGATCACCTGCCAGTAAATTATTGGGTGATCTAAATGTACCAGTCGCAGTAATATCTCCGGTGATGTGAGTAGCACCGTTAACATTTAACCCGCCAGCACCCACGGAGACATTTCCACCAAAATAGTTTAAATAAAGCGTGGAAGGGTCTTGGACATTATACGCATTTAACATATTATTAAAACGGCGCGTATTAATACTGCCTAATGATCCTATTACAAGGCTATTAGTCGCGTAGACATCACCTGTACCCAGATTGACCGCTCCACCATTAGGATTTAAAAACAAAGCAGAGGTGGATGCCCCATTCATAGCTTGAACCTTATCATATTCATAACTGACATGTGCGGCTCCAAGAGCTCCTACCTTTACACCAACACCCACTTCGACCGACTGGTTTGCTATTAAAGTTCCAGCATTATTAATTGACGCTTTGGTTACTCCTCCGATCTGAAAATCAATGTTTCCTGTACCATCACCATCACCGTCAGCATTGATCCCTATACTGGTAGGATTGGCTAAAGATGCAGCTGATCCACCCAGGTTGGCACTATTGAGTGAGCTACCATCATTGAAGATAAGTCTACCACTAGGACCAGCAAGATTTATCACTCCAGTATTAGTGGTGATATCTCCATTTACTGTAAGTCCACCTGTATTAGAAATAATGCTACCCTCCGAGGTAATAGTACCCTGCGATACGATAAGGTTTGCTGTACCTATAGTCACATCTCCGACTGAAGGAAACTGATTATCAGTTCCTAAGACTGATTTCGAATAAGGATAGATCGTCAAAGCGATACGTGGAGACATCTCGCCGTAGTTTTCTACCGTGATACCTACGAAATACTCCTTATCAAAGCTAAGCACATCGAGAGGAGCTGCTTGATCGCCAAGGTTGGCAGAAAAAACACCATGTCGAGTCTCAAGACTTGTATAAGTATCTGTCCAGAGTGCTGTACCTGCGGAGGCTGTATCGTATATTTTAAAAGTCACACTATAAAAGCCATCGTCTACTGATCGGCCATTGGGCTCGCGCAATACTCCTTGTATGGAGATGTTTTGGGCGAATGCCGCAGTAGCGAATAATAAGAAAAACAGGACAGTTGCGACGTTCCTGTGGAGAAGTTTTTTGTAAAGTGATTGCATAGCTTGATTAAAATGTGATTGCATATTGGAGGTTGTATTTCGTTAATTTTTTCTATTAGTGTTTTAAATCCTGTAATTCATGTTTAAGCATTAGCTAGGATTTCGAGCATTATATTCATTACCCCTGATTATTTAAATAGGGATAAATCATTTGATTTTTTTTTATTCATCCGTCTAGGGTCTGTTGATGAGATGTTGGAATAAAAAATAATTGTGCTCATTTCTGCTTTTTTTTATTCGGTGATTCTTCGTTTTAAAATCCCCCGAAATACGAGTTGTTTTTTTATTAATTCTCACACTGTTTTTATAACAAATCCTGATTAAGACCCGAAGGACGTTTTTTGGATTTTAACAATGATAAAATTTTGCGGTTGAATGAGGCTTAAAATGAATGTGACAAAAGTGTGACAGTTGTGATAAAGTTCAAAAAAACCAGTTTTTCGCATGTTTTGGCTCGCGCACTTTTCACTCTTGAATAGAGAAAATAATGTATGAACACCTTGGAGTAGTAGCCAATGTGGAGATATTAAGCATTAAGCAGTAGACGAATAATGATCAATTGTATATGGCTGCACCGAGAGAATTTATTTTTAATATGACGCATACTAACACGGGAGTTTCATTAATATTAAAAAAGAGGTTAAAACTCATGTTTTCGTAGTACGGTAGTGCGTATTACGAGAATAAGATTCTTATGAAAGTAGGATAGTCTTTATAGCTTTGCCCACCACAGTATCACATTTAGTTATTTGTAAAAATTCACTACTTAGTCAGTTTGCGAGTCGATAGTTTGACCTACTAAAAAGGAAAGGACTGCTATCTGTATAAGTTTTATGATTTTATTAAATATCACACAGGCGAATGCTGTAATAAGTTTTTAATGAGAATTTGGATTACCCTCTTCATGCTTTTTGTTTACTGTTCTGTAGAAAGTCAAGACAGAGATTTGTCTATCTATACTTGGAATAAGGACTTAACCATATTGCTGAATAAGTCTCATGCTGAGCGAAACGAAATTCTTCTTAAATTTTATGAGTGGGGGATTCATGATTTGGACTCTGCCACGATTTTTAAAACCATTGAGCGCATAGATAGCATAGCCAAGTCGAATAATGAGCGTGATTTAATGCTGGAAACAGCGCTCATGCGTATTCATTATTACCTCTATCGAGATTACTACCCAAGAGAATTGATTGTCAGTAAAACACTAGCCTTAAATGAAATAGCTAAAAAAGAGCGGATTCTTTGGTTGGATATATGGACAAACTCCGTGCTTGCCAATTACTACTTCAGTGTCCTAGAAGAATATGAACTAGGCTTTGAGTATTACGAAATAACGGAGAAGCTTTTGGAGGGGGTTTCCACCGAAGACTTCCCAATGAAACCTATCTGCTTACATCAGCTAGGCTGGGCGCACTATTACTTTCGTGATTACCAGCAATCCATTGTATACTTCAAAAAAGCCCTCAACGCCTACAAAACAAGGGCGAGTGACTTCTATTATATTCATTCGCTAAACACGGTCGCTCTGGCTTACAAGCATAGCAAAAAGCTAGACTCATCAGACTACTACTTACAACAACTTCATGACTATAGCATTCAGTCCAATAATGAAGTGTGGGAAGCCATAAGCTCTATCAATCTTGGGTATAACCATTATTTGAAAGGCGAATATGATGTATCTATTGCCACACTCAACCATGCCCTTGAGAGACTCATTGCGCTCAAATATTGGGACTTAGCAGGGGAAACTCTCACAAAACTGGCCGAAGTAAAATTTGAGATTGGTGAGATCGACGAGGCTAAGGCAATGACTTATAATGCCAAGGAGTATCTACAAGGTTATAACAACTTAGGCGAAAAAGCCAAATTGTATCCATTACTCGCTAAGTCTGCCGCCTTGGATCTGAACCCAGCTATGGTAAACGCCTATTTAGACTCAGCTTTGATAGTCAAAGACAGTCTCGCCAATCTGTTTAGTGGATTGAAACTCATGCGTGCCAAGCAAAAGACTCTTTTGGAAAGACAGAAAGATGAAACTGAAAAATCAGAAATGGCTCAGCAAAAAGAGTTGTTGTTTCGCAATGCAATCATTGTGTTTTTGATGTGTCTTTTCGCCATAGCTTATTTAATCTATCGGCAATACAAGTTAAAATCTTCCGCCAGAGTACTTCTATTGAACACAGAAAAAAGATTAGCGGTAAAAGAAATCGATCTCTTCAAAAAATCAATCCTAGAAAAAAATGAGGTTATAGAGACCTTAGAGAAGAACCTTAAGAAAAGTCTCCGAGCTAAGGAAAGTTCAATGGATTCCCCTCACCTCACAAAAGACCAAAAAGACCAAAAAATTATTATTAACAAGTTGATTGAATCAACATTACTTACAGAAAGTAACTGGAAAGAATTTGCCTCACTTTTTGAGACCGTGCATGTTGGCTTTTTTGATAGAATGAATCAAAAATGGAGAGGACTTACACCCTCAGAAATTCGGCTCATTACCCTCTCACGTCTCAAATTGGACAACAAAAAAATGGCGCGTATGCTTGGTGTAGGCACTGATGCTATCAGGCAGGTGAAGAGTAGATTAAGGCGTAAAGTCGACATAGATACCCATGTGAGCTTTGACGAAATAGTGGATCAGATATGAACGAATAACTTATTTTTTTATTTATTTTATGGATATTGGTATGATACAGAAAATATGAGTGATTTTATTCGATATTCGGTTATAATAACTTAAATAGTTGGACAGGTTTTTTGCATAAAACAGAAAACAAAATGTTCGAAATAATTATTAAAATAAACAATTCAATGCGCACGTATGTATGACCTGTCCTGAAATAGGTTTACACAAAAGAGTGTAAAAATGAAAGAAGAAAGTAAAGTCATTTTAGGACGGATCAGTTTATCAAAAGCACGTTCATCAAAAGCACTTAGTATAAAAATCAGGAATTGCTCCCTTGATATTACGAGACGTTGCTGTAGGTAAAAAGTACTTCACGACTGTCTTTTGACTTGATGACCTTTGACGCTTTACTTTTTGATGAGAGCATTCATTTTTTCACACGGATTACATCCTTCAATGCTTTGATTAAATAAATGTTAATGTAATAGTTGGGTCGGCCTTCGCCCTTGATCAGCACTCTATCTTCGGCCAATTGGTTGAGATAGGTAGCTGCCGTCTGGCGACTCTTGAGCCGGAGTGCCTCCTATCCAAACTCGCTTGAGTATTTCCGGTAAAATAATTGTAGTTACTTAATTGGTCATGTTAAAATCAACCTCAGAACCTTAACACTATTCGAAATAGTGTTAAAGGTTTTCGTTTTTATTAACACTAATTACCAATGTGGTATTAAACGAAACTCCTAGCTATTTGCGGCTGACAGTCTTTCCGGCTTAGCCACACCCTTCTCTTAGTGTCTAAAAGGCTCGCTCTGCTGTTTTTAACCTATTAGGCAATCAATTACATGTCCAAAAAAGAAAGTGCGTAAGAAGCGCTCTAACAAGCTCATTTCCTTTTATCACCCGCTGACCTGTCGAAGGAGATGAGATTGCACGTTTCTCTGAGTCTGCTCCTGACTCGATTGCCGTAGATATTTTCCAACTCCGTGCTGTTGAGGTTGGTCGTGATGTGGGTGATCATCTTGTACGACAAGAAGTTATCGTACCGCGAAAGGAGTATCTCTGCCATCACATTGCAATCATTTCCGAAATATTTTAGCGTGTTCTCGGCTCCCAGATCGTCGAAGCAGTAAATCTTGGGTTTACGACTTTGACTATTCCTGACAAATGCTTGATCGCTGTATTTCTGAATCACTGAGTATCCTTCCTGGATAAACTGGAAAGATACCTCTCTGGTAGAAACCATGATGTGTGCATTTTTCGAGACTGAGATAAATCTCATCAGATTCATCAATGAAGTTTTGCCGCATCCAATCGGACCCGTCAGAAGTATTCCTTTTCGGAACGAGATGTTGAGTAGTTTGGCGTTTTCTTCATCACGAAGAAAATACACCAATAGCTTGAAAAATACTTGATGGTCTTTTTCAAGTATTTGAAAGTTCGCGCCATAGATTTTTTTGCCGGCTTCTTCCAAAACCTTAAGGCAATCATAGAACGGAAATTGATTCGACTGATATATAATGGTTTCGGGCATAATCATTTTACGATTTGGGCGACCCCTTCTGAGCTGAGCTAAACGCTAAAGCCTGTACGTTTTTTTTCTCACAAAGGCTCATCAAAATTTTTATTCTGATCAGCACTGTTTATATGTTTATTATGTTTATTATGTTTATTATGTTTTATTATAGGTCGCAAGACCTGTACAAGACCTTTATCAGTACCCTTATCACCACCTTTATCAGTACCTTTATCAAATCTGTACAGGTGAACTCGGCTTCCATACATTGGATTGAAGGACGGTTCATAGCGAATATATCCCCACTCTTCGAGCTGTTTTATGCACTTGGTATAGGTGTTTGCAGAGCCTATTTTCGAGAGGCGCATAAGCTCCTCCCGAATGATCACAATAGGTGTTTGGAATCTATTGATATTCCAGAACTGGAACAAGGCCAGATATAGTGAAATGTGGTTCGATTGTAGTCGCTCATCATCGTATATCTTGGCCATCAAATTGTTCATATGCGTGATATAATTGATCCCTGTCAT
>JAVJRN010000049.1:0-465779 GCA_040218415.1 Cyclobacteriaceae bacterium
TTACACCGCAAGTTCAAGCACAGAAGGCGTAGCAACAGTGACATTATCCGGCACAACTTTGACTTACAGCGAAGTAGCAGTTGGCACCACGGCGATCACGGTCACGGCCAATGATGGCAAAGGCGGCACAGTGACTGATGAGTTTACGGTCACGATCAATGCTGCCCCAGTCAACAACGCACCAACAGTAGCCAATGCAATTACTGATAAAACAGAAGACGAAGGATTTGCAAGCAACACCGTTGATTTGACCACTGTCTTTGCCGATGCAGACTCAGACGCTTTGACTTACACAGCAAGTTCATCAGCAGAAGGCGTTGCAACAGTCGCAGTATCTGGCACGATCTTGACTTATACCGAAGTAGCGGCAGGCATCACGACAATCACGGTCACAGCCAATGATGGCAAAGGCGGCACAGTGACTGATGAGTTTACGGTCACGATAATTGCCGCACCAGTCAACAACGCCCCAACGGTAGCGAATGCCATCACCGACAAAACAGAAGACGAAGGATTTGCAAACAACACCGTTGATTTGAGTACTGTCTTTGCCGATGCAGATTCTGATGTGTTGACTTACACGGCAAGTTCAAGTACAGAAGGCGTGGCAACAGTGGCACTATCAGGCACAACCTTAACTTATACCGAAGTAGCCGTTGGCATAACCACAATCACGGTCACGGCAAATGATGGCAAAGGCGGCTCGGTCAGCGATGACTTTACGGTCACCATCAATGCCGCACCAGTTAACAACGCCCCAACAGTAGCCAATGCGATTGCTGACAAATCAGAAGACGAAGGGTTCACCAGCAACACGGTTGATTTGACCACTGTCTTCGCGGACGCAGATTCTGATGTGTTGACTTACACCGCAAGTTCAATTACAGAAGGCGTAGCAACAGTCGCAGTTTCTGGCACAACCTTGACTTACACAGAAGTAAGCGTTGGCACAACCACGATCACGGTCACAGCCAATGATGGCAAAGGCGGCACAGTGAGTGATGAGTTTACGCTCACCATCAATGCTGCCCCAGTCAACAACGCACCAACATTAGCCAATGCGATTACTGACAAAACGGAAGACGAAGGATTTACAAGCAACACCGTTGATTTGAGCAACGTCTTTGCCGATGCAGATTCCGATGCTTTGACTTACACAGTAATTTCAAGTACAGAAGGCGTAGCAACAGTCGCAGTTTCTGGCACCACTTTAACTTATACTGAAGTAGCAGTTGGTACCACGACGATTACGGTCACGGCCAATGATGGCAAAGGCGGCACAGTGACTGATGACTTTACACTCACGATCAATGCTGCCCCAGTCAACAATGTACCAATAGTAGCCAATGCTATCGCCGACCAAACAGAAATCGAAGGCTTTAGATTGTTGACCATAGACCTAATCAATGTCTTTACCGATGTGGACGAAGACGCCTTACTATTCACAGCAGTGTCTAGTAACACGAGTATTGCCAGTGTGAGTGTTTCCGGCTTCAACTTGGACATTTCCGAAGAGGCAATAGGAACAGTCACGATTACGGTGACTGCTGACGATGGGAGAGGAGGCATTGCTACGGACGAATTTAGTCTATCGATTTTGGAAGCAGCCGTACCACAAGAAGCAGAAATTCCACAAGGCTTTAGTCCAAATGGTGATGGGGTAAATGATATGTGGCAAGTGCCAAACATTGAGAATTTTCCAAATAATACGGTGACCATTTTTGACCGGCAGGGAAATAAGGTGTATCAAGCCAAAGGCTATAATAACGCTGATGTGTCCTTTGAAGGATTGGCGAGTTCAGGCGCGATCAATAAATCACAAGGCCTATCCGATGGGGTGTACTACTACATTATAGACCTAGGAAACGGCGAATCACGCAAGGGATCCATCATCATCAAACAATAATCCATTAAAAGACGAATTAAGACGAATAAGATGAAATCAACACATAAAATCATATTGAACCTA
This sequence comes from Cyclobacteriaceae bacterium, assembly GCA_040218415.1. Classification (GTDB taxonomy): domain Bacteria; phylum Bacteroidota; class Bacteroidia; order Cytophagales; family Cyclobacteriaceae; genus JAVJRN01. The sequence goes on from JAVJRN010000049.1 coordinate 1,970, forward strand.
TGCCTTAGCCTGTCTTTTACTTGGGCTATTGCACAGCAACAACCACAGTTTTCACAGTTTACGGATACGCAACTATTTTTCAACCCTGCCAATGTTGGGTTTCAAGACAACCTGAAAGCGACTTTAATCGGTCGTTGGCAGTGGATTGGCTTTGACGGGGCACCAGTCACCTATGCAGGCGCAGTAGAAATGGGCATTCCGGACAAACAAATAGGTCTTGGCCTGTCAGTAATGAGCGACCAAACGGCACAGTTTGAAACTACGACGGTTCAAGTATATTCTGCTTATAAGCTCCAAATCACATCCACAAGCCAACTTTCTATGGGTATTTCAGGTGCGATCAACAGCATGTCACAAGATTTGACCAATACCTTTGTATTGGAAGACGAGGCACTTTTTTCCACCAATGTACAAGAGACCAATGCGAATTTCGGTTTAGGCTTTCACTACCAAGCAAGGAAATGGTGGTTGGGCGTGTCGGCTCCCTTTCTGTTAAACAACAGCTTTGAAGAAGGCAATATTCGTTTTTATGACCAAAGAAGGCATTATTACGCCCAAGGAGGGATGACCCTTGATGTCAATGATCGATTCTCCCTCAAGCCAGCGGTATTGATGCAGTTGGTCTCAGGAGGATTACCCACTTGGAATACGATGGTGATGGCTTGGTACGACAACAAACTAGGCGGAGGACTCGGCTATAGAAAAGGAGAATCGTTAAACTTCATTGCTCAGGCAGAATTGGGCAATGGAATCAAAGCCGGCTATGCCTATGACATGATTGTGGACAGTGATTTGAATCAGTTGGCCAATTCGTCACACGAAGTACTCTTGACCTTTTCTTCTGGATGGTTTGTCAGCAAAGACGCGGATGATGATGGCGTCAAAGACAAGGATGACGAATGTCCCAATACTTTTGGGCCAGCGAGCAACAATGGCTGTCCATTGCCAGATCAGGACGGAGATGGCGTACTGGATATGAATGACCAGTGTCCAACGATAGCTGGACTTGCATCCCTACAAGGTTGTCCCGACAGTGATGGAGACGGTATCAAAGATGCTGATGATAATTGTCCCAACGAAAAAGGAAGCAAAGCCAATCAAGGCTGTCCAGATAGTGATGGCGATGGAGTATTGGATAAAAACGACAGTTGTCCTCAAACACCGGGTAACAAAGAACTTGGCGGCTGTCCAGACGATGATGGAGATGGCATTGTGAATAGCAAAGACAACTGTCCGAATGAAGCAGGCACGATCGAGAACAAAGGTTGTCCTGAAATCAGCCAAGAGACTCAAGAAATATTGAAAGAAGCTTTGTCAGGTGTACAGTTTGAATCGGGAAAAGATGTTTTGACCAAAAAGTCTAACGATATCCTTAACAAAGTAGCCAACCTGCTTTTGGAGAACAACAACTATGACTTGAAAATATCGGGTTATACTGACAGTTCAGGAGACGAAGAAAAGAACCTGCAATTGTCTAAACAAAGAGCCAATGCAGTCAAAGGATTTTTAGTAGAAAAAGGCATCAATGCTGACCGAATCAGTGCCGATGGATACGGACAAGCCAAACCTTTGGCAGACAATGCGACCAAAGAAGGCAGAGCCAAAAACAGAAGAGTTGAGTTTGAACTCAAAGACAGAAGAACTTTTAGCAAATAGCAGATAAGTTATAAAGAGCAAGCTGGTTGATTTGGTGTGGCTCCTTCGGGGGTCGCACCTTTTCTTTTGGTGGAAGCTGATACGTAGCAACTAATTCAAAACCACCAAAAATGGTAAACGCTAGTAATTAAAACGTTATCTTTTTTTTCATGCAAATCGCGTATTATTTGTTTACTAAAATCAGCTGATTAAGGAGAAAATTCCAGCAGCTAATGTGGCTCCAATCAACGGGCCGACCACAGGAATCCAAGCGTAATTCCAATTGCTTTTTCCTTTACCTTTTATAGGAGCTAGAGCGTGAAATATTCTAGGGCCAAGGTCTCTTGCTGGGTTAATCGCATAACCCGTAGTTCCACCCAAAGACAAGCCAATAGCCAATACGAGTAGCGCGACTGGCAATGCGCTTAAAGACCCAAGACCATCTCCTGAAACTAAAAAGAAAATGCAAAATACAAGAACAAATGTTCCTATGATCTCGGAGATCAAGTTGTAGATAGTATCGGCGATTGCCGGGCCAGTACTAAACAAACCAAGCTTTGTATCTGGGTCTTCGGTAGCATCAAAATGAGGCTTAAAATGCAGGTAAGTTATTGCCGCTCCAAAGAATGCTCCGAGCATCTGTGCAAGACAGTATGCGGGTACTTGTGACCATTCAAATTTTCCAGCTAAGGCCAGCCCCAATGTTACCGCCGGATTGATGTGCGCGCCACTGATGGAGCCGGCCACAAATACCGCAATAAATACCGCCAATCCCCAACCAAGAGAGATAACGAGCCATCCTGAATTTTGGGCGTAAGTTTTGTTCAATGAAACGTTGGCGTTTACACCGTTTCCGAAAATCATCAGAATGCAAGTGCCGATAAACTCTGCAATGTAGGGGGTCATAATTTTCTTTTTAGTTGATGAAATTAATGAATCTCTTTCAATCCATTTAATATGCCTAAGAATTCTATTGGTTTTCGAAGCGACAGGCTATTAATCCCAAAAGAGGCATACAGAAAAGAAGAAGTTGCGCACGATTAATCTTTGATGGTTGCATACTTCACCAACATACTCTCCAAGTCTTTGATAAATAGTGGTTTAGAAAGGAAGTCGTCCATTCCAGATTGTTTGGCTTTCTCGATATCATCACGTGAGTGGTTGGCTGTGAGCGCAATAATTGTCGGTTGTGTGATATTTTTGATTTTCCTGATCAATTGAGAGGCTTCTAATCCATCCATGTTTGGCATTTGAATATCCATAAGAATGATATCAAACTTTTCTGAAATCGCTTTTTCTACAGCCTCTTTTCCATCCAGTGCAATGACCGACGAGATATTAAACTGATCGAGCATTTTAGTAATGACCATCCTATTAATAGCATTATCCTCCGCTACAAGTATCTTTATATGACCTAGATCTATCGCGTTTGGCTCTTTGGGTTCCGAAATTGGTTCAGTTGATTTGTCAAATTCCAGCGTAAAGGAAAAAGTACTACCTACATTTGGCTCACTCTGTACTTCAATCGTTCCGCCCATAAGTTCCACAAGGTTTTTACAAATTGCCAAGCCTAGACCCGTGCCTCTGTAAGAACGATTTTTTGCCGAGCTCACCTGATAAAACCGATCAAAAAGTCTTTTTTGAGCATCCTCTGAAATTCCAATTCCAGTATCTGAAATACTAAATTGAACATTGGCATGTTTTTCATCTTCGCTTAGCAGTTTTGCGACGATATTGATTTCCCCTTTTTTGGTAAACTTAATGGCATTATTGAGCAGGTTTGATAGTACTTGATCAAGTCGGTTTCTATCTCCCATCACATACTTTGGTATTTTCGGATCAACAGAATAATGGAGCACTACCTCGTTGGAAGCAAGAGCTGTGCTGGTAATATTGACACAATTCACGATTGAACTTTCAAGTCTAAAAGTGAAATGTTGCAAAACAATTTTGTGAGCTTCTAATTTAGAGACTTCAAGTACGTCATTGATAATAGAGCTGAGCAAATGGCCACTGGCACGTATCGTTTTTAGATACTCAGAGGTTTGTTCTTTACTTTTACTTGATCTCAAAAGTTCCGCCAAGCCAACTATACCATTTAAAGGGGTACGAATTTCATGACTTATATTGGCCAAAAACTCAGTTTGTAATTGGGTATATTTCTCTGCCTCGTCTTTGGCTTTGTTTAATGATAGGGTCGTTTTTGTCTGGTGTTGGAGTACTGCCCATACAACCAGAGCTGTTAATAGAAAAGAGATGACAATATGGTAAAGGTTGCTCGCTGCTTTCACATCGGCCTCCAAATTGATGGCATAAATGAGCTGACGAGGAATTATAAAACTAGAAATGATTGCCAAGGCTACAATAGTAGCTGCGATGATCAGGTATTTTTTCTCCTTGCTAAAGTCAAAAAAGAAGGCAAAACAAAATATAATCGGAAAAAAGGAGGTCAAAGCGGCATAGTCTACATTGAATACATGGTAGGTAATCGACTGACTAAGGCTGTTCAGCCCAAACAAAATCACTTTTGCTAAGCCATAATTGGTTTTAGCATTGAGTGCTAAGGCAATGACAGTCAGTACTATCATGGATCCAGCCAGTGCGACCGAAAACCATTGGTGGTAGTAGAATCCATAACCAACATAAAAAACGTAAGCGATCAATGGTATAAAAGCTACCAGATTGGTGAGTCGAACCCGTTGCTTTTCTTCAATCGATAACTCACTTTTTACGCCTAGGTTTAGTGCGGAATAAGACCAGCTTTTTAAATTCAATCTTTCTTTTTGCTTGGTGTGGGGCAATGATACAAATCGAAAGTCAACTTTTAAGATATTTCTTTTTAGAATATTTAGCTGAATGCCCCCGTTTGACTTTTAAAAGTGCCAAATAGGCGAATCAAATGAACGGAAATTTTTTCGAGATCGATGACTTTAGTGAATTCAAACGTTATCCAGTTCGGGCTTGAAAGCAGGTATTTTTATTTCAAAAATGGTTTCTTGGTTTGGAATGCTCGAAATGTTAAAGCCACACTCATTAAGCTTGGCCAGTTCTACGCACAGACTTAATCCTAGGCCTGTTCCCATTTCTCCGGCAGTACCTGCTTCACTAAAATGAATTGTCTTATCAAAAATTTTCTCAATTTTTTCTTCACTAATTCCAACGCCAAAGTCTTGTATACATAGATGGATATATCCGTCATTCAACCTTGAGGTAATATTGATTGTACCATTTTCCCTTGAAAATTTAATCGAATTATGGATGATGTTGCGTACCATAAGTTTTAAATGATCTTCATCAATGTAGGCGTAACTGCCGTCTAATGACTGTGAGATTTGTAAGCCTTTCTTAAAACTCAGATCTTCAAAAAGCAATAAATTTTCATCTACAATGGTCTTAATCTCTACACCTTTGGGATAGGCGTTAAGGCCATTTTGTTGGGTTCGTGCCCATTGCAGTAGGTTGCTAATAGTATTATTAAGAATGAGAAGCTTACCTTTCACTGTATTTTGATAGTCAAAAAACGACTTTTTGTCCATGAGCTCATCATCATTAATGGCTAGGATATTTTGAAATAAGTTGAGTGGAGAGATAATGTCATGTGCAATAATAGAAAACAGCTTGTCTTTATTTTTTAACGCTTTTTGCAATTTTGCTTCAACCTGTTTAATCCGTGAAATATTAGTGACATATACTGTTACTCCATTAATTTCGCCTTGAGCACCAAGCAGGGGCGCATATTTTCCTTGCAGGTAAAAGTCCTCACCACTAGGTAACTTAGATTGCTCAGTAAATTCGGGGCTTTCTCCCAAAAAAGCTTTTTCAATTAAGGGTTTGTGCCTATTAAATAGCCAATCTGGTAAAACATCTGACACATGTTTCCCGATGATATCTTTTCGGGTTAACTTAAAAATCCGTTCGTGATAATTATTCATGATAAGAAATTTCCAGTCACGATCGATTAACCCTAAATGGAGTGGCGTGTTGTCGATGAGCGAGTAAAGAATAGCTTCTTGACTTTCAGAACTTTGGATGGCTTTTGTAAGCATATTCTTAAAAACACGCAATAAGAAATAGGCAGCAATAATAACGGTAAGTGTATTTACCTGCATCATCAAAATATCATTGAAAGAGGCGTCAGAAAATACCCCAAGTTTCAGGTATTTCATCAATAATAATGAAATAGAAGAAAAGACGTATAGGATGAATTGATAATGACTATCAATCATGATGATGGCCATTATTCCCATCAGAATCAGGATATTCTCGGTTTCAGTAAAGCGCCCTTCGGAGTAGGCTAAGAAACAACCATAGCAAGTTATAATGATACTTATAATAATAAAATAACTGGCTGCAACCTTATATCGACCGTAGTGATTGAGCAATAAGACTGGAATAGCCGAAAATAAAAATGCACTTAAATCAATAAGTGCCATATTGTAATAGCCTACATTAATATTGATGATGAACAGTACAGCGAGAACTACCGCTGAAAAAACAATCATGAAATTTAATAATTGAATTCTTCGCTGTTCTATCGCAGTGTGACTGGGCTTAATTCCAGTTTTAAGAATATTATTAAGAATGCTTATTTTCAAAATTTCAGAATTTAATCAACAATTACCGCCATTGTTTTTAAACTTAGCAGAGCATTATTATGGCCTACTATTATAGCCTATTTCAGATGCAGTTGAGCAATAGCTTCAATAATTTTATCTGAGCTTACTGGTTTTGTTAAAATTAGATCAGGATTGGCATCTTGCAGTTTTCGTGACTGTTTAGAATATCCCGATAGCAGGATAATTGGGATTTTGAAATGCTTTCGAACAGCTTCGATGACTTGCTTGCCTTCTATCTCTGGCATCTGATAATCAACGATAATCAAGTCGTATTTTTTGTCGTAAAGTAAATCGAGCACATCCTTGCCAGTATTGGTTGTAGTTACTTCTAATCCGAGTTTTTCCAACTGCTGTTTTTGTACGATTAGGTTCATTGCATCATCATCTACGAGCAAAACGCGAAACCCTAATAGATCAATATGGTCTTGTTTTTCTTTTTCATTTTCAACAATGGTAACTGGAATTTTAAAGAAAAAGGTACTCCCTTCATTCAAAACACTTCTCACACCTAAATCGCCACCCAACAGATTAATAATCTGTTTGGAAATGCTTAATCCCAATCCTAGTCCTCCATATATTTGATGTATTTGATCGTGACCTTGACTGAATCTGTTCAAAATAGTTTCAAGCTTTTTAGCGTCTATTCCAATACCAGTGTCCTCTACTTCGAAGCAAATATTTTTTTCATCGCCGGTAATGAGCAGACTAATTTTCCCCGCGAGGGTGAACTTTAAGGCGTTTCCCAAAAGATTGTACAATACTTGCGTAAGCCTACTACGGTCGATGAATATGACCTGTGGTACTTGGCCACCTAAAACAACCTCAAAATTGATATTTTTACTTGCGGCTTGAAAACTGAAGGTATTCTTCAGATCTGCGATAACGTCTTTAAGTACAACCTCATCCTTTTTCAACACGAGTTGGTTGTCTAAGGTGGAAATATCCAAAAGGTTATCAGCGATCTGCACAAGTATTTTGGCGGTTGATTGTAAGGCATTTACACGTTCTTCTTGACCTTCTGTTGAAAGTAATCCTGCGAGACCCACAAGGCTGTTGAGGGGGTTTCGTAATTCATGACTTAGGTCTTCAAAGGTATGAATCATGAAAGCTTTTGATTTTTCTCGCACTTCAGCTTTCGCTTCTTCGATTAATCTATTCTGCGCGTACTCGAGCTTTTTGTTCTGGTATTTAACTACCCAGCTATAGGAATTCGTCAAGTCCTCAATTAAAATTTCCAAGCCATTATCAATTTTAGAAAGTGTCAAATCTACGTAGCGCAACTCTTCTGTACTCAGATAGAAGTGAACACACTGCAAAGTGACATTTTTACATTGAGATTCATTCTGCAGTTGCTCTATGAGAGAGGGTAACACTGGATTAATGGCAATAATACAAGCATAATTTTCTTGTAATGTATCGAACAAAGTATTGCAGCTACTTATCGGCAGACCGTGTTCATCAAGCAATATGTATTGTGCTTGGTATGTACTTAACAGTCTTTTTCTTGTATTGATATCCTCCACAACATGAAATTAATACTTAGACGGATGTAGCCGGTCGATTTTTCGGTAGATACGCAGAATGATTCTTTATGTGGTTCGTTTTTCACGACGACAAATAAGATCATACATTAGAAAAAGTAATGCTTTGTATAAATAATATAAATTTAATAAATGAAATAATTACTACAGTTTTGCCAAAAAAAAGGAAGAAAATGATCGAAGCACTTATGAATAAGCAGGCATCTAGTCCAGCAAATCAAAGCGAGAAAGTAAACATTGCAATTGCGAAAGGAGACGGCATTGGTCCAGAAATAATGAATGCCACGGTAGCAATCCTAAAAGCAGCGAATGCCCGACTTAATTTTGAAGAAATAGCTATTGGAGAAGCAGTATACTTATCAGGAAATACCTCTGGAATTTCGAAAGACTCGTGGGAAGTGATTAGAAACAATAAAGTTTTCCTTAAAGCCCCAATAACCACCCCACAAGGTGGCGGATACAAAAGCTTAAATGTAACCATGAGAAAGTCGCTAGGCTTGTATGCCAATGTGCGACCATGCTTGAGTTTGAGTCCATTTGTAGCGACCAAGCACCCTGACATGGATGTGGTCATTGTTCGTGAAAATGAAGAAGATTTGTATGCTGGAATCGAACATCAGCAAACCGATGAGGTAGTTCAATGCCTTAAACTTATTACAAGACCTGGTTGTGAAAAAATAGTACGCTATGCTTTTGAATACGCGACGCATTTTGGTCGTAAAAAAGTGACCTGTTTCACCAAAGACAACATTATGAAACAAACTGATGGGTTATTTCATCAGGTGTTTAACGAAATAGGAGAGGAGTATCCTGACATTGAAAAAGAGCATTGGATTGTGGATATTGGTGCAGCACTACTCGCTGACTCTCCTGAGCGATTTGATGTTATCGTCATGCCAAACCTTTATGGAGATATTTTGTCAGATGTGGCTGCACAAATCACAGGTTCGGTAGGGCTGGGAGGTTCCGCAAATTATGGTGAAAAGTGTGCCATGTTTGAGGCCATCCATGGATCAGCGCCTGACATTGCAGGAAAAAATATCGCCAATCCTTCCGGACTAATCCATGCGAGTATTCAAATGCTCAACTACCTTGGGCAAAATGACGTTGCAGAAAATATCCACAATGCATGGTTAACCACCATTGAATCCGGATTTCATACAACAGATATTTTCAAGGAGGCAACAAGCACTCAAAAGGTAGGTACCAAAGAATTTGCAGAAGCAGTCATTTCCAACCTTCAGCAAGAACCAAAAACGCTTAAACCAGTTCACTATCCAGGTGAAAAACCTTTTACAATGCCTACTTACACCCCAAAACCTGCAGCTAAAAAAGAGCTAGTAGGCGTGGATGTGTTTGTTCATTGCCATGACAGAGACCCGCAGAAAGTGGGAGCATTGGTACAAAAAATCAATACTGATCATCTTTCTCTAGTCATGATTACGAACAGAGGAGTAAAGGTTTGGCCTGAAGGTTTTGAAGAGACTTTTTGCACAGACCATTGGAGATGTAGATTTGAATCTAAGAGCGGTGAAAAGGTTTCGAACAATGATATCGTACAGCTGCTGGCTAAAGCAATCGTATCTGATGTTGATGTGATCAAAACAGAAAACTTGTATCACTTTGATGGAAAACGTGCTTATAGCTTAGGTCAAGGACAATAAGTAAAAATCATCATAAGATTTAAAATTAAAAGGCTCGAAGTGAAAACTTCGAGCCTTTCTTATAAACGGTATTGTATTCCTACTTCATTTACTCTTTTGCCATATTTGCTGGTCCCTGAAATTGAATTTTATAGGTTCTCAATGTCGGATAAGTAGCTTTCCGCCTTATTAATTATTTCCGCTTTTGTGTCGGCATCCATTTTATTGAGATTGGCATACATCATGTTCATTCGACCATTTTTCGAAAGTTTCTCAGCGTGTCGGTCAAGAAAATTCCAATAGAGTGAGTTAAATGGGCAGGCATTTTCAGTAATTTTTTCCTTATAGTCGTAATGACAGCCCTTGCAATAGTTGCTCATTTTATTAATGTAATTGGCAGAAGAAATGTATGGTTTGGTGGCTACCACTCCACCATCGGCGAATTGGCTCATGCCTCGGGTGTTGGGCAGTTCCACCCATTCTATCGCATCGATGTAGATACCCAAATACCATTCATCGACCAAGTCGGGTTTAATATTGGCCAAAAGGGCAAAGTTACCTGTAACCATTAGTCGTTGTATGTGATGAGCATACGCGTAATCAAGAGATTGATCCACAGCATGTTTTACACAATTCATTTTCGTTTTACCCGTCCAGTAAAAGTCGGGCAGGTGGCGCCTATGATTGAGTTGATTTTCTAGCGCATATTCTGGCATTTTTGCCCAGTATACGCCTCGCATAAACTCGCGCCAGCCAGCGATTTGCCTCACAAAACCTTCAGTGGCTGATAAGTCAATGGCCTCATTGTGTCTATATGCTGCTATCGCTTTTTCAATGACCTCCGTGGGGCTGAGCATTTTACTATTGAGTGCGAAAGATATGCGTGCATGATATACCGACCAGTAGTCAGTGTGCATGGCATCTTGATAGTTTCCAAAGTTAGCCAGACATTCTTGTAAGAAATACTGGAGCAACTCAAGCGACTCTTTACGTGAGGTTGGCCACAGAAAGTTACTGGTGTCTATGCGACCAATTGTTTTTACTCCTTCATTCTTGAGTAGATCGACGATTTCATCTACATTTTTTGTAAAAAGTTTTGGCGCAACAACACGATGATTTTTTGGAAGAGATTTTCTGTTTTGTTGGTCATAATTCCATTGATTGCCCTCTGGCTCGCCTTCAACCATGAGCCATCCGTGTTTTTTTCGAATTTTCCGGTAAAAGGTTTCCATCAAGTAATTTTTAGCGCCAAACATGCGATCAACGTCCATTCTTTCAGTGATAAAATGTTCAGAATCAAAAGATTGCGTTTTCACATCAAGGCTAGTACAAATATCACGCAGCTGTTGATCCAGTCGATATTCGTCGGGTAGTAAGTATTCAAAGGCTTCAAAACCTTGTTGCTCGACTATTTTTTCTATATTCTTCTTGAGATTTTGCGTGTTGTTCTTATCATCCAATGATAGGTAGATCACCCGATGATTTTGTTCTTGAAGCCAACCACTAAAGTTCCTCATACTTAGAAAAAAGGCGACTACCTTTTGTATATGATGCGCGACATAATCTGTTTCCTGACGCATTTCCATCATTAAGTAAGTCACATTTTCATCTCTCGATGAGAACCAAGTGTGTTGATGGTTGAGCTGATCTCCAAGGATTAATCTGAGTGTTTTCATCGTGTATCAAAAGTCTTATTCTGTGCTTAAGAACTTTTATATCGTGATGATGTTTTCGATAATTCCGTTTTGGGAGTGAACGTCAAAAGACCAGCCGTACTTTTCCAAGTAATCTGCTTTTACTTCCACCATAAAAAAGACTAAACATCTATTAAAGCAGACATTTGTTATCTTTTAGTCAAAACATAATAAAAAGTAATTAAATACATTAAAAGGATAAATATAATTTTATGGTTAGACTGACTTACTTTTGAAGTGCTTGTAGGAAAGCGTAATATATTTTTGAAGTGTTCAGTAAATCGAAAAAGGTGTTTGTAGTTAATAATTGCAACACCTTTTTTTGTTTTGAATGATAAAGTTGACTTTAAGCGTTTCACCTTGGAGTTGATAGTTTTTTCGAAATATGGAAATTTGCCAAATGACAACACTTGTTCCCACTTACCTTCTATAAGCTCATTGGAGAATAAAATATAATCAGTGATACTAGGTCAAATCCATGAGATTTTAAAGTATTCGCTTTCGATTTTTTGTAGATTATAAAGGTCACTGTTCTTAAAAATTCCACACACCAAATAGCTAAAAGCCATCACAATTGATGTTTGAAGGTTTGGCATTGTTTTTCCACGATTTTCTTAGGAATCATAAAAAACACTCATGAAAAGCGAATTAATACAACAACACTTAAATAGTATTTTAACAAATATTGCCTCTATAAATAAGCTAACAGAACAAATAGATTTCAACCAGTTTGTAAGAGAGGAACAGATAAAAGAAGAAGTTTACTCGCGTTTGCAAGAGATAGGACAAGCTGCTTATGAAATTGATATGGCCACAGACGAGAGGCTTGATCTCGATTTTGACATCAGTGTGTTAACGTCCTTCAAGAACGTAAGGTACAACATGGAAATTGAGCAATCTCATCCACCAGTATGGGCGCTGATTCAAGGCAGTTTCAAAGATATAGCTGAGCAGATCGAACAATCGAGTCAGTACTTGGATGTGCCAAGATAAGAAGAGGCATAAATGGTAAACAGATCCCTGAATTCATTGAAATGGATTCAGGTTTTTTATGCTTCATTGAAAATCTATATTGCTTCGCCATTATTCGTGACCATCACAAACAAGCATGAGGATGTTACTTATAAAAGTCAAAATACCTTTTCCTTAACTTCAGGGATACCAAATGGATCCTTGCTAATCCCTTTGATAAGATCATATATCCAATTAGTCAATAAAATTTATATCAAAGATCGATTGGACGATATGAAAGCGAAGAGCTATAGGACTATTATGAACAAGCTTTTGGCTATTTCAATGAATTTTGATGATATAGAAATGGATTGTAAAAAAATAATGTGGATTTTCAGACACTACAAAGGAACCAATTTTAAGAGGACTTTATCAAAAATCAACGGAGGGAACGAATAGGCGCCATGCCCCATAGATATGCGCTGATCTTCGGATGCTGCGGTATGTTGTAGCAGAAATACACTTTATTTCGACGAATATTCAAACAGGTAAGACCCCTTTTTGCTAGAGGTCATATCTTTTTCCGGTAGTTTATCGAGAATATTCATTTGATTGATTTTTTTGATAAAATTTCTTTTGTCCAGCGGGTGTCCGAGAATTGCTTCGTATAACTTTTGAAGTTGGAGCATCGTAAATTTTTTTGGAAGAAGTTCAAAACCGATAGGCTCAACCATCACACGATTTCGCAAATGCAGGATGGCTTCATTGACTATTTCCTGGTGGTCAAAAATTAATGTCGGTATCTCATTAAGACTAAACCACCGTGCGGAGTAGTGTTTGGATAGTTCCTCGTTATGTTTAGCTATATCTATTAACGCGTAGAAAGGGATAGAAATAGTACGCTCAGCTGTATCCCGCTCGGGATCACTAAATGCGCGAATCTGTTGTAAAAAGACTCGTTTCAAGCCAGTGAGTAAGTGAAGAACTCGTTCGGCTGCTTCTTGCAATGTCTCCCTTTCGCCTAAAAATCCTCCCATTAAAGACCATGACCCTTTCTCAGGTTCGAATCCCCTTTTAATTAAAAGTATTTTCAAATCCTCATTATCAAATCCGAAAATGATGCAATCTACGGCGAGGAGAAATTTTGGATTGGCGGAGTAACTGTGTGTCATGACTGGGTTAAAACTAAGGCATGTAAATGGATACCACAAGACGATATACAAAGGATACGGATAAATTTAAAATAATAAATGTAATAAGTACACTTGATGAAATAATTTTACTACTTTAGTTGTTAGTTGCTAATACGTCAAAAATATTCTCTGAAAGGAGATCTTAATTGAAAATTTATAATTGAGGGTGATAGTGAATATTATAAAAACAACAAAATGAGTCATCAATATGTAATCGGATTAGATTTTGGTTCTGATTCTGTGCGAGCTGTGCTAGTAGATGCAGCTACTGGCGGTACCATTGCTAGCAAAGTGCATTGGTATACACGCTGGAAAGAAGGAAAGTACTGCCGTCCAGAGATAAATCAATTTAGACAACACCCGCTTGATCTTATCGAAGGAATGGAAGCCACCATCCTCTCTGTAGTTGAAACGAGTGGAATAGATAAGCAAAGCGTAAAAGGTATTTGTATCGATACCACAGGATCTTCACCAATTCCGGTAGACAAGGAGGGTGTCGCCCTCTCGCTAAAATCAGGTTTTGAAGAAAACCCAAATGCCATGATGGTGCTTTGGAAAGACCATACTGCGATAGCTGAAGCTGATGAGATCAACGAACTAGCTCGTAGCTGGGGAGGTGAAGATTTTACCAAATATGAAGGAGGAATCTACTCTTCAGAGTGGTTTTGGGCCAAGGTGCTTCACGTTTCTCGTCAAGATGCAGAAGTGAAAAAGGCCACTCACTCATGGGTAGAGCATTGTGATTATATGACTTATCTGCTCGTAGGTGATTCTAATATAGATGACCTGATGAGGAGCCGATGTGCTGCAGGGCACAAAGCCATGTGGCATGCGTCATGGGGTGGTTTGCCTCCAGCTGACTTTTTAACCAAACTTGATCCTTATTTAGCGGAACTTCGAGATAGATTATATAACGAAACTTTTACAAGTGATCAGTCTGCTGGAACGCTCAACGCTGAATGGGCGGAACGTTTAGGCTTAAGCCAAGAGACCATAGTAAGTGTAGGAACTTTCGATGCGCATGCAGGTGCTGTCGGAGCGGAGGTAGAGGAATATACATTGGTGAGAGTAATGGGCACTTCTACCTGCGATATCATTGTTTCTCCTGCAGGAGTGATTGGGGATAAAACTGTAGAAGGAATCTGCGGACAAGTAGATGGATCGGTAATCCCAGGTATGATTGGCTTAGAAGCTGGGCAATCTGCTTTTGGTGATGTACTGGCTTGGTTCAAAGATGTCATCTCATGGCCTTTGGAAAATCTTAAATCACTATCGCTCTCTCCAGATCAAATAGAGGCTGCAAAATCTGAAATAGTCGCTGAACTATCCAAGCAAGCCGCATTGACACCTATCAGTGAAAGTGCGCCAATTGCTTTGGATTGGGTCAATGGCAGACGAACGCCTGATGCCAACCAATCCTTGAAAGCTGCATTTGTAAATCTCAGCCTCGGTACACATGCGCCACATATGTTCCGAGCTTTGGTAGAGGCCATTTGCTTTGGCTCCAAAAAAATCGTGGAGCGTTTCGTGGATCAAGGTGTAGAGATACGGTCTGTGGTGGGTATTGGAGGTGTGGCAAAGAAGTCAGATTTTATCATGCAGACCTTAGCCGATGTGCTCAATATGCCTATCAAAATAGCGGTTTCGGAGCAAGCGCCTGCTTTGGGTGCCGCCATGTATGCAGCTGTAGCCGCTGGTATTCATCCAGATATGAAAGCTGCAGCAGTAGCTATGGGTAATGGATTTGAAAAAACTTACACCCCTCAAGAGAATCAAGTGGTGCTCTATGCAGAGATCTACAAGAAGTATGAGCTGCTTGGAGCGTTTGTAGAGGAAAATATCAACGCAAAACATTAAGATATGTCTAAATATCAAGCAATTAAACAAGAGTGCTATGACGCCAATATGGAGCTACCGAAGCTGGGCTTGGTGGTTTATACTTTTGGTAACGTAAGTGCAGTAGATCGCGAAAACGGAGTTTTTGCAATCAAGCCAAGTGGCGTACCATATGAAGATTTGAAACCAGAAGATATTGTCATTCTCAATTTTGAGAATGAAGTATTGGAGGGTAAAATGCGACCATCTTCCGATACTAAAACCCACGCCTACCTTTATAAAACATGGGAAGATATAGGTGGAATCGCCCATACGCACGCAACCTATTCAGTGGCATGGGCACAGGCTCAAATGGACATTCCTATTTTCGGCACCACACATGCTGATCACTTGACCAATGATATTCCCTGTGCACCTCCAATGAGCGATGAATTGATTGCTGGGAATTATGAGCACATGACTGGCCAGCAGATTTTGGATTGTTTCAATGACAAAGGACTTTCCCATAAAGAAGTGGAAATGGTGCTCTTGGGGAATCATGGCCCTTTTGCATGGGGAAAAACAGCAGCTAAAGCTGTTTACAATAGCCGCGTGCTCGAAGAGCTAGCGAAAATGGCTTACCTGACTTTGCAGGTCAACCCAAATGCACCAAGACTCAAGGATGCCCTGATTAAAAAACATTATGATAGAAAACACGGACAAAACGCCTATTACGGTCAATAAAATATAGCAAAAGGATGAAATTAAGTAATAATGAAATTTGGTTTGTGACAGGAAGCCAAGACCTCTATGGTGAGGTGATTTTAGGCAATGTGGCTTTACATTCTCAGGAAATAGCGAAGGCTTTAGATGCAAGCCCATCTATACCTGTTTCGGTGATATACAAGCCTGTGGTAAAGTCTCCCGAAGAAATTACGAGCGTTTGCCAAGCGGCCAACAACACGACAGAATGCATTGGGGTAGTGGTATGGATGCACACTTTTTCTCCTGCTAAAATGTGGATCAGAGGATTGCAAATCCTAAGAAAACCGCTAGCACATTTTCATACACAGTATAATACTGAGATACCATGGAGTGAAATTGATATGGATTTCATGAATGAAAACCAGTCTGCCCATGGTGGACGCGAGTTTGGATTCATGGCTAGCCGTCTTAGGAAAAACAGAAAAGTGATCGTAGGTCACTGGAAAGATGAAAGTGCTCGTGTTCAGATTGGTAACTGGGCAAGGGTAGCAGCCGGATGGAAGGCGCTTCAGCATTTGAAGCTTGCAAGAATTGGTGATAACATGCGCCAAGTAGCTGTTACTGAAGGTGATAAAGTAGAAGCGCAAATGCGTTTTGGTTTTCAGGTAAACGGATATGGAATAGGTGATGTAGTTGCCTTTCAAAACCAAGTAGCTGATGCAGAGGTAGATAAACTGGTAAAAACCTATGGCGAACAGTACGAAATTACGTCAGATGTTTTGGCTAGCCAATCTCTAAAAGATGCTGCTAAAATAGAACTAGGAATGCGTGGCTTCCTAGAAGATGGTGGTTTTGGTGCCTTTACAGATACATTCGAAGACTTACACGGATTCAAGCAGCTTCCAGGTATTGCGACTCAGCGATTGATGGCAGATGGTTATGGCTTTGGTGGAGAAGGAGATTGGAAAACCGCAGCAATGCTTTATGCCTTGAAGGTGATGGATCAAGGCTTGGAAGGCGGAACTTCTTTCATGGAGGATTATACCTATGATTTTAGAAATGGAAGATCAAGAGTATTAGGATCGCATATGTTGGAAATATGCCCTTCGATAGCCTCGGGTAAGCCAAGGTGTGAAGTGCATCCATTGGGAATAGGTGGTAAAGAAGATCCTGCTCGTTTGGTGTTTGATGTAGCTTCCGGGCCAGCGATCAATGTCTCATTGGTGGATATGGGTAACAGATTTCGTCTGATTGTAAATGAAGTGGATGCAGTGGAACCCGAGCATAAGCTACCTAAACTCCCAGTCGCTCGCGTACTTTGGGATCCTAAACCGAACATGCAAGTGGCCGCTCAAGCGTGGATTCATGCTGGAGGCGCTCACCATACGGTATTTAGTAAGACGCTCACGACAGAGTTTATCGAAGATTTTGCTGAAATGGCAGGAGTGGAGCTGGTTGTAATTGATAAGGACACGGTCACAAGACAATTCAAAGATCAATTGCATTGGAATGAGGTCTATTATCAATTATTTGAAAATAGAGGCTAGATTCTGAGCCGTCAATTAAACAACATTAACCTTACCTAACCTTTGAACTATGGGTTTTTCAACTATTGATTATATCATCTTTGGGATTTACTGCGCGGTGATTCTATTTATGGGGCTATATGTCTCTAGAGACAAAAAAGGTGTGGAGAAGTCTGCCAACGACTATTTCCTTGCCAGTAACTCGCTTACTTGGTGGGCGATAGGCGCTTCTCTAATTGCGGCAAATATCTCAGCAGAGCACTTCATAGCCATGTCTGGATCTGGTTATGCCATTGGCTTAGGAATAGCAGCCTATGAGTGGCTGGCTGCAATCGCACTGATAATAGTAGCGAAGTATTTCCTTCCAGTATTTCTTGAAAAGAAGATTTATACCATGCCGCAGTTTGTCAATGACAGATTTAGTAAACTGGTCGGTTCTCTATTTGCTGGCTTCTGGATCTTGGTTTACATCTTCGTAAACCTTACTTCAGTGAGTTATCTAGGCGCCTTGGCCATGGAGAAGATCATGGGCGTGCCTTTGGTCTATGGCATCATCGGGTTGCTGGTGTTTTCAGGAATCTATTCCATCTACGGCGGTTTATCGTCTGTAGCTTGGACGGATGTAATTCAGGTTGTTTTCCTAATAGGTGGTGGTTTGGTGACCACATATATTTCGTTGGATGTCTTGGGAAAAGGTGACGTTTTCCACGGTTTCGGGATACTTTACGAAGGAGGGAGGGATCATTTTTCCATGATTATTACAAAAGGCTCTAAGTCCGTTCCGGATGGTTCTGGCGGTCTCAAAGACGCCTACAATGACTTACCTGGATTGGCCGTGATTTTAGGATCTATGTGGTTGATCAATCTGGGTTATTGGGGTTTCAATCAATACATTATTCAAAAGGGGTTGGCAGCTAAAACGCTTCAAGAAGCCAAGCGAGGATTGTTATTCGCCGGTTATTTGAAGATCGTCATTCCTTTGTTGGTGGTAATTCCGGGAATCGCTGCTTATGTGATTACCAATGATCCAGAGCTTGCGGCCAATACAGTTGGCGAGATAGGTAAGTCTGATGAAGCTTATCCATGGTTGTTGCAAAATTTTGTGCCAGCAGGAGTAAGAGGATTGGCATTTGCGGCTCTTGTGGCGGCAGTGGTGTCGTCATTAGCCTCAATGATCAATAGCACATCTACTGTATTCACCATGGATATCTACAAGGCTTACATCAAACCAAAAGCTACAGATAAGGAGCTTATTAGATCTGGTCGTTTGATGGCCGTATTGGCTTTGGTGATAGCAGTGATTGTAGCGCCATCATTGCAATCTTTAGATCAGGTGTTCCAATACATCCAGATGGTCACAGGTTTTGTGTATCCAGGAGTGGTTGTCGTCTTTGGATTAGGATTGTTTTGGAAGCAAATCACCAACAAAGCAGCACTTTGGACTGCTCTCTTGACTTTGCCGACAGGCGTCTTCTTTTTCCTCGTTACGCCCGAATTACCGTTCATCTTGAGAATGGGCTATGTGTTTATGATCCTTTGCGTGGTAGCGTCCACCATCAGTTTTGTTGATAGGGGTGCTAAAATCAGTTCTGTAGTGCCGTCAGGCACAGTTCAGAAGAAGCTTTTGAACATAAGTTACGTGCTGTCAGCCATTTGTTTGGTCGGTTTCGTTCTGGGAATTATCTATTCGTCACCAATGTCAGACTATGGCTTTGAAGCGATATTTGTGCTTTCAACACTGTTTTTGATGCTGGGTATGGTGATCTATACCAATGCCAAAATGGATGTACAAGATGCGAAAGCAATCTCTCTGCAACCTACTTTGTTTCAAACAGATGTAGTGTTTAATGTGGGAGCAGTTGGAATCGTGGCAATTGTAGTAGCACTTTATGCAATATTTTGGATGTAATCAAAAACATTATGAAAAGATTAATCGTCAGTTTTTTTGCGATTGGGATTCTTGCAGTTTCCTGTAAGGAAAAGCCTAAAAGTAGTTTGAGTCAATCATCATTTGGAACATTTCAAGGGAAAGAGGTAACTCTTTTGAATGTAGCATTTGATGGTGGGCTGAAGGCAAGTCTCACCAATTATGGAGGGATCATCACGTCGCTTTCACTACCTGATATGTCGGGAGAATTGAAAGATGTAGTCCTAGGCTATGACAATCTGGATGGATATTTAGCATCATCGCCCTATTTCGGGGCTTTGATAGGTCGTTTTGGAAATAGGATTGCCAATGGTCGTTTTACATTAGATAATGTGGAGTATGAACTAGCCACAAACGATGGTGTAAATCATCTGCATGGTGGTGCTCAAGGATTTGATAAAGTCCTTTGGGAAATCGCGGCTACAGACATAAGGGATGAACAAATCGTGATCTCCCTGAAGTATCTGAGTGCAGATGGTGAAGAAGGTTATCCGGGGAATCTTGAAGTTTTTGTGGACTATGTCTTCACACCCAACAGCTTTGCGATGAATTATAAAGCAAGTACAGATAAAGCTACTGTTGTGAATCTGACACAGCATTCATATTTCAATCTCTCAGGGGAAGATACTCCTATACTGGATCATGAATTACAAATAATTGCTGATCAATATCTACCTATAGACAGTACGCTAATTCCTACTGGAGAATTGAGACCTGTAAAGGATGGCGCATTTGATTTCACTTCCTTCAAAAGGATAGGTAAAGAAATCAACAAAGTTGATGAACAGCTGGCCTATGGTTTTGGCTATGATCACTGCTGGATTCTAAATGGTGGTATGACGAAGGATATGCGTCAAGTGGCCAGTTTGAAACATGGTGGGTCAGGAATCAAAATGGATGTGTATACAGTAGAGCCAGCCTTGCAGTTTTACTCAGGTAACTTTCTTGATGCTATGATCACAGGGAAAAATGGAATCGTATATAAGCACCGATATGGACTTTGCTTGGAGACACAGCATTACCCAGATTCTCCCAATCAAAATGAGTTTCCGAGTGTAGTTTTAAGACCAGGTGAATTGTATGAGACGTCTACCAAGTACGTCTTTGGTGTAGAATAATATCTTGTACCTAACCAGTCTTTAAATCAAGTATGAGATAGCTTAAAGCTTGGAATATTGACTTTTTCCGAATGACTATCTTCCCTCATGTTCAATTTTTAGATACGATTCTGAAATAATCGAGCTCAACCATTTAGGATTAAATAATAATTTACGTTAACTGATACTAAGAAAATTTTTCAAAAAAAAGGGCTATTATCTTTGGTGTTCATCTTGCTTTTTTATTTCAGTATTGAGTCAGGTTCACCTTACTGTTGAATTTTCAACATGCTGTTTATTCAGTTGATTCATCATTTGTATAACAAATGATAAATAATCACTACCATAGAGGAAATCGTAAAGAACAAACAATAGTGATCTGAAATTTGGTGACAAGTCATGCTTTATTCCAAGCATGATTATTCAAATGGTCTCTTATTTTCTGAGAAATCCCCAATATTATCTTATCAAATTCACCTATTCCATTCTTGATAAGTGGTTGTAGAGTTTTTATAAATCAAGCTTTAGAAACTAGTGCATATGAGAAATTATTTCTTGAAAATACCTTTCCTTTTGAGCATGTTTGGATTTTTTTTCAGTTTTTAGTGCTTATTTTCTGGGCGCTTTTAAACGGTTCATGTTGTTTTTTTGAGCATATCAATCACATCTTAACATTATATTCCAATATTTCCATGGCGATTCATCTATTTAGTGACGATAAAAAACTTTGCAATAACATGATGCATTTTTTTATTCTTATTGATTTACATCAAAATATTTTGAAAGCGATCATTTACTATCCTGTATTGATGAGAAAAGTTTTTAAGTAGATTTGTTCATTAATTTTTTTGACAATTTGACAACTCTCAGTTAAAATGGAAGATTTCATTACCTTAGAGATCAGTGAGGATTCTAGCACACCAAAATACAAGCAGATATATCTAAGTATCATTGATAAGATAGAAACGGGCCACATAAAGTACGGCCAAAAACTGCCCTCAATCAATAGACTGAGCTTTGATTACTATTTGGCAAGAGATACGGTAGAGAAGGCCTATGTGGTGCTTAAAGATAAGGGTGTCATAGAATCAGTAAAAGGTAAAGGTTATTATGTAATCAATTCTGCTCCTGAATCTCAAATTCGTATTCTGGTGCTTTTTAACAAACTGAGTAACTACAAGCGCGAGGTTTTTAACTATTTGTCTCGCGATTTAGGTGAGAAAGTTCACATAGATTTTTTTGTTTACCACTTCAACTTTGATCTTTTCAGTAAACTTCTTGAAGAGCACATGGAGGGATATAGTTATTTGGTGATTATGCCTCACTTTAAAAATTTTGAGCTTACAAAATTTAAACTTCTTATGAAGAAAGTGGCGAAAGAAAAGATTATTATTTTGGATAATCAAATTGAGGGTTATGATCATTATTTCTCTTGTATCTATCAGGATTTCAAAATGGACTTGTACGACGCTTTGATTACTGCTAAAGAGGGGCTAAAAAAATATGAAAGGTTGATTTTGGTGTTTCCACAAAACGAAGATTACCCTTACCCAAAGGAGATTATTTTAGGTTTCAGAAGATACTGTGGGTTTAATAAAATGACTCATGAAATAGTCAATTCGATCACACAAGAACATGAGATGAAGGCAGGCTCAGCCTATGTGGTAATAGATGATCATGATTTGGTTAATTTGATCAAGAAACAGAGAGAATCAGGTCTGAAACTTTCTAAAGATATCGGTATCATTTCTTACAATGATTCTTCGCTCAAAGAAATCTTATCCAATGGCATTTCGGTGGTTTCTACGGACTTTATGCAGATGGGTAGTCTTGCTGCCAAATCCATATTACTAAATGAAAGCATAGGTTCAAAAGTGGACTTTCACTACCGCGAGAGAAACTCTCTTTAGCATGACTGAACAGGACAGCTTGGGCTTCATTTATCCATAATTTTAATATTATATTTTCAACAATGTAATACTGATAAATGAAGCGCTTAGTACTGAATGAGCCTGGAGATCTGGCACTAATAAATGTTGATTTTGACGATAATCTAGCGCCGGATCAGGCGCTTTTGAAGGTGCATAGGATTGGTATCTGTGGAACCGATACTCATGCTTTCGGAGGGAATCAGCCATTTTTCACTTATCCAAGGGTGCTTGGTCACGAATTGGGTTTGGAAGTGCTTAAGGTAGGTGCTGGAGTAACTCATGTGAAACCGGGTGATAAATGTTCTCTTGAGCCATACTTCAATCTGAAGGATGGGCAGGCTGTACGCAACGGCAAGCCAAATTGTGGTGAGTATATTTCCGTTTTTGGGGTACATGCCGATGGCGGTATGCAAGAGCAGATAAAGGTTCCTGCAAGATATTTACATTCTTCAGAAAAGCTGTCTTATGATCAGTTGGCTTTGGTAGAGACCTTGGCGATCGGATATCATGCAGTACAAAGAGCAGAGACTAAGTCAAATGACAAAGTTCTTGTCATTGGCGCTGGCCCTATCGGACTATCCACTATCCAGTTTGCTAAAGTATTGGGTGCTCAAACGGTAGTGATGGACATCAATGAAGATCGTCTCGACTTTTGCCAAAAAGCTTTGGGCGTAGATGGTGTGATTAACCTGACCAAAGAGGAACCAGAGCAATCTCTCAGAAATCTATTTGATGGAGATTTGCCAACGGTTGTTTTTGATGCTACAGGTAACCCAAAATCCATGATGTCATCTTTTTCTTTACCGTCACATGGCGGAAAGCTGGTCTTCATTGGTTTGTTTCAAGGAGATGTCAATTTTCATGATCCATCATTTCACAAGAAAGAATTGACGCTAATGGCCAGTAGAAATGCTATGAGTCAGGATTTTGATGATATTATCAAACTTATAGAACAAGGAAAGGTGGATACTACTCCATGGATCACTCACCGTGCTTCGGT
Organism: Cyclobacteriaceae bacterium; assembly: GCA_040218415.1. Lineage (GTDB taxonomy): Bacteria > Bacteroidota > Bacteroidia > Cytophagales > Cyclobacteriaceae > JAVJRN01. The sequence continues at coordinate 25,244 of JAVJRN010000049.1, forward strand.
AGATAACGTTATCGATGTATTCCAAAGCTGGACAAAACCAGAATCGAAGGTAATCAAGGCCATGATCGAGATGACTTAATTCTTGCTCTTTAGAAGCTTTACAGGACCCACCAGTCCTGCTGATAATAGGGGAAGATCCTCTAGATAAAAAGGAGGTGCAGTGGTCCAAGTTAACTGCTTTTCTTTTGGTAACATATGGTCTCTTAGCAACCTGTTTCTCCAAGTGTTGGTCACCTGTATTTCCAAATGATTGGTTCCTTTTCTTAATGCCTTTGATACGTCAAGATGATATGGTGGAGTCCAGACGACTCCACATGGTTCGCCGTTGATAGTCACCGAAGCAATGTTGTACAAGCCATTCAATTCAATATGGGATTCTGCTTTTAAATCTTCCACTTCAAAGTCGGTCGCATAGCTTGCAGTGCCTGAATAATATTTTATTTTCGGATCATTATACTCAATCCAATTCTGTAGCTGATCCATGTTGATTGACTTATCTGGGCCGCCCAAGTCTGGATTAAAAGTTACCTGCCAAGAGCCTGTGATTTCTTGTTCTGATATTTTGCTTGGTGCATGCTTCGCTTGATTTGTTCTATTCGTTGGCTCTTCAAAAATAATAAAAACAGCTTGGGTAGGATAGAGCTCAATACTTATTTCAGTGTTTTCAGAATTTACTTTCCAAGTTTTTGCTTTGAAGGTTCTGTCAGTTACAGGATCATAAACCATAGGTTTTCTACCGCTAGTGCGCAGCGATAGATCGAGTGATCTTGATTTATCCGTCTGATTGGAGATGAAATAAATTTCCTTTTGTTGATCGCGTCGATGCATCCAGCCAATACCTTTTGCCGGTAGGTTGTTTTCTCTGGCGACAAAGTCTTTTGAAAGTCCAAGTGGTTCAAAATTATCTAACACGTAAGGTGCTTTGACGATAGTTCCTTTCCCTAGCTTTTTAATGAGGATTTTGTCTGATTCTTCGAAATTTCCTTCCCAAATCTTAGCTGCTAGCTTTTGTATTTCTGCATCCTGAGCTTGAAGCCCAGGCGCAAAGTGTGGCATATCGCTAATCATCAGCGTGGCACCTTGCTTCACCAACTCTGTAAGCTTGGTCAACACCTCTACCGACATATATTCAGGGTTTGGATCCATTCTTCTACTTTGAGGTAAAACCAGAAGTTCATAGCTGGCGCCACTTGATAATGAGATTTTGCCACCCTTCACAGAAGTCAGATTGAGTAAGGCGTCCTTGTTAAAAGAATCATATTTATAGCCGTTTAAAGGGTCTAACCAATCTTCAGGGTCGCTCATGTTCGCAGCGTGTTTTACAGTGATTGGTAGTACTCTGGTAGGTTGATCAAAGTTTTTCAATCGCTCTTTTTCCTTAGCAACCTTAGCTTCACCCATGATTCCAGGAAGGGTTTCTACAAGTCGATCTGGAAGAACCGATCTTCTTGGTAAGCCTTCTCCCGTAAACACCGCAACGTCTACTACTGGCTTACCCATTTGTAAAAGCTTTTGGCACTTTTCTGTGTATTCCACCAATGCTTTTCCTTCTTTCCACCAAGTTTGATCCCTTTGGAAAAAGAGTCCGACAGTACCCAGTGTCATGCCTGGTTTACGATCTATCCACGGATTGTGCATGTACACATGAAAAAATAATCGATTGAAACCTAAAGCATAATTTCTATCAAGCAGTGTTTTGATATTGCCGGGATGCTCATCCCAGGTTAATCGCAGTTCCGTGAACCCTTCAGCTTGAATGATATTTTTGCCATAAATATGTGCTCCTGAAACAGCATCTAGCATATCGTTGGGCTTGTCATGGGTAGGGCTTCTAAGCCAAAATTCCCCCATAGGCACATCTACAACTCCATGGTGTTGCATACCATCACTTAGCATAGTTGGTGCTACGCTTTCTGCACTGAACTGCATGCCTTTGTCATGCGCTCTATTAGACATGATACCATAGAAATTATCAATGGTTAGTTCGGAAATTGTCTCCCTGATATCATAGAGGAATTTTTCTGAAAACGCTGGATTTTTAATAGGGATCCCGGCCATGATAGGTAAATATGGCAATGGGTCATATCCTCTACGCTTTTGGAATTCCTGCCTGAATACTGGTGACCAGTTTTGACTGCCGCATTCCCAGCTATCTACGTGAAACATTTTTATAACATTATCAGTCAGCGCCGGGCCTAATTCTGAAAGTATACGTCCATACCAGCCATCAAATTGAAGATTAATTGCTTCTGGGTTGAACTTGTCACATTCTAGCCCAAGTGCGCCACCTCCGGTGTAATTGGTGTGACCTGTGGACGTATGCCCCATACGGAGTATAGTCCATTCTCCCTCGGGTACTTGCCAGTCTAGTAATCCTTCGTTATCCAATTTGCCAGACAAGTCTATCAAGCCAGTCAATGGTATACATGATTCTCTGGCAAGTTGATTTTCAGTTGTTCGCGGGCTAATTCGCCATACTTTGCCGGTTTTCCCTTCAAAATGATGAAGTCGTGCCTGACTCGAAAGTTCAAGTCCCGCAATTTTCAAAACAGGACTCCATTTAGCGGCATCCAAATCCTCGGCTCCAGGCTCGGAACCTTCTTTTGTCCAGCTGAATCGGAAATATTTGGCTGTCGTTTTAGGGATAGAGTAAGTGACCTGTGCGTCTGTGTCTTGCCAGCCATGCCTTGGTGGAATCATCTGATAAACGAACTTGAAGTTTGTGCCGTCATTGCTTGCCGATACATTCAACCGGTGAGCTTGATAGTTATTTCCTTTCGTTATTACTTGAATACTTTGTGCGGTGAATGGCTCCTCAAAGCTGTATTGGAACCAGCAGTCCTCCGCACAGCGCAATTGGTCTTGATTTCCCTTGATTGTGAGATAAGTTGCTGATTGATCATTACTAGTCGTTATTTGAGGGATTATGTCAAAGCTGGATATTGGTTTAAGACTATTTTTAAATGCGAATACTCCAAGATCTTCGTAATATCCTCGATAAGCCTCTGGTCTGGTCAGTGTGTCTTTGAAATGTTGGTTTCCGGAAAGATATGTCTCTGACCATACAACTTTCTGCATAGATAACTCAGGCGTGATCCATGGACCACCAGCTAGTGCAAAACCATCACTAGCATGCAATCCAATTTCTAGGTTTAATCTCTTGGCTTCTGAGATTGCGAAACGCATCATTTCCCACCAGTGAACCGAAAGTTGATCAGCAGCTGGCTCAATGAGTGGGGGATCTTGTGGGCCTTTGATCGGCATTAGATATGCCCCAGCAAGTCCTACATCTTTCATGGCTTCCAAATCAGCCGTAATTCCTTCTTTGGTCACTGCGGCATGGTGCCAATACCAAAACACCCATGATTTGTGTGGGTTGCTAAGCTGCTTCAGTTGCTCTTGCTCTTGCTCTTTTGCTGGCTGGCAGGATAAGAAAAAGGTAAAACCAATTAAAAACAGCTTAGAGTAATTCATGAGGTGTTGAATTAAAAATCAAATAATCAATATACAATCCCAAGTTCCAATTTAGGACAGTGGGATTGTATCTGACTTTAAAGGAGATCTCGATATTTATTTATACAAAGGACCATAGTTTTGACAGGCTCTGTAGTCAGCACCTTCAGGATCCATACCATAGGAAGCCCAATCTTTCGGTCTAAAAGGTTCAGATTCTACATTGTGCATATTTACAGGTATGCGTAGCATTGAGCACAGGGTGATGATTTCTGACCCAAAGTGTCCGTAACTAAATGCTCCATGGTTCGCTCCCCAATTAGCCATTACTGAATAAACATCTTTAAATGCTCCCGTACCTGTAGTTCTCGGCACAAACCAAGTCGTAGGCCATGTAGGATCTGTGCGCTTGTCCAATGTGTCGTGCACTTCTTTAGGAAGTTCGATAGTCCAACCTTCAGCTATTTGCATGACCGGACCAAGTCCTTTTACAAGGTTGATTCGGCACATAGTTACTGGCATTCCTCCTTTGGTTACGAAATGAGAAGAGAATCCTCCACCGGGGAAGTAGTCAATTGCTGGAGGCCAATCTGTGTGATCAAGGCAGGATTGTGCTTCTACTTCGCTGATACCCCAAAATGCTTTCATGGCGGGCTTTCCGTTAATGGATTGCTCACCAGTGCCATCTAATGCTGATGAACCGGAATTAATCAGATGAATAAATCCATTGGCAGCTACTCCTTCCAAATCATAGCCAGTAACTCGTTTTACAGATTCTGGACTCCAGTAGGTTCGTACATCGGAGAATATTTGCGCTTGGTTAGTTAGGAGATAGCCAAAGAGCATAGACACACCATTGAGTGAGTCGTTCTCTGTGGCCATTATATAAGGAGGTCTGATTCCGTTCCAGTCAAATGAAGAGTTGAGGATGGCCTCCATAAAGTCTCCATTGGGCATATAATCTGTCCACTGACGTTGACCTTGGAATCCTGCAGCAATCGCATTGAAACCCAGAGCTTCTTCACCAAATCCAAGTTCTTTAAGTTTTGGATTACCAACCATTAAGTCTCTGCAGATCAGGGTCATTTTTACCACTATTTCCCACTGCCGGTCAAGCTCTGCACGAGACTTGTTATGAGGATTATAATCTGGATTTTCTTTACAGTTTTCCTTAGTCCAAGCGAGCGCTTTTTCAAATTCCTTCGGGTCGTAAATCCCTTTTTCCATACGTCGATTGAGCTCGCTCATATCTACATATTCATTTCTCATACCAAGGTATTCCTGAAAGAAATTTTCATTGACCACAGAGCCTGCAATACCCATAGATACAGCGCCTAAGGAAAGATATGATTTGCCTTGCATCGTAGCTAAGGCGATACCTGCTTTTGTAAACTGCAATAGTTTTTCGATGACTTCTTGAGGAATATCTTCTTCTACAGAATCCTGCACATCATGACTATAGATACTAAATGCTGGAATACCTTTTTGTGTATGCCCAGCTAATGCTGCAGCAAGATAAACTGCTCCTGGGCGCTGAGTGCCATTGAATCCCCAAATGGCTTTAGGTCGGGTAGGGTGCATATCTATTGTTTCTGTTCCGTAACACCAACATGGGGTCACTGTAATGCTCAGACCTACACCTTCTCTGAGGAATTTATCTTCGGCCTCTGCAGCTTCACTAACACGACCAATAGTGCCATCAGCAATGACACATGCTACATTAGTGCCATCCATGTAGTGTAGAGAACTCTCTATAAGTTGTGCGACTTTTTTTGCTAGTAGCATGGTTGGTTCCTCTAATGATTCTCGGATTCCACCAAGACGACCATCTATTACAGGTCTGATTCCTACTTTAGGTAATGATCCTTTTAGCTTATAATGTTGGCTCATAGTTGATTTAGTATTGATTGATACAATGTTGGTTTGTTTGATTTGAAAATGAATCCTGCTCTATCGGGATATGGGCAAAAAAACTAGAAGATTCCTTCCGGTTTTTATAATTGACGTATGTAATATTTACAATTAGCTTTCTTTCATAAAGCGGTTAAAAGCTTCCTAGTTCTTCTTCACTTCCGTACTTTGGTTTGGTAGCAAAAGGATGGTTCTGGGAGTTTTGCCAAATTCTCAAACTATCCTGTGCTTTCATGTGCAGAAGCATCTTTGTTTTCCCTTCTTTTGACTTAACACCTGATAAAGATTGCTCCATTGTGAGTTGCAATGGATGAAAATTCAGATCGCTTATGATTATTAAGAAATACTATGAAGAGTTTGAAATAGGGTCTTTAAGAGAAACTTTTGGCCGGACCATCACGGAATCCGATTTCGTGATTCATGCTGGACAAACTGGAGATTTCTTTCCTCATCATATGGATGCTGAGTGGTGTAAAACACAGCCATTCAAGCAGCGAATCGCACATGGTACTTTAATATTCAGTGTGGCCATAGGGATGACAGCAAGCTTTATTAATGAAGTGGCCATGACCTATGGTTATGAACGTTTACGCTTCATTAAGCCGGTTTTTATTGGTGATACCATTAAAGTGAAGGTGTCTATAAAAGACATGAAAGATTTTAAAAAACCTGGATATGGTCTGGTAACCGAATTGGTAGAAGTCTTTAATCAAAAGCAAGAGTTGGTGATGCTTTGTGAGCATCTTCTTTTGACCGAAAAAAAGAATAATTGATGGAGGTAGAATTAAAGGGAATCACGTGGGGACATAGCAGGGGACTAGTTCCACTGCAAGCATATGCTCAGCGATTCAATGAGAAGTATCCTGGAGTTACCATTACTTGGAAAAAAAGAACACTTCAAGAGTTTGCTGATTTCCCGATAGAAAAGTTAGTTGAGCATTATGACTTGTTGATAATTGATCACCCTTGGGTTGGTTGTGCAGATGCCACCCGATGTGTAATACCACTCGATCAATATTTGTCCAAGGAATATTTGAAAGATCAAGCGCAAAATTCAGTTGGTTTTTCACACCAAAGCTATATCTATGGCGGTCATCAATGGGCGCTGGCAATAGATGCTGCTACGCCAGTAGCGAGTTATAGGAAGGACTTATTCGAACAAAATACGGAGGATTTACCTGAAAATTGGGAGCAATTATTAGCCTTGGCTAAAAGAGGTAAAGTAGCTGCGCCTGCTATCCCTATTGATCTACTCATGACTTTTTACTCATTTTGCTTAGCGCATGGAGTGGAGCCTTTTCAATATAAAGAAGAAGTTATTGATCAGGAAACTGGTTTGAAAGTGCTTGATACTATGAAGGAGTTTTATGCCCTGCTAGACAGGCGTATGTTTTCATGTAATCCGATAAAGGTTGCCGAACTGATGAGTGCTACAGATGACTTTTGGTATTGCCCATTCGCGTATGGATACTCGAATTATTCGCGAAATGGATACGCATCCAAACTGCTCCACTATACAGGATTAGTGAAATTTAAAGGGCAAAATTTGAGAAGTACACTAGGCGGAACTGGTCTTGCGGTTTCAGAAAGTAGCCAGCAAAAGGAGTGGGCGGTGAAATTTGCACAAGAAGTAGTCTCCTCAGAAATTCAGTCCACACTTTACACAGAGAACGGGGGACAGCCAGGTCATCTTCAAGCATGGATGAGCGAGTCGAACAATATGCTTACCAATAATTTCTTTACCAACACTTTAAGTACCCTTCAAGAGGCTTTTGTGAGGCCAAGATATAATCATTATTTGCATTTTCAAGACCATGCAGGTGATCCGATTCAAGCCTACATGCGTGATGGAGGTAATCCAAAAGCGGTTCTGGAAAAAATGAACAGTATTTATCATGAAAGCTTAAGCAGATGACCAAACTACCTTTAGCCGGAGTGACAGTATTGGAGTTTTGCCAATACTTATCAGGCCCTTCAGCGGGGTTACGTCTGGCTGATTTGGGAGCGCGCGTGATTAAAATTGAGTCTCCAAAGGGCGATGCTTGTCGCAAATTAGCGATAGAAGATCTCTGGGTTGATAATGAAGATTCATTGCTCTTTCATACCATTAATAGAAACAAAGAAAGCTATGCTGCTGATCTCAAAGATCCTTTGGCTATGGTTAAGATAAAAGCACTTATTTCTCAGTCTGATGTGATGATTCACAATTTCCGACCTGGTGTGATGAGCAAGTTGGGGTTGGACTATGACCAAGCCAAGTCTATCAACAAACGGATCATTTACACAGAGATCACAGGCTTTGGAGCCCTTGGTCCGTGGAGCAAAAAGCCCGGACAAGATTTGCTTATCCAAGCAAAAAGTGGTCTGATGTATACCTCAGGAAACTCTGACAATCCACCTGTGCCTTTTGGATTAGCAATAGCCGATATAATCTGTGGTGCTCATTCGGTGCAGGGCATTTTGGCGGCTTTGATCCGAATGAAAAAGACGGGTATTGGCGCTAAGCTTGAACTGTCGCTGATGGAATCTTTACTGGATTTTCAGTTTGAACTTCTTACCACGTATTACCGAAGTGATAACCTTCCTCTACGCTCTGAGACAAATAATGGTCATACCCTTTTAGGTGCACCTTATGGCTTGCATAAAACTCGAGATGGATTCATCGCCATAGCAATGGTGCCATTAAATTCTTTGGCGCAAGCACTTAATTGTGAGTCACTCCGGCTTTACACACAGCAAGATGCTTTTAAAAAGCGAGATGAAATCAAAAAGATAATAGCCGCACATCTTATCAATGAGGACAATGCTTTTTGGATGGATAAACTTCAGTCGGCAGACTTGTGGGCGATGGAGGTGAAAAACTGGAAGGCACTAGTGGGTGAAGAAGGTTTTCAGCGGATGGGTCTTGTACAGGAGATCGGCGTAGAGGTAAACACTACCAGGTGTCCGATCAGGTTGAATAATGCAAGATTATATAGCAATAAGGCAGCACCGAAACTGGGAGCTAACAATGATCATATTGAAAAAGAATTTGGATTGATATGAAGTTACTCGAAGGCATTTTGGTCATTGATTTTAGTCAATTTTTATCTGGCCCTTCAGCTAGTTTGCGCTTGGCTGACCTAGGTGCACGCGTCATCAAAATCGAAAAGCCTGAGACAGGAGACATCTGTCGACACCTGTATGTGTCTGATGTGAAGATAGATGATGACTCCACCATTTTTCATGCGATCAACCGTAATAAAGAAAGCTACGCGGCAGATTTGAAAAATCCCGAAGATTTCGAAAAAGTGAAGAAGCTTTTAGCGAAAGCGGATGTGGTCATGCACAATTTCAGACCGGGCGTAATGGAGCGACTTGGCTTGGATTACAAGGCGGTCAAAAGAATTAATCCATCTGCAGTTTATGCAGAGATCAGTGGTTATGGTCAAGAAGGACCTTGGAAAGATCTTCCAGGGCAGGATTTATTGCTACAGGCACTCACCGGGATTATTCATCTCAGCAATGATGCCCATCAGCCGCCTACTCCGATGGGCGTAGCTGTAATAGATATACTTGCTGGTACACATTTGGCTCAAGGAATATTGGCGGCTTTGTTTCAAAGAATAGGATCAAATGAAGGTGCCTTCGTACAGGTAAGCATGCTTGAAAGTGCCATGGACTTCCAATTTGAAGTATTTACTTGTTTTCTCAATGACGGTTATTTACTGCCAAAAAGGAGCCAATCAAATCATGCGCATAGCTATGTGGGAGCACCTTACGGAGTTTACAAAACATACGATGGTTACCTCGCTTTGGCCATGGGCGCTATTCCTTTTTTAGGTGAACTTCTGCGGTGTGAGCCTGTGAAGAAATATACAGACCCGAGTGAATGGTTCATTAAGCGTGATGAGATTAAAACAGCATTTGCTAAACATTTAGCTACTGATACCACGGCACATTGGTTGTCGCTTTTAGAACCTGCAGATATTTGGTGCTCCGAGGTGCTAAACTATGAGCAGCTCCTAGATCAAGAGGGATACAAGGCATTGGATATGGAGTTAATGGTGACAACTACCTCTGGAACAGAAGTAAAGACGACAAGATGTCCCATCCGAGTAGATGGAGAATTACTTAAATCATCCTTGGGAGCTCCTGAGCTTGGATATCATACCCAAGGTATAGATCATGAATTTGAAATCAACAACACCCCAAAGTGATTATAGACACACATATCCATATCTGGGATCTAGAAAATTTGAGTTACGAATGGATCAAAGGAAATGATACGATCCTTAATCGCACCTATCATTTCGATGAAATAGAGAAAGACCGCAAAGAAGTTGGTGTAACAGCAGGCGTATTGGTCCAGGCAGAAAACCATTTTGACGATACGAACTGGATGCTAATTAATGCAGAAAAATATGATTGGATCAAAGGGGTGGTTGGATGGCTGCCATTGATGAATCCGACAGGAACTGCAGAGGCTTTAAAGCATTATCTGTCCAATCCGTATTTCAAAGGAGTGCGACACCTGATTCACGATGAGCCAGATCCAAAATGGCTTCTTCGGGATGAGGTGATAGAAAGTTTAAAGATTTTAGCCGATCATGCCGTACCTTTTGATGTGGTAGGAGTGCTTAACGAACATATAGTGACAGCCTTGAAAGTGGCGGAGAAAGTACCTGAGCTAAAAATGGTATTTGATCACCTCAATCAGCCACCTATCTCCACACGGAAATTTGGCCAATGGGGCGAATTGATGAAAGAAGCCGCAAATCATTCTAACTTTTACCAGAAGATATCTGGCCAAGGAACAGCCTCCATTAATTTCGATAGTTGGATTGGTGAGGATATTAGGCCTTACGTAGGATTCGTGCTGGAGCACTTTAGTACAGATAGATGTTTTTGTGGGGGTGACTGGCCTGTTTCATTGCTCGCTGGTAGTTACACCAAAACCTGGACCACCTATAAGGATGTACTTTCCGAAATACTGACCGCCAAAGATCAGCAAAAAGTATTGTGGGAGAGTGCCAGAAATTTTTATAAGCTAGAACTATGAGTGTAATAGGTGGAGTGATTTTTCATGGTATAGGAGCTTCAGCGGCTTCATTGTGCTATACCCCAGAGAAGAAATTAGTCAAATGGTCTTGGCAGACCTATTGGCTGGCTCAAGCCGCGGTTTGCTGGCTTATATTGCCAATCGTTGGTGCTTATTTGACCATTCCAGAATTGATGACTGTCTTAGATAAGGCACCAATAGATGCCATGTGGAAGGCTTTTGGATTAGGTGCTGTTTACGGAATTGGCGGAACAGCTTTTGGTTTAGCCATTCAAAATATTGGTTTTTCATTGACTTATGCCATATCCATTGGGATATCGTGTGTATTGGGTACGCTTTTGCCACCGTGGGTGAGAGGAGAACTCTTGACAGTACTTAGTCAGCCTGGTGCTGAATATATCATTGCAGGAATGGTGATGGGCGTATTCGGGATTGCATTTTGTGGTGTGGCTGGTCGGTTCAAAGAAAAAGACCTGCAAGCCAATGACAATTCACATGGAACTTTTAAGCTAGGGAAAGGACTGACTTTGGCAATTGCGGCGGGTGTTTTATCGGCACTATATGGCTTTTCCTTAGATCAAGGACAGCCGATAGCCGATGTGGCAGCTGAATATGGCGCTGGCCAGTTTCAGGGAAATGTGATTTACATTTTCTCGAACACAGGAGCATTTCTCTTTAGTCTAATTTACTGCCTTTATCTGCACTTAAAGCAGGGTACACTTAAAGAATACACCACGACACCTGATGGAAATTCACGTTCTTTGACATTCAATTACTTACTATCTGGACTTACTGGTTTGTTGTGGTATTCACAATTTTTCTTTTATGGACTAGGACATACCCGAATGGGAGACTACAAGTTTAGTAGCTGGGCCATCCACATGATCATGCTGGTGCTATTTAGTGCATTGACCGGAGTGTTCCTCAAAGAATGGAAGGGAAGTAGCAAAAGGACGGTTTTTGCGTTAGGTTTTGCGCTTATTATTTTGGTGGCGGCTGTCATAGTCTTGACTGTTGGGAATACATATGGAGCAGGCTAATGGAGAAGTTTGGAATCACCTTACCGGAAAATAATTTACCTATTTATATTGTTGGAGCAGGAGGTATTGTAAAAGATGCTCATCTGCCAGCCTATGCCCTAGCGGGCTTTGAAATCAAAGGTATTTTTGATCTGAATGAAGCAAAAGCGAACGGTTTAGCTAAGAAATTTGGGATTTTAAAAGCCTTTGCATCTATCAAAGAAATGGTTGCAGAAGCAAATGTAAGTTGTGTCTACGATGTGGCCGTTCCCGGGCGTGCAGTATTAGAAGTGTTGAAGCAACTGCCCAATGAAGCGAATGTACTCATCCAAAAACCCATGGGGGAAAACATTGCGGAGGCCGAGAAGATTTTGGAATTGTGCAGAGAGAAGCGTTTAAATGCGGGCATCAATTTTCAACTCCGATATGCGCCACCTGTGAATGAAGCTCGCCGTATGATTGATGAGGGTTCATTAGGTGAGCTGATAGATATCGAAATAAATGTGAATGTATTCACTCCTTGGCACTTATGGGATTTTTTATTCACTGCCGAACGCGTCGAAATACTTTATCATAGTATTCATTATCTAGATTTAATCAGGTCCTTTTTAGGTAACCCAAATGCGGTGATGGCAAAAACTATAAGGCATCCCAAGATGAAGGAGCTGGCTTCTGTTCGTACTTCCATGATTCTTGATTATGGAGATATGATTCGAGCAAATATCCTCACTAATCACGCGCACAATTTTGGTTTGCACAATCAACAATCTTACATCAAGCTGGAGGGAACTCAAGGCGCGATTAAAATTAATCTGGGCATTTTGATGAATTACCCTGAGGGGGTTGAAGACACATTCGAGTACGTTGTTTTAGAGGAAGGTAAAGATCCTAATTGGCTAACGAAAACGATTGACGGCTCTTGGTTTCCTCATGCTTTTATTGGGTCTATGTCACAAATCATGCGTGCAGCTAGCGGAGAGATCAATCAGCCCGATAACTCCGTTGAGGACTGCATCTACACCATGGAGTGGGTTGAACAGGCGTATCGATCGAGCGACAGCCGTTCATAACCCATCAATGATGATTAGGTGTACTACCTATCCAATCCCATCCAAATAGCCATATCAGATTCAGCACGATTTGCCCAAGCAAAGTATGGAATCAGCTGGATGTCAATAGGTTTCACTTTTTGGCTGATCGGCTGATAGAGACTTGATTTGTTTGGACGCTTTACCAATCCTGCTTGTCCATTTAAGGCCGTTAATTCAACACCAGCAATAGTCACCTTCTTAGGAGTCAGGCGAATATTTGCCGGGATCACTACATCTGAAACTTTTTGTCCTTCGGCAAGATCTAAACCTTCCAGCGCATACACCAAAGGTCCACGCTGTACAGCCACCATATTCTTGGTGGCCTCAACTAATGGATTCGCCTCGATCAAAGTAGCTGGCATCTCCAAAGTCAATTGGATTTTTTCACCTGCTTTCCAGCTTTGCGAAACACTGAGATAAGAAGAATTTTCTACTGATGCAGCAACTTGTTGGCCATTTACCTTGATAACTGCTTTCATGCACCAGTCAGGGATTCTAAAGTTCAATGACTTATCGCTTTCAAGACTTTTGTTGATAGTAATATCGATGGTGCCATCCCAAGGATAGTTGGTCAACTGAGTCAGAGAAATCTCCTCGCCACCTAATGTGGTAGTCAGTTGGCTACTTGCGTAAAGGTTCAACCACAAACCTGTTTCATTTTTACTATAGAGGTAGTTTGATACCTCAGCAATTGTGCGAATCGTATTTGGTGGACAGCAGTTTGATAGACTGATGTAATCTTCGCGAACATTAGACCAACGAAGTTTGAAGGGCAGATCCATTTCGTGGCTTAGTGGGTTCGTATAAAAGTAACCGCGACCATTGAGATTAACACCAGAAAGCACACTGTTGTAAAGTGTACGTTCCATCAAGTCCGCATACTTAGCCTCTGAGGTAGTTTGTAGCATTCGGTAGTTCCATAGTACACTACCGATATTGGCGCAGGTTTCGTTATGAGCACCGGCATTTGGTAATTCGTACTCTCTGCCGTAAGATTGGTGTACCTGTTGAATTTGAGTTGGATCGTAAGTAGTGCCATTTGGCGACACGCCATCATATAGTGCTCCACAGCCACCTGTAATGTATAGTTTGCGTTCTACGAGATCATTCCAAATTTTATCTAAAGTAAGTTTAAGCGATTCATCACCTGTTTCGGCATATATGTCGGCTACTCCTGCATAAAGATAATTGGCGCGAACAGCATGGCCTAAGGCTTCTTCTTGATCCCTGAATGGAATGCGGTCCTGATTGTGATCTGTTCCGTCTTTCATGAGGTCACGGATATCTATAAATTTTTTAGCCAGTTCAAGGTATTTCTCTTCGCTAGTAGTTCGGTACATTTCTATTACACCCATATAATGCGATGGGCAAATGGCATTTTGGGCCATTTTTTCAGGATAAAGCTCCGTGTAAGTATATAAGTAATCAGCGGCTTTTATAGCGATTTCCATCAAGTCTGTTTTGCCTGTAGCCTTATAATGAACCGTAGCTGCGGTCATAAGATGTCCCATGTTATAGCTTTCAAAATCCATCCGATCACGAAACTCCACCGCCGATTTAGGGTTATTCTTCGTCTCTATCATTACGGGAGTGTGTATGTAACCGTCGGCTCTTTGAGAAGCAGCAATGAGTGGGATCACTACATCAATCATCTCATTATATTTTTCATCATGAGACAAAGCATACGCCATACTTGCGGCCTCTATCAGCTTATAAAAATCTCCATCATGAAAAGGTGCGCCTGCGTGAACTCCATCTGCTTTTCCTGCTGCTATTTTGAAGTTTTCCAAAGCATGACTTCTTTCTGCATCGCTGTAGATGTTCCACATTTCAGGAATCATTGTTTCAATACAGGTTTTAACACGATCTTCCCAAAAACCTTTTGTTAGTTCTACTTCATCAAAGCCTACTGGCTGTAGCTTGGCATATGGGCTTTTAGAGGTATTGACCAAACTTTTGTTTGCCGTTAGCTTGCTTAGTTCTTGGGGTTCTTTTATTTTGTTTTCTTGATTATGTTGGCCACAGCCAATGATCAATCCGAAGAAGGCAATTAATCCAATGTTTTTCATCTTTATACTGGTTATACTCATGCCAATTTCATGAATTTATTTGGTCTTTAGAACAGGAGATAGCAGGACACTATTTCCTGTAGAGGCTTTAATATTTACAAAAGTCTAAAACGAGATGGAACGTATAATAGCTACCTATTTAATAGAAACGCCTTATGATATTCATGAAGCGGCAGCCATTCTAGCCGGTGAGCAATCAAGTGGAACATTTGTAGCCGTACCGGGCGAAACCCAAGAGCTCAAAGAGCGCTTTGCCGCAAGGGTCGAAGAAGTGGAAGAATTGGAGACAGTAAGCCAACCAAGTATACCGGGTGATAATGTACCTGAAGGAAAGTATCACCGGGCGAAAGTCAAGATTTCCTGGTCGGTGGAGAATTTTGAGGTGAATGTGCCCGTGTTGATCTCTACGCTGCAGGGGAATTTATACGAACTAAGACAGTTTACGGGTTTGAAACTAGATGATTTCGAGCTTCCTAGTGTTTACAAAGACCATTTTAATGGTCCAAGCTTTGGTGTTAAAGGCTCTAAAAAATTAACCTCTGTTCCTGATAATAGACCAATGATAGGGACAATCATCAAACCAAGTGTAGGTTTATCGCCTGATCAGACTGGTGAGATTGTCGAAAAATTGATAGGTGCAGGGATTGATTTTATCAAAGACGATGAGCTGATGGGATCTACTGCCAACTCTTCCTTTTCAAAAAGGGTGAGCACCATTATGAGGATTATAAATAATCATGCTGAAAAAACAGGTAAGAAGGTGATGTACGCATTCAACATCACGGAAGATTATGATACTATGATGGCCAACTATGATCGCATACTTAATGCTGGAGGAACTTGTGCGATGATTAGTGTCAATAGTATAGGATGGGCAGCTGCTAGGGATATCTGTGAGCGCGGTGAGCTGGCTATTCATGCGCATAGAAACGGCTGGGGAATGCTCAATAGACATCCTTATTTAGGAATTAATTTTCCGGCTTATAGCAAATTGTGGCGTATGGCTGGTGTAGATCAGCTCCATGTCAATGGGATAAGAAATAAATTTTGGGAGTCAGACGAGTCTGTGATTCGTTCTATCAAGTCGTGCCTGACGCCATTCATCAATGAACAACTGATATTACCTGTGGTGTCTTCCGGACAATGGGGTGGTCAGGCTTTTGACACTTACGAATGGACCAAAACTACTGACTTGCTATATATGGCAGGTGGAGGAATCATGGCACATCCATCTGGCCCTGAAGGGGGAGTGGTTGCGCTAAAACAGGCCTGGGAAGGCGCAGTGAACGGACTTACCTTAGAGCAAGCAGCCAGACAATATAAGGAGTTTGGACAGTCAGTTAATAAGTTTGGAAATTGAGTGGTTCCAGCAAAATAAGGTTTGCCTTTTACGGCGATGACTTCACAGGATCTACGGACGCTTTAGAGTTTTTAGTGGCAGCAGGCTTAAAGACCAGACTTTTTCTTGATGAAGCGGCTCTCAGTCAAGCTGACAACCTGGAATCTCTAGATGCCGTAGGACTTGCCGGAATGACTCGGGCAATGACGCCTGAGGGGATGACTTTGACTTTGACAAGTGCTTTTGAGAAGCTTCGAAAGCTTAAAACAGACCATGTGCATTACAAGGTTTGCTCCACTTTTGATTCCTCTCCAGAAATTGGAAATATTGGGGTGGCTATCACCTGTGGTCAGCAAGTATTCGGACTTCAATGCACGCCTATTTTAGTAGCAGCACCCACATTGGGTCGGTTTATGGCATTTGGTAATTTATTTGCTAAAATGGGTACTGGTAGCAATGGTTCCACTTATCGTCTGGATCAACACCCATCTATGAGCCAGCATCCAACTACGCCTGCCTACGATGGAGACCTACGGGATCATCTCAGACGTCAGATTGATCTGAAGATCGGACTGATTGACTTGACGGATTTAGAAAAATCAGATGAATACCTTCAAAACAAGATGCGTGATCTAGAGGCTTCCGGCTGTGGAGTAGTTTTCATGGACGCGGTGTACGAAAGTCAGATGAAGCATTTGGGTAGTATTCTAGATCAGATCACTCAAAAAACTTTGTTTTCTGTCGGATCATCGGGTGTAGAAAAAGCATTGGGTGATTATTGGGAGGATGTTGGGCTGTTTGAAAAACGCCGAGATTGGCAAGAATTAACTCCCGTGAATGCATTGTTAGTGCTATCGGGAAGCGCATCTCCGGTGACATCCAATCAGATTGATCACGTAGTAAAGATTGGCTGGCACGAAATAGCGGTCGATCCGCAATCTCTTGATCATCCAGATAAGTTCATATCACAATATGCCGATGAGATCGTGCAAGCCATTAGGAATGAGCAGAGCGTTATTATTCATACCTGTAAAGGCCCTCAAGATTCCAGAATTCAAGAGACGGTGTTTATTTTAGAGTCAAGAGGTTTAAGTGGATTGGAACTGAAGAGAAGTACTGCTGAGGAGTTTGGCGCTATTTTAGGCAAAACAGCGAAACTGGTTTTGGACCAAGTGGATTTCAAAAGATTGGTCATTGCAGGTGGCGATACTTCAAGTTATGTTGCACGTCAGCTAGGGATAGATTCGGTAGAAATGATTGCTCCATTAGTCAAGGGCGCTCCGCTATGTAAGGCCTTTTCTAAAACGTCCAAAATATCCGGCATGGAAGTAAATCTGAAAGGTGGGCAAATAGGTAGTGAAAGCTATTTCGAGTCGCTGAGATTAGGAAAAATTTGAATTATTAAATGACAAAGAAATGACGAAGAAATTAGGTTTAATACACACCTCTTCTACACTAGTACCTGTGTTCCAAGAGTTGATTGATAAATACTTGAAAGGGAAAGATGTGAAGGTTTTTAACATCGTAGATGATAGCCTTATCAAGAACACCATAGAACGCAATAAACTTACTCCGGACACATCTCGGCGAGTGGTGGACTATGTAGGCTCTGCCGAGGCTGCTGGTGCAGATTATATCATGGTTACTTGTTCATCCATTGGTTCGGCAGTTGAAGCTGCCGCTGGATTATCGGGTGTTCCTGTATTGAGAGTAGACCAGCCAATGGCCGATCAGGCCGTGCAAATGGGTAAGAAAATAGGAGTAGTCGCTACGCTTCCAACCACGCTGGAGCCAACATCTGATTTGGTACGAAGAAGGGCGCAAGCTGCGGGTAAAGAAGTGGAGATTACCTCCAAACTCTGTGAAGGAGCTTTTGAGGCTTTGATGGGTGGTGCCCCTGAAAAACACGACGAAATGGTAGCTTCGGCACTCATAGCTTTGGCGTCAGAAGTGGACGTGATCGTATTGGCTCAAGCCTCTATGGCTAGGGTAGTGGGTCAGCTCTCAGAAGAAGATAAAAAAGTGCCAATTCTCGCAAGTCCAACGATCGCGATGGAGTTTTTGGCCACTCAATTTTGATCAAGACTGTTCAAAAATATATTCTTTGGCTATCTCTGCCCTTGGCTGTCGGTTTAATAGGTTCGCTGCTATTTGGGATGGATGAATGGAGTAAGCCTTTGGGTGTTTTTACCGCTATATTTTTTACTATTGGCCTTGGGTTTTTGACTTCATTACGGAGTTATCAGTATACTTTTTGGATACTTACCGCAATAGTCTGCGCACTGATCTACCCTAACACTTTTTTGTCTGTTGGCGGATTTGATTTGAGAAGTAAGTGGTTGATTCTTGTTGTAGTTCAACTAGTCATGTTTGGCATGGGCACTCAGATGAGTTTAAGAGACTTTGCTGGAATCAGAACCATGGGAAAGGGAGTTCTAGTGGGTGTTTTGTGTCAATTCACAATCATGCCTTTACTTGGATTTGTATTGACATTGATCTTTCATTTTGATCCAGAAATAGCTGCGGGGATTGTGCTTATAGGCTCTTGCAGCAGCGGGTTGGCTTCTAATGTGATGGTGTATATCGCTAATGCTAACCTGACGCTCTCAGTTACGCTTACAGCAGTTGCTACACTGATTGCTCCAATCATGACGCCATTATTGATGCAACTTTATGCGGGTACCTATATCGAGATTGATTTTCTAAGTATGTGCATTCAAATCATCAAAATCGTACTGGTGCCAATAGGTGCAGCGATGATTTATGATGCGCTGAAAACAGGTTCTGTACAGTTTAGAAATAGAATGATCGGTGTTGGTGCTGCTTGTGCGATTGCACTGCTTTTCATTGTTTTTCAAATCAATCAATCAAGCTCCACAATGTTGATTCTTGAGTTATTCGGCTTTTTGGCTGGAGCCGTGGTATTCGGAATCGTCTTTTACTTTTTGACGAAAGTATTCAATGGACTAATAAAATTGATGCCTTTGATTTCCATGTTTGGAATCGTCTATTTCACATTAGTAACAACCGCGGCTAGTCGCGAAAACATACTACAGATTGGATTGCTCTTAATATTAGTGGCGATTATTCATAATTCGCTGGGTTATGTGTTTGGCTATTCCTTTAGCAGGTTACTTAAACTTGACCGAAACTCTGCCAGAACTATAGCTTTAGAGGTTGGCCTACAAAATGGAGGAATGGCTTCAGGTCTAGCAGGAGTGATGGGTAAACTTGCCACACTTGGGTTGGCAGCAGCAGTATTTAGTCCGTGGATGAATGTTTCTGGATCGCTCTTGGCGAATTACTGGAAACGTAAAAGTGACGAGCAAGCCAACTGAGACTCATGTTGTTGGTTTCGATTAAGATCATAAATAATTGATGAACGATTCTATACTGAAATCGGTCTTTTACTTTTGGTCAAGGTCAGTAAATATGAAGCAAGTAATACGAAGAAATACACGGTAAAAAAGTAAAATAATGAATAAGGCCTCTCTCTTGCTCAGCTGGTTCTTTATGAACTTATCCTTCGTGGCTTTTCCTAGCGTAGGAAGCTGGGGAAGTAAAGTTACTGGTGGCAACATCGTTTTTACAGCTACAGATTCTCCAAATCCTGCTAAAGATGTGTCGGGTAATTACATGACTGTGGTCTATTTGGAAAACCTTGGATTTGAAAAACTTGGAGGAAATAGCCATACTGAGGATGTAGCATGGTTACTAGATCAGGGTTATCGTGTCATAGAACTAGATTATGAAAACCACCCAAATGCAGTTTCGCCCAAAATCAATGAAGACATCATAGCTATAAATAAGGTGCTGGCGAGCGGGACTTTTGGAGGTATGAGCCACTGTTCGAGTTACAGATCTTACGTGCTTTTTGAAGGATATCGGATCAAGAGAGATGTTTCCTATTTCAAGGACGACCCGACAGTTTACAATAAACCAGACTCATACGTGGATGGCGACTCTTTGCATATGGATATTATCTATCCAGCTAATGCTGAGGAGGCTGTTCCCATTGTTTTATCATTTTCTTACAGTAATAGCTCCGCAATGTCAGCAGAGAGCAGAGATCAACGTACGTTTTTACCTTACACTTTTGCAGGCTTCAATGATTCCGTACTCGAAGGTGCTCCGGCACGTGGTATCGCCTGGGCGATAGCTGATCATCCAAAGTATTGTCCATGGGGTGGAGGAAAGCCGGTTGGCGGGCCAAACGACGCTTATAAGTCATACCAGGCAAA
Source organism: Cyclobacteriaceae bacterium (assembly GCA_040218415.1). Classification (GTDB taxonomy): domain Bacteria; phylum Bacteroidota; class Bacteroidia; order Cytophagales; family Cyclobacteriaceae; genus JAVJRN01. The sequence goes on from JAVJRN010000049.1 coordinate 45,408, forward strand.
TCCAGATGCTGCGCAAAAAGTTAAATCAGCTGTGAGAACACTGCGAGCTTTGGGTGACGATTTGGGATTGTCAGGTAAGATCGGGATTTACGGATTCTCCAGAGGATCAGATGCTGGCTCAATGGCTGTTGGGGATCGAGTTGTTCCCTCTTTGGAAAATACTGGCCTCTACACAGAATATTCTGACGATGTACAAGCGGCGGCATTGGGTGCAGGAGTTTTTGATTTTACACAGATTTACAATTCGCTCAATGATGGAGATTCGAATTTGGAAACAAGGTGTCCATGGGTTTGGGGGAATCTCGAGGATAACTATGTCCTTTGGGAAAGTATGGGTGCAGCGCACCTAGCCGAGACATCTTCATCTGCTCCAGTGCTCTTTTGGTACAACACCAGCGATAGTCCTTACTATCTTGACCAAATAGTCCGTTTCAAATCACGACTTGATTCCTTGGGCGTACCTACAGCTACGTTAACCGATTATGGAAATGGGCACGCTGTACCTCAGAATGCTGGTGATCTAGAGGTACTCTATACTTTTTTTGATGAATATTTAAAGCCGCCTGCTCTAGACCTTGTAAAAAAGGATAGTACGACAATGACCGTTTTGGGGCATCCGTTCAATAGTTATAGTCTACCATTCACCATATCTCCAAATCCTGTCAAAGATACTCTCCGCCTTACATTTAACTTGAAGATAGCAGGGTTAGTAAAATTTGCTTTTTGTGATCTTTCTGGAAGCGAAATAAGTAGTAGAGAAAACCACTTTCGCATAGGAGAGCAAATTGAAATAATCGATTTGAATGCGTTCAAATTATCCAATGGAGTCTACTATATTCTGGTCATAACTAATGATAAACGTGGTATCAAGAAGTTTATCAAGGAATGATGAACTTTTCTCTGTGATAGACATGCCCCCAGAAAACTACTGAGTGGTAGGCTTCCCTAAACCCTCCTATAAATAATCCTAATTCTCTTTTGGAGAAAAACTAATCGATTGAAACTTCAGGAAGCACCTTAATAATATTGATTTTTTGATCTAAGCAATCTTTCTTGTAACACGCCTGCGCTGCGTTATTGCCTTCTGACCATAGCTTTCTAGGGCATTTTATTTTCAACCTGTAAGCGAAGCGTCTTCATTTTCGGCAAAATGAGCCCTACACCTCAGGACACTTTACGACCCGCGTGAAACTATTTTGCAAGCTTATGATGGCTGATGTCTATCGAAGCGTTAACTCAACTCATTTTAAATGAAAAATCAAAAAATAAGTCTTGGTGTAATCATAGGCAATAGAGACTTTTTCCCCGACAAATTGGTGACCGAAGCTCGTGCTGACGTACTTAAAGTCTTAACTGACCAAGGAATCAATCCGATCATCTTGGATGAAAAGGATAGCAAACTTGGTGGAGTAGAAACTTACAATGATGCCATCAAATGTGCAGACCTGTTTAAAAAACACAAGGATGAAATTTTTGGTGTGCTCGTGGTATTGCCAAACTTTGGTGATGAAAGAGGAGTGGCCGACACACTTCATTTGGCAGACCTTAAAGTTCCAGTCTTGATTCAGGGTTATCCGGACGAGTTGAATAAACTAAACGTGGCTAACCGCCGTGATTCTTGGTGCGGAAAGATTTCTGTTTGCAACAACCTATATCAATATGGCATCAAATATACCCTTACTTCAAAGCACGTAGTTCACCCATGCGATCCGGCATTTCTTGCCGATTTGAAGCAGTTTTTAGGAGTTTGTAGAGTCGTAAAAGGGATGAAAAATGTGCGAATAGGCGCTATTGGAGCGAGACCAACAGCTTTTAATACTGTTCGCTACAGCGAGAAAATTTTGCAGAAAAATGGCATTTCTGTTGTTACCTGTGACTTGTCAGAAATCCTAGGGCATGCCAACAAGATAGATAACTCTGATCAAAGAGTAAAAGACCATCTAGACAAGATCAATAGTTATGCACCTAAGGGCAAAACGCCAGATGCGGCAATGTTTCAGATTGCAAAGCTTGATATCGTCCTGAATGACTTCATGGCTGAGAATGTGCTTGACGCAACAGCCATTCAGTGCTGGACATCATTGCAGCAAAACTATGGTTGTAATGTTTGCACAAGTATGAGTATCATGAGTGAAAACATGCTTCCAAGTGCTTGTGAGGTAGATGTGACCGGAACGCTCAGTATGTATGCTATGCAGCTGGCTTCAGGTACACCGAGCGCTTTGGTTGATTGGAACAATAACTACGCAGATGATGATGAGAAATGTGTGCTTTTCCATTGTGGAAACTGGGCCAAATCATTTCTTCCAGACATTGAAATCAGCAATGCCCCAATACTGGGTACCACAGTAGGCGTAGAAAATACCTATGGCGCATTGGACGGCCGGACACCAGCGAGTGCTTTGACTTTTGGAAGGATTAGTACTGATGACGTGCGTGGCGTGATCAAAGCTTACGTAGGAGATGGACAGCTTACTGATGATGAGCTAAAAACATTCGGGAACCGCGCTGTAGCGCAAATTCCAGACCTTCAAGGTTTAATGCAGTACATCTGCAAGAATGGATTTGAGCATCATGTAGTCATGAATGCTTCTCATACTTCGGCCACACTCAAAGAAGCTATGGAGAATTACATGGGTTGGGAAGTTTACCATCACCAATAGGAACTTGGAGTAAAAGTTTATTGAATCTTTCCATTATAAGAGATCAAAAGAATGACTGATAAAGAGTTAAAGCAAAATTCGATTCACCTCCGAAAGAATCTCCTCAAATACATCTATGGCGCGAAAGCCGGCCATACGGGAGGAAGTCTTTCTTGTGTAGATATACTTAACGTGTTGTACAACAGGGTTTTGAATATCGATCCTAAAAACGCTAAAAGTCCTGATCGTGATAGATATATTCAGAGTAAAGGACATTCTGTGGAGGCGCTTTTTGTCACATTGGCGGATAGAGGTTTTTTTCCAGAGACCGATCTCGAGACACTTTGCAAGTACCAGTCGCACTACATCGGGCATCCTACTAAGAAAATAAATGGTGTGGAGCAAAATACTGGAGCATTGGGTCATGGTCTGCCAATCTGCGCTGGAGAAGCGCTTGCCGCTAAGATGGATGATAAAAAACACCGTATTTATACTTTATTAGGTGATGGAGAGCTACCGGAAGGTTCCAATTGGGAAGCGATGATGATGGCTGCTCACTATAAGTTGGATAATCTCTATGCAATTCTTGATTACAATAAGCAGCAAATCACTGGTGACAATAAAGATGTCTTGAATTCACATCCGGTAAGAGATAAGGTAGAAGCATTTGGCTGGTCAGTGGTAGAAGTTGACGGCCATAATTTGGAAGAAATTGAAGCTGCATTGAATAGCGGTCCTGCTGAGGCTGGTAAACCTACTTTTGTCATAGCTCACACGATCAAAGGAAAAGGTATCAGTTACATGGAACGTGTGATAAAATGGCACCATGGTGTACCTAGCGAAGAGCTTTATGCTCAGGCGCTTAACGAATTAGACGCAGCAGCCTTAGTACTTTAATAAAGCACATTATGGAACTAGATAAGATAGAAGAGAAAGATTTGGAAATGGGCCAAGCCAACTTGGTCGTTTTTTCTGAAACGTTGCAAAAATTAGCTGCAAAGGATAGAAACATTGTTGCGGTCACGAGCGATTCTAGAGGATCAGGAAAACTCGTTCCTTTCGCAGAGAAATTTCCCAAGCAGATCGTAGAGGTAGGAATTGCAGAGCAAAATTTGGTTGGCGTAGCTGCTGGTTTGGCGTCTGCTGGTAAAAAAGCATTTGCCGTATCTCCGGGGTGTTTCCTTTCGGCTAGATCGCTAGAGCAAATCAAAAATGACGTATGCTACTCGGACAACCCTGTGAAACTCGTAGCTATCAGCGCCGGAGTGAGTTATGGTGCATTGGGTACGACCCATCATAGTCTTCATGATTATGCGGTGTTGCGCGCCATTAATAATATCACCATCGTATCACCGGCAGATAACTTCGAAACTGAGCAGGCTATTATAAAAGCTGCAGAACTTGATACGCCTATCTATTTGAGGTTTGGGAAGAAGAACATGCCATTTCTTTGTCCAGAAAACATTGAATTCGAATTTGGCAAGGGTAGAGTTGTGAGAAAAGGAGAAGATTTAGCCATTATAGCCACGGGCGAAACTGTCTATCCTGCTTGGCAGGCTGCTAAAACGTTAGAGGAAGTGTTCGGCTTAAAAACCACTGTCGTAAGTATGCATACTGTGAAGCCATTAGATATTGATCTTTTGGATGAGCTTGCCGCAAATGATCGTCCGATGATTACCGTAGAAGAGCATATGGTGAATGGAGGATTGGGCGAGGCTTGTGCTGCTCACTTGTTTCAATCTGGATTTAGAAATCCATTTAAGATTATAGGAATCCCTGATGAATACACGGTAACGGGTTCTCAGGTAGAGATTTTCAATCATTATGGAATATCCCATGATGGCATTCTCGCTGAAGCGAAAAGACTTCTTAAAGTTTAAATATAGCTGATCTTATGTCGTACGTCTTAGCCATCGATCAAGGAACCAGTAGCACCAAATCCATCATTTTTGATGATCAAGGCTGTGCTATCTCAAAAGGCTCAGTAGCACTCAAGACAAGCTATTTGGAAGATGGTTTTGTGGAGCAAGAGGCGGAGGCTATTTATCAAAATGTACTGGATTCGGCAAGATTATGTTTAGATGCTTTTGTAAAAGGAGGTGGTGATCTGAAGCAAATTGTATGCTGTGGGATTTCTAACCAAAGAGAGACTTTTGTCCTTTGGGATGAGAAGGGTAAGCCGCTATACAATGCTGTTGTATGGCAGTGCAAAAGATCTGTTGGTGTATGTAAAGCGTTGGATTCAAGGGGATTAGGTTCTAAAATAAACGAACGAACAGGGCTTATCATTGATCCCTACTTTTCTGGTAGTAAGGTTATTTGGCTTTATCAAAACTGTCCTGAGATTAAGGAAAAGATAGACAATGGGCAAGCCTATTTCGGTAACATTGATACGTGGTTGCTCTTTAAGCTAACCAAAGGGAAATCATATTTCACAGATTATACCAACGCTTCTCGAACGTTATTTTTCAACCTCTACGAGCTGAAGTGGGATGCTGATTTGCTTAGTGATTTTGGGCTTTCGAATTTACGTTTACCAGAGGTTAAACCATCGTCTTACGATTTTGGTATGACCGATTTGGGAGGTTTGCTGACTAGCGAAATCTCTGTATCGTCCATGATCGGAGATTCACATGCGGCAGCATTTGGTGAAGGTTGTTTTGAGCCCGGCAGTGCTAAAGCTACTTTGGGTACAGGAAGCTCAATATTAATGAATGTTGGCAGTACGCCTAAAGCTTCTGAAAATGGTATGGTGACTACCATATGTTGGAGTACAGAGGATCGAATTGATTTTGCTTTAGAGGGGATTATTGTTTCAGCTGGAGCGACTATCGAGTGGATCAAGAATCAATTGCAACTCTTCGAGAACACGAGTGAGTTGGAGGACATCTGCAGATCAATAGAGAGTACCGCAGGCGTTTATGTCGTTCCTGCTTTTAGTGGATTGGGTGCGCCTCATTGGGACATGACCCGAAAAGCCTCTATCGAAGGATTAACTTTTGATTCTACAAAAAACCACGTCATTAGGGCGTCAGTTGAGTCTATTCCTTATCAAATAAAAGACGTGATTGTCGCAATGGAGTCAGATTCAGGAACACCACTTTTAGAGTTGAAAATTGATGGTGGAATTACCTCCAACAAGTTCGTCGTTCAGTTTCTAGCCGATCTTTTAGGACAAAATGTAACCAACATTGAGATTGCTGATGTATCGGCAATGGGAGCGGGGTATCTCGCAGGACTTAAATCTGGAGTTTACAAAAGCCTTGAACAGTTGAAGACTTTTAATCTGAACTCAACTACCACAGAACCGAGCGAAGTAAAGGCTCAAGTCGCTAAGCTTTACAATGGTTGGCAATCTGTCATATCTAAAAAATAAATAAACCTTTTCTTGATTATCGCTAATCTAAAGTAAGCAGTCTGGCATCTCGGATTTTAATTTGATAAACAGCTTCATGCTTCTTATAAAAGTAGTTCATTCAATGAAAGTGGGTACATCTGAATCATCGACCTTCACATGAATTTTCCCTTCACCTAGATCAAATTTCACCTTTTCAAAGGTGATTTTTTTACTTCCCAATATATCGAGGATCGTATCTGTTGATTGAATCCGAGCATTTTTTATAGCCACATTCTCCGCATCATGAATGATGATCAAATTCTCACTCTTTACATCAGCATTGTCAATGACCAAATTGGTCATCGGTGATTCAGGAATACCGAGAATTTTCAGAAAATGTGTGCCACGCTCTACAATGATGTTAGTGATGTTAATATCTCTGTAGAAAGGCGTAAGCTCATTTACGGGTAGCGCTGGTAAACGCTCTGCTAGTTCGCCCACATAGGCAGGAGTTCCGAGCATATCCCATTTAATCACCGTGTATTCGATGTTCATTCGGATTCTATTATAGTAGAGGTTTTCTCCACCACCGCCTCTAGGACGCCTTGTTTTGAATCGGATACCAACACCAGTTCCGTCAAAAACACAATCGTGGACATACAGGTTACGAATGACACCTGCGGTTTCACTTCCACAAGTCACACCACCATGTCCCTTCTGAGCTAGGCAGTGACGAATCACCACATTTTCCGTTGGTCGATTTACCTTGAGTCCATCTTCCCCACGTCCTGCTTTCAGAGCTATACAGTCATCTCCAGTGTTCAACGTGCAATACTCTATGAGCACATTTCTGGAAGATTCTATATCAATACCGTCACCTCTCGGAATTCCGATGGAGTTGACAGATACTCCTCGAATAATTACACCATCGCAATAAATAGGTACGATATTCCAAAAGGCGGTATTCTCAAGTGAGAATCCTTCCAGATAGACATTGGTGCAGTTGATTGGAGAAATGAACTTGGGTGGAAATATCCAATCTTCCTGGGAGCCATCATGGATTCGATCTTCTGCGAGAAGATTCAGATCTGTGAGACTTTCTATTGGTTCTAAATAAGCTCTCTCCTTGATTTCCCCACCAAAAGGACCGATCAGTCTTCCTTTGCCTGTTATGGCGATATTATCCTCATTGTTAGCATAGATGCATGCTCCCAAAGACATGAGTTCCAGACTTTCCACTTTCGTAAAAACAGCAGGTTGATAATCTTTCACATCCGTACTAAAGCGTATGATGGCACCCGTTTCAAAGTGAAGATTCACATTACTCTTCAAGACAATACGTCCCGATTTCCATGTTCCTTTTGGGATAATCATAGTTCCACCGCCTTTTTTACTTAGCTCGGCAATTGCTTCGTTTAGTGAAGGTGTTATCAACACGCTAGTTTTATTTACCACTTCTCGAAGATTAATAGTCCGATCAGGAAAACTAGGCTTGCGGAACGCTGGCATTTTAAAAGGACCTTCGATAGGCGCTATGGTATCAATAAGCGCGCTTGTCCCCACCTCATGAATGGTCGGAATGGTTGCTAATTTGGATAAATCCAATCCTGCTGGTTTTTCTGTACAAGCAATAACCGCTAAAGCAAAGATGAGATATAGCTTACTTTTCATCGAATAAATTGATTATGTCTTTTTTCCTTTCAGTAGGGGAAACGGATAAAATCGTAACTCGTCCATTCTCCAACTTAGCTTCAATCACTGTTGATTTGGGGGCAAATAATTTAAAGTGAACATCCCAGTCTTTTGGCCAGGCTGGGAATATCAGAATAGAATCTCCTGCCGTTTGTAAAAGCATTTCCTGAAGGCCGATTGCTCCGGAACCTCCCCAGTTGTGATCAGGAACCCAGTCAAATCCCGGCCCCCAAAAAGCCGGAAAGCGTCTGCCTGAGTCTTTGAGCTTCAAGGCGGTGTACTCGGCTGCCTCTTCGGTCAAGCCAAGCCTTGCAGCCCAAATGTTATATTGTTTCCAACCTACATGTGACTTGAATTTCTGAACATCAGGGTCGAGCTTGTATGTATTGATTGCCACTTCTAAGTCTGGCTTACCAACTCCATAAATTCCCCAAGGATAAACCGGATAAAGTTGCGGCGCTTCCGTATTGTTAATTCGCTCCCAGAGTAGGGCAGGAGCAATCGTCTTTTTTCCTTCTATTTCGCGAAAGCTTAATGCAGGGATGCGATCAAGCATACTTAAGTATTGCTCATTTTTGGCTCTATCCAAAAATGCGGATTTAAGCATTTTTTCCAATACTACTTTAAGAGCAACCACAGTAGATGTAGCATTATAAGCCATCTTATAGGTCTCGCAGGATGAACCAGGATAAAGCACGAGATTCCCATCCGCGTTGAGCGCTTTTCGTCCTCTTTCTTTAGCTAAATATTGATAGTGCTCATCGAAAAAAGTAACAGAACTCTCGATTAACGGCATATATGCTGATATGTCCTTACCGGCATAGCTTTCAGTTTCAAGAATCATAAGGCAAAACTCAAGCACCGTATCCCATTGGTACTCAAGCCAAGCATTGTACTGCATGCCAGGATCATAACCCTCTGGTCTTTTCGAACCATATTCGGCATAATTGGGTAATCCGAAATTTTCAAGTTGCTCGGTAAAGCAGGCTCCTTCATGATTCCAATAATATTGACTTCTAAGCTCCGCATTCTTAAGTGCATTCTTGTAAAACTCAAACTGAGGAATCATCATATCAAAATCACCAGATTTCAACATTGGAAAGTAAACCAATCTTTGATTTTGAGCAGTGTGTGTGCCGCCACCCCAATTGCGATGATCTGGGGTAAAAGCATACATGGAGTCTATTGAAGAAGGGTCGTAAGTAAATAGACCACCATTGAATTTCGTTGGACTACTGCCATAAGCGTTGCAGCCAAGCATGTATCTGAAGAGCTGATAATTGCGACCTGTTTGCCAAACCGAATCTTTGTCAGCTCTTTCAATCTTGATAAAACTTCTATTCCAATAGTCTTTCCACCATTTTCGAGTTATTTGCTTGGCTGACTTTAGATTCTTTACTGGAATGCTCAGTAAATCATTCTTCCACTCTTTCAATGATGGTGTTTGTTCTGTATGCAAGACAATTGCTAGATGATGATTTTTTGCTGGTGCTACACTTTTTAGGCGATAGCCCTTAAAGTCTGTATCCATGTACGTGTCTTGATAAGTGCCCGATTCTATCAAATTTTCCCCTTTGAGGTAGCCTCCGAAGGTGAGGTTTGCCAATGGATCAGTCAGTTGATCTTTGACAGGTTCGAGCTGTTGCTGAGCTACCGTCCGATCAAAAATGGTTGGACCTTGATTTCTGTGAAAGAAGACGATTTTGTCATTATCAAAAGCAATACTGTCTTTGGAGGTCACAACATTTTTCCCTGTCCATTTATAGGAGTTGGCGTTGTTTGCTCGTCCTTCTACTTTTCTGTCTCGATATCTCCAACTTTCATAGCTGACTTCCACAGTCGATGATAGGCTGGAGGCAATCTCCACATGAATTACCGGCTTGAACACATCTACCCAAAGCTCTATTTCTGCACCATCGTCAGATTTGCCTGAAATCAGAATATTTCCATTTTCGAGATCAAGCTTTTGACGAAAATCGCCACTAGTGAATGGATTCGGACTGATAGCTAATCGAATACGTCCTAGTTTCATCAGCGTATTATTTTCATCGAATGTTCCACTTTTTGAAAAGTAAAAGAGCAATTCATCATTTTCTACCCAGACATTTGCTCCAATATCTCCACCTCCCAATGGCATGGATTCAGATGAGTTGACACTCTGGCTATCCCAAACCACATCGTAAGACTCTGGTAGATTTTTTTGAGAATAAACCAGCGATGAAGTGAAGAGTAGAAGGGCAAAGCAAACCCACGTCTTGGATATTTTCATGACTGATTTAAATGACACCATTCTCATTTCTTAGTATTCACTGCCTCTGGATTCCAGTCATCTGTGCGGAACGAAGAAATAGGGATTCCTTCTGTGCTAAAAAGCTGAGCTGGCCCTTCATTGGTAAATGCATAACGAACTGCAACAGGCGCTTTGACTTTCGAAGACCAGATTTGCACCGTCTTTCGTCTGACATTACATTGGGCGGGGTAGAAAATCTTGTCAGCCCCAGCTATTTGAAATGCAGTAACTTCTTTACCTAAAGAGCTCAGTCCATTTGGCAGCTGCTTAAAAGTGACAGTGACTAAAGTGTCTTGAATGTTCAGCGCATCAAAGTCTGGTGTTTCAAACCCAAATCCTTCGTATCCATATGACTTATTCAGGGCAATCCATGCAAGCCGCTCTCCAGGGGTTTTCTTGTCCATGGGATGAATATTGAACATTTCACCAGCGTCTAAAAGGCTAATCATACCTGACTTTGGAATGGTGTACTGCGCCTTTCGCTGAGCGTCGCGTAAGTAAGCCGAGTTGGCAAACCATGGGTTGCTTTCAGGATAGAAGGAGTTATAATTGAACGGTGCTATTTGGGTGTAGTAAAAAGGGAATTCACCTTGTCCCCATTGATCTCTCCAAAGCTTGACCATGGCTGGAAATAGCGTTTCGTATTCAATCGGTTTGCCAACATTGGATTCTCCTTGATACCAGATGGCACCTGCAACAGTGTAACCTATGACTGGATTTAGCATGCCATTATAAAGAACAGTAGGCGTGCGATTCTTTTCGCCAATCGCTTCATCATTCAAGGGAACTTCAATACCAGCAAATGCTTCAAGTGATGCTTTGTTCATCCACGCCTCCGCATTCGAGCCTCCATAGGTCACATTAATTATACCTATTGGAAGTCCAGTAATTTCATGGATTTGTTTGGCGAAAAAGTAGGCTGTGGCACTAAACTCTCCAGAAGTCGCAGGAGATGCTTCTTCCCATTTTGCTTCGAAAGTAGGATTCGGAATAGTTGTTGATTTTCGAGGTATATTGATGTGCCTAATCAGCGAATTAGTTGAGTTGATAATTTCCGAATTTGAACCTTTAACAGGTTGCCCCATGAATCCTCTCAATGGCATCTCCATATTTGACTGACCGGTACATAGCCAAACTTCGCCAAGCATTACATTTTCAATCGTCATTGTTTCCTTCGCTTGAATGGTAATGGTGTAAGGGCCACCGGCATCAGTTGTTGGAAGCCAAATCCTCCATTTACCCTGCTTATCAGGCTTAGACTCAATAGAGCTAGACAGCCAAGATGCTTCTAATTTTACTGACTTGTCAGATGTTCCCCAGATTTTCACTGTGTCGTTTCGTTGCAATACCATGTTGTCTGAAAACAGAGAAGACACAGATAATTGTCCTAAAACCATATTGTAAAAGCAAATGCTGAGGATAAGGATCGTTGCTCGTAAATACATCATTCTTAGTTTTAATCTATCAGGAGAAAATAAAATTACGGCTATTTCCAAAGATTGAAAGCAAGATATTACAGGATGCCAGTGCATTTGGCTATTTGTAGTTTGGCACACCCATAACAACAAACAACTTTTTAAATGATGGCAAGCTATGCATAAGTCAATCTTTGGGCTTTTGTTAATTCAGTTAGGAATACTGGCTTTTTCTGGAAATGAATCGGAAATTAGAAAATCCTTTTCACTCAATGATGGCTGGCAAACAATAGCTGGTGATAGTATAAATGATCACTACGGTTTCGAGAGACAAAACTATGCCACGTTAAGCTGGACATCAGTCAACATACCGCACAATTGGGATAGATATGAAGGTTATCGAAGGCTCCAGCATGGCAACCGTCACGGATACGCTTGGTACCGCAAGAATTTTGAATTCGATAGGCTTTCTGCTCAAAAGAAGTATTTTATTGTTTTTGAAGGTGTTGGCTCCTATGCGACTATCTTTCTAAACGGGCAATATGTCGGAGAGCATGCCGGAGGTCGTACCTCTTTTACACTTGACGTCACGGATTTTATCAATCTCAATGGAAAAAACTTATTGGCAGTCAGAGTCGATCATCCGGCATTTATTGAAGATTTACCATGGGTCTGCGGAGGTTGTTCTAGCGAATATGGATTTTCGGAAGGCTCCCAACCTATGGGTATTTTTAGACCTGTTCACTTAATTGAAACCAATCCTGTTAGGGTAGAACCATTTGGTATCCATGTTTGGAATGATACTACAGTGAATGAAACCTCCGCATTTCTAAATATAAATACGGAATTAAAAAACTACTCCAAGGAGTTAAGCGAAGTTGAAGTTATTCACCAAGTGGTTGATGAAAACGGCAAGATTAAAACGAGTGTGCCATCGGCATTTTCACTAAAACCCGGTGAGCTAAAAACGATGGAACTGAAAACTCCTGAGTTCAGCAACGTGGAACTATGGTCTCCAGAAAGTCCGTACCTCTACAGCATTGTCACTAGTATTTATCAAGAAGGCCTTTTGGTAGATAGAGTTGATACCCCTTATGGTATCCGATGGATCAAATGGGAATCTACGGATAGCGGAAACAAAAGACTATTGGTCAATGGCGATCCACTTTTCATTAATGGAACCTGTGAGTATGAGCACAACATGGGCAACAGTCATGCCTTCAGTGCGGAAATGGTAGAGGCAAGAGTATCGCAAATGCGTGCCTCTGGTTTCAACGCTTTCAGAGACGCGCATCAACCACATAATTTTAGCTATCACCACGCTTGGGATTCTTTGGGGATGCTATGGTGGACTCAAATGGCAGCTCACATTTGGTATGATACTCCCGAGTTTCAGGAGAACTTCAAAACGCTAATGAGAGATTGGGTGAAAGAAAGAAGAAACAGTCCTTCGGTCATTCTTTGGGGGCTTGAAAATGAAAGCACTTTGCCAGAATGGTTTGCCAAGGAATGCACGGAAATTATTCGCGAAATGGATCCTACCTCACCGACGCAGCGCTTGGTCACTACCTGCAATGGTGGAACAGGGACTGACTGGAACGTCCCGCAAAACTGGACGGGAACCTATGGAGGAGATCCAGATCTCTACCATGAGGATATCAAACGTCAGGAATTAATAGGAGAGTATGGCGCATGGCGAACGACTGACTTACATACAGAAGGGCCATTTGATCAGAATGGTACGTTGAGTGAAGACCGAATGACACTCTTGATGGAGAAAAAAATCCGACTGGCAGATTCTGTCAAAGATCAAGTCGGCGGGCACTTTCAATGGATTTTCACCTCTCATGAGAACCCGGGAAGAAACCAAAGTGGAGAAGGTCTTCGGGAGTTGGATCGTGTAGGGCCAGTGAATTACAAAGGACTTTTGACCGCTTGGGGAGAACCTTTGGATGTTTATTACATGTATCGATCAAATTTCATTTCAGCCGAAGTAGACCCAATGGTGTACTTGGTTTCCCACACATGGCCGAATAGATGGGCACAACCGGGAGTGAAAGACAGTATCGCCGTTTACAGCAACTGTGAAGAAGTGGAATTATTTAATGGTGATAAATCACTTGGACGTCAGCAAAATCCTGGGTTGGGACGACACTTCCAGTGGGATGGTGTGAAAATACAAACCAATATCTTGAGAGCTATTGGCTATGAAAATGGTGAAAGTGTAGCAGAAGATATGATTCTTTTGAATCATTTGCCCAAAAGTGATTTGCTCTCTGAACTAATCACCAATGAAGTGAACTTAGGCAATGACTCAGATAAGAATTATTTATATCGAGTAAACTGTGGAGGTTCGGATTATCGAGATTCGAATGGAAACCTCTGGATGGCTGATGTGAGTCGAAACTCCAATACCACCTGGGGATCTACATCTTGGACGGCTAGCTTTCAGGATATGCCGCCTTTCTATGCCAGTCAGCGAAGGACATTCGACCCAATTTTGAATACTCCAGATGGAGCGCTATTTCAATCGTTCCGGTACGGAATGGATCAATTAAGCTTTGATTTTCCGGTTGAGCCAGGGACTTATGAAGTTGCGCTGCATTTCATAGAGCCATGGTATGGTACTGGAGGCGCTATTGATTGTCGGAAATGGCGAATATTTGATGTTTCTATAAATGGAGAAACAGTCATTGATGATTTGGATCTTTGGCAAGAAGCAGGGCACGATCGTGCAGTAATTAAAACCGTAACAGTGGCAGTAGAGAATGCGGGTATGAAGATTTCCTTTCCGGAAGTGAAATCAGGGCAAGCAGTTATCTCTGCTATTTCCATTAGCACAGCCAATAAAAAACTAAAAGCTGCAGTACCCTCACCCAATGTGATCAAGCATGCAAAGACTCAGCGTTGGCTTGATTGGGGGACTAAAGTTTTTGAAAACAACGAGACTCAAGTCCATGCTTTGACATCCGAATTATTTGGAGCAGAATGGATTCAATTAAACCAAAGCGATAAGGCTGTAGATTTCATGCTCACCAAAGAAGCGGATGTCTATGTTGGAGTACTTGATGGACAAAAGGTATCTAAATGGCTCGAAGCTTTTGATGATACTAAGTCCTCCATTTCTATAGTCGATAGTCAAACCCTTAAATATCGTATTTACAAAAAGCGATTTCCGGCCGGAAAGCATTTCAGGTGGAAAGAGACTGGTTTTGGGAAGAAATACTTGGTAATGGCTCAACCTGCAACAAAATTGGAACCACCATACGACTTGAAACCAAAAGTTCCTTATGATGAAGATGTCGCCATTCTCGAAAGTGATGGGTTGTTGATTGAGAAAAGATTCGGATTCGGTTGTGTTACTTTTTTAAGTCAAAGTGATCAAAAAGTATCTTGGCCCATCAAGACAGGGGTGGCTGACTACCACGCCATTCACTTCAAATATTCCAACGAAACAGGTCAGGATTTGAAAGCGACATTCAGCTTGATAGCTGTAGATGGCACAGTATTACAAAGCAGTCCATTCACATTCGTAGAATCACAAACTGGAAAGTACAGAGAGGAATCTATTTCCACTGAGTCGATGATCAACGCTGGTGATTATCGAATTCAAATCAAAGGAAGTGGACTTGAAGGCTTGAGCATTAGAGGAATTCGCGTGCAGTAGTTTTTGAAATGAATCAATTTTAAATAGTAAGAAGATTAGAAATATGAGACAACTGCTAATACTCTTAATCGGCATAATGGGATTTGCTTGCACTAAACCTGAAGTGAGCATTCAGTTAAATGGGTTGTCAGACCCAAAAGTGGATTATGGAGTGGCGATGCTTACCAAAGCACTGGAGCAAAACGGAGTAATGGTAAGTGATGAGCCCGGCAATCAAGTGATCTCTCTGAACTTGGATAATTCATTCGCTAGCCAGGAAGCATATCAAATCAATCTGAATGAAAATACATCGAACCTCATAGGTGCAGATGCTTCGGGCCTACTTTATGCCTGTCTCGATTTGGCGAGAAAGGTGAATGAAGAGGGCAGTTTGCCTGAGAATTACCAAACGGAGCAAACACCGGATATGGTGCTTAGAGGCACTTGTATAGGGCTGCAGAAAACGACTTACTTGCCTGGTAGAAGTGTTTACGAATATCCCTATACGCCTGAGACTTTTCCTTGGTTTTATGACAAGAACCTTTGGCTCCAATATTTAGATATGATGGCTACTAATCGTTTTAATGCACTGTTTTTATGGAATGGTCACCCGTTTGCGTCCTTGGTGAAACTGGATGATTATCCATACGCTCTTGAGGTAGATGAGGCGACTTTTCGGAAGAATGAGGAGATTTTTACTTTTCTCACTACTGAGGCAGAGAAGCGTGGTATTTGGGTGATCCAGATGTTTTACAATATCATTTTACCAAAACCTCTAGCGGATAAACACGGCATTAAGACTCAAGACAGGAGCAGACCGATTTTGCCGATTGCAGAAGATTATAGTAGAAAGGCCATTGCCGCTTTCGTGGAGAAATACCCGAACGTTGGTTTACTAGTGGCTCTAGGAGAAGCCATGCAAGGAATAGAAAATGATGTGCGTTGGTTCACAGAAACGGTAATCCCTGGGGTGCAAGATGGACTGAAAGCCTTAGGAAAAAAAAATGAACCACCAATAGTTCTTCGTGGACATGATACAGATGCTGCTGTAGTTATGAAAAATGCTCTGCCACTTTATCAAAATCTCTTTACCCTAAACAAATTCAACGGAGAGTCTTTGACTACTTATGAGCCCAAAGGCAAATGGGCAGAATACCACAAGAGCCTGAGCGAATTGGGTTCTACTCATATTGATAATGTCCACTTGCTTTCCAATCTTGAACCATTTAGGTATGGATCACCAGATTTTATTCAAAAGAGTGTAAAAGCCATGAAATCAGCTCATGGAGCGAATGGTTTACATCTTTACCCACAAACTTCATATTGGGAATGGCCATATCCTCCCGATAAAACAGATCCTTTGCTATTGGAAATGGAGCGAGATTGGATTTGGTACGAGGCATGGGGACGTTATGCTTGGAATACGGATTTTGACCGAATTGATGAGATAACTTATTGGTCTAAGCAGTTCGAATCAAAGTATGGTTGTACTGATTGTGGAAAAGATATTTTGGAAGCCTACGAGCAGTCGGGAGAGGTCTCGCCAATGATACTCAGACGCTATGGCATCACAGAAGGAAATAGGCAGACGATGACTTTGGGGATGTTTATGAGTCAGTTGGTGAGTCCTGAAAAATTTTCTTTAAACCTGATGCTCAAAGAATCTCATTCTCCTGAGGGAGAATTACTTTCTGAGTATGCTCGAAAAGAGTTTGATGGTGAAGCGCATCAAGGTGAAACACCACTTTGGGCAGCAGATCAAATGGTAGCGTATGCTAAAAAGGCTGTTGAGGCGATTGATAGAGTAGATGGCGTCACCACAGATCGAGAGGAGTTTTCGCGACTAAAGAATGATATGTATTGCTATGAGGCCATGGCCTTGTTCTATTCAGAAAAAGTAAAAGCGGCCATTAGCGTTTTAAAATATGGTTATACAAAAGAGATTGTTGATTTGGAAGTAGCCATTCCTTCGTTGGAGAAAAGTGTGGTTCATTTCCGTACGCTCACAGAATTAACTAAGGACAGTTATCGTTACGCGAACAGTATGCAGACCGCACAAAGACGTATTCCCATGGGAGGCAATGAGGGTAAGAACAAAACATGGGAGGAGTTACTGCCTTTCTACGAAAACGAATTGACAAACTTTAAGAAAAATGTAGAGCTTCTTAAATCAATGGGAGGAGTGCAGCCTTTGAGTAATGTGAATGTATTAGATCCAGTGGAAGTAGATATGGGTGGAAAATACCACGGAAAATATGAGCTAAAGGCAGGTCAGAGACCATTTGTGGAAAGCGAGTACGTGATCGAAGGTGTAGCGCCAGAATTAAGTCAACTATTGGGTGTTAAGTACTCTTTTGAGGAATTGGATGACAATGATACGGAAGTGATTTTCACCAACAAAAAGCCAGTAAAGATGGTAATCGGATTTTTCCAGTCTGATAAGACCGAGTTTTTGTCGCCACCTACCTTGGAGTTTGACGCTTCAGCCAACTTCTACGGGCAAGCTGATATCAAAATCCTGAATGCGCTGAGGATTTCTGGATTGCCTCCTTTAAACGTTCATACCTACACTTTTGAGCCAGGGAGTCACTCATTATTATTTGATAATGACGTGTTTTTAGTGCTCGGGTTTATAAGTGCTGACGATACCATCCAACCTAGAGATGCAGGATTTACGGTTTCGGGCAAAGCCACAGGCTTAGATTGGCTATTCCATTGAAAGGACACTACAGGGAAGTTCTTGGTAAATCTTAAGATATACTTGAAGAATAAAGATTTAATAAACAAGCTCAATGAGTACGACACAACACCCCCCTGCCAATGCTTCCCTAGTGGAGCGTCTGGATGCGCTATACGAATATGATCGTGAGCCAGTCGCAGAAAATAAACTACATGGCTGGAAAACCTTTATTGCGATGTTTTCTGGGGAACATGTAGCAGGTACGGAATTCGTTCTTGGACCGCTAATGGTTCTTCATGGCGTTTCTGCTTTTGACTTTTTTGTTGGCTTGCTTATCGGAAATACCTTGGCGGTGCTGAGTTGGGCCTTGCTTTGCGCGCCTGTCGCTGTAAAAGTGAGATTAACCATCTACTGGCAGCTAAGAAAAATATGTGGTCCATATCTGACTGTCATTTACAGTGCATTTTATGCAGTGATATTATGCCTGCTGGCAGGATCGATGGTGAGTGTAGCCGTCACAGCCATTTCCATTCCTTTTGATATTCCAAATCCGAATTATATAGCTGGAGACGTGATTCCTACTGTTCCATGGATGTTCTTAGCGTTGGTAGTTGGGATTGTGATCGCAGCTTTGGCTGTACTCGGGTTTGATAAAATTGCTCATTTTTCGAAAATATGTGCACCGTGGATGGTGTTGGTTTTCTTCGCAGCAGGTATTGCTGTTTTAGCTGATTTGGGAACAAATGGCTTCACTGATTTCTCACGAGTGGCAACTGAAAAAATATTTACTGGTATTCCAATCGGTAACAATTCGAAATATACAATCTGGCACATCATAGGTTTTTCTTGGTTGTGCAATGCCACCCAACATATCGGAATGGCTGATTTGACGATCTTCAGGTATGCGAAAAGCTGGAAACAAGGATTTGCTTCGGCGTTCGGCATGTTTCTAGGTCACTACATGGCATGGATTGCTTCAGGTATTCTATGTGCTGCATTCTTAGCAGAGGGTCTTACCAATCCGCAACCAGGTAACATTGCATTGTTTGGCGCAGGTGCCGCCGGATTGATCAGCGTTGTTATAGCTGGCTGGACGACAGCAAACCCTACTTTATATAGAGCTGGTCTAGCTATTCAGGTGGCTACTCCAAATTGGAAGAGATGGAAAGTGACTTTCTTAGCTGGCGTATTTATGATCATCACGGCATGTATACCTGCGGTTAATGCCTATTTAGATAGAATCATTGGCTATTATGGATTGTTCTTTATGCCACTAGGAGCTTTCATCTTTGTAGATGTCTGGTTGTTTCCTAAGCTTGGTTTGATTTCTGATTATGCAGAAAAGGCAAAACTATTGATTAGTTGGCCAGCTACCCTTGCTTGGTTTGGTAGCTTATTTATCATGATTTTCTTTTATGGTAAAGATAATTACGAATGGCTCTCAAATTGGCTAGGTGAACAGCCTAGCTGGCTAGCCGCAATTCAAACCGACCTAATGTTTTTGATCGCTCCTGAGTGGTTCTTGAGCGTTTTAATGTACACCGGTTTTAGTATGATCCAGCAAAAAAGTGAAGCCTCCAAAATAGCATTATCATGAAGACTATCTTAAAAATCATTTCATTAATAGGCTTGATACTGACATTGGTGCCAGCTCTACTCGTTTTTTACGGAGTTATAGATAAATCTACCGATTTCATGTTGATGACCATAGGCGTGGTGCTTTGGTTTGCTTCAGCCCCATTTTGGATGAAAAATCCATCACTCGACTCCTAGTTTACGGTGATTCTAACTATAAAAAACCTTAGAACGGAATATAAAGTCAATCCAATTGGCATTGCTACCCAGCATCCAAGATTGAGTTGGCATCTTACTTCAGAGCAATCTGAAGTAGTTCAAACATCCTATCGAGTTATGGTAGGAGAGAGTTCGGAAGATTTGGAAACCGAAAACTATTTGTGGGATTCTGGAAAGCAAGAGTCAGAGCAATCGATTCATGTGGAGTACCATGGACCTGATTTGACATCAACTCAGCGTCTTTTCTGGCAAGTGGAAATAGTTGACAATTATGGAAACCAAGCAAAATCCAGTGTGGCCTTTTGGCAAATGGGTTTGCTTGATATTTCAGACTGGCAAGCTCAGTGGATAACTCCCATCATAGATAATGACATTTCGCAATCGGAGCCCTGCCCATACCTTAGAAAAGACTTTGAAATTTCAAAAGAAGTCAAAGCTGTCAATCTTTACGGATCGGCTTTAGGTCTTTATGAATTGGAGTTGAATGGAAAAAAGGTTGGAGAGCAAGTATTCACTCCCGGATGGACGAATTACCACGAGCGGATTCAGTATCAGGTTTATGATATCACTTCTCAGATAAACGCCGGGAAAAATGCAATCGGAGCTATTCTTGGAGATGGTTGGTTTAGGGGACATTTTGGCTGGTGGGAAGACAACAGAAATACCTATGGCAAACACCTTGCGCTAATCCTACAGATTGAAATAGCGTATCTAGATGGCACTAAAGAATTGGTGATAACAGATGATACATGGGGTACTTCGCAGGGACCAATTCTCAAGTCTGATATTTACAATGGAGAACTTTATGATGCTCGCTTGGAATTCAAAGATTGGTCAAAACCGAGCTTCGACGATTCAGATTGGAAACCTACAAAGATTCTTAGTCACTCAAAAGAACTTCTGATAACTAGCGAAGGAGAAGAAGTTCGTAAAACAAAAGAGCTTAAACCTATAGAACTACTCACTACTCCAAAAGAAGAAAAGGTATTTGATTTAGGTCAGAATATGGTAGGCTGGGTCAGGCTGCAAGTAAGTGGCAACGCCGGCGACCAAGTGACCATGAAATTTGCAGAGGTTTTAGATCAAGATGGTAATTTCTACACAGATAACCTTCGAGCCATTGAATGTACAGATCGCTATTTTTTATCTGGAAAAGGTCTAGAAATTTATGAGCCTAGATTCACTTTTCATGGATTTCGGTATGTAAAAGTTGAAGACTATTCTGGTGAGCTTAATTTAGGAAGCATTACTGGAATAGTCGTGCACTCAGACATGGAGCAAATTGGCCATTTCGAATGCTCTGATCCTTTGATCAATCAACTCCAGAGTAATATAGAATGGGGTCAAAGGGGTAATTTTCTGGATGTGCCAACAGACTGTCCGCAGCGTGACGAGCGTCTAGGATGGACGGGAGATGCACAGGTATTTGCTCCCACCGCAAGTTTCAATTTCAATACAGCACCCTTTTTTACCAAATGGTTAAAGGACTTAGCCACAGAGCAAAAGGAGGACGGTAGTGTTCCTTGGGTCGTACCAAATATTATCAAAGATGGTGGTGGCACAGGCTGGTCAGATGGGTTTGGAGCTACAGGTTGGGCGGATGCTGCGGTGATTATACCTTGGACTCTTTATCGCTACTATGGTGATACTCGAATACTTATGGATCAGTTTGACTCTATGAAAGCTTGGGTAGACTATATGATTCATCATGCGGGAGACAAGTATGTTTTTGATTTTGGATTTCACTTTGGTGATTGGTTGTCTTTTGCGGAGTACTATACCTACAACTATAACGCTCCAGACTATGGCTATGCTGGCGCTCATACAGACAAGGAGTTAATTGCCACAGCCTATTTTTATTATTCTGCAACGTTGTTACAGAAATCAGCAGAAATAATCGGTCGTCGCGAAGTGGCTGATCAATTAAATAGGCTCCTGCCTAAAATCAAAAAAGCGTGGAATGAGGAGTTTATGACCCGATCAGGACGATTGGTATCTAGCACTCAGGCAGCTTATGCGATTGGTTTGGTCTTCGGTATTGTAGCTGATGATAAGGTAGAAGTTATCGCTAAAAGATTAGCGGATGATGTCTCGTACTTTGGACATCTCACCACTGGTTTTTTGGGAACACCAGTCCTCAATTTTGCATTGTCAGATTTTGGAAATACGGATTTAGCCTTTCAATTATTGCACAATGATCGGTACCCATCATGGCTTTATGCGATCAGCCAAGGTGCTACTACGATTTGGGAAAGATGGGATGGTATTAAGCCGGATGGCACTTTCCAGACGGTAGGCATGAACAGTTTCAATCACTATGCTTATGGAGCTATTGGAGATTGGTTGTATTCACGTGTTGCAGGTATTGATATTGATGAGCAGCATCCTGGATTCAAGAACATTATTTTCAGGCCGCATATTGGAGATAAATTGACTTACGCCAAAGCGTCGATCAAGACAATGTATGGTGTGGTTTCGGCTGGCTGGAGTGTGGAAGGCAGTCTGATTAAATACGAACTTGAAATTCCTGCGAATTGTACAGGAACAATTATGCTGGAAAGCAAAAAAGATACCTCGCTGAACGGTGAACGGATAGCGTTAGGAAAAGAAAATAAATTAAAACTAGGTTCTGGTAAGTATCTGGTAAGCTGGTCTAAATAGAATTTATTATGTTTCGAAAATATATATTAAAAATTGTATTGTGCATCTTTTGCTCTGGTAGTGCCTTCTTATCTGAAGCTCAGAGCTTCTATGACATCACAAATTATGGAGCTAAAAAGGATGGTTCTGAAAAAGCAACTGAAGCTATTAAAAAGGCAATTGATGCGGCTACTGAAGCAGGAGGCGGCACTGTTTTCATACCTGCAGGTGAGTATCTTACAGGTCCAATCTATCTAAAAAGTAATATTACGCTTCATCTGGATGCTGGTGCATACGTCCGGTTTAGCGATACTTTTGACGATTACCTACCCTTTGTTCAGTCACGGTATGAAGGCTTGATGACTAAGAGTTTTTCTCCACTAATTTATGCTTATGAAGAAGAAAACATAGCCATTACAGGTAGAGGAACACTTGATGGTCAAGGTAAAGAATGGTGGTATCAAGCAGAACGACTTGGTGGTGCCAATAAGGAAAACTACAGGTTTTATGACCGCTATGAAAAGGAGAATAAGGACACAATAAATGCTTTCAGTCCTTATAAATCAAAGAAAGGATTTTTGAGACCCCCTTTTATTCAAACTTTGTTTTGCAAGAATGTGAGGATAGAAGGAATCACGATTGTCAATTCACCTTTCTGGACAGTAACGCCTGAGTTCTGTGAAAATGTAACCATCACGGGAATAACTATCAATAATCCTCCCTCACCGAATACTGACGGTATCAATCCCTCTTCATGTCGATATGTGCATATTTCGGACTGCCATATCAGTGTGGGTGATGACTGTATTACCATTAAGTCTGGAAAAGATGAAAGTGGCCGAATGATGGCAGTGCCGGCTGAGAACTATACCATTACAAACTGTACCATGTTATCTGGACATGGAGCAGTGGTGATTGGTAGTGAAATGTCTGGTGGAGTTAAGAAAATCACCATTTCCAATTGCGTATTTGATGGAACAGACCGTGGAATCAGAATCAAATCTACCCGAGGTAGAGGAGGAGTTGTTGAAGACATCCGAGTGGACAATGTCATCATGAAGAATATTAGAAAAGAAGCCATCAGACTCAACATGTTTTATTCTAATGTGCCAGAAGAACCAGTTTCCGAACGTACGCCAATCTTTAGAAATATCCACTTTAGTGACATTACAGTTGAGGCCAATATTGCAGTAGAGCTTATTGGATTACCAGAAATGCCGATTGAGAACATCACTTTCAGCAACATTAATTTTACAACAAAACAAGGAATGACTATCACAGATGCCAGAAATATTGAAATAGATCATGTGGAAATAAATACGGAAATGGGGCCTTCCTTGCAAGTAATCAATACCAAGGATATTGAAATTTTCGGATTGAAAACCTACACTCATCACGAGGGGCAACCTACAATTAAGTTTACCAATGTTGAACAAGCTTACCTTAGCGGAAATAGAGCCACTCTGGGAACCGATGTATTTTTAAAAGTTTTTGGCAGAGAGTCAAAGGAAATTTATCTCCAAAATAACTTCTTGAAGGCAGCCAAGAAACCTATCAATAAGTCCTCGGAAGTGAAAGGCGCGGTGCAGATCGATAAATAAAAGACTAAAACCCCTACATGGATAACCAGAAGTTTTGTTTCATTTTCCTTTTGACCCTTAGCATTGCTTGTTCACCAAAGGACGAGCAGTCGTCCTTAAAACTGTGGTATGATGAACCTGCACAGGAATGGACCGAGGCATTGCCAATTGGCAATGGACGAATTGGCGCAATGGTTTACGGTACTGTAGCAAGTGAGCATATTCAGTTCAATGAAGAAACACTCTGGACTGGTAAACCAAGAAACTACAACCGCAAAGGGGCAGCAAAGCACCTAAATCAAATCAGGTCTTTATTGTTCGAAGGAAAACAGGATGAAGCGGAAGAGCTGGCAGGAGAAGTGTTCCTAGGCACGGAGAGCAATGAAGAGAACTATGCAATAGATCTCAAAAAATGGAAGGAAAGTGTAAAAAGCAGCGAATTTGCTCAATTTGATTTTGATGATTCTAATTGGATTGAAATGCCTGTTGGTGAAGTGGAAGGATGGGAAAGCCTTGGTTTCCCCGGTATGGATGGCTCTGTTTGGTTAAGGTTTGCTTTTGAATTGCCACAGGATTGGAGAGGAAAAGATTTGGTACTCAATCTTGGGCGTATCATGGATGAAGACATCTCTTATGTGAATGGAGTAGAGATTGGGACTGAAGACAATCCTTACGCTCATCGACGTTACCAAGTGCCCGCCTCAGTTTTAAGACAAGGTAGGAATGTAATAGCGGTTCATGTCTTGGATTATTATGACATTGGCGGGATGGTTGGATTCAAGACGGGTGAACCAATGGTCGTCTATCCAAAGGGCGGAGTTATGGGAAACGGAGTGGATATTAGTGCCTCATGGAAGTGTTTTTTACAAAATACTAACCCACCAGAGTACCCGAGGTATATGGCAGCCTATCAACCTTTTGGGGACTTAAGATTAGATTTTGAAGAGCATGAAGGTAAAGTTTTAAACTATCATCGGGCATTAGATATCTCCAATGCGATCTCGAAGGTAAGTTATGACTTGGAAGGAGTGCACTATCAAAGAGAATACTTTGTTTCCGCACCCGACCAAGCGCTCATTTCCAAGTTAATAGCTTCAAAACCAGGGAGTTTGAGTTTTACCCTAAGCATGGATGCCATTCACAGCAATTGGTCACTAAGCACATTGAGTGATAATCAGATGCAGTTGGCAGTAGCCGTGAGCAATGGAGCCCTCCGGGGCGTAGCTCATTGTAAAGTCCATACTGTAGGAGGAAGGCTGGAGGCGACAGAGAAAGGTCTAAGAGTAATGAATGCCGATGAAGTAGTCATAGCACTTACTGCCGCTACCAATTTTAAGCATTATGATGATGTTTCTGGTGAGGCTGAAGCCAAAGCCGGAAAAGACCTTTCAGCAATTGACTTAACTGATTACGAGTCAATTAAGTCTCGACATATTAGTGATTATAGGCAGTATTTTGATCGATTTACCATTGATCTAAATGGGGACCAATCAGACAGCCTTACCACAGACCAGAGGATAGTTAAGTTTCAAAACACCCAAGATCCTGCTTTGCTAGCGCTTTATGTGCAGTATGGCCGGTATTTACTTATTTCCAGTTCAAGACCTGGCACACGTCCAGCCAATCTTCAAGGTATTTGGAATGATGACCTGACGCCACCATGGGACAGTAAGTACACGACCAACATCAATGCAGAAATGAATTATTGGCCAGCAGAACCCTTAAATCTTTCCGAGATGCACGAGCCCTTATTTTCCATGATTGAAGAATTGGCTGAAAGAGGAAAAGAAACAGCTAAAATACATTACGACATGGACGGTTGGGTACTTCATCATAACACAGATCTGTGGCGAGGTACCGCTCCGATCAATCGCTCCAATCACGGCATTTGGCCTACAGGTGGTGCGTGGCTATGTCACCATCTATGGCAGCATTTTGAATATTCTCTTGATACTGTCTTTCTCAAAGAGCGAGCTTATCCAATCATTAAAGATGCTGCTTTGTTTTTCAAGGAGTATCTGATTGAAGACCTGAAAAGTGGGTATTTGATTAGTGGCCCATCCAACTCACCAGAGAATGGAGGATTGGTCATGGGTCCAACTATGGATCATCAAATTATTCGCGACCTCTTCCAAAACTGTATAGAAGCGAGTCGTATTCTAAAGGTTGACGAGGGTTTTGCTGATACTTTAGCGTTACTAGCAAATCAGATTGCTCCTCATCAGATTGGTCGCTTCGGTCAATTGCAGGAGTGGATGGATGACAAGGATGATCCGGAAAATAAGCATCGTCATGTGTCACACCTTTGGGGAATTTATCCAGATGACCAAATCAACGCAAAGACGCCCGAACTTCTGGAGGCAGCTAAAAAATCATTGATCTTTAGAGGAGATGACGGCACTGGCTGGAGCTTGGCATGGAAAATCAACCTTTGGGCTCGTTTTGGTGATGGTAATCATGCCTGGAAAATGATCAACAATTTATTCCGACCAGCATGGATTGAGGGTAAAAGAGGAGGAGGCTCTTACAAGAACCTATTCGATGCACATCCACCATTTCAGATCGATGGAAACTTTGGAGCAGCAGCTGGAGTAGCAGAGATGCTCGTACAGACCTTAAATGGTGAAGTAATCTTGCTACCAGCTTTGCCTGATGCTTTGCCAGCAGGGGAGATTAATGGACTAAGAATTCCCGGAGGTGGAGAAATTAATTTTAAATGGGTAAACCATAAACTGGGCGAAATAACAGTAACAGAGGCAAGCAAACCTGTCAAGATCAGATACGCAGGAAAATTATTTGAGATCCAGCCTAATACAAGTATCAATTTATAAGCTGTTATTTTTTTCACACTTTGAACTTCTAGGTTTCTTTTCACATACTAGTAGCATTTTTACAGCAAAGGTTAGTGCGCATATTTGAATAGTTCTAATTTATTAAATTGCGTCACTATGTGATTGTCCGGAGTGAATATACAATTCATACTGAAATACCAAAAAAATTGATTTCAAATCAGTGATTGCTCCTTTTTTTAACAATTAGTCATTAATATCTATTTATTTGTATCGAATAAATAAAATACAGCTTCAAAACAGTCTGTAGAATTAGATATTTTGAAATTTTTATCAAAGGCTTCCATGATACGACAGGATAGTTCCTCTCATATAATTCAAGAATATTGAAGTAGTCTTAACAGAAATCATTCATGATGTTGCATTGGAAATTAAATAGTCATTTGAAAAGTACAAATCAATCCTGTGGAAAAAAGTAATCAATCCTTACATCTTGTGATCATTCATGCAATCGATTACATCTTTTTTACTTTCAAAAGGTATTCTTATTGGATGCTACTCGTTTTGTTGATTTTTTCAACTCTTAATCTTACCGCACAAGACAATCAAGTAAAAGTAACTGGACATGTAGATGGTGAGGATGGACAGGAAAGTTTACCGGGAGTTACAATACAAATACAGGGGACATCAAATGGTGTAGTAACAGATATTGACGGTAACTACACGATATACGCGAGTGCAGACGATAAATTAGTATTCTCCTTCATAGGATACTTAAAGGAGGTAGTTCCTGTAAATAACCGTACAAGAATTGACGTAAAATTGAAATTAGACTTGCAAGAGCTAGAAGAGGTAGTTGTGGTTGGTTATGGCGAACAAAAGAAAGCCAATCTTACAGGAGCAGTTACAACAATTAAACCAGAAGAATTAGAAGAAATACCTACTGGAAATCTATCACAGACACTTATTGGAAAGCTAGCAGGTGTTCAAGTCAATCGTAATGGTACAGGAATTCCAGGAACGCCTTCACCACTTGTAATCAGGGCTGAGTCAGCTTCGGGAGGTATATCCAGACAAGTATTGTATGTGATAGATGGTGTCATATTTACCAACGAGCAGGATGGAACTGGTCCTTCTGGCGATGAAATTTTTAACAGACTTGACCCCACTGAAATCGAGAATATTTCTATTTTGAAAGATGCAGCGGCTGCTGTTTATGGCGCCCGAGCTGCCGGAGGAGTCGTCGTTGTTACTACAAAAAGAGGAAAAAAGGGAAAACCACGTTTTAGTTATTCAGGATCCATAGGTATTGGTCAGCCAACACAAATTCCAGAGATGCTCAGCGGATATGAGCATGCTTTGATGCTCAATGAAATTTCCAAAGTAAAAGGATCCCTTCCGGGAAATAGACCACCAAGAGCGGCTGATCTCTATACTCCCGAGGAATTGGAAATAATTAAATCCAGAGATTATAATTGGCTAGATGGATTATTTAAGGCTGCCGAAACTCATAGGCATGCACTCAATGTTTCTGGTGGATCAGAAACGGTGAGATATTTCGTGGGAGGAAATTACTACTACGAATCTGGTAATTACGACAATCTTTATTTTCGTCGGTTTGGCTTGAGGTCTAATATCGAAGCAGATATTACGAATAATGTAAAATTCAATATCGGAATGAGCTTTTCCGAAGGAGAAAGAAAAAATCCTAGTTATGATCCAGGTAGCGGAAATGTAGGGACTGGTGTATTGAGAGATTGGTATAAAAGACCGCTTACAGCTCCAAAATGGCTAGATCCACTGGTTGAAGGTCTACCCACTAAGGTAGGAACTTCTTGGAACCCCTATGGTCTCCTTCAGTCTAATAGTAACAGACTTAACTCTAGTAACAACACCAGTATTATTCCAAAGTTGACTTACGATGTTCCTTTTGTCAAAGGGTTAAAACTGAGTACACAAGTTTCTATTAATTTCAACACAAGTTCGGGAACCACTTTTAACCAAAACTATGATGTTTATGAACAAAAGGTAATTCCGGGTGGAAACGCTGATAAGTTAATATTCTCCGATACGCTTACAGGAAATGTATCAGAGATAAACAATAGCGAGGGCTTGGGTGAAAGCTGGAGTAAGGGTGTCAACTACCAATGGAATAGTTCGGTTAACTATACGAAAACATTTAAAAAGCACAACGTCAACGCTTTATTAGTCTACGAGCAAGCCGACGGGGAAAGTAGACAACTTTCGTTAGAACAAACTGGTGCAAACGTGCGAGGATATCCTTATGTATGGGCCTTTTCTGCAAACGGAATTACTAATAGGGGTGATTATGGTCAAGTGGGTCGTTGGGGAGTCATAGGTCGTTTGAATTACGATTACGACGGTAAATACTTGTTTGAGTCCACCTTCAGAGGCGAGTCATCCAGCAAGTTTGCCGCCTCCGAAAGATTTGGTATTTTCCCTGCGGTATCTATGGGATGGGTCATAAGTGAAGAAGCATTTTTTAATCAAACCGTACCTTTTATTGATTTCTTAAAAATCAGAGTATCTACAGGTATTGTTGGTAATGATAACACAAGACCTTACGAGCATAGACCTGCATTCATTCCTGAATCTGGTGCTAGTGGTCCAATATTCGGAACAGGTTCTGGCAGTCTTTCCAATGTGGTAGAAGCAAGAAACAACGGATTCACCATACCAAGCAGAACTTGGGCAAAGGTCAATAATAACAATATAGGTATGGATTTTAGAGGATTCGATAACCGACTCAGCTTAACTCTTGAATACTATTATAATAGAACGTACGATGGTTTTGACAGAAATTCCACTTATCCATTTGTGATTGGTAACGCTAAACCTCCATTTGAAAATTACAGGGAATCTTTTTCAACTGGACAAGAGCTACAGCTTGGCTGGTCTGATAAAATTGGAGAGGAATTCAGCTATAGTATTGACGCCAACTTCTCAAAAAGAAGAAGTAGACCGTTGAAGCTTTATCAAAACCCGGCAGTTCTTGGTACATGGGTAGATGACTTGGCGAATGACGACAGTAACCAGCCGGGCTATGTCGCTTTAGGTATTATTCGTACTGATGAAGATATTGAAAGAATAAAGGCAATGTATTGGGATCAGTCTTTTTGGCAAGATGGTTTACCTACGATTTTCGGTATTCCAATAGCTAAGGGTATGATTTACTATCAAGACCTAGGAGGAGAAAATTTTAGCAGGGAGCCAGATGGTGTCTTTGATGGAAACGACAGAACCATCATTGCTGAATACACTACTCCGCCTTATAGTTATGGATTCTCCTTAGGCGCTTCTTGGAGAGGAATTAGAATATCAGCTTCTTTTGGTGGAGTTTTCGGACATAAAGAATTCATCAATAAGGATGAGCAGGCAGTACCTACAAACAATGAAAATGTTTTTGCTTGGTGGAGAGACTACTATACGGAAGGAGATGAAAACCTTGGCGTTGCACCAAATTTAAACTCTTCTTTGCCACGGCCATTTGCATATGGGGCAGCTGGAGAGACCTCTACCTTTTGGATGAGGGATGGTCATACCCTAAGGCTTAATTTTTTGAATGTATCTTATCAAATGCCAAAAAAATTGGCTGATCGAATGAAGCTATCTTCTTGGAAGATGTTTATGTCTGCCACAAACGTTTTGACCATTATAAGTCCGTTTGACTACAAAGACCCGGCAGTTGCTCGAGGATATGATTATCCACTAGTACGCACGATAAATATTGGAACCAATTTTTCACTTTAATTGCCCATGAAATCTATTGCTAAATATTCACTTTATGTCTTCGCTTGGTTAGCAGGGTTATCCTGCAATGGAGTGCTCGATACAGAAGATCAAACCGCAATTGATGGGTTGTCGCTTTTTGCAAATAAAGGTCTTGCAGAATATAGCTTGAACGCACAGTATCAGGTGGTAATACCAGGCTTTGGCATGCTTGCCAATGCAGGACTAAGCGATGATACTCCTGGAGGAGGATTCTTCGGAGAAATGTCGGGTGATGTAATAGATCCCGTAGCAGGTACAAATGATACGCCAGGGAGTTATTCGATAGAAACATTCCAATATATTCGAAATATCAATGTCTTTATTGATGGTGTACAAAATGGTTCATTATCAGCCGAAGAAAAGGACGAGCTTAATGGCCAGGCTTATTTTCTAAGAGCTTTTCTTTATTGGGATCTTGTTCTTTACTACGGTGGAGTGCCGATAGTAGATAGAATACTGGATATCAATGATGGTTTCGAAAGCAACTTATTACCTAGAGCTTCTGCCACTGAATGTGTTGATTTCATTACTGCTGACCTGGATAGGGCAATCGAAATGCTACAAGGTAAAGATTTGGTTTACGGTCGAATCACCGCAGCGGCCGCCGCAGCTTTTAAGGGTAGAGTACTGTTATTTTATGCCAGTCCACAGTTTGATCCAAACGGACTTACCAATGCGGATGGCGTCAGTGCCAGATGGCAAAGAGCCTATGAAGCAAATCGGGAGGCTAAAGAAATAGCAGAGGCTTCTGGTCACGCTTTGTATCCAAACTATGCTAATATTTTCCTTGATGAAGACAATGAAGAGGCAATCATGATCACGAAGTTTACTTTTGGATTAAGGGTTCATGGCTTTGAAAATAGTGTTAGACCAGCTTCTGTTGCTAATGCTTGGAGTGGTTCTGGAGCCCCTACATGGGATTTTGTCAAGGCCTTTCCTATGAAGGACGGTCGCTCAATAGAAGATAGCCCGATGTACGATTCGTTAGTATATTGGAAAGATAGAGATCCTCGATTTTACGCAACTGTATGTTACAATGGAACACCTTGGCAATTTACAGAACGATCAGGTGCTTACCAGTGGACTTATTTTGGGAATGAACAAGAAGAAGGGATAATTCCAAGTACTGGTTTCTATTTAAGAAAGAATGTAGATACCGAAATAGGAAGTACAGAAACTGTACAGACACCTACTGATTGGATTGAAATACGATTTGCTGAGGTCTTATTAAATCTTGCAGAGAGTGCAAATGAAATAGGAAATATTGCAGAGGCAAGAAATTTAATTATTCAGCTTAGACAAAGAGCAGGTATAGAGGCTGGAGATGGTAGCTACGGTATCAATGCCAATGATAAATTGTCAATGAGAGCCACCATCATGAATGAGCGGCGCATTGAATTGAGCTTTGAAAACAAAAGACATTTTGATTTGAGAAGAAGAAATCTTTTTGTTAACGACCTAAATGGTACACAGGGTAATGGACTTAATAATACGAGAAGGACAGGAATTTTTACCCGAGTGAACACACAAAAAATGGTCGATATTGAGCCATCGATTGCTTTAAATGCGGATCCTTCATTGGCGGCATTGGCGTTTTTTGAAGATAATGTGAGAGATACTGTAGACTGGACGGATGATGCAAATCTGGCGGAATATTTTGAATATGAGTTACAATATGAAGATGATATTGAAAACCCTATCCAATACCTTCAACCTAAATATAACTTCTTCTTCCTGCCAACAAATGCTATAGTGAGAAATGAAAATTTACTTCAGACAATAGGTTGGTTAGATGGCACTTTTGACCCACTTGTTGATTAAAAATTATAATTAAATACACATATGATGAAAAATCTACTTAACAAATTTTGGATGCTTCTTATAGGACTATTAGTAGCTGTAGGAGCAAATGCCCAGACTGACACCACCATGGTATTAGATCCGGGAACCTTTGATCCAGACCCCACAGGCTACTACCTCACTGGCGTGGTAAAAATTGTGAATGATTGTGATAGAAATAATGAACAGCGCTATGGTGGTTGCGACGATGCTTATGGCGGAGCGGATCATGATGAATATGGCACACAAAATGGTTGGACTTATGGTAAGGCGATAATCTTTCATGACTGTTCAGGGCCTGGAGTAAATCAAGTCAACGCTTGTGGAGGAAAGATTGGATCGGCAGATAAATACCATGATAGCCACCCTGATGGCTGGGATACCACGGAGGATTTTCTTCGATTGGCAAAGCATACTTACTTTGATACTGATTCAGCTTCTTTTGGGTACATCATCAGCCCAGCATTTACTAATCTGAAATCTTTAAAAATTGCTTCTACTTCAGATATTTCGAGGCAAGAGGGCAATAGAGAGATTGTAATTATGGTGGAAGCCTCTTTCGATGGTGGTCAATCTTGGCACTATGTAGATATCGTTGGAGATGCTTGGGTTGAACATATTGTTCAAAATCAGGCTGGGGACATTGCTTCTTTCACTGATGGAGGTGGAAGTGCAGGATTTCAAGAGATCGTTGATGGCTCAAAAGAGGCAGATTCTACTTTAATCCGTATTCTACCTATTCCTTATATTGATAATATTGACAGGCATTCAGATGGTCAAAGACTAAATATTTGGGAAGTTGTTATTGAAGCTCAAACCGTACCTGAGCCGCCAGTAGATACTGATATGGATGGCATTACTGATGATTTAGATTTATGTCTCAATACACCAGAAAATGAAACGCCAAACAGTGATGGATGTTCTTCATCTCAGTTAGATACAGACAATGATGGGGTGACCAATAACTTAGACCAGTGCCCTGGAACTTCTACTGGAGCTGATGTAGATAATCTAGGCTGTGCGATTGATCAGATACCACTAGGTCTCGAAAATGAGTTGCCTAATAGAGATATTTTCGATATCGTCAATGGAGCTATCGTTTCTAAAAACCAAAATGAACTTTTCGTCTTCAATTTGTCTGGAAGACTTATTGGTAAAGGGACGTCCGTGGCTGTTGAATCCGGAGGATTTTACATTGTTAAAAATAGCCAAGGGATAGTGAAGAAAATATATATAAGAAAATAACCAACAATAAGGCTCTCGTATCAGAGAGCCTACATCAATCTAAATACCTGTTTGACATTAAACCAATAAATTATGCAGAAAAATTTGTTTCGAATAGCATGGTTATTTGTAGGAGTTTTTATACTCCAATATAACCTGAGCGCACAAAAAATCCATAGAGTACCAAGTACTTTTGGAGGGGAGCCCTTCTTGGAAACCTTTATAGAGGATACATCCTTATGGAGTCCTGGTGATATTATCTTACTGGTAGATGATGAATATCTATTACGAGGAACAGTTGATTTTTATCAAGCTGTTCATATTGAAGGAGATGATGCTGAAAACCCGCCATTATTACATTTTTATGATAATGGATTCAGAGCTAAGGAAGACTCTATGTCGATTACTCTGAAGAATCTCGTTATGGATGGTTATTATCCAGAAGAGGATAAAACTGCACCCTATGTACTGAGGTTTGACCAAGCAGGGTGGTTTAATGAATATGACGTACATATTGAGAACGTGGAGGCCTACGATTTTAGAGGAGGTATCCAATTGTACAAAAACCAACGAAAGCATTACAATAGTATAACATTAGATAATGTTTACTTCCATGACATGCTATTAGATTATGTTTTAGATCCAAGATTATGTTGGGTAGAGCAAACGACTATTACAAACTCTACCTTCTCAAATATCAAAGGATTTATTAAAAACTATTACAACGACAATGATGCGAGTAATGAGTGGGGTGTGCAAACATCAAAAGTAACCATTGATCAGAACACCTTTTACAATGCTGCGAGTGATGCATTTATACAGCAAAATGATGGTAAGGATGGTTCACTAATGTTTGACTTCACAAACAATATTGTCAGTGGTTTAGTGGATGCTGAAAATTCAAGACCTTTCAGAATTGATCCTTTGGTAGGAACCTTGAACCTTACCAACAACATCTTTCATGATTTCATGACTTCACGAACAGGAGGTTTTAACCTTGATACAGCGCGGTTACAGGCAAATGTAAATGTGATGGGAGACTCTAATGTAGACCCGAAGTTTGCAAATCCTGAAAACGGTAATTTCGTAACTACGTCTGTTTTGGGTGATCCTATATGGCGTCAATCAGTCAATCGAGTACTGGACTTAGAGTCGTTTGTTGAAGACACATCCCTATGGGCTGCTGGTGACAAAATAATATTGACTGAACCAGAATACTGGATACTTGGAACAATTGATTTTTATCAGGCTGTACATATAGAGGGAGCTGATCCAAATAATCCACCTCTATTACACTTCTATGACAATGGATTCAGAGCCAAGGAAGATTCCATTTCTATAACACTGAAAAATTTAGTTATGGACGGCTATTATCCAGAAGAGGATAAAACGGCACCATATATATTAAGGTTTGATCAAGCGGGATGGTACAATGAGTATGAAGTTCTGATTGAAAATGTTGAAGCTTACAATTTCAGAGGAGGTATTCAATTATACAAAAACCAACGTAAGCACTATAAAAGTGTAACATTGGATAACGTATATTTCCATGACATGCTATCAGATTATGTTTTGGATCCAAGATTATGTTGGGTAGAGCAAACGACGATTAGAAACTCTACGTTCACCAACGTAAGAGGATTTATAAAGAATTATTATAACGACAATGACGGAGACAGGGAATGGGGTGTAAAAACTTCCAAAGTAAACATTGACCATAATACGTTTTATAATGTGGCTAGTGATGCCTTTATTCAGCAGAATGACGGGAAAGATGGTTCATTGGAGTTTAATTTTACCAATAATATCGTTAGTGGATTATTAGACTATGATAACTCGCGACCATTCAGAATCGATCCTTTGGTTGGAGAGGTGAATTTAACCAATAGCGTTTTCCATGATTTTGTAACAAAGAGAAACGGAGGATTTAACCTAGACACAGCCCGTTTACAGGAAAATGTAACGGTAATTGGAGACAGTAATCAAGATCCTAAATTCGAACAGCCTGAAAACTGGAATTTTACTCCTCGAGATTTCGCCGTTTATGAAGGTGATTTAGGAGGAGGTCCTCAAGGAGATCCTGAGTGGATTAAAACCATGTTACTTCAGGAAGTTGATCTAGAGGCTTTCATAGAAGACACAGCTCGCTGGAGCTCAGTTAATCCTATCATTTTGACTCAACCAGAATATTGGATAAGTGGAACCATTGATATTTATCAAGCAATTCAT
This sequence comes from Cyclobacteriaceae bacterium, assembly GCA_040218415.1. GTDB lineage: Bacteria > Bacteroidota > Bacteroidia > Cytophagales > Cyclobacteriaceae > JAVJRN01. Next base: position 80,997 of record JAVJRN010000049.1, read on the forward strand.
ATAGAAGGAGCGGACCCTGAAAACCCACCATTATTGCATTTTTATGACAATGGATTTAGAGCTAAGGAAGATTCCATTTCTATTACCTTGAAGAATTTAGTAATGGATGGTTACTATCCTGAAGAGGACAAAACTGCACCTTACGTTCTTAGGTTCGATCAAGCTGGTTGGTACAATGAGTACGATGTACACATTGAGAATGTAGAGGCGTATAATTTTAGAGGAGGTATTCAGCTTTACAAAAACCAGCGGAAACACTATAATAGCATAACATTAGATAATGTATACTTTCATGATATGCTCCTTGATTATGTGCTAGATCCAAGATTATGTTGGGTAGAGCAGACCACCATTAAAAATTCTACTTTTTCTAATGTTAGAGGGTTTATCAAAAACTACTACAATGACAATGACGGAGACAGAGAATGGGGAGTTCAAACTTCAAATGTGACAATAGATCAGAATACTTTCTACAATGTAGCTAGTGATGCATTTATTCAGCAAAATGATGGTAAAGACGGATCCTTGGTTTTTAATTTCACGAATAATATTGTAAGTGGATTATTGGATGTAAGTAATTCAAGACCATTTAGAATAGATCCTTTAGTAGGAACAGTGAACTTGACTAACAACATATTTCATGATTTCATGACAGCTAGACTTGGAGGTCATAACCTAGATACTGCACGTTTGCAATCAAACGTAAATGTAACTGGTGATTCTAATGAAAACCCAAGATTTTCAGATGCTGATGGAATGGAATTCTACGTTGGTAGTTCGGCAGCAGTAGGTTTAGGAGATCCTCAGTGGCAGCAATCAAATAACAATGTCATGGACTTGGAAGCATTGATTGAAAGCCAGTCTTATGATCCAACTCAACCAATTATCTTAACAGAAAGTGAGTATGTAATCAAGAACATTGTAGAGGTTTATCAAGACTTAATTTTGGAAGGTGCTGATCCAATGAACCCTCCATTATTGAAATTCTGGGATCAAGGTTTCCGAGTAGACGGTTCAGCTCCAACAGCATCTGTTACATTAAGAAATCTTAAAATCGATGGTAAAAACATCAAAGCTGATGGAGAAGAAAGCAGAGAGGGATACTTATTGCAATACAGAAGTACTGGTACTTATCCATTGATAGAGTTGGATAATGTTGAGGCTTGGGATCTTAAAGGGGGTATCTATCTCTTTAAAAGTGGAAGAGCGATCCATGACAAGATCGTGATGAACAATGTCTATTTCCACGATTTCCCTGGAAATGACTTTGCCATTAACCCGAGAGCATGTGTGATGACTGATCTTCAGATCACAAACTCAACATTTGCGAACATTTCTGGTATTGTTCATAATCCTTACAAAGGGGGTGATGAAACATTAGGAACTACAGGTTCTAACATTACTATTGATCATATAACTACTCATAAAGTTGGAACAATTTTCCAAGTTAATGACTGGACAGATGATGCAGCTACTACAGCTACTTCTACCATTGTGTTGAAAAACAGTATTTTGAGTGATGTTCAAGATCCTGCTACCTCAAGACCTTTTCTTGCTAATCCGGTAGTCAACGTAACTCTTACTGATAATGTGATATACAATCAGGTTTCAAGCAGAGACGATAACAAATGGGATTATTCAGCCTTACTGCTTCAGTCGAATGTAACTGCAACGAATATCCAAACTGAAGACCCACAGTATGTTTCTGATGACTTGTATTATTATGAAAATACATCGATAGCCAGCGGCCTAGGAGATCCAATGTGGGGACCTGCGGCAGATGCTCCTCAGATTTTAGAGGTTGTACACCCTGGAGAAGTTGTTGTTGATGACGTCATTCAATTGGAAGTAATTACGAATGTGGATAATATACAATTCACCGTTCATGAAATCGATGGGAGAGCATCTATCAATACTGAAGGAGTCCTAACCGCAAAAGGCGCAGGTATGGTACAAGTTTTAGCAGCCGTAGTGAATGGTACTGCCAAAAAAGTGGCTTATGTCACCAAACCTAGTGGTTACACATCTTTAGAAACGGATGCGCCGAATGATGATGATCCGATCATTAGGATGCTCAGAAACGACCCGAACTTCGAGGTAGATGTTTTGGCAACAGATGGAGCTGGAACTGGTTTAGATCTCAGCGGTTATGATTTAATCATTGCACAAGAAACTTTTGGTTCTGGTGATGCAATTTGGAAATCTGGAAATCCACTAGGGATAGAGAATATTTCCGCTCCTGTTATTTATAACAAGACATTTGCTTTAAGAAACGGCAGAGCTATTTCAAGTGCTGACGCTTCCGTAGAGCGAACCACAGAGTTATCCGTATCGGTGAGCCCAATGAATCAATCGAATCCTTTATTTACTGGCGTTAACTTTACTAATAATGAGGTAAAGATTTTCAACTCACTTTCTACTAGTGGAAACGCACTTGATCCATTGATCAACCTCGAATTATCTACTCCGGGTACACTATTAGCATCTACTGCTAGTTTAAGTGACAATGATTTAGATAAAGCGATCTTAATTAATGATATCGCGGCAGGTACACAGATAGGATCTAATGCAGCCAATACGCTCAATCATAGAATGGTTGCGTTAGCCTTCTTTTATGGAGCAATGGTGAAGGATGATGGTCATAACTTAACTAATGACGGATTAAAAATCTGGAGAAATGCTGCCTATGTTCTTACAGGAATGGATATCACACCAATGCCTGTAGTTCTAGACATTGATATCAAAGAGAACATTATTCCAGTGCGTAATGCTACTTTAATGACAGCTCAAGATACTATTAATAGTGTGGGTGCTACAATAATCTCAGCTGAGGTTAACCCGTTTAACGCTACAGATAGATCTTTTAGTTGGTCATTAAGTGATGAATCACTTGGAACTTTGAGCCCTGCAGAAACTGTAGAATCAATTATATTGAATGCTACAGCACCAGGAACAGTAACCATCACTGCAACCGCTAACGATGGCAGTGGAGTCACTGCTTCAATGGATATTTTCATCCAACAAGCAGTAACTACCATCGACTTGACCAGTATTGGTGGTGACACAACTCTTCATGTAGGTTCGTCCTTGCAGTTTGAGGCGACAGTTGGTCCGGATACTGCGGTGAATAAAGAAGTTAGATGGAGCTTAAATGTGCCTGACAGTGTTGCAGTCATTTCTTTCAATGGTCTTTTAACTGCGCTTGATACAGGAATGGTTGTTGTATCGGCCACTTCAACTGACGGGTCAGATATATCTAGTTCCTTTGAGGTCTTGCTTACCAGACCTGTAGATTCACTAGCTGTAAAAACTGCTGGTGATGTCATTGAGATAGTTAAAGGAGAAACACTGCAGATGACTGCTGAAGTTTACCCACTAGATGCTTACAATACTGAGGTAACTTGGAGTGTAGATAATACAACTGTTGCTACCATAAATGAGGCTGGATTATTGACTTCATTAGAAAAAGGTGTTGTTATTGTTACTGCAACAGCAAAAGATGGCACAGGAATCGCAGGTAGTTTTGCTGTAAACGTATTGCAGCCTGTAACTGCTATCACAGTATCAGGAGCAAATAACATTACGACAGTAACTATCGGTGAAACACTCGAATTGAGTGCAACAATTGAGCCATTAGATGCTACTACAGATGCTGTGGAATGGAGTGTTGATAATACAAGTATCGCAACGATTGATGCTAGCGGTGTAATTACAGGTGTTGCAGAAGGAAGTGTTACGGTGACGGCTACAGCTACTGACGGAAGCGGTATTACAGGAACGATCTCTGTCAATGTAGTCTCTGCACTTGGAACCGATGGGCTCGTAGACTTCAACGTTTATCCTAACCCAACTACAGATGTAATCAACATCACGGGAGTAACAAAAGGAACAGTAGAGGTTATAGGTTTATCTGGACAGGTTTTGAGTACAAGGCAATTGAGTGATAAATCAGTATTGAACGTTAGTAACTTAAAAACTGGCGTGTATATGCTTAGAATCACTACATCGGAGGGAGTAAGAGTCGTTAGATTCTCCAAAGATTAAGTCGTTATATTATTTAAACAAAAGCTCAATACCGGAATACCGGTATTGAGCTTTTTTACATTTTAAATTTTAGTCATGATTCGAAAAAATAGCTTATGGTTTTTAGCGTTTATATTATTCACTAATGTCGCAAATAGTCAGACATTAGCCTTCCCTGGTGCGGAGGGATATGGAAAATACACAAGCGGCGGACGTGGCGGAAGAGTCATTGAAGTAACTAATCTGGAAGACCGAACATCTAGAGGCGAGATAGTTGAAGGTAGTCTCCGAGCCGCGCTTAATACACCAGGAGATGATCCCATCAATATTATTTTCAAAGTCTCTGGAGTAATCGAGTTAAATGGCGAATTAAGGGCATCAAGATCAAATATGACGATAGCCGGGCAAACTGCACCGGGAGATGGCATATGTATCAAAAACAACACAGTCAATCTGGGTGGAAGCAATAACGTAATTATCAGGTATCTAAGATTTAGACCTGGCGATACAGGAGGAACGGAGGCATCAGCCTTGAGATTGGAGAATTCCAAAAATATCATAATCGACCATTGTTCTATGAGCTGGTCAATTGAAGAAACTATGGGCTTTTACGACAATAAATACACCACAATACAATGGTCTATTTTAAGCGAAGGGCTTTATGAATCAATCCATCAGAAGGGGCGAAGAAGTTACGCAGCACAATGGGGAGGGCAATACGCGAGCTATCACCATAATTTCATCGCACATAATAACAGCAGATCTCCTCGAGTAAACGGGTGCCGAGCTCATGATACGACTGCCGTTCAAGATTTTAGAAATAATGTTATTTATAATTGGGGTGGAAGTGGAGCCGTATATGGTGGCGAAGAAGAAATTCAAGGCGGAAAATGTGAAGTAAACTGGATCAACAACTATTATATACCTGGCCCTGCAAGTAACAACGGTTATTTCGCAAGACCAACTTACGAAACTGCCGTTGAGGCTGTGGGTTTTGCATCTTGGTACGTCAATGGAAATATCATGGAAGGTGTAAGCGGAGGAATCAATGATAACAATTGGGCAGGCATCCGATTAGATGAGATAGAGGACAATGGGGGTGATGCCAACAGCATAAGATCAAATTCAAAATTTGAGTATGAAAATTCGGAAATCAATCTAGAATCAGCCTTAAATGCAAAACAATCAGTTTTGAGTAGTGCTGGAGCTATTCTACCAGTGAGAGATGATGTGGATGCACGGGTTGTAGACGAGGCTTTAGGAAATATTGCTTTGACAGGAAATGGTATTATTAATTCTCAATCAGAAGTTGGAGGTTGGTCTGAATATGTCAGTTTAATTCCGTTGAATGATACTGATGCCGACGGAATCCCCGACAGCTATGAAACAAACAATAGCCTCGACCCGAATGATCCTAAAGACGGAGCTTTGATCCAGCCAAATGGCTATTCAAATTTTGAAATATATATCAATAGTATCGTAGGGGTTACTGGTTTTATGTCGGCTACTTCAATAGGTATTGTAAGCGATAAAGAGGCTGTATATGTTGGAGAAACGATTCAATTGTCCGTAGATATCTTACCACAGAATACCAGTAAGGTTGTTAACTGGACAAGCAGTGATATGAGCATTGCTGATATTTCTCCAGAGGGGTTATTGACCGGATTGAATGTAGGGGAAGTGGAAATCACCGCCACGACCACTGATGGAACCGAGCTTTCTACTTCTACAACATTGATGGTAGAAGAGGTTTTGGTTGTTCCGCATCAATCGGAATATGCTGTGTATCCCAATCCTTCCAGCGGACTCTATAAAATCAAGACCAATGAATCAATTAATCTGGCTCGTGTAGTAGACATGAACGGTAAAGTTTTGTTACAAAAACAATTCAAAACAGCGAACGATTACTTTATCGACCTTTGGGCATTTCCAAAAGGATCTTACATTCTGGTCTTAATTGGGGATCATAAAACGTTCAAAACCAAGTTAGTAAAGTAAAGTTAAGCGGATGAAAATAGGTTATATTTTGATTTTCGTACTTTTTTCCTCCTTTGCAGGAGTGGCTCAAAACTTAGTATTTGATGCTGTTATAGCCGCTGATGGTTCAGGCGATTATCTGTCTATTTCGGATGCAATATCACGCACACGAACCTCCATCACAGATAGGTTTTTGTTTTATATTAAACCAGGAACCTATTCTGAAAAGATTTCTATTTCAAAGGATAATATTAGCCTCATAGGAGCGCAGGATGGTGAAGTTATCATTACTTGGGATGACTACAGCGGAGACGAGGATGGCCACACTACTAGCACTTCTTATACAGCTCTCATGTCAGGTGATGGATTTTATGCTGAAAATCTCACCTTTGAAAACACCGCAGGTGATGTAGGTCAGGCAGTGGCAGTAAGCACTACTGGTCGACAGCAATTCTTTAAAAACTGTCAGTTAACTGGTTTTCAGGATACTTATTATGCAAATAAAGGAATCCAATACTTTTCTAATTGCTTTATTGAAGGAGCTACTGATTTCATTTTTGGAGAATCAACGGCCGTTTTTGACAACTGCCAAATCAATTGTGTAACTGGAGGACAATACATTACAGCTCCGGCAGATACTAAATTGATCAGTGAAGTTGGTGGAGAAAAGTTATACCATGGATTATTGTTCCTCGGTTGTGATATCACGGCAGATGCAAATGTACCAAGTAGTTCTTACTTTCTAGGACGACCATGGCAACCAAATTCGTCCTCAGTGTACGTCGAATGCACGCTTGGAAATCATATAAAATCAGAAGGTTGGTCAGAATGGAACAATAGCAATCATTTATCTGCAATTTTTGCTGAATACCAAAATACTAACCCGACGGGTGGTTTGGTTGATGTTTCCAATAGGGTCAGCTGGAGTCGGCAACTGACTGCCGAACGCTCAAATATCTATAAGAACTTAGTTCTTTATCTCGATGGATGGGACGTTAGTCCTCTTTTGTCACCCTTGAGCCAACCTTCCAATATTGAAACCACAATTTCAGTATTAGATTCGGTGCGATTACAGTGGGATGCGGTCGGCGAGGCAATAGGTTACGTTGTTTTTAAAAACGATTCCATTACCTCATTCCTTACAGAAAGGAGTTATACTGATTTAATTTCAATCGCAGGGGACACCTACGAAGTAGCCGCACTAAATGAATTTGGGAATATTGGCGAAAAGTCAGTGGTTATGGAAGTTAAAAGGCAGGACCAAGGACCAGCCCCTCTTCAGGTTAAAGAACAATTTCAATATCAATTAATGAAGGGAAAAGTCATTACATCAGAACCAGTTGATTTTTTTGTTTACGCAATGAACGGGAGTTTAAAACAAAGAAAAATCAACGAAAGTAGCCTTTTACTGAGTAATTGGACAAAGGGCGTTTACATCATACAAATGATCAATCCGCGTGGTGATCTTCAGACATTCAAGGTGGCATTATAGTACATGATGCCTAAGCGGAGGCATAAGCACATTTTTGTTATACATGAAAATCAATTCAATGCAACAATATAAAAAAACAACATTATTCCTGTTTCTGAGCCTTTTGGCCATGAGCCTTTTTGCGCAATATCCCAACATGAGCGAAGTACAACCAAAAGTTGATTCTTTAAAGAAAGTCTGGGATAAGTTAGACCATGAAGCTTGGCAAAAGGCATTGCCCATCATTTACAGTGACATGCAGAAAGATAAAGTCTACAATGACTGGGCTAGAAGGTCTGACGATTTGCCTCAGGCTGATATTCCTGCTTTTCCTGGGGCCGAAGGCGGTGGGATGTACACAGAAGGAGGACGTGGCGGAGCGGTTTATGTAGTTACAAGTCTTGCCGATAGTGGACCAGGCACGTTGAGAGAAGCGTGTGAAGCAGCAGGTGCGCGTACTGTCGTGTTCAATGTGGCAGGCTTGATAAATCTAGAACGACCGATCAATATCAACGCCCCTTACATCACCATAGTTGGAAATACTGCTCCAGGTAATGGGGTCTGTGTTTCTGGTGAATCCTTCTTGATCAACACACACGATGTGATAGTGAGACATATGAGATTCAGGCGTGGAGATACATGGGTAGGTCGCAGAGATGATGCAATAGGAGGAAATCCTGTGGGTAACATTATTATAGATCACATATCAGCCTCTTGGGGTTTGGATGAGAATATGACACTTTATAGACACATGTTCACGGATGGTCCAAATAACCCTAAAGCGCCCAGACATAAGTATTCTACGATTAACCTAACTATTCAAAACAGTATTTTTTCAGAAGCGCTCGACACTTACGGACATGCGTTTGGAAGCACTCTTGGTGGTCAGAATTGTTTGTTTACACGTAATCTTTGGGCTAATAACACAGGTCGAAATCCATCGGTAGGAATGAGTGGCACATTTAATCTTACAAATAATGTCATTTACAACTGGTATCACCGAACAGTAGATGGAGGTGATTATGCTTCACGATATAATCTTGTGAATAATTATTTCAAGCCAGGTCCTGTTACCCCTACTGATGAGCCTGTAGGTCATCGATTTGTCAAGCCAGAGTCTAGATATAAACTCAATGGTACCAAAATCTATGGTAAGGTTTGGGTAAGTGGGAACGTGATGGAGGGTTATCCTGAAGTAACTGCAAATAATTGGAAAGGAATCCAAATCGAAGATATGGATGGGGCTGGAGAGTTTCTACCACAAATCAGATCTTCTAAAAGATTCAACATGCCATTCAATAAATTAATGGAAGCTGAAGAAGCTTATGATTATGTTTTGAAAAATGCTGGAGCCAGCCTTCCAAAAAGAGACCCTGTAGATGAGAGAATTGTGGAGCAGGTAAGAACTAATAAGGTGGACTTAACCAAATACACCGAGATCAAGGATTTGTATCAATTCGAGCACAGAAGGTTAGGAGCTGATTCTTATAAGAAAGGTATAATCACAGACATAGCCCAAGTTGGAGGATACCCCAAATACACGGGAAAACCACATAAGGATAGCGACATGGACGGTATGCCAGATGCATATGAGAAGAAAGTGGGGCTAAACCCAAAAGATGCATCAGATGCGATAGGAGACCTAAATGGTGACGGTTACACCAATATTGAAATGTACATCTATGGTATAGACCATACCAAAAAGGTTGACTGGAAAAATTTAGCGAATAATATAGATACCTTGAGCAAATAACAATGAGCAGCAGCGCCATCATCACCTCAATCTTAAGATGGGCAAATGTTTGCACTGCTGCTCTTTTATTGCACCTGTGTACACCCGCATGCACGCAGGGTGTCCCGAGAATCATCTCAAATTCGGGGGGGCTCAGTTACTCGAAGGACTCGCTAGGCAATAGTGTTCCAGATTTTTCATTTGCAGGATATAAATCGTCCGATGAAACTATTCCAGAGGTACCAATATTACTAGTCGTCAGTCATGAAGAAGGAGATCAAACTTCCAGAATTCAGCGAGCTATAGACTATGTCGGCTCCTTACAAATCAATGAAAAGGGTTTTAGGGGAACCATACTACTCGCACCAGGTATTTTTGAAATTCAGGAAGGGCTCATTCTCGATAAGTCTGGTGTAGTGCTACGAGGGAGTGGGTTGGATAAAACTACTATTTTGGGTGTGGGCTTGGATAGAACTACAGTGATCAGTGTTGCTGGAGAAGATCAAATTGAAGTTTTTGATAAGATTTCCATTGTGGATAATTACGTACCTGTAGGCTCGCTTGAATTCTCTATCGATGATGCAAGTCAGTTGAAAGTAGGAGACGAAATTACCATTTCCAGACCGAGTACCCAGCAGTGGATCGACGATCTGGGTATGAATGATTTTGGAGGAGAGACTGGCTACATTGGCTGGAAGCCAAACGAAAGAAACATTGTATGGAATCGTATCATTAAATCTATTTCTGGTAATAAAATTAGCATTGATGCTCCTATCACTACCGCTCTCGAGAGTAGATATGGTGGCGGATTCATCAATAAAGTCATCAATAAAGGAAGAATAGAGAATATTGGGATAGAGAACCTAAGGCTTTCCTCAACATTTGATTCCAAAAATCCAAAAGACGAGCAGCACCGCTGGATGGCCATAACGCTAGAAAATGTGCGTGATGCTTGGGTTAGACAAGTACAATTCGAACATTTTGCAGGATCTGCTGTGGCAATTTGGAATACATCGAGTCGCATTACCGTCGAGGATTGCCTTTCCCTAGATCCTATCTCTGAGATAGGTGGTCAGAGACGATATACTTTTTTTACCGAGGGACAGCAATGCCTTTTTCAACGCTTATATTCCGAGTATGGCTACCATGATTTTGGGGTAGGGTTTATGGCAGCTGGTCCTAACGCATTCGTTCAATGTGAAGCTTTTCAACCCGCTAGTTTCAGTGGAACCATTGATAGCTGGGCATCAGGTGTCCTTTTTGATATTGTCAATGTTGACGGCAATGCATTAAGATTCGGTAATCGAGGTATGGAGGCACAGGGTGCTGGTTGGACTGCCGCGAATAGCATGTTTTGGCAATGTAGCGCAGCACTTATTGAGTGTTCTGCGCCTCTCGGAACCATGAATTATGCCTATGCAACTTGGTCTCAGTCTGCAGGAAATGGGCAGTGGAATGAAACAAATGGTTTTTTGAAACCTAGAAGTCTTTTCTACGGCCAACTAGCCCATCGGAATGGCGGTAAAGTATCTACTACAGCTCATTTACTTCCAATGCAAATGGAAGCGACCAGCAGTCCTACCATTGATCAGGCAAAAGCCTATGCTGCAGAGGCGAATAACTCACCTCAGACCTTGAAAGATTGGATCACTAAAGCCGACCAAAGGCTGCCGATTTCCATCAATGGGTCAAAAGCTAAAAAGGTAGACAAGATTAAATCTACATCGCTAAGTCAAAAAGAGGAGGTAGAAAACACCTTGAATTTAACATCAGGAAGATTGCTTTTTGGTAATAAACTAGCTACTGGCAACAGACGATCTGTTCAATGGTGGAGGGGTAATGATCGGGAGTACGATGCTATAAAAGCTGGTCCACATGTGACTCGATTTGTTCCTGGAAGAAGTGGAGTCGGGCATACCGATTTTATTGATGAGACTGTTTCTACTCTTAAAAGTCAAAATGTAGTCGCCTTAGATCATAACTATGGCTTATGGTATGATAGGAGAAGGGATGACCATCAGCGCATCAGGCGAATGAATGGTGAGGCTTGGGCTCCTTTTTACGAACAACCTTTTGCCCGCTCAGGCCAAGATCTTGCATGGGACGGGATGAGTAAGTATGATCTTACCAGCTACAATTATTGGTATTGGAATAGGCTAAGAGACTTTGTAAATCAGGCTGAAAGGAATCAGTTGGTTCTTTATCATCAGAACTATTTCCAGCATAACATCTTAGAGGCCGGCGGACATTATGCCGATTTTCCATGGCGCACCGCCAACAATATCAACAATACTCCTTTTCCTGAGCCAGTCAACTATGCTGGAGATAAGCGTATTTTCATGGCTGAGCAGTTTTACGACGTTAGTGATCCTGATTATAGATCGCTTCATGAGCGGTACATCAGAAAGTGTCTTAACAATTTCAAGGGTCAATCAAATGTTATTCAATTCACAAGCGCTGAATACACTGGCCCTCTATCCTTTATAACTTTTTGGCTAGATGTAATTGGTGATTGGGAAAAGGAAACGGGAGCAGATGTGAAAGTTGCCTTGAGTGCTACGAAAGATGTTCAGGATGCTATTTTGAAAGACAAGAATCGAGCTCAGCTAGTAGATGTAATAGATATTAGGTATTGGTGGTACGGTGAGGCTAAAGATGGTTCAGTGGAGCTTTATGCACCCGAAGGAGGTGTAAACCTAGCTCCAAGACAACATGCGAGGCTTACTCGCACTCCTAAAGAAACTTTTGAAACGACCTACGCAGCAGTTCTTGAATATAGATCAGCATATCCAAACAAGGCCGTCATTGTAAATACGAATCGATCATCAGATTTTGGATGGGCAGTTTTTATGGCCGGAGGCTCTTTGATGAACATACCAATCATACCGGATCAAGATTTTCTAAAAGATGCATCCCTGATGACTCCTGAAAAAGGAAATACGGCTTACCAGTTGATCAATGAATCTTCAGGAGAGCGAATCTTATATAATCAATCATCAAGCGCAGTATCAATAGACCTTCGCAACTACTCGGGTAACTATGAAATCAAATGGATCAATCCAAAAACTGGCGATAAGCTTTCTCAGACGACATCTCTTCAGGGTGGGAAAATCAATGAAATAAAAACTGAAGCTGAGATACTTTGGCTAGACAAAAACTAGCTGGAAACTGGGAATCATAGAGATCATTAACCATGAAAATACTAATCCTAAATCAACCCCCAAAACTAGTGCTCGGAGCAGGTGCGCTGGAGATTCTTATAACCAGCCTCAAGAAGAGCCATTTAAGGAGGCTTTTTGTCTTGGCAGATCCATTTGTAGCAGCCAAGTTGAAATCTATCTTTAGTCCATTTGTAGATATTGATGTGAAAATCGAAATTACAACAGGTGGAGAGCCTTCATTCGATGATTTTAATCGGGTAGTTGCAATTGCACGAAAGCATAAGACAGATGCTGTGATAGGAGTCGGTGGAGGTAGCGTACTAGATCTTGCTAAATTGGTTGCAAGCCTTATGGATGCCAAAGAACCTGTACAGAGCTTCGTAGGAGATGGCATCATTAAAGAGAGGTCAATACCTCTCATCTGCATACCTACTACATCTGGTGCTGGAAGCGAATCTTCGCCTAATGCCATTTTAATCGACCCAACGGATAATTCGAAAAAAGGCATAATATCCTCGGTTCTTATGCCCGATGCGGTTTACATAGAACCTGATTTACTCAGCAGTTTGCCATCTGATATTACGGCATATACAGGCCTGGATGCACTCACTCATTGTATAGAAGCTTATGCCAATGTCAATGCCCATCCAGTGGTTGATCTATATGCGTTAGAAGGAATTAGGCTTATCAGCCAAAATCTAGGGCGTGCTATCGCTGACGGAAAAGATCTTGAAGCACGGACTTATGTTGCACTAGGTGCCTACTACGGCGGCTTGTGCTTGGGTCCAGTAAATACTGCAGCTGTGCACGCTTTAGCCTATCCACTTGGTACTAATTTTAAGATTCCTCATGGTCTGAGCAATGCGCTCCTTTTACCTTTCGTACTTGAATTTAATCTTGATTATGCCTTGGATAGATATGCAAGTATAGGAATGGCCATGGGTGGAGACCTTTCTCTTCACAAAAAAGCGGCAGCCAAACAAGGAATTGATTTGATCAAAAAATTTATCGAAAATTGTGGAATGACTGCTAATCTTTCAGGTTTGGGTGTTTCAATTGACGATATACCAAAAATGGCGCGGGAGGCCTTACTTATTCAGAGACTTTTGAAAAACAACGTTAGGGAAGTGAAGTTGCAAGACGCCATTTCCATATATCAAAACGCTTTATAGAAATGAAAATATATCAAGGAGTAATAGTGCCAATGGTAACGCCAATTAATAAGGACTACTCGATTGATACCGAGAGTGTAGAAGGGATAATTAGTACTTTTTTAAAGGAAGGTTGTGCTCCTTTCATTTTAGGTACTACTGGTGAATCCACCTCCTTATCGAACGTTCAAAAGCTAGCGTTAGCCAAAGCCACTGTGGAAGCCACAGCTGGTAAAGAAAAGATCTTTGCTGGTATCTCCAGCACTAGTTTGTTTGAAGCGATTGATCAAGCGAGAGCCTACCGAGATTTGGGAGTAGATGTGATGGTCACCACACTTCCTTACTATTATCCCATAACACCAGCGGAGATGATCAAGTTTTTCACACAACTAGCCGATCATATCGCCTGTCCTTTGATACTCTATAATATGCCTGCTATGGTAGGTGAGCGTATTTCGCTGGAGGTGGCGGATGAATTAAGTCATCACCCATACATTGTAGGAATGAAAGACTCAGAGAGAGACCCGGTGAGAATAGATAATTCCATCGAGCTTTGGAAAAACAGAGATGACTTTGGTTTCTACCTAGGGTGGGCAGCACAATCTGCTTACTCATTATTGAAAGGCGCTGATGGGATTGTTCCAAGTACAGCGAATTTTGTCCCAAAACTATTCAAAGAATTATATGAAGCGGCACGATCAGGAGATGCTGATACTGCCTATAAACTTCAAGAGTTGACGGATGAAATATCTTTAATTTATCAAAAGAATCGAAAATTAAATACTTCTCTTCCTGCCCTTAAAGTATTAATGGAAGCTCTTAACTTGTGTAATTCTTATGTGATTCCGCCTATGTACAACATAGTACAGGATGAACAATTAAAATTGAAAACTCAAATTGGGGATATACTTAAAAAGATTAAGGTCTGAATAACTTTTGAGAGTGAATAAAATCAAACCAATATTAGCTGTTACAATGGGTGATCCTGCAGGGATAGGACCTGAAATCGCTGCGAAGTTATTTGCAAGTGATTCAGTGTATCAGAATAGTTTTCCTGTGCTTGTCGGCCATACTGAGGTGATGAAAAAAGCCATTAGTCTCTTGAAACTTGATTTAGCAATCAATGCAATTAAGGAAATTGAGTCAGCAAGATTCGAGCCTGGCATTATGAATATTTTCGAGGTAGAAAGTCCTGAAGCCGAATTGATAAAATTTGGAGAAGTATCTGCTGCCGCGGGTGACTTGGCTTTTCGGTCAGTGACTAAGGCTATTGAGTTAGCTATGGAAAGGAAAGTGGACGGCACTGTGACTGGGCCTATACATAAAGAATCAATTAACAAAGCGGGTCATAAATTTGCGGGTCATACTGAAATTTACGCCCACTACACAGGCACCAAGAAATACGCGATGTTGTTGGTAGAGGAGAATTTTAAAGTCATTCATGTTTCTACCCATGTTTCATTGCGTCAGGCGTGTGATTTGGTTAAAAAAGATCGAGTACTAGAAGTCATCCAACTTATGAATGATGGATTGAAAAAATTAAAAATAGAAAACCCAAGGATCGGAGTAGCAGGTCTGAATCCGCATGCCAGTGATGGTGGGCTTTTTGGGACTGAAGATACGGAAGAGATTTTGCCAGCCATCATTGCTGCGCGTGAGCTTGGTATAGATGCACATGGCCCCATAGCACCTGACACGCTTTATGCTATGGCCTATGGCGGGAAATATGATGGATGTGTCGCAATGTATCATGATCAGGGACACATTCCGTTTAAAGTAATAGGTTTTAACTGGGATCAAAAATCAGGTAAAATGAAAAGTGTAAAGGGTGTTAATGTAACGATGGGTTTGCCTATCATACGAACATCCGTAGATCATGGAACAGCATTTGAAATAGCAGGGAAAGGAGTAGCCAGTCCTGATGCCCTCTTTCACGCTATTGAATATGCCGAAAAATTAGCCAACTAACTTAATTAAGATGATTGTAGTAATTGCAGATGATTTTACAGGAGCTGCCGAAATAGGAGGGATTGGAATAAGACATGGTTTGAGAGTAGTGATACAGACACGACTCGACGAGCTCAAGCAGGCAGACTTAATGGTTGTGGTAGCAAATACTCGTGCATTGCCAGAGCAAGAGGCTTGCGAAAAAATCGAGTTAATATCAACGAGACTCAAGACTTTACAACCAGACTTTATTTACAAAAAAATTGATTCAGCACTCCGGGGACATATCCTCAGTGAGGTAAAATCTCAAATGGATGTTTTTGGACTGAATAAAGCATTAATCGTAGCGGGTAATCCGTCGATGGGTCGGACTATCCAAAACGGGAAATACTACATCAATGGAATTCCGCTTCATGAAACTGGATTTGCCAAAGACTCTCATTACCCCGCTAAGTCTTGTGATATCATGGAGATCTTGGATCCTAACCAGAAATATGGTTTGCGAAATATGACTTCTGATCAAACATTGCCTGAAATAGGTATCGTTGCAGGAGATGTCAACACATTATCTGATTTGAAAAGTTGGTCGAAAGAAATATTATCTACTAGACTATATGCTGGTGCTTCTGGCTTTTTTGATTCATTGCTAAGTGTGATGGATTTCAAAATGGTTTCGAGAAAAAGCTCTTTCCCATTTGGTAATCGCATTCTTTTCGTAGGAGGAACTGCTTTCCCCAAACACGAAGATTTTAAGAAAAAGCTTCAGGATCAGGGAGTTGCATTCTCTAACATGCCTAAGGAGATTTATAGCAACAAAGAATTTAGCCCTAAAGTCCTCGATGCATGGGCGGATGAAATTGTGAATTTATTCGAATCACATAACGTCTATATAACCATGCTTCATTCAGGAAGCAATGAAAAAGGGCTTTCACAGCGCTTATGCGAAAACATGGGGCAGTTAGTTTGGAAAGTTACTGCGAAAGTAGAGATGGATGAGTTGCTGATCGAAGGAGGAGATACGGCCTCTACGGTGCTTGAACTATTGAAAATTAGAAAGTTGAGACCCGTACATGAGTACTTGACCGGAGTGATTAGAATGGAGGTGCTAGGGAATAGAAACTTCTACGTGACTACTAAGCCGGGAAGTTATAAATGGACCGAGGACATATTAGTACCTCGCAATGTGACAGCATAAACCAACGCGCCCAAATATGCATCTACACCCCGTAGACTATATAATAATTATAGTATCACTGATTATTCCGATAGCTATAAGTTTTCGTTTTGCTAAAAGACAAACCAACACGAATGACTATTTTAAAGGAAGTGGAAATATTCCTTCTTGGGCTGTGGGGATGTCAATCCTCGCGACTCTTATAAGTAGCATTACCTTTTTAGCTTATCCAGGCAGTGGTTATTCTTCCAACTGGATATTGCTCGTACAAGGTTTGATGGTTCCTATCACGCTGATTTTCTTTATACGTTTTGTCGTGCCACTTTATAGAAGAGTAATTGGCATAAGCGCTTATCAGTACTTCGAAAAACGTTTCGGATTTGGCGCTAGGCTTTATACTTCATTGGCCTTTTTTCTTGCGCATTTTTCGAAAATGGGTACAGTCTTTTATCTAATTGCTTTGGCTTTTTCACAGATTACGGGACTCGATACTGTAGAGATGATCTGGATCTTAGGAGCAGTCATCATTTTTATAACCCTAATTGGTGGAATGGATGCTGTGATATGGATGGATGTGATTCAGGGTTTTGTGCTGATTGCTGGAGGTCTTGTCACTTTATGCATTATCATTTATTCAACAACAGGTGGTTTACCTGCAATAATTGAAGTGGCGAGTGAGAGTGGTCGCACCGGATTTGGTCCTTATAACTTTGATTGGACTTCTCTAACATTTTTTGTGATGGCTATCAATGGAGTATTCTATGCTATTCAGAAATACGGCACAGATCAGACGATAGTTCAGAGATATCTTACTTCCAAATCTGATAAAGAGGCCATTAAAGCTTCCATATTTGGTGTGGTGATGAGTGTCCCAGTTTGGGCGCTTTTTATGTTTATTGGAACGGCTCTCTTTGGTTACTATCGATTAAATGGGGTGGCCTTACCTGAAGGAATCAAAGCCGATGCAGTATTTCCTCATTTTATTATGACAGAGCTTCCAATGGGAGTTATTGGGTTGGTTTTGGCAGGCCTTTTAGCTGCAGCTATTTCTAGCCTTGATTCAGATCTCAACTGTCTATCGGCAATATTTATGGAAGACTATTACATGAGATTCCGACCGAATACTGAGCCAAAAAAGCAATTAATGATGAGTAAAATAGTCGTGGTAGTAGCCGGAATAGCTGCCATTTTGATTGCACATTATTATGTGTCTGTTGGAGGAAAGGGTATTTTGAGCACAGTTTTTAAACTATATGCCATTTTTTCAGGGGGTATAGCCGGACTGTTTCTTTTAGGGGTTTTCACCAGCCGAACTAACCGCCAAGGAGCTTATACAGGAATCCTGGCTAGCGTCATATTTACGGCGTACGCAGTGGTTACATCATCTCCTTTTCCTTTTACTGATGGAGACAGATTGCTGGTAGATCTAGGAGAATGGAATTTTACTCATCACAAGTACATGCTCGGCGTATATAGTCACATCACCTTATTTGTGGTTGGGTATTTTTCAAGCTTCTTTTTTAATCAACCAGCTACATTCAAAGGACTGACTTACCGCGAATGGGTAAATGAAAAGAAATTGATCGTATGAGATTTTTAATAGCCACACAAATAGCCTTTTTACTTTTTTTTCAGTCATGTCAGACGCCAACACAGGAGGATAACAATGATAGTTCTTGGAGAAAAATTCAGGTGTCAGAAAATGGACATTACTTCCAATACGAAAATGGTGACCCATTTTTCTGGTTAGGTGATACGGGTTGGTTACTATTCAAAAAACTAAATCGAACAGACGCTGAAAAGTATCTTGATACTCGAAAGGCTCAAGGATTCAATGTGATTCAGGTAATGGGACTTCATGAAATGAATGTTGCGAATTGGCAGGGTACGCCTGCATTAATAGATGAAGATGCAGCTCAGCCCTACTTAACCCCGGGTAATGACCCATATGATTCAACCCAATACGACTATTGGGATCATGTAGAATATATTGTGGATCTGGCCGCCGAGAAAGGGCTTTGGATAGCTATGGTTCCAGTTTGGGGATCAAATGTAAAGGCTGGAAAAGTCAATGAAGGTCAGGCATCAAAGTATGGGACATTTCTTTCTGAGCGATTTGGTTCTAAACCTAATATCATATGGCTAATTGGCGGAGATATAGTTGGCGACCGTGAAAAACCAGTCTGGCAATCCTTAGCGATTACCATCGATAGTTTGGATCGTGAGCACTTGTTGACATTCCATCCAAGAGGAAGAAGGATGTCCTCTGAGTGGTTTCACAATGAGCCTTGGATGGATTTCAATATGTTTCAGTCTGGTCACAGAACTTATGATCAGGACACGGCGAGCGACTCCTATCGCTTCGGTCCAGATAACTGGAAGTATGTGAACATTGAGTGGAATTTGAAACCAACCAAGCCGACCCTGGACGGGGAGCCTTCTTACGAAGAAATTCCTTACGGCCTACATGATCCTGAATTGCCTTTTTGGGGTGCTTCTGATTTAAGAAGATACGCGTATTGGTCAGTCTTCGCAGGAGGTGCTGGATTCACTTATGGTCACAATAGTGTCATGCAGTTCTATAGAGAAGAAGACGGTGAAAACCGAGCCTATGGAGCTAAGTCTTATTGGGAAGAAGCTTTGACTTATCTAGGAGCGGAACAAATGAAACATCTTAAAGAGCTGATGTTATCCTTTGATTACTTCAGCCGTGTTCCAGATCAAGATTTGATCGTTAGTCAAGGGAGTCGTTATGAATATCAAATGGCAACTCGTGGAGCAGATTATATCTTGGTCTATACTTATACGGGTAGGGAAATCGCCCTACAAATGGGAGCATTAGCGAATAAGGAATTATCCGTCAATTGGTTTGATCCGAGAACGGGCAAATACATCGATGGAGGCAAGATTAAAAATGAAGGAACTCAAATCTTTGACCCACCAGCTGAGCCAGAAAATGGGAATGACTGGGTTTTGATTTTAAAATCAGTTGGGTGATATGAAGAGCGTGCTTTTCCTGTTATTGACAATTGTATTTTCATCTTGTACTCAGGAGAATACTTATTACCTGTTCACCTCTTTCAAAGAACCAGCTACTGAAGGCTTGTTTTATCTCTACAGTGATGATGGGTATAATTGGAAACGTATCGAGCATTCGTTTCTGCAGCCTGAGGTTGGTAAGCAGCAAGTCATGCGAGATCCATCTATGGCTCGAGGAGCCGATGGTACATATCACATGGTTTGGACAACTAGTTGGCGAGGCGATTTGGGTTTTGGACATTCAAGCACTAGAGACTTGAAGAATTGGTCTAAGCAAGAAATG
Source organism: Cyclobacteriaceae bacterium (assembly GCA_040218415.1). Classification (GTDB taxonomy): domain Bacteria; phylum Bacteroidota; class Bacteroidia; order Cytophagales; family Cyclobacteriaceae; genus JAVJRN01. The sequence continues at coordinate 100,955 of JAVJRN010000049.1, forward strand.
ATTCCAGTGATGGATTTTGATACTACCACTGTAAATGTATGGGCTCCTGAGTTGTATTACGATCAAGATGAAGATCAATATATCATCATTTGGGCATCTACAATTCCTTACAAATTCCCGAAAGGGATAGAGGATGAAATGAACAATCATAGAATGTATTATACCACAACCAAAGATTTTAAAAACTTCACAGAAACAAAGCTTTTTCTAGATCCAGGCTTTAGTGTAATTGATGCAGTGATTGTAAGAAGAGCGAAGAACGATTTTGTATTGGTACTAAAAGACAACACGCGTCCTGAAAGAAACTTGAAAGTTGCATTTTCCGATAGCCCAATTGGTCCATGGGCTAATGTCTCAGCGCCATTTACAGGCTTCTTAACAGAGGGGCCAACAGTTCTGAAGATGGGAGAAGACTACCTTATTTACTTTGATCAATATCGAACCAAGTCCTATGCAGCTGTAAGAACTCAGGATTTCATAAAGTTTGATAGTATCAATGAAGAAATTAACGTACCAATTGGGCATAAGCATGGGACTATCTTCACAGCGAATAAAGAACTACTGAATGGACTACTTGAAGAAGCTGGAGAGCCTAAATTAGACTAATAATGATAAGCAAGAATAGATATATACTGATCGCTTTTATCATCATGAATGCAGTTGGCGTTCGAGCGCAAGAAGTGCGCTACACTGGGGCAACACTTTCTAATGTTGATTACCACCATGGACAGCTTCAGCTTGCGGTAGGCACGCACAACATCCAAGTAATGCGAGCCAATAGAGCATTTCCAGACAGTGCGGACGGATATGGCTGGACTTATAATCACGCTCCTAATTTGGCTTATTGGAATGATAATTTCTACCTGCAATATCTGGCAGACCCGATAGGAGAGCACATTCCTCCTGGGAAAACGTTTCTAGTTACTTCTTCAAATGGCTATGATTGGGATAAACCAAAAGTTCTATTCCCAAATTATAAACTTCCAGACGGTTATCAAAAGGAAGGTGAGCTGCAAGTGGCTAGTGATTGGTATGCAGTGATGCACCAACGTATGGGATTTTATACTGCGAAAGATGGTCGGCTCTTGACATTGGCTTACTATGGGATATCCATGAATAAAAAGGATGGACCCAACGACGGAAATGGAATAGGACGTGTCGTAAGGGAGATTTATAAAGATGGGTCTTTAGGACCAATCTACTTCATTCGATACAATCATGATTGGAATGCTAAAAACACCAATTATCCATTCTATAAAAAAAGTAAAGACAAGGGCTTTGTGAAGGCATGCGAAGAACTTATGACACAACCACTCCTAATGCAGCAGTGGGTAGAAGAGGCCGATAGAGATGATCCGTTGATTCCTTATAAAAAGCAATTCAAAGCGCTTAGTTACTATCACTTGAACGATGGAAATGTTGTCGGCCTTTGGAAGCATGGACTGAGTTCCATCAGCACGGATAATGGTGCTTCTTGGCCGAGACCAGAAAGAGCTCCAGGTTTTGTGACTAAAAACGCCAAAATCTGGGGACAAAAAACTTCAGATGGTATGTTTGCTACTGTTTATAATCCATCCGAATTCAGATGGCCATTGGCTGTTTCGGTGAGTCAAGATGGTCTAGAATATACCAATCTACTTCTTGTGAATGGAGAGATTTCACCGATGCGCTATGGGGGTAATTACAAATCCTATGGGCCGCAGTACGTTCGCGGAATTTTAGAGGAAAATAATAGTCCACCAGACAATAAAATGTGGGTTACCTACAGCATGAATAAAGAAGATATGTGGGTCTCTGCTGTGCCGGTTCCCATCACAGAAATAGCATCAACTCACGTTAATGATGATTTTGAAGGGCTAGACAAGCTTTCCGAATTGGCTTTTTATAATATTTTTAGTCCGACTTGGGCACCTATTTCAGTTAGTCAAGGCGCTGTGACTCTGAAGGATAAAGATCCGTACGATTATGCCAAATTAACCCGAGTGATTCCTAGTGCTACTAATGTCACCGTGGAAATGGAAATACAGGCCAATCAGAATGATCATGGGTTGCTGCATATTGAGTTTCAGGATGCGAATGGAAGTCCTGCGGTTCGTTTGATTTTTGACAAGGATGGTATCTTGAAATATAAAGATGGATATAGAAATTCTGGGGCACTGGATTATAAATCTGGTGAGACCTACCAAATCAAGGTTTCCTTAGACGTGAAGACACGTTCTTATGACCTAACCATAAATGGAGAAAAGAAGGAGGGACGTATTTTCTTTGCGCCTGTTCACGAAATTGAGCGAGTAGTATTCAGGACGGGTGAAGTGCGTAGATTCCCAGATGCTGATACACCCACAGATCAAGATTATGATTTGCCAGCTGCAGGAAAGCCAATTAAAGAAGCGTCTTACTTGATAAAGTCTTTAAGGACATATTAACTGATCTTTGGAATATTTTTGGAAATTTTTCCATATATTTAGGAAATAATTCCAAATTAATATGAAAGTTGAAGAGCCTGAAGTCATTTATGGTAGGTATGAGCCTAACCTCACAGATACTACGCACATGGTCATTGCAGCACAAAAAGGAGTGTCCGCATCAATTTTTGACGATGTAGTAGCGTTATACGGTCATTTACCTTATATCTCAGAGATTATTGATCTCAACCTTAAAACCATCAAAAAATATAAATCTCAAAATATTAAATTCAGCCCTCTTCGCAGTGAGCTCATGCTCAAACTGGTAGCTCTTTATAAAAAGGGTATGAAGGTTTTTGGCGTAGGTGATGCCTTTATCTCTTGGTTATCCAAGCCTGCTTTTGGTTTAGGTGGGCTCCTTCCCCTCGATCTTCTCAAAACTTCAGATGGCATTGGTTTGGTGGACGAAGAGCTCGATCGGATTCAATATGGAGATACCGCATGAATGTGTTCCGTATCACCCTTTTTGAATATGCCAATCAGCTTTTTGCTTCAGGTAGAAAGGCGAGGTGGAATTCCAATGGGGTTTTTATAATCTATGCGGCATCATCCCGTGCTTTGGCTTGTCTGGAAAATGTGGTTCATAGAAGTGGAGAGGGTCTAAATAATTCCTTTCGAACCATGGTCATTAGCATTCCCAATAAAATAGTAATTAATGAAGTTACGAGTGACGAGCTCCCTTCCAATTGGAAAGACTTTGATCAACAATATGTAACACGAGCAAAAGGGGATCAGTGGATCAAAAACCAAGAATCTGCTGTACTCAAAGTGCCTTCGGTCATCATCCAAGAGGAGCATAATTATTTGATCAACCCATTACATAGAGAATTTTCTGATATCCAACTTGAGTCGGTAGAACCATTTCTCTTTGATCCTCGACTTTTGAATTAGAGCCTTCCACCGCAGGATAGTCTTGCGACTGGTATTTTTGATCTTTGACTCCATAAAGAAATCTGCTAATGCGATTGAATATTTTAAAGATCCTCATTTTAATAATTGTTGTTAATTCTGGTTGTAGTCCATCAGATAAAAGTGTGCTCAAAGCTGATGATTTCAAGCATTATGTGGATTTATTCAACCAAATGGAAGATGAAAACATCCTCCAAGCGATACCAAATGACTCTGCTTGGAAATGGATGCAAGCCAATATTCCACTTTTTGAATGTCCACAAAAAAACTTTGAAGAAATTTACTATTACCGATGGTGGACCTTGCGAAAGCATATCAAAGAAACCCCTGTTGGCTATGCCATGACAGAGTTTTTGGTGGATCGGTCTTACTCAGATAAATACAACTTGATCGCTTGTGCAATTGGACATCACATTGCGGAATCTCGTTGGCTACATGATGATACTTACATGGATGATTATCTGAAAGTTTGGTACCGAGGAAATGAAGGTAAACCCATGAATAAGCTTCATAAATTTAGTAGTTGGACGCCTTGGGCTGCCTATCATAGATTTTTGATCAATCGAGACACAACATACCTGCTTGATTTGTATCCTGATTTTGTATCGGATTACCAAAGCTGGGAACGGGAAAGAAGGCTGCCATCCGGACTTTTCTGGCAAGAGGATGTGAAAGATGGTATGGAAGAGCAAATTAGCGGTGGGCGCAGGGTGAAAAACGCTCGTCCCACGATCAATTCTTATATGTTTGGCAATGCCTTAGCTATAGCCAAAATGGCTGATATGAATGGTGAAGAAAGTAAAGCAAAGCTATATCGAGCTAAAGCCGATACTATTAAAAGCCTAGTAGATAACATACTTTGGAATCCAGACCTCACGTTTTACGAGACATTGAGAGAAGATGGTGATTATGCTGGCGTGCGAGAAGCTATCGGATATATTCCTTGGTTTTTTGATTTGCCCGGAGAAGATAAATCCGCAGCTTGGAAACAGGTTACGGACCCTGACGGATTCTGCGCTCCATTTGGACTAACAACTGCAGAAATGAGGCATCCTGAATTTAGGAAAAACGGTTGCTGTAATTGCGAGTGGGATGGTGCAGTTTGGCCTTTTGCTACTTCGCAAACGCTTACTGGATTGGCGAATCTCCTGAACGATTATGATCAAAATGTTGTCAACGACTCTGTCTATTTTGACTTATTAGAGACCTACGTAGAATCACAATATTATAGAGGTAGGCCATACATAGGTGAATATCTAGATGAGCAAACTGGGTACTGGCTTAAGGGTGATCAGGAGCGGAGTAGATATTACAATCATTCCACATTCAATGACTTAATCATCACAGGTTTGGTAGGTTTAAGACCTAGAGCTGATAATGTTGTGGAAGTGAACCCTCTTGTTCCTGCTGGAAAATGGAGCTGGTTTGCACTTGATAATGTAAAATACCAAGGACGCATTTTGACTATCATTTGGGATGACGATGGATCTAAGTATGGAAAAGGAGCAGGACTGCAAATTTTCGCTGATGGACAGTTGATTGCCGCTTCGGCTAATTTGGAGAAAGTAACAGGTGAGCTCTAAGCATATGAAGATATTCATCAAAATTACTCTTCTAATACTCCTGGTTTTCACATTAAGTTGTGCAACTCCAGATCAAAGAGATCAGCCAGCAAGTCACATTAGCGTTGAGGAATTAAAGACTGAAGGGCTTAAAAATCCGATAGGTATTGATACCTCAAAGCCAAGATTTAGCTGGAAAATTCAGACCGGAGAAAAAAATGTTTATCAGGAAGCGTATCAGATTTTGGTGGCCAGTTCACCTGACAAACTCAATGAAAATGATGCTGATCTATGGAATTCCAATAAAGTCCTTTCTAACAAAAACCTGAATATTGAATACTCAGGAAATACTTTGAAAAGTAAAGATCAGTGTTATTGGAAAGTGAAAATCTGGACAAATAAAGGCTATTCATATTGGAACGAACCAGAACAGAAATTTGAAATAGCCCTTTTAAACTACAAAGATTGGTGGGGGCGATGGATTGGATTTTATAAACCCTTTCCTTGGGAAGTTGTGGATCAATATCCAACAATGGGCGCTAGGTATCTAAGACAAGAATTTAACGTCAAAAAGGAGATCAAATCAGCCAAAGCTTATATTTCTGGTTTAGGTCTTTATGAGCTTTACCTCAACGGTCAAAAGGTAGGAGATGACGTACTCGCTCCTTCACCAACAGACTACACACAGAATGTTAAGTATAATGTCCTAGATGTTGCGGAATACTTAAAATCAGGCGATAAAAATGCCATAGGAGTGATGCTCGGGAATGGGAGATACTTCCCAATGCGACCAGTTTATAAACCATATAAAATCAAGGAATTCGGTTTGCCGAAGGTCCTTTTTCATATGGAAATCAACTACACCGATGGAAGCCGTGATGTCGTTTACTCCAATGATAAATGGAAGGGAACGGCTGATGGCCCAATTAGGAATAACAACGAATATGATGGTGAGTATTACGATGCGCGAAAGGAGTTCAAAGGATGGACGGAAACGGGGTTTGATGATGCAGAATGGCTAGATGTGGATTACATGACCGAGCCAGGCGGAGACTATCAGGCTCAGATGAATGATAATATGAAGGTCATGAGGGAGCTTAAGCCTATTAGTATTAGTAGACAGTCTTCGGATACTTATATTCTAGATATGGGTCAGAACTTTTCGGGCTGGTTAGAGATGCAAGTAAATGGCAAAAGAGGACAACAAGTAGAGCTGCGCTTTGCGGAATCTTTGAACGAAGATGGCTCGATATTCACGACGAATCTTAGAGATGCTCGAGTCACCGACACTTACATTCTGAGTGGCAATGGCGATGAGGTTTGGGAGCCGTCTTTTACTTATCACGGATTTAGATATGTGGAGATTTCAGGCTATCCTGGAACCCCAACTGTTGATGACTTTACCGGTAAGTTAGTGTTTGATGATATGAGTACGATTGGTACTTTTCAATCATCGAACCCTTTACTAGATCAAATATTTGAAAATGCCTGGTGGGGCATAGCGAGCAACTATAAGGGTATGCCAGTGGACTGTCCGCAGCGCAATGAACGACAGCCGTGGCTAGCAGATCACGCTGTAGTGGCTTACGGTGAGAGCTTTCTTTTTGACAATACAAGACTATATGTGAAATGGCTGGAAGATATGCGAGAGTCTCAGAAGGCTGATGGAAGTATGCCTGACGTGGCGCCAGCATACTGGAATTACTACAGCGATAATATGACTTGGCCGGGAACCATGCTAATTATCGCCGAGATGCTTTACCAACAAACTGGAGACCCGAAGGTTATTTCGGATAACTATCCCACCATGAAGAAATGGCTCTCCTATATGCAGGAGCGATATATGGAAGATAACATCATGACTAAGGATAGTTATGGAGACTGGTGTAAGCCTCCAGTGTCAATCGAAGCTGGTACGGGTAAAAATGCAGATAAAAAAGAGCCAAGCAAACTTATAGCGACTGCCTATTTCTACAAGTTCATGCACATGATGGCGGAGTTTGCTAAGGTGTCAGGAAATGATGCTGACATTACAGAATTTCAACTAATGGCTCCTAAAGTCAAAGCTTCATTCAATGAAAAGTTCTATAATTTGGAGGGATATTATGGTGAGAATACCATGACTGATCAGGTTTTGCCTTTGTACTTCGGACTCACCGATGAGCAGAATACACAGAAGGTTTTTGACAACCTTGTCAGGATCACTGTAGAGGAAAAGGATTCTCACCTAAGCACTGGCCTCATAGGTACGCAATGGTTGATGAGAACATTTTCAGATTTCGGAAGGCCTGATCTTGCCTATCAAATCGCCACAAATACCACCTACCCAAGCTGGGGTTATATGCTGAAAAATGGTGCTACTACGATCTGGGAGCTTTGGCATGGAAATGTTGCAGCTCCTAAAATGAACTCACAAAACCATGTCATGATGTTAGGTGACTTATTGGTATGGTATTATGAAAGCCTTGCCGGAATCAAGGCGGCTGTTCCCGGATATTATCAAATAGAAATGAAACCAGAATTCTCTGTTGACTTAGATTTTGTAAGTGCGAGCTATGAATCAGTGCAAGGGCTGATTAAGAGTGAATGGAAGAAAACGGAAAATGGCTTGATTTGGAATATTTCAATACCACCGAACAGTAGTGCGTTGGTTTACTTTACGGCCAGCGATCAAGATCAAATCACTGAAAAATCTGGAGCAAACGATTTTACTTTCCTTCGCAAAGAAGGTGATCGCTTGGTTTATGAAGTGAAGAGTGGAGATTGGGAGTTTGTGGTGAAATAGCACCTAGGAAACAACAGGATGACACCTCTAAAAACTCCCTCTATCTTGCGCTATTAGAAACCCACAAACAGATGTTAAGAAGAAACCTGTCCCTAATTGCTGCTATTTTTTGCAGTTATTCCATGCTGCTCGCTCAACCGAAAACCATCACCAAATACCTATCAGGTTCTGATTATGGGCAAGGTATCATGTGGGACTTCAAACTCTCAGAAGGCCGAGGAAGTGGGGATTGGACTCAAATACAAGTACCCTCATGCTGGGAACTAGAAGGATTTGGTAAATACAACTACGGACACGATAAGGATTCCGTCAGAGGCAAAGAGATCGGTTTCTATAAACGTCAATTTTCTGTTCCATCCGAATGGAAAGGTCGGCAGATAGAGATTGTCTTCGAAGGTTCAATGACCGATACCGAAGTAAAGGTCAACGGCAAGTTAGCTGGGGAAATCCATCAAGGTTCCTTTTACAGTTTCAGGTATGACATCTCCAAGTTGCTAAAATACGGTGAGCAAAATTTGCTTGAAGTAAAAGTCGCCAAGCACTCCGCAAATGAGTCAGTCAATAAAGCTGAGCGTTATGCCGATTATTGGATTTTCGGAGGAATTTTCAGGCCTGTTTTTCTTGAAGTCAAACCAAAATCTAATATTAGTAGACTGGCCATAGACGCCAAAGAGGATGGCACTTTCAAGGCAATTGCTTATTTAAACAACGCTCCAAAATCAGGAGAGTTAAGGGCTCAAATTTACACACTTGATAATCAACCTGTAGGTTCATCATTCACTACTTCTCTTAGGAAAACCTCTGAAGTTGAAATCAAATCTCTAATAGAGGGCATCAAGCCATGGGAGCCAGAGCATCCAAATCTTTACCTGGTTAAATTTCAGCTGATTGCTGATGGTAAAGTAGTGCATGAGATGACCGAGAGAATAGGATTTCGTACCGTCGAAATCAGACCAAGGGACGGCATCTATGTCAATAATGTACAGATCAAATTCAAAGGAGTGAACCACCATTCTTTTTGGCCAGAATCTGGCCGTGCTACTAGCAAACAGATGAGTATTGATGATGTGCACCTCATGAAAGACATGAATATGAATGCTGTGAGAACCTCCCATTATCCTCCGGATAAGCATTTCTTAGATGCCTGCGATTCACTCGGTTTATTCGTACTCGAAGAATTGGCTGGATGGCATGACGCGTATGACACTGAAGTTGGTTCTAAGCTTGTAAAAGAAATGATTCTTCATGACCAAAACCATCCAGCCATCGTGATTTGGGACAATGGCAATGAGGGTGGGCACAATACTGACTTGGATCACCTCTTCGGAAAATATGATCTACAGGATCGATTGGTCATTCATCCTTGGCAAGAGTTTAACGGTACAGCCACACAGCATTACAGGGGATATGATTATGGTGTGGGTACCTTTTGGAATGGAAGCATGATCACTTTCCCTACTGAATTTCTCCATGGACTTTACGACGGTGGTTCCGGAGCAGGACTTCATGACTTTTGGGATTTGATATGGAAAAATCCACGCGCTGCTGGCGGCTTCTTATGGGTATTTGCAGATGAGGGCGTAGTAAGAACTGATCTCGATGGTAAAATTGACTGCTATGGAGAGAAAGCAGCTGATGGAATTTTAAGTCCTTTTCACCAAAAGGAAGGAAGCTATTTCGCGATCAAAGAGATTTGGTCTCCTGTGAAAATCACTGAGGAGGACATCACTTTAGCTTTTGACGGTAAACTTGAAATAGAGAATCGATACCACTACACCAACTTGAGTGAATGCACATTCAGTTGGAAATTAGTGGATTTGCCAAATGCTGATCAAGCTTCTACAAACGTCAAGTCATCCAGGAATGGCAGTATTTCATCTCCTGATCTCGCGCCTCGAAGAGTTGGCGATTTAACAATCGAGCTGCCCTCAGATTGGAAAATGTATGACATGCTTTATATCTCGTCATTTGGTCCAGATGGTAACGAATTATATACCAATGCTCTGCCAATTAAGCTTCCTGAGGATTTTCTAAATGAACTGAGACTCAGCAAAGAAGGCAGTGGCCTGAAATATTCTGAAAACGCGAAGGACTATCTGATAAAGGCCGGAGGGATTGAGTATACCATCAATAAACAAAATGGAATGCTCCTGAAGGTGATTAATGAAAAAGGGGAGATTCCTTTCAATAAAGGACCAGTCTTAAGTGCTGGAAAAGTCATTTTTGAAGGGGTCAAGATCCATCAATGCGATGACTTAATCAAACTAACATGTTCATTTGACGGAAAGGAATCTAGAATGAAGGAGTTCACTTGGTCATTTCACTCGACAGGATTGGCAGAGTTGGAGATCTTCTATGTTCCCGAGATTTATGATATTCCTTTTGATTACATGGGTGTCAATTTTGACTACCCGGAGGAGCTTGTATCAGGTGTAAAATGGTTAGGTGAGGGACCATATCGGGTTTGGAAAAACAGAACTCAGGGTGTAGAATTTGGGATTTATCAGAAGGATTATAACAACACCACACCGGGTGCATATCCTGTCGTCTATCCTGAGTTCAAAGGATATCATGCTAATTTATATTGGGCCGAGATTCAGTCAAAAGAGCAAAATTTTGTTGTGGGAACTTCCTCAGAAGATGTGTTTTTGAGATTATTTACTCCGGAGTTACCAGAAGATCCACGGATTGCCCCAGCTTTTCCGGAAGGTGATATTTCTTTCATGCAGGCAATACCGCCTATTGGTACCAAGACTAATCCTGCGAATAACCTTGGGCGATCAGGTCAGAAGAACGTGTTCTTTGACTTTGGCCCCTACGATTCATGGAGAACCAGAAGCAAAGTGATGAACCTATATTTCGACTTTAGTGTCAAGTGATCTTCATAGATTTCACAACACACTACAGGACGCCTAAGGATTTCGATTGGCCTAATTTTCGAAAAAATTAAGTCAAAGTCAATTGAGCGATGTTTTAACATTTTCTCGGTATTTCATGATTTTGATTTTCATTTAGATAATTAATCTCTTTACATGAAGTCCTTATTTCAAAATTTCCTGATTATTTTCATTTCTATCCATGCACTAAGCAGCTGCCAAGAGAAGCTTAAGAGTGATTGGAAAACGGGCATTCTCGTGGATGAATTTGTCTATGATACTGCTTCTTTTCCCCAATGTCATGCTTCTACCATCGAGGAAACTACTGATGGCACGATCATCACCGCATTTTTCGGAGGAACTAAAGAGCGAAACCCAGATGTCTGTATTTGGGTATCTCGAAGGGAAAATGGTCAATGGACAGACCCATTGATGGTAGCAGAAGGATTTATGGAAGGTGACACTACACGCTATCCTACATGGAATCCTGTTTTGTACCAAGTGCCGGAGGGAGACTTACAATTGTATTATAAGATTGGGCCTCATCCATCCAACTGGATTGGATACATGAGAACTTCCCCAGACGGAGGAAAAACATGGTCAGAAGCCATCGCATTACCTGAAGGTATTATAGGGCCTGTGAAAAACAAACCAGTATTACTTGACAATGGAACACTTATTTCTGGCACGAGTACTGAAGGGGATGGTTGGAAAGTGCATTTTGAATTAAGTGATGATTTCGGTGATTCTTGGACGAAAGTTGGCCCAATCAACGAAGGAGAAAAGAATGGAGATCATGATGTGATTCAGCCAAGCATACTTTTACATGGAGGAGGCAAAATTCAGATGGTTGGTAGAAGTAAAAGTCGAAGACTGGCTACCGCTTGGTCTGAGGATTATGGAAAGACATGGTCTGAGGTATCGCTTACGTCACTACCACAAAACAACTCAGGAACTGACGCGGTAACATTGAAGGATGGAAGGCACACATTGGTTTACAACCATATCATGGATCCAGATGGACACTTTAAAGGGCCGAGAACACCGTTGAATTTATCGGTTTCGGAAGATGGTATCAATTGGTCAGCCGCGCTGATATTGGAGGACTCACCGATCAGTCAGTATTCGTATCCTGCTATCATTCAGACCTCCGACGGGATGCTGCATGTGACTTATACATGGAGAAGAGAACGTATCAAGCATGTTGTGATAGATCCTTCGAAGTTGGAGCTTTTACCTATCAAGAGCTTGGATTGGCCAGAACTGCCTAAGCAATAACCTAATGTTCTTGAAGAAGCAGTGAATCGATCGATTTTTCACATATTGATTTTTTTGTTGACTGTTTCAGCGGTCGGTTTGATTAGTTGTACCGAAAGTCAGCTTGAGATATCCAATCTGACTGTGGAATATCTACAAAATCCAACTGGCATAGATTCAGAATCTCCGCGATTTGGATGGCAATTAACAAGTAGTGGAAATGGAACTTATCAGTCAGCCTATCAAATCAAAGTGACAAATGCTGGACAAGAAGTTTGGAATTCGGGTAAGCAAGTTTCTAATAAAAGCCAATTAATCCCTTATCGAGGAAAGATGCTGAGTCCAGCAAATAGATATACTTATCAGGTGAAAGTCTGGGATCAAAAAGATCAAGTTTCAGAACCTAACTCATCTTGGTTCGAGACAGCCCCTTCTGAATTGTCGACTAAGTGGATAGGAGCAATTAGGAGAGAAAACGCCAATCTTCCTCAGGGCAGAAATTGGCATTCTCCATCATTGAAAAAAAACAGAGCCTTTTTTGACAGTATTCCTGAGCTGGCAAAAAGGTCTATCCAACTTCGTAAAGAAGTGGGGCTAAGCGAAAAACCAGTAAAAGCGACTGCATATATCTCAGGCTTGGGGCATTATGAATTCAACCTTAATGGTGAGAGAATAGGGGAAAGCATTTTCGCGCCACTTTGGACAGATTATGATAAATCTATTTTCTATAACACCTTCGACCTCACCGATCAGTTGAATTTAGGTGCTAATGCCATTGGAGTACTGCTCGGTAATGGTATGTACAATGTTATTGGCGACAGATATCGCAAGTTCTGGATCAGTTTTGGTCCGCCAACCTTGTTTTTTGAATTGAGATTGGAATATCAGGATGGTAGAACTGAGACGATCAAGTCTGACAAAACATGGAAGTATTCTCTCAGTCCCATCACCTTTAACGACATTTTTGGAGGAGAAAGCTATGATGCCCGGTTGGAACAATCCGGTTGGGAAGAAACTGATTTTGATGATTCTTCTTGGCAGACTGTGGTAATCCAAGATGCACCCAAAGGAACGCTAAAAGCACAATTAGCGCCAGCCGTTGAGGTACAGAGATCCTTTGATGTAAAGGAATGGAAAAAAGTGGATTCATCGACTTACTTATTCGATATGGGGCAGAATCTAGCTGGATTTCCTTCAATCAAAATTCAAGGTAAATCGGGTCAAAAAGTAAAGCTAACTGTAGGGGAGCGAGTCGATGAAAAGGGTTTTGTTAATCAGAAGAATACAGGCAGTCCATACTATTTTGAATACACTCTCAGTGGAGATGGTGTGGAAGAGTGGCAACCAAAATTCAGCTACTACGGCTATCAATACATTCAGGTGGAAGGCATCAGCTACGAGGAGAATGTGAAAAATGGATATCCTGAATTATTAGATCTGAAATCGAATTTCATTTATAGTAACGCCGACGTGATAGGTTCTTTCGAGTGCTCCAATGAGATTTTTAGCAAGACCCACACCATTATCAATAACGCCATAAAGAGTAACATGCAGGCAGTTTTTACAGATTGTCCACATCGGGAAAAGCTAGGCTGGCTAGAGGAGATTCACCTGAATGGTCCTGGACTTCTTTATAACTATGACTTGACACAACTCTTGCGGAAAGAGATGATGGACATGAAAGATGCCCAACGAGCGAATGGGATGGTTCCAAATATAGCACCTGAGTATGTTGATTTTTCTGCCGAATCTTGGGGTGCAGACTTCACCGACTCTCCAGAGTGGGGCGCAGCAGCGGTGATTGTCCCATGGCAGTATTACGAGTTTTATGGTGATTCTTCATTGATTAAGGAAAACTATGAAGTGATGCGCCGCTTTGTTGATTACCTCACCACGCGAGCAGAAGACGGAATCGTCTCTCATGGTCTCGGCGATTGGTATGATTATGGTGAACACGGAGCTGGATATTCTAAGAATAGCCCTATTGCCCTATCAGCAACTTCCCATTATTTTTTCTGTATCGTGGGATTGGTCAAAGCAGCTGAAATGACTGGAAATCTAGGTGATTTAGATAAATACAAATCCTTAAAACAAGAAGTGTTTCAAGCCTACAATCAAGAATTTTTCAATACTGAAACCAACCAATATGCCTCAGGCAGTCAGTACAGCAATGCAGTTTCGCTATACATGGGATTGGTAAATGAGGAAAATAAAAAGGCAGTTCTGGATAATCTCGTTGCAGATATCGAATCTCATGGTAATCGCTTGACGACAGGTGATGTGGGCAACAGGTATTTATTCCAAGTGTTGGCTGATAATGGCCTGAATGATCTGTTATACGATATGCTCAATCATTATGAAGCACCTGGGTATGGCTATCAGCTCCAATATGGATTAACTACACTGACCGAGCAATGGGATCCTTCCAAAGGCAATTCATGGAATCACTTTATGATGGGCCAAATAGAAGAGTGGTTTTTCAAATCACTAGCAGGAATTAGGTCTGATAACGAGAATCCAGGATTTCAGAAGTTTATCATTGAGCCAAAGCTCGCTGGAGATTTGACTTATGTCAAAGCCAGTACCAAATCGCTGTACGGAGACATCAGTTTACACTGGAAAATTACTGATGGACAATGGGTCATTGACCTTGATATTCCTGTGAACTCCTCTGCAACTTTCATTTTGCCAAAGGAAGTTGAGTCGAACGAGCGTCAGCTAAATCTGACTTCCGGTCATCATTCATTAAAATATAAAGTCAAAACATGAAATCGATTTTGATCATATTGACGCTTTTCATTGGATGCCTGAATTTGCGAGCCCAGACTTCCGATACCAATTTTTCAAGGCCATTGGTAGAAGTTCTGGATGAATTACAGGCAAAATATTCCGTGCGGATCAAGTTCAATAAAGAAGAATTGGAAGATTTTGATCTAAAGTATGCTAATTGGCGGCTTGTAGCCGGTGACCTAGAATCTAGCCTTACTAAGGTGCTGGCCCCATTCGATTTCATCTTCGTGAAGCAAGATGAGGGAGTTTATAAAGTCAAACCATTTCAATACCACTTGATTACACCAGAGGCAGGCGCAGCTTCTTTGGAATACTTAAAGACGCTTTACGCCGATCAAGAATCTTGGAAGTTGCGAAAAGCAGCACTCAAACAATGCATGATAGAGGTGTTTGGGATATCAGAACTACCAAAAGCACAAAACCCTCAGGTCATTTTAACCAATAAGCGAACTTACAAAGGTTATTCTGTCGAGAATATTGCTCTGGAAACAGTGCCCGGCTTATACGTCACCGGCTCTATTTACAGTCCAAACAAAGCAAAAGGAAAACAAGCGGTCATCATTTCACCTAATGGTCATTTTGGAGATGGTCGTTATCGCGAAGATCAGCAGCTGAGGTGTGCAGCATTGGCTAAAATGGGAGCAATAGCGGTCAGTTATGATCTCTTTGGTTGGGGAGAGAGTTTACTTCAGGTAGACTCCAAATCTCACAGAAAGAGTATTGCCCATACTATTCAGACAAATAATGCCATCAGTCTACTGGATTATTTATTGAAAGATAAAAAGGCCGATGCGAAAAGAGTGGGTATTACAGGAGGCTCAGGTGGAGGCTCACAAACGATGCTCGTTTCGGCTATTGATGATCGCATTACTGTGAGCGCTCCCGTTGTAATGACTTCTTCATTTCACGCTGGTGGTTGCCCGTGTGAAAGTGGAACACCAATACATCTCTGTGGTGAGCGCACCAATAATGCCGAGATAGCCGCAATGATGGCACCCAAACCACAACTGATCATTTCGGATGGTGGTGACTGGACTTTTCAAGTGCCAGAAGTAGAATATCCATTTATCCAGCGCACCTATTCGTTTTACAATGCCGCGAATAAAGTGTCAAATGTTCATTTGCCCGACGAAAAGCATGATTATGGATACTCCAAGCGGATAGCAATGTATGAATTTATGGCTGCTAACCTTTCACTAAATCTAGAAGCTCTCACAAATAAATCTGGTAAAATCGATGAGTCGTCAATCACTAATGAAGACTATGAGGAGCTGTATGCCTTTGGGAAAAGTGGAGAAAAGTTCCCTGAAGATGCTATCAAGAGTTTGGCAGAATTATACGAAGTAATAGAAAAGAACAAATGAATATGAATCGAATAATCCTTATTGGAATATTATGGGGGATGCTGGCCTGCAGTCAAACCGAACAGGAAAAGCCTATAAAATATTCTGTCTTGATGGCTGATTCCGAGATGAAGTTATTCCCGGAACTATGGACTGTGGACAATGTGAGAATTCCATTCTGGGGATATACCCATGGTATCATAGCTAAGTCCATGCTTAATATTTATGAGTACACCGGTGAGAAAAAGTACTATGACTATGTATTTGACTATGCCGACACATTGATTAAGCCGGACGGATTCATCGTTACTTATGATTCCTCACAGCACAATATAGACATGATCAATCCGGGGAAAATCCTCTTCCCAATGTTTGAACACACCAAAGAGCAAAAATATCTCGATGCTGCTACCACACTTAGAGAAGCAATGAAAGACCACCCAACGACCACCGAAGGTGGATTTTGGCATAAGAAGCGATATACTCACCAAATGTGGTTAGACGGTCTTTATATGGGCGCTCCATTTTTAGCACAATATGCCGCAGAAATGGATGATCCTGAGCTTTTTGATTTAGTGGCTACTCAGATTCGGTTGATGGATAAATATGCTTATGACCCAGAGACGAGCCTTTACTATCACGGCTGGGATGAAAGCAAGTCCATGCTTTGGGCAGACTCTGTTACTGGTACTTCTCCAAATTTCTGGGGACGAAGTGTCGGCTGGTTTGCGATGGCGCTAGTGGATGTACTTGATTATTTCCCAAAAGATCATGCCGAGTATGAGATGATTATTAATGTGCTGAATAAAACAGCCAAGGGGATCAAAAAATATCAAGACCCCAAGAGTGGTGTGTGGTATCAAGTACTTGACCAAGGAGATAGAGCTGGCAATTATCTCGAAGCTACTGGTTCTGCGATGTTTGTTTATTCGATTTACAAAGCTTCCAGAAAAGGCTACATCGATCCTTCCTATGAAGAAGTGGCATCCAAAGGATATCAAGGAATGTTGGATGAATTCATCAAATACAATCCTGATGGTACCATATCACTTACAAGATGTTGTGCAGTAGCAGGTTTGGGAGGAAAGAATAACCGTGATGGCAGTTTTGAATATTACATCTCGGAAGAAATCAGAGACAATGATCCGAAAGGTGTTGGTCCATTTATTTGGTCCAGCATAGAACACGAAATGAGAAATTAATGAAAAGCAAGAATCAAAATAATAGAAGAGGATTCCTGAGAAACTCCGTTATGGCGACAGGAGCAGTGATGTCTGCGCCAGCCATTGCGCTGGCCTCTCAAGGAAAGACTCACACGGTAGAAGGAGTATTCGGAAAAGACGAGGCTTACAAAGTAGCAGTTTGTGATTGGATGATCTTGAAGCGACAGAAGCTTGGCGCATTTAGTCGTACAGCTGAGATAGGAGCAGATGGTCTGGAATTGGATATGGGAGGCCTTGGAGACAGAGTAGTCTTTGATAATAAGCTCAGGAATCCGATAGATCGCAAAGTATTTAAAGCAGAACTGCAGAAGTATAATCTTGAGCTTAGCTCAATTGCCATGTCAGGATTTTATGCTCAGTCACTCGCCGAGCGTGATATAGCGCCTATGATTGATGATGCCATTAATACCATGGTGATGATGGGAGTGAAAACGGCTTTTTTGCCACTTGGCGTGAAAGGGGATATGATTCAGCATCCTGAATTGAGACCAATTCTAATTGAAAAGTTTAAGACGATTATAGCTCCAAGAGCTGAGGCAGCAGACGTGGTGATCGGAATAGAGACGGCTTTGGATGCAAAAGGAGAGGTTGATTTTCTTGACGAGATTGGTTCCAAACACATTCAGTGCTACTTCAACTTTGCCAATCCGCTTCAGAATGGAAGAGACTTACATAAAGAACTGAAAATCTTGGGTAAAGATAGAATTTGCATGATTCACGCGTCAGATGAAGATAAAGTTTGGCTGGAGAACAATGAGCGCATTGACATGCCAAAAGTAAAAAAGACCTTAGATGGCATTGGTTGGTCAGGATGGCTCGTAGTGGAGCGCTCAAGAGATGCAACTAATCCACGCGATGTTGTTGGTAATTATGGAGCTAATGTTCGCTATTTAAAATCGGTATTTCAATGAAGAAAGTTATGATAAAACCTATTCTACTTTTACTCCTCAGCCTTTCTCTTTTCAAAACAGAAGCGGCAGTAGATCTCTGGGTTTCCCCAAATGGTAGTGATCTAAATGAAGGAACCATGGATGCTCCTTTTGCCAGTTTGGATCGGGCGCTGAGGAGAGCTCGTAATCTAAGGCGACTCAATGATGAGTCTGTTGGCGGAGGGATCATGATCTATCTTCTTGGAGGGACTTATCAGATGCAGGAGCCTGTGAGACTCAGACCAGAGGATTCGGGAACAGCAGAGAGCCCAACCAAAATCGTAGCAGCTGATGAAAACAATCGTCCAGTATTGAGTGGAGGCGTTTCAGTGACAGGCTGGAAAAAATCAAAAGGTACTTCTCGATTCCCGAAAGAAGCAAGAGGCAAACTATGGGAAGCGCCAGTTCCAACAGTTGGGGGATTGCCTGTTCTTTTCAGACAACTATGGGTCAGTGGTGTGAAAGCTGATCGGGCAAGCAACCTAAATGATGGAGAGCTTGACAGGATTTTGTCAGTTGATAAGGCGGATGAGTCATTTTACATTCCTAATTTGGATTACAATTTTGCGTCGATTGATCAGCTAGAGTTTGTCATCCATCAGTGGTGGGCAATAGCCAATCTACGTGTGAAGTCACTCAAAAAAGAGGGAGACAAGACTTTGATCAAATTCCATGATCCAGAGAGCAGGGTTGAGTTTGAGCATCCATGGCCAGCACCTTTTATTGATGAAAAGAAAGAGCTTAATGGCAACTCAGCCTTTTACTTTGTCAATGCGCCCGAGCTTTTGAATTCACCAGGAGAATGGTACTTAGATATTCGGAACGGAAAAGTTTATTATTGGCCTAGAAAAGGAGAGGATCTTGCCAAAGAAGAAGTTATCGCGCCATACTTGGAGAGCGTGATGGAGATTTCTGGCACATTGGATTTACCAGTTTCTCATATTCATTTTGAAGGTATTGATTTTGCTCACGCCACATGGTTAAGACCTTCACTTAAGGGTCACGTGCCTCTGCAAGCGGGTTTTTCAATGCTCGACGGTTACAAGCTAAAGGAACCAGGTACGCCAGACAAAGCAGCTCTGGAAAACCAAGCATGGTTGGAACGCCAGTCCGCAGGGGTGAAGGTTGTCAATGCGCACCATCTGCGGTTTGAAAAGTGTTCATTCAGACACATGGCAGCTACTGGATTGGATTTGATCAGCGGGACACATCATAACGTGATAGTTGGTAATCTTTTTGAAGATATTGGAGGAACAGGTATACAAGTTGGATTCTTTGGTGATGAGACCTTTGAAGCGCACCTCCCTTATAATCCAAGTGATGAAAGAGAAGTTAGCCGATTTGAGACCATCTCGAACAACCTAATCACAAATGTGACGAACGAGGACTGGGGATGTGTAGGAATTAGCGTAGGTTTCGCGCACGATGTGACCATTGCAAACAATGAAGTGAGCTATGTCAACTACTCTGGCATCTGTATTGGTTGGGGCTGGACTAAGTCTGTGACTTGCATGAAAAACAACCAAGTGATTGCTAATGAAATCCATCATTTTGCCAGGAACATGTATGATGTTGGCGGTGTTTATACCCTCTCTCCTCAGCCAAAGTCTTTGATTGCTAGAAATAGTATTCATCATTTAGAGAAAGCGCCTTATGCCCACATCCCGGAGCATTATCAATACATCTATTATGATGAAGGATCGAGCTTTATCAAGTCCGAAAACAATTGGACAGAAAAAGATAAATTTTTCTCGAATTCACCTGGACCAGGTAATGAGTGGATCAACAATGGGCCTCAGGTTGATCAGGCAATAAAGGAAGCGGCTGGTCTAGAAGAAGGCTTCCAATATTTAAAGGACTGGTTAAAATAAGTTCTAAGGAATTCTAAAGACCAATAATATGAAAAAACTATTATTTACCATCGGCATTTTATTCATCGGATTCATGCCTTTTGCTCAGAATGTAAATATGAGTACTGTCAACCCGGAGTACATCAAGGTGCTTGAGGGACGTACCGCTAAGTTTTTAACTCCCATGGAGTTAGAAGATAATTTTGAAGCCATTCAAGCCATCGTTGTGGAGCAATACTGCAACTTGAGCGCTATTCATGATAGCTGTGACGCTAGAAAGGTGGCCATCCGTCCTTTGGAAATATCAAAAGAGGAAAAGGATCAGATGATTGTCAATTATGAAAATGAGCGGGACGCCAAACTATACATCCGTCACAATGCCTACTTAGCGCAATTGCTTGGCGCAGGACTTACGTATGAACAAGTAGATGAAGTGAAAAATGGAATGACCTATGGTGTGCTTCCTATTACGTACACAGGTTATTTGGACATGCTTTTAGAACTTACCGAACGGCAAAAAAATAAGATTTGGGTATCACTTTATGAGGCTCGCGAGCGAGCAATGGATCAGGGTTCCTCGGATGACAAACACAAAATGTTTGGCAAGTATAAAGGCAGGATCAATAATTATCTATCCAAGGAAGGATACGACCTCAATGCTGAAAGTCAAGCTTGGCATGAGCGAATGAGGAAGGCTGGTAAGAAGTTTTAACCTCTAAAAAGTCCTAATTGACCAGAGGCGATGCGCCGATCAACCTATGAAATACTTACATATATCTGCTTCAAGCTTACTTTTAGTAATCGTACTTTTGGCCTTTTCTTGTAAAGAGAAACAACTGCCTAAGAAAGTGTCACAGGATGTGATGGAAAAAATCTATGAGCAGATAAAAACACCATACAAGTACGGTTTGGTGCTAGCGCCAGAGGATCAGAGCAAGAAAATTGACTGCCCTACAGTTTTTCAAAAAGATGGAAAATGGTTTATGACCTACTTCATATTTGACGGAAGAGGATATGAAACCTGGCTAGCAGAAAGTGATAATCTGCTGGATTGGAGCATAAAAGGAAGAGTGATGGCATTTTCTGACAGTACTGATTGGGATGCCAATCAAAAGGCAGGTTATCCAAGTTTACAAGACCCTAAATTTGGTGGAAGCTATGCGCTTAATAAGTTTGATGGAAAATACTGGATGCCATATTTTGGTGGGAGCTCTACTGGCTATGAAAGTGGTTTACTTGCCATAGGAATGGCGCATACAAATCAAGATCCATCCACAGCTCATCTCTGGAACCGACTAGAAGAACCTATCTTCAAACCTACAGATGAGGGTGCCCGATGGTGGGAAAACGGAACCATCTACAAGACATGGGTGCTGCAGGATGATGATAAAACGACAGGTTATCCTTTCGTGATGTACTACAATGCGCGGGGAGACAGTATCAATCCCAAACGTGGCGCAGAGCGAATTGGCATGGCAGTATCCAATGACATGGTCCACTGGGATCGCTTCGGTAAAGAACCAATCATCAATCACCACAAAGGAATTTCTGGAGATGCAGTCATTCAGAAAATTGATGATGTGTGGGTGATGTTCTACTTTGGAGCCTTTTGGCCTACGCGTAAAGATCACGATGCTTTCAATCGCTTTGCTTGCTCCTATGATTTGGTTAATTGGACTGAGTGGGAGGGTAAAGACTTAATTGCCCCTTCTGAGCCTTATGACAATTGGTTTGCGCATAAATCTTATGTGATCAAGCATGAAGGTGTGGTTTATCATTTCTATTGTGCTACGAATCGTGATCAGCAGCGAGGAATTGCAGTAGCCACATCAAGTGATCTTGGCAAAAGTGAAATTGAATATTATGAAGACCCGCTAAAAGAGTCATCTATACCCAAAAAATAAAAACATGTCATCCAGACTATTTAAGTCAATATTTCTACTATTGGTAATTGCTTTTGTCTCATGTAAGGAAGAGCAATCACCAAGATTGGTTACAGATTTCAATGAAGGTTGGAAGTTTAAGCTTGGTGATGACAGCCTAGCTTCAACACCAGATTATGAAGATGCAAAATGGAGGTTGTTGAATTTACCGCATGACTGGAGTATAGAAGGAGATTTCAGCGAGGATCATGAAACTAGACAAGCCGGAGGTGCTTTACCTGCAGGAAAGGGTTGGTATCGAAAAACATTCAATCTTGATGAAGCATCACAAGGAAAGCAGGTTTATATTGATTTTGGAGGCGTTTACCGAAATAGTGAGATATGGATCAATGGGAATTACTTAGGAAAACGACCATTCGGATACATCTCATTTAGATATGATTTAACACCGTACCTGAATTTAGACAAACCCAATGTCATTGCCGTAAAAGTTGATAATTCGTTGCAGCCAAATTCAAGATGGTATACAGGATCTGGTATTTACCGAGGTGTGGAATTAGTTGTAACAGACAGAATACACATTGGTCAGTGGGGAGTTTTTATAACCACTCCAGAAGTTAGCACAAGCAAGGCTAAAGTTGCGGCAGAGCTTACCATCAAAAACACCTACGATCTTTCAAAGAATATTCAAGTTGAAACTAAGATTGTAGACTCTGCCGGAAAAGTGATTGCTACGGAAAGACAAGGTTTTAATACTCCGCCTGGAGATGAAACCATCAACCAAACTTTTGAAGTCAACAATCCTGAATTATGGTCGATCAAAACGCCGACTATGTACACTGCGGAGACCCGAATCTATGAAAAAGGGGAATTGATTGATGAGTACAAAACACCATTTGGTATCCGATCATTTGAATTTGATGTAGAAAAAGGATTTTTCCTCAATGGAGAATATCTCAAAATTTATGGCGTCAATCAGCACCATGACTTGGGTGCTTTAGGAGCTGCTTTTAACAAAAGAGCCGCACAGCGCCAGCTAGAAATTCTTAAAGAAATGGGCTGTAATGGGATCAGAATGTCACATAATCCTCCCGCCGAAGAACTGCTCGACCTATGTGATGAGATGGGTTTCATCGTGGTAGATGAATCTTTCGATGAGTGGAAGAAGACCAAAGCAAAGAAAGGTTATCACCTCAATTGGGACGATTGGCACGAAAGAGATCTGCGTGATATGGTGCTACGTGACCGTAACCACCCATCTATTTTCATATGGAGTATTGGTAACGAGATCAGAGAGCAGTTCGATTCTACAGGGCTCACGATCACCAGAGAACTTGCAGATATTGTGAGCGCACTTGATACTACACGAATGATCACCAGTGGGCTTACTGAGAATGAGCCAGAGAAGAATTTCATTTCACAATCAGGCGCATTGGATTTGTTGAGCTTCAATTATAAGCACGAGGCTTATGCTGATTTACCAAATCGCTTCCCAGGCTACCCAATGATTGCTTCGGAGACCTCTTCAGCTTTCGCGACACGCGGGCATTACGACATGCCATCTGATAGCATTCAGCGCTGGCCAGCGAAGTACAAAGAGCCCATTCCAAATGCCAATCCTGACTTCACGGTATCGGCGTATGACATGATCTCCGCATATTGGGGATCTACACATGAGGAGACATGGAGTGTAGTGAAACAGCTCGATCATATGGCTGGCATCTATGTCTGGTCAGGCTTTGATTACCTCGGAGAACCAGATCCTTATCCATATCCTGCACGGAGCTCCTATTTGGGAATCATTGACTTAGCTGGCTTTCCGAAAGACAGCTATTACCTATACCAAAGTGAATGGTCGGATAAAGATATGCTGCATGTTTTTCCCCATTGGAACTGGACTGAAGGCCAAGAAATAGACATCTGGGCCTACTTTAACAATGCTGATGAGGTAGAGCTTTATCTCAATGAAGTATCGCTTGGCGCAAAATCTAAAGATGTGGAGGATCTACACCTTCAGTGGAGAGTTCCGTTTACACAGGGTACTATCAAAGCTGTTTCCAGAAAGGATGGAAAAGACATCTTGGTTCGTGAAATTAAAACGGCCGGGGAACCAGCTAAAATTGAACTAACGGCAGATCGTGAAATTCTTAAAAATGACAGCTATGACTTGTCATTCATTACGGTGGACATCACTGATGCTCAAGGAACATTAGCGCCTCATGCTGAAAATCTAATCACTTTCGAAATTTCAGGGCCAGGTAGGATAGTAGGAACTGACAATGGTTATCAGGCCAGTTGGGAATCCTTCAAATTGCCACAGCGAAAAGCTTGGAAAGGTAAAGCTCTTGTGATCGTCCAGACCACCAAGGAGCAAGGTGAAATAATGCTTACCGCAAAGTCTGAGAATCTCTCTTCAGCTTCTGTAAAGCTCATCACTCAATAGCTTGATTTTCTAAATATAAAAGCTGTTGATCCGAACTGAGCATTTCAGCTCTTCCCGAATATCATACTTTGAGCGTCTAATCAAGCTCAGATAAACGCCGCAGTATTATGGATTTCAGACTGTTTAGGAATATTCAACTAAAAAAGGCTTTGAAACTAAATACGCCTCCTTGGAGCATCACAGTACAGGGAACTATTGTCCTGAGCTCCCCATACTTTTAACCCATAATGTCAATCTTATGAGTAAAAGCGTATTTCCTAAGTCATTTGTCTTTTTTCGCCCTTTACTTTTTCTTGTTTTGGCTGGACTCATGAATGGCTTGTTTGCTCAAGTAGTGCAAGTGGACTTGAACTTTTCTGGTCGCAATGAAAGTGAAGTGCATTCTCCGGATTACTCCTCATGGGTGATCAGTGGTGGTACAGAAACATCCTTCACAAAGTCTGGTGTCGAGTTTAAATTCTCCTCCAATGGCTTTTCCTCAGGCTGGTACAAGGCCGGTATTCAGTCTCCAAATTTCGCTAGACTTGTAAGCGATGGATTGACTTCAGGAGATATTACGCTTACCATTTCAGGTCTTCCAGCAGGAAAGCATACGTTACTATCTTTTCATAATTCCTTTAGTAACCCAGAGACAAACACTTTTTCAAATATTGAGATTTACAATGGAGATCAACTGCTGATTGATGACTTTCAACAAAGCAATCGTGTACTTAAAGACTCAGACGCAGCTACTGCTTATATCACCTTCCAAGTGTCTGCTGGTGAAACTGCTGAGATCAGATTTCGAGTTGAACCTGCTAGCACTAGCTCCGACAAATCAGTTTATATAAATGGTTTTGAGCTGAATACACCCGACGCAGCAAGGCAATCAAGTCAGCCTTATCCAAGCCATATGGATGAACATGCCGATGCAGATAATGGCTCCATAGAACTAACTTGGAAAGCTGCCACTGATGCATTGTCTCACAATTTCTATATTGGTACGAACCAAGAGGAAGTCACGAACGCAGACCCTGGTTCTTCTCTGTTTAAGGGAAACCAGATATCTACCAAATATCTACAAACCATCAATCTCTGCGATCCTTATTACTGGAGAGTAGATGGGGTTTTTAAAGATGATACGGTCCGTGGTGATGTGTGGTATTTCAAACCAAGACATCTCGCATTTGAGGGTGCCGAAGGATATGGAAGGTTTGCCATTGGAGGACGCGGTGGGTCTGTGGTTGCGGTTACCAATTTGAATGACGATGGCCCTGGTAGTTTGAGGGAAGCAGTCACTAACAGCATTGGTCCTCGAACAGTGGTTTTTAATGTTTCGGGTCTTATCGAGCTGAAGTCAAGACTCACCCTAACTGACGATTATGTTACTGTGGCCGGACAAACCGCTCCTGGTAAAGGCATATGTATTAAGGGTGCACCATTTGGAATGAGCGGAGCTTCGGATGGCATCATCAGGTTCATGCGAGTGAGAGTAGGATCGGGCACCACTTATGATGGCATGGGCATGCAAGGTGGAAAGAACTCCATCATAGATCATAGTTCTATCAGCTGGACGATCGACGAATCTTTTAGCTCTCGCAGTGGTCAAAATATTACGCTACAGCGAACCCTCATAAGTGAACCGCTTAATCAAGCAGGTCATCAAAACTATCCTGCTGGTACAAAACATGGGTATGCTGCTAGTATAAGTGGAGATATAGGAAGCTTTCACCACAATTTATTGGCGCATAGCTATGGCAGAAACTGGAGCCTTGCAGGAGGACTTACAGGAGATGGTATTTACGCTGGCAGATTAGATATCTCCAATAATGTGGTTTACAATTTTGGCAAAAGAACGACAGATGGGGGAGCCCATGAAGTCAATTTCATTGCGAATTATTATAAACCTGGCCCAGGCCATCAAGGTAATAACTATGCGTTAAATGCACAGTATGACAATTTCCCAGGAACCCAACGCTACTATTTTGCTGGTAATGTTATGCCCGGCTATTTCGATGAATCGAATCAGGAAAAAGGCAGAAGGTACTCTGGCTCTCCACAAGGCTATTCGCCATGGGTCGATCAAGCATTTTTTCCTTCTCAGATCACACTTCAGACGGCTTATGAAGCCTATAAAGATGTCATCTCAGATGTAGGGAGTAATCAACCGCTAGATATGCACGACATACGAGTGCTCCAAGAAACATTTAATGGCACGGCAAAGTACCAAGGAAGTAAAACGCGCATTCCCGGAATGCCCGATAGTCAAGAGGATGTAGGTGGATGGGAAGATTATCCTGAGGAATCAAGACCTGAAAATTGGGATACCGACGAAGACGGAATGCCGAATTGGTGGGAAGATTTGGTTGGTCTGGATAAGGATCATCAAGATGGCACAGCGGACGCAGACCTTGACGGATATACCAATTTGGAAGAATACCTCATGTGGTTAGCGAGTAATCATCACATCCTTGAAGACGACTCGGTACTTTCGATTGACCTGAAAGACTATGCTTTAGGTTATGGTAATGATCCTGTTTTTGAAATTCTAAGCATGGAAAACTTGCAGGTAGTGCTAGAAGAAGGTGTCAATATAGCTAAAGTAACACCTGATAAGGTTGGTCTTGGCAATTTTAGATATAAGGTGAAAGATGCCGAGGGAGACACTAAGATCATTCAAGTGAATGTGGCGGCATGTTCTTCTGCAGAGGAAGTTACTTTACTGGAAGTCGGTAAAAAGACTGTTACCATTTTGTACCCAAACCCAGTGACTGACCTGGTAAGACTGGAAAGCGAGCGTTTCATTCAGAGCTATGAAGTCTTTGACCTGAATGGTAAAAGAGTATTGATGGCTGATGAACTAAATGCTAGCGCTGTGGAAATTGATATGTCAAGCTTGAATCAGGGAATCTATTTTCTTAAAATAGTCGGTGAAGACCAAATAGAAACTCTAAAAATCGTCAAGTAGCTGGACTTACTCCTTCTCAATAAATGAAACAAACGAACTACGCCTTAGTCGATTTTCTGGATTTTGACTTGTCCGGAGACCAAAAGGAATACTTATGGCGAGCAGGCAAACCACTCGATGCAAGATCAAATAGTGACAGAAGTATAATCATCGATATACCCTTTCAAAGACAACTTCAAGCAGTAGATCTTGCTTTGGATATAGATGCAGAACCTGTTGTACATCAGCTTATTATACGCTATTACGGTAGTAATAAATTAAGAGCTACGATCGATTTTGGGGAGCCATCTTCGCTTGAATCTGAGATGCTCCAAATGACTGACTTAAAGCCTCAAAAACTGAAAGTCGTGAAGGATGAAACTGTTTGGAGGATATTAAATAGTAATGATGAGGCCGTAGTGGTTATAGACCTAAGCGAACCACTAATAGACTATTGGAGCGATTTGCTGCCTCCTCCTGTGGAGAGGCTATCCATGAGTTTTTATCCAGATGGTAAAACCAGAATTAAGCTGAGCGATGACGACCAATTCTTTCCTGCAAGGGTAGAGTCCTTTGGGCTAGCCTACATCGAAAAGGAGGGGAAAATTGATAGATCCACATTTTCGCTCCATGCAAAGAACGACGAGTGTTTTGGTGGTACAGGAGAGCGATTCACTAAAATGGACCTTTCGGGAAAAACATTTTTTCTGAAAAATCAAGACGGACAAGGTGTCAACAATCGAAGAACTTATAAAAACATTCCATTCTATCTATCTAGCGAAAATTATGGATTGTTTTTGCACACTTCATCCTATGCGAAATTTTCATTGGCAGATCATTCTACGAGAGCCGCACAGCTGCTGGTAGAGGATAGCAGCGTGGACGTTTTCCTCTTTGCAGGAGACAATCCAGAGCAAATCCTGAAGCAGTATCGCGACATTACAGGCTTTCCTTCCATGCCACCGCTTTGGAGCTATGGTGTATGGATGAGTCGCATGACCTATTTTTCAGCAGAGGAAGTAGAGGGAATTTGTGATCGACTGAGAACAGATAAATTTCCATGTGATGTCATTCATTTGGACACAGGATGGTTTGAGACAGACTGGCTATGTGAATGGAAATTCAATAAGGAGCGCTTCCCGGATCCAAAGGCTTTTGTACATAAGTTGAAGGAAGATGGTTTTAGAGTTAGCCTTTGGCAAATGCCATACATCGCCAAAGAAGCTGAGCAACACGATGAAGCGATAGCCAATAATTATGTGGGTCCTTTGCAGGCAAGTAGAGCGCAAGGCGGCTCTAATTTTAGTGCTTTGGACTATGCTGGCACCATAGACTTCACTTATCCTGAGGCAGTGGAGTGGTACAAAGACCTACTCAGGAAGCTGCTTGAAATGGGAGTTGTCTGCATCAAAACAGACTTTGGGGAGGAGATCCATATGGAAGCGAGTTATCATGGCATGAGCCCTGAAAAGCTCAACAATCTCTACGCGCTACTTTATCAAAAGGCGGCTTATGAAGTTACCGAGGAAATGACCGGAGACGGAATTATTTGGGCTCGGGCAGGCTGGGCTGGATGTCAGAGATATCCGCTCCATTGGGGTGGAGATGCGGCTTGCTCATGGGACGGCATGGCAGGATCGATCAAAGGGGGACTGCATCTAGGTTTATCAGGATTTGCGTATTGGAGTCACGATGTTCCCGGTTTTCATGGCGTACCCAATTTCATGAATTCGGTCATCCCAGTCGATCTCTATGTGCGTTGGACTCAATTTGGGGTATTCAGTTCGCACCTTCGCTATCACGGTACATCCAAGCGCGAACCATATGAGTACCCAGAAATAGCCGATATCGTGAGGAGCTGGTGGAACCTGCGTTATGCTTTGATTCCATACATTTTGGAGGTCAGTGAACAAGCTTTGGATACTGGATATCCTGTACTCCGAGCCATGATCTTTCATCATCCAAATGATAAAACTTGTTGGCACATTGATGACCAATACTATTTCGGTGATCAAATCTTGGTAGCACCTATCATGAATTCGGAAAACAAAAGAGATGTGTATTTGCCAGAAGGTGATTGGATCTGTTTCTTTTCAGGAAAAGAGTACGGAGGTAATCAATGGATCAAAGGTTACGATTCGTCTCTCAAAGATATGCCAGTATTTGTACTAAAAGATTCGGCTTTGTCGGTATATCCAGAGATCGTACAATGCACAGACGAGATGAATATGGACAAGGTGGTAACTATCTCAATTGATCAAAACTTTAAAGGCATTTGGAATCAACTGACACTATAAGTGTGCTAGTAAAGAAGATATTGAACGTAAAATTATTATAAAATGAGCACGGTAATTACTAATGAACAAATAGAACACTATCACAAAGAAGGCTTTGTGATTCTCAGAAATGTGATTTCACAGGAAATGATCGAGAAAATTCAAGGCGAATGTGAGCGATTCATCAAAGAAAAAGATGATGAGATGGACGCCAAAGGTGTGGAAGTCGATGAAATCAATCACAAAGGGAAGCGCTACTTCATTGCGATGAAAAGCCCAAAAAGCGAACCAATGCAGGAGTTGCTTTATGGCAAAGAAATGGAAGAAATCACCCGATCTATTTTAGGTGAAAATGTGTATTTGTTCCTTGAACAATTTGTAGTGAAGGCTGCCGACAAAGGAATGAAATTCTCATGGCACCAGGATTCTGGTTATGTAAAACAGCAGCACGACACTTACCTATCTTGCTGGATGCCTCTCGATGATGTGGACGAAGTGAATGGAACTGTTTACTTGCTGCCATATTCTGTGGCTGGTGGCGATACGCTTATCGAGCACGAACTAGAGGAAGGAACCAATGACCGCATCGGATATCATGGTGATAATCCAGGTGTTCCAGCCATTTTGAAAAGAGGAGATATCGCTTTGTTTTCGAGTGTTTGTTTTCACAGAAGCGGTTCCAATAATACAGACAAGTCACGCAGAGTATTGCTCATGCAATATTCTAAAGCCCCAATTTTGGAAGGAGAGAAGCCACTATACTTTGCAGAACCATTTGTAGTGGATGGAGCCACAGTCAAATAGGCGAGCATGTAATTAAGTCAAAAGTACTGACCAGTTAGATACTAGCTGGTTCGGTTATTTTTTGACCAATACCAACTAACCCCTCAAAAATGGAAAATATCAACGATTACCTGCAGACTATAGATTTCGTGATAGTCGGATTATACCTTGTAGTTCTCATTGGTATAGGATATTGGGTAAGCTTTGTTAAGAAAAAGAAGGGTGATGATGAAAACCTTTTCCTAGCAGGTAAAACCCTCAAATGGCACAGTATAGGTCTCACGATGTGGGGTACCAATGTGGGGCCATCTATGCTGATTGCATCTGCCAGTATTGGTTATACGACCGGGATTGTAGCTGGAAACTTTGGCTGGTATGCCTTTCCATTTATCTTCTTACTAGCCGTGGTATTTGCACCGAAATATTTGAAGGCTGAAGTTCAAACTTTGCCAGAGTTTATGGGAAAGCGCTTTGGTCAGTCTACACGTAATATTTTGGCTTGGTACACGACTATTACCATTTTGATTTCTTGGTTGGCGTTGACATTATTTGCCGGTGGTATCTTGGTCGGTCAGATTCTAGACTTACCACTTTGGGCTTCTGTGATAATTTTGGTGACAATAGCTGCCTTCTTCGCGATTGCAGGAGGTTTAGAGGCGATTGCTTATACCAACGTGTTCCAGATGATTCTTTTGATCGTGGTTTCTGGTGCACTTACAGTTGTAGGTGTAATGAAAGCTGGTGGTCCTGTGGAAGTATTCAATTCAGTTCCAGGACATTATTGGAACCTACTGCTGCCAATGGATGATCCGAGTTATCCTTGGCTGGCCATTGCGCTGGGTTACCCTGTTATGGGTGTTTGGTTTTGGTGTACTGATCAAAGCATGGTACAATCTGTACTTGGCGCAAAAAACCTCAAACAAGGACAAATGGGAGCCAATTTCACAGGTTGGCTGAAGATTTTTGATGTAGCACTGTTTATCATCCCGGGGATAGTCTGTTTTACTTTATTTCCTGATCTGGACAATCCTGACGAAGCATATATGACCATGGTCACTCGTTTATTTCCTGCGGGAATGACCGGTTTGGTGATGGCTGTATTGATTGCAGCTTTGGTAAGTACGATCGACTCAGCGCTCAATTCTTTGAGCACAGTATTTACGATGGATATCTACGTTAAGAGATTCAAACCAGAAGCCACGCAGCAGGAAATTGTAAAATTTGGTAGAATAATCATGGCCATAGGCGCTGTATTGGGTGTAGTGATGGCGATTGGAATAGACAGCATCAAAGGCCTGAACTTGTTTGACGTATTCCAATCAGTACTAGGTTTCATAGCTCCGCCACTCTCGGTAGTATTCCTAACAGGAGTTTTTTGGAAAAAGATGACCACCAAAGCTGCTAATGCTATTTTGATCGTGGGAACCATCGTGAGTATAGGCACAGGTATCGTTTACCTTTTTGTATTGCCGTCAGCCGAGTACGATTTCTGGCCTCACTTTCTCATGCTATCCTTTTACATTTTTGCGTTTTTGATGGTATTGGCATGGATCCTTGCCTCTTTAGACAAAGAAGGCCAAAAGCAGATTCCTGAACTGAAAATGCGAGGTGTTGCAATGCCTGAGCGCAGTGTCATGATTGCATGGGGAGCGCTCATTGTGGTTATGATTGGTTTGTACTTATTCTTTAATGGAAATTAAGCTTATGCAAATGAAGAGCACACTTAGAATCCTCATAATTTTTCTTTTGACGACTGTCAGCATTACAGCCCCAGTCTCATCCCAGACTGTGACAGGAGAGCCTTCGGGCATTCCTCGCATACCAGGTATTTATGAGTCGAATCCATGGGAAGAGCCAATGGTCACCTCCATCAATCGGGACCAAGCTCGGGCTACTGCTTATTCATATGCCACCGTAGAAGAAGCACTCAAAAATGACCGTGACCAATCAGGCAGATACCTCTCGCTGAATGGAGTTTGGGATTTTCAGTTTGCAAAAAACATGGATGAAGCACCATTGGATTTCTATATGACCAATGTCAGCGGCTGGGACAAGATCGAAGTTCCGTCCAATTGGGAAATGAAAGGCTATGATATTCCGATTTACGCTAGTGCTGTTTACCCCTTTCGTCCAATTAACCCTCCCTTAGTACCAACAGATTACAATGGCGTAGGCTCATATCAGAAGACATTTGAGTTGCCTCCAAATTGGAAGAACGATAACATCACCTTACATTTTGGTGGGGTAAGCTCCGCTTTCAAAGTATGGGTCAATGGTAAGTTTCTTGGGTATGGTGAGGACAGCTGTTTGCCTTCAGAATTCAATGTCACTGCCTACTTGCAGCCGGGTAAAAACCGAGTTTCTGTGCAAGCACTTCGATGGAGCGATGGTTCATATCTGGAAGATCAAGACCATTGGCGCATGAGCGGAATCCAGAGAGAGGTGATGCTATTGGCTGAGCCTAAGCTGCGGATTGCTGATTTTCACTACCAAGCCAAACTTGACAAAGACTACAACAATGCCGTCTTTAGTTTACGACCAAGGCTGGACAATTTCACGGGTGATACAGTGAAGAATGACATACTTTTCAAAGCTCAGCTTTTTGATCACAGTGGAGTACCTGTTTTTAACAATTCGCTAGCGATAGGAGCAGGGGATATTGTAAATGAATCCTATCCGAGATTGGATAATGTGAAATTTGGGTTACTTGAGGATACTGTTTTCGCGCCGAAGAAGTGGAGTGATGAAACGCCTTATCTATACACTTTGGTGGTGTCATTGGAGGACTCTGTCGGCAATGTTTTAGAAGCAAAAAGCTGCAAAGTAGGGTTCAGAAGCATCGAGTTTGATCCAGAAAATAGCAAGCTACTAATCAATGGCAAGGTGACTTATGTCTACGGAATCAACAGACACGATCACCATGCGGTCAAGGGAAAGGCGCTTTCTCGTGAGGACCTTGAGGAGGATGTGAAGCAGATCAAGCAGTTTAATTTCAATCTGATTCGAACCAGTCACTATCCCAACGACCCTTATTTCTATGATCTCTGTGACAAATATGGGATTATGGTCATGGATGAAGCTAACCTTGAAACACATGGGCTAGGGGGCAAACTAAGTAACGATCCACAATGGACGCATGCCCACATGGAGCGCGCCACGAGGATGGTGATGCGTGATAAAAACCATCCGAGTATTGTGTTTTGGAGTCTGGGAAATGAGGCTGGTAGAGGGCCAAATCATGCAGCTATGGCAGAGTGGATTCACGACTTTGATATCACCAGACCTGTACATTACGAACCAGCTCAAGGAAATCACCGATCGGAAGGTTATATACCTCCGGGTCATCCTGATTATCCCAAAGATCATTCACACAGGATCCAAGTGCCTACAGATCAGCCTTATGTGGATATGGTTAGCCGATTTTATCCGGGACTTTTCACTGTGGACTTATTGGCCAATCAGGCGGGTGATAATCGGCCTATCATCTTTGTGGAGTATGCTCATTCCATGGGCAACTCTACAGGAAATATGAAAGAATTTTGGGATGAATTCCGAACGACAAAGCGAATTATTGGTGGCTGTATTTGGGACTTTAAGGATCAGGGAATTCTTAAAAAGGACTCATTAGGAAATGAATTCTTTGCTTATGGTGGAGACTTTGGTGAAGAGCGTCACCACGGCAACTTTTGCCTCAATGGCATAGTCGCATCTGATGGGCGTCCCAAAGCTGCGATGTACGAGTGCAAGAGAGTCTATCAGCTGATAGAAGTATCGTACAAAGGGAATGGACAACTTCAGATCGAAAACAGACATGCTCACCTGAACACCAACAACTACCGAGCGATGATTAAGTGCTTGAAGGATGGAAAAGTGATCAACGAAACCATATTACCAGGAATCGAGATATCCGCTGGAGATACGCTGCGCTATGACATTTCGAAATACCTACCTAAAGTAAAATCAGGTAGTGAGTATCTTATCAATATTGAATGGACTTTAAAAAACCCAACAGACTGGGCGCCTAAGGGTCATTTGATAGCTTCAAATCAAATGGCACTTTCAGGAATTCCCAATGCAGCACTAATTGACCTTAAGAATGCTGATCCTTTAAAAAGTGAGACTCTTGGAAGCTTTTATAAAGTCTCAGGGTCAGGTTTTAGCATTGGATTCAATACGGAGAATGGTGCCTTATCTTCCTATTTGAAAAATGGGAAAGAGAAAATACTTTCTCCACTCGTTCCTCACTTTACGCGTCCGCTTACTGATAATGACAAGAAAGGGTGGAAACCTCAAAGAACTTTGAAACCATGGTTTGAAGCCAATCCAAAACTTGTTGGATTTTCCCAAAGCGAAAGCGAAAAGGGTGTCTCGGTAAAATCTTCCTATTCATTAATCGAAGGATCTGCCAAGCTAAGTATCAATTATTTCATCAATCTTAAAGGTGTAATTAAGGTGGATTATTCGCTTCAAGCCAGCGATACTTTACCTAATATTCCGCGAGTCGGCATATCCATGGGAGTTCCAAATGATTACGCACATGCGACATGGTATGGGAGAGGTCCACTGGAGAATTATGTAGATAGAAGATACGGTTTTGATGCTGGTATTTACTCGGCAAATATTGATGAGATCAATGAGCCTTATCCAATGCCACAGGAGCGAGGCAACCTAACAGACGTTCGATGGATGTTGCTGTCAAACGAAGATAAAACCAAGGGCATGTTCCTTGTGGCGGATAGTTTGGTCAGCATGAGCACTTGGCGATATACCGAAGCGAACATTAATGAGGCAAAGCATATCTATGATTTGGTAAGTCCGGGTTACCTCACCTTGAATATCGACCTCACTCAGATGGGAGTAGGTGGAAATGACAGTTGGTCTGAGGTAGCTGCTCCACTAGCGCAATATCAGATTCCTGCTGGGAATTATTCCTATACCTTTTACATGATACCAAAGGATGGGGAGCAGCTTGATATTGAGGAATTTGCGTCTGAGTATTTTAAAAAATAACAAGTGATTAAATCTAATTTTGATATTTATAAAGGGATTATTCCCCCGCTGGTAACTCCTCTCAAAGACACTGACACGCTCGATGTAGCTGGTTTGGAACGACTCATTGAGCATGTATTGACAGCAGATATTTCGGGTATTTTTATTCTTGGAACTACAGGTGAGTTCTCCCATTTGAGCATCAAGCTTAGAGTAGAAATGATCCAGCGTACATGTGAGATAGTAAATGGTCGGACGAACGTGCTCGTGGGTATAGCTGATACATCCATCACCGAAAGCGCAAACCTTGCCCAAGCAGCGGCTGATGCTGGAGCTAGTGCATTGGTGGTCACACCTCCATATTACTTCGGAACTTCACAAGTAGAGCTGACGCATTATTTCAACGCATTGGCAAAACGGGTTTCCTTGCCATTGTTCTTGTATAACATGCCTGTGCATACCAAGACCGTGATAGAAACCAGCACGATCAAAGCCGTATTCGAGGCAAACGAAAATGTAGTTGGTCTCAAGGATAGTTCTGCAAATATGAACTATATCCGATCTGTGCAGTACGCCATGAGAGATGCCGATTTTCCAATTTTTTGTGGGCCAGAGGAGATCACGGCCGATGCAGTATTGTTAGGTGGAGCAGGTGGAGTCAATGGTGGAGCCAACATGTTTCCAAAACTCTATGTCGCGCAGTATAAAGCTGCAGTGCAACGTGATTTTGAGAAATTGGAGTTGTACCGAAACAAAGTTTTAGAAATCAGTTCATTGATTTATTCTGTAGGTAAATATGGGTCATCTACCTATTTACAAGGCCTTAAGTGTGCTTTGTCCATCTTGGGACTTTGCGATGATTATCTGCCAGAGCCTTTCTTCCGTTTTGATGCAGTCCAACGTGAAATGATAGCGGGTAGACTAGAGCAACTGGATATGAAAAACTTTTCAGAAAAGCATCTTGCCTGAAAGACCAATGAGCATCTGAATACAAACCCCGACTCATGAGCATTAGCATCATTGACCTTTCCGTATTTATCGTCTATCTCGTAGTTATCGTGATCTTCGGGAGTAGTTTCTATTTCCGAAATAAAGACAGTGATGCCTATACTTCAGGCGGAGGCAGATTACCATCTTGGGTAGTTGGGATGTCCATTTTCGCAACGTTCGTCAGCAGCATTAGCTTTCTCGCGATTCCAGGAAAGGCTTACCTAAGCAACTGGAACGCATATGTTTTTAGCCTATCCATACCTATAGCCGCAATTATGGCGGTAAAGTTCTTTGTGCCGCTATACCGAAGTGTCAATAGCATTTCGGCCTATTATTACTTAGAGCAGCGCTTTGGATTGTGGGCCAGTCGATATGCGTCGATCTGTTACATTTTGACCCAACTTATGCGTACAGGATCGATACTTTATTTGCTCGTGCTTCCTATCAATCTGATGTTTGGTTGGGGTATCGCCACCCTGATTATCATTACCGGATTTACTGTGATTTTGTATTCACTCCTTGGCGGAATTCAAGCCGTAATCTGGACGGATGCCATACAGGGAATCATCTTAATCGGAGGGGCACTGGCTTGTGCTTTGGTATTGGTTTTTAATATGCCTGAAGGTGTCGGTCAACTTTTTGAAATTGGAGCGAGCGATCATAAGTTTAGTTTGGGATCATTTGACTTAAGTCTCTCAGAATCTACTTTTTGGGTGATGTTGATCTATGGCTTGTTTATCAATGTCCAAAACTTTGGGATAGATCAAAACTATGTGCAGCGATATATGTCCGCCAAAACAGACAAAGAAGCCAAGTCCTCTGCACTTTTCGGATCATTATTATATGTGCCAGTTTCATTACTGTTTTTCTTTATTGGCACTGCTTTATATTCTTTTTATCAAGCTCAGCCAGAGCTTTTGCCTGAGGGTACTACGACGGATAAAGTCTTTCCGCATTTCATTGTCAATCAACTTCCTGTGGGAGTAACTGGCCTCTTGATTGCCGCCATCTTTGCCGCTGGGATGAGTACCGTTTCTACGAGCATCAACAGTACGGCCACCATCATTCTTACTGACTATTTCAAAAGATTAAAGCCAAATGCCTCTGAGAAAGCTCGAATGCGTGTTTTGTATATCTCATCCTTCATCTTTGGCGTATTAGGAATCGGTGTAGCATTGGCAATGATCAATGTGAAAAGTGCACTCGACACTTGGTGGTCTTTAGCCTCTATCTTTAGCGGAGGAATGCTCGGTTTGTTTCTGTTGGCTTTCTTCTCCAAAAAAGCCACCAGCATCAATGCCGCCGTAGCTGTGTCTATCGGAGTTTTAGTCATTTTATGGATGAGTCTCTCTCCGCTGATCTTCACGAATGGCTTTATGGAATACCTTCAAAATCCCATGCATACCAACTTGACAATAGTGATTGGTACCAGTGTGATTTTCCTTACAGGTTTTCTTTTAACAAAAAAGTTTTCGGCTCGGTCGGTGAGTTGATTAAGGATAGTACAGGACACAGCGCATCGTGCGTTTCAATAGCTTGATTCAAGAAGTTGAAATAAAAGAAAGTAGAAATAATGAGAAAGTTTACAGTATTGACAGTTCTATTTAGTCTTATTCATGGGCTCGCTATTACAAGTGCGTATGCTCAGGATAATGAGTTTGTTTTCATCGCGGCGGATTTAGAACCTCAAAGTGATGGTTTTTATGTGAAAGGGTTAACATTTAAATGGGATGGCTCACCAATAGAATTTTTTGCAAATGGCTGTCCAGGAGAAGAGATAAATGGACGTGTGGTAGACCCGGAAGATTATGAAAGGAGAGATCCTTTCAATGTCACTTTTGAGCTCCACAGAGAATCTGGTGAAGCACAAGGTTTTACCTTCAATAACACGATGATTCTCCCTGATTGTAACCATAAATTTTATGATGATGAAGAAATAATTGACCCACCGGTAACTAATGGCTTTATTCAACTTCACCCTTCTGTGGATGCCAATAAGGATGATATCGCCGATGAAGACTCCATTTTCATTAGCTATGTGTCTAGTCCATTGTTGAGTAATCTTACCTCTATCACGGTAGAAACATCTGCCGATGTAGGACCAAATGGTAACAGGAATATTCCTTATTACATCGAAGCGTCACTTGATAGTGGTAAAACTTGGGATGAAACTACCTACTTTATTGAAGGACTTGTCAGTGTAAGAAGTGGTACGAGATCTACCTATGTTGGAGAAGATTTGTGGGGCATGGATGAACTGTCCAATGAGCAAAACATCAAAGTTAGATTGAGAACTTATAACACAGATCAAGAGCGACCAAATTCGGGACAGTACGTTAACCTGCATAAATTCACAGTTGTAGCAGATTCTGCAAAAGCGACAGATCCTATCGGTGGTGGAGGCGAAGAAGAAGAGGAAGAGGAAGAAGAAGTTCTTGGCCTTAAGTCTTTGGAAAAACATATCAAAATTGATAATTACAATATTTCTTCTTTGAATGGTGACATTACCGTTTACTCCATCTCTGGAAAAATATACGGGAAAGGGGAGTCAGTAAAGGTATCTTCAGGTATTTATATCATTACTACTGAGTCAGGTTATCGTAGAAAGGTTTTCATTAAGTAACTGCTGAATTTTGATTCAACCCAAAATCATAAATAATTGTAATGATGGGAGTGACGCACTGCCAAGATTACGGATTGATATCAATTATTGGAATACCCACGACCTTCCTGAGTTCTCAGATGGGCCTGTGTGCATGACAGAAGAATTGAAATATGAGACTATAGCAAAGGCAGGGTATTCGGCCGTTCAGGATGGAGACCCTGCATTGTGCAAAAGAAATGGTTTAAGCTACACCGGCCAGTTTCGTGTCAATCAGGTAGGGGACTTAGATCCAAAACTGAAGGAATGGGTCGACCAAGGATATGATTGCGCCACGATACATTTGGGTTGGGGTATGGAATCTGAAGAAGAAGTTCATCAACTGGTCGAATACGTGCTCAATGCCTCTTCAAAAAGCCAGTTTCCAATCTATATCGAAACACATAGAGCGACGGTCACTCAGGATATGTGGAGAACGGTTCAAATCGTAAAGAAATTTCCTGAGATTCGATTTAATGGAGATTTTTCGCATTGGTATACAGGCCTAGAAATGGTGAATGGAAATTGGGAAGATAAGCTGACTTTTATCCAACCAGTGATAGATCGCGTGAGGTTTATTCATGGCCGTATAAGTAACCCAGGCAGTATTCAAGTAACTATTGAGAACCAAATGGAGCAACCGTTCGTAGGTCACTTTCGTGAGATTTGGACACGTTGTTTCGAAGGGTTTCTAAGAACAGCCAAAAATGGAGATTATTTACCCTTTACACCTGAATTATTGCCGAGCGAATATTATTACGCCAGATTAATTAAGGGTCAAAATGGAAATGATATAGAGGAGGGTGATCGATGGAAGGAGGCTCGACTGCTATGTAATATTGCAAAAGAATGTTGGGATGATGCAAGTAAAAGGATGGATCGGTCTATTACATCAGTGCGGTAATCTTGACAGGTTTTTAGTTTTGAATCCTTGGAGTGACTTGATATATGATTTCCTTATTAAGGCTTATAGGATACCTCCGGCTACTTTTCTGGCACTTTTAAACTAAACCCAATTCTTTTCAGTCTTGCCGAGGCACGGGCAACCAGCTTTTGAAAATATTCTCAATCGTATATTTTCTCGCTTCTTTTTTTGTTAATTGAACAGACCAATCAACTCTTTCATCTGCTTGTCCTCCAGGGCCAAAGGATTCAAATTCGGCATAGTAAGTTTGACCATCAGAATTCCACTCTTTCCAGCCTTTTGAATGGATGTGCTCGCCCATTTCGCAAGCGATAAATACTGTTTTGGCATAGTCACGCCATGGCCTTCCAAGGTAAACACTTCCTTTTTCTAGTCCTTCTCCTGATAATTTGCAATGCATGAATACAAAACCAAAGTCTACATCCGCTGGCGTAGATGCAGCAGTAATATAGGAGCTTTTGGAGGATTGAATTAAGCAATGGTCAAAGATGGCAGTGGCAGATCCAAAGATAAAATCTGTAGTGCCTATCACCGTGCAGTTCTTGAAATACTGTCGATCACGCTCACCTGATAGATACATGGTGTCTTGATGTCCTATAAACTGGCAATTCTCGAAGAACACGCGATCAGCTTCTGTGTGAAGTGCAACTGCCTGACCTACTCTTCCAGCACTATTTTCAATAATCAAGTCTGAGCCATAAAAATCAGCTGCCTCTACCTTTAGCGTATAAGTATGAAAGGTACTATTACGTCCTAGATCAACACTTTTGAAAGAATCATCATTGGTGATGATAGTCGCTCCATTCTTATCCCCAATGAGTGAGAGCCGCGTGTTCCAAGCATACACTCTTACTTTCTCTTGATAGACACCTTCCTTGATGAATATCTTTATCGGGACATTGGGAAAAGCCTTAGTAGCATCTATTGCTGCCTGTATCGACGTGTAGTCGCCCGTGCTGTCCTTCGCTACGTAGATTTCTGTAGCATAACCTTGGGCAAAAGATGAACTACCGATGAAAAATGTTAGAAGTACGAACAAAGTTTTCATAAATAAAAAGAAGGTTAAAAATTCCAATCTGAACATCACACCTTAGGATAGTTCTTTTCATCAATAAGACCATTTTTACCAAAATCAAATAATTACAATGATATCCAGATAAAGCATGTTGATGTAGGATCCATTGATTTTAAGATAAAATAGAACCCAACATTTTTAAAACCACGAGTACAGTACAAATATACCTATTATATTTGTGTAATCGATTACATTAATTTTTTACAGAAATGAAAAAACTATCCCGAAATACTACGGCAACTATACAGCTACCCATCAAGATACTCCAATATGGAGAAGGTAATTTTCTCAGAGCTTTTGTCGACTGGTTTGTCGATAGCCTAAATGAAAAAACAGATTATCAGGCGGGTGTAGCAGTTATTCAGCCAATAGATCGTGGGATGGTGGATATGATCACTGCCCAAGATGGGTTGTTTCATCACATGATACAAGGTATTGAAAATGGTGAGCTGGTGGATGAAGCAAGATTGAACAATTGCATCCAAAAGGCCATCAATCCATTTACGGATCCGAATAGCTACTATGAGTTAGCGTCATCACCTGATTTAAAACTCATTTTCAGTAACACTACAGAGGCGGGAATTGTCTTTGATGAAAATGATAAATTGGGTGATTCATTGGCTAATACCTTCCCAGGAAAGCTTGTTCAGTTTTTGAAAAAACGATTTGAGAGCTTTGGGAATACTCCAGAGTCTGAAATAGGTGTCGTACCATGTGAATTAGTAGAGTCGAATGGAGATAAACTAAAGAAATGTATTCAGCAATATGCTGAACTGTGGCAATTGGATATGGAGTTCAAAAAGTGGATTGAAACAAAAGTACACTTTGCCAATACTTTGGTAGACCGGATAGTACCCGGTTATCCAAAAGAGGAAATTGATGTAATAACTGAGCGAATTGGATTTGCTGACAATCTGGTTGTGAAATCTGAGAGTTTCCACCTATTTGTGATAGAGGGAGATGAGTTTATCCAAAATCACTTTCCTGCGCACAAGCATGGCTTCAACGTGAAGTATGTCGAGAGCATTACACCTTACCGAACACAGAAAGTACGTATTTTGAATGGCGCACATACTTCTATGGTACCTGTAGGATTGCTTTCTGGTATTGAGACGGTGAAAGATACTGTTGAAGATGATCTTGTGGGTACTTTCGTGCAAAAGGCCATTTTCGAAGAAATCGTTAATACCATAAATATTCCGGGTGAAGACCCTACCGTATTTGCTGAGCAAGTATTGACGAGATTCAAAAATCCATTTATTCGTCATGAGTTGATGTCCATCTCTTTGAATTCTATTTCAAAATGGAAAGTACGCGTACTTCCAACAGTATTAGACTATTTGGCGAAGAATGGAGAACTACCCAAACGATTGACCTTTTCTCTCGCTTGTCTTATTAAACTGTACTTATCGGACAATTTTCAATTGAAAGATGATGAATCGGTTTTGTCATTTTTCGTAAAGTTGAAATCATCAACTGATGCAGACTTCATTGTAAATGCTACGCTTTCAAACGTTGATTTTTGGGGGCAAGACCTTAGCAAAGTTTCTGGCATGTCAGACTTAGTGACTACCTATTTTAAAGCTATCAGCGCATCATCAGTGAGCGCAACATTAGACACCCTTTGATTATGAAAAAAGTATTAAGAATTCATCCAAATGATGATTTAGGAGTTGCGCTAACAGACCTCAAAGCAGGTGAAACGGTGACGCTAGACGACCAATCGATTGTAATAGCGGATGATGTAAAAGCCAAACACAAATTTGCACTTCAGGACTTTGCAAAAGGTGAAGAAGTACACATGTACGGCCTTATCGTGGGTACGGCCAAGTATGATATTAAGAAAGGTCAGGTTTTGACTACTTTCAATTTGGTTCATAAATCAGAAAAATTCTCATCAGAAATTCAAGGAGAATTTCACTGGACAGCACCAGATATAAGCAAGTTCAAGGACAAGGAATTCATGGGTTACCATAGAGAAGATGGCCAAGTAGGTACAGGTAATTATTGGTTGGTGTTTCCTTTGGTTTTTTGTGAAAACAGGAATATTGAAACGATCAAAACTGCTTTCGAGAAAGGTCTTGGAATGGAGAGACAGGACAGCTATACACAGCTTGTGACCCAACTTGTGTCTAGTTATCAATCAGATAACTTTGATATAGATAGCATAGATTTTACTGCAGAAACTAAGTTTAAGGCTAAGCCAAGAATCTTTGAAAATATCGATGGCATACGATTCTTAACTCATCAAGGTGGATGTGGTGGAATTCGCCAAGATTCTGAAACTTTGTGTAGACTCATGGCTGGTTATGTGAATAATCCTAGCGTCGCGGGCGCCACAGTATTGAGTCTGGGTTGTCAGAATGCACAAACCGATATGCTTCAAAAGGCTTTTGATGCTATCAATCCTAATCTCAAAAAACCTGTGATCATCTTCGATCAGCAGCAAACGGGTAAAGAAACAGACTTGATTCAAAATGCAATCAAGGGCACTTTCAAAGCATTGATTGAAGCCAATAAGGAGGTACGTAAACCAGCACCTTTGAGCAAACTAGTGGTTGGCTTGGAGTGTGGTGGGTCTGATGGGTTTTCTGGTATATCAGCCAATCCTGCGGTAGGTTATGTTTCAGATTTAGTAGTTGCCCTTGGCGGAAAAGCCATCCTATCGGAGTTTCCAGAGCTGTGTGGCGTGGAGCAGGAGTTGATCAACCGTATGGTGGATCAGAAAGATGCTACAAAGTTCGCAAGTATCATGAGAGCTTATGAAAAGGCCGCAGAGGATGCAGGATCAGGCTTTGATATGAATCCTTCACCAGGTAATATCAAAGATGGTTTGATTACAGATGCCATGAAATCAGCAGGTGCAGCCAAGAAAGGTGGAACATCTCCTGTTGCGGCTGTTTTGGATTACACCGAATATGCAATGAAACCAGGACTTAACTTACTTTGCACGCCGGGTAACGACGTAGAATCTACAACGGGCCTTGCGGGTTCTGGAGCTAATGTGATTTTGTTTACCACAGGACTTGGAACACCAACCGGCAACCCAATCACACCAGTACTCAAAGTGTCTTCGAATACTGCATTAGCGGAACGAATGCCCGATATCGTTGATATTGATACTGGTCCCGTGATCAGGGGCGAAAAGACCATTGAAGAAATGGGCGAGCAAATGCTGAATCATATCATAGAAGTAGCCAGTGGTCGTGTAGAGTCTAAAGCAATGATCCTTGGTCAATATGATTTTATTCCTTGGAAGCGAGGAGTTTCACTTTGATTTATCTTTATTTGAAAGAATGATTAGAACAGGCGCGGCGATAGCTCTTTTACTGGTTTTTCAATTTTCTTTTTCTCAGGAGGCATGGATTTCTGATCTGGGAGATGGATCATATAAAAACCCAATTATCTACGCGGATTACTCTGATCCCGATATTTGTAGGATTGGAGATGACTTCTATATGACTTCTTCCTCATTCAATGCAATACCGGGACTGCCCATTCTTCATTCAAAAGACTTAGTCAACTGGCGGATTATC
Source organism: Cyclobacteriaceae bacterium (assembly GCA_040218415.1). Lineage (GTDB taxonomy): Bacteria > Bacteroidota > Bacteroidia > Cytophagales > Cyclobacteriaceae > JAVJRN01. The sequence continues at coordinate 145,411 of JAVJRN010000049.1, forward strand.
AATCATGCCCTTCAACCGAATGTGGATTCTCACTTTGATATACCGCAGCACGGAAATGGCGTTTGGGCACCTTCCATTCGATTTCATGACGGCATGTTTTACATTTATTGGGGTGATCCTGATCGAGGTATTTTCATGGTGAAAACCAGTGATCCGGCAGGAGAGTGGGCTGCACCCATTTTGGTAAAAAAGGCTTATGGAAACATTGACGCTTGCCCACTCTGGGACGATGACGGAAAAGTTTATTTAGTTCATGCTTTTGCACACAGTAGGGCTGGAATCAACAGTACTTTACAGGTAGTAGAACTCACAGCTGAAGGTGATGAAATAATAGATAAAGGAAGAATAGTTATTGATGGGCACCTTGATCACCCAACTTTGGAAGGCCCTAAGTTTTACAAGAGAAATGGATACTACTACATTTTTGCCCCAGCTGGCGGTGTTCCGACGGGCTGGCAGACGGTCTTTAGATCAAAAAATATTTATGGTCCGTATGAAGATAAGATAGTTCTTGCACAAGGCGAGACAGCCATTAATGGGCCACACCAGGGAGGTTTAGTTGAATTAGAAAATGGAGAAAGTTGGTTTGTCCACTTTCAGGATGTGGATGCATACGGTCGCATTGTGCATCTTCAGCCCGTCTCATGGGTTGACGACTGGCCTGTAATGGGAACAAACAGAAAAGATGGTAAGGGAGAGCCTGTTTTAACTCACGCAAAGCCAAAGCTCAAGACACAACCCGTTGCGGTTCCTCAAACTTCAGATGATTTTGACAAGGAGAAATTAGGTTTGCAATGGCAATGGAGTGCAAATCCAAAACCACACTGGTATTCCCTAAAAGAGAAGCCAGGAAGCCTAACGCTGAATGCGATAACACAGCCTGAGGAGTTAACAAACTTGTGGAACGTGCCCAATATTCTTAGTCAAAAATTACCTGCACCGTCTTTTGAGTTTTCCACTAAGGTAGATCTGACCAACCTTAGGAAGAACGAGGAGACTGGTTTATTGATTTTTGGGCTTGACTATGCTGGTTTGTCTCTTTCAAAATCCGACAATAGTCTTACTTTAAGTCAAATTGAGTGCAGGAATGCGGATAAGAATGCCTTTTCCGAATCCAAAGAGAAGATCATCTTAGAGGGTAAAAACGAACTATGGATCAAGACGAAAGTCAGCGATGGATATGCCACTTTCCACTACAGTATGGATGGGCAGAAATATTCGGCTATTGGCTCTAAATTCCAGCTAAGAGAAGGCAAGTGGGTAGGAGCGAAGCTGGCGCTTTATTGTACAAGAAAAAAGGCAACTGGTAATCCTGGATCTGTTAGTTTTGAGTGGGTGAAAATCTCTAAAATCTGATACAAAAAAGTACACTTATGACAAAGGTGAAAACTGCCATACTTTCATTTGGAATGTCGGGAAAGGTGTTTCATGCACCTTTTCTAGAATTGCTTCCCGGTTTTGAGTTTGCTGGCGCTTGGGAGCGCTCAAAAAATCAATTGAGTGATTACTATCCTAATGCGCAAAGTTTTAAGACACTCGAAAGCATTTTGGAGGATGAATCTATCGAGTTGGTGGTTGTGAATACCCCAACCTACACGCACTTCGAGTATGCAAAATTAGCACTAGACGCGAATAAACACGTGGTGGTAGAAAAGGCCTTTACAACAACTGTGGCAGAAGCTTTAGAGCTAAAGGAATTAGCTGAAAGGAAAAACTTAAAACTTTCGGTATTTCAAAACAGACGATGGGATAGTGACTTCAGAACTGTGAAGGAGATTTATTCAAAAGGGGTTTTGGGAGAACCTGTAGATGTTTCATTTTGCTTTGATAGGTTCAACCCGGCACTAAGTCCGAAGCAGCATAAGGAGGTGAAAGGATCAGGCGCGGGTATTGTGAAAGATCTTGGACCCCATATAATAGATCAGGCCTTGCATCTATTTGGTTTTCCAGATTCACTTTTTGCGAAGCTTGCCATCACTCGACAGTACTCAGAAGTTGATGATTACTTTAAAATCTTATTATTCTATCCAAGATTCAATGTGGAGCTGAGAGGTGGCTATTTCTTCAAGGAGCCTACGCCTTCATATACTTTTCATGGAACGAATGGTTCATTTTTAAAATCGCGTGGTGATGTACAAGAGACACAACTTCAGCGTGGAATGAAGCCAAATGCCGCTGAATATGGAATCGAACCCGAGCGTGAGTATGGTATTTTGAATTATGTGGATGGCAAACAGCATGTCCGTGAGTTAGTGCAAACCTTACCTGGCAATTATTCCAATTATTACGAAGGTGTCTACCAGTCCATAGTGGAAGGAAGTGCTATGCCTGTGACAGCAGACGATGGAATAAATGTGATGAAGATTATCGAGGCTGCTTTTCAGAGCGATTTAGAGAAGCGTGTAATTCCATTGAAGGATTAGGAAGGTTATTTTTGATATTTCTTAATCACCAAGTATTCCAATTCAGTACGGCCAATGTTTTTAATGCCTGCTCGGAAGGGGAGGGCAATAGAAACTGCTGAAGGCACGAGCTACTTTCGTTTTACTATCGAGGTAAAATGAAGATGTTCCTTCCAGCACAGAGAAAAATTCAACTTCGATATGTTTGTGTGGGGGATGTATTGCTTTCATTGGCGAACGACACTCATTTTCAAAGTCCATACATCTAAGAAATTCTTATCTACAAACTAGAATTGGTAACCCACTTTGGTGTGGTCTATCCCTTCCTTTGAAAATTGTGACACATCATTTTCAATACTGAATTGGTTTTCTTCATTCAAAGTAGAATGCCTGACCCATGTTCATCGAGCTTATCAAAACCGATAAGAATATATGAAGATGAATTCCCCCTTTCATTTTACTTCTATAGGCGAATGAAGTGCTGTAAGTTTTTTGTTTAGGTAAGTTTCGAAGGCTTCTTTGGTTTGGATTCCGTTTGGTTCCTTTTCCCATGCTCCTAAAAATTGATATTCAAGGCTCTCAGTGGGTTTGAAAACTAATAGCTGATTATAAGCATCTGCAGTGTCCACCTTCAGCAGTTGGTCTGTTTTATAAAATATGGCCATCCCCAAGTTGTCATTAAAAAGCGTCTGGGCGCCAAATGTTGCGATGTAGCCCCATTCATCAGCGGAAGCCTGAAAGAATTCTCCTGCCGGATGCTTCACTACACCAGTACAAAAATTATCAGCTTCATTTCCGAATGACACCTTGTGAATTGTCGCACGATCGCCTGAATTTATTTTTAAAGTTGATTTTAAATCACATTTGCCTGCAGATGTGTCCCAGCCATAGTAGTTGGTTTCTATGCTGGAAGATAAATAGCCATTTCGGGTGATTTCGCAGGTTACAGAATCAGTTTTTTTGAAATGCTCTACTACGCCTTCATCATTGATCCGTCCGATAGACCCGATCCCAAGAGATTTTCCTGCTTTCAATATGTCCATTCCCCAATCCTCTTCTTCGTGATATGAATCGAAACCATCTTGTCCTACTTGCTGAAGCACGAGCGTGTCTACTTTCTTTCCGAATATATCGGTGGCATTTCTCCAATCCAGATAAAAACGATAGCCGACTAACTCATTTTCCCAGCCAGGTCCTTCATACCGGATATACCAAGAGTGATCCGTGTGTGCTTTAGGCACGGATAAAAAGTCAACATTCTTAAAACCAGTACCGTCTAGATACTTACGCTCTTTCCAAGCGCCACCTACAGCAGTAGATATTTCAGCTTGAGTTCTCTTTTGGAATGCTGGATTTGGCTGCCAATCATTAAGGTTGAGTTCGATTGATTCATTGGCAGGTATATTCACATGTGCTAGCAGTTGATCTGTGGTTCCGTCATTATCCTCATCAATGGCTTCAATGGGCACTTTTCCAATCTGCCCCATGCCGATCATGTTTAGTTCGGCTTTGCCTGCTATTCGGGAAAGATTAATCTCAACAACCTCATTTCGAACAATAGATGAGTGATTAATGAGTGTGAGAACAGTTTCTGATGCTTTTTGATTGTTAGAATTACATCCTGAAGCAAAGGTTAGAATTACAGCTAGGAGGCCTATCAGATTTTTCATTTTATGTGTTTTTGTAGCAATCAATTTTATTTCTCTGTCATTTCAGACATCAGGAGGGAAGCCATGATAAATGGGCCTACACCTTTAGGGTCATTGTCACGTTGCGGTTCGTTAACGTAGTAATCATAGGAGCCATCGCGATAAGGATTACCACCAAGGCCTGCAACTGCACAGATGTTTGTTAAACTGATAGTTCCATCCGTATTTTCTTCAATGAAGTTATTTAGGATGCCATTATACGCTTTCTTAGCAACGTCAAGATAAGACACATCGAGTACTCCTTGTTTTACCCCGTTTAAGAGAAAATAGGTGAACATACTTGAACAGGATGCTTCGAGGTAATTGTTTTCCTCATTCGGCTTATCCAAAACCTGCCACCAAAGACCTGTTTCTGGATCTTGGTATTTTGTGATGCCTTCTGCTACACGATTCGCGGTTTCGATCAACTGCGGACGCTTTGGATGGTCAGCAGGGAACTCACCAAGTACATCTACGATAGCCATGGCATGCCAACCCATAGCTCTGCCCCAAAAATGAGGAGATCTTCCTGTTTCTTTGTTGGCCCATCGCTGGGCTCGGCTCTCATCCCATCCGTGTTTGTAAAGCCCCATTTCCGGTACATAAAGATTTTTATCGATTAAGTAAAATTGATTAGCAACATCATCCAATAGTCTAGGTTCTGAGTAATCGATTGCGCACATAGTTAAAAAAGGGGAACCCATATACAGCCCGTCCAACCACATTTGTTGCGGATATACTTTCTTATGCCAAAAGCCGCCCTCAGATGTTCTAGGATGTCCTTTCATTTGCTTTCGGAGCGAGTCTATGGCCATTTGATATTTGGGATTAGGACTTTCCTCATTGAGTCGAATCAAGAATCTTCCGGGGTTAATTCGGTCAATATTAAAGTCGCTCATTTTATAAGTTAAAATTTTTCCAGTTTCCAAAATCATTGAATCTGCGTAATACTTCACGTAATCCAAATATTTCTCATCACCCGTTTCTTGGTATACCTTTAAAATAGCGAGGCATAACAGGCCGTTCGTGTACTCCCATTTTGGCTTTTCCCTAAAATCAATGAGACGTGGATCGGGGTTGCGTTTCATTTCTGAATTAGCCATTCTCACATAGATGGGAGTCGTTTCTGATTGAGATTCCTGTTTTTTTGTATCCTGGCAGCTGATTGCTAAAGTGGCAGCTATCAGCACATAAGTGATGTTTTTCATTTTTAGATCGTCGATTTATTAAAGCTTTTTAAGCACATTCGGCATTGTTGATTCTCTTATAATCAATTTTGGAGGAAGCAAAATGCGTTTGTGTTCTGATGTTTTAGATTTTAATTCCTCAAGGAACAACTGAGCTGCGGCTCTACCCATTTCAATGCTTCTTTGATCAATAGATGTCATTGTAGGCGTGATGAAGCTAGTAAAAGGGTCATTTCCAAAACCTGCCACGCACACATCTTCCGGTATTTTGTACTGGTTCTCCTTGAGCCATTGCATAGCGCCAAGTGCTGAGAAGTCTGAAAAAGAAAAAATGGCATTCGGTGCGTTTTTGCTATTCATTAGCTTCTTTGTTGCTTTTTTACCTTCTTCAATGTCACTAGGCACAAGTACCAAGTAGTCTTCAGGGATATCTATTCCATGATCGGCCATAGCCGTTAAAAAACCTCTTCTTCTCTCCTTGAACACACTAACATTTGGGTTTCCATAGAAGCAAGCAATTTTTTTTCTTCCGTTCTCAATCAAATGGATTACCGTCTCATAAGCACCTTGAAAATCGTCAACGCCAACAGAGGAGGCTGGAACCGAATTTAGTCTTCTGTCAAACATGACGAGAGTTTTTCCAGACTTGATAACTTTCAAGAGGTGATCAACCTCAGACCATGTTTCTCTGGATGGAGATATCATAATACCAGCAACCTGTGCGGATAAAAGCGTATTTACATCCTCCTGTTCATTTTCAAGGCTCTCGTATGACTGACAAATAATCACATTAAATCCGTGTTTCTTTACCTCTTCTTCTACTCCTCTTATAATTGATGAGAAGAAAACCCTATTAGCCACAGGCACGATAATTCCTATAATATTAGAATGCCCTTTTCGGAGTGAAGCAGCTACTATATTGGGTTGATAACCCATCTTATCTGCCATCTTCTTTACCTTGACTCTGGTGGAATCACTCACTCTTGCATCACTATTATTAAGTGCACGAGAGACAGTGGCTGCTGATACTCCTAGCGCCTCCGCTATTTGGTGGATAGTGGGTTTCTGATTAGACATATTTTCAAAAGTACTCAAAGATTGGTAGTTGAAAAGTAATTAAACAGATAAACAAAAAGAATACGATTGCATATTTTCTAAATACTCATTCCTTGCGATTATGTTAATATACATGTGTTACAGGTTTGTTATTTAATAAAAATTTAAATATTAAGTGCAATCGATTGCGCAATTTGAAATAAAAATATACTTTTGGAAAAATTCGATCATGTGAGGTAGTGTGTCGAGGTAGTTCATTACCCACGTTCGATTGAGTTTGCAGTTAAAATTTACATTTAACCCAAAATGAATTATGGCTCATGTTGACTAACTATTTTAATTTTTCATTCAGATTGCGCCCACTTTTGACAATTATCGCGATTGTTGTAAGTACTCTGGCATCTGCTCAACAGCGAAAGCTTACTGGTACGGTAGTGGATAGCGAAACAGGGGAGGGGTTGCCAGGGGTGACCATCCAAGAAGTTGGAACCTCCAATGGGACAGTTACTGACATAGAAGGTAACTATTCGCTTGTTGTCTCACCAAGTGCTAAGGAAATTACCTACAGCTTTATTGGCTTTGAATCACAAACTATCGGTTTAAGTACTCAAACTAAAATAGACGTATCCCTGCAACCAGATGTGCAGGCACTTGAAGAAGTGGTTGTCGTAGGATACGGAACTTCAACTCGGTCAAAAGTGACAGGATCTGTCGTGTCAGTATCTGGAGATGATTTGAAAAAAGTGCCGGTTTCTACTGTTGCTGAGTCACTGACTGGTCGCTTGGCCGGTGTGCAGATAACTACTACGGAAGGATCACCAGATGCTGAAATTAATATACGTGTAAGAGGTGGCGCTTCTTTGACCCAGAATAGCTCTCCACTATTTATCGTAGATGGATTTCCTGTGAGTACTATTTCTGATTTAGCTCCTTCGGATATTCAGTCCATCGATGTGTTGAAAGATGCATCTTCTACGGCTATTTATGGTTCTAGGGGCGCGAACGGGGTGGTTATTGTTACTACTAAAAGTGGTACTAAAGGGAAAGTCAAGGTGAGTTTTAATAGCTTTTATGCTTCTAAACGAATTGCAAAAACGCTAGACGTTCTTGATCCTGGTGATTACGCCAAATGGCAATACGAATATGCTGTTTTAGATGCTAGAAATGAAGGGGACTACTCTTCCTACGAAAATTTCTTTGGCCTGTTCGAAGATATTGATTTGTACCAAGGACAACCAGCCAATGACTGGCAAAGACAAATATATGGACGCACGGGCGTGACCCAAAGTAATGACTTAAGCATCAGAGGAGGTTCTGATAAGTTTAACTATTCGGTAAACTTTGCTAGATTTTCTGAAGACGCTATCATGATTGGTTCTGACTATGTCAGAAATAATGTCACTTTAAAATTCATGAACCGCCCAAATGACAAATTGGAATTGAACTTTTCATTGCGTTATTCAGACACTCAAATAAATGGAGGTGGTGCGAATGAACAAAATGAGGTGTCTTCTGCCGACTCAAGGTTGAAGCATGCGGTAGCGTTTTCGCCAATACCGATAGCAGGTTTAAGCTCACCAGATGATACCAATGAGCAAATTGCTAGTGACTTGGTAAATCCGATCGTCTCTACAAATGATAATCAGAGGTTGCAAGAAAGAAGTAATTACAATATTTCTGGTGGAGTGTCATGGATGATTACAGATGCTTTAAAGGTATCGAGTTCATTCACCATAGATAATTACAATTTTATTGATAATAGGTTCTATGGTGTCACCACATATAAAGCACGAGACAGGTCTCCAAATTTCCCAAATCAGCCTTCAGTGTTGTTTCGAGATAGAAAAGAAACCAGATTAAGAAATACGAACCTTATCACTTATGATGTGCTTAAAGGCAGTTCACATAATTTAAATATTATGGCAGGACATGAGTTGTTATTTTCAGAAACAAATCAGTTTGAAAGTGAAGTGCAAGGCTTTCCGGTTCTTTTTAATTCAGATGAGGCATTTAAACTCAGTTCTCAGGGAACGGCTATTTACACGGATATCAACTTTAGTCCCGATGACAAGTTGGTCTCATTTTTCGGAAGAGCAAACTATGATTTTAAAGAACGCTATCTAGTCAGTGCTGTATATCGAGCTGATGGATCAAGTAGATTTAGAGGATCAAACGCTTGGGGCTTCTTTCCTTCTTTATCCGCAGGTTGGAAAATATCAGAAGAGAGCTTTATGAGTGGCGTGTCTAGCTGGATGTATCTATTAAAGCTGCGTGCCAGCTACGGTGTAGCAGGTAACAACAATATACCAAGAGGTCAAACAGCTCAATTTTTCGAGTCAAGAACTACAAATTTCATCAATAATGTGAACAGCTATTGGGCGGCCTCTAATACGCTAGCTAATCCTGACCTGCGTTGGGAGACCACAGAGACAAAAAATATTGGTTTGGATTTCGGCTTATTTGAAGGGCGGCTAAATGGTACGCTTGAGGCCTATCTTAATAATACAACAGACTTATTAATCGAATTTCCGATATCTGGAGTTGGGTATAATTCCCAGTTCAGAAATATGGGAGAAACCGAAAATAAAGGGGTAGAGCTTTCCCTAACAGGTGTAGTGCTCGATAAGAAAGACTATGGATTAAGTATCAATGCCAATATTGCTTTTAATCGCAATAATATCGTCTCTCTCGGAGATGTATCTGAGCTAACGGGCACAGAAGTAAACTCAGGTTGGGCTTCTACTCAAATTGCCCAAGACTTCCTCACAAGAGCCGGAAATCCAATTGGTTTGATGTATGGCTATGTTAATGATGGCCGCTATGAAGTGGATGATTTTGAAGGATATGACGAGAGTACTGGACAGTGGATTCTTAAAGAAGGCGTGGTAACATCTGATATCCTAACTGTTCGTCCTGGTATGATGAAACTTATCGATCTGGACGGTAACGACACGATTAACTCATTAGATAGGAGGTTCATTGGAGATTCTAATCCTAAACACACCGGAGGTATGGTAATCAATGCGTATGCCTATGGATTTGATTTATCAGCTGCGTTTAACTGGAGCTATGGTAACGACATCTACAATGCAAATAAAGTTGAGTTTACTACCGCAAATGACAATAACCAATATCGCAATTTAATCACCACACAGGCAGAAGGTCAGCGTTGGACAAATATTGATTGGAATACTGGTGAACTCATTACTGATCCTGGGCAACTAGCTGCTGTCAATGCAAATACCACGATGTGGTCACCCTACATGGATGACTATATTTTCAGCGATTGGGCGGTAGAAGATGGATCATTCCTTCGATTAAATACACTTACCCTAGGCTACACCATGCCAAAATCTTTAATAGAAAGAGCTCGGATAGAATCTTTACGATTTTATGTAACCGGGTATAATCTATGGATTCTTACTAACTACTCAGGTTTTGATCCTGAGGTATCTACCCGAAGACGGTCACCGCTTACACCAGGTGTTGATTACTCAGCGTACCCGCGTAGCAGACAATTTACTGTTGGCATGAACCTTACATTTTAATCAAAACCAACTCAAAAATGAAAACGATATTTAAAATAGCCATAGTTGGAATACTAATTATTAGTGGCATGACTTCTTGCGAAGATTTCCTTGAAGCACCTGCTAAATCCACTTTGGAGGAATCAAAGATATTTTCAGTCTTTACTCTTGCCAAAGGTGCTGTCGATGGAATTAAAGAGCCATTCGGGCAAACAAACTCTTACAGGGGTAGATTTTTGCCATGGTACGGTATGAATACCGATGTAGAATGGAATAATAATTCAAATAACAATGATGACAACTACGACCTAGTCAAGTACAATGCTCAACCAAATAATGATCAGATGAATACATCTAACAATGCTTGGGCGCAGATGTATACAGGTATTGAAAGAGCAAATCTTTGTATTCGAGGCTTGCGCCAATATGGCGACATTGAGAATAATGAAGACATGGCTTATTTATTAGGTGAAGCGTTGACATTGCGAGCGGTATATTATGCTGACTTGGTGAAAGCTTGGGGGGATGTGCCAGCAAGATTCGAACCTATTTCTTCTGAGTCACTTTACGTGCCTAAATCGAGTCGTGATGTTATCTACAAGCAGCTTCTAGCTGATTTAGAAGAAGCGGCAACTTTGGTCCCATGGCCTAATGCTTCATCAAACACAATAACTGTAGAGCAAGTCAATAAAGCATTTGTTAAAGGTCTAAGAGCCAGACTTGCTTTAGCGGCTGGTGGTTATTCCCAATATGCAGATGGATTGAGGTTAAGTAATGACCCTGATTTAAATCGTACCGATATGTATGCGATTGCCCTTCAGGAGTGTAGAGATGTCATTGCAAGCGGATCTGCTCAGTTAGAGCCTTCTTTTGAAACTTTATGGAGAAAATTCAATCAGGATGATATCGCTGCGGGTGGTGAGTCACTGTGGGAAATACCTTTTGCATCAGGAAGAGGAAGATGGTTATTCACGTTTGCAGTAAGACATTTAAGTATCGATAAATATACTGGGCAAGCCAGAGGAGGTCAAGCTGGACCTCTACCTCATATATTCTATGATTATAATCCGAGAGACACCAGACGTGATGTTACATGTGTACCATATGTGTGGAAAGACGTTGCTCCGAATGTAGACATTGCCGAGCAAGAGCTTACAGGTATCAACGAATGGATGTTTGGGAAGTATCGCTATGAGTGGAAAAATGTAAGAGTAACGGCATCCAATGATGACGGTAGCAACTTTATGTACATGCGCTATGCAGAGGTACTATTAATAGCTGCAGAGGCTGCTTATGAGCTTGAAGGAGCTGAGGCTGCCAAACCATATTTGCAAGAAATACGTCAGCGAGCATTTGATCCAGCTGTCTGGTCTACGCAGGTAGATGGTTACTTGAGTGCACTATCAGGAACAGATGTTTTTGATGCGATTGTAGAGGAGCATAAACTTGAATTATGTGGTGAAATGCAGCGAAAGCAAGCATTAATCAGATGGAATTTGCTAGGTGCTAAGTTGGCTGAAGCAAAACAAAAAATGTATGACTTGAGAAGCAATGCGGGTAGCTATGCAGATGTGCCAAACACAATATACTACCGTTTGGCTAGCGATAACGAAACCTTAGAATTTTACGGTTTAGAACGTGGAGAAACTGAAGACAGATCAGCAGAATATACTGATAATATGTCTTGGGCTACACCTACGCAAATTGACGATTCTAAAATTGAAAGCCTTTATGAAGGTGATCCAAACTCCAATCAATATTGGCCGATTTGGCAAGTCTTTATAGACGGCAGTAATGGTCAACTAACTAATGATTTGCTCAATTAAAATTAGATGAACATGTATATCAAATTAGGAAAATTTACGGGAGTTCTATTATTGGCGCTCACATCTATGCTAGTGGCATGTGAAGATGATATTGATCCGGTAATTGAAGAGTTATCAACCTCAAGGGCATTCGCACCTGTGGGACTGGAAGCACGTGTAAGAAATCAGGTTGACATAGAATTAAGTTGGTCCTCTGACCCTGGCGTGGATGAATATATCGTCGAGTTTTTTCAAGACAGTCTTCGGTTTTCGGGAGATCCAATTGCGACGGTATCATTAGAAGGAAGTGGTACATCAGGTACTATTATCTACACTGAGACACTGGCTGGGGAAACAAACTATTCTGCACGTGTAAAAGCTGTCGTGGACGGAATTGAAGAGTCTAAGTGGGCTACAGTGACGGCCAAAACCAATTCAGAACAGATTTTCACTTCGATAAATAATATTCAGGCTGAAGATACATTCGTTGCACTGTCGTGGGTGGCAGGTAGTGAGGTCACGAGCTTTTTGATCCAGCCCGGTAATCTATTCGTACAGATTTCTGATGCGCAAAAAGCTGCCGGGCAAGCAACTATTGAGGGACTTTCAGGAGCGACAGCTTATACAGTCACTATTTATAATGGAACAAGTAAAAGGGGTAGCGTTAGTTTTTCTACACTAAAGCAGGCAAACGTGTCTCCGCTGGATGATCTAAGCGCTGTTATTGATGCGGCTGAAGAAGGAGCCACGCTCATTTTAGCATCAGGCTCTTATGTTTTAGGTGCTAAGGAAATCACCAAGTCAATTACTTTAGAAGGTCAAAAATCATATGATATGCCAATCATTGACGGTCAGTTGTCTTGTGGTAGTGCGGTATCATCCATTACAGTAAGATATCTCGATTTTCAAGGTGGAGGTAATTACGGACAGTTTTTCGATACTTCTGCAGGAGCATGTGATCTTGGGACACTTAATATTGATGGATGTAATATCAGCGGTTTTAGTAACAATATTATTTATAACAACAGTGGAGGTACTTATGGTGATATCACCATCACTAATTCATATATCTATGATATACCTGGCGGAGGTGGAGATGGCTTTGATGTAAGAGGCGGTGCAGTGGGTTCACTGACCGTGGAGAATACGACGATATCAAATGGTGTCAGAACGCTTTTACGTATGCAGGTGCCAGCCAATGTAACTTTTAGTAATTGTACTTTTTATAAAGTGTGCGTAGTAGCGAGTGGAAACAATCGTGGATTTTTCAGAATGTCAGGAGGAGGAGGCTCTCTTGAAGTGAGCAATTGCCTTTTCGTGGAAACTGGCTTAGATGATAATGGCACAATTCGAGGAAACTGGTCGAGGGCCGGAGATATAAGTCCAGAGGTAAGTACCGATTATGCATCTAATTATTACTTCAATACTATTGGTCTATTTGAAGGGGAGTACCTAGATCCGAGCGAAGTAAGTGCTACGGAGGCTGATCCGGGGTTTGAAGATCCTGAAAATGCAGATTTCACTATTACCAATCAGCTGTTGATTGATGAGCAAATCGGTGATGCGCGTTGGTGGTTTTAATTAAGCATCGTACTCAACTAAGCAAACTGGATTCTTCCGAAATCCTTTTTTAGAAATTTTAAAATACTAAAAACATGAATAAGATATACTTCTATTTGACGATGCTACTGGTGCTTTGTGCCAATCTTGTAGGGGCTCAATCCTGGACGGTCTATGAAGCCAATGTCGATCCGCTTGCATTTGATCCAGCATTTGAGGTAACTCAGCAGTCTAATGCTATCAATACAATTCTTGCTGATCCAGATGATGCCGCTAATAGTTTGCTTCAGATGACAACTGTAGCTACCAGCGATAACAACCAATGGCGTCAGCCAACTGCTGCAACTGCTATTACGGTTGTAATCAAGGCAAAATCGGTCGATACTTCGGGTAAAAATCTTTTGTTCGATTTGGATATAAGAAACAGTACAGCAGGGCGGTATAGCCTTCGAGTACTCAATGACGGAACGTATAGCGTGGCTTCTGGTGGTTCTGGAGAAACAGGTACGCTTGGACATACAGCCTCTGAATGGACGATATTCCGATTTACAAAATCAGGTCAGGATTTCGCTGTTTATTTGGATGAAGATCCAACTCCCGTTTACACAGCAACATCTACTTCTACTTCGGATGGAAGTGACTACTTCCGTTTTGGAGATGGCTGGGGAAGTGGAAACATAGATACGCAGGTGGACTGGGTATCTTGGGATTTCTCTGGAGCATATTCGCCCACGGATTTTGCTTTACCAACCTCACTTACAGGTGAGCCAGAGGGAAACTGGACCGTTTATAATGCAGATGTAGATCCACTATCCTTTGACCCTGCTTTTGAGGTAACTCAGCAATCTAATGCTATCAATACAATTCTTGCTGATCCAGACAATGCTGCCAATAGTTTGCTTCAAATGACAACTGCTGCTACTAGCGATAATAACCAATGGCGTCAACCAACGGCTGCAACTGATATTACTATCGTGATTAAGGCAAAATCTGTCGATACTTCTGGTAAAAACCTGTTGTTTGATATGGACATTAGGAATAGTACGGCGGGGCGGTATAGTCTGCGAGTGCTCAACGACGGAACGTATAGTGTAGCTTCTGGAGGATCGGGAGAAACAGGAACACTCGGTCACAATCCAGCTGAATGGACAATTTATCGTTTTACTAAATCAGGTCAGGATATAGCAGTCTATTTGGATGAAGATCCTACGCCAGTTTATACGGCTACATCAACATCTACCTCGGATGGAAGTGATTACTTCCGCTTTGGTGATGGCTGGGGAAGTGGAAATATTGATACTCAAATTGATTGGGTAACTTGGGATTTAACCGGAGCTTATTCGCCATCCGCTTTAGCTCTTCCTGATGAACTCGTAGACCCTGAAACGCCTCTTGGAGATTGGACTGTATATAATGCAGACGTTGATCCTTTGTCTTTCGACCCGGCCTTTGAGGTTACACAACAATCTGATGCTATCAATACAATTTTAGCTGATCCAGAGAGAGCAGGGAATAGCTTGCTACAGATGACGACTGTTGAGACCAGTGATAATAATCAATGGAGACAACCAACTGCCGCTACAGATTTGACTATCGTTATAAAGGCTAAATCAGTAGATACCAGTGGAAAGAATTTACTGTTTGATATGGACATGCGAAATAGTACGGCTGGAAGGTATAGTCTAAGAGTATTAACGGATGGTACGTACAGTGTAGCTTCTGGTGGTGCTGGAGAAACAGGTACACTCGGACACAATGCGGCTGAGTGGACCATTTATCGATTTACTAAATCGGGTCAGGATTTTGCCGTCTATTTGGATGAGGATCCTACGCCTGTTTACACGGCTACATCAACATCTACCTCAGATGGAAGCGATTACTTCAGGTTTGGTGATGGCTGGGGTAGTGGAAATATAGACACACAAATCGATTGGGTAACTTGGGATTTGACAGGGGCCTATGCGCCATCGGAAACTCGCCTTCCCGATGATCTAATAAAGGCACCTCTCGGAGATTGGACGGTCTATGAAGCTGATGTTGAGCCTCTTTCTTTCGATCCCGCCTTTGAGGTAACGCAACAGAGTAATGCCATCAATCAGATCGTGGCTGATCCTGATGATGCAAGCAATAGTTTACTGCAAATGACGACTGTTGCCACCAGCGACAATAACCAGTGGCGTCAGCCAACTTCAGAAACTGATGTTACGATAGTTTTAAAAGCTAAGTCAGTCGATACAGCAGGTAAAAATCTTTTATTTGACATGGACATAAGAAATAGCACAGCAGGAAGATATAGTCTGCGTGTACTTACTGATGGTACTTATAGTGTAGCGTCTGGTGGTTCGGGAGAAACTGGTACCTTGGGACACAATGCTTCCGAATGGACCATATTCAGATTTACTAAATCAGGACAAGATATTGCTGTATATCTTGATGAAGATATAACACCTGCATTTACTGCAACATCAACATCAACGTCCGATGGAAGTGATTATTTCCGATTTGGTGATGGCTGGGGAAGTGGCAATATAGATACTCAGATTGACTGGGTAGTATGGGATTTGACTGGAGCGTATTCTCCATATCAAACACGATTGCCCGATGTGCTTACCGGTGAAGTAGTGGCTGTGGAGCAGCCATCCATTAGCGTGACCGGTTCATTAGATCCGCTTTCTCAAGATTTAGGTTTAGCTACTGACTTTAGTGTAGAGTCCTACACCTTGTCTGGAAGTGATCTAACAGCTGGTGTTACGATTACTCCTCCTGCTGATTTTGAAGTTTCAATCAATCAAACGGATTGGTTTACCAATGCATCTCCATTGGTCATGCCACAGACTTCCGGCGAGGTTCCAGACACTGTCATTTATGTAAGGCTTAATGCGACGGTTGTCGGAGAATATTCGGGAGACATATCACATACCAGTGATGGCGCAGAAGAGGAGACTGTTTCAGTAAGTGGTACTACGGTTAATTTAGTTCCAGAAATTACACTCATAGGTGCGTTAAATGCTTTTGTTCAAAACTTAAGTTCACCATCGGCTTCACAAAACTATCGAGTCTCTGGAGTTAATTTAAAGGATGCAATTACGGTAACTGCACCAGCCAATTTTGAGGTTTCTTCTGACGGTGGCACCACATGGCAAACATCAGTGAACTTAGCACCAACCGACCGAATAATTACTAATGCCACAGTCTCTGTAAGAATGTCGGCCAGTGCACTTGGAGATTACAGTGGAGATATTGTACATATGGCTACTGATGCAGCAAACGTGAGTTTAGCTGTTTCGGGAGAGGTAGTGCCAGATCCAGGAATCAATGTTACTGGTGAGCTTGCAAGTTTTTCTCAATCATTGGGAACCCCGTCAGCTGCTCAGTCTTACATGATCAATGGGTCTAATCTATCTAGTGGAATAGTGATAAATCTTCCAGAAGGATATGAAATCTCATTTACAGGAGACCTTTGGTTGCCGTCATTGACATTAGCTCCACTTGATGGCAGTGTTGCGAGTATCACACTTTTTATTCGATTGAATGCATCAGCAGAAGGATCGTATATTGGTAATATTACCCATGAAAGTGAAGGTATTGATCAGGTGAATATACCAGTGTCAGGTGCTACAGGACTAAATGCCTTGTCTATTGTTGAGGAAAAAATACCTTTCCGGCTTTGGCCTAATCCTTCCTCTGCGCTCATGACCTTTGAACGTGTGGATATTAATGCTGATACAGAGGTTTCTATATATTCACTCGGAGGTAATTTGATCCAAACTTACGCGTTCACATCAGGAAGAAAAACATTGAATATCAATGTTCAGTCACTTCCGAAAGGGCTTTATATGGTGGAATACCAATCAGCCGGAAAGACTGTAAATCAGAAATTTATTAAAGAATAGCGTGGATTGTCTGGCAGAATCACTCTGCCAGACAATCACCTTAATTAGTTTTTTATCGTTGGTTTAAAGTGTTTGAAATCACGGTATAGGCGTATTCGATGAATACTTAACCAGTAAAAAATGAGTAAAATGAAACGATTATTCGTTTTTTGTTTTATCCTATCAAACTACTGGCTCATGGGGCAGGAATTATCTTTTCCTGGTGCAGAAGGCTTTGGTAGGTTTACAACAGGAGGCAGAGGAGGAAAGGTATTGATTGTCTCTAATCTCAATGATGATGGAGAGGGAAGTTTGCGTTATGCGCTCAGAAAAAAATATCCAAGGATTGTTGTCTTTACTTTATCAGGAAATATTGAATTAGAATCACCATTAGATATTAATCATGGCAATCTCACTATTGCGGGTCAAAGTGCGCCAGGCGATGGAATTACATTGAAAAATTATCCTCTTAAGGTGAAAGGTGACAATGTCATCATTCGATATATAAGATCTCGTCTTGGAGATGAGCGAGATGTTCAGGATGATGCTATCAGTGTAACGAAAAATCGTAATATCATCATTGATCATTGCAGTTTTAGTTGGAGTACAGATGAAAGCGCTTCTGTGTACGACAATGAGCTGGCAACAGTTCAATATTGTATTATTTCAGAGAGTTTAAATAACTCAGTGCACAAGAAAGGATCGCATGGCTATGGTGGTATCTGGGGAGGAAAAAAGGCTAGTTTTCATCATAACCTATTTGCCCATCACAACAGTAGAAACCCGAGATTTCACGGTGCGAGATACCACAAACAACCGAAAGAGGAGATAGCCGACTTTCGAAATAATGTAATCTATAATTGGATGGGTAATAATAGCTATGGTGGTGAGGAAGGTAATTACAATATAGTGAACAATACCTATAAGCCTGGCCCAGCCACTAAGTCAAAAAAGGATAAGATCCTCGATCCATACGAGCCGTATGGTCATTTTTACCTTACAGGAAATGTGCTAATCGGAGAAGATGAGGTGACTGCTGATAATTATGAGGGAGTCGTTGGCGGCCAAGAAATAGTCAGTAAAATACGATTGGAGCAGCCGATAGCAGTGGCTCCCGTAACGACTCAGACCGCCGAAGCATCTTTTGAGCTAGTGCTAAAGAAAGCAGGTGCCAGTTATAAAAGAGATGCAGTCGATGAAAGAATTGTCAAGGAAGTCTGTGAAGGTACGGCTACTTATGGATCCAATGGAATTATTGATACCCCAGCAGACGTTGGGGGGTGGCCGACCCTCAAAACAGGTAAAGTGCCAAAAGACAAAGACCTAGACGGAATGCCTGATAAATGGGAAAAAAAACATGATTTAGAAGTAGGAAAAGATGATTCAGCAGGTATTGGATTGCTTGATTATTACACCAACATTGAAGTATATCTGAATGAACTCGTTGAGGATTAGTTGTGCTTTGCTACTCTTCAGTGGAATGCTTTCCGCACAGGTTCCTAGAGACTCTTCGTATACGGTGGAAAAAACCGTAGAGAAAGTCAGGAAAAAATATACCGAGCTAGATATAGAGGGTGTTAAACCATCTATGCCTGAGTCAGTACAATTAATCCCAAATGTCAATTACAAGGATTTAGGTTATCGTCAATTGATGGCGAATATTTTTGTTCCGAAAGAGTCAGGCAATCATGCGGTTGTGCTCATGATTCATGGTGGTGGTTGGAGGTCAGGAAGTCCAGTATTGATGAGACCTATGGCAGAAAAATTAGCGGAAGAAGGCTACATAGTGATGGTTCCGGAATATCGCTTATCTCTAGAATCACGTTATCCTGCTGCCGTTGAGGATATAATTGATGCCATCAAATGGATCAAGAAAAATGAAGAGAAATTGAGCATAGATACCACAAACATCGCTTTGATCGGCTGCTCTTCTGGAGGTCAATTAGCGACACTCATTGGCACTAAATTTCCGGTGCAAGCAGTGGTTGATATTGATGGGATTTTAGCTTTTCATCATCCCGACTCTGAAGAAGGCACTATGGCCGCCCAGTGGTTAGGAGGTAGTTACGATCAAATACCTGAAGTTTGGAAGGAGGCTTCTGCGCTAACCCACGTCTCTAAACAGACGCCCCCAACTTTATTTATTGCGAGTAAGTATCCTAGATTTTTGGCGGGTCACCAAGAATATATGCAAGCATTACAAGTATTTGGAATCAAGAGTGAAATTAGGTTCATGGAGGATGCGCCACATTCTTTTTGGCTACTATCCCCTTGGTTTCAGCCAACTTTAAATCATGTAATAAATTTTTTAAATAACACGGTCTTAAAGGCCAGCTACTAATGGACATGAAGTCAAATAGCATTTTAAAACTAGGACTAAAGAGTTTAGTCTTATCATTGATAGGCCTACTTATCATTTTTACCTCTTGTCAAGAAGACGAGGAAGTATTTGATGTTCCTGTTGATTTT
The DNA here is from genome assembly GCA_040218415.1 of Cyclobacteriaceae bacterium. GTDB lineage: Bacteria > Bacteroidota > Bacteroidia > Cytophagales > Cyclobacteriaceae > JAVJRN01. The sequence goes on from JAVJRN010000049.1 coordinate 164,977, forward strand.
ATTACCATCAAAGGAGACTTCATCGAAGATGGTGGCACCAGTCAATTAACGGCAGAAATAAGCCCAGAGAATGCGACAGTAAAAGTCGTAGAATGGGAAGTGTCCAATGAAGCAGTGGCCACAATAGATCAAAATGGTGTTTTAACGGCTGTTTCCAATGGCGTATTGACCGTGACAGTTTCAGCTACGGATGGTTCTGGTGCGACTGCAAGTAAATCTTTTAGTGTATCAGGCGTGAAAGCTCCTCAAGTCGACGTTGAGAATATTACGATCCGCGCAACAAACATCACAGATGGACAAGCGAAGCAGTTGAGTGTGGATATTTTGCCTACGAATGCAACAAATAAAGTGGTGGTTTGGTCCGTGTCTGATGAGACTATTGCTGAAATTTCAGAAAGTGGTTTGCTCACGCCGAAAGACAATGGAACAATTACGATTTCAGCAACAGCAACTGATAATTCAGGCATTAGTGATAGTCAATCAATAACTATCAGTGGGGTTGAAAACATTGTTTTTGTGACCAGTATTTCAATCTCTGGTACAGATATAGCAGATGGTAGTGCTCAGCAATTATCAGCTCAGGTTATGCCCGAAAATGCAACTAATAATTCACTCGACTGGTCAGTATCCAACGATGCAATTGCTACAGTGAGCGAAACAGGATTATTAACGCCCACTGAAAACGGAACAGTCGTGGTGACTGCCACAGCACGAGACGGGTCAGGTGTTAAAGATGAAATAACCATTGTCGTTTCTGGAGTAAATGGTGAGCTAGATGGAATTATAGTAGCCAGTTCTTCGGAAATATTGAGTGCACTCAGTAGCGCTAGCGCTGGAGATAAAATATATATCAGAGGAGGGAATTATGCATTTAATAGTACGGTAGATATGAGCAGAGACGGCACTTCGGGCAATATGATTTCGCTTTTGGCTTACCCCAATGATAGCTCACGTCCTGTGTTTGATTTTTCGGCTATGTCTGAAAATAGTTCTAATCGAGGGGTAAGTCTATCAGGAGACTATTGGCACATCAAAGGAATTGACTTCTATGGAGCAGGTGACAATGGCATGTTCATTCGTGGAAATCACAATTTTATAGAATTTTGCTCTTTTTATGAGAACGCAGATACTGGCTTGCAAATTGGTAATGGAGCTGCGCAGAACACGGTATTAAATTGTGATTCTTACTACAATGCTGACTCTAGTTTGGAAAATGCCGATGGATTTGCCGCCAAATTGGATTGTGGTTCAGGCAATAAGTTTATAGGCTGCAGAGCTTGGAACAATCTCGACGATGGATGGGATGGATACCTGAGAGGTGCAGACAATGTGAGCACCTATTATGAAAATTGTTGGGCGATAAGAAATGGCTATTTAAAAACTGGCGCAGTTGGGGCAGGGGATGGTAATGGCTTCAAGACTGGGGGCAGTGACAATAAAGATTTAAAACACAATGCCGAGTATAGAAATTGTATAGCCGCAGGAAATGTATTTGATGGCTTTGATCATAATAGCAATAGAGGAAGTATCTTAATCTACCATGCTTCTGCACATGCCAATGGCAGGAATTTCAGCTTCGGGACTGGTAATATTGCCAGTGCTTTGACAGTAAAAAACTCGCTATCATTGGCTAGTGGAAGTAATGATCAGTTCAATGCTACTACAACCGATATAACAAATAATGGCTGGCAAAATGGACTTTCAACGTCGGCTGATGATTTTTCAAGTTTAGCTATAGAACAAATGCTACAGCCTAGAAAAGCCGACGGTAGCCTGCCTGACCTCACCTATTTGCATTTGATTACAGGAAGTGATCTTATCGATGCAGGTGTAGATGTAGGAGTACCATTCAATGGAACTGCTCCAGATTTAGGTGCATTTGAATCTCAATAAAATTCATTGCTGGCGGCAACCAACATAATGATTTATCTCAAATTGATAATTAGAAAAAATGAAAGAATTCTTAGGTGATGATTTCCTTTTAAATACTGAAACAGCGGCCAAGTTGTATCATAATCATGCGGCCAAAATGCCTATCATTGATTATCACTGTCATTTATCCCCAAAGGATATCGCGGAGGATAGACGTTTTAACAATATTACAGAGGCTTGGTTAGAAGGCGACCACTACAAGTGGAGAGCAATGCGAACCAACGGCATAGATGAGTCTTATGTGACTGGAAATGCAAGCGACGAGAAGAAATTCCAAAAATGGGCAGAGACGGTACCCTTTACCGTTCGCAATCCGCTCTATCATTGGACTCACCTTGAGTTGAGAAGATATTTTGGTATTGAAACCATTTTAAATGGCAATACGGCAAAGCAAGTGTATGAAGAGGCTTCCATGAAGCTCAGCTCTCCCGAGTTTTCATGTAGGGAAATTCTAAGGAAGATGAACGTAAGGGCAGTATGTACTACAGATGATCCTGCTGATGATTTAAGGTATCATCGTCAGTTGGCCACTGAAGGATTCGAGGTAAAAGTCTTGCCTACGTTCAGACCCGATAAGATTTATGCAATTCAAAACCCAGATGCATTTAAGAAGTATTTAGGTCAGCTGGGAGAAATTTCAGGGATTGAAATAAACAATTTTGAAGACTTACTCAGCGCCGCAAAACAACGCATAGATTTCTTTCATGTGGTAGGTGGAAGGCTATCAGATCATGGTTTGAATCAGCTCCACCATGTGGAGTACTCTGCTGATTTAACCAAAGAAATATTCGACTTAGTCATCACTGGTCAGGAACCTTCAGTACTTGAGCAGAAGCAATTTCAGATGGGCATGCTACTCGAATTGTGCAGAATGTATCACGCCAAAGGATGGACGCAGCAGTTTCACTTAGGAGCGATCAGAAACAATAACAAGCGGATGCTACGCGAGCTCGGCCCAGATACTGGGTTTGATTCGATCGGAGATTTCTCACAAATGGAAGCACTCAGTGATTTTCTGGATAGACTGGACGATACCAATCAATTAACCAAAACGATTCTTTACAATCTCAACCCTGGGGATAATGAAGCCTTTGCTACCATGTGTGGAAACTTCAATGATGGCTCTGTGGCAGGCAAGATGCAGTTTGGATCTGGCTGGTGGTTTTTGGATCAGAAAGATGGAATGGAAAAGCAAATCAATGCATTATCCAATATGGGACTCTTAAGCAAGTTTGTAGGTATGCTGACTGATAGCAGAAGCTTTATGTCTTTTCCAAGGCACGAGTATTTCAGAAGAATATTATGCAATCTGATCGGAAAGGATGTAGAGAATGGAGAATTGCCAAATGACATGGAGCTTCTCTCTGGAATAGTCGAAGACATCTGCTTCAATAACGCCAAAAACTATCTTAAACTTGATTTGGTATTACAAGAGAATTTATCTTCTTCGGTATGATGAATGTTTAGATTATTAGATCAAGAAAGGTCGTCGGTTGATGATTTTTCTTGTGGTTTGAAGAGATCAGATAATTTTATTTTAATTGGGCAAAGGGGCTATTTGAAAAAAAGATTTCCGTTGCTGCCAATGACTTCTATCACTAATCATTGATGTCCCAATCGCCAAAAACATTGGCAATGGTGTAATTCTCAGCTTGTTTACTCGTCAATTGATAAGACCAATCCACCCTTTTCTCAGGTTGAAAACCGACTCCAGTGTTTTGAAATTCTGCGTAATAAGCCGTTTTTTTCTTCTCTTCTGACCGCCATGGATCCCAGCCATCTGGATGAATAACCCCGCTTAGCTCACAATTCATAAAGACTGTTTTAGCATAAGGTCGCCAAGGTCTTCCTAAGTAGATAGAACCATTTGGGGCAGTGCCTGTGATGATACAGTTATTGAATATAAATCCAAATTCATTGGTTTGTTCTGTAGAAGCTGCGGTGAGGTAACCTTTGTTTTTTGCAAAAATTTCACACCCTTCGAACCAAGCAGTGGACCAACCAAAAATGAAATCAACAGTACCCTCTATATAGCAGTTTTTGTAGTACTGGCGGCTGTTTTTTCCATGAGGGTAGAGTGTATCTTGATTTCCCAAGAAACGACAGTTTTCGAATTTCACTTGGTCTCCATCAACTCTTACAGCCACTGCTTGACTTCCTACTCCATAGGAATTTTCGAAAGTGATGTTTGTTGCCTCAAATCCATCACCATAAATAAAAATAGAGGAGGAGCCAGAGGTGCCAAGTCTTTCTCCAAATGGATTTAACCGATCTGCGTAATCATCATAAGTCAGGATGGTTGTCAATGCATTTTCACCAAAGAAGGCAACATTCGTTTTTGTAGAAGGAACAATGAGTTTTTCTTTATAAGTGCCTGGTTTAATTAAAATTCTGGTTCTGTTTTTTCTGAGATGTGGTACAGCATCTATCGCATCCTGCACATGCATGTAGTCACCTGAACCATCTTGAGCTACCACAAAATCAAAGGCTTGAGCTCGAGCCGTCAAAGAAAATGAAAGCAGACATACTAGCGCCAAGAGGTGCTTCATTTCTGCAAGTCTTTCAGTGCTTCAAATACCAAACTTGCGACTGCTTCGGCACCTTCTGGTTGGAAATGCGTATTGTCAGTAAGTCCCTCAGGATAACCTTCATAGGTGTTGGCTGGGATGTTCATAAAATAATTTTGAGTGACATATTCTTTGCCTTTCACAGAAAATGCTTTCATGCTTAATTGGTTTAGATCAATGAGTAGTACATCTAGTTCTGACGCGATTGCTTTGGCTGCATCAGGGTATTCTCCATGCACATTCTCCAGCTGGTCATCTTTCCACGGATAATTTCTACAAACCGGCGTGAGAATTATCGGGATTGCACTCTTTTCTCGGGTCTGATGTACGTAAAGTCTCAAGAATTCCTTGTAACCTTCAATATTCACGTAGCGCTCAGTATTTTTTTCAGAAGCGTCATTGTGACCAAACTGAATGAGCACCAAATCATCTTTTTTCAACGTGGCGTAAACGGACCTCCATCTTCCTTCTTGAAAGAATGTTCGCGTACTGCGACCACCTCTGGCTCTATTGTCAATGACTACACTATCTGAATGTATTAGACCATTGAAAACAGCCGGATCAAAAGAATTAAAAAATGCTTGAAAAACTTGTCCCCAGCCAGTCTTGGGATATTTGGTTTTCAAGTAGTCTTTACCTGGATTATAATTATCTGCATAGTCTGTCATGGTAGAGTCCCCAATCAGATAAATAGTAATAGGTTCCTTTTCACCAGAGCAACTTCCCATCAATAGGAAAGCAAAAAATAGGATCTTATACGCTGACTTCATCTTTTTCCTGCAACAATATTATTGACCAAATCTAACTTTAATTCCTCCATGCCGTCCAATGCTAATTGCGCCATTTTCCGCGCCCCCAATTCATTAAAATGTGTGTTGTCTTCCTTTCCATTCGGGAAATTCGGATGTTCACCTTTGGCCAGATGATGGTATAATAATTGTGATTTTTCAACGCCCCATTCTTCCAGAAGTTCCATTGACCTGGCTGTCATATCAATGATGGGAATATTTTTTTCTATAGCCACTTCTCGTGTGATTTGCGCATATTCTTGATGTGTGTCCTTCAACTTCCCATTTTCAAAAGATCTTCGTGAGACGGGAGTCATAAGAATAGGTTTTGCGCCTTTTTTCATTGAATCAGCTATGTATTTTAACAAGTTAGCGCGAAATTCTTCCGGTGTAGTGTAGCGACCAATTTTGGAGGGCACTTCATCATTATGGCCAAATTGGATAAAAACATAATCATCTTTCTTTAACGTTTTTAAAACGTCTTTCCAAAGACCTTCTTTCATAAAAGTTTTAGTGCTGCGGCCATTTTTGGCTCTATTTTCTATAGTTACCGATGCATCAAAGAAAGTTTTGAAAGGCGTACCCCAACCCATTTCGGGAAATGCATCAGCAGTCTTATCAGCACAAGTGGAATCTCCAATCAGATAAACGGTTGTGCTGTTTTGCACGGGTATAAGACAGCTGATCAACAGGTGTAATGAAAAGATGAGTGCCGAGATCATTTTATTTTGACAGCTTTCTTAGCGACTTCTTCGGTGATGATGAGGTCAGACTTACCATCTTTGAAGTCAGCTTTATTTAAAGTAATGTTCTTTGTTTTAGTGCCCATAATTCTTACTGAGCCCTTACTTGATGAAGTTGTATTAAGCCCATCAATATTCACATTGCGCGTATTGTAAAGGGTGAGCGGTAAGCCTTTTTTAATATCTATCGTTACATTTTTGAATGTGACGAGATCAGCGTCGATCATAGAGATACCTTTATTCGCTTGGAGATATACATTCTCGAGGTTGATGTTTTTCAAATTCATCTCGGGAAGCCCTTGAAAATAGGCTGCCGACCCACATTGAACAGCTCGCACATTTTTGATCCAGATATTTCTAAAAGACGGGGTTTCTTCAGTTACAGCTATGGTTTTTTCGTCTACGATAGCTGCTTCTTGATCGTCTTCCAACACAGGAGATTGACCCCCATAAAAAAGGTTAAAACGAATCGGTTCGGTAGGAATATTGATCATGTCGATGTTGGAGATGTAGATATTTTCGACTACTCCGCCTCTTCCTCTGGTACTTTTAAATCGCAAACCTGTATCTGTGCCGATAAATGTGCAGTTGGATACATGTACATTCTTTACACCACCCGACATTTCACTTCCTACGACAAATCCACCATGTCCATGATAGACAATATTATTTTTTATAATCACGTTTTCGGTAGCCATAGCCCGCTTACGCCCATCTTCATTCTTACCTGACTTGATACAGATCGCATCGTCACCCACATCAAAGGTATTATTGTAAATGAGCGAATTTTTACAGGATTCTAAATCGAGACCATCTCCATTTTGCGAATACCAGGGGTTACGCACATTGATATTGCGAATGATAACATTCTCACACATCAATGGATGGATGTTCCATGCAGGAGAGTTTTGAAAGGTAGGTCCATCCAAAAGTACATTTTTTGAACTGACAATGCTAATCATAACAGGACGCAGATAATCTCTTATTTCTGAGAAATCGACTTTGGTTATATCTGGAACATTGAAAGATCCTGCGGTTGCTTCTGCGCCTTTTTTATAGCTTTCGGAAGGATACCATATCTTTTTGTCATCACTGAGTATTCCTCCGCTTTTCACAAGTTTCTTCCATTGAGAATCAGCTACTTTACTTTTTTTCACTAATCTCCAGGCATCTCCATTTCCATCAATAGTCCCTTTTCCAGTGATAGCCACGTTTTCCAGATTTTTCCCAGAAATAGGGGACTGGCATCTGTAAGTATCTAGACCTTCAAAGCTTGTGGCTACAATAGGATAGTCATCCTTATCAGCTGTGAATAGGAGTAGAGCTCCTTCCTCCAAGTGTAAATTAATATTGCTTTTCAATACGATTGGCCCTGAAACCCATATTCCTCGTGGTATGATTACTTTTCCTCCGCCTTTACTCGATACGGCTTCAATGGCTTTTGCTATAGCCGCTGTATTTTTCGTCTGTCCATCTGATAATGCGCCAAAATCTCTTACGCTCACTTCATGCTTTGGAAATATTGGCGCATTCACCTTTGGCATATCAAATTCAATATTTGAATAGATGTCGGTTTCCTGGCAATATGCAGAAAGGACATTAGAAAATAATAGTACGCAGAAAAGGGATAGTTTCATCATGTATTAAGATTCTGAGTCAACCATTCGAATAGGTTGAGTTGGTGTCAAATATGAACAACCATGTGCAAGTTGATCAAAATTCACTTTTTAAGATTATGTAATTGCAGCATAAAGGTAAACGATTGCACAAAAAAAAATATAATTTATCAGAGATTTTAGTAAAATTCTTAAATGAGTATAAGTTGCTCTTGATTCGTAATTTTGTATTAAATGCTAATAAATTTTCGATCCATTTTAACTAAAAGATTAGTGCGTTTTGTTAATTGAGATAAAGTTGATTGCTTGAAATCTTACTGATAATGTACAATCGATTACATTATTAAGTTATCGAAATTGAACAATGAGTAAATGAAAAAGAAAGTAGTGCGATTCGGTGAGGTCAAGATATGGTTTTCACATCACTACTAGGCAAATGTTCTCAAACTGCTACCATTGAGTTGTTATTAGTGGAAGGGGGCAACCAACGTGACTATTTCGTTGGATTTCTTCGAGGTTAGTGCTTTTAGTGTCTCAATAGCTACTTGAGCTTTTTATTTATTTTTAATCTTCTCCTCTTTTTTTATCAGATTCTCCTAAATCAGCCTTAATTGGTATGCCTATTTCATAGGAGTATTACCTTTAACTAACTTAATCGCTCGGAATAATATAATGCTGCGTCATATTAACTGCGTGCGATCTGGATTGGGTGTTTAGTCTAAGTTGACTCAATAAGAAACCAGAGCCTTGCTCTATAACCTGAATAACTATGTCAAATCAAGATTTAATTATTGAAGAAAGAAGTCGAGATATAGGCGATTTCCTTGTTGGTCGTTTACTTCCATTTCGGAAAAAGCGTATGGTAGGCCCATTTATTTTCATCGATCATATGGGGCCAAGTGTTATTGGTCCTCGAAAATACATGGATGTAGACCAGCATCCACACATTGGTTTGTCTACGTTGACTTATCTCCTTGAAGGCGAAATGATGCATGAGGACAGCATGGGAACCAAGCAACTGATCACGCCCGGGTCTGTCAATTGGATGACGGCAGGAAAAGCGGTGACGCATACTGAAAGAACTCCGCTGGAGCTTAGAGATGGTCGCACGATCCATATGCACGGTTATCAAATTTGGGTAGCGCTTCCCAAACACCTTGAAGATATGGAGCCAAGTTTTCATCATATCGAGGCAAAAGATTTACCGCGTTGGGGAAATAAAAAAGCGCATTTTGCGCTTGTTGCAGGAGAGGCTTTTGGTCGTAAATCACCTGTTCCTGTGCATTCTGATTTATTTATGGTGGAGGTCAAGGCCAGCGAAGACTATGTCATTAACTTGGAAGGTCAGGTAACAGGAGAAATAGGGATTTGTGTCGTGGAAGGGCAAATTCAGGCTTGTGAGCATAAGATTGATCATGGAAATATGCTGATTTCAAAAACGGAAGATGCTTGCGAAATTACACTGAAAGCAGGTGCGCATGTTTTTCTTTTTGGCGGTAAACCTTTTGACGAACCAAGGCATATTTATTGGAACTTTGTAGCCAGTGAAAAGGACACTCTAGAGAAGGCTAAGCAAGATTGGAGAGACAAGAATTTCCCAAAAGTGCCTGGTGATGAGAGTTATATTCCTTTGCCATGAGAATTTTGAAAATTAACGTTCATTCAATGAGTATTTGCCGAGTAGAAGAAAAAGTGAAAAACCACCTCGTCATTCCAGCGAAAGCGGGAATCTCCAGCTTCAAGGTTGTTGCTTCGAGCAAGGGGATATCCGAGCTAAGCTCGAATATGACGTAAGGTTTTTTAATTTCTATCTCTTCAAAAAAAAACCTTAATCTGAATCCACTCTATAATTTAGGATGGTCTACTAAAAACTACCAACCCCATGTTCCAGCTCCGCCTTTGAATGGACCAACTATTTTGGAAGTGATCCAACCACCATAAAAGTCGCCTTCTTGCGCCTGTACTTTTTCATCATTCACGTAGCAGGCCTCCATCATGTGGGCATAAACCGAAACGTGATCTTTGATTGCTGCAAATTTGATGTTTGGATTTGGATAGCCCCAAGCACATTTTTTAGCCTTCATACCATTTACTTCTATTTCATAATATTCCGCCATGCCTTTCCATTCGCAATAGCTGGATCCGGCAATCTTACGAAGCGTGCCGCTCTTAAAATCTGCAATTGGCAAGTAATAACTTGGCGGATGACTTGTTTCCAAAACTCGAAAAGCTTTGTTGGTATCTACAATTATTTCTCCTTGAAAAATAATTCTAAGATGACCACTAAAAGGCTCAATCGCCGGTGGTCGTGGATAGTCCCAAACAGATTCTTGTCCGGGTAGGGGTTTGATCTTTTTGATGTTCATTTTGGATTATATAGCGTCTAATATAGAGCGATCCATTTTACTGGCTATGCTTAACTTTAAGACATTCATTTGTGTAATTATCTCATGTATTCCATGTAACTAACCACAAGTAAAAATGGTTGTAATGTTTCGATAGATAACCAAAAGTGATACTTGATTCTTTAACCCTTTATTCTTCAATATCGCCCTTCTCCAAACAATCATCCAAGAGTTTCAACGCATGCTCCCAAAGATTCTCAGAACCGTTTTTCATATCTTCCTTTTTCTCAATCACTGTCGATCGGCTCACATTGAACTCTTTCCAAGTGCCGCCTCCATTCGTGGCATTTTGCATCATGGGCTCCAGCTTATCAATGGCGTTGGCAAATCGAGACTCAATGGTTTCATTTTCCTCAAACTCCTCCCAAACCGCAATCAATTCCTTTGCCTGTTCCTCAGGTAAAAGTCCGAAAATCCTTTGTGCAGCTTCCGTCTCTTCAGCTCTATTGTCGTGGTTATTGTTCTTGTCAAAATAGAACACATCACCAGCATCTATTTCAACCAAATCGTGGATTAACAGCATTTTAATCACTTTCAGAGTATCCACTTTGCCATTGGCGTGTTCAGCCATCACCATCGCCATCATGGCCAGGTGCCAGCTATGTTCCGCATCATTTTCTGGGCGATCACTATTAAATAAGCGGGTTTTACGCTGGATGTATTTTAGCTTATCGATTTCGTGGATGAAATTGAGCTGTTTTTGGAGATTTTGAAAAGTAAAAAGGTTCATTCTTATTTGTTAATAGCCAGGCTTTCAGAGAAGAAATTTAATTTAAATCCAAAATGATCAAAAAGTGGGTAAATACACAATAATGTCTTATCCAGAGTACACCAAAAATAGTGGTTGTCACCAATTATTAATCTACACGGTACTATTTTGAATTTTTAAATGACGGCTATTTTTTCTTTTGCATTGCTTATTTTACGAGCATCTAAATAAGCAACATGAAAAAATTAATCTTCAGTCTCTCTTTACTATTGACCATTCAAGCTTTTTCTCAAAAGACGGTCATACACGTTGGAAAACTCATCGATGGGGAATCAAAACAAGTTTTTGCAGAGCAAACAATTATCGTCGAAAACGACAAAATCATTGAAGTATCTAAAGGATATAAGAAGCCCGATAAAAAGGATCAATTAATTGATTTAAAAAAATATACCGTATTGCCAGGTTTGATTGATATGCACGTCCATCTCGAAAATGAAACCAGCCGCGATGGTTACTTGAAGGAATTTCAACTCAATCCTGCTGATGTCGCTTTTGAATCCACCGTATATGCCAAAAGAACGTTGATGGCAGGTTTCACCACCGTTCGTGATTTGGGTGGCTCTGGCATTAATATCTCTTTAAGAAATGCCATCAATAAAGGATATGTAGTGGGACCAAGGGTTTTTACGGCAGGAAAATCATTGGCGATTACTGGAGGTCATGCCGACCCAACCAACGGATACAGAAAAGACTTAATGGGTGATCCTACACCAAAAGAAGGAGTAGTCAATAGTGTGGAAGATGCTCGAAAAGCCGTACGTCAGCGCTATAAGAATGGTGCTGATTTAATTAAAATAACCGCGACAGGTGGCGTATTAAGCGTAGCGAAGGATGGAATGGGGCCTCATTTTTCAGAGGAGGAAATGGCCATGATCGTGGAAACCGCTACGGACTTGGGTTTTCATGTGGCGGCTCATGCACATGGAGATGATGGCATGCGCAGAGCGATCATGGCAGGAGTGAAGACCATCGAGCATGGCACTTTTATGTCTGAAGAAACCATGGAATTGATGATCGAAAAAAATGCATTTTACATTCCAACAATTTCCGCAGGGATGGCCGTGGCTATTTATGCGGAGGAGGAAGGCTATTATCCCGATATTATCGTTCCAAAAGCAAAACTCGTTGGCCCGCAAATCAGCTCTACTTTTGGATTAGCTTATAAAAAAGGTGTGCCGATAGGTTTTGGTACTGACGCAGGTGTTTTCCCGCATGGTGAAAATTATAAGGAGTTCATCTATATGGTAAAAGAAGGTATGCCAGCCATGGAAGCCATACAGTCCGCCACATCGGTGAATGCTGGAATTTTAGGCATGGAAAAGGAACTTGGCACGATTCAAAAAGGCTTTCTAGCCGACTTAATTGCTGTGGATGGAGACCCAATAAAAGACATTTCCGTAATGAAGAATGTGGTTTTTGTAATGAAGGCTGGCGTTGTTTACAAGGATTAATAAGCGTAGATAGGCATAATAGACTTTATATTATTGCACCTTCGCTAAATTGGTTAATAATGGTAAGGTCTTATTTTGAAACAAAGATTCAAGCGTTTCTTCTTAATAATTGATGGAATGGGGCAATAGGTAGGAATCACTGAGCTATTTTTGGTTTTAATCCATTCTTAGTGAGCTACCTAAATATTATCCGCAAGCATCCAAATTTTCTTTCCTATGGAATGCTTCATTATTTCTTTTCCAGTATTGGGCAGACGTTTTTGATCAGCGTCTCTGTGCCATTCATGCTTACAGATTTAGATATATCTTCTGGAAACTTCAGCAACGCGTATGCGGTGGCAACTTTGAGTAGTGCTTTTTTACTTCCGCTGGCTGGTAAGTGGGTGGATAGGTTGTCTCTTCGATTGTTAAGCCTTTTAGGTGGTTTGGGTTTAGTACTCGCTTCGATAGTCATGTTCCAAGTGGACAATCTTGTCTTGTTGATTTTTGGCTTGTTCCTACTGCGCTTTTTTGGACAAGGATCTATGATTCTTATTGGATCCACTGCCATCGCTCGTTTCTTCTCTTCTAATCGAGGAAAGGCTTTGTCGGTATCTAGTCTTGGTTTGGCTTTTGCCGAAACTTTGACCCCATTGCTTTTTGTATGGCTTATCGCACAATATGGCTGGCAAACTTCTTGGCTTTTCCCTATCGGAGCAGTTTTACTGGTATTCATTCCTGTCACACAGTTTTTAATACTTAGAGCTAGAAAAGAGCCAGACAGTGCAAATGAAGATTTCACCAATAACGACAATGACTTTACCGTAAAGCAAATGTTTAGAGATCCTAGGTTTTATATGATCCTGCCTGCATTCGCATTTCTACCGTTTTTTATCACTGGGATTTTTATTCATCAAAACATGCTTGCATCGGCAAAAGGCTGGACTATGGAATGGATGGCTGCTTGCTTCATTGGTTTTGGAATAGCCAAAGTACTCACCTCATTCATGGGAGGCTGGTTGGTGGATAAGTTTTCTGCTAAAAGTGTTTTTTCCTTTTATCTGATTCCCATGGCCTTGGGCTTATTGCTCCTTTTGTTTCTAGATCATCGGCTTGTTGGCGTGTTTTATATGATTTTGATCGGCATTACGGCGAGTCTTGGTTCATTGACGGGAGTGGCTATATGGGCAGAGCTTTACGGAGTAAAAAACTTAGGAGCAATCAAAAGCATGGTCACCATGATGATGGTTGTTGCTACTGCTATCGGGCCGATTGTGATAGGATGGGGATTTGAGCAGAGTTTGAACTATACTTTGATGTTTTCAATAGGGTTTATTCTAGTAACCTCATTGGTGGGAAGGCTAGGTTTATCTCAGAACAGTTTTATGTAGCGCTTATAGTTTTAATCCAAATTTATAGGCCTCTACCAACACTTCGTCCAATTCTGCCTCTCCTTGGTTTGTCAAAATTATTGCTCCTATTTTTGATGTAGGGTTAAAGCCTAAAATCGTGGAAACTCCTTTTTCTCCACCATCATGCCCCCAAAGATTATTTTGATTATCCATTACAAATAAATGCAAACCCACTTCATTATCAATAGCTGTTATCTGAGGAGTGAACATCGCTTCAGCGGTCGATTTTTTTAGCAGTTGAACATCTCCTGTCTGCCCACCATTAACGAAAGCGGAAGCAAGAAAATGCAAGTCTTTGGTGGTTGTTCTAAGTCCGCCATTAGGGAAGTCTGTAAATGTATAATGCGCTATGCTTCGATTTTGGCCATTCACATCATCATAGGGGATCACAATATTTTTATCAATTTCATCCAGTCGCCAAAATGAGTTTTGCATACCCAAAGGGTTGAAAATGTGTTGTTTACAGTAGCTGTTAAAATCTTGCTCTGAAATATTTTCGACTAAAACACCAATCAGCGCATTTCCGATGTTGCTGTACTCATGCGCTGCGCCTGGCTCAAAATCATAGAAATTTTCGTTGGTGTCATAAAACGCTCCATCCTCAGAAAAGTAGTTTTCGATAAAGTAGGATAAAGAGATCGGAGAATCTTGATTGTCATAATATTGTCTATCAAGTACGTCATAATTATCAGCAATGCCTGATGTATGGGTCAACAACATTCGAAATGTTATTGGCGTATTGTAATTGGGTAGTACAACATCGAAAGGCAGGTGATCGTTGATCGGATCATCTAGTTCAAATTTACCATCGTCATACAATTGAAGTAGGGCAGTAGCAGTAACAACTTTAGAGATGGAAGCGATAAGAAATAAGTGATTATCGGCCAAAGGTATATTTTGTTCAACATTAGATTTCCCAAAATACTTCTCATACAAAATAGTTTCTCCCTTGAAAATCAATACAGCTGCTGCCGGAATTGATTGATAGTCCATTTCTTCTGCTATGAATAAATCAAAATCAGTTGCATTATTAATTTCAATTTCCTCCGTACAGCTCAGAAGGATGCCGAGTAAAAGAATGGCAATTAAATGGTATCCGCTTAATCTTTTCATTTCAGAAAATTTGTTTATTGTAAAATAGTTAAAGTTTTGTGTATTGATACGTCAAGTCACATAGAACGGCAATTAGTCACCATTACACTATTATTTCTGGATCATCGGCTTGTTACCCTGAGTTCGATTAATAAATCATTGCAATCAGCGTTAAAATCGTCTTTGCGAAATAAGAACCGATTAAAATGATGTTTTTATTGAAGCAATCTCACCTTTCTAGCAAACTGCTTCAATTTTCTAATCTTTTCAAGCTTAAAAAATATCGCATTGACTTTAGAACGAATGCTGAACAATCGAACTCAGGTTGTTACCCTCTTTTATATGAATTTGGTTGGCGTCACGGCGAGCCTTGATTCATTGACGGGAGTGGCTATATGGGCAGAGCTTTAGGAGTGAAAAACTTATGATCGATCATAAGTATAGTCACCATGATGATGGTTGTAGCCACTGCTATCGGGCCGATTGCGATAGGATGGGGATTGGAGCAGAGTTTGAATGATACTTTGAAGTTTTCAATAGGGTTTATTTTAGTAACCTCATTGGAAGGTAGGCTAGGGTTGAAGTTTAAGCCGAATGGAAATGTACTGCATCTATAGGTTATTTAAATACGCTTAGATCTGAGGTATTTGCTATGACAGTATGCTGGCGGTTTGTATTCCTAATAAATTTCAGCTTAATTACAACGGTATTTGTCCTTGTAAATATGTTCCGAATGGATGCATTGATTTTAATTTTAAGACTCAAAACACACACCTTGAGACACACTAGATATATTTTCGTTTTTTTTGTTTTGTTCTTGACCAATGAGGGATTTGGCCAATTTAATTCTACCAAAAAAGTATACTTAAGCGCAGGACCCTCATTTTTCGGATCAGGAGATTTGATTGGAATGACCGCAGGCAGTGGGTTTAATACAGAACTGAATAATATATTGAGCTTTGATCTTTATTTACACGCTAGTTTTGCCTCTCGGTTAGAAGAATTCGGGAGATTAAACCAATTATCTGCTTTAGGAATTGATTTTCAGGTTTTTTTATTGCCCTTTAGGAAAGAAGACGGATGGTTTTCAATCGGTCTGGGGCCATCATTTCGAAGGATAAATCAAATTTCAGGTAGTGGATATATTTTACAACGTAACTCCAATACACCCATACGGAAAGGAAATTTTGGAACAGATGTAACCGTCTTGAAACAAAATACTTTAGGGCTAGCCGGTTCTTTGAATTTCAGACTATTTCAAACCAATAGAGTTTCTTTGAACCTGAGACAAACGATGCAAGCTTTGTATACGAATGGAGATATCAACCATCATTTATTGCTATTGTTAAATGTGAAAATTTGATTGATGTCAAATCACGAATGGCTATTCTATTCGGAGGAGATAGGCACTACTTTTATATTTACGCAATACAGACTTTTAGGGTATTGAATCGTTTTTAACAAGAGTGACCTGTCTTAAAAAAGCTTACAAAATTAACTTTCATTTTCACATTCATTTCTTTTCAGATACCTACCTCTTGGCTCATCAGCTTCATGGAGTATGATTTCGGAATGTAGGAACGCTGCAGCGTCAGCCGAATCTTTCACCTTGGAAGCGCTACGAGTTAACATTTCTTCTTCAAATTCAGTTAACACGCTTTTTCTAATTCCGGCTTCTTGCCATTGAGAAAAGGGTCTGCATCCTTTCGAAATTCCCCGTGCCAGTGCAAGCGCATCGAGCAACGCTTGATTTGCTCCCTGTCCTTTAAATGGACTCATGGGGTGAGCGGCATCTCCAATGAGCGTTATTTGTTCACCTTTTCCCAACAATTCTGGCTCTAGCAACTCCCGATCATATACAGGATAGCCAGAAACTTGAGCTTCTTGGGTTGCCGCTAATATCTGAGGAATGGGATCATGCCATGGCGTTCTAAGGCGCGCTTCATCCTTGAGTGCTTGAGGACCTTGAGCGCTCAATGCCTGCGCCTCTTTTTCTGGAAGAGGGAAGCTGAGTTGCCACATCACCGAATCTGATGCATAGGGCATCATATAGATGCGCACGGTACCATTGGCGGTTTGAAACACAGTGGCCGAATCG
This sequence comes from Cyclobacteriaceae bacterium, assembly GCA_040218415.1. GTDB lineage: Bacteria > Bacteroidota > Bacteroidia > Cytophagales > Cyclobacteriaceae > JAVJRN01. The sequence goes on from JAVJRN010000049.1 coordinate 181,829, forward strand.
AGCAAAGAATGGTCAAGATCTCCGAGATTTCTTAAAGGGCAAATGCCCAGTATCACAATACAACCCAGATAGCGTAGGGGTTTGATATCGTCACCAATAAGTAACCTGCGTACCGTACTGCGAATACCATCAGCTCCAACCACAAGATCAGCCTTGGCTGTCTTAATTTCCCCATCTACTTTAAACCGTAGATCAACACCTTTGCCTTGATATTCTTTAAAATCTATCAACTGATGGCCCCACTGCACCGCTTCATGTCCCCCGAGTTGCTCAAGTAGACTTAACCGCAAAGACTGTCGTGCGATATGAACATTGGTGCGTTTGGGAGATCTTTTTATATCTGACTGCAGCCACTTTCTCAAGCCCCATTCACCGATTACATTTCCATCTGTGGTATGCACCAGATGCCTTGTTGAAATCACGCCTTCTTCTAAAGAGAATATACCTAACTCTTCAATCGCTTTACTCGCTTGTTGCAAAGTGAGTCCATAGCCCTGAGATCGCGCATTGAAATCACTATCGCGCTCATAAAGTGTGAAAGGAATGCGGCGATGCAAACAAGCCACAGCCAGAGCAACTCCTCCAATACCACCACCAATAATCGCTACATGTGGGTAATTTTCCTTATCTGCGATTGGAGCGCTAGGAGCGGGGATCAACCCAGATCCCTGACAGTTCGGGCATGAATATAAGTGAGCGTTAGGACGAATGGGGGGTTGATCTTCGCCCTTCGCTTTTTCAAATTGTTCGAGTGCCATTTGGTAGCGGATGCGCACTTTCTTGCGGAATCGCCTACTTTTTTTACCACGTCCTTGACATTCCTCACAAATAGTCCAGTTCGTATTTTCACTTATCTCCTTTTTCACTTCTTCATATTTTCACCTGATTTCGATTTCCCCAATGAAAAAAGAGAGCAGATTTCATGGATGCGGAGCTTCATGGGCAATAGTTTTTCACTTTACTGACTGCATGGAATGTCTTTATTTTTCATTCTTTTCTATTGCTATCGAACCTCCTTAATAAATGACCATACTTACTTTTTTGGGACAATACTTTCTGGGTTATTTTTCAATAAACGCTAATGTAATGTCCATCTGTATCTGAAAAATAAATAGCATTTGCTGGAATATTGATAAAGACCATTATTTCTTACATGTCGCCATTTTAAACTCACGTCAACACCTTATACTTTATCTCATCATACCCATCCAGTTCTTTGATCAAGTCTTGACTTACATCGATCGTCATTTTACGACTGAGCATATCCAAGTTGATCATGCGATTTTCAAAGGTGCTGATAACATTCAATCGGAGATTGTGTCCACCTGGATATTTTTTTCCAAAGCGTTCTATCTCATTAATCAATGTTTCGTTCACATCGTTGAGCTGCATTTGTAATTCTATTCCCTTGGTAAACTTTTCTCTGATCTCGTCCAAAGGCTCAATTGTCCTGATCTTAAATTCCAAATCGTCACTTTTCCAGCGAGGCATGGAGCTGCCAACAATATATAAGAACCATCCTGTTTCTAAGTATGGTTTAAAATTGATATAATCTTGAGAAAAGAGGAAGAAGCTATGGTTATCATTGAAGTCTTCCAAGGTAAATTGGCCAAAAGGTTTGCCAGTTTTGGTCGTTCGGTGTTGAACACTGCTTACAATTCCGCCAAGTCGCAACTCTCTTCCTTTGATCGCTTGCAAGTCTGCCAGTAAGCCAAGATGTCCATTGGTGAGATAGTCGATTTCAAACTTGAATTGATCGAGTGGATGACCAGAGATGTAAAGACCAACCATTTCCTTTTCGATATTGAGCTTTTCTATTTCACCGTAAGGTTCTATTCGGCCAACTCTCGGCAGCATAGCTACAGAGCCAGCTTCACTTGCGCCACCAAAAAGTGACACTTGGTTTGACTCTTCTTCTTGCTGCATTTTGTTAGCATATCGAATAGCCTTTTCTATCACGGTACTACCGTCCTGATCGGGATCGATGTATTGTCTTCTATGAAACTCTTCAAAGCAGTCAAAGCCTCCAGCTTTTGCCAAACTTTCGAACGATTTTTTGTTTACCGATCGGAGATTTACGCGAGTGGCAAAGTCGAAAATATCTTTAAAATGCCCTTTTTCATTCCTTCTGTCAATGATTTCTAACACAGCAGATTCACCAGTTCCTTTCACTGCGCCCATTCCAAAGCGAATTTCACCCGCTTTGTTTACCTCAAAGTTTAAACCAGATTCGTTGATATGTGGACCTAGTACTGGGATGTTTCTATTCTTACATTCCTCCATGAAAAAGCTGACTTTTTCGATGTTGTTTTGGTTGTGTGTAAGTACGGAAGCCATGTATTCGGCAGGATAATTGGCCTTGAGATATCCCGTTTGGTAAGCCACCACCGAGTAGCATGTACTGTGAGATTTATTGAAAGCGTAAGCTGCAAATGCTTCCCAATCTTTCCAGATTTTTTCCAGTTTTGCTTCATCATGGCCTTTTTCACTGGCTTGCCCGATGAATTGTGGTTTCATTTTATCGAGTACGTCGCGCTTCTTTTTACCCATGGCTTTACGCAACACATCGGCTTCACCTTTGGTAAAACCGGCGATCTTCTGCGACAGCAGCATCACTTGCTCTTGATAAACCGTAATACCATAAGTCTCGGCAAGGTATTCCTCCATATCGGCTAGGTCATAGATGATTTCTTTTCGACCATGCTTCCTGTCAATAAACTCAGGAATGTATTCCATCGGACCGGGGCGATAGAGTGCATTCATGGCTATCAAATCTTCCAGTTTATCAGGTTTCAAAGCACGCAAATGCTTCTGCATGCCGGGAGATTCAAACTGAAATGTGCCGTTGGTCTCTCCGCGTTGGTAGAGTTCATAAGTCTTTTGATCATCAAGCGGAATTTTGTCCACATCGATCTTAATCCCATGACGTTTTTCTACATTTTCAATCGCTGTTTTTATAATGGAAAGGGTTCTTAATCCCAAAAAGTCCATCTTTAACATGCCCGCATCTTCCACCACCGAGTTGTCAAACTGGGTAACCAATAAGCTGGAATCTTTCGCTTTAGCCAAAGGCACGAAGTTGGTCATATCACTTGGCGTGATGATGATACCGCAGGCATGAATGCCCGTATTTCTTAAAGAACCTTCAAGAACCGTGGCTTGATTGAGCACTTGCGACGGAAGGTCCTTGCCATCTTTGATAGCCTGTAGTTCTTTGATTTCCTTAAAGGCATCTTTCAGTTTTATGCCCGGCCTTTCAGGGATCAGTTTCGCAATAGCATCAGTTTCAGACAGGTGTAGTTCCATTACTCGACCAGCATCCCGAATGGCTGATTTGGCGGCCATGGTACCATAAGTAATGATTTGAGCAACTTGTGTAGCTCCATATTTCTTCACCACGTAATCGATGACTTTTTCACGACCTTCATTGTCAAAATCAATATCAATATCGGGCAGTGATACTCTATCCGGATTGAGGAACCGCTCAAATAGTAAGTCATAAGCGATAGGATCCACATTGGTAATACCGATGCAATAGGCTACCGCAGAACCAGCTGCCGATCCACGACCTGGGCCAACAGCCACACCGATTCTCCGAGCTTCGGAGGTAAAATCCTGGACAATCAAAAAGTAGCCTGGATAACCTGTGTTTTCGATTGTTTTTAACTCAAAATCTAACCGTTCTCGAATTTCATCGGTGAGTACTTCATAGCGTTTTTCTGCGCCGATATACGTCAAATATCTTAAGTAAGCATTCTCTCCACGTTTTCCGCCATCTAGTTTGTCTTGCGGATCGAGGAATTTTTCAGGAATGTCAAACTCGGGTAGCAGCACGCTGCGTTCCAGCTTAAATGCCTCTACTTTATCAACGATCTCTGAGATGTTTTCTATGGCTTCCGGAAGATCGGTGAAAGCCTTTTTCATCTCCTGTTGTGTTTTGAAATAGTATTTCGAGTTTCTCAGACCTGGCCGAAAACCTCTGCCACGACCAATAGGCGTGCTTTGTTTTTCGTTTTCCTTGATGCAAATCAGTACATCATGCGCTTTGCTGTCTTCTTCCTGTAGGTAAAAAAGTTCGTTGGTTGCTACGAGCTTTACGTCATGTTTTCTCGCCATTTCAATGAGAATGCCGTTCAGATGATTCTCGTCATCCAAATCATGACGGTTTATTTCTAAATAAAAATCATCGCCAAAAACGCCTTTCCAATAAACCAACGCTTCTTCCGCTTGCGTTTCGCCTACATTCAATACGAGATTTGGAATTTCACCATAAAGCCCACCACTTAGCGCCATAATACCCTCCGAGTATTGCTCAATAAGTGCCTTGTCGATACGTGGATAAAGCCCATAATTCCCTTCGATGTAAGCGAGAGAGCTTAATTTCACCAGGTTGTCATAGCCCTTTTTGTTTTTGGCAAGAAGGACTTGTTGAAACCTGCGGTCAGGATCGTCCTTGGTGAATTGTAATCTTTTACGATCCACGGCAACAAAAAACTCGCAACCCACGATTGGTTTGACGCCTGCATTGAAGGCTGCTCTGACAAATTTGAATGCGCCAAACATGTTCCCAAGATCTGTCAATGCCACCGCAGGCATATTCAACTCTTTAGCTTTGGAAACAATGGCCTGCACATCAGGAGTGGCTTGAAGTACGGAAAACTGTGAATGAACGTGTAAATGAGAAAATTCACCTTTTATCTGATCAACAGCTACCTTTTTTGTGCCAGTTCCATCCGTTGTTTTTTTCCTGAGATGTTCAAAGTTGGCTTCAGCCAAATCCGGCGATTCGTAAGTAATCGTGGAGTTATCCGTGTCGTCATGGGTAGGAATAATCCCTCGCTTTAAGCACTCAAAAAAGGCCTTTGCCGTGGCGTCTACATCATAAGCGGCATCATGAGCATCACCAAATCCTACTCCAAACAGCTTTTCGTAAAGCTCAATAAGCTTGGGCATTTTGAGTCTGCCGCCAATACCACCTTGCAGCTGAGTAAATTCCTTTGTTTCTGTGCTCGTATCGATATTTGGGTAGCCTTCGAGGAGATTTTCCACACCATTGCGCAGATATTCTGCACCAATGATTTTGTTATCAAACTCGATATTATGCCCAACTAGTACTTCTGCTTTTTTTAGATCTCGGGTAAAGATGTCTAAGACCTCTCGGAGATCGCTACCCGCTTCTAATGCTCTTTGCGTGGAAATTCCGTGTATTTTTTCCGCATTAAATGGAATGGTAAATCCTTCTGGTTTTACAATATAATTTCCTTGCGAAAGGAGTTTTCCAGAGTTGTCGTGTAGCTGCCAGGCAAGCTGAACAAGTCTTGGCCAGTTGTCAAAATCTGTTAAAGGGGCAGCTTTACTTCTTGGTAAACCGGTGGTTTCCGTATCAAATACGAGGTACATAATCGAATGCTTCTTGGTGGTTCTTAGAACGCTAAACGCGTCTACTTTATCAACCTACAAACTAATGAAAAGCCGACCAACTTTGGATCAATTGAGAGCATAAATATTTGATAAATTGTTGGCGATCCATGGTAGAAATTTTTTGCTCAGGAGAATTTATTCGTGTGATTAATCATTCAGTCTTGCGTTTTTGAAAAGTTAAATACGTCAATACATTGGGTAAAAAGCCTTTTAAGAAATGTTTCGTTCTTCTTTATTACCTTTAAAATAATGAAAATCGCCTACTTACTTTCGGGGTTCATGCTGTTGTTACAAGTTGATGCGCGTATCGAAAGTGCGACAACTTACATAAAGTCTTCCTTCGGACAGCTATCAGCGCCAGAGTTGTTTGCCTTGAGTATTGGCGCTCCCGAGATCTCCAGATATGAAGAAATTCAAGATCTGTTGGAGACGGAAATATTAGAAGTTGCTTACGTCGATCATGGATTGATGGCTTTTGATTTTAGTATTGGGCATTTTCAGATGAAGCCTTCATTCGTTGAACGTTTGGAAAAAGAAATCAAGTCAAATTGTGAGCTGCAAGAGTATTTATGGCTCACCGAATTTGGTCATTGTGACCTTCAGCAAATTCGTAGAACAAGGTTAAAAAGAATTTCAGCACCCGATTTTATTTTGGGTTATTTATTGGCCTTTGAGCAATATTGCCGACTAACATTCCGCTTGGATGACCTGTCTTATTCATCACAATTAAAGTTTATAGCCACAGCCTATAACCTAGGTTTTGATCAATCCAAAGAAGAAATTTTAAGCTATCAACCGAAGAGGTACTTTCCTTATGGTCCCAAATTCGAAGGAGAACAGCATGCTTTTGCTGACTTGAGCTTGGCTATTTATCAACATTTAATCCGTCAATTATGAAAAAATTTATTTTGCCGCTGTTTATTCTTTGCTGTTTGGCCTTTGGCTGCACCGATCAACCAACCATTCGTCCGCCTTTTTCCAATGTCACATTACCTACGCAGGAGGTTACTTTTATGGCTGAGTCGGGTCATCGAATGATTTTGAATAATGGTGGTGAAATTGTAGTTCCGGCCAGTGCTTTCACAGATAAGGAAGGCAATATTGTGAAGGGCGAAGTGACATTGATCTATAAAGAAATTCAAGACGTTGCAGGAATTCTCGTTTCGGGTATTCCATTAAAATTTGGAGAAAATGAAGATCCTCAAATCATGGAATCGGCAGTCATGTTTGAGTTGCGTGCTTATAAAAAAGATCAAGAGTTGTCGCTTGGGTCTGATAAATCAATTAGCACTACTATCGCTTCCAATGTGGAGGGAGAGGAGTATAAGCTTTATAATTTCGATCAGAAGTTGGGAAACTGGGAATATGAAGCCACCGTGAAACCAGTAGCGAACCCAGTCATTGATAGTATGAACCAAAACATTTCAATGGGTCAGTCTAGCTTGAATGACATGGATATTTCTCATTGTTTCATCTTGAATTATTTTGATGAATTAGATGTCGTTTTTGAAGCCGATCAGGCGAAATTAAAGGATCCTACTTTTAATTATTACACTTGGGATACTTATCCGGGGTTAACTACTATGAAGGAGTTAATGAAAGCTAAAATAGGTCGATACGGAGGTTTTTTCATGGATACTAAAGGTTTTAGGCAGGTAGTTTTTGAAGAACAAAAATATAGTCCGAATATGGTGCTATGGGAACCGAGCAAACCATTGCCTGAGTGGCTTAAGCAAACTTCATTGTACTATGAGACGGAAGTAAAACCCGCGGGAAAGGGTAATTATTATCTTACTTTCTATAAACTCAATAGAGAAAATTGGAGTAGAGTTAAATTGTATACAGCCAAGACAAAAATTAAGATGCCGTTATCTGAGTTATACAAGCAAGCGCCACAAAAAATATCGGACACTTATGATTCTCTGGTGAATATCATGGAACAGGAAAGACAACTCCTTCTGGCACAAAATAAGGTGTTGCGTTCCTTCAACATTCGACAAATGGGGGTTTACAACTATGATGTCATTAAAAATGAAGAACGCCTGATGGTCAATGCCAAGGTAATATCTGACAGTAAAGTGGATGCTTCTAAAATGTCTGACCTGTTTGTCATTTTGAAAAATCAAAATACGGTCATAAGGTATAGTGAATCTCAGTTAGATCATTTTGCGACTTATCCCGAGATGGAATTTATGGCTTTTACTGTGTCAAAAGACAATAAAATCTCACTGCAAAAAATGAAAACGATGAGTCAAATGGAATGGGAGGGACTACAGAGTGGAGAGCCCTTAGAAATTATTTTGAGCGAGACGCAGTATGTAATAACCACACTCGATGATGTTTCAGAATTTCTCAATCTTGAAAATGACATGCAAACATTAAGTCTGGCGACAGTCAGTCATTGAGATTAAAATATTTGAGCTTTTTTCACAAATAAAATTCTGGTAATCGATCTAAAATCTTGCTGCTTAAATTCAGCTTGAAAATGATTCAAGCTGAATTTACCTTTTGGCCAACAAATTATTCGTCTTTTAATGTCGTGGCGGGATTGATCATTGCGGTACTGATCGATCTGTGAGCAATGGTTAATAATGCAATGCTGATGGTAATACCGAAAGCCAGTAAAAAGTATCCCATTCCCAAATCGATGCTATGCGCATACGTCTCCAGCCATTGCCCAGTCAAGTAATAGGCGAGTGGAGCGGCAATAAGAAATGCTATTCCCGTGAGCATGACAATTTCCCTGGAAAAAAGTCCAAGAATATTAAAAACACTCGCGCCAAGAACTTTTCGTACACCAATTTCTTTGGTTCGATTAATGGCAATAAATGAAATTAGACCATACAAGCCAAGACAGCCTATGATAATAGAGATCATCGAGAATATCCGCATCAGCGATGAGATACGCTTTTCTTTTTCATAGTAGCTAGCCAGTGCTTCATCAAAAAAATCATAGTCTAGTACATATTCGGGATACACATTTTCCCATGTTTTTCTGAAATGATCAAGTCCAGCATCAATAGAGGCAGAAGAAGCCAACTTGAAAGACATGCTATAAAAGACCTGTGGTTCGTGAATGAGTAAAACAAAATCTATTGGTTCTTGTAAAGATTTTGAAAGAAAGTTTTCCATAATACCCACAATTTTTTTGTCTCCGCCCCAGCCTGTATTGAGGTTTTCACCGATAGCCGCTTCATAGTTGTCTTCAAAACCCATGAGCTCCGCGATTTTTCTATTAACAATGATCACATTGGAACTGTCACCTTTTCTTAATTGTCTTCCTGCAAGCAGCTTTAAGCCAAACAAGTCAAAGTAATCTTCATCGACACACTTAAAATTTGCATGGTAAGATATTTCCGAATTTAAAGGGGCATAATCGAAATTCGAACTAGAATTATTATTGCCTGTTGGTTGACTTAACATAAAGCTTAAACTTTTAATCGCTGGACTAGCAATTAAGGTTTCCTTGAAGCGCTCCATTTTCACTTTGTCCTGTACAGGCAAGTAGCTGTTGATAATAGCTTCTTTTTCGAAACCTAGCCCGGCATTGGAGAAAAAATTCATTTGAGCAGTAACGACCAAAGTTCCAATGATTAAAAACTGTGAGATGGAGAACTGTAGCACCACCAGTCCTTTTCTCAAGGAAAAACCTGAAGTTTTAGTATTGCTCATTTTACTTTTTAATGCCTGTATCGTATTCATTCGGGCGAGTAAAAAGGATGGGTAAAACCCTGATATGAAGCTAACAACCAGGAATAAAACCAAAATAAAAACCAATGAGACAGGGTCATGGAAAAGATCAAGATAGAGTCGGTATCCAATAACTTTTTCCAAAAGGATAAACATAATTTCCGCAAATGCCAGCGATACGATAAGGCCAATAAAGGTAATCATGGAAACCTCCGACATAAACTGAGCAATGAGCTGCTCTGATCTGCTCCCAATGGATTTCCTTATTCCGATTTCCTTGGCTCGATTGGCAGCTTGAGCTGTAGCCAAATTGATAAAATTGATGCTCGCGGTGAGAATAAGGAAAAGCCCAATAATGCCAATGGCATATAAAAATTCGAAAGATACAGTTTCACTATAAGCGCCAACTTTGGTATTGAAATGAATATTAGAAAGAGTCTGCAGCTTGTATCTTCTGCGTTCATTCTCTTCTTTATTGATATATTTTTCAATCATGGTGGGAAACTGCTCATCAACGGAACTAGCGCTTTGCCCAGGGTTTAACAATACGTAGGTGTTTGTATTGGAGCTTGTTGAGTTCCATTGTTTTCCCTCTCTGTAATAGGGGTCTACATGCGTTAAGCTTTTATAATCGAAAATATAATCAAAGGTGAAGTTGCTTGTTTTAGGAATATCATGGATTATGCCAATGACTTTAAAATCATTTTTGTAATGAATTATTCTACCCATAGCCAGATGTTCTTCGCCTTCTTTCAGCTTAAATAATGTTCTGGCACCAGTTTCACTCAGCACTACAGTACTTGGCTCCACCAGTGCTTTAGACATATCTCCAGCGATCCATTTTGTGGTGAAAATCTGGAAAAATTCATTTTCTACAAAGGCGATTCCATCATCTATTAAAAATTTATCTAGCTCGCCTTGTTCGTTGGTTACATCTAATTGGTCTCCACCGCCTGCGTGTGTTCTTGTTACTTTAAGAACGTTGGTGAAATCTTCTCTTACGGCTATACCTAATGGATGAGGATTTCCCATGCCTTGATCCACCCGATCCGGGTAAATGGATTCACTAATTACTCTGTAGATATTTTCGTAATTTTCATGATGCTTGTCGAAGCTTAATTCATAACGCACAACTTTAAAAATGACTAATGCACAGCCCAATCCAAGAGCAAGCCCAATAATATTAATGAAAGCATAGGCTTTGTTCTTTTTTAAAGTTCGAAATGCAGTGATAATGTAATTTCTAAACATGGGTAATTATTAAGTTCATTCGATTCATGCCAATAGTGGTGCCATGGTTGTAACCTAATGAAAATCAATTATATACCTATTTTTGGCGCAGAATAGTGCCACTTAGTGAACACTTGTCTGTTTGGTTTTAATACAAAATTGGGTGCTACGAATATGAGCATCAGTCATGTTATTACTTGATTGATCAATATTTTTTCAACTGATTTTAAAACTTCAATTAAGCAAACATCATTTCTTGAATGTTGGATAAAGGTTAATTTGCGAGTAATTGAGCATTGAATCCGTTTCAAAATTAAATGAAAGTCAAAGCAAGTATTTTAATAGTAGATGATGATGAGTCTGTGCTAAAAACTGCACGGCTTTTCCTCAAACAAAAGTTTGAATACGTACATACTATCAATCATCCGAGTCTATTCGATGATGTCATGCAGAGTACCCCATTTGATATTGTCCTTTTGGATATGAACTACACCAAGGGGGAAAGTGATGGAGCAGTTGGCCTAGCCTTAATCCAGCATGTGTTAAAAAATTATCCAAAAGTGGAGCTAATTGCTGTTACAGCTTATGGAGATGTAGACTTGGCGGTGGAAGCTTTGAAAAATGGCGCAAGGGATTTTATAACCAAGCCATGGAATAATGACAGGTTATTCGGTACCATTGAACGACTACTTTCATTACAGCACAAAGTAAGCAAGATTGAGGATCGAAATGGATTGATCGGTAAGTCTGCTTCTTTTTTGGAAATACTAAGTACAGTGGAAAAAGTAGCGCCAACCGATGCACATGTATTGATTCTCGGTGAAAATGGAACAGGAAAAGGCCTTATTGCTCAAAGAATCCATGATTTATCATTGAGGCGAGATCAGCCATTTGTCAGGATAGACATGGGTGCCTTAGTCGCATCTCTTTTTGAATCCGAACTTTTCGGTCATAAAAGAGGCGCATTTACCGATGCAGTGGAGGATCGTATAGGTAAGATCCAGCAAGCCCATGGAGGCACCCTTTTTTTAGACGAAATTGGAAATATATCTTGGACCCAGCAATCCAAGTTGTTGACTGTTTTGGAGCAAAAGATGATCACCGCAGTAGGCGCGAATCATGCCCAAACGATAGATGTCCGCATTATCACCGCTACAAACGCTGATTTAAACAAATTGGTTGCTGAGGGACAATACAGACAAGACTTTTTATATCGAATCAATACCATCGAAATTAATATGCCTCCGCTCGCTGAGCGTAAGGAAGATATCCGACTATTGGTCAAACATTTTTTTGCAATGCATAAAAAAAAGTATAATAAGAAAGAGCTTAAGCTAAGCGAGGCGGCTTTTCAATTACTCGAAAACCATCTTTGGCCAGGAAACATTCGCGAGCTAAATCATGTATTGGAAAAAACAGTGATCATGGCAGAAACTTCTCTAATCTCGCCAGCGGATATCGAATTGGTAGAAAAAATAAGTGAAAATGAAGAGGATAACCTGAACTTAGAGGCTATGGAAAAGCGGTTGATCCTGAAGTCATTGAAGAAAAACAAAGGCAATATTACGCATGCGGCAAAGGACCTGGGAATTGATAGGCAAGTGCTCTACAGGAGGTTAGAGAAGCATGGTTTATAACAGGTTTTTCTTTAAAGTAACTGTTAGAGCAATAGCGATTGTAGGAATCGGCCTAGCTATAGGTTTTCTTTTTCCAAGACAAGACCTACTTTTCACACAGCTAATTCTAGTCATTATTTTATTGGGCCTGATCTGGGAATTGACCTATTTTGTCAACCATACAAATCAGGAATTGGCAAGATTTCTCGCTTCGATAAAGGATAAAGATTTTACCGTCAATTTTAATGAATCAAAAGGTAACAAATCTTTTAAAGAGCTTGGAAGAGCTTTCAATGATTTGACAGTAACCCTGAGAGAAATGGAAACCCACAAGGCAGGTCAGTCTCAGTTTCTAAGTTTGCTGATCGATCAGATGGAGTTTGGTGTAATCACCTTCAATCAAAAGGAGGAACTTACTTTGATGAATAAATATGCCAGTGACATTCTGCAAATACCCGTGGTGAAAAATTGGAGGAAACTACAGAATCCCAATATTACAGTGTTAGAAAAATTCTTAAAAATAGGCGAATCTTCCAATAAGCTCATTGAGACCAAGGTGGGTGACAAACAGCTTTCCTTTTCAGTCAGCGCAACCTCTGTGATTATCAGAGCCGAACACTTTAGTATTGTCACATTTCAGGATATACAGTCGGAGATTCAACAAAAAGAAATCGAGGCATGGCAAAGTCTTATTCGGATACTGACGCATGAGATCATGAACTCTGTAACACCCGTGGTTTCATTGACGGACACTGTAAGAATGATCCTTCGAACAGATGAAGGAGAAATGAAGTCTTTAGGAGACTTGGAGGAAGAAAACCTTGAGGACATCAATGAAGCTTTGAATCTTATTTACGATAGAGGTCAGGGAATTATCGATTTTGTGTCGAATTATCGCAGATTGACGAAGGTGCCAACACCAGATCTTAAGCCTATATCTTCTAGTGAATTGATCAATGGCATTTTGGCGCTAATGAATACAAGTTTGGCAGACCATCAAGTAAAACTTGATCTTCAAATAGCCGATGTTCAACTGCTCCTTGATCAAGCTCAAATTTCTCAGGTGCTCATCAACCTCATAAAAAATGCAATTGAGGCCATGTCGGATGGCCCAAGTTCTGAGCACAAATTAACACTGATCGGACAGCAGAAGAACAATCGATATCAGTTGACAATTGCTGATAATGCTGCGGGTATACCTAAGGATAAAATTGAGCAGATCTTTGTGCCATTTTTTACCACAAAAAAGGAGGGAAGCGGTATTGGTTTGAGTTTTTCGAGACAAGTGATGCGTGCCCATGGCGGAATATTGGACCTGAAGTCCACATCGGAACGGGGGACGGTTTTTGAATTGGTGTTTTGATTTTAACACTATTTCATCTTTTTCATAAACTAGCTTTTCATTGGCATTAACTAACCCCTAAACGAAGCAGAAGAACCTGTGGAATAGGAGCCATTACAAAATTCGAATTATCGGACATAAATTTTCTTCCAATTCCATCCAGATCAGATCGCCTAGCTCTTATGCCATTTGGGTACTCTCTATTTCGATAATTTTTCAATAAAAATCATAGAAGAAACAAAAAACTCTTCCCACATGGAGAAGAGTTTTGATTAAATCTCAAGTAAATTGTCCTTATTCGTTCCTTAGCGATTGCACAGGATTGGCACTGGCGGCTTTCCATGATTGGAAACTCATCGTTAGCCATGCAATACTGCCTGCACTAATTCCTGCAATTAGAAAAATCCAAATCTTCAAGTCTGTTCTAAAAGCAAAGTCTTGAAGCCACGTATCCATTGCGAAATAGGAAATGGGGGCAGCTATCACAAAGGAAATACCCACCAATTTGATAAAGTTCAATGACAACTTATTTACAATACTTGAAACACTGGCGCCAAGGACTTTTCTGATGCCTATTTCCTTTCTTTTTTGCTCAGCAGTAAAGGAGGCTAGTCCAAATAACCCAAGACAAGCAATAAAAATGACCAAAAATGCGAATATTCCAAACACTTGACCTACCTGCTTTTCGCTGCTATAAATATTGTTAAATCGCTCATCTAGAAAGCTATGTGAAAACGGTTGGCCTGGAGCCAGCTCGTCCCATTTGTCTTTGAGAAAACTGATGGTTTGCTCTGTCTCTTCGGTTTTCATTCTGAAAGCGACAAAACCTGATTGTCTCCCAAGATGAAATAGCACTGGATTAATTTTCTTTTTCATGGAAGCAAAGTGAAAATCCTCTATCACTCCCAATATTTTATAGGAATCAATATTAGTACCTTCTGAATCTTCTGGGGAGTCGCCACCATAGGTGGATATTATCTGACCGATAGGGTCTTGCAGTCCGAGATCTCTTACCAATGCTTCATTTACCAAAATACCAGAACTGTCTGAGGGGAAGTCTTTGGAAAAATTCCTTCCATCTTTTATTTTCATCCCAAGGGTAGAAATATAATCAGTATCTATCCAGAAATTGTGAACGATATAAGTTTCAGCCCCATTCATATCTACACCCGGCCAGTAAATGTTGTTATTGTTTGTCGTCCCAACAGGGAAGAAGCTCGACACAGTGCCAGATTCAATGTTTGAATTACGTAAAGCCTCCGTTTTAAATGCATCCACTTGCTTATCAAGAAGCCAAGCATCATGCACCATAAGGACTTGGTTTTTGTCGAACCCCAATTTCTTGTTTTGAATAAATGAAAGTTGGTCAAAGACAATGGCTGTACCAATAATCATGATGATGGAGACCGTAAATTGGACTACCACAAGTGTACTTCTAATTCCACCGCTATTAAAACCAAGGTTCAACTTACCCTTGAGGGTTTCTGCTGGTCTGAAGCTGGAAAGATAAAAAGCCGGGTAACTTCCTGATAATACCCCAACAACAATGAAAATGGCAAAACTGATCGCTAAAAATGAAGTAGAAGTTAAGTTATCGAATGTCAAAGACTTGCCAGTTAATTCGTTGAAGCTTGGAAGTAGGAGCAATGCAAGGCAAAATGCGATCAGCATAGATATTAAAGTAATAATCATTGCTTCTGAAATAAACTGACCAATCAACTGTGAACGATAAGCGCCCATCACTTTTCTAAGTCCAACTTCTTTCGCTCGATTTGAAGACCTGGCAGTTGCCAAATTCATGAAATTGATGATGGCCAATAGCAGTATAAAAAGACCGATTGCAGAAAAAATGTAGACGTAATTGATATCTCCATTAGCCTCAAGATCCCCGAGCTTATCAGAGTAAAGGTGAATGTCCTTTAATGGGAAGAGGAAAAAACCAATATTATTGTCGTTTTCTTGAAATTCCTCAAAGGACATATTCATAAACTGCTTAATCTCTGGCCCTACTTTGCTTTCGATAAGTTCAGGAAATTTGGCTTCAAGTGCTGCAGGTTTTGCTCCTTCTGATAGTTTTAAATAGGTATTAAAATTAAAACTCATCCATACTGAGCTCTTGCTATCTGCTCGGTCTTCCATCGTGAGCATCATATTATTGCTAAAATGGGTATTTTCAGGAAAGTCGGGGTAGACTCCCGTCACTTCATAGTCCGTTTCACTATCGAGGATAACTATTTGACCAATTGGATCTTCTTTTCCAAAAATCTTGGTGGCAGTAGTCTGATCAAGCACGAGCGTATTAGGTCTGCTCAGACAAGTTTCAGGATCACCGGCCGTCAGCGGATAGTCCCAAAAGGTAAAAAAATTCGGGTCGGCATGTATTACGTTTTCTTCTTTGTAAGTAAGCTCTTGGTCTCTTCTTTTTACGTACCAAGTGCCTGTGGTTCTAAACCTAAAAGCATCTTCGACTTCCGGATAGTCTTCGCTCATGGTTTTAGCAGCAGGTGCAGACATGATAGCAGTAACAACATCGTTTCCGTTGATGCTACCAGAAAAATCCATCCGATACACCTTGTCGGCATTTTTAAAATGCGTGTCATACCTCAATTCATCAGTCACAAATAATGCGATGAAAAGAAAACATGCCAATCCAATAGAAAGGCCAAGAATGTTAATCAATGAGTAAAATTTTTGCTTAAAAAGGTTACGTACGGAGATGATTAGGTAATTCTTAATCATGATAAGTCGGTTTTGTTATGAATCCTTTGGTTAATCATTGTTTTGATGCCACAATATGGTAATAGGTTGCATCAGATAACTAGATTTTAACTATAGAGTATTAAAAGGTATTATGCATTACAAGGTTGCGTTTTACTTGAATTATTATTCAACTTAATATTTGCACGGGAGAATTTTGATTTTAAAGGTGGCCTGATATGGATAAAGAATCATCAAGCTTTGACATTATTGCGTTACAGGGAATTTAAAAAAATAAATTGGTATTAACTCGAGTTCGACTAATAAATCATTGAAATCAGCGTTAAAATCGTCTTTGCGAAATAAGAACCGATTAAAATGAGGTTTTTATTGAAGCAATCTCACCTTTCTAGCAGATTAATTCAATTTTCTAATCTCTTCAAGATTAAAAAATATCGTGCTGACTCTAAAACGAATGCTGAACAATCGAACTCAGGTTATTAGTAAAATTTAGAGAGATTTTTTCTTGAAAGTAGGATCATTGAAAACAACAGTTTCATAATTGAACTCGTATCTGGCTATTGATCCTTGAAGTATTTCCACCTTATCAAAGATGTTAACACCTTCATTTTCGTACCACTCAGAAAAGTAAATTTGGATTAATTCACTTTTTTTGTAAGGATTTCTCATAGTGAATCCATTGAGGCGACCCTCATTTTTATCAAAATAGAATTTCACTGGAAAACCAAGAGGATCAGTGGCGAGCATTTCGGCTGATTTTAAACCAAAATAAGTAGTATCCTTGGAATATTGAAAATCTGAGTAGCGGTCTTCCAGCTCAATAATCAATTTGTGGAACTCATGTGCTTTAACCACGCCAATCATGGCAGTAGAGATGTGACCTGCATTGTCATAAGCACTATCTAACCCATAACCTTCGCCATAGTTACGAACCAGCACCATTAATGGTGATTTGTCCGCATACTCCTGTTCAAAAAATAAGTAAGGCTGAGACATTGTAGACTCGGTAAGTGTGGAATATTTACCATCAGGTCCTTCGCAGGCTGCCTTGGCAACAATGCAATTCACATTATCGATTTGTCCCAAGCTTTTGATGTGCTTTTGTAAAATGGTTTCCTCTTTGGATTGACTACAGTCAAAACACAAAAAACCTATGACCAATAAAATTGCTGTTTTAATCCTCCACATAACAATGCCTAAAGTTCCTTATACTTAAGCAAAATTCATAGTAAAACGAGATGAAGAGGTTAATTTCATAGGTGAAAAGTCATTTTTACGCTTGACAGTATGTTTTTATTTACTCAGATAATCAACATACCAGATAAGAGCATTTAAATTTGAATCAATGGAGCATACAAAAAGGGACAATATCAAGCCAGGTATTTTAGTAAGGGTAGTTCAAAAACACCATCAGCGGTCAGGTGAACTAACGGAAGGAGTAGTGAAAGATTTACTTACCAAGTCACCAAAACATCATCATGGCATCAAGGTACGGCTAGAAGACGGGATCGTGGGCAGAGTGAAAGAAATTATTGAAGAATGAAAATTGCCACCATTGCTCAAATTAAAAAAGTGTTAAAATTACTTTCTTCAGAGCAACAAACGGAAATCATACTTCGCCTAGCCAAATACAAAAAGGACACGAAAGAACTGCTTCATTATTTGATTTACGAGGCAGATGATGAGGCTTCTTATATTGAAGCAGTGAAAGAAGATATTGATGAAGCGTTTGAGCAAGTCAATGTGGCAAACTTATATTTGGCAAAAAAAACGATCCGAAAAACCTTAAGAATAACCACTAAACACATCAGGTTTTCTGGACAAAAACAAACGGAAGTAGAGTTGCTGATATATTTCTGTCAAGTACTGCGCAACTCAGGATTGCCAATTGGAAAGAGTTCCGTATTGGAAAACCTTTATGATCGTCAAATTATTAAAATTGAAAAAGCGCTAAGCTACTTGCACGAGGATTTACAGTTTGATTATCAACACGAGGTAGATGCGTTGAGATAATGGTTCACCGTAATCCTAAATTGATGGATGTTGAATAAATATGCCGGAGTTTCATCATTCAAACGTAAGAATGCGATCCTTCTGCTTTAAGAAAAGAGGAGGATCTAATTTTTTTTGAATCGAACTAATGGCGATGGTTATAAGCCCAGGCAATGAGTAGTGGATGAATCACGAGTAGTCGACCCCAGCCAACCCAAGCAGGCACGCAAAGCGCATCAACACAATTACCTTCTGTAATGAAATAAATATGTGAAGGAATAAACGCTACCAATAAGAGCATAATCCCGAAAGCTGCCCACTTGCGATATTTGCTTGTTAAAAGCATCAAACCTAAAATCATCTCAACGATACCTGAAATAAGATTAATGGCTCCATGCCAAGGCAAGTAATCAGGGATCAAATCGAAATAGAAGTCCGGATTTATGAAATGATTCGCCCCTGCAGCTACGTAAAATCCAGCTTGTACGTAGCGACTTGTTTTTTTAAGAAGTGAGTTTCCAGCCATTTTTATGCGTTTCAACAAGGATTAATGTAAAAGGAACCCACCAAATGAGGTCATTAGTGATCAGTGTGTAACCAAACTCAGCGGATACCTGCCCAGTAAAATAATTAAAGATATAGCCGATTGGGCCAAAGATTTTACCAAGAAAACCCACAAATACGATAGGCCAATGACGGATTGGATCGTAACTCGCCAACCAATACCCAATGCCGTAAACACCGATTACCATCCCCATTCCCTGCCAAATAGTTGCATGCTTTAAAGGCTCCATGTTGGTCAGTTCAAAGAAATGCTGTGGAAACAAAACCACCCAGGCACCCCAAAGTATGTTATAGATGGCCGCTAGTTTGAGTGTTAATCCGTAATTTTTCATGAAGTCAAAACTTGGAATGGATACCATTGTTCATAAAAAAACCGAAATCTGTAAAGAATTCGGTTTTTGATTCTCGGTCAATTAAAAAATCATTCTGTCAATTTAACTGTTCGCTCCACAGAATTGAATGGACCAGCAATTACATTTCCATCTTTATCAACGAGTTCTAATTTCACTGTTACTTCTCCTGGTTCTAACCCTTTAATATAGTAAGGAGCCCATTCATCGATCGTAAATGGCGTTCCGTTGATTGTTGCAATTACTTTATTTCCTTCCGGACTAATCTCCGTATTCAAAAGAAAAAAGTCTAACATTAAATTGTCTATATCAGCTCCGGAGTAAGTTCCCTTCGGGCGACTATAAAATAGGTGTTGCTCTGATAAGTCTACATCAGGGCCTTCGCTAGGAGAACCTACTTTTACAACATCAACCCAAAATGATTGACCGTTTTTTACACTTTCATGATAAGATCTTGAAAGAAAGGCTAAAATAGTGTGATAACCTTCAGGCATCTCTTTTTCAAATGACGGAGTATAGTGTGCGGAGTAAGGGCCATTATTTACTATAAAATGAATGTGTTGGCCTTTGCCAGAATTGGCTATTCCACGAGTGGCAGCATCAGCGGTCTGAACGCCGAGTTCGTACTCTTCAACACTAAAATTTATCATAGCATTGTATGTAGAATCACCTTTTTTCAGATCTATCGTTGATAAATCCAGAGAAGCATTCTCGTATTCTGGTGAAGCTGGAGCCTTAACTAATGTCAAAGGGGTTACCTCTTCGACGGCTGTTTCTTCTTTAGCTTCCTTTTTTGCTGGACTACAAGATGCTGCTATAAAAAGTAACGTTATAGCTAAAATAAATAAGTTGTTGTATTTGTATTTCATATTAAATTTTTGGTTAAGGTTCAATAAAGGAACAGCTTACATGTAAATAAGTTCCTTTTTTCTTCAGATAAGGCCGTAAATACACTTTTAACTTTAATGGGTACGTCAAGATAAAAGTGTGTTTTTAGATGTTTTTTAGTCATTTTAGAAATTGGCCCCAAGTAAATAATAAAAAGACATTCGGTAACCTACAAGAGAAATGCCGAATGCCTTTATTAAGCTGTTCAAAGAAATAATTAATCAGGTTTTACAAGACTTACTGGAGTTTTATATTTTCGGTTTCTTCATATCCGAAAAGTTCTGTCAGACTCAGTTCTTGTATTGATCCGTATTTTTTCAAATCTTCAAAGTCAATTTTATCCCTTGAACCAACAAGGACAGTTACATAATTTTTGTCTTTGACATATTTTTCATGGAAATCTGTCAGATTTTCAAAGGTCATTTGAGAAACATCGTTGTAGATATCTTTTCTTATATCGTAATCTATTCCTTTGTCTTCCGCATTGATATAGCTCCAAATAATTCCACTTTTAGTGATTCTTTCACTTTCTATTTTATTCAGAATCCCTTGTTTGGCGATATTAAAGGCGTTTTCAGATTTTGGAAGGTCATTTAATAAGGCCACCATGGCTTTCATTGCCTCAGATTGCTTGTCTGCCTGAGTACCAATGTAGGCAAAGAGACTGTTTGCTTTGTCTTCCTTATCTCCTTCAGCATATTGAGAAAATACCGAATAGGCGAGACCTTGCGCTTCACGAATTTCCTGAAAAACAATACTATTCATTCCGCTTCCGAAATATTCATTGAACAATCGTACTTCAGGAGCTAAATCTGGATCATAATCTACACTTGAGTGCAATAGAACCATTTCTGACTGTACCATGTCATAGTCAGCCCAGTACACTTTCGGTTCTGTGGTTTTTAATTGCTCGTAAACTACATTTTCAGGGAGCGGAGTAAGTTCAGTTGGTACTTCGTGATGATCAACCAAAAATTGTTTTAGCTCTTGCTCATTTTTTGGACCATAATATAAAATTCGATGAGGCATGAGTGGGATAGTGGCTATTACATCAGTAAGCTCTTTTGCAGTTAAATCTACAAGTTGATAATTAGCCAAATTATTCGTGAAAGGATTTTCTGCACCATATCGGGCGTAATTGACTAATCCACTCCAGAGAATGGTGCCTTTGTTTTTCTTTGCATTAGCTCTCGATTTTAGTACTCTATCTACCATATCATCTAAGGCTTTTTGATCAGGCTTTGGAGAGCGAATTAACTGTTCGAAAAGCTTTGTCGCTTGCTCCATGTTTTCGTTCAATCCTGATAACGTAACATAAGTTCTTTGGCCTGAAGCGCTTACTGAAAAGGAACAACCAATTTTGTACAGCTCTTTTTTGAAGTTTTCTGACGAAAGATTTTCCGTGCCTATATACTCTAAATATCCTACAGCCATTTCAAGTAATGGGTTTTCATAACTCCCGGCCTCTAGCATGTAAGTGAGTTCGAAAAGTTCATTTTCTGTGTTTTGTCTTGCCAGTACTTTCAGGCCTTTGTAGTCAAATTCTGTTATTTCAGACTTGTAATCAACAAATACAGGTTGAAGCTTATCTACATTTTTATTGGCGATCATCTCGTGAAAGGAAGATTTCTGTTCACGATTTACTGGAACTTTGGTAATGTATGGCTTTTCCACTTTTTGTTTATTGGGATCTTCACCGTTCCTTTTGAATACAATGGCATAATTGTCATTGTAATTTTTATTGGCAAAGTCAACCACTTCTTGCTTGGTAATTTTCTCAAGCACATCCAGGTTTTGAATGTAAGTTTCCCAAGCGATATCGTTAGTGAAGGCTAAAACCATTTCGTTTGCTCTAGAGCTATTGCTCTCCAGGCTTTTCATTTCCGATTTTTTAAGGTCAGCAATGACAGCCGGGATAAGCCAGTCTTCAAACTCACCTTTTCTAACCAGCTCAATTTGCGCCAATAAGAGGTCTCTCACTTCTTCCAATGTTTGTCCCTGTTTTGGAGAACCGTAAAAAGTGTGAAGTGTGTAGTCGTTCATGATATCTGGCGAACATCCCGCATTGAGCACTTTTTGCTTTTGCTTTAAATTAATATCAATTAAACCTGCCTCAGCATTGCTCAAAAGCATATCAACAAGTCTGACCATATGGTATTCTTTAGTTCCTCTGCCATCAAAGCGATAAGCCATTCTTAAACTTTCTGCGCTCGGGCCAAAAACCTCTCGCACTCTAGGAGCAGTTATTTCTTTTTCTTCCACTTTCTCCCATACAGGAAGCTCTTCATTCGGCTTCCAATCGCCGAAGTTTGCTTCTATTTGTTTGATCGTTTTCGTGTAATCAATATCACCACTGATACAAATGGCTACATTGTTTGGTCGATAATATTTATCGAAATAGGCCTTTATCTCCGTGATAGATGGGTTTTTTAAATGATCAATCGTACCTATGACCGTTTGTGTTCCGTATGGGTGGGCTTCAAAGGAAGCTTCGTATAGGGTTTCAAAAGATTTCCAAAGATCATTATCCAGTGACCTGTTTTTTTCCTCATAAACAGCCTCTAGTTCCGTGTGGAATAAGCGATTGACAATTTTTTTGAATCGGTTACCTTCAATTTCTAAGAATCTACCTAATTCGTTAGAAGGAATATCTACAGTATATACTGTTCGATCTTCGGTGGTGTAGGCATTGAGGCCTTTACCTCCAATAAGAGCAATCATTTTATCATACTCATTTGGAATAGCCAGTTCTGCAGCTTTATTGGAGAGCGCATCTATTTTTTCATAATGAGCTTTTCTTTCCAGTTCGTTTTCTAAGGTGGCATATATATTAAACATAGTTTCTATGCTGTCCAGTAATATTTTCTCAGCCTCATAGTCTAGCGTGCCAAAATCTGCGGTTCCTTTAAACATCATATGTTCCAAGTAGTGAGCCAGACCAGTATTTGAAGCCGGATCATTTTTACCACCAGCTTTCACTGGAATATAAACATGTACTCTCGGCGCATTTTCATAATCGCTGAGATAAACTTTCAGTCCGTTATCCAGTTCGTAAATTCTTGTTCCCATCGGGTCGTTGGTCACATATTCATAGGTGTAACCATCGGATGTTGCAGTTTTGGTTTCGTATTTTTCGTTTTCCGAGCAGGAAAAAAGAAAAGATATGACGAGTAGCGTGTATAGGATTCTCATTTTTATAGAATGTTTGTTAGATCAATACCGCTAAAATAACTATTTCGTATAGGAATACATGATGATATTTAATAGATAAATTTCTATCCAGTGATCAAAATCAATATCTTCGTGGAAACAATCATTTTTAGAACAAAACCAACTTTATATGGCATTCGATATTGACATGATCAAGGAAGTCTATCAAACGATGGGCGAGAGAATAAATAAGGCGAGAGAAATTACTGGCAAGCCGCTTTCCCTATCCGAAAAAATCCTTTATTCTCATCTATCTGAAGGAATGCCAACCCAAGAATTTGAAAGAGGAAAGTCATATGTTGATTTTGCTCCGGACAGAATAGCCTGCCAAGATGCTACAGCTCAAATGGCATTACTTCAATTTATGCAGGCAGGCAAGGAGAAGGTGGCTGTTCCAACAACGGTACACTGTGATCATTTAATTCAAGCAAAAATCGGTGCAGCGGCTGATTTGCAAAATGCTTTAAATACCAGCAATGAGGTTTTCAATTTTCTTGAGTCGGTTTCTAACAAATATGGCATTGGCTTTTGGAAACCGGGAGCTGGTATTATTCATCAAGTAGTTTTAGAGAATTATGCTTTCCCAGGTGGAATGATGATAGGTACAGACAGCCATACAGTAAATGCTGGTGGTCTTGGAATGGTTGCAGTCGGAGTTGGCGGAGCAGATGCAGTAGACGTGATGGCTGGCATGCCTTGGGAATTAAAATTCCCAAAACTGATTGGCGTTAAATTAACAGGAAAATTGAGTGGCTGGACTTCTCCAAAAGATGTGATCTTGAAAGTTGCGGGGATTCTCACTGTTAAAGGGGGAACCGGAGCAATTGTAGAATACTTTGGTGAAGGAGCACAGAGCATGTCTTGTACAGGTAAAGGCACCATTTGCAACATGGGAGCGGAAATAGGAGCAACAACCTCCACTTTTGGGTACGATGACTCTATGTCTAGATATTTAAGAGCAACAGGCAGAGCGGAAGTAGCTGACTTGGCCGATGGTATAAGCGAGCATTTAACAGGAGATGACGAGGTTTACGCCAACCCTGAACAATATTTCGATCAAGTGATTGAGATAAATTTGTCTGAGCTAGAACCTCATGTCAATGGACCTTTCACACCAGATCTTGCAACACCTATTTCAGAATTATCGGCTAAGGTTGCTGAAAATGAGTGGCCAGAAAAAATCGAGTGGGGACTGATTGGTTCATGTACCAACTCATCTTATGAAGACATTTCAAGAGCGGCATCAATAGCCGAACAGGCTTTAGCGAAAGGCTTAAAGCCTGCGGCTGAGTTTGGTATTAATCCAGGTTCGGAACAAGTGAGGTTTACGATAGAGCGAGATGGCTTTATTGATACATTCGAAAAGCTAGGAGCAAAAGTATTTACCAATGCGTGTGGTCCTTGTATCGGACAATGGTCTCGAACAGGTGCTGACAAACAAGAAAAAAATACCATCGTTCATTCTTTTAATAGAAATTTCGCAAAAAGAGCCGATGGCAATCCTAATACACATGCTTTTGTAACTTCTCCTGAAATGGTAGCCGCTATGGCAATTTCTGGTAAACTTGGTTTCAATCCTTTAAAGGATAAGTTGATCAATGATAAAGGAGAAGAGGTTATGCTTGATGAGCCTACGGGATGGGAATTGCCACCAAAAGGTTTTGATGTTGAAGATGCAGGTTACTTGGCGCCAGCCGATGACGGTTCTAGCGTACAGATAAAAGTGGCTACCGATTCGAAGCGCTTACAATTACTTGAAGGATTTGCTCCTTGGGATGGAAAAAATATCACAGGGGCGAAGTTGTTGATTAAGGCGCTAGGAAAGTGCACCACAGATCATATATCAATGGCAGGTCCTTGGTTGAGATTTAGAGGACATCTAGACAATATCTCTAATAATACTTTAACAGGAGCAGTTAATGCATTCAATAATGAGACTGACAAAGTAAAAAACCAACTAACTGGTGAGTACGGAACAGTTCCAGATACGCAAAGAGTTTATAAGGCAGAGGGAGTCTCTACTATTGTGGTGGGAGATCACAACTATGGCGAAGGTTCTTCTAGAGAGCATGCAGCAATGCAGCCGAGGCATCTTGGCGTAAGAGCAGTACTGGTTAAGTCATTTGCTAGAATCCATGAAACGAATCTTAAGAAGCAAGGAATGTTAGGCTTAACATTTGCAAACGAAGCGGATTATGATAAAATACAGGAGGGAGATACTTTTGATTTCATTGATTTAGTTGATTTCGCGCCTGACAAGCCTTTGACATTACTCGTGAAACATGCAGATGGTAGTGAGGACACTATCCTTACAAACCACACTTATAATGCATCACAAATTGAATGGTTTAAGGCAGGTTCAGCTTTGAATTTGATCAAAAAACTGAATAATTCTTAATTTTTTAAAAGCCGATCATAGATTTTATGATCGGCTTTTTATTTTCTTTCAAGTTTAAAGATAATTTTCTAGTTTCGACAAATAACGGCAATATTGTTTCTTTACAAGAAAAACCATTAATTACAAAGGCTATTGACGTTCCAAAATCATTAAAAATCCTGTCTAAATGGACTTATTGATTCAAAATTGTTTGATAAGATGCATTTAAATTGGTCATCTTTTGTTAGCCATAAAAAGAGTCAAGAAGCTCATATATTAAAGACTCAAACAAAACTCGATAGTATCAACTCCATCGGCATAATCCCAGACCTCAGGTAATTGCGCTTTACCAAATGGAATAAACCCTTCTCCAACTATACATTGGATTTTCTCCTTATTGATGTCGATATATTGAGTCATTTCTTCATCATTTTCGAATCGTTGATAATAAAGAACAGTAAGCGGAGAGACTACTTGCTCAGATTCTTTTAACAGTAAGAAACCATTATCCAAGTGTTGATCTCCATTAACTAGAAAGATGGATTTATGATAGTCATAATTATTTCGGTATTTGTGATGGTGAATGACAGGCTCATATCGTTCGATTGCTTCATAAAATTTCGCAATATCGTAATCCTTTGGTATCAATAACTTAGAAATATTTCTACACCCAAGACCGAAATACCAAAAAATGTCCTTTCCTATTTCGCTTAAGGTTTCTTCGTCTTCTTTTCCAGACAAAATCGCAAGTGACGTTCTATTTTTTCGTATAATTTTTGGTACTGAACGGAAATAATATTCAAAGTACCTCGCACTATTGTCACTTCCAGTTGCTATTAGCGCTTCAGCGTCGTTAAGCCTTTCAGCGATGGTTATTTTGACACTATTATTTACATCTAATTCCTTAATCCAATCAATAACACAGGTCATTAAATAAGTGTCATCTCGACTCATTTTAACCATTGCTTCATGTCCAGAAAGGCATACGCATAAAAGATCATGAAATCCCACCATTGGTATGTTTCCGGCCATTATGATACCAATTCTTTGACTTTTGTTAATGGTGAGCGTATAGTTTTCAAGCCACTCCAGTAAACTTTTTTCGTCGAGCAAAAGTTGAATCCCTTTAAGCGCTCTTGTCACATTTTCAGAAGTAAACCAGGCATTTTCGTTTCGTGCGGCTGACGTTATTTCTTCCAGCTCCTCCTTTGTAAGATTTTGAATTTTTAGTCCAAGGTTTACAAATACTTTAATTCGTTGGTCAACTTTCATGATTTACTTTTGCCTGCAAACATATTGAAGTTATTTTTGTTCTCATGTTTGGTTTGACCAAAGTAAAAAAATAGAATAGCTATGGCAATAATGATTACCGATGAATGCATCAACTGTGGTGCATGTGAGCCAGAATGCCCGAACACAGCCATCTATGAAGGTGGAGTAGAGTGGAAGTGGTCTGATGGTACTGATTTACAAGAAGTAGAAATGGAAGATGGGAGCAAAGCTGATGGGAATGAAGCCCAAGAAGCGGTCTCCGATGAATTTTATTATATAGTTTCAGGGAAATGTACGGAATGTACGGGATTTCACGAAGAGCCACAATGTGCGGCCGTTTGTCCGGTAGATTGTTGTGTGCCAGATCCAGACTATGAAGAAACTGAAGAAGAACTGGTAGCCAAAAAAGAGTGGCTCCATCTTTAATAAAAAAAGCGGCTTATGCCGCTTTTTTTATTTCATTCGTTTTCTTTTTATCAAAAACGCACCCAATACTTTGTCAATTGAGTCAGAGGTATTCACTTCTACGAAATCAATCTTGTATTGTCCACAGCGAATTTTCAAGTCATAGTAATACTGGCTCATTTGAGATTGATATTGCTCTTTAACATCGCCAGGATTTAGTTTTATCCTTTCATTCGTCTCTATATCAATAAAATCATAAGGCCTGTCCTGAAAATCAAATTCTAATTCTGTGGCATGATCTGAGATATGAAAAAGTATAATTTCATGTTTACGATGTTTCAAATGTTGCAATGCCGAAAATATTTCTTCGAATTGGTCGGGTCGCTGAAACATATCGCTAAAAATAATTACCAATGATCTTTTATGTATTTTTTCAGCAATTTCATTTAGAACCTGTGGTACATTGGTTCGAGGTTTATCCTTTGAATTGACAACTTCGGTCAGCTGCTTGAAGATTAAATTCTGGTTTGCTCTTGTGCTTTTTACAGGAGATTCACTTTCGATTTTATTGCTGAAAGTAGTCAAGCCAACGGCATCACGCTGTGCATTGAGCAAGTAAGTCATTGCTGCAGTTGCTAAGGTGGCAAACCGCATTTTATCATGATTTGGCTCTGGATAGTACATGGATCCAGAAATATCGAGTAATATTCTCGCTCTTAAATTTGTTTCTTCTTCGTATTGCTTGGTAAATAATTTGTCTGTCCGCGCATATACCTTCCAGTCTATATGTCTTGTACTTTGGCCTTCATTATATAATTTATGTTCAGCGAACTCAACTGAGAACCCGTGATAAGGTGATTTATGCAAACCTGTAATAAAACCCTCCACAAGTTGTTTTGCCAGTAGATTTAAACCTTGGAATTGTTTAATCTCGTCAAAATTATATTTCATTCTCTTTAGCAGTCAAATTCTCACTATCCTCCACTAAGTTAATGATATATTCATGCAAGGAGGTTTTCTTATTTGCAATTCTAAACGTTTAAATGCTATATTTAATATCTGAATTTTTATAACATTGTGGCAATCAATTTTCGAAATAAATAATACGCATAGTGGAAGAGAATAATGATAAGGGAAGAGATGAAATCTATTCTGAGAGGGTAAGAGCAGGGAAGAGAACATATTTTTTCGATGTAAAGTCTACTCGATCTAATGACTACTATCTTACAATTACTGAAAGTAAGAGAAGACCAAAAGATGACGGTTTTTTTTATGAAAAACATAAAATATTTCTTTATAAGGAAGATTTCAATAAATTCTTGGAGGCACTGAATGATACTGTCAACCATGTAAAAGAAGAATTGATGCCAGATGTGGATTTTGAAGAGTTTGACAGAGATAACGAAGAAATAAGCATTTCTGGGTCTGAGGATACAGATTTGAAATGGGATTAATAACTAAAAAAGTTTTAGTAAAAAGCTCTTGAACCTTTCGAGAGCTTTTTTTTTGAAAATTATATGAGAAGACTATTTGTTATAATTTTTGTTTTCGTGTGCTTATTGGGAATGGCCGTTTGGTACTTTTCTAATATTTTCATTTATATCACTTTTTCTATCGTTTTAGCCACAGTTCTGAGACCATTAACTAATCAAATCAGTAAATTTCAAGTGCTTGGTGGACAAGTACCTAGATCCATTGCGATAATCATTTCCTTTTCTACCGTTATTGGCGTAGTGGCAATATTTGTGATTTTGTTCATTCCTCTGATCAATAAGCAAATTGAAATAATATCAGACTTGGATTTTAATAATGTCTTAGAGGTTGTTCTGCAGCCGGTCAGATCTTTCGAGTTATTTCTTTTGAAAAAGAACTTAACCGATAATCAGTCTGGGTTTCTAGTTGATGGATTAAAGACAGGTATGTTTGACGTTGTTAAAGATGTCAACTTCACAAAAATTATTAATTCTTTAATTTCCTTTACTGGCAGTTTTTTTATCGGTTTTCTGGCCATATCGTTTATTACATTTTTTCTATTACTCGAAAATGGAATAATTAGAAGGTTGATCATATCGATTGTTCCGAATAAATATTTTGAGGTTTTTATATCTGGTATATATAAAATAGAAAAACTGTTATCTAATTATCTTTTAGGGTTACTGTTTCAGATGATTTCTATTTTTGCTGTTGCTTCCATAGGGCTGAGTATAGTTGGCGTTAAATACGCATTGACTATTGCTGTTTTTGCCGCAGTAGCTAATTTAATCCCTTATTTGGGTCCTATTTTGGGAGCCTCATTTGGAATTTTGGTTACCATATCCACCACTGGTGGACTAGAAGCCAATCAATTTTTAATCGTTGTAGTGAAAGTCTTATCTGTTTTTGCATTTGTCCAAGTGGTAGACAATGTGTTTTTACAACCATTAATTTTTTCAAAAAGCGTAAAAGCGCATCCTTTAGAAATATTTGTAATTATTTTTGTGGGCGCAACTGTAGCAGGCATTTCTGGTATGATTGCAGCGATTCCAGTTTATACTATTGTAAGAGTCTCATCTACAGAGATTTATACTGGGTTTAATGAATATAAAGTCTTTAAAAGTAAGAACTAATCTATGGGTTTACAGTGTGGAATTGTAGGTTTACCAAATGTTGGTAAATCAACACTTTTCAATGCCTTGTCAAATGCGAAAGCTGAGGCGGCAAATTTTCCTTTTTGTACAATTGAACCCAATGTGGGTATTATTACCGTTCCGGATGAACGTCTTAATATTCTTAAAGGGCTGGTAAACCCTCAGAAAGTGGTTCCAACAGCAATAGAGTTCGTTGATATCGCTGGTTTAGTGAAGGGTGCGAGCAAAGGCGAGGGTTTAGGAAATCAATTTTTGGCTAATATTCGAGAAGTTGATGCCATCATTCATGTCATTCGATGCTTTGATGATGATAATGTTATACATGTTGATGGAAAAGTTGATCCGATCTCTGATAAAGGGGTAATTGACACTGAATTGCAATTAAAGGATCTCGACTCAGTGGATAAAAGAATATTGCGAGTCGAAAAAACAGCTAAGTCAGGCGATGCACAGGCTAAAAAAGAACTTGAAGTATTAAAATTGTACAAAGTTCATCTCGAATCTGGCCAAAATGCACGCTCTATAGAAATAGATAAAGAATCTTCTCTCTTGATAAGGGAATTGCAATTGCTCACCGCTAAGCCAATCATTTATGTGGCTAATGTAGAAGAGGATTCGGTTTTAACTGGAAATAAATGGAGTCAAATTCTTTCGGAAGAAATATCTTCTGAAGATGCGAGTATTGTTATTGTTTCGGCAGGATTAGAGGCGCAGATTGCTGAGTTCGATGATCTCGATGATAAAAATATGTTTTTGGAAGAATATGGCTTGAAAGAATCAGGTTTGAACAGACTCATAAAGTCAGCCTACGAGTTATTACATCTTATTACCTACTTCACCGCTGGTGTAACAGAAGTGAGGGCATGGACTATTAAAAAAGGATGGAAAGCACCTCAAGCGGCCAGCGTGATACACACTGATTTTGAGAGAGGATTTATTAAAGCGGAAGTAATAAAGCTCGAAGATTATAAAAAATATGGCTCTGAGCAGGCATGTAAGGAAGCTGGCAAACTATCCATCGAGGGTAAAGAATATATCGTAAATGATGGTGATATAATGCATTTTAGATTTAACGTCTAATTATCAGCCTGATTGGTTTAAGTATTTGTTGAAAATGTTAAACAAAACAACCTAAATACGGTTCTTTATTCAGTCTATAACTGAATAATCAATCGTATTGTGAGAGTTAGAATAACATTGAAAGTAAATAATAGAGGAGGTTTAGTTCCGTTTCATCATCAGTTTCTTGTTGCTCAGCTCTTAAAAGGGCTAATAATTGAAGGGAAAAACCAAGAGTTCATCAACTACACTTTTTACTCATTTAGTGGTCTCAAAGGACAGACGAGAGTAAGTAGAAACGGTTTGCAGTACACGTCGAGCCTTGTAACCCTTGTTGTTGCTTCGGTAAACATTGATTTTTTGAAATATATAGTTGATCTTATTTTTAGCCAAAATCAAATTAAAATAGGGGAGCTATCGTTGACGCCAGATACGACAGATGAAGAGGTAATGATGAATCTGGATGAGAAGGTAAAATACGTTTGCATCTCGCCCATTGTGCCTTTGCAACCTACTTTTAATAGCGAGGAGGGTAAGCGGTTTATTGAGCCGGAAAGCAATGAATTTTCTGATGCCTTGTTCGATTATACGGTGACACGAATGGAATCTTTCGGAATTAAGACTTCTTCCATAGCCTCGTTAGAAAAATTTCAAGTAATTCCTGACAAAAGCTATATTGACAGGATTCGGACGACTAATAAAAAGTTCTCAAGAATATATTCTGTATTTGATCAGGATGTGCAATACGAAGTAAGAGGTTACACATTTCCTTTCACGCTTTTTGCAGCCCCTGAGGTGCAAGATTTTTTATTTACTTGTGGTTTGGGCTTATATGGCAACAAAGGCCATGGCATGCTAGATGTGGCAAATGCAGACCCTCTGGAACGTACAGTTTCTTTAAATGATCGATCTTTAATTTCGGCTTGATATCGACGTATAGCCAATGATTTCATCATAACCATTAAGCGGGTTACGATAATATATTATTACCTCATACTGATTTCTGGTTTCAAAAAAATTCCCCTCAATTGTTTCATATTGATTGGCATTGTCTGTTACATACATGTAATCAAATATACCTTGCTTCAATAATAGGTTTGCTTTATAACTTCCAGTTGTTTGATCATAGCGCATCATGTTCTCACTATTCTTTTTGAAATTATTAAAAGCACCAAAGACATAAATTTCTTCATGAGTTACGGGCTGTTTTTTCAGTTCGAACATCACCTGGATGTATTCATTTCTATCGTTGGTTCCGTTAAAATCATTATTTCTAATTAAAAACTGACCATTTAAATCTTGATTAATTTGACTATAAGCAAGATCTGTTCTTGGTCTATCAGGACTAACGAATGCTTGGATATGATTTGGGGTTTTGTTGACTAAGTCAATATTCATACCACGAAATTCTATGGTGGAAATATCAAATGAACGATATTCATTTCCGGCTGGAAATATATTTTCTCCATTAAAAAAGTCATATTCTACATAACCCTCATCTGCTCTGATGAGATTGGGTTTCAATTTACTCAGTTGAGTATCCCAGATATGATTTTGAAGAATTACCGGGAAGAAATCACGAAGGGGCACAATATTTAATTTTGGATCATAGGTAATACTAAAATCTATTTCTTGATTTTGCCTTCGATTAATATTGGAGTTTTGATTTACATCGGCTGTGACATTGGCTTTTTTAACAATGACGATTAATTTTCTTGATAAAATCAATTCCCCTGAATTTTCATCTTTTACTGTCAAAATATAATTTCCACTGATTTTCGGTGCTGGTAAATCGAAAATGTAGTTGGTATAATCAACGAGCGTATTTGCAGAAAAGTAATAGTTTATGGTATTAAACTCATTATAAGTATCTAGGAAACGGACAGCCATAAGTGATGAAGGTTCCCAGTTTCGGTTACAATGAGCCATCGAAAGTGTAAGGTTTCGGTAATTATTTTCTAGTAAGTCGAAGTTCAAAATGATATTACTTCCACTTGAGTTGATCACTGCATAGGAGTTTGAGGATAAGTTTTTGGGATACACTAAGGCAATGCCTACATTTTCAGTATAATCAAAATTGTCATAGACTACATTTTGTTTTGGTGTAGAAGATTGATGAGAAACAGGAACACAACCAATCAATAAAATAAGACTGAAAATCAGGAAGGTAGAATTAAACATAAATTTGTTTGGTCGTTACAACGATTTAATCACAATTTGAGTCTATAAAACTAAATAATAAACTGAATGGCATTCAGTGACGAAGAGCTAATAAAAGAATGTGTAAAAGGTACTGCTAAGTATCAAAAGGCATTGTACGAAAAGTATAGTGCTAAGATGTATCCTATTGCTCTTAGATACTCGAAAATGCAACAGGAAGCTGAAGATATTTTGCAAGAAGCTTTTATTAAAGTTTTTAAAAATATCGAAAACTTTCGTCAAGATTCGTCTTTACCATATTGGATTAAGAGGATTGTGATTAATACAGCTTTGAACCATCAAAGAAGTAAGCTTTACCTATATCCTATGGTTGATGTTTCTGATTTAAAATCTAATTCAGCAAAAGAAGTCACCTTATCGTCTTTTTCATATCAAGAGTTACTCGATTTGATAAAAAGACTTCCTTCTGGATGTCAAGTCATTTTCAATTTATATGCCATTGAGGGGTACAAGCATCATGAGATAGCTACCATGTTGGAAATATCAGAGGGAACATCTAAGTCTCAATATGCTAGAGCTAAAAGCTTATTGAGAGGTTGGGTAGAAGAGAATAACAGAATCAATTATGAGCGGGCCGGAGAAATTTGACGATGAGTTTGGGAAGGAGTGGAGAGAGGCTTTTGATGATTTTAGTCAAACGCCACCTCCTGCTGTCTGGGAGAATATCGATAGGGAGTTAACCTATCGAAAGATGATTTATTATAAAAAAAGTGCAAGATTATTTCAATATCTGAGCGCTGCTATTCTTTTGTTGGTCGGATTCCTAAGTATCTACATCATATTCTTGAATTCAAATAACCAATTATTACAAAATAATAGGCTGATAGATATTAGCCACCCTAAACCTCTAACTGAATCAATATTTAAACTTGATACTTTAGGAAATTATTTTTTCAAGAAACAAGGTGGATTTTTTGTCAGCGACAATTCAGAGAATAGTACAAGTAATTCCTTTAAAAGTAAGGCACAAATAGATGAAAAGAGTAAAATAGATAATGGCAATAGTGTGTCAGGACTTGTTGTGCCCCCGATTTATACTAAAGCCAACTCAGCATTGGTAAAGCTAGAATTGTTAGAAGATTTATCACCCTTACCACCAAATGCGAATATTACCATTGCAGCTAATTTTGAAAATCATGAAATATGGAGAGTTGCTGATTATAGTTACTTAATGAAAAAATCTAAAAGTAAAACGAATAGTGAAAAAAGAGTCATGTGGGCTGGAATTGACCTTGGTTCTGGGAGTTTTGATCCGAACTATCAGAGCTCTGCTGTTACGACCATAAATAATAGCATTTCGCCTAATTCGCTGCAGTTTTCAGGTGCGCGAACGGATGCCATTGAAAGTCAATCACCTCAGATAGAAGAATCTATGTCAGCCGGTAGCACAGTAAGCTTAGGACTTAATTTTGGCTTTCACTTGAGTGAAAAGTGGTCTCTATCGAGCGGTATACGATATAATCTATCCCAAGCTACGAATAACACCAATGTTGTTGTGCAATCTACCAAAGTGCAAGAAGCGATCCCAGCATCACAAGAATTCAAGAATATCAATCAGGTGAATAATGCTGTAAGTTCAAATAGCGTGGTGAAGTATGATTTTCAAGATGTTGAACTGTCGAATGAATTTCAATTTGCGTCGTTACCCATAAGTGCAGGCTATTTGATATACAATAAAAAATTCAGTGTAGAATTAAACGCTGGTGTGGCAGCTAATTTTTATTTAGGTAATAAATTGACTGATTCATCGAATGAATTTGCTGATGTTAGTATTGGACCTGGAGGTCAATCAGCATATAAAGAAGTTAGTTTTAGCGGTTTGGCTGGAATAGAGTTGGGGTATCTTTTCCTAGATCGATTTGAAGTCATTGTTCAGCCGAACTATCAGCAATCGCTTAATGCGCTTACTAAGGAATCGGCAGAGTTCGAAGCGAGTCCGTCAGGTTTTGGAGTATCAACTGGCCTTCGCTATCGCTTTAAATAAAACATGAGGCTTTATTAGAGCTAGTATTGTGCTTTCATTCTACATATTGCTTAATAGAAAATAATTTTCATTTACTTTTGGTCAAAACGAAAATTATGAGCGGACCCATCACCCAATTTATAGAAAAGCACTATAAGCATTTCAATGCAGCGGCATTAGTAGATGCGGCAAAAGGATATAAAACTCATGTGGAATCGGGTAAGAAAATGCTTGTTTCATTAGCTGGTGCAATGAGCACTGGTGAGTTGGGTATTTCCTTATCCGAAATGATAAGAAGTGGTAAAATAGATATCATATCCTGTACTGGAGCGAACCTTGAGGAAGATATTATGAATCTTGTAGCGCATAGCCATTATGAGCGTATTCCAAATTATCGAGATTTAACGCCAGCTCAGGAACGAGAATTACTCGATAAAGGCTTGAATCGCGTAACGGACACTTGTATTCCTGAAGAAGAGGCATTTCGACGAATTCAGGAACATATTTTTAAAATATGGAAAGATGCAGAAGAGAATGGAGAGCGCTACTTTCCACACGAGTTTATGTATAAACTATTGGATTCAGGAATGATGGATCAATATTTCGAAATCGATCCGAAAAATAGCTGGATGTTAGCTGCTAGAGATAGAAATCTGCCTATGGTCGTCCCAGGATGGGAAGATTCTACATTAGGAAATATTTTTGCTTCTTATTGCGTCAAAGGTGAACTTAAACCTTCTACAATGAAATCGGGGATCGAATATATGACTTTTCTGGCGGATTGGTATACTCAGAACGCTGGACAAGAAGGTGTTGGCTTTTTCCAAATCGGAGGTGGTATCGCTGGAGATTTCCCAATTTGCGTTGTTCCGATGCTATATCAGGATTTAGAAAGAGTAGATACGCCTTTCTGGAGTTACTTCTGTCAAATATCTGACTCAACCACTAGTTACGGTAGCTACAGCGGCGCTGTGCCAAATGAAAAAATAACCTGGGGAAAATTAGATATAGATACGCCAAAATTTATAGTTGAATCTGACGCAACCATTGTTGCTCCACTAATTTTTGGCTATGTATTAGAGTGGTGATGATGCGTTAATCGGTTTTAGGACTTAGCTCACCGCGCATAAACTGGTTATATTCTTCGCACGATAGATAAGACTCACCTAGGGAATAAGGGCATGTTTGAAAACGAGCGTCAAACGGCCCTTTTTTAATGATCACTCCATTTCCATGGCAAACAGGGCAAATCATTTTTTCAAGTCCACCACAATCGTAATTGCCGCCAGAAAGTTCAATGGCAAGTTTTTGCGTTTTTTGCCGACTGATTATTAAAAATTCTTCCTCTGCGAGTTGTAGGTACCTTACAGCAGGCTCATAAAACCTTCCTTTTGTCCCTTTCAATTGAATGTATTTATTCAACCAGTTTATACTCTGCTTGTACTTTTTAATGTGAAAGCTATTACGACCAAAATAATAGGCAATTTCTGAAGGTAGCGTCTCTAAACCTTGCATTACTTCAAAGAGTAATTTATCTGCGCTCTCATAGCTCCCGTGATCCATGAGAGCGACAGCCATGTCCATTTTTCGTGACAATTCTCCATCCATAATTTCTTGAGCCGAAGCATTAATTATTAGATAGTTAAAAAAAATGAGCGCTAAGTAGAGCTTTTTCAAGTCTGGATTCATTTTATGATTTGAAAGCAACTTTTGTTGTAAAGATATACCGTGCTAAGTTTGCTGCTTCAGAAAAAACGTTAATAATTATTAACTGTTGCAGGAACAATAATCCGTAACGATTGCGTTTTTTAAGAAATACAGATATGGTAAGAATAGTTTTAGTTTTATTTATTTTTTTAGGTTCTTTTTCTTTCGTTAAAGCTCAAACGTCAAAAGACGTTAAAGAGGTCACTGTACCAGAAATGCGTTACAAAGCAGCAAAAGCCAAGAAGAAAACAATATTTAACTTATTTAAGAAAAAAAAATTAACTGATAGAGAGGAGCACGAAGCGTTCAGAAAGAAAATAGCCGATAAACAAAAACAAAAAAATAAAGAACTTAAAAAGGCCGATAAGCCACAATACACTGATCCTTTATATTTTGGCCATAAGAAACCTCCCAAAAAGCGTAAGCATGGGAAAAAGAAGTTTTGTAAGGAATGTGGACTGGTTCATTAACCAGAATTATGCAGCGACGATTATTTTTTTGCGATTAATATCAACTTGGAAATGTGATAAGATAACCCTGCGAATACTGTAAAACAGGAATTTATGATTAACTCCTTCTTCCTGTAAAACACAAGCTTTTAGTATGGCACGATAGATTTCTTTTCGGGAGCAGAAGTATCGACAATAATCTTCAAATGCTTCTTTCCATTGCTCTGCATAAACTTCATAATGGCTTCTACCATCCCAAATAATTTCGAGTTGATTATTGCCTTTTTTAAATCTGTAAATGGCAGATAGGATTTCATAAGGTTCTTCCAGAAACTTTTCATTAAAGACATGAATCGATTTTAAACGTAAGATAAAATCGTCTTCAAGACCCATAGGGTTTTCTAGCGTATTGTAAGATTCAATAGCGCATTGTATCCAGAAATTAATCAATTGTGGCTCTACAAAACCTTGTGCAGCGCGTAGGATGGTGTTCTTATCCTGGTCGAAGTATTTATCTTGATAGTGCATAAAAAAAGGAACCCATTAACGAGTTCCTTTCAAATTTAAATAATTTCTAAAATTTATTTACTAAAACTAAATACCCAGTTACCGTCAAAAGTTCTAGGCGCCGCTTCAGGAATATTGAAACTTAAGGTTAAAGCTGTAGCGGAAATATTTGCGTCCATAGACACACCATCGCTTCGTACGATAGTATTCAAATCTGGTGCTTCAGCTGTTCCGCCGAATGTCCAAGTACCAGAAGCTGGCCAAACCGCAGAAGCGCCATCGTTAGAAGGAACACCAGTTGCCGTAAAGCCGCCTGTGAAAGTTGTTGCGTCATAAGTCATGGTTAAACTAAACCCATCCCATTCTTCACGAGCACTATTGTCAGCAGTAACACCTGATTCAGAGAAAGTACCTGTTGCCAGAGCACCTTGAGCGATTCTTACATCTGGTGGAGTAGGAGCATCATCGCCACCACAAGAAATGAAAATTGAGAGAGATAAAAAAACTAAGGTTGTAAGGAATTGTGTTGTTTTTTTCATAATTAGTTTTATTGTGTATTACGCTAGTGTTCAAAAATAGGCCATTTTCTATATTTAACCTAATACGATTAGTTAGTTTGTTTGATTTCTTATAAAACTGTAGAAAGGCGTATTTATTATATACTCACTTAAAATTTTCAATATTTATATGTTCGGACGTGAAACTGTACTCAAACTTTTGATTTGATGCGATCAGAATACAGGAATCGGTAATCGCCTCAATTTCTTTTTTATACCATAAAGCCCCTTCTTCATCCAAGTTTGCCGTAGGTTCATCTAAAAATATAACTTTAGAATCAAAAAAGAAGGCAAGAATAAGCTTAACTCTTTGTTTCATTCCACTTGAAAAAAGCATGAGTGGTTTATTTTGAGCACGTGTTAAATTTGCTCTTTTGCACATTTCAGAAATTTTAATTTTTGGATTTTTAAATTGACTGTGAAAATGAAGAAGTTCTGTTAAGGTGTATTCTTCGATCAACTCATAATAGGGTGCGGCATAATTAAAGTGTAGCTGGATGTTTTCTAAATCAGGTTCATAAGCTACTGAACCTACGCTTGGGCTTAAATAACCCGCCATTATTTGCATCAAAGTAGATTTTCCCGATCCATTTGCACCAATGATTGCGATTCGAGAGTTTTCCTCAAGTTCAAAATCTATATTTTTGAAAATCCACTGCTTGTTGAATCGCTTGCCTACGCTTTTTAGTATAATGCGCATTAAATGATTCCTTTAATGATTCCCTTTGGGCTTTCTTTGACAAAACTCAGAATAGCGCTTTTATATGGAGAGCTTTCGATTTCCTCTTCAATCTGCTCTAACCCATTACTCACATTTTGATTATGAATAAAAAGCACTCGATAAATATCTTCAATGTGACGAATATCTGCATCTGGAAATTCTCGCCTTTTCAGACCTATGGTATTGACACCAATATAAGAAAGGGGCTCTCTGGCTGCCTTCACATAAGGGGGCACATTTTTTCTTACCAAAGATGCGCCAGCCACAAATGCATGAGTGCCAATGGAAACGAATTGTTGGATGGCAACCAGACCTTCGAGTACAACAAAATCTTCTATAATAACATGCCCGGCAATGGAACAAGAATTGGCGATAATCACATGATTGCCGATACGAGAATCGTGTCCTACGTGTGCATAGGCCATAATCAAGCAATTCTTACCTATTGAGGTTATTTTTCCCGTTTTTGTCGCTCGATGAACTGTAACACATTCGCGGATGGTCGTATTGTCACCAATTTCAACTTGAGTGTACTCGCCTTTAAATTTTAAGTCTTGAGGAATGGCACCAATTACTGCTCCGGGAAAAATTTTACAATTTTTCCCAATTCTGGTCCCAGGAAATATCGTCACATTAGAACCTATCCAACTGCCTTCACCAATACTTACATCTTCGTAAATGGTGGTAAAAGGTTCAACTTGAACGCCAACATCGAGGATGGCATTCTTATGAATAGAAGTCAATGGTAACATTTACGAATCCTTTCTAACAATACTGGCAGTCATTATTCCCTCACAAACAAGATTATTTCCTACGTAGGCAGAACCTTTCATTTTAGCAAAACCCCGTCTGATGGGTTGTAGTAATTCACAACGCATGACCAATGTGTCGCCAGGGACTACCATTTTTCGGAATTTGAATGATTCTACACCAAGAAAATACGTCCAATAGTTCTCCGGGTCATCGACGGTGTTGAGGACAAGCACTCCTCCGATTTGTGACATGGCTTCAATTTGCAGTACGCCAGGCATCACTGGATTGCCGGGAAAATGTCCTTGGAAAAATGGCTCATTGATGGTTACATTTTTCACACCAGCAACTTCTTCATCGTCGAGATGAAAAATTTTATCTACAAGTAGGAAAGGGTAGCGGTGAGGTAAAATTTTCTGTATTTTATTGATATCCAATACAGCTGGCACCTTTGGATCATACTGAGGAACATTAGACTTGGTAGTCTCTAGCATCAGCTTTTTGATCTTTTTGGCGAATGCGATATTCGCCTCATGACCGGGTCTTGCGGCCAATATTTGCGCTTTAATAGGTCTACCAATTAATGCCAAATCACCCAATAAGTCTAAAAGCTTATGCCTCCCAGGTTCGTTTTTGTACCGAAGTTCAGTATTGTTTAAAATGCCAGATTCGGACGCATTAATATTCTTTTTGCCAAGAAGCTTGGCAAGTCGATTCAACTCATTGTCATCTACTTTTTTATCTACGATCACTACGGCGTTGCTTAGATCGCCTCCTTTGATTAAATCTTTGTTGTAAAGCTCTTCTACTTCATGTAAAAAGCAGAAAGTTCGAGCGTTGGAGATATTTTCAGCGAACTCTTCGATTTTATTGAGGGTGGCGTGTTGACTACCCAAAACTCTCGAATTATAGTCAACCATAACCGTTAATCTATAATCATCTAGCGGTAATGCTGCGATTTCAATGTTTTTATCTTTGTCCCGAAAAAACACACTTTCTGGCACTTCAAAAAAGTTGCGTTGTGCATTTTGCTCTTCCACACCGATAGCCTCAATTGCCTCGATGAAATCTTTGGAGCTGCCATCCATTATAGGTATCTCAGGCCCGTTGATTTGAATCAGCGCATTGTCTATTTCAAGACCTACCATGGTCGCTAAAATATGCTCTACAGTAGTTATTTTAGCGCCGTTTTGCTCTAAAGTGGTTCCGCGACTTATGTCTACCACATTGTCCACATCTGCATCAATGATTGGATGATCAGCCAAATCAACCCGCTGAAATTTTAGTCCAAAATTGGGTTTGGCAGGACAGATAGTCATTTTAACTTTAGCTCCGGTATGTAGACCAACCCCAGAAATAGTTATAGGTTTTTTGACGGTATGTTGATAAAATTTCATGAATCTTTTTTTCCTTGTTGTAAATTTAGGATTTTTTCCTCAAGTAATTCTATTTGCTTTAAGACCTCAGGCAGTCTTTTAAAGATAGTGTATGAACGAACATAATTTTGGTAGTTTAATGCTGGACTTCCATGAAGCGCTTGACCTTCTTTGCTGTTTTTGGTCACACCAGATTGCGCTTGAATTTTGGTATTGTCGGCGATGAAGACATGTCCAACGATTCCTGCCTGTCCCCCGATTATACAATTTTTCCCCACTTTGGTAGATCCTGCTATTCCGGCCTGTGCGGCAATGACGGTGTTTTCTCCAATTTCGGTATTGTGTGCAAGTTGAATGAGATTATCAATTTTTACACCTTTTTTGATAATGGTAGATTCAAAAGTACCGCAATCTATAGTGGTATTGGCGCCAACATCTACGTGATCCTCCAAGATTACATTGCCAATTTGGGGAATACTCTTAAAACTTCCATCTGCCTGAGGAGCAAAGCCAAAACCATCCGATCCTAATACTGCACCAGATTGAATGGTACAATAGTTTCCAATAAGTGTATCGCTGTATATTTTAACACCAGCATACAAAATACAATTGTTACCAATTCGGGTGTTGTCGCCAATGTAGGTTTGTGGATATATTTTAACGTTATCCCCAATAATGACATTTTCTCCGATGTAGGAAAACGCACCTACATAGCTGTTACTCCCTAAAGTTGCCGAGGCATCTATATGGCATGGTTGCTCTATTCCATTTTTTCGTTTGATTTTTAAATTGGCGTAATAATCGAGCAGTGTCGTCAAGGAAGAGTAGGCGTCTTTTACTTTTATAATTGCTTTAGAAACTTTTTCTTTCTCAATAAAATCGTGGGATACGATGATGGCAGATGCTTGGGTGGAATAAATATATTTTTCGTATTTGGGGTTAGATAAAAAAGACAATGAACCTGAGCTGGCATGTTCAAGGCTTTCTATCCTTGTTACTTTGATGTTTTCATCTCCATAAACTTGTCCGTTGAGAAGTGTAGCTATTTCGGCCAATTTGAGTTCCATTCACTTAATTTTTTATCCTAAGTCCTTTAGGAAAACATAAATAATACTTCTTCACGATTTTGCTCATGGCTTTTATATTGGGTAAGTCGCTGGCCTGTGCAACATCAATCAATTCTCCTGACTTGCGAAGTATATTGATGCTGCCGCCTTTTGCAACATACGCTGCATTACTCACAGCTCCTTTAACGATAAAAAAATCTAGTTCTGATTCTGAAAAGTTAGAACTTTCTTTGAAATCATTCCGAAATTGTTGGATGATGTCTTTTTCAAACGGTTCATTTTCTAGTTTTATTTCAAACAAGCGTCGATTAAGGATCATCGTACTTAAAAGACTGAGCACTGGATCTTTGTGGCTTTGCCAAAACTTCATGGAGCCCCAAATATCTGTGTCATCCAAAAGGGTGAAAACGCGTAATATGTCTGGATCATTTTCAAAATCTTCGGGTGTAATGTCGCGTTCTAAAAAAATAGAAAGGGCAGGAGTCGCGACTACTTCAATTCCCTCTCTTGTAAGTTTTTTTGCTCGTGACAATATAGACAACAGCATGGTTTCGGCGGCTATTGAGGTTTTATGTAAATAAACCTGCCAATACATGAGCCTTCTGGCATTGAGAAAATTTTCGATACTGTAAATTCCTTTTTCCTCCACGACAAGTTCATCGTTGTATACGGTCAGCATTTTGATGATTCGTTCTGCTCCGATAGTACCTTCATACACTCCCGTAAAAAAACTATCCCGTTTGAGATAGTCCAATCGATCAACATCGAGTTGACTGCTGACCAGTTGGTGCAAGAATTTACGATGGTAGGTACCTGTAAAAACCTGCTTGGCCAATGTTAATTTCCCGTTGAAGTCTTTATTCAAAATATCAAAAAGCCATAAAGAAATTTTCTCATGACTGATGTTTTTAAATAAGCTAAATTCTAATGCGTGAGAAAAAGGGCCATGTCCAATATCATGCAAAAGGATAGCCACCATGGCCGCTTCGTATTCGGCCTCAAAAATCATAATCCCTTTGTCCCGAAGATTTTCTAAAGTTTTTTTCATCAAATGCATGGCACCTATGGCATGATGAAAACGCGTGTGGAGTGCTCCTGGATAAACATAGTCAGCGACTCCAAGCTGCTTAATTCGCCTGAGTCTTTGAAAAATAGGGTGTTCTATTATGTCAAAAATCAGTTCACTGGGTATATTGATGAATCCATATACTGGATCGTTGAGGATTTTCTTTTTATTCAAAAGTATCTTGCGGTATGGTTTATGTTCTTAAAAGCCAAAAATAGCTTATGAATCACTATAAAATCTTATGGGCAGACGATGAAATCGATTTGCTAAAACCTCATATTTTGTTTCTCAGTAACAAAGGTTACGAAATAACTCCGGTAAATAGCGGCTCAGATGCATTGGAAATGATTGATCGTCATTCCTATGACTTGGTATTTTTAGATGAAAATATGCCAGGCATGAGCGGACTGGAAACCTTAAATTATATAAAATCGACCAATCCGAATCTTCCAGTTGTGATGATCACAAAAAGTGAGGAAGAATATATCATGGAGGAAGCCATTGGTGCAAAAATTGCCGATTATCTCATCAAGCCGATCAATCCAAATCAAATTTTACTTTCCGCAAAAAAAATCCTCGACAATAAGCGAATTATATCAGAAAAAACGAATCAAGGCTATCAGCAAAACTTTCAGCAACTGATGATGGAAGTACAAGATGTCGAAGACTTTCATGGCTGGGCAGCCATATTTAAGAAATTGGTTTATTGGGATCTGGAAATTGACAATACGGAAGATAAAAGCATGTTGGAAGTCCTCAGTACGCAAAAATATGAGGCCAATAAAATGTTTTCCAGCTATGTTACCGATGAGTATGAAGAGTGGATGACAAACCCAAATGTAGAGCGCCCTTTGATGTCGCATCAATTGTTGAAGAAAAAAGTATTTCCATATCTTGAAGAAG
Organism: Cyclobacteriaceae bacterium; assembly: GCA_040218415.1. GTDB lineage: Bacteria > Bacteroidota > Bacteroidia > Cytophagales > Cyclobacteriaceae > JAVJRN01. Next base: position 225,876 of record JAVJRN010000049.1, read on the forward strand.
AGCAGAGTGTATTTTTAATAGTCATCGATAACCTTAGATATGACCAATGGGAGATATTAGAACCAGAAATTTCTTCGCTATTTAATATTGTCGAAAAAGACAATTACTTCTCCATATTACCAACCACCACAGCCTACGCTAGAAATGCATTATTTGCAGGTATGATGCCACTGGATATTTCAAAAAAACATCCAGAATATTGGGTGAGCGAAGATGAAGAAGAAGGAAAAAATAAGTTTGAAGAGGAGCTTTTAGGTCTTAACCTTAAAACGTTAAATCCAGACTTGAAATACTCCTACAATAAAATAATCAAAACACAAGACGGTAAAAATCTGGTAGAAAGAGCCAAGAACTTAATGTCAAATGATCTGAACGCGGTTGTTTATAATTTTGTGGATATGCTTTCTCATGCTCGTACGGATATGCAAATGATTCGTGAGTTGGCACCAGATGAGTCGGCATACAGGTCGCTTACCAAAAGTTGGTTTATGCACTCTTCTTTGTATGACTTATTGAAGTTTCTGTCTAATCAAAAGGTAAAAGTGGTGATTACGACTGATCATGGAACAATACGTGTGAAACGTCCTTTTAAAATTATCGGAGATCGAAATACGAATACGAACTTGAGATATAAGCAAGGAAAAAATCTGAATTTTGACGAAGGTGGCGTTTTTTTTAGCCGCAATCCTGAAAGTCTTCGATTACCACAACTTAACGTGAGTACTTCTTATGCATTTTCAAGAGAAGACTTTTTCTTTGCCTATCCCAACAATTACAATTATTATGTCAATTTCTACAAGGATACCTTCCAGCATGGGGGTGTGAGTATGGAAGAAATGATCATTCCTTACGTTGTTTTAGAACCCAAGTGATGAGCATGATTCATGATTTAGCAGATTTGTCAAATTTTGCTAAAGAAATAACAGAACGCATCAAAAATAACCCGGTCGTGGTATTCTATGGTGAAATGGGCGCGGGTAAAACCACGCTCATCAAAATGATCTGTGAAAACTTTGGTGTTCAAGATGAAATGAGTTCTCCAACTTTTTCTTTGGTCAATGAATACTTAGGTGGCGATGGAGAACCAATTTATCATTTCGACTTATATCGGCTGGAAACGTTGAAAGAAGCCATGGATATTGGAATAGAGGAGTATCTTTTCAGTGGAAATATTTGCTTCATAGAATGGCCACAAATCATTGAAGAGGAATTGCCTGATCAATACCTCAAAATAAGTATTAAATTAGTAGATGAAAATAAACGACAGATTACCGTTTTAAATCATGACTGAGAAAAGTGCAACAGGATTTGCTGAATTGGCTAGAGATCCAAGTCTATATACCAAAGAATCACCTGCTAAAATTATCCGAAGTAAGCGTTCGCTTTCCATAGGAGTGCCAAAGGAGATTTCACTTCAGGAATCCAGAGTTCCTTTAAAACCCGAATCGGTAGATATTTTAGCCAACAATGGACATGATATTGTTGTGCAGGCGAATGCCGGAAAAAAAGCACATTTTAGCGACAATGAATATAGTGAGTCTGGAGCCTCAATCGTTTCAACAGCCAGAGAGGTATACAAAAGCGACATCATCATCAAGGTAGAGCCGCCAACGTTTGAAGAAATTGCGATGATGAAGGATGGTGCAACCTTAATTTCCGCAATACAAACAGGAAAGCAAGATGCAGAATATTTACACTGCCTAAATCAGAAGAAAATAACGGCACTTGGCTATGAGTTTATTGAAGATAAAGTAGGAGGGTTGCCGCTAGTACGTGCCATGAGTGAGATTGCTGGGAGTACGGTGATGTTAATTGCAGCTGAGCTTCTAAGCAACACGAACAAAGGTCAGGGAGTCATTCTTGGTGGAATTACCGGAGTTCCACCGACACAAGTGGTCATTCTTGGCGCTGGAACAGTGAGTGAGTACGCGGCGCGCGCAGCAATTGGTCTGGGTGTGGATATTCAAATTTTTGATAATCAAATATATAAGCTCCGTAGAATCAAGCATGCGCTTGGTCAACAAATAAATACATCGACCATAGATACTGCAACAGTATTTAGAGCGGTCACAAATGCAGATGTTGTTATTGGTGCGTTGCGTGCTGAAAAAGGTAAAAACAGGTGTGTAGTGAGCGAAGAGATGGTTGCCAATATGAAGCCAGGATCTGTAATTATTGATGTTACAATAGACCAAGGCGGATGTATCGAAACGTCAGAAATGACCACTCATCAGCAACCTACATTTGAAAAATATGGAATAATTCATTATTGTGTTCCCAACATTGCCTCTCGCGTATCAAGAACTGCGTCATTGGCAATTTCTAATATCTTTACGCCAATACTTTTAAATGTTGCCGACGCTGGAGGCGTAGATGAAATGATATACAGCCATCCTTGGTTTATGAAAGGCGTCTATACTTATCGCGGCAGCATCGCAAATGTGCATTTGGCTCGAAAATTTGGTTTGGCCTACAAAGATTTGAATCTTTTAAGAGCGGCTAGGTTTTAAAGCGCGGATTCAAGTTATAGGCACAAGACAGTTTAAATTAAGGGTCAAAAAAAATGACCTTTTCGAAAAAACATCAAAAAAGCGCGGTTTTCCAAACAGTTTTTCTCAGTTTGCTGACCTTCGCCGTATCACAAAAGGAAACGTCTATTCTCCTTTAAATGAAATCTTATTCTTAATCGTATATGCAGTTATCAGTAGAATGGATAACAGGCCTCCATCAGTAATTTTGGGAAGACTAAGCTCGACTGGTTGAGAGTTTACTTTCCCTTTGAAAATGGAATTCATTCTCATGATGTTTTAGGGTAGGTCTTTGCTGAAATTATATCTGATAAATTCAGCGAATGCTTCACTAACTGGATTGATTCCTTTTCCTCTTTAACAAATGGAGAAGTAATGGATATTTATGGTAAAACGTCGTAAATCCAATGACAAATACCTTGATAAACGAGCTCTTTATAGTGCATCTAATTATACCACAGATAACTAAATGTGGCTAGGCCGACGTTGTGTTGATGAAAAAAACAATGAAATCAGCGCCATTTCTGGGTTATTAGAATTGCTTGTAGAAAGACTGTATCATCATCATTGATGCGGTGGGATGTCAAAAGGAAATAGCTAATAAGATTGTAGAAAAAGAAGCCGATTATTTATTGATGATTAAAGTCATCATAAAAACCCTTCACAAAATAAAACACAAGGGGAGTTAAAATCGTATACTATTACTAGTAGTGATTATGCGTGTAATACTATCGGTCAAACGATAATCTCCTTAATAAATATCTCATATTCAAGTAAATGGACATTAAACATTTAATTGAAATCAATACTCAAAGACATAAATTAGGAAAATGATGTACCAATATAATAACCTTCTGATTCCCTTGAATTTAACTACCATGGATGACTCTACAATCAACTATGCATCAAGAGTCTGCAGAATGTCAAAATCCGAAAAAGCTCATTTTTTACATGTGAAACGACCTTCAGAAGTTCCCAAAGAAATTCTTGAAGAATACCCGCAATTGCTGAATCCAGGGATAAAGCAGAGAAAGAAAACGATGCAAGAACACGTATCTACAAATTTTATAGAATCCCCTGAAACAGAGATAAGTTTTGATGTAATAGAAGGCAAGCCATTCGAAACCATATTGGAACAAATCCTTCAAAAAGAGATAGACCTTGTAGTAGTAGGCAGAAAAAAAAATGCAAAAAAATCACGAAGGCTACCCATAAACCTTGCACGCAAGGCACCTTGTTCTGTACTTGTAGTTCCGGAAAAGTCGGAAAATACGATTTCCAATATTTTGGTTCCTTTTGACTTCTCTGAATTTTGTGTAAATGCCTTCGAACAGGCCGTTAACCTTGCTTTAGTCAATAAGATCAAGGTTATTCATTGTCTTCATGTTTTTCAACTCCCATTAGGGCACTATAAGACAGGGAAAACTCATGAAGAATTCACTGAAATTATGATGAAAAACGTAAAGGAAAATTATGAATACTTTATTGCCAAAATAGACCTAAAAGGCATAGAGGTAAAACCCATTTTCATGTTAAATGAAAACCCTGCTGAAGCTATTCAAAGTGTAGTTGAAAAAAATAATATTGATATGCTGGTCATGGGAACACGAGGAAGAAATGCGGGCGCTGGCATATTATTGGGAAGTGTAACCGAAGATATTATGTTGAATACGAAGATTCCACTAATGGCAGTGAAAAAGAAAGGTACTGGGCTGTCATTCTTGGAAGTGCTATTGAAGTACGTGTAATTATATATTTTTTACCCCTTAAAAAACACTAAGATGATGAATCTACTTGAAAAAATATTAGTTCCCACTGATTTTCATGGCTCTGCAGATAAATCTATAGAAATGGCGATTGACTTGGCCAAAAGATTTAATTCGGAAATCATTTTACTTCATGTTCTGATCGACAACCCTGATTTAAGTGAATATGAAGAGATAATCAAACAGGAGGTTGACCGGAAATTTCAGACCATTCACTCGAAAATTAGTGGCTCGGGAATCAAGAAAGTTTCCCAAGTAATTAGTAAAGGAAATAAGTCTTATGAGATCAATAAGATTGCTGATGAAAAGAATGTAAACCTGATCATCATGGGATCTGGAAAAATGAAGGGTAAGGGTAAATCTCAACTAGGCACCATCACAAAAAGAGTCATTGAGTCATCCACAAAACCAATTTGGGTAATGACGGAGCAGTCTACTCAATCAATTAACTCAATTCTCTGTCCAGTTGATTTTTCAGCACCCTCTCATCATGCCTTAGCCAATGCTATTCATCTTGCCCGATATTTCAGATCCAAATTGACAGTTTTAACTGTAAATGAATCATTTGTTGACATGCTAGAAGGAATCGAAATAGAGCTGCAAAGAGAATCTGATTCAGCATCTAAAGAAATTGAAAATAAGTTTGATAAATTTCTGAAGGAATTTGATTTCCATGAGGTGCAGTGGGAGAAGAAGATATGCCAGGGCAAGCCACATATTGAGATCTTGAAAGCTATTGAAGGCAAGGAGAGCGAAACATTACTTGTCATGGGAACCACTGGCAAAACTGGATTTAGTAAGTTTTTGGTAGGCAGTGTAACGGAAAAGGTCACGCGAGAATTACCGTGTTCATTTATTACTATGAAAGAGGAAGACTTTATAGCACTTCGCCTAAACTCTGAGCTTACAGATCTGGAAAGTCATTTCCAAAATGGCAAGGAAATGCTTGCAAATGGTCTTCCAAAAGAGGCATTAAACCAGTTTAAGTTAGGTATAAGTATTAACGATTTACATGCCCCATCTTGGGACGGTATGGCGGTGGCTTATGACAGGTTGCAAAACAAAAAAAATGCTGAAAATAGTCGTAAGCACGCTCAAGAGATTCGTACCCGAATAGACGAACAAAAAATAGTAGCTGAAATCCGGAGTAGAAGTTGGATGGTAGCAAAATGATAATAACAGTCAATTGGAAAAAATGAAAAGAATAATTTTTTCAAAGTTTTGTTGATAAAAACATGACAGATTATTTCACACAAATAAAAATCAGGATCGATGAATCTATGTTCATTAAAGATCCTGATTCTTCTGAAATTGGCAAAAACATAATCTCAGGGAGTATTTCACTTATTGATAAAATTGGTTTTGAAGCATTCACGATCAAGAAACTTGGACTAGAAATAGGATCCCCTGAGAGCACTATTTACAGATATTTTGAGAACAAACAAAAAATTCTGATCTACCTTATTAATTGGTACTGGTGTTGGTTGGAATATCGATTAATCTTTGACACTGCCAATATTCCTTCACCGGAAGAAAAACTTAAAACAGCTATTAGTTTACTAACAGAACCTGTTCGGGAAGACAGTGATTTTTTACATGTGAATGAGGTTACACTCTATCGAATAGTTACCCAACAATCGTCAAAGGTTTATAATACCCAAGAGGTAGATAATGATAATAAAAAGGGGCTGTTTGAAGTTTATAAGCGAATAGTCCTCCGTGTAGGCGAGATGGTATTGGCGGTCAATCCAAAATTTCAATATCCAGGCATGCTGATTTCCAGTGTGATTGAGGCTGCTAATAAGCAGCATTTTTTCTCTGAATACTTGCCAGCAATAACGGAAGCTGAGATGGGGGACAGTAAGATCCCTGATTTCTTTGTTAGAATGGTGCTTAATACCATCAATGAGCGTGAATAAAACACACAAAATCCTATGTCAGAATTCAAAAACCTTAATGCATTAGCAGATCAACTTTACCGGGATGGTATGGAAAAGGCTCAAAAAGAGTCTGACAGGATGTTAAGCGAAGCTAGGAATAAAGCAGATGAGCGACTGGCTATTGCAGTGAAAGAAGCAGACGAAATCATCTCAAAAGCTAAGAAAGATGCTGAAAAGCATCGAAATGCCGTACAAAGCGAGATTCTGCAAAAGGCCAAACAGGCCAAACAAGACCTAAAAATTGGGATTGAAAAACTAATCAATGTTCAGATATTGAGTAATCCACTCAAAGAAGTTCTATCAGATCAGGATTTTGTAAAGAAACTGATCATTTCCTCGATGGAAACTTGGAAGGATGGAAAGGACGTTGAGTTATCTATTCCTGAATCACTCAAGGATATGGAATCAGATCTGAGGGCTAAAGTACATAAGTACTTGCCCGATCTAATAGTGAGTACCAATGCTCATCTAAAAAGTGGTTTTCAAATAGAGAACAAGGAAAAGGGCTACATTTTGTCATTTACCGAATCGGATTTCCAGGCACTCTTTGAACCTTATTTAACGGATTCTGTACGAGATATCGTATTTAATCAGGGCGAATGAAGTATTACTACCTTATATCGTCATTGCCTAAACTGGCTATCGATGATGGTTCATTGTCATGCGATCAATTGGATGATATCATTGAGTTGATCACCCAAAATCTGACAGACGATGATCTGGACGTCATGAAGTGTCTGTTGCATAAGAATGATAATCAAAACTTACTTTTTGTCCTTTTTCATGAATACCATGATTTTGAGATTCGGTTTTTCAATCAGCCCTCCTCAGTTCCTGTTGAAATCCTAGAGAATTACCGAAGGGAATTTTCCTCACTTCCCGACTACATGATGAATTACCTGAACGATCTTTCCAGTTCTTTTTCAGCGATGACGATGAGAGAGATGGAACAAAACCTCAATCAATACTTCTATGACCATCTGCTAAACAAGAATTCCCTGTTTCTGAATACCTATTTCTCATGGATATTTCAATTGGAACAAACGATCTCCAGATTAAACCTAAAATCCTTTCCCTTCTTAGTTACCAAAGATGAATCTAAGGAGTTGTTCTTTCCCAAAATCCAAACTTTGCATGATTTAACGGAGCAAAAAGAAATCGCCAATCAGATACAACCACTCATAGCGTCGAAAGATGTAGAAGGTATTGAGCGTAAAATCAACCAATATCACTGGCAATTTGCAGCCAGTTGGCAGGATGCTTTCTCAGCTGATCAAGTATTTGCCTATATGGTAAAACTCATACGACTTTATCGCTGGAGGAGATTTTCATCCAAAGGTGAAACGGCTAGAACAGATTTTGAAAAATTGATTGCCGAAATATTAGAAAAAAGATCTTCACCTAAAATGCCAGTGATATGACAAAAGGAAATGTAGTCGGTGTTATTTCCAACCTGTTACTCATAGAAGTAGAAGGTCCCGCCATACAAAATGAGATTTGTCTAGTGCATGCTGGAAAATGGCTCAAAGCTGAAATCATTCGTATAAAGGAAAATATTGCTTCAGCCCAACTTTTCGAGTCTAGTTACTCTATTCAAATTGGTGCTGAGGTACAGTTTACAGGAAAGATGCTGGAAGTAGAATTAGGCCCAGGCATACTCTCCAGAAAGTACGATGGCCTCCAGAATGATCTGGAAACAATGACTGGAACGTTCATTGAAACTGGTGATAGCTCAGATCCTCTTGACAAAAATCAAAGCTACACCTTCACTCCACTTGTGAAAGAAGCAGCTCTAGTGAAAGCTGGAAGCTGGCTGGGTTTTGTGAAGGAAAACGATCTTGAACACAAAATCATGCTTCCTTTTTCGTGGGAGGGCAATTTCAAAGTCACTTCTATCGCTTCAGAAGGTGACTACCTCATCAATGATGTCATTGCCAAAGTACAGGACGTTGAGGGAAAACAACATGATATAACCATGGTTCAGAAATGGCCTGTAAAAGTGCCCTTGACCGGTTTTGTTGAAAAAATACGACCAGGTAAAATATTTCAAACTGGATTAAGAATCATTGATACACTTAATCCTATGATGGAAGGCGGAACCGGATACATCCCTGGTCCTTTTGGAACGGGTAAGACGGTGCTCCAACAGGCCATAGCTAAGAATAGTGAGGCTGAGATTCTGATCATTGTAGCCTGTGGGGAGCGGGCTAACGAAGTAGTCGAAATATTCTCTGAGTTTCCCAACCTAACAGATCCCGTTACCGGAAACAAGCTCGACCGAAAAACCACTATTATTTGCAATACTTCAAATATGCCAGTAGCAGCCCGAGAAGCATCTGTGTATGTGGGCATGACTCTTGCCGAATACTATCGATGCATGGGGTACAAGGTACTGTTGCTAGCTGATTCTACCTCTCGATGGGCTCAGGCCTTGCGGGAAATGTCCAATCGTTTGGAAGAACTACCTGGCCAAGATGCTTTTCCAGTGGAGCTTCCCGCAACAATCGCCAACTTTTACAGTCGTGCAGGATTTGTAAAACTGTCTAATGGAGCCTTTGGATCAATTACTTTTATCGGAACCATTTCGCCAGCCGGGGGGAACTTCAAAGAACCAGTCACTGAGTCCACCAGCAAGGTAGCGAGGTGTTTCTATGCGCTATCTCAAAAGCGTGCCGACTCAAAAAGATACCCCGCTATCGACCCACTGGCGTCTTACTCCAAGTATATCGACTATCAGGAATTTGCTGATTACAGTGAGAGTCATATTCAAAAAGGATGGATACAGCACATCGGGAGCATCAAGGATTACCTGAGGATTGGCCTAGAATCAAGAGATCAGATCAATATTTTAGGTGATGATGCAGTTCCTGTTGAATATCATGTTAGTTTCTGGAAAAGTGAGCTCATTGACTTTGGTATTATCCAACAAAACTCATTCGACCCTATTGATATGAGAACGGATATTGAACGTCAGCGATATATGCTCAACTTCATCCTGAATATCTGCTCTCTTGAATTCCATTTCGATGACTTTGAGGAAGTACGCGATTATTTTAAAAACCTCATCAATTTAGTTTCACAGATGAATTTTTCTGAATTCCAGTCTGAGGCTTTTAAAAATTATGAAAAGCAATCAGGTGAAATCATAAAAGGTAAAGTTGAAATTTATGAAAACGAAGGCATTTCGTAAGATATATACGCGGATCAACCGAATTACAAAAGCCACTTGCGTGTTGAAGGTTTCATCCGTGAGGTTTGGAGAACTTGCATGGATTGATAACCGACCAGCTCAGGTAATCAGTATTGTCAAAGATATGGTCACTCTTCAGGTTTTTGGAGGTACAGGAGGAGTGTCCACGTACTCGCACGTTGTTTTTACTGGAAAACCACCTTCACTAGCCGTTAGCGATTTGTTGGCAGGTCGTATCTTCAATGCCCTTGGCCAACCTATTGATGGCGGCTCCCCGGTGATCGGAGAAGATAGAGATATTAAAGGCCCTACGGTAAACCCTGTAAAAAGAGCTAAACCAAGTGTTTTGCTGACCACTGGCATTGCAGGTATTGATTTTAACAATACGCTGGTGACTGGTCAGAAAATACCTTTTTTCGCCGATCCTGACCAGCCTTACAATCAGGTAATGGCAGAAGTAGCCCTCAGAGCGGAAGCTGACAAGATCATACTTGGAGGTATGGGGCTTTCTAATGATGATTTTATTTTCTTCAAAAACACCTTTGAATCCGCGGGTATGCTGAATAAAATCATTTGTTTCATTAATACTTCTGAAGATCCCCCCTTGGAAAGGTTGCTCATTCCGGACATGGCCTGTACCGCCGCAGAATACTTTGCCGATGACAAGAAGGAGAAAGTATTGCTGCTGCTCACAGACATGACGCTCTACGCGGATGCACTGGCGATCGTCGCAAATAAAATGGATCAGATTCCCTCAAAAGACAGTATGCCAGGATCACTATACAGTGACCTTGCCAGTATTTATGAAAAAGCTGTTCAATTTGAACACGGTGGCTCCATTACGATGATCGCTGTGACTACACTCAACGAAGGGGATATAACACACGCTATACCTGATAATACGGGCTACATTACAGAGGGACAGCTATTTCTCAAACATGATGCAGATATTGGAAAGGTTATCATTGATCCGTTTAGAAGCCTGTCGAGGTTAAAACAAAATGTGATTGGTATCAAGACAAGGGAAGACCATCCACCGGTCATGAACGCTCTGATTCGGCTATACGCCGATGCGATGAATGCCAAAACAAAGAAAGAAAATGGCTTTGACCTCAATGAATATGATGTGAGATGCCTTGATTTTTCGAAAGATTATGCGTTAAAACTTCTTGCTGTGGATATCAATATTTCTATGGATGAAATGCTGGACACGGGGTGGGAGCTTTTGCAGACCTATTTTGAAAAATATGAAGTTGGCATCAAGGACGAATACCTGAAGAGGTACTGGAAAAAAGAAGAACCAAAACAGGCTTAGTTATGGCCTTAAAATTTCAATACAATAAGACCACCATACAAGATCTGAACAAACAGCTCTCCATTCGTCAAAAAGCTTTGCCCATTTTGAAGAACAAGGAAACGGCTCTGCGGATGGAGGTAAAAAAACGCCAAGCCAGTCTGACGAAAGCTGAAGCGGGGAAAGAAAGAATAATGGAAAAGGTTACGCAGCATGCTGGGTTCTGGGATGAATTTCCGGAAATCCTATTTATTGACGACCTAAAAGCCAGCCAAGAGTTGATAGTTGGCGTTAAAATATTGAAAATCAGAGATATAGAATTTAAAATAGCTGACATTAGTTGGTGGAAATATCCTTCATGGCTACCTTCAGGAATAGAATTACTTAAGGAAGCCGCAACGCTCTTTATTACAGTAGATATTTTGAAAAAACAAATTATGTCACTGGATAAGGCCCGTAAGAAAACTACACAAAAGGTGAATTTGTACGAAAAAGTGCAAATACCTGAAATGGAACAAGCTATACTAAAGATAAAGAGGTTTTTGGAGGACAAAGAGAATATTTCCAAGGCCGGACAGAAAATCATGAAGAAGCGTCAATCGGAACTGATGGAAAAATGAAAACCAAATTCAGGAAATTGATATTGATGGCCAGAGAGGAGCAACGAATTTCTCTTACTCAATCCATGCAGGAGTTAGGTCTCTTGCACATTGCACAAGACCATATGGATTTTCCTGAAGAAACGGAGGCTTTAATCCATGAGCTGAATCTTGTTAAAGGCTTGATCCAGTTTTTGGAAAAAGAGACGGATCCTGACAAGGGACAGAGTAGTGGCAAGCCAATGAAAGTAAAGGATGTCATCCAACATCTTCGGCAAATGGAGGGGAAAGGAGAAGAAATCCATCAAGAGATCGAAAGACTGGAAAAAAAGGAGAACCACCTGGCTTCTTGGGGGGATTATGACTTTCAAAAATTTCAGATGCTCATTGAGCAAGGTCTCAGCATTTTCCTTTGTCGGGCAGATAGGAAAACTTTCGACAAAATAGCGCGCTCTAGGTTTGCAGAAGTCATTGAACAGCAAGGAGCAGAACTCTATTTTGTGTTGATCACAGAGCAGAAGGATTATACTGCTGGCTTTGAGCATTTTCCACTTCCGATTGACTCACCATCACATCTAAGGGACGAAATTCATAAGCTGAAAACTCAACAATCTGCTCTGAAAGCGTCAATTCAGGAATTTGTGCCTTATCTATCGGAACTCAGGCACTACAAAACAGCCATCGATGATGCAATGACCCTAACTAAAACCCAGGCAAGCTTTGATGAGCACTATGAAGGAAGGGTTATCTCAATTTCAGCATGGTTTCCAATTCAGAAAGAGCAGGAAGTGCTTCAATTTTTAGAAGGAGAAGAAGTCGTCTGGAAGATTAGGGATCCGAATAAAGAAGAAAGTGTACCTGTGGTGCTTAAAAATAAAAAATATCCCAAGCTATTCGAACCGATCACAAAGATTTTTGAGCTGCCCAATTACTATGAAACAGACCTAACTCCCTTTCCGGCGGTATTTTATCCGATCCTGTTCGCCTACTGTCTGGGAGATGCAGGCTATGGATTTGTACTAGCTGCATTGATGTTGGCTGGCTATTTTTCTTTTCTGAAAAGTACAAGAAATATAGCCATACTGGGAATAATACTTGGAGGTGTTACTATGATCATCGGTCTCATCAAATCTGGTAGTATATTCGGTATTGGACTGCTCTCTGATCATCCGGCAGGTTGGATAAGACAACTTTCCAAACTTGTGGTCATCCCCGATGACAGTTCCTTTATTTTCAATGCTTTCAACGTTGCATTGATGATTGGCGTGATCCAGATCCTTACAGGTATTCTCATATCGATCTACAACCATATCATTTATAAAGACTATGCACATTCAATTGCACCGTTCGCAAAACTGCTCATTGTCAGCAGCCTGATTTGGATATTCCTAGCTGATATGCAAGGGGTTAACGCATTGATCGTGTTTGGGGATCTTAGAATATACATGCTGGTTATTGGGATAATACTCGTAATATTCTTTCATGATATTGAACTGTCTGTCATTAGACGAGTAGGGAGCTCATTTATGCCGCTTTTCTTCATTTTCACAGGAGTGTTGGGCGATATATTATCCTATGTCAGGCTTTTTGCTTTGGGATTAGCCTCTTCCGTGCTAGGTCTGGTTGTGAACCAAATTGGACTACAAATTATGGAAGGTGGTATAATCAGTATCATCATTGGTGTACTATTTCTCCTGTTCGGACATACACTTAACTTTGGGATAGCTGCCTTGGGCTCTTTTGTGCACCCACTAAGACTCACATTTGTTGAGTTTTACGGCAATGTCGGTTTTCAGGGCAAAGGATTGGTATACCGTCCGTTTCATAAATCAAAACAAACTTATCATTTATAATTATGGAAGTAACACCATTAATAGCAGCATTTATTGGAATTGGCCTCTTGGTTGGACTTTCAGGGTGCGGAAGCGCCATTGGCACAGCTGTGGCAGCAATGGCATCAATTGGCGCCATGAAAAAGAGACCTGAATCATTTGGATCGTTCATTGTACTAAGTGCTTTGCCTGGTACGCAAGGACTTTACGGATTTGCGGGCTTTTTTATTTTACAGGACTTAATCTCACCAGAAATGACGCTACTTCAGGGAGCAGGTGTATTGGGAGGAGGGCTTGCGCTCGGTCTTGCTGGTCTTTTTTCAGTTATGTATCAGGGCAAAGTATGCGCCAGCAGTATTGATAGTATTGGCTCAGGAAACGATATTTTCGGCAGAGCCATGATCATGGCTGTTTTTCCTGAACTATATGCAATTATTGCTTTTGCCTCTCTTTTCCTAATCAGAGGGATTCTCTGATAGGTTTTATTTCAATATAATCACTGCGCAATGGATTTAAATAATCGGATACCAGAAGGACCCTTAGAAAAGAAATGGGGACGCTTTCGCTCTACTTCTCGGGTAATTAATCCTACCATACGTCGGCGTTATAAGGTGATTGTTGTTGGTACGGGCTTGGCAGGTTCTTCGGTGGCTGCATCCCTCGCTGAGCTTGGCTTTCAGGTAGAGGTGTTTACCTACCATGATTCGCCGCGACGTGCCCACTCTGTAGCTGCGCAGGGTGGAGTGAATGCGGCCAAAAACTATATGAATGATAGCGATACAGTTTGGAGGATGTTTTATGACACCATCAAGGGTGGAGACTTTCGTGCCCGGGAGGCAAACGTCTACCGCCTTGCAGAGTGCTCATCGGCGCTCATCGATCATGCTGTCGCACAAGGTGTACCGTTTGCCCGTGAGTACAGTGGATATTTGAAAAACCGCAGCTTTGGAGGTGTGCAGGTAAGTCGGACATTTTATGCTCGTGGTGAAACAGGCCATCAGCTCATGCAGGGTGCCTATCAGCAGCTCATGCGGCAAGTATCTCTTGGTCATGTTACGCTGCATACCCGCCATGAAATGCTTGATTTGGTAGTAGAAGAAGGTGCAGCCAAAGGTGTGATCTGCCGTAATCTGGATACGGGAGAAATTTCCGCACATGGAGCTCATGCTGTAGTACTGGCGACTGGCGGATACGGTAAAATCTATTACTATTCTACGCTGGCAATGCAGTGCAATGCCTCAGCTATCTGGCGGGCTCATAAAAAGGGTGCAGGATTTGCTGCGCCTTCCTGGACGCAATTCCACCCCACTTCATTGCCATTATTGGGAGATTTTCAGTCTAAAATGACACTGATGTCTGAGTCGCTTCGAAACGATGGCAGGGTGTGGGTACCGAAGAAGCCGGGGGATAATCGTGAGCCTGGAGAAATTCCTGAAAATGACCGTGATTATTACCTAGAACGTCAATACCCTTCGTTTGGGAACCTAGCACCTCGGGATATCAGTTCTCGGGCAGCCAAACGTGAAGTGGATCAGGGCAAGGGCGTTGGCCCAATGAAAAATGCGGTATACCTTGACTTTAAAGAGGCCATCGGACGGCTTGGCAAAGAGGAAATCCGCAACAGATACGGAAACCTTTTTTCCATGTACCATAAGATCACCGGGCGCGACGCATATGCTCAGCCCATGATGATCGCCCCATCTGCTCATTTTTCCATGGGAGGGCTGTGGGTAGATTACCATCTGATGACCACCATTCCAGGGCTCTTTGCAATGGGAGAGGCCAACTTTTCAGATCATGGAGCTAACAGACTGGGCGCTAATTCTCTACTACAGGCCTGTGTGGATGGCTATTTTATTGGCCCCACCACGGTCATGGATTATATGGCTGGCAAGTCAGCCGATCCGGTAGACACTGGCAGTGAGTCGTTTACAAAATGCCGCAAGCAAGTACTTGAAAACATCGAACGGATGACGAGCATTCAAGGGAAAACCACTGCTACAGAATTTCACAAAGCCATTGGGAAATTGCTTTACAACCAATGCGGACTTTCTCGAAACGAAAAAGACCTAAAAGACGCATTGAAACAGCTCGAACAACTGCACGAGCAATTCTACAACGATCTGCTAATACCCGCCGACCATCAGAACCTCAACAGCGAATTGGAAAAAGCCGGACGTGTTGCTGATTACTTGGAACTGGCTCAGTTGATCGTACGTGATGCGCTCACCAGAGAGGAGTCTTGTGGAGCGCATTTCAGGGAAGAATATCAAACAAAAGAAGGTGAGGCTTTGCGTGATGATGACCAGTTTTGCTTTGTTTCTGTTTGGGAATTCAATCAGGATGGTGAACCGAAGCTACATAAAGAGCCATTGGTCTTTTATGACGTACAACTCACTAAAAGAAGCTATAAATAGATGACTATGAAGCTAACATTTAAGATATGGAGACAGCCACGCGCCGAGCGCAAAGGAACATTTGTCAGCTATTCTATGGACAATCTCCATCAGGATATGTCATTATTTGAAGCCATGGATGTGCTCAATGACGAACTGCTCAAAAAAGGGGAGGATACCATAGAGTTTGATCATGACTGTCGGGAAGGTATTTGTGGTCAATGCGGACTCTGGATCAATGGAGAGGCGCACGGTCCCGGTTCGCATAATACGAGTTGTCAGGTTTATCTCCGGTCCTTTGCCAATGGTCAAGAAATTACTATTGAGCCATTCAGGGCGAAAAATATGCCGATTAAAAAGGACCTTAAAATTGACCGGTCAGCCATGGATCGGATCATAGCGGCTGGAGGATACATTTCCGTTAATACTGGTCAGGCACCAGATGCCAATGCCATACCCATTCCTTCAGGTCAGGCAGAAGAAGCATTGGATGCTGCTTCATGTATCGGGTGTGGTGCCTGTATCGCCTCATGTAAAAACGCCAGTGCGGCTTTATTTACTGGTGCTAAAGTGTCTCATCTTGTAGGCTTACCACAAGGCAAGCCTGAAGCCAAATCGAGAGTAAAAAAGATGGTACAAGCTATGGATAGTGAGGGTTTTGGGGCTTGTAGTTTTACAGGAGCATGTGAAGCCGTGTGCCCACAGGAGATTTCAATAGTGGAAATTGTCCGAATGAATAGCGAGTATATTCGAACAATTTTAGATTGATTGCTAAAACCAGTCAGCATTTTTAAATGGTCAGAAGGAAGTATTAGAACAAGTAATTGTTTCAATAAAGTATCAAAATTCAATCATTACCAGATATCAGTCTATGTTCAAAAATGAGCTGTATCTGGTAACGCTCATAAAATTCGCTCTATAAACTTTCTAACGAATTGGTCAGCGCGGCAATTTTTGCCTCGGCATCTGATTTCTTCTTTTTCTCTAAGCCAACAACCGCTTCTGGGGCATTATTTACAAACCTTTCATTAGATAGTTTCTTATCAACTGCCTTGATAAAACCATTCAAATATTTGATTTCAGCTTCAATTTTTGCTTTCTCAGCTTCCACATCTATTTCCTGAGATACAGGCAGATAGTATTCGTTGTTGTCTACCACAAACGTGAAACAATTCTCTGGCTTTGCGTCAACAAATGCCAAATTGTCGATATTGGCTAATTTTTTAATTGAACCAGCCAACGCTTGAATGGGTTCTTGGTCTTGGCATTTTATACTCAAGTCTAGCGCTTTGTTAGGAGATATTCCTTTACTACTTCTTGTGTTCCTGATGTTTGAGGTTATTTCAAAAAGGGTCTCTACGCTTTTGAGTAGATTCTCGTCATAAGCCTCCGCTTTTGGCCATTCTGCAATGATTAGACTTTGCTCAATATTTCTTTCGTTGATTTGTTGCCATATCTCCTCTGTGATAAATGGCATAAATGGGTGAAGTATTTTGCATACTTTCTCAAACAATAAAATACTTTGCTGATAAGTAGTCGAATCAATTGGTTGTCCATATTCAGGTTTTATCCATTCGAGATACCAACTACAGAAGTAATTCCAGGTAAGCTTATACACTGTCATTAATGCATCTGACATTCTATATTTGGTGAAATGATCTTCCAACTCCAAAAGTGCCTTGTTGAAATAGTTATCAAACCAATTGTAGGCAAAAGCGCTATGTGCAGGTTGCTCTATGTCTACGACTTCCCAACCTTCAACTAGTCTGAATGCGTTCCAAATTTTATTCGAGAAATTTCTTCCTTGCTCGACAAGTTTTTCGTCAAATAAAAGATCATTCCCCGCAGGAGAGGAGAAGAGCATTCCCGTTCTCACACCATCTGCGCCATATTGCTTAATCAAGTCTAGTGGATCAGGAGAGTTGCCCAGTGACTTTGACATTTTGCGTCTTTGTTTATCTCTAACTATTCCTGTCAGATAAACATTTTTAAAAGGCATTTTGTCTGTGTACTCATATCCTGCAATGACCATTCGTGCAACCCAAAAGAACAATATCTCGGGAGCAGTGACGAGTGTTGAAGTAGGGTAGAAGTAATCCAGTTCAGCATTTTTACCCGGTATTATTTTACCTGTTTCCTTATCAAAGCAGTCATCGTTGAAACCATCGAAAACGGCCAGAGGAAAGAGCCATGAGGAGGCCCAAGTATCGAGAACATCTTCATCTTGTTTTAAATCATGCGCACTTAGATTTGAGTTACCTGATTTTTCTTTTGCCATTTCAAGGGCAGTTTCCATGTTGTCGGCCACAACAAAATCATCTTCTTCACTACCATAGTAATAGGCCGGAATCCTCTGTCCCCACCATAATTGTCTGGAAATACACCAATCTCTGACGTTGGCCATCCAATGATTATAAGTGTTTTTGAACTTATCAGGATGTAAAAGAATATCGTCATTCATCACTACTTCGTGTGCTGTTTTTGATATTTCTTTCATTTTGATAAACCACTGCAAGGAGAGTTTTGGCTCTACGACAGAATTAGTCCTTTCAGAACGACCAATTCTCGTAATAAAATCTTCCTGACCTACGAGCTGTCCGGCTTCTTCAAGATCTTTCACAATCAATTTTCTTACTTTGAATCGATCCAGACCTACAAATTTTTCGACTTCACATTTCTCATTCAACGTGCCGTCTAGGTTGATGGTGTCTATTACTTCAAGGTTATGTCGCTTACCTATTTCATAATCGTTAGGATCATGTGCTGGTGTTACTTTTAAACATCCAGTTCCAAAGTCTAATTCTACGTAACTATCTGCAATGATCGGAATGCTCCTATTGATGAAAGGGACTAAAGCTTTTTTACCTATTAAATGCTGGTAGCGATCATCTTTAGGATTAACTGCTATGGCTGCATCTCCAAGAATAGTTTCTGGTCGTACGGTAGCTATGGTTACAAACTCATCGCTCTCTTCAATTTGATATTTTACGGAATATAAGGTGGCCTTTTCTCCGTCTTCTTTGTAAACAACTTCCTCATTGGATAGTGCAGTTTGGGCTTCAGTATCCCAATTGATCATTCTCAGACCTCTATATATATATCCTTTATTAAATAGGTCGATGAAAACTTTGATAACTGCATCGTAGTAGCTTTCATCCATGGTAAAAGCGGTACGATCCCAATCACACGAAGCACCCAGTTTTTTTAATTGTTCCAGAATGATGCCGCCATACTTTTCTTTCCACTCCCATGCATGCGTCATGAACTCTTCTCTGGAGAGATCGCTTTTCTTGATACCTTTTTCGCGAAGCATCTTTACGACCTTGGCTTCTGTGGCAATGGAGGCATGGTCTGTTCCCGGCACCCAGCATGCTTCTTTCCCTTCCATTCTCGCTTTTCTGATCAGAATATCCTGAATCGTGTTGTTCAGCATATGTCCCATATGGAGCACTCCGGTTACATTTGGAGGAGGAATTACAATAGAGTAGGCTTCTTTATCAGGATTAACCTTAGCATTGAAAAAGCCGTTATCCATCCAGAATTTGTACCATTTGTCTTCCGTGACTACTGGATCATATTTTGACGAGACGCTCATTTTTTGGTATTTTGTTACAAAGAGGCGCAAAACTAAGCCTTTATGGTGAAAGGAGCTTGTGAAGAAATTGAAGAAAATTTATAAAAAAAACATCTAATTGCTGTTTCGTGTTCGTAGTTAAACCTAAGAATCAAATAACTTAATCACCTAAACTAAAATTAATTATGATTGACGCACCAGCAATAGGGCATGTTTCGAATTCCAAAATGAAATACAGAGCCAAAGATGAAATGCTTTGGAAGCAAATGCTCAGCTTAACCTTATTATACGCTTCAGTAATTATTGGTTGGATAGCCTATTATAACTATCAGCCAGTTTTACTTCAAGCCTATGATTTCACTCACCTCACCTTGTTTTTATTTATTTCGCAAGGGATCATTCTTGTTATTACGCCTCTAATAGCAGGTAAATTGGGAGACAAATACCGTCATACGGTAGGAAAAAGATTACCCATTATCTCTGCGGGTGTCAGTTTTGCTGCAATGATTTTCATGGCAACTGCCTTTACATTATTTACTGAGCCTGGTCCTATATTCAAATGGATTTTACCAGGTTTAATTGTTCTTTGGTTATTCTCAATGGCCTTATTTACAAGTCCAGCTTTGTCTACGATAGAAGTGTTTGTGCCGATAAAAAGATTGCCAACCGCTATGGCCTTATTGACAATTGTATATGGTTTATTGTATGCCATTGAGCCTGTGATTGTGGATTTAATTAACTTTTTAGGTGCTCCATTGACATTTGTTGTGGGTGGTGTGGCTGTATTTTTCAGTGGACTGCTGATGCGCAAAAATTCTAATATTATTATAGATAAACCTAGAGTGAAAGAACAGGGCAAATCTGACTACACCTATGCGCTCTCCTTAGGAATGGCACTAGGCCTGTCAACAACCATATTGTTTAACTTATTTCCAGAATGGTTTACTGCACGTTCTTTTACCGTTTTTGGGTTTGGAGGTTCTGCCATCGTAAGTATGGTGCTAGCTCTTGTGGCAGTTTTAAGTTTACCTATTAGTAGAATAGTGGAGTCAAGGTCTGTTTTTCAATCAGTGCTGATAAGCATACTGGGAATCATTATTGTCTCCTGCGGAATATATTTTATTGAAAATTCGGGAGTAACTTTTGTACTCTTGTTACTTTTCGCTCTTTTTTATGCGATGATGTCTGTGAGCTTTTTACCTACAGCGCTGACTATAGTAAAAGACAAACATAAAGTTTTCGGTGTGGGTGTCTTCTTTGCAGGTTTTGAATTGCCCAACGGAATACTTGAAGCCTTTTTAGTGGCCACTAGCTCTTTTTAATAGTTTTATACTATTAAATTGTGGGTGACACTAAAAACACTAAAATGAATACGAATAACCCCAAATTAACATCTTGGATTGAAGTAGATGAAGATTCTGATTTTCCAATTCAGAATCTTCCTTTTGGAATTTTTAAAGCGAAAAATCAATTACCTAGGGTAGGAGTAGCGATTGGCAAGGAAATACTTGACCTCCACGAGCTGCATCAAGCCGATATATTTCATGGAATAGCACTCACGGAAGGTGTTTTCAATAATCAATATTTGAATGATTTCATTTCTTTGGGAAAGGAAATCACCAATCCTGTAAGGGAGCGATTATCAGAGATATTAGCTGCGGATAATCCGCTTTTAAGGGATAATGCTAAGTTGAGGGGCCAAACAATTGTAAAGCAATATGAAGTCGAAATGTTACTTCCAGTTAAAATTGGAGACTATACGGATTTTTATAGCAGTGAACAACACGCTTATAATGTTGGTTGCATGTTTCGCGATCCAGATAATGCACTTTTGCCCAACTGGAAGCACATTCCAGTAGGCTACCACGGTAGAGCAAGTAGCATTGTCGCTTCAGGTACGCCATTGTATAGACCAAAAGGCCAAACTAAAGAAGATGGAGTAGACACCCCAAATTTTGGTCCCACAAAGCGTTTGGATTTTGAATTGGAAATGGCTTTCATCACAGGAAAACCTACGGCGCTCGGTGATACCATCGATGTAAATAATGCGCATGAGCACATTTTTGGCTTTGCGTTATTCAATGATTGGTCGGCAAGAGATATTCAGAAATGGGAATATGTGCCTTTAGGGCCATTTTTGGCAAAAAACTTTGGGTCATCTTTGTCTCCTTGGATAGTGACAATGGAAGCCTTAGAGCCGTTTAAAGTGGAGGGAAATAAACAAGACCCGGAGGTGTTACCTTATTTAAAAGCGGAAGGGGCTCATAACTATGATGTTGAATTGGAGGTAATCATTAAGGCTGAAAGTGGAGCTGAAAAGAAAGTTTCTCATTCCAATTTTAAACACATGTATTGGAATGTGAGCCAACAACTGGCACATCATACGGTCAATGGATGCAACATCAATACCGGAGACCTTTACGCTTCCGGAACGATAAGTGGGCCAACGGAAGATGCTTATGGAAGTATGCTAGAGCTTGCTTGGAAGGGGACAAAACCGATCCAAATGCCAGATGGAAGTGAACGAAAATTTATTAATGATGGAGATACCGTCATTATGAAAGGCCATGGGATTAAAAATGGCATTCGAGTTGGGTTTGGCGAAGTTTCCACTAAAATATTACCTTCAAAATGATTAAAACAGTTTTGCCATCAGAAGTAAGTACGGGTGAATTGCATCAGCTAATGCTGGGTACTATTTCTCCACGCCCAATTGCATTTGCGAGTACCATCAATGAAAAAGGGGAAGTTAACCTAAGCCCATTCAGTTTTTTTAATGTTTTCAGTGCTAATCCTCCGATATTGATTTTTTCTCCTGCGAGAAGAGTTCGGGATAATACCACCAAACATACTTATGAAAACGTGTTACAGGTTAAGGAAGTAGTGGTCAATCTTGTAGATTATTCAATGGTTGAACAAATGTCTTTAGCCAGTACCGAATATGATGAAGGTGTGAATGAATTTGAAAAGTCAGGTTTTACAGAGTTACCATCTAAATTTGTAAAACCTCCTAGAGTGAAAGAAGCGCCCGCTTCATATGAATGTAAGGTAATTGAAGTAAAACAACTAGGAACCGAAGGCGGAGCAGGTAATTTGATAATATGCGAAGTGCTGGCGGTTCATGTCAACGAAAGAATCCTAGATAGTGCTGGAAAAGTAGATCCTTTTAAACTTGATTCGGTGGCTAGAATGGGAGGTAACTGGTATTGTCGTGCTCAAGGTAGCGCACTTTTTGAGGTAGCTAAGCCAATTTCTACCAAGGGCATTGGATTCGATGAAATACCAGCCAATATTAGAAAAAGTAAAATTCTTACTGGAAATCACCTTGGCAAACTGGGAAATGTAGAAGAACTTCCATTACCATCGGAAATTGAAAAATTCAGCAAAGAACCTGAAGTTTCTGCCATTTTGGATGGACTCGATGGCGATCCTGATGCTCTCCACGATGAACTACACAAGCTTGCGACTTATTACTTGGATAACAATGATATATTAGGGGCTTGGAAAGTTCTGTTACAAGATTAAAAAGAAAATCTATTGTGAAAGGCGACTATTTCCTCCTTAAAGCTTGAACTAGAGGAAAGATCGATATACTCCTGTAGTTTCAAAATCGGACTTACCTTGATATTGCGTAGTTTGAGATGCTGGTTGATAAAAATAAACTCAAGTTCAGGGTTAACTTCCTTTAACACATCTACGATTTCTAGAATAGATAAATTCTCTTGAATCAGATTGTAAATTCCACTAGGTGTCTCTGATCCAAGAATTTTATTGAAAATGTCGGCGATGTAGTCCACATGCACAAAAGCTCTGCTTTGTTTTCCATCTCCATGAAGAGTGATTCGATTAGAAAAATTGCTTTCAAAAACGAATCTGTTGATTACTGAGTCAAATCTCATACTACGGCTGTAGCCAAAAACATTCCCACACCTTATGATATTAGTTCGGATTTTAGGCATCAATCGAGCGATATGTTGCTCGCCTCGAAGTTTTGAGATGGCATAAAATGTTTTTGGATTCGCTTCACTGGTCTCTTCAATTTCGGTGTTTGATGAACCGTAAACACCTATACTACTACTGTAGATCAATTGACTTACGTTACTCTCTTCAATGGCATATACCAACTCAGCCGTGCCCCAGTGATTCACTTGTTCAAAGAAATGAGGATCTGTATTGGCGAAAGGAGTCGTTACTTTTGCTGCCAAATGATAAACTACATCAACATCGTCCAATGCATTTTTCAGCTTTCGGGAATCCAATAATTCGCCGTTAATAAAGGAGATATCCTGATGACTGTCGTACTTATGGCCAGTGAACAATGCATAGTTGTCACGGCTCAGGTTATCGTATATTTTGATTTTTCCAACTTTCGGGTTTTTTGATAGCTGTTTGATCAACTCCGTGCCTATGTATCCGGCACCACCTGTTATCAGTACGTTCATGAATTAGTTTTCTTAAGTCTCTATTTTTGTGGCAATTTAGGAATGATTCTTTACCACAATTTTTGTTGCTATGATTATTTTTTGACTAGGTCGGTGTGTAGACCACATTCTACTTTATTTAAACCAAACCACCTAGCCTCGCGCTCTTGCATTTCTGGATCTAGTTTTCGGGTACAAGGCTCGCAACCAATACTCAAATATCCTTGACTATCCAGCGGATGTCTCGGTAAATTATGTTCTCGAATATATTGAAATATCTGTTTCATATTCCAATCAAGCATTGGATGAAACCTGCGAGAGCCGAAGGGGGCATCTTGTTCCACTTTCATTGCTTTTCTAATCGCACTTTGATCACCGCGCACCCCATTAATCCATACATCATGGGTTTTCAAAAGCTCTTCCGTCGGGGCAGTTTTGTTGATATAACAGCAGTGGTCAGGATCAGAAGTGAAAAGTAGTTTTCCATCCCGATCTTTTTGCATATATCTTGGCATTGAGGATTTTGTTTCGACGATATTCAATCCAAACTCTTTTTTGATTTGATCTTTGAATGCCACCGTTTCAGGGAAATGATAGCCAGTATTTAGAAAATAAACGGGAATCGTATTATCTATCCTACTAATGATGTGTAGCATGACCAAACTATGCGTTTGAAAAGAAGAGGTCAAAAAAAGCTTTTTGCCGTCCCGCTTATACTCGTTGATTTTTTTTTCTATTTCCTCGAATGTCATGCTAATTTTTACCTGTATTTCTGATGGCTCGATTCAGAGTTCAAACCGCTACTAGAGCGCAAAACAACTCTTCTCTTTTATTAATTCAAAAGATGGGAGAAAAAAGAGAAGTTATCTTTTTAAATCGGAGTTTTAAAAGTGGCTACTTTTTCTCAATTATTGGACTTTCTGAGAAAGATGAATATTTCAATGGATTGGATATATCTTTCAGAAACAAAGTTCAAAATGGTAAATCTGGTTCTTTTCTCCATCAAGCAAATAGCTTCACGCTTTAACCTAGATTCAAATCAGATTTAAGTTTTTCAGCGGCAATAATTCCACTCAAAGTAGCTCCTGGAATTCCCTGACCAGGGTATGAAGTGTCTCCACATTGATAAACACCTTCCTGCACCCTTGATTCTATCATTTGCCAAGGTTTTGTTTTCATAAATTGTGGATACCCACCCACGGAACCATAGACTCGATTGGTCCATTTGTTCCAAGATTTTTGTGTTGAAGAATGTTTGTAAATAATGTCTTCTAGCTTGAAAAAACCTTTTTCCACTAAGATTTCCAATATTGCCTGCTCTACTATTTCCCCATCGAAAATATTTTTTTCAGGATCTGAAATGTGTGTGCTTACGGAAGCGACTCTCGCTCCTTCGATATCGCTTCTCGTCGTATCTTCTGGATGATTTAAGCTTACGAAAAAGCTTTTTGCACCACATCCGGGGAGAGGTTTTTTGGTGTGAATTTGAAAGTGTATGGTATCAAAATGCTTGTCACTTTTGAAGCCAATGCCCATTTGGAACGCACTGTAAAGTTGTCCAGAGTGAAGAATTTTAGATTGTTGGTTGCTTTCTATAAGCTCATTGGTTTGATTGAAAGGGATGCCAGAAACAATTTTTTTCGCGGAGTATTGATTTTTGCTGGTGTTAATTTGAAAAATGTCATTCTCCTTTTTAATGTTCTCCACCTTTTCTCTAAACACAATAGCTCCGTTTTTCGATTTCACATAGTCGATGAAAGGATTTACCAGATTCAGTAAACCCCCATCCATATAATAGTTGCCATAATTGGTATAGCATAACGCAGCAGCGCCAAAAAGAAAATTGACTTCTTTAGCAGGGTTTTGAGCGGTTATTAAAAGTTGTTCATCAATGAATTTTCTAAATTCTGGATCGTCTAGCCCATATTTTGACAACATTTTTTCCGTGCTAACTAGCGCGTACTTTGCAAAAAACACATCCTTTAAAGCTGCCTTTTTGGCCAATTGAAGAAAATCATTGAATCGGGAAGGAGGGAAATGCAGATACTTAGTGGAAGAATTCCAAACAAACTGACTGATTTCAAGACATTTGAGCCAAAATGCTCGCTGCTGTCCGCCAAATTTACCTTCAACTTCTTCTATCCACTCATTCAAGTTTTGGAAGCGATTTAAAACAAGACCATTGCTAAGATGCACCTGCATGGGGAGTGATAGCTTGCGTGGAGAAATCTGAATACCAGTTTGATCCAAAAGATATTTCAACGGCATATGATCATCAAGCCCTACCAGTGTTGTAGCTCCAGCTTCGAAAATGAATCCTTTCCTCCAGTAAGACGAGGTACAGCCGCCCGGTTGCCAGTTTTGCTCAATGATGAGCACTTTGAGGTTTTCCTTAGCCAGAAGAGCCGCCGCTGATAAAGAACCCATTCCACTGCCAATAACAGCGACATCAGAAGTCATCATGTTTAATTTTTTAAATTAAATGTTAAACAATAAAATGTATTGAGTGTTTGATCATTAGCTTAATAATTCGAAGTTTGCGGAACTTAAAAAACAATGAAAGTATCAGTTTTTAGAAAAGAGCATTTCAATGCTGCCCATAGATTGCATAATCCCGATTGGACTGATGCGAAGAATGAAGAGATATTTGGGAAGTGCAATAATCCGAATTGGCATGGTCACAATTACGAGTTAATTGTTCAACTAACTGGAGAGCCTGATCCAAAAACGGGATATGTTTTTGACATGAAAGTGCTCAGTGACCTTATTAAAGTAAAAATTACCAATCGATTTGATCATAAAAATCTCAATCTCGATGTAGACGAATTTAAAAATTTAAATCCTACGGCAGAGAACATGAGTATTGTTATTTACAATATACTTCGGGATGAAATTGATGCCGATTTAGATTTAAAAATTCGTTTATATGAAACAGAAAGAAACTTTGTTGAGTACCCAGCATAATAATATTGACTTAATGGATGAATTAGAAGAAGATCACGTGGGCAGTGCAGATCAAACCCCAATGCGCCCCGATGCATTTAAAATGGACGATCAATTAAAAATGGAATTGATCGCAAAGCATTTTAAAGAAATCATGCATATTTTGGGCTTAGACCTAGAGGACGATAGCTTATTGGGTACACCGAAACGTGTTGCCAAAATGTATGTTCAGGAAGTTTTTAGCGGATTAAATCCTAAGAACAAACCAATACCCAAATTATTTGATAATAAGTACAATTATGATCAAATGCTGGTGGAAAAAGACATCACTTTTTATTCCCATTGTGAGCACCATTTCGTGCCTATTTACGGAAAGGCGCATGTTGCTTATTTTTCAAGCGGAAAAGTTATTGGTCTTTCAAAAATTAATAGAATAGTTCAATACTATGCTAAAAGACCACAGGTTCAGGAAAGACTTACGGTACAAATAGCCAACGAGCTTAAAGATGTATTGCAAACGCAAGACATTGCTGTAGTATTAGATGCTACACATATGTGCGTATCATCGAGAGGAGTAAATGATACCAACAGCATGACTGGAACAGCTCATTTTGATGGTAAATTCAAAGAGCAAAGCATCAAAACAGAGTTTTTAAATTATATTAATTCAAAAACAGATTTGAGATAATGAGTTCTTTAAAAGGGAAAAACATATTAATTATTGGAGGTTCATCAGGAATAGGCCATGCTTCTATTGAGTTATTATCAGAAGTAGGAGCCAATGTCTACAATGTTAGTCGGCGGGCGTCAAAAGTGGAAGGTGTACACAATATTGAACTGGATATATTGGAAGATTTCCAGAAAATCGACAATATTCCTGAGGTGATAGATGGGCTAATATATGCGCCTGGAACCATTAATTTGAAGCCATTTCAAAGCCTGAAAGTTGAAGATTATCGAAGAGATTTCGAGGTAAATGTGTTAGGAGCGATTAAAATAATCAAGGCAGTTTTGAAAAATCTAAAGGCTGCAGAAGGAATGCCTGGTATCGTCTTGTTTAGTACAGTGGCAGTTACTCAAGGTATGAGTTTTCACACTTCCGTGGCGGCAGCCAAAGGAGCTATTGAAGGGGTCACCAGATCGCTAGGAGCAGAGTTTGCTAAAAATCACATTCGAGTCAATGCCATTGCGCCAAGTTTAACGGATACTCCGCTTGCTGATGGGTTGTTGGCTTCTGAAGAAAAGAGAAAAGCGTCCGAGGATCGCCATCCATT
Source organism: Cyclobacteriaceae bacterium (assembly GCA_040218415.1). GTDB lineage: Bacteria > Bacteroidota > Bacteroidia > Cytophagales > Cyclobacteriaceae > JAVJRN01. The sequence goes on from JAVJRN010000049.1 coordinate 253,633, forward strand.
AAAAACAATTGGACAAGCGAGCGATATTGCGTCTATGGCAATTCATTTACTTTCTGACCAATCCAAATGGATTACAGGTCAAATTTTTCACATGGACGGAGGGATGTCTAGCATTCGTCCGCTATGATTTTTTTATTCAAATTAAAGAATTGAACTAATATTATGAGTGGAACGCCGCAAGCATTTATGATATTCAAGGAGGAGCTTCGAAAAGCGGAAGTGGAAAGAAAGCGCCTCGAGCTTCATTACGGTTCAAAAATTTCTAATCTTTCTCAACAAATTAGCGTTTTGAAAGAGAAAATGGTCGCACAAGAGCAAATGATGAAATCAGCTTTAGATTATGCGATTAAGCTTGAAGAAGAGCTCGATAGTGTAAAACAGAATATCAATAACGACTTAATTAAAAATAGTTCGGGTTATCATTAATACCTTTAAACCATGGAATTATTAGAAAGAACTTCTATAGAAGACTTAGGATTCAATAAAGCATTTTCTGTGAAATATGCAGATGTTTTTGAAAACGAAGAGAAAAGGATAGTGATTTGTGTACTACTTTCAGATTACGTTCCTATCGCTGATTTTAGAGACTTATTTAATCGTATTTCGGCGGTTATCTTAAGTAAGAACATGAGGAAATTTGTTTTTGACAAACGATCTCTTAGAACCTTTCACCAGCCATCCATGGAATGGTACTTCATCGAATGGAAAACAGCGATGTTCAAACATGGGCTAACCACGCATCGCAAAATTCTTCCTGATTTGGCTTGGTTTGCCAAAGCAGTTGAAATTGCAAGGAACCCTTTATTGGAAAAATTTCCTGCGGATGTAAAGGCAGGTATAGATATAGGTTATTGCGATAGCATAGAAGAGGCAGTTCTTAGCTAATGAAAGATCTCTGTGTCTTCACAGAAAATGGAATTTATTGTCCTGCTGGTGATTTTTTTATCGACCCTCACAAACCTGTAGAAAAAGCGGTTATCACCCATGCCCATGCCGATCATGCAAGGTTTGGCAGCAAAAAATATTTGTCCAACACACTAAATAACCACATTCTCCGATTAAGGTTGGGGAAGGACATAGATTTAAGTACTATGTCTTACGGAGAGCAAAAGGAGCTTAACGGCGTGAAAATATCGTTTCATCCAGCAGGTCACATTTGGGGATCGAGTCAGGTTAGATTAGAATATAAAGGCGAGGTTTGGGTTATTGCAGGTGACTATAAAGTAGAGGATGATGGATTTAGTGGAGTTTTTGAGCCGGTAAAGTGCCATACTTTTATTACGGAATCTACTTTTGCTCTTCCCGTATTTGATTGGAAACCACAGTCAGAAGTCATTGAGGATATCAATAATTGGTGGTTGAAAAACCAGGCTGAAAACAAGGTCAGTATCCTGTGCGCATACTCATTGGGCAAGGCACAACGATTAATCGCCAATATTGATCATTCCATAGGAAAAGTTTTTGTACATGGTGCGATACATAATGTGAATGAGGCATTACTCGCTTCAGGGGCAGTGCTGCCAAAAACTTTCTATGTCGAATCAGAAATGAATAAGAATCAATACAGCGGACAAATGGTTATTGCACCATCCTCTGCGATTGGGACCAGTTGGGTTAGAAAGTTTAAACCTTTTGAGTTGGCCACCGTGTCGGGTTGGATGCAGATTCGCGGAATAAAGCAAAGAAGAAACGCAGGGCATGGTTTTGTGCTCTCAGATCATGCTGATTGGAAAGGTCTTAACGAGGCGATAAAATCAACACAAGCGGAACGCGTTATCGTAAATCACGGCTATACGGATATCTACAGTCGATGGTTAGCGGAGCAAGGCTATCAATCTCAAACCGCAGAAAGTTTATTTCTGCCAGCCTAATTTTAAAAAAGCGGCACTCCAAGCACTGAAAATATACATTTTTATAATTTGATGCTTCTCTTATATTTGCACATCTTTTAAAAAAACCAATCAGAAAAAATGGAATATGTAATTTATTTGGTGCCTGTACTCGCACTCATTGGAATTCTCACAATGTATGTGAAATCCCAGTGGGTTTACAAGCAGGATGCAGGTGATCAAAAAATGCAAGAACTGGCTAATTATATTAGAGAAGGTGCACTAGCTTTCTTGCACGCCGAGTATAGAGTGCTTGCTATTTTTGTTGTTATCGCAGGTGCATTATTGGGAGTGATATCTTCGGTAGTGGATACGACTCACTGGTTTATCGTTGTTGCTTTTGTTATTGGTGCCGTATTCTCTGCTGTAGCGGGAAATATCGGTATGAGAATAGCCACAGCAGCCAATGTTAGAACTACCCAGGCAGCTCGAACTAGCCTTCCTCAAGCTTTAAAAGTATCTTTTACTGGCGGCACGGTCATGGGACTTGGTGTAGCCGGGTTAGCAGTCTTTGGTTTGTCAGTACTTTTCATCATACTATTTCAGTGGTTCATGTTAGGTGCTTGGACAAATACTGGCGACATGACCATTTTACTTGAGGCACTAGCAGGTTTCTCTTTAGGAGCGGAATCAATTGCTCTTTTTGCAAGAGTAGGAGGAGGAATTTACACTAAAGCTGCCGATGTAGGAGCTGATTTAGTAGGAAAAGTAGAAGCGGGAATTCCAGAGGACGATCCCCGGAATCCAGCAACGATTGCTGACAATGTAGGCGATAATGTAGGTGATGTAGCGGGAATGGGTGCTGACCTTTTTGGCTCTTATGTAGCTACCGTATTAGCATCTATGGTTCTTGGAAACTACGTTATTAGAGATATGGGCGGTGCTATCGATGATAATTTTGGTGGAATGGGACCTATTGTTCTTCCTTTAGTGATTGCAGGTTTAGGAATTATTTTTTCTATTATCGGAACATTGTTTATTAAAATATCTGATAATAATGCAAAAGAAGCGGAAGTGCAGAATGCTCTTAATAAAGGAAACTGGAGTTCAATTATAATGACAGGTATAGCTGCCTATTTCATCATTGATATCATGTTACCTGCCAAAATGCAAATGTCTTTTTTCGGTGAAGGTATTCTCACGATAAATAGTATAAATGTTTTTTACGCGGTATTGGTAGGCTTAGCGGTAGGAGCGTTGATCTCTTATTTTACTGAATATTATACAGGTTTAGGAAAAAAGCCAGTAATGGACATTGTGAAAAATTCATCAACTGGTGCTGCAACTAACATCATCGCAGGTTTATCAACAGGAATGATTTCTACTTTTGCTCCTGTTTTATTATTTGCGGCTGCCATATGGAGCGCATATGAGTTTGCAGGTTTTTATGGAGTAGCTATTGCAGCTTCAGCCATGATGGCTACTACTGCCATGCAGCTAGCTATCGATGCTTTCGGCCCAATAGCTGATAATGCGGGTGGTATTGCTGAAATGAGCGAGCTTCCTGAAGAGGTAAGAAAAAGAACGGACATTTTGGATTCTGTTGGAAATACTACAGCGGCTGTTGGTAAAGGATTTGCCATTGCTTCTGCTGCGTTAACAGCTTTGGCTCTTTTTGCGGCCTATGTTACATTTACTGGGATTGATGGAATTAATATTTTCAAGGCAGATGTTCTTGCCGCATTATTTATTGGAGGCATGATTCCAGTCGTTTTCTCTGCTTTGGCAATGAGATCGGTAGGGAAAGCAGCCATGGAGATGGTACAAGAAGTAAGGCGCCAGTTTAGAGAAATTCCAGGTATTATGGAAGGAACAGGCAAGCCTGAATATGGTAAGTGTGTAGATATTTCCACCAAAGCAGCCATCAAAGAAATGATGCTTCCAGGGGCTATGACAATCGTTACGCCAATTATTATTGGTTTTGCGATGGGACCTGAGGCACTCGGTAGTTATATGGCTGGTGTGGCAGTTTCTGGAGTTGTTTGGGCTATTTTCCAAAACAATGCTGGTGGTGCTTGGGATAATGCTAAGAAGTCTTTTGAGGCCGGAGTAATGATTGATGGAGAAATGACCTATAAGGGTTCAGAAGCGCACAAAGCAGCCGTAACAGGTGATACTGTGGGTGATCCGTTCAAAGATACTTCCGGACCTTCAATGAATATTTTAATCAAGTTGACGTGTCTTGTTGGGCTAGTAATCGCACCGATATTAGGCGAAATTTACGGTGGAGGTTCGCATGCAGAGGTCATTATTGAGGACTCTATAGAACTAGCTAATACAATTGAAACAAAAACTGAAGAGACTATCAAGCTATAACGAGATATCTCGACTTTAAATAGGAAAGCCCTTAGCTCATTTTGAGTCAAGGGCTTTTTTTATACCTATGCTCATCGAAACTTTCCATTCATTAATCTGCCCTAAATATTAATTCATCTTATAGTTTACTTTATATGAGACAAGATAACTAGTTGAAAGTGTGAGTTTTAAAAGATTTGATTATATTTGATTCTGTTCAAATCTATTAGATATGGAAAAGCCCATTAAATCAGTGGTTAGTTTTTTGTTTTTTTTACTCATTACCACTGCCAGTTATGCTAATAATCAACAAGGCGACTCAAGTATCCCAGCCTTGGTTGAGGAGCTAAATGAAGCGGTTGAGGTCAGAAATTTTCATTCAGCAAGAGAAATCATGGATAAGCTTTTTCCACTGATGAAGAAGGAATTGAAGGCTGATAAGAAGCGTTTGTCAGAGTTGACGAAGGAAGAGAATCCAGAAATGTCTCCAGAAGAATTTAAAAGTAATTATGATAGAAAAATGGAGGTGCTTGAGTTTGTCGAACAGTTATTAAACTCTTCGCCTGCTGCATTAAGAGTAAAATCAAAGACTATGATTTCTGAGATTGGAACGTTCGTGAAGTTGTTAAATTCCAATTCTTAGATTTTTGTTTATCACGTTGTTCGTAAAGCCCAGCCTATTAAGGTTGGGCTTTTTTGTTGTTCAATTTATTTCAAGCTAAAGACCAAAATAGTATTTTTGCTCATGACGAAAATCAACTGTGGGGTAATTATATGCCTTGTTTTTTTGAGCGCTTGCATGAGTAATAGCCAGGTTGATTCAAAAGGAATCAAAGCTAAAGAATCATTGAACGCTGAGTTTGCGCTCAACCGCCCATATGTGATATTGGTAAGTATTGACGGATTTCGTCATGATTATATTAAAAAATATAGCGCCAAAAATCTAGAGCAGATGAAGGCCGAAGGGGCGAGTACCGTAAAAATGTTCCCTTCCTTTCCCTCTAAGACATTTCCTAATCACTATTCGATAGTAACTGGAATGTTGCCAGCTAACCACGGGCTAGTTTCCAATGAGTTTTACAGTAGATCCAAAAGAAAAAAATATGCTATTAGAAATAAAAAGGAAGTTCAAGATAGCAGCTGGTACGGAGGTGTTCCCTTATGGTCTTTAGCAGAACAGCAGGGCATGCTTTCGGCTTCTTACTTTTGGGTGGGATCCGAAGCGAATATTCTAGGTGCTAGACCTACCTATTATAAAACTTACAATGGTGCCGTATCCAATGCTGATCGGGTAAAAGGAGTATTGGATTGGCTTGACCTACCAAAGGAAAAAAGACCACACTTCATCACGCTTTACTTCTCCATAATTGATGATTACGGTCATCGATATGGACCTGAATCAGATAAGATGTTTGAGGCTGTTGGTCAGATAGATAGTTTGATGGGAGTTTTGCGAAAGGGAATAGAAGAAACTAAGCTTCCTGTTTTCTTGGCAGTTACTTCCGATCATGGCATGAGCGAGATATCAAGAGGAGTAATTTTAAGCGAATTAGTTGATTTAGGGAATAGTGAGGTTTATTATTCTACACCAACAATGATCTACACCGAATCCAAAGAAGAAACCCAGCGGATATTTGAGGTATTGGATACGGTAACTTTATTTAAAACGTATAAGAGAGAAGATCTACCCCAACATTGGAAGTATAACAATAGTGACAGAGTTGGCGATATATTGATTGTTAATGAAGCGCCATTGATCATCTTAGCAAAACCTTCAAAAGTTTCTGGTGGGACTCACGGCTTTGACCCTTTTGCCAATGATGAGATGTCGACTATTTTTCTTATCGAAGGACCGGATATCAAAAAAGGATTTGAGGTTGCACCATTCCAAAATATCCATATTTATCCATTTTTAGCATCTATACTTGGGCTAGAATATAGTCATCAAATTGATGGTGAACCAAGTGTTTTGAAACCCATGATTCAATAGGGAATTTCTTTGGTCTAGTTTTTGTCTTGGCGCACACATGCTACTTTTCTTAGATTATTTTTTAACGGGATTCCATTTAAGTTTTGTTTTATTCGTTTTGGTAGGATGGTACTGGCAAAAAACTCGGCCATATCACAAATGGGCACTCCTACTTACCACTGTCGCTTGGTTGATCCTAGGTTGGTATGTAGGCACCATTGGTTATTGTCCTTTGACTGACTGGCATTGGGATATTAAACGTTCTTTAGGTGAAAAAAATATACCCAGTTCTTTCATAGAATATTTATTGGAGAAGTGGACAAACGTTGATTTTAATAAAAAATTGGTTGACACATTTACCGCCTTAGGGCTTGTTTTTGGCGTCACGATGGCCATCCTGAAAGAAGTAACTGCACGAAGGTTGAATAAAAGGAAATCCAAGGAGAGGTTAACTATCTAAGATGTCATCAGTTCCATTAAGGTGAAACAATTTGCATCATTAATTTTAAACCTAGAAAACACTTCGAGCACCACCAAGAAAATCTCTTTCTTAAAATCCTATTTTGAAAATGCTTCGCATGAAGATCAACTTTGGACGATCGCTCTTTTTAGCCATAAGCGTCCCAAGCGTCAGATTAACACAAAATTGCTAAGAAAATGGGCGTGTGAGCTGAGTAATATTCCTGAATGGCTTTTTGAAGAGTCCTATTCCATTGTTGGTGATTTGGCCGAGTCTATTGCACTTATTCTACCAGAAGCTTTAAGCACTGAGCAGCACTCGCTATCGTATTGGGTATCCTATCTACAGACTTTACAAGATTTGGAGGAGGCGGATAAAAAAGTAAAAGTTGAGAATGCCTGGTCATTATTAACCAAGCAAGAGCGATTTGTGTTCAATAAGTTGGTGACAGGAGGTTTTCGTGTGGGAGTATCCAAAAACCTAATGACTAAAGCGCTGGCTCAGTCCTTGGAAATGGAAGCTACACAGGTTGCACATTTAATTATGGGAGATTGGACACCTGATTCCACCACTTTTGAAGAGTTGCTACAGGCGCAAGACGCGACCAAAAATATTTCAAAGCCTTATCCTTTTTACTTGGCTTATCCGCTCGAAGGAGAGGTTGCTACTTTGGGAAATCCTGAAGAATGGTGTGCCGAATGGAAATGGGATGGTATCAGAACTCAAATAATAAAAAGGCAAGGCGAGGCTTTTATTTGGAGCAGAGGAGAGGAACTGATCACTGAAAAATTCCCTGAACTTGAAGCGTTATTGGATCGGCTTCCTAACGGTACGGCAATTGATGGGGAGCTGCTACCTTTTAAAAACATTCCACTTCCTTTTTCTTTGTTGCAAACCAGAATTGGTAGGAAAACAGTTACGAAAAAGCAGCTGGAACAGTCTCCAGTAGTTATTTATGCATATGACTTAATAGAATTAGATGGAGCTGATCTCAGGCACCAAGCCTTTTCAGATAGGCGAGAAAAACTTAAAACCCTCATTGACAACATACAGTCTGAACAATTATTTTTATCGGCATCCATAAAATTTGACTTTTGGACTGACCTGATTAAGTTGAGAGAAGATTCCCGTGCGCAGTATGCCGAAGGTTTGATGTTAAAACGGAAAAATGCTCCTTACAAGATAGGAAGAAAAAGAGGCGACTGGTGGAAGTGGAAGGTAGATCCATTTACGATTGATGCAATAATGGTTTATGCGAAGAAAGGTCATGGCCGTAGGGCTGACTTATACTCTGATTTTACGTTTGCTGTTTGGGAGGGCAAGGAACTGATCACATTTGCGAAAGCATATTCTGGGTTGACAGATAAAGAATTATCAGAGATCACAAAATTCGTGAAGGCAAACATCAAAGAGAAATTTGGGCCAGTAAGAACCGTAGAACCTTCACAGGTATTTGAAATTCATTTTGAAGGAATAAGCGAATCGAAAAGGCACAAAGCGGGAATAGCCGTTCGGTTTCCTAGGATTCATCGATGGAGAAAAGATAAAAAACCAGAAGATGCCAATACTTTATCAGACCTGAAATCCCTTTTGAATGCTTTGGGTAATGTAGATAGCAGTTCGAGTACTTAGGGAAATTTAATCTATTATTGTGTCCTTGCAATTTAAGAAAAAGGTACAATGAAAGTTTTTGAATGGATATTGAGTTTGGTGGCAGCCTTTATTTTGTTACAAACACTTTTTTTTAAGTTTTCAGGTGCTGAAGAAAGCATCTTCATTTTTTCAACCGTAGGAATGGAGCCTTGGGGCCGATATGCGTCTGGTGTGGTGGAGTTAATCGCTGGGGTATTGCTGCTAGTTCCAAAGTACAGAGTCTACGGTAGTATGCTGGCTTTAGGAGTAATATCTGGCGCCATATTTTTTCATTTGACTGTTTTGGGTATCGAAGTTAAAGGGGATGGAGGCCAGCTTTTTTATTATGCGCTCACTGTATTTTTAGCTTCTCTTTTCATACTTTTCATTAGAAAAAAGGAAATTCCAATTTTAGGTTCGAAGTTTTAAGCGCTACACATTCCGTGAAACCAAGCAAGTCAAATCAAGATTTACAAACTGGCCTTGATTGGTTTGAGAACCGAGGTTGGAAGCCATTCGCTTTTCAATTAGAAGCTTGGCGTCATTACCTCGATGGCGATTCAGGCCTGCTCAATGCCCCAACTGGAAGTGGCAAAACATACGCATTATGGATGCCTTGTATTCTAGAGTTTCTTCAAGAGTATAGTAAAGAAGCAGTGGTGCCCGGAGTGAGAGTATTGTGGGTAACACCATTACGTGCCTTGGCTAAAGATATTCAACGAGCCATGCAGGAAGTTTGTGATGAGCTGGACCTCCGCTGGACCATTGGTTTAAGAACTGGTGATACGACGAGTTCACAACGACAAAGTCAAAAAAAGAATGCTCCGCAATGCTTGGTTATCACACCTGAAAGCTTGCATGTATTGTTGAGTCAAAGTGATTATCCCAATTACTTGAAAACTGTTAAAACGATCATCGCTGATGAGTGGCATGAGATATTGGGCACGAAAAGAGGAGTTGCTTTAGAGCTAGCGATCAGCAGGTTAAAAAAAATCACTACCGATCCATTGAAAGTTTGGGGTATCTCGGCAACCATTGGCAACTTAAATCAAGCCAAGCGCGTGTTGTTGGGCGAAGATTTGAATAGTGGTGGCGTCATCATCAAGGCCAAAATTGATAAAAAAGTCATCGTAGAATCTGTTCTTCCTGATGAAGTTGAGCAGTTTCCATGGGCTGGTCATTTAGGTACCAAGTTGCTTCCAAAAATACTTCCCATCATAAAGCGGAGTAAAACCACTCTTTTATTTACAAATACTCGATCACAAACAGAACTTTGGTATCAAGCCATATTGAAATTCGATCCAGATCTGGCAGGAACTATTGCCATGCACCACGGCTCCATAGATCCAGATATTCGAAACTGGGTAGAAGATGCACTACACGCCGAAAAGCTAAAATTAGTCGTTTGCACTTCTAGTCTCGATTTGGGCGTAGATTTTAGACCAGTCGATACAGTCATACAAGTAGGTGGGCCAAAAGGTGTTTCGCGTTTTTTTCAAAGAGCCGGTAGAAGTGGCCATAGGCCTGGAGAAGTAAGTAGAATTTATTTTGTGCCTACCCATTCTCTTGAATTGGTAGAAGGTGCCGCATTGAGACAGGCGATAAAATCAGGAAATTTTGAAAGTAGAAAGCCATTAGAGATGTGTTTGGATGTTCTCGTACAATATCTCATTACTTTAGCGGTAAGCGGTGGTTTTAGGCCACTTGAAATATTGGAGGAGATTAAACAAACCTACTGTTTCCGGTTATTAGGTGCAGAAGAATGGACCTGGGCACTTGATTTTATCACTACAGGAGGAAAAACATTGGGCGCCTATGATGAATTTGCCAAGGTTTACAACGATGGTGGGATTTACAAGATCATCAATAAAAAAGCCGCGACAAGACACAAACTTTCCATAGGAACCATCGTGGGAGATCCGGCTATGAAGGTCAAGTTCATTACTGGTGGTCATATTGGAACAGTCGAGGAAAACTTTGTTTCCAAGTTAATGCCAGGAACAACCTTTTGGTTTTCAGGTCGCAATCTCGAGTTTATTATGATCAAGGATAACACAGTGATCGTAAGAAAATCTAAGAAAAAATCGGGACTAACACCCGCTTGGGGTGGAGGGCGTTTACCGCTATCCTCGATGCTGGCCGATGTAATTAGGACTAAACTAGAAGATGCTACCCTTAATATTTATGATGATATCGAAATGCAGACGATTAAGCCAATTCTTGATTTGCAAAATAGAATGTCGATGGTACCTGATAGGAAAACGCTGTTAATAGAAAAGGCTCAGACCAAATTTGGCTATCACCTCTTTTTTTATCCATTTGAAGGGATGTTTGTTCATGAGGTTCTTGCTGGTGTCATTGCATTGAGAATCAGTCGACTACAGCCAATTACTTTCTCTATTTCTATGAATGATTACGGATTTGAATTACTCTCAGATCAAGAAATACCGATAGAAGAAGCGTTGGAAGTTGATCTTTTTACTGAGGAAAAACTGTATCCAGACATTCAAGAATCGATAAATATGACAGAAATGGCTCAGAGAAAATTTCGGGATATTGCTACCATCGCAGGTTTAATTTTTCAAGGTTATCCAGGTAAAAATATTAAATCAAGGCATTTGCAGGCCTCAACGGGTATTTTATACAAAGTCTTTGATACTTATGATGAGAAAAACTTACTTATTCGACAGGCGCTGGATGAAGTACTTACGCTCCAACTCGATCACTCTAGGCTTTTTGAAGCAGTAAGAAGGATCAATAAACAAACTATTGTATTAAAAAACACACAGAAGCCTTCGCCTTTCGCCTTTCCTATTTTTGTGGATATGCTTAGAAGACAAAATTTAACTTCAGAGCAGGTAGCGGATCGGATTAGTAAAATGCAACTTCAGTTAGAAAAATATGTCTCCGAAAATACTTAACAACCGGAGTTCGATTAATAAAATCTTGAAATCAGTGTTAAAATCGTCTTTGCGAAATGAGAATCGATTAAAATGAGGTTTTTATTGAAGCAATCTCACCTTTCTAGCAGACTGTTTCAATTTTCTAATCTCTTCAAGCTTAAAAAAAATAGCGCGTTGATTCAAGAACGAATGCTGAAAAATCGAACTTAGGTTACAGCTAATTTGAATGTTATTTGAAAGAACACGCGGATTCAAGCCATAAGTGCAAAATGGTTGTTTGATTTATTTTACTGGAAACATCGTCTTATTTATTTGACGAATTTTGCTTTTGTGCAACATAATTTTCGTTTTTCTGTTATTTGGGATGATTGTCATGAACTACATGTAATCCATGAGATAATTACACAAATTAATGTCTTAAAGATCATCAGAGACAGTATATTGTAGTATAATGTATAGTTTTCTGAATAGACTTGAGATAATCCAAAAACATCAGATGAAATATCTTTTTTCTTTCTTTTCCATCTTAATGACATTCAATATCAACGCCCAAACCATTGAAGGAAAATGGAAAACCATTGATGATGAGACAGGAAAAACGCGCTCTATTGTAGAGATTTACAAAAGAGGGGATAAGTTTTTTGGGAAAGTTGCACAGATTCTCGATCCAGAGGGTAATCAAGAGGTCTTATGTGAAGAATGCGATGAAGATGACCCGAGATACATGAAGAAAGTGGTTGGGATGGAGATTATCAAAGACATGAAACTAGACAAGAATAAAAATGAATATGTAGGTGGGGAAATTCTCGATCCCGAAAGTGGCAATATCTACGATTGTCGAATTTGGCTCGACGAAGAGGGTAATTTGAAGCTCCGAGGCTATCTCCTCTTTATTTATCGGACACAAACTTGGCTTCCTTTAAATGGATGAAAAAGTCATTTGAATTAAAAGGAGAACAATTGATCGTAGATTCTGATCGTGTGCTATTCTGGCAGAAAGAAAAATTACTTATCGTTTCTGATATCCACTTGGGAAAAGCCGGCCATTTCAGAAAGCATGGACTTGCCATTCCACAGAAAGTTCACCTTGCCGATTTGAATCGACTGTCACAGCTCATTTTTGAATATAATCCTGCTGAGGTTTATTTTTTAGGAGATCTTTTTCACAGTGATTTAAATGCTGAGTGGGCGATGTTTGAAGATTGGCTAGACGACTTCTCAACGATTAAATTCACCTTGATTTTAGGCAATCATGATGTGCTAGACTCGGCCATCTATGAAAAATCACCTCTTCATGTTGTGCATGAGGCCATTCGACCACCGTTTTCGTTTACCCATGAAAAATTCATCTCTTCTTATTACAATCTTTCTGGGCATATACATCCTGGAGTGAGGCTCCAAGGTGTCGCCAGACAGGGTTTGTCCTTACCTTGTTTTTACTTTTCTGCATCCTTTGGTATTCTACCCGCATTCGGTGATTTCACAGGAATTGCAAAAATAGCAACAGGAAAAAACGATATTCTCTTCGTCATTGCTGAAGGGCAGATCATTGAGATAGTCGCCTAAATAAAATAACTTTACAAAAAAAGAACTATAGTTATCACTTAGATGGGTTACTTTAAGCACCTAACTAGTATTTAAACGGAGACTTTCGAGTTTTTGCGTTCTATGAAAGATCAGGAGATTCTTGATAAAATCAAGAAAGGGGATGAAAGGGCTTTAGATTTTTTGTATCAAAAGTATTATAAGATGATGACAAATCTTGTTCTTAAAAACAACGGTACAGAAGAGGAGGCTAAAGATGTATATCAGGAGGCGTTGCTAGCTTTTTGGAAAAAAGCTGCAAGTGGAAATCTTGTATTGACATCAAAAATCAGCACCTATTTATATTCTATCTGCATGAATCAATGGAGAAAAGAGTTAGAACGAAAAAGCAGACTGTCGAGAGAAGAAGTGGATGGAGAAGAATATCAAGGGCATGAGGACAATGAGAGATTGAAAATTGTAATGAGCTGTATCGGTGAGCTTGGAGATGTTTGTAAAAAAATATTGACCTACTATTATTTTGAAGGTCTTTCCATGAATGATATCGCTGAGAATTTGAATTTTGCAAATACGGACACTGCAAAAACAAAAAAATATAAGTGCAAGAAGAAATTAGACAGCTTAATTAAAAGTAAATATACCGCTACAGACTTTTTTGATTAATGGACAATCAGCAACTAGACAAAATAGACCTATTCCTACGCGAAGAACTCAACCAGCAAGAGTCTCAGCGATTTCAGAATGAACTCCAAACCAACCCGGAGTTAAATGCTGAATTTCAGTTTCAAAAACAAGTGTTTGACGGATTGAACCAGTTCAGACATTCACAATTGAAGGCTCGACTAGACGGAATAGACGTTACTGGTGTTTATGGAGGAGGGGTTTTGTCTTCTGGATTGTCCAAAATTGTCATCGGATTCGGAGTGATTGCCACCATAGGTTTCGGTCTGTGGTATTTCAATACTTTAGAGAATGAAGACCTTTCTAATGCGAATATTGCCGAGATTGACGCTCCTTTCAATAAGGAATATAATTGGGTTTGGAAGATTCCTGTTCCTGAAGTTCCCAAACAGTCGATAGAAGTTTCAAGTAGCCCTGTTAATAAGCTCAATAATATCTCCGATAATAAACAAGTTGAAGTTTTGGAAGAATTTGAAGCTGAGTCAAATAATGAGGACTTTGAAATAGAAATTAATCGGCCGCAATTGCTAGGCATGACTGATGATAGCAACTTTGAATCGGAGAAAATAAGTACGCCAAAAATAGAGGAAAGTGAAATTGATGGCACCAATCTCAGTCCTATTGACATCAAGATAGAAAGATCGTTAGGAAAATTAGCATATAAGTATTTCGACGGTAAGTTGTTTTTGTATGGAGATTTTACAAAAGAGCCGTATCAAATATTGGAAATTAACAAAAAGAACGGTCGAGAAATTTTCATGTACTTCAAAAATGAATATTACCCAATTAAAATGGTAAATGAAGTTTCAGAGTTGAAACAGTTGAATGATCCTGATTCAAAGAAACAACTTGATATCTTAAGAGAAAACAAAACCAATTAATTCAGCTTGATTGATTAATTTTGCGACTTGATGCAACAGAAAGTCCGTAAAAAAAGAAAATTAGGGAGCTACCCGTTTTTAAGTGTCACATTCAGTATTACTCTTGCATTAATTGTAATTGGATTATTTGGTTTGCTAGCAGTGCATGCCAATAAGCTGACGAACCTCATCAAAGAAAATATTGAGGTACAAGTTTTTCTAAACAAAAATATTTCCTCTACCGAGTTGAGCAAAGTAAACCTAACGCTCGGTTCTAAGCCTTATGTTCTCAAAAAAGAAGGATCTCCATCCATAGACCTAGTAACGAAGGAAGTTGCTGCAAAACAGTTCATGGAAGACACAGGAGAAGATTTTACGGAATTTTTGGGTGATAATCCACTTCGCGATCTATATGTACTAAGAGTAGGGCCGGGATATCACTCAGCGGATTCTCTTGCTAAGATTAAAAAAGAATTACAGACAGTCAGAGGAGTATACGAAGTGACTTATGTAGAAAGTCTCGTAGAAAGCATTAACAAAAACCTAACAAAGCTCGGAGCTTTACTTGGTGGATTTGCATTAATCCTAGTTGTGGTAGTGGTTGTATTGATTAACAATACGATTAAGTTAGCTTTATTCTCACAGCGATTCCTCATTCGAAGTATGCAATTGGTAGGAGCTACGAGTAGCTTTATACGTAGACCATTTTTGATACGTTCTCTAGGCTATGGTTTTATTGGAGGCCTGTTTTCATCAGGTCTTCTGATGGGGATACTTTATTATGCAAATAAGAGAATTGAGGATTTGGATCAATTGCAGGATACGGAAAGTTTAATTTTTGTTTTTGTTGGATTGATATTCATGGGTATGATAGTTACCTACTTGAGCACTTTTGGTGCAATGAAAAAATATCTTAAAATGTCGTTAGACCAATTATATTAACATGTCGGAGGAAAGTAAATTCGCTTTTAAAAAGATCAATTATATCATCATGCTCAGTGGTGTTCTTACACTGATACTAGGCTTTATCATCATGACGATGGATAATGAGGAGTTTGGTTTTGGATTTCTTGGAATAACCTTAGGGCCAATCATTGTCATGCTCGGTTTTATTATTCAATTCGTTGCTATTTTTTACAAGAAAAAATCTGACTCACCAACTGAGTAATAGTCATGACTTATATTGAGGCACTCATTCTTGGAGTAATTCAAGGTTTAACGGAATTTTTGCCGGTCAGTAGTAGTGGGCACCTAGAACTAGGAAGCGTTATTCTCGGAACCTCCAACGAAGAAAATTTATTATTCGCTGTGATACTTCATTTAGCGACCGCACTTAGTACTGTCATTGTATTTAGAAAATATATTTGGGAGGTTATTGGGGGCATATTTGAGTTTAAATGGAACGACTCTTGGAAATTCGTTGTATTGCTTATAATATCGATGGTGCCCGTAGGAATCGTGGGGGTTTTCTTTCAAGACTTTATCGAATCATTTTTTACTGGAAATATTCTACTTGTTGGTGCCATGTTAATGGTGACAGGCATGTTGTTAATGTTTACTCACTTTAAAAATGATGGCTCTAAAGAAATTACGCCAAAGAGTGCATTCATTATCGGGTTAGCACAAGCTTTCGCTGTTTTGCCAGGGATTTCAAGAAGTGGCTCTACCATAGCTACAGCTTTACTCCTTGGCGTAGAAAAGTCTAAGGCAACTCAATTTTCATTTTTAATGGTTTTGGTGCCGATTTTTGGAGCAAGTTTATTGAAGTTCAAAGATTATATGGAGGCTCCTCAAATTGCTGATAGCACGACCACTTTATCTGTATTGATTGTAGGATTTATTGCGGCTTTCTTATCAGGATATATGGCATGCAGTTGGATGATAAAAATAGTTCGAAGAGGTAAGCTCACTTATTTTGCTATCTATTGTTTTGTCGTGGGAATTATAGCCATTACGTTTCACTATGCATCTTGATGTTGAGCGCCTTAAGGAAAAGGGTGGATTATTGCTTGTCGATAAGCCAGTTACTTGGACGTCTTTTGATGTTGTAAATAAACTTCGTTACGCGCTAAAAATTAAAAAAATAGGGCATGCGGGTACTTTAGATCCATTAGCAACAGGTTTGCTGCTCATTGGAGTAGGGAAAGGCACCAAAATGTTAACAGAACTTCAAGGATTAAATAAAACTTATTCTGGCATTATAGAACTAGGGAAAACAACACCTTCTTATGATTTGGAGACAGCTTTCAACTCTGAAAGCGATCTTACCGGTCTAAAAGAAGATCTTATTTCGAGCAAAGTAGCTGAACTCACAGGCGTGATTGAGCAAGTGCCACCGAGCCATTCTGCAATCAAAGTAAATGGTACACGAGCTTATAAGCTTGCTCGTCAAAATGAAGAAGTTGTTATTAAAAAACGTACAGTAACCATTCACCAATTCGACGTTTCTTATAACCTGCCTGAAATACAATTCGACATTGAATGTAGTAAGGGCACGTATATCAGAAGCATTGCTCATGACCTAGGTCAGTTAATTGGCGTTGGAGGTTACTTGAAATTGCTCAGAAGAACAAGTGTAGGAACGTATCATATAAAAGATGCATGGCCATTAGACGCATTGCTTACGGAAATTCAGGATTTTGCTAGTAATTGACGATATAAAAGGTTTTTCTCCTCCAAAGCATGCAATTGTTACCTCAGGGACATTTGACGGTGTACATGAAGGCCATAAAAAGATATTAAAAAATATCATTAACACTGCTAAAACGCAAAACGGTCAAAGTGTTGTAGTGACGTTTTGGCCTCATCCACGTTTTGTGCTTAAACAGAATAATGAGCTGAAGCTCATCACCACTTTCGAGGAAAAAGCTTCACTTCTGGATGATTTGGGCATTGATTTTCTGGTTAAAATACCTTTTACAAAGGAGTTCTCTCAACTGTCGTCAGAGGAATTTATTACAAGAGTGATGGTCGATGGGTTAGCAACAAAAAAACTCGTGATTGGCTATGACCATAAGTTTGGGAAAAACAGAGAAGGGAGTTTTGAGTACTTGCAAGAAAATTCAAAAAGATATGGATTTGAGGTGCAAGAAATTCCAAGATTGGATATTGAAACAGTCGGCGTAAGTTCTTCCAAAATTAGAAATGCCCTTTACCAAGGGGAAATACACATCGCGAACGACTTTCTGGGAAGAATGTATTCCATGTCCGGTTTTGTAAAAGAAGGAGATCGTATTGGTCGAAGCATCGGGTTTCCAACGGCCAATATCGAAGTGCCGGAGCATTACAAGCTGATACCCATTGATGGATCTTATGCGGTATATGTAGATTGGAAGGGACGAGAATTCAAAGGAATGCTGAATATTGGCCAAAGGCCAACAGTCTCTGGACAAGAAAGAAGAATTGAAGTTAATATCTTTAATTTTGATGAAGATATATATCATGAAAGGTTGACTATTCGTTTCGTAAAGAGATTGCGGGCTGAGAAAAGATTTAACAATATTCAAGAATTGAGCGACCAATTAAAAAGGGATAAGCTCTTGGCTACCAATATACTAGAAGATTAAGAGTACAAGAAAAAATATAAAAATGAAACTATTTAAAAAACTGACATTATCCACTTTGTTTGTTCTGACCATGGCATTATTGTCGTGCGATGATAACGGAGATTTGGTTCTTTTTTCAATTCAAAATGATAAAGCCTTGGGTCTCGAAGTATCAGCGCAAATTGCGTCCGATTCTACCTTTAATATTTTGTCAGAGGCGGAATATCCAGGGGCTTACGCCTATTTGAATGCCATGAAAGACGAAATCTTAAATTCTGGTGAGGTTACTTACAAGGATGAGTTTGTGTGGAAGCTTCATATCGTTCATGATGATGTATTGAATGCTTTTGCTACACCTGGTGGCTACATTTATATCTATACAGGGCTGATCAATTACCTACAAGATGCTGATGATTTGGCGGGAGTTATGGGGCATGAGATCGCACATTCTGATCAGCGTCACAGCTCTAAGCAACTTCAAAGACAGTATGGTATTTCTGTGCTTTTAGAAATTTTGACCGGCGGGAACTCGGGTACCTTAGCGACGATCGCAGGCAATATTGCTGGAACTGGTGCAATATTGGCGTTTAGCCGAGATGCAGAAGCGGAATCAGATGAATTGTCTGTGGAATATTTGGCTCAAACACAATACGCATGTAATGGAGCTGCCTCGTTCTTTCAAAAGCTACTGGACGAAGAGCAGCAGGGAGGAACTCCAGAATTTTTAAGTACGCATCCTAGCCCTTCGAGTAGAGTTGAAGATATCAATGCTAAAGCAACTGAAGAAGGTTGTGACATTACACCCGCAAGCGATACTGGATACGATCAATTTAAAGCACTTTTACCTAAATAAATAATGGCAAATCAATCAGAAATAAAGCTTGTAGTAGAGCTTGACGATGAAAACATTCCTGAGAAAATATTTTGGGATGCTGATCAAAAAGATCAACCTGGACTTTCCGAGACAAAATCTTTCAGTCTGTCACTCTGGGATCACAGCACTAAAAATACCTTACGTATCGACCTCTGGTCTAAAGACATGCCAGTAGAGGATATGAAACGATTTTATATTGATTGCTTGGGAGGTCTTGCTCAAAGTGTACTCAATTCAACTGGCGATGAGTACATGTCTGGTGAGATGAATACTCTTTGCGAAAAGTTCGTTAATCATTTGAAAAACGAGATAAGCTAAGGTAAATTTTGCCTCAGAAATTTACGACCCGCCTTGGCGGGTTTTTATTTGCGAAAAAATCAAATTTAACATTCAAATACCGCCTCAAATTGCCTTATTGTCAATTTAATTACCTAATATTAAAAATTATAAAATAGCATTATTAACCAAGGCAACTCTATGAATAATACAATTACTAAGATACTTACAGCAGCGACCTTCATGTTACTGATAGTAAGTTCTGCATGGGCTCAAACCAAGATAAGTGGTAAAGTGACAGATGAAGAAAACGGTGATGAGCTTATTGGTGTCAATATTTTGGTGAAAGGAACTGTGCTAGGTACAATTACCGACGTTTCTGGCCAATTCTCATTAAGTGTCAACTCGGACCCACCATTGACTTTAGTTATCACCAGTATTGGTTATGAAAGGCAAGAAATTGATGTAACCACGGCCAGTCTCACGGGATTGGATATCAAGATGAGAGAATCATTGATGCTGGGTCAAGAAGTAGTGGTTTCTGCCTCCAGAGTGGAAGAAAGCATATTAAAATCTCCGGTTTCCATTGAGAAAATGGACATCTTGGCTGTACAAAACACCTCTTCTGATACTTATTACAAAGCCATTGCCAATCTCAAAGGCGTGGATGTAGCTTCGAGTAGTATCAATTTCCAAATCATCAATGCCCGAGGTTTTGGTAGTACGGGAAACACAAGATTTGTACAATTGATTGATGGTATGGATACGCAAGCCCCGGCTTTGAACTTTCCAATTGGAAACCTCAATGGCCCTTCTGAGCTTGATGTTGAAAGTGTGGAGTTAATACCTGGCGCATCTTCTGCGCTGTACGGCCCGAGTGCATTCAATGGGGTGCTACTTATCAATAGTAAGAGTCCTTTTGAATATCAAGGTTTGAGTGCTTTTGCGAAAACCGGAGTAAATCATGTGGGAAGTAACGCTGATCAGAGCGCTGCGCCTATGTATGAAGCTTCTATCCGATATGCAAAAGCATTTAACAACAAATTTGCATTCAAGATCAACGCCTCCTATTCTAGAGCCGACGACTGGCATGGTAATGATAGGCTAGACAGAAATGCCGAGAGTAATCCTCTGGCATCCGTAGGCGGTATAAACCCTGGAGCTGATAGACTTCATTTTCATGGAGATGAAGCAGGTATTAATTTAGCCATTTTTCCCTTTAGCTCAGCTTTTGGTGTGATAGCAAATAATGCAAGATTTGAAAATGGAAGATTTGCTGCTAATTACATGCAGGCTGGTGACTTACCTAATCACGTCGTGAATTTATCGCCATATAGAGAAGTAGATTTAATTAACTACGGTGCGGAAAACAAAAAATTGAATGTTGGTTTGTTTTATAGACTAACCGATAATGTTGAGGCAAGTTATCTTTATAATGGAGGTTTTGGTACGAGTATTTACACAGGTGCTCAAAGATATTCATTGACCAATTTTGGGATTCAGCAACACAGATTACAATTAAGAGGGGATAACTTTTTAGTTAAGGCTTACGGAACTTTTGAGAACTCTGGCGATAGCTATATCACTGAATTTTTAGCAAAACGAATGAATGACTTGGTGACAGGATTTAGATTTGGTGATTATACAGCCCAAAGATCAGGCAACCCTAATGCGTTACCTTTCAACCCTTTTTATACACCTGGCAATGAAACGAATGGTACGCCGAGTGATGGATCCTTAACTGGATATTTAGTGGATTATGGGGTGGAATATCTCAGGTCTTTGGCTGAGCAAGGACTTGCTCCTGGTGAAATCGGTACGCTTAGTGATGCAGCTAGATTGACAGCACAACAACAAGCGCATGAATTTGCTCGGGGTGTGGTAGATTCAAGATATATTTTGACCAAAGACGGAACAGTTACTGATCCGGGTACTGGTCAGACGTATACGTTTGATCAACTTAAAGAAAGAGCACTCCAAGGCGTTGTTCCTAACGGTCCTCGTTTTGCTGATAGATCAGCAATGTATCATGCGGAAGGCCAATTTGATTTTAAGAATCAGATAGATTGGATGGAATTGCAAGTAGGATCTAGTTTTAGAATATTCGATTTGGGCTCGGAAGGCACCATATTTCCAGATACAGCTGGCAATGAAATCAGCATTAGAGAGTTTGGCGTTTATGCTCAAGCTGCGAAAAGAGTATCTGATAACCTAAAATTTTCAGGAAGCCTTCGTTTTGATAAAAACCAAAATTTTAAGGGTCAGTTTAATCCACGTATATCTGCAGTATATACAGTGAAAAAAAATCACAACTTTCGTTTGTCCTTACAAACAGGGTTTAGATTTCCTACTACCCAAGGTCAATATATTGACTTAGATGTAATTTCAGAGCGTCTCGTTGGTGGTTTACAGGAGTTTTATGATACCTATCTACCTGATCCAGATAATAATTACTATTATAATGGATCTTCTGTTGATCAGTTTAGAACGAGACTGTTTCAAGGAGAAACCGTGGAAGAGGCCGCAACCAGTTTAGTAAGAAGAACAGGAGAAAGCTTAAATCCGGTACAGCCAGAAAGGGTAAAATCAGTGGAGGTAGGATATAAAAGTTTGATACAAAATAAGTTGTTGATCGATGCTTCTTATTACTACAATATTTACACTGACTTTATAAGTCAGGAGCAAATTATAGCGTCATTAAAAGATGATGCAGGTGATCCGAATTATATCTCAATGCTAAATCCAGATTCAAAAATACCATCACAGTTGGCCAGTAATGAGACAGACGCTGCAACGGCCTTTTTCATTTACTCGAACTTAGATAATACTGTCAGAACACAAGGAGCAGCGGTTGGACTTACTTATAACTTATCTGGCGGTTACACAGTCGGTGGAAATTATAGCTGGAATAAATTCATTGATGGTTATGATGACAATGTGCTGAACGACTTCAACACACCGGAGCATAAGTTTAATCTGAATTTTGGAAATAGGAAGTTGACGGACAACTTAGGCTTCAATATTACCTACAGATGGCAAGAAGCCTTTAGATGGGAGTCCTCCTTTGCGGTAGGCGATGTACCAGCCTATAGTACCTTAGATGCTCAAGTTTCTTATAGACTGAAAGACTTGCAGTCAGTGGTGAAACTGGGAGGATCTAATCTTTTAGGCGATTATTATCTTCAAAGTCTTGGCGGACCAAATATCGGAGCTATCTATTACATCTCCGTTACTTTTGATCAATTAATGAATTGATCGAACATTATTAAAAAAGTTTTAAAGCCTTGATTGTGAAATCAGGGCTTTTTTTCTTTTTGGGTTATTTTTTTTACTTTCTTGCAATCAACCAATTAACTAACCATGTCAGATGGATTTACATATTTTCCCAAAATAAGAAGAGAGCTTTATGTTATTGTATTCGGTACAGATACAAAGTTAGGTAGGCTGTTCGATATTGTTTTATTGTACGTAATCTTGGGAAGTATTATCGCTGTAATGCTGGAAAGCGTAAAGGAGATTGATGCTCAATACGGAAATTTACTACTCACACTTGAGTGGACGTTTACGGGCTTATTTACGGTAGAGTATATGCTGCGATTATTGATTACCCGCAGGCCAAGACGCTATGTCACCAGTTGGTTAGGTATTGTTGATTTGGTGGCATTACTACCTACGTATATGACCTTATTTATTTCTGGTGGTAGTTATCTTATTGTTATTCGAGCTTTTAGGCTACTCAGGGTTTTTCGAATATTGAAGTTGACAAGATATCTAGGAGAAGCTCAGGTGTTAGGTAATGCTTTGGCTGCCAGTAAACAAAAGATCGTTGTTTTTTTACTTACCGTTTCATCGGTCGTTACTATCATGGGTACGCTTATGTATATGATTGAAGGAGGGGAAAATGGTTTTACAAGTATTCCAAGAAGTATTTATTGGGCTATTGTCACTGTGACTACCGTGGGTTATGGAGATATCGCTCCTCAAACTATTGTTGGCCAGTCATTTGCGGCATTGTTAATGTTGATGGGATATGCGATTATCGCCGTGCCTACAGGTATAGTGACCGCACAGATTGCGGTGGAGGAGATGGAAAATAGAGACGAGAGGAGACAGCAAAATTTGAATACGAAACGATGTACGAATTGTGGAAACAAGAAGATCTCCAATAATGCGCTATTTTGTGAAAAATGTGGAAATGATCTTACATAAAAAAAAGGGTTTGAAATATTCAAACCCTTTTCAATTCTTAATTTATAGATATTATGGTAATAAGATTCCTGCAATTACGTGAACTCTACCATTAGTTACAACAGCAGCATCTGGTAAAGCGATCTCTGCCTCTAGTGCAGATGGATCAGTACCATCAAAATCTCCATTTGAATCGATAAAGATGTTTGAGAAGTTACCTGCTCCATCGATGATATAAAAAGTCAAACTACCCACTGGTGTATTCTTCGACAAGCCATTGCTAATGTCTGCTGGAGCAACAGTTTCTAATACCACATGATTCGCAATAATTCCGTACCACTGTTGTGCTGTGAAAGCATCTAAGAAACCAGCCAACTTAGCTGATGCTGTTGCTGCATCATCTTCTGCCGTAACTCCAGCAGCAGCATTAAAAGTAGCATTGGTAGGAGCGAAAACTGTGTGCTCAGTTTCACCTGACAAAATGTCTACTAATGGAATAACGCCCGTAGTTGCTTCAGCATAGGTATCGGCTTTTCTTATCCCTTGAGCCAAAACAGAGAAGTCAGCTCCTAATAGTAATGTTCCTGCATTCGTTCCTAAAATTGGTGTTAAAGAAGCACCGATAGTTGGTGGAATCATTACAGATTCAACAATATGGACAACACCATTTGTTGCTCTAATATTAGCTGTTTTTACAGATATTTCAGCGTTTGATGAACCAGTAAATAGCGTTCCATTATCATTAACAACAATCTTTTCGTTCATTGATGATAAAGTGGTTACTTCAGTTCCCGCGGTCAAATCATCAGCCTCATATCTTGTAGCTGAAGCATGATAAGCTAATACCTCTTTTATGATATCAGGGTTGATGGAAGTAATTTTTGAAGGAAATCCTGGAGTTGCTAATAAACCGATAAAAGCATTGTTATCAGGAGCAAATACAGTGAAATCTCCAGGACCGCTAAATAGAGCAATTAGATCAGGATATACACTTAAATACTTGCCTAGGGAATCAAGACCAGTAAGTCCACCCGTGGAATTCGCAACGACCAGTTCAACAATATTTTGGGTTGCCGGTTCTACGATGACTTCTACTACGTCATCGTCATCATCATCGCTATCACAACTAGTTGTGAATACTAGCCCAAGTACAACTGCCACCATGGCAATCATTTTGAAGGGCTTTAAAAAATCTTCTTTTTTCATCTTCTTCATGTTTTGTTTAAAATGGTAAATTTAGTGTTATAAATCAATTAATAGAGTATCAAATTGCGAATATGTTATGCAAGCATACTATTTTCCATTTGTTATTGACAAACTAATAATCATTAATTGGGTATTTTGTTTAGAAATAATTGATACCTATCACTTTTAAGGCTGACAAGCATCATTGAAGGAAGGTGAAATATAGTCGACCTTGGTTACACCAAATCAAAATTATGTAGCCATGAAAACCCAGATAGCAATCCCCCCGAAAAATAGTTTGAAGGATAGTTTACCCGAGGCAATTGATGCAAATTCCATTTTTCATCCACCAAATCGGCTCAATCAAATTCAATATCAGGAATTAATAGATATAAAGACGCTCAGGGCTGAAAATGAGCGAAATCTCAGTAATTTACTGTTTACCCTAAGTCTATGTCTGAGCTTAACCTTTGTCATACTCGGCATTAATTGGAGATTTTATGATAAAGGAGCATTGGTTGATCTTGGTGTTATCGATGATAGCTTTGAAGAACTCACTGAGGTGCCCATCTCTAGCCAGCCACCGCCACCGCCACCCGTCGCAAAAATCGAAAATGTGGTTATTGTAGAGGTAGAGAATGAACAAGTACTGGAAGAATTGGACTTAAATATAGATGCTGAGATTACTCAAGATGATGCTATCGAAGATGTGGTATATGACGATATTCCAACACAAATGGAAGAGGAATCAGCGGAGGAGATATTCCAGATAGTAGAAGATAAACCTGAACCAGTAGGAGGTATAGGTAGCTTTTATGCCTATGTAGCTGAAACGCTCGTTTATCCCACAGTTGCTAAAAGGCTTGGCGTTTCTGGAGTAGTATACGTAAGGTTTGTGGTCGAAAAAGATGGCGATATCACAGACGCTAAAGTAATTAAGGGTATTGGTGCCGGATGTGATGAAGAAGCTGTTAAAGTCATAAATGATGCGCCTAATTGGATTCCGGGAAGACAAAGGGGCAGGCCAGTAAGAGTATATATGACCGTGCCTATCAGGTTCATTCTTCGCGAATGATAGATTTTATTGATTGATTTGGTGTTTTGAGCCCCTCGATTGAGGGGCTTTTATTTTTAAAATCAGTTCTATCCGGTAAGTGGCTTTTCCCAGCCAAGGATTACTCGTTTGAGCTGGCTTTGAAACAAAAGGTAATTCTCAAAAACACTTTTGGCTTTGATTTTATTCAGAGCCTTTTCTTTTAGGAGATTCTTTTGGGGCATTGATTATCAATGAACCGCGTGCTGATGTACCATCTTTTCTTAAAACCTTGATTTGATATTCTCCAGCGGGCAAATAATATTTCTCATTTTCTGCTTGCTCCACTGGCTCACTCAGCGTTGTATTTTTATCTGCATCAAAGGAATAATCATATTCGATAAAATTCAGCCCAGCATCTAAGGTAGTTTTTTGCTCAAATAAAACAAGGTCATCTTTCATTACCTGCATGGTGGCTTCATTGTCCATTAAGCTAAAAATAGAGATGCCAACATTTGGTTCCCTCGCGCCGCTCCAATGCCAGCTTGGTTTATTTCCCCAATTTTTATTGTAAGTGTTTTCTTCTATATCATAAACCTTCAAACTTTGACTTAACTCACTAGGTAATTGCTGAAGCAAACTGACGTCAGCGATGTAAATGGATCTTCCGTGTGTTCCGATAATCAGGTCTTTTTCCCTTGGATGGATGACCAGATCATGCACCGCCACTTTTGGTAAAGATCTCCCAAAGCTCATGAAAGTAGCGCCCCGGTCAAGCGAAACATAAGCGCCATGATCCGTCCCAATATATAAGATTTGGCTATTCTCAGGATCTTCTTTGATGACATTGACAGGCTCTTTTGGGAGGTTATTGCCAATTTTTCGCCAATTTTTACCGTAATCATCGGACTGGTATATCAAAGCCTCAAAGTTGTCCCATCGGTAGCCGTTTAGCGATACATAAACACGTGATTCTTTATGGGCAGAGGCTACCACTCGGCTAATCCAAAAGTCTTTTGGTAGTCCCTCACTGATATTATCCCAAGTCTGTCCTGCATCTTTGCTTACATGTACCAATCCATCGTCAGAGCCCGTGTAAATAAGGCCAAATCGGGTAGGAGATTCGTCTATTGTTGAAATGGTACCATAAGCCACATCTCCTTTTTTGCCGCCTTTTGTTAAATCTCCAGAAAGTGCTTCAAAATCA
The DNA here is from genome assembly GCA_040218415.1 of Cyclobacteriaceae bacterium. GTDB lineage: Bacteria > Bacteroidota > Bacteroidia > Cytophagales > Cyclobacteriaceae > JAVJRN01. The sequence continues at coordinate 280,175 of JAVJRN010000049.1, forward strand.
TCTCCCTGATTCATAGAACGATGAAACTTATTGCTGCCGAAATAGATGATGTCTTGGTTATGTTTCGATAAAATTATAGGAGAATTCCAATTCCATCTTAGCGGTCTTTCGCCCAGTTGATGTTTTGGCGTAATGTATTTTCTCTCGCCCGTTTTGGTATTGATTCTATAATAGTTGCCAAACTGATAGCCAGTATATACCAGCTCATTGGTACGTGTGTCTATGGCTACATACATGCCATCTCCACCCATGATCCGCTCATAAGGATATTTTCCTTCTTCATACCAGCTATAGCTATACTCGTAATTGCTTGGGCCTTTCCACACGCCATTGTCTTGTAAGCCACCATATACATTGTAGGGCTCGGCCATATCCACATTGACGGTATAAAATTGACCTACTGCTGTGGAGTTACATTTTACCCAAGTGTCTCCATTATCATACGAAATATTGATACCTCCATCATTGCCATTGATCAGGTGACCTTTTTTGGTGGAACTGACCCAAAGCGCGTGATGATCCGCATGAACGTTTTCCATAGAAGTGATCTCCCAAGTTTTCCCACCATCGTTCGATCGAATCAAGGGCACGCCCATGGTGTAAACCATGTCTGGATCCAATGCAGACACTCGAACTTGACCGAAATAATACCCATAAGAGAAAACGAGAGACTCAATGTATCCTTCATGGGTCTTTGTCCAAGACGCACCTCCATTGTCCGATCGGTACATTTCAGCGCCTTTCACTGGTGTATCAAAAAGTAAAGAATTAGCGTCTTCTTGGTAAGTTACCAGATCTATTGGCTTGTATTTTCCATTGAGCATGCCGTCTTTCAGATCCACCGCATTAAAATCTCGTGGGAAGCCCTCGTTATCTAAAAAAGCATTGATTTCATCATTTTTTAGCGCTGCAAATTTTTGGCTATCCATCGATCGAAGTGCGTCTTTGGTTAAGGAAGATTGTTCGGTTTTCTCTTCCGTTTCGCGTCGGCTTTGATTATCGAGTATGGCATAAACGATATTCGGACTAGAAGGCGCATAGGCTAAGCCAATTCGACCTGTCCCAAGATCATCAGGAAAGCCATTTTCTCCTTGAGAAATATTTTTCCAAGTGTTTCCACCATCAGTAGATTTAAAAATGCCTGATCCCGCTCCCGATTCTTGAAAATTCCAGGCCTTACGGTCTTTTTCCCAAGAAGCCGCAATAAGTTCGTCAGGGTTTTGAGGATTTAGGATAAGCTCTACAATGCCTGACTTATTATCTACATAAAGTGTTTTGGTCCAGGTTTTACCTCCATCAGTACTTTTAAAAACTCCTCGTTCTTCATTTTCGGAATACAAGTGCCCCAGAGAAGCTACCCAGATAGTATTGGCATTTTTAGGATGAATCAGTACGCGACCTATGTGATGTGTTTCTTCCAGGCCAAGATGTTGCCAGCTTGATCCATGGTCTTTGGATACAAAAAGTCCAAAGCCAGAATAAGAAGATCGACTGCTATTGTTTTCGCCAGTACCAATGTATAGGTAATCATTTTTCCAGTCGACCGCTATGTCGCCAATTGTCATCACGATCTCATTGTCAAAAAGTGGGGTAAATGAAGCTCCTTCATTTTTAGTTTCCCATAATCCACCAGATGCGTAGGCTACAAAAAAGTGGGTAGGATCCTGTGGATTAACCTCAATATCCACCACGCGACCACTCATGATAGTAGGCCCAACATTGCGAAATTCGAGATTTTTGACAAGTGAGTTGCTCTCAAGGAGCTTTCGCTGTTCATATCCTTCTAGCCTCGATTGTGCAGAAGTGGATTGAGGGATAGTGGCTTTTTTTCTCTTTTGAGCGATTAGGTTTAGGCAAACTAAGAGAGAAAATAGTAGGTAAGTAAATCTCATAAGGGACATATTCGTGTATTGTAATTATAGTAAATTTCCACTTCAATGAATCCAAAAATTACATGACTGTTATTTATCACAACCCCAGATGCGGGAAGAGTAGAGAAACCCTGACTTTACTCAAAGAGAAAAAGGAAGAAATTCAAATTATAGAATATCTGAAAGATGTCCCGTCTGAAGAGCAAATCAGCGTCATTTTGTCATTGTTGGGTATCAAAGCTGAAGAACTTATTAGAAAAGGAGAAGCTATTTTTAAAGAAAAATTCAAAGGAAAACAATTGACTGAGCAGGAGTGGATAGCAGCCATGATAGAACATCCAAAACTGATAGAGCGTCCCATTGTGGTTAAAAATGGAAAAGCAGCCATCGGCCGGCCACCAGAAAATGTTTTGGCCATTTTATGAAAGCTATTATTTGCAATAATCCGTCAACGGTAGGCGCGTTGGAAGTAGGTGAACTTCCCCAGCCAACTCCGCTAAAAGATGAAGTAATGATCGAGGTGAGCTATGCGGGCGTAAACTATCCTGACATACTTATTGCCGAAGGAAAATATCAATTTAAGCCTGATCTTCCATTTTCTCCAGGAGGTGAAGTTTCTGGCTTTATTACGTCAGTGGGCGAAAACGTCACTCAATTTTCCGTTGGTGATAAGGTGTGTGCTGCCATGAGCTGGGGTGGTTTTGCAGAATTTGTGGTGGCCAAAGCTTCTAATACTTATCTGCTTACAGAAACCTCTCCTTTGGATAAAAGTGCCATCTTGCTGGAGACTTATGCTACCGCCTTTCATGCTTTGAAAGATCGAGGAACACTCCGGCCAAAGGAGACAATAGCCGTTCTAGGAGCAGCTGGAGGCACAGGAGTGGCTTGCATTCAATTGGCAAAACTACTTGGAGCTAAAGTTATTGCCATTTGCTCTACGGAGGATAAATGTCAATTCGCACTTGATCAAGGGGCGCACCAAGCTTTGAACAGCCAAGTGGCAGACATTAAAGCTGAACTAAAGGCGCTTGGAGGGATAGATGTTGTTTTTGACCCTGTAGGTGGGGAGTTGTCAGAAGCTTGTTTTCGCAGTTTGCGACCTGGGGGCAGACATTTGGTGGTGGGTTTTGCTTCGGGAAAGATTCCAAATATTCCGTGGAATTTGCCTTTGCTCAAAAGTGCATCTATCGTCGGCGTGTTTTGGGGAAATTTTTGGAGAAACAATGCCGAGCAAAACAACGCCAATGTGCAACAACTTTTGGCATGGTTAGATCAAGGCCAAATAACTCCTGCTATCAATAAAATTTTCAATTTGGAGGAGACCGTAGAGGCGCTGCTGGAACTCAAAGACCGAAAAGTCATTGGTAAAAACGTCATTCGAATCAAAAACGCTGATTGAGTTGTATCCCTACATAGTTGTGACTGGTGGCGCTACTATTTTCTTGACTTCTCCAGTAGGCAGTAAGGCCTAAATCAAAACTTGGCCAGCTGAACATAATTCCTGCCTTATGCTGCCAAATCCACGAATTGGCTTCCTCAGTATAAACAGAACTTTCCCCGATGAGATTCCCTTCTATTGTGGCATTGTAAAAAACATATTCCAAGCCCGGAGCATAGAATAAATAAATTTCGTCTACTTCTTTTTTGGTTTTTTTGTACTTCTTTTTTCCAAGAAAAGAGCTGAGATAGGCGGACTGGTGAACGGGCAGAAGCTCGCCCAATCGAATGACCACTTCGTGTCGTAGATAATTATAGACTGTGCCAAGCGCCAGATTTGTTTCGTTAATCAATTCGAAATTCTTGTTTTGAGCGAAAGCTTTCACATGATGTGCATACAAGTTGACAATAGGAGTGTTGTTGATTTGATACTGCCAACCTTCTGGTTGTGGCATCCCAAACCATTTGTGCCAGGTCGATTGGGTTTCTCCTACCAAGGCTCCCGGACCTAGCCATCCTAATTCAAGTTGCGTTTTGAGATATCGGCCATTGTTGAAATGATAATGATTGGCTACCGATAGGGAAAGTAAGCCAGCGTAAGGCCTGTCAAGCTCTTCCATTTGGTCCCAGCCGATCCATTTGGGCGTATACATTCGATGATTCAAGGTGAAAGAACGTATTTTCTTGCTATTTGCACCACTATCCAAGAGATATCGCCATTCGCCAAAAATACCACTGCTATAATATTGATCTTTGGTAAGGTTTAAGGTAAAAGCGTCGTTTTCCACAAGAAGCTTTGCTTCTTTGGTCAATGTTTTTAACGCCACTAATTGAGCATTAAGCGCCTGTGTGGACAAGAATAAGATAAATATCAATTGAATTTTTCTCATGGGCGGCAAAGATAGATATTTGCGTTATTGAAAATTATGGATGAACAATTTTTAGCAGAAAAGCTACAGCAGCGCTCCATCGAAGGAAATCTTAGGACGTTATCGCACGCTCCACATCTCAAAGATTTTGTTTCCAATGACTATTTGGGGTTGACGCATCATCCAAAACTCAAAGAAGCGCACCGCAGACTTTTTCTGGATACGAACTATCACCATGGAAGTACGGGCAGTCGCTTGCTTTCTGGTAACAATGAGATTGTATGCGAGCTTGAAAGCGATCTTGCGGGACTTTTTGAGTCTGAAGCTTGCTTACTTTTTAATTCTGGGTACGTGGCAAACTTGGCTTTGGTATCTGCTATTGCCGCCAAAGGGGATACGATCCTTTATGACCAGCTAGCACATGTATGCTTGAAAGAGGGTGCGTGGTTGAGTAAAGCAGAAACCTACTCTTTTTTGCATAATGATTTGGAAGACCTGGAAGCGAGAATAAAGCGTGCCAATGGACGGGTTTTTATTCTCACGGAAACCATCTTTTCCATGGATGGAGATTTTGGACTGATCAAAGAGATCATTGAGCTTGCCGAGCGTTATGGTTGTTATTTGATGGTAGATGAAGCGCACAGTACTGGATCTTATGGTACGAATGGCAATGGCTGGTTAGCAGCCAAAAATCTGCATCATCGGGTTTTTGGCAGGGTTTATACCTTCGGAAAAGCCATTGGTGCGCATGGCGCATGCGTTGCTGGCTCCAAACTTCTGATCGATTATTTGATCAATTTTGCCAGGCCATTTATCTATACAACTGCCCCACCACCTTATGCAGTAGCCATTTTGAAAGAAACTTTTTCATTTTTAAAATCTGAACAAGACCTCCAGCGACAACTGCAAAATAAGATTGCCTTATTTAGAAAAAATTTCAAAGATTCTATCAGCGAAACAGCCATTCAGCCTGTGATTATTGGTTCGAATGAAAAGGCAAGAAAAGCGGCTTTGAAATTACAAAATGCTGGATTTGATGTTCGCCCAATATTGTCTCCAACCGTTCGAAAAGGGAGTGAAAGACTGAGAATATCACTGCACGTTCATAATAGCGATGAGGATATTATCCAATTGTGTCGCCAGCTCGACGGGTTATTGTGAAAATGTAAATCTTTAGAATTTCAGACATCCTGAATTAAGTCCAAAGAGGCAAAATCAATCATAGAAATGCATGGCATGCTGGCCAAGGTTGATATCACAAAATCATTGGTAGTTGAAGCCATGCCATAATTTGACTTCAAAAAACCAGCCTTCATGGATGAATGGCTTAAATTCGCCATCGATGAATTACTTTATAACAGCAATTGGAACAGACTCTGGCAAAACTTTAGTGAGTGCGATAATCACTGAAATGCTCGGTGCAGATTATTGGAAACCCATACAATCTGGTCATCCCCGTGATACAGAAACGGTTCAATCCTTGATTACTAATCATCAGTCGAGGTTTTATAAAGAGCAATATTTGTTAAAAACGCCGGTAAGTCCTCATGCCTCCGCGCGAATCGATCAAATTGACATTGAACTCAGTACCATCATTCCACCTATTTCCAATCGCGATTTGGTGATAGAAGGAGCAGGAGGGCTTTTGGTTCCACTCAATGATCACGACACTATTTTGGATTTAATAAAAGCCTTGGAAGTAGAGGTTATATTGGTTTCCAACTTATACTTGGGCAGCATTAACCACACCTTGCTTACGGTCGAAGTGCTGAAGCAAAACAAGGTGCACGTAAAAGGCATTATATTCAATGGTGAACCCAACCCTGCGAGCGAAGAGATTATACTCGCAAAAAGTGGCTACCCAAAACTTTTGAGTGTCTTACCCGAAGCTGAAATCAACAAAGAAGTAGTCCGTAAATACGCTGACTTATTAAAGGATAACTGGTCTTGAAAGAATTAGAACAAATAGATAGAGCCAATATTTGGCATCCATTTTCGCCACTGGCTGGCAATAAACCCATTCCCATCAAGAAAGGTCGTGGGATTTATTTATATACCTATGATGGACGAAAGGTTATGGATGCGATCTCTTCCTGGTGGGTCAATATTCACGGACATGCCAATAAGAAAATTTCAAGAGCGATAACCAAACAAGCCGCACAGCTAGAGCAGGTGATTTTTGCGGGTTTTACACACAAGCCAGCAATCGACTTAAGCAAAACACTCAAAAAAATACTTCCTAGCACGATATCAAAGTTGTTCTTTTCTGACAATGGCAGTACTTCCGTGGAGGTAGCTTTAAAAATCGCCATTCAATATTGGTATAATTTAGGGCAGAAACGCACCAAAATTATTGCCTTGGAAGGCGCTTATCATGGCGATACGTTTGGCTCCATGTCTATCGCTGAGCGGAATATATTTTCCTTGCCATTTTTCGATTTTTTGTTCGACGTTCATTTCATTCCTTTTCCCGTGGGCGATGCTCAGGAATCCATCGAAAAGATGCATGAACTTGTAGATGACAACACGGCCATTTTCATTTTTGAGCCTTTAGTGCAAGGCGCTTCAGGCATGCAAATGTATCATCCTCAGGTGCTAGATACGTTGATTAACATTGCCAAAGCCAAAAATGTGGTCTGTATTGCCGATGAGGTAATGACAGGTTTTGGAAGAACAGGGAGGATGTTTGCCTCGGATTATCTGCAAAACGACCCTGATATCTTTTGCCTATCCAAAGGAATCACAGGAGGATATTTACCCATGGGAGTGACGGCCATCAGCCAAACAATCGTCGAGCAGTTTGACCATGTGGATAGAGAGAAAACTTTTTTCCATGGACATTCTTACACAGGAAATCCTTTGTCCTGTGCGGCAGCCAATGAAAGCATGAGGTTGCTATTGACCAAAAAATGTCAGCAACAAATTAAAATGATCGAGGCAAGTCATGAGGCGTATTACCAGCAGTTCAAACCGAAAGATGCCGTGCTTGAAATTAGAACCCGTGGCACCATCCTGGCGATTGAAATGAAAGCGGATGATAAAGGATATACCAGTGCTTGGAAGGAGCGCATTTATGATTATTTCATGGCGTGCGATGTGCTGCTTCGACCTCTGGGCAATGTGATTTACATATTACCACCTTACATTATTGAGAAGAAAGAGCTGCAACGCTTATATAAATTGATCGATTCGTTTTTGCGCGATGTTGAAGCGCAGGGCATCAGCGGCTAGGCTTTTTTGAAAAAGAATTCTCAAGGATTTCAAGGGATAAGGCGAGATGGCCAGTCATTGGATTTAAGGATTTTCTAATAGCGCGATGGCTCATTTAATATTGAACCTACAATTGAATGAGTTACTTGTAAAAATCACTTTTGTTTAACTTTTTTTAACAGCCTGTAATCCTTGAATTTATACCGCTGAAAACTTAGATTTGCGCCCATTATTGTTGAAAAACCAGATTTTCACTTAACCAAAAGAATACGCACTATGTCGATAGTAGTAGAAAATCTCACCAAAAAATATGGTGAACAGAAAGCAGTCAACGATATCTCTTTCGAAATCAAAACAGGTGAAGTAGTCGGTTTTCTTGGGCCAAATGGCGCAGGAAAAAGTACCACAATGAAGATCATTACTTGCTTCATGGCACCATCAAGTGGAGATGTCCGGCTCGATGGAGATTCGATCCATACCAATCCTGAGCAAATCAAAAAGCGTATCGGGTACCTTCCAGAAAACAACCCCCTTTATCTCGATATGCCCATAGTGGATTACTTGAGATTTACGGCGGAAATACAAGGTGTAGAAAAATCAATCATCCCGCAACGCATTGGTGAAATGATAGATCGATGTGGCCTAGATCGAGAAAAACACAAGAACATCAATGAATTATCTAAAGGTTACAGGCAAAGAGTAGGACTTGCGCAGGCGATGATTCACGACCCTGAAATTTTGATTTTGGATGAGCCCACCACAGGTTTGGATCCGAATCAGATCGTTGAAATCCGTAAGTTGATCAAAGATCTTGGTAAGGAAAAAACGGTGATTCTGAGTTCTCATATTTTGTCAGAAGTAGAGGCCACTTGCGATCGTATCGTCATCATCAACAAAGGTCGAATCGTTGCAGATGGAACTTCCGATGTACTTCGATCGCAGGCAGAAGGACAGGAGCTGTTGAAAATAAACATTGAAGCACCAGCCGATCAGGTAGAAAAAGCGATTCGGGGGCTAGGAAGTGTCGAAAAAGTGACGCCAATAGAAGGCAAAGCAGGTTGGTTTCATGTGCAGAGCAAGCCTGATGTAAGTTCACGAAAAGCAATTTTTGACTTGTGCGTGAAAAGCAGCTGGTATTTAATGGAAATGTCAGGTTTTGAAACCAGACTAGAAGATGTATTCCAAAAACTAACAAAGTAGAAGCAAATGGGAAAAATTTGGATAATTACTAAGAGAGAGCTTGCATCGTTTTTCGATTCGTTAATAGCCTACGTCATGATCATATTATTCCTCGGGCTTAGTGGAATGTTTACATGGCTGGTAGGCACCAATGTGTTTTTAATCAATCAGGCAAGTATGCAGGTGTTTTTTAGCATCGGTTTTTGGTCATTGTTTTTCTTTATACCGGCCATTACCATGCGCATGATTGCGGAGGAAAATAAGGCAGGAACGATTGAGCTTTTGATCACTAAGGCGGTCACTGATAATCAAATTGTATTCGGTAAGTTTTTCGCTTGTCTCATTTTGGTCGTCATCGCTTTAATCTGTACACTACCATATTATATCACTTTATCGCAGTTGGGCAATGTTGATGATGGCGCGGTGATCGGTGGATACATGGCGCTGCTCATGTTATCGGCGAGTTACATTAGCATTGGTTTGTTTGCCAGCAGTTTAACACAAAATCAAATTGTCGCCTTCTTAATGGCACTCACCATCGGTATTTGTTTTCACCTACTTTTTGATGTCATAGGCAATACGATCAGAGGAGCAGCTGGCTCAGTATTTAATTACTTGAGCATGAGTACGCACTTTGAGTCTATGAGTCGGGGAGTGGTGGATAGTCGCGATCTGGTGTACTTTATTTCCATCATAGTTGTTGGGCTTTTGTCCTCACAAGTGATGCTTTCAAAAAGAAATTGGCAATCTTAAATCGACGAAAGAATGAAAAAGAAAAATATACTCGTTCAATTGTTAATTGTGGTGGCCATTGTCATTATGGTCAACCTCGTGGCAACTCAAACTTATTTGAGACTTGATTTCACTGAGGATAATCGCTACACTTTCAGTGATGCTACTCAGGAGGTTCTGGATGATCTCAATGGTGTGGTCACAATAAAAGCGTATTTTTCCGAGGACTTACCTTCACAATTGTTAAAAAACAGACAAGATTTTGAGGAGCAGTTGATAGAATATGAAAACCGCTCAGGGGGCAATATTGTCTTTGAATTTATCAACCCTAATGAGTCCGAGGAGACAGAGCAAAAGGCACAGCAAGAGGGAATAAGCCCAGTCATGATCAATGTCACTGAGCGTGATCAAGTGCAGCAAATGCGTGCTTATATGGGTGCCGTGTTGAAAATGGATGATCGTATTGAACGAATTCCATTGATACAACCAGGTGCTGGTATGGAATATAACCTAACCACTGCGATCAAAAAAATATCTATTGTGGATAAACCGAAGGTTGGTTTGATACAAGGATATGGCGAAGCAACCATGCAAGCCATACCCCAGTTGATGGAGCAATTGTCCGTATTGTATGATGTGGAGCCTTTTAATATCAGTGATACGAGCGCTGTTCCTGTTTACTATCGTTCGCTGGTTTGGTTGAACCCTGCGGATACGATCAATCCGATGGAGTTTTCAAAAATCGATAAATATCTCAATCAGGGAGGAGGTTTAATGATTGCCTATTCTAGTGTAGAAGGTGATCTGCAAACGGCACAATTGACCAACAAAAATGATATTGGATTGGCCAATTGGTTAGGCAAAAAAGGATTGGTTTTTGGAAATAATTTCGTGATAGATGCCAATTCCGCTACAGTAAATGTGCAGCAAAGACAAGGTTTTTTAACCATTAACAGCCAGGTGAAATTCCCTTACTTTCCTTCCATCAACACTTTTGAGGATCACCCAATCACCAGTGGATTAGAAGGAATTGTTTTCCCTTTTGTAAGTAGTCTTACCTTTAATAACGCGGATACAGCATGGTCACAATTGCCATTGGTCTTTTCTTCGCAGCAATCGGGCATAGTCAATCCACCGACCTATATCGACATTCAGAAAAAATGGACGGATACAGATTTTACTAAAGGACCACAAATCCTTGCGGCTGGACTTCAAAAAGGAGGTGCCAATATTGTCGTCATTGCCAATGGTGCTTTTTGTGTCAACGGAGAAGGTCAAAGACCACAACAGCAAAGCGAGGACAACATTAGTTTGGCCTCTAATGCCGTGGATTGGATAGCAGATGATACGGGTTTAATTGCGCTGAGAACCAAAGGAATTACTTCCCGTCCACTTGATCAAGTGGAAGAAAGTACGAAAAACCTGCTGAAATATGGTAATGTGCTTGCACCGATTTTATTGATTTTAATTTATGCATTTGTCAGAAAGCAGCGCAACGTAAGAAAGCGCCAAAGATGGATGCAAGGAAACTATAACTAATTGAGCGATCATGTTTAAAGGAATATCAACGGTTAAGTTAATAGGTATACTCTTGGTGGTAGTAGCTGTCTATTTTGTGGTAAAATATACGAGCGGATCGGGCAGAAGTGAAGGTTTTCGAGAAGTACTCGTAGACCTTGATACCGCTACTGTTACCAAAGTAGAAATCTACGGCCAAGAAGAAGTGGTGCTGACCAAAGAAAATAAGACATGGAAAGTAGGCGAGAAGCCCGGTTCTGCTAGCAAGATCAAAGGCTTTTTGAGTACGCTAAATACTATAGAGCCTTCGCGAATAGCTTCCCGAAAAGAGCAATCATGGAAAGACTTTCAGGTAGACTCAGCGGGCACGAGGGTGAAGGTGTATGAAGATGGAGACAATGTTTTAGATATTGTTATTGGTAGATTCGGTGTTCAAGGCCAAAGATCATTTTACACTTATGTAAGATTGTTTGAGGAGGAAGATACGTACGTTGCAGAAAACTTCATGGGCATGAGTATGGGAAAAACATCGGCTGATTTCCGGGAGGGCAAGCTGATGGCTTTGAAAAAAGATTCTATTACTTCTGTAGAGTTCAACTATCCGGACAGTGCTTTTACTCTCCAAAAATCACTGGAGGGCGTTTGGATCATCGGACAGCAGTTGGCTGATTCGGTGAATGTGGCTAGCTATCTTGGAGGCCTGTCTTATGTCAATAGTAGAAATTTCACAGAAACTATGAGTGATGCCTCGTACGAGGCTATCTATCATTTGAGTAACGCTGAAGATGTGGTGGTTAAAGGGTTTGGAAACAATATTTTGCAATCTTCCGAAAATGAAGCGGAGTATTTTCAAGATGAAAATCTTCATGATAAAATCTTTAAGTCAAAAGACTATTTCATCCAAGAATAAGGGTTCGCACGGAATTTAAATTAGGGCTTTTTAGACAGTGGTTGTATTTCAGCCTTCTAAAGTTTCTGGCGGTCATAGTGCTGGCGAACCAAATGTTTTTAAATCCTCGGGGGTGAGTCTCGGGGATTTTTTTTGGATTATGTTGAGGCATCCTGAATACACGATTTAGCAAAGAAAGGATTCTATGATTGAATTTAAGTGGGTGGTGGGCTTGTTGAGAGTATCTAGTATAAGAATAATCAAAGTGTATGCTGAGTGGTGTGGTTGAAAGTATGCCTTTCGACAGGCTCAAGGAACATTGGGGGATTGAAAGTATGCGTTGGGGAAAGTGAAGTGTGCACTAGGGAATATGAAGTGTGCTCTCGGGAAATTGAAGTATGCGTTTTTGAAATTGAAGTATGCTCTCGGGAAAGTAGAGTATGCATTGGGGAAATTGAAGTACGCACTAGGGAAAGTGAAGGGTGCTTTGGGGTCACTGAAGTATGCTCTGGGGAAGTTGAAGTATGCGTTCGGGAAATTAAAGTGTGCTTTGGGGAAAAGAAATATTATCTGGCTCATTGCAGGGATGATAGGAATATCATTATCAATTATCAGGAATACTAAAGTGATGGCAAAGGAATTGTCGTGGAAGGTCGATGGTAAACTACTTTTAGGCAGAGGGTAAAAAGAGAAACGTCTTAATGTTATGAAACTGGGACCAATGGGTTCTTGAGAAAAAGCGGGCAAACAAAACTTTTTATGACTAAAAAGAGCCCGTAAGGCATAAAAAAGCCTTCCTTAAAAAAGGAAGGCTCTTAACCAGCGATGAACAGATACAGTTACTTACTGTGTGATATTCAATACTAAATTAGGTAGGTCAATTAGCAATCTCAATACCACATTTATGGTATTTTTCGATTTATTATATCAATTGATGGGAAATCCATTTGAAACAATCTGAATATGAGACTGTTATTGTTTTATGACCTACCTAAAAAAACTATCAACTGTAAAGGCTATACGCCTAAAAATGCTGTTTCTTTTTGTCATTGTTACTTTTCAATGTGAACAGCCCAAAAAAGCGGATTCAACAGACGAAAAATTGACCACTACTGATCAGCGTGATGTGGCCTTTTTTGATGACTATGTAGAACGGGTAATGACTCAGTTTGATTATGAAGCCGACCTAGACGCCATCAAAGAGCGGGACACTTTAAAAGCGCTCACCACCTATTCTTCCACCAGTTACTTTTTATACCGTGGGCAGCCGATGGGGTATGAGTACCAACTAGCCAAACGTCTCGCTGACTATCTCGATGTAGAACTGGAAATGGTCATCGCGGAGAATATCGATGAGATTATCACCCTATTGAATAAAGGGGAAGGAGACATTATTGCTTACAATCTTACCGTAACCAAACTAAGAAAGGCGGTTGTTGATTTTACCTTTCCGCTCAATTTTACCCACCAAGTGCTTGTGCAGCGCAAACCAGACAATTGGAGGAAAATGAAACTGCACGAAATAGAGAAAAAATTGATTCGTAACCCCATTAAACTGATAGGGTTACCTATTGCTGTTCGTGAAAACTCCTCCTACAAAGAAAGACTGATTAACCTCGAAGACGAGCTTGGTGGTGATATTGAAATTCAATATTTGCCAGGAAATCTCTCTACCGACGAAATACTAGGAATGGTGAATGATAAGGAAATTGAATATACCATTTCGGATTATAATATAGCCAAGATCAACGCTTCTTATTACCAAGATTTGGACATTGAAACTACTGTTGGCGTGATGCAACAACTCGCTTGGAGTGTACGAAAATCTTCGCCCAAATTGAAAGCTGCCGTGAATGAGTGGATAAAAAAGGAGCGAGCAGGAAGTGATTTTTACAGCATTTATAACAAATATTTCAACAATAACCGTGCATTCCAAACGCGAGCCAAAAGTGAGTTCTATTCTTTGAAAGGTGACCGCATTTCTGAATATGATGAAATGATTAAAGCTACGGCTCAAGAAATAGGCTGGGACTGGAGGCTTCTATCTGCCCTGATCAATCAGGAATCTAAGTTTAACCCGAAGGAAGAGTCTTGGGTGGGTGCAGTTGGCCTCATGCAGTTGATGCCTAGGACGGCAAAAAGCTATGGATTTAAAAATCTTAAAAACCCCAAAACAAACCTCAAAGCCGGAGCGGCACATATTGAATATTTGGATAACTACTGGGGCAAGCATATTGAAGATCCTGACGAGCGGGTAAAGTTCATTTTGGGTTCATACAATGTAGGACACAACCACGTGCAAGATGCCCGCAGATTGGCGGAAAAGTATAATCTCGATCCAAACCTATGGCATGATAATGTGGACAAAGCATTGGTGATGAAGTCTAAGAAAAAATACTTCAACCTGCCAATAGTGAAGTATGGGTACTGCCGAGGAGAAGAACCTAAGGAATATGTAGAGAAAATTTTTAAGAGTTATGCTTACTACAAAGAGTTTGTACCTGATGACAACAGTCAACTTGTAGGCGTGAATTAATCGCAGGGCGATAGCCCAATAGGTCTAATTCCTCGATGCGCTGCGTCGGAAGCTAAGGTCAAGGGTTCTACCCTTGGGTTTAATGCCATTTATTTGATGATCATGTTTAGTTTTTTTTAGTTGTTTAGATATCCCCGAGGCTTAGCCTCGGGGATTTTTTTTAGGATGGGTCTTTGAAATTACTCACTAACCTCGCACCAGTTTTTTGTAGTAATTCCAGACCTTCAAGGTTTTTAAAACCTTGAAGGTCTTATTTCGAAACACCAAAGATTCTTTTCGCCACTAAGATTTATTTCGCTAATTTATCGAGTCATTATCTTAGTTCGATTGCATGAAGGCTAGCTACCACATTTCATTGATTTCTTTACTTTTTTTATCGTCTTGCGGTTTTTGGAATCCGGATAACACCGAGCCTTACCGCCCCAAATATCACTTTACGCCCGAATTAGGATGGATGAACGATCCCAATGGCTTGGTTTATTTCGATAGAGAATTTCATCTTTTTTACCAATATTATCCAGATAGTCTCACGTGGGGACCCATGCACTGGGGACACGCAGTTTCTGAAGATTTGATCAATTGGAAGCGCTTGCCCATTGCGCTATATCCTGATGAGCTGGGCTATATTTTTAGCGGAAGCGCAGTGATTGATTACAAGAATACCAGTGGTTTTGGTAGCGCTGAAAATCCCGCGATGGTTGCTATTTTCACCCATCATGACCCGGAAGGGGAGCAAGCCGGACGCGATGATTTTCAGTACCAAAGTTTAGCTTATTCGCTAGATAAGGGCAGGACATGGACGAAATATGAAGCAAATCCGGTTTTGAAAAACCCGGGAATACGGGATTTCAGGGATCCGAAGGTGTTTTGGTACGAAAATGACCAAAGCTGGCGAATGATGCTGGCCGTGAAAGATCGAGTGTACATATACCGTTCGTCAGATCTTAAATCATGGAACTTGATAAGTCAATTTGGGGCGGAGTTGGGCGCACATGGTGGTGTTTGGGAATGTCCAGACTTGTTTCCGCTGAATGATGACAGGGGTGAGGTCACCAAATGGGTAATGCTGGTGAGCATCAACCCTGGCGGACCACAAGGCGGGTCGGCCACACAATATTTCATAGGAGACTTTGACGGAACCACCTTTGTGCCTCAAGATGAAAAAATAAGATGGGTCGATTATGGCGCTGATAATTATGCGGGCGTCACTTTCAATGACCTTCATCCGCTCGACGAGCGGCGAATTTTTATCGGTTGGATGAGTAATTGGCAGTATGCACAAGAGGTGCCGAGCAAGCGATTTAGAAGTGCGATGACCCTGCCACGTGAGTTAAAGTTGCGCAAAGTTGAGGATAGCTATTGGTTGATATCTAAGCCGGTCAATGAGGTGTCTCTTACACACCTGAAGATGACAGGTATGCCTTATTCAAAATTGGATTCTGCGGAGGTATATGTACGATTTACTGATTTTACCAAAGAGCTGGAGGTTGTGTTTAAAAATGACAGTACCAACGAGCAAGTGAAAATAGCTATCTCGCGTGATTCGATTTCCATTGATCGGCGCAATGCTGGAATTGACGATTTTCATGGGGCATTTGCAGCCATTCACTCGGCACCATTGATGGATACCACCAACAACTTGCTGGAAGTATTCTTGGATCGCTCGTCTATCGAAGTGTTTCTGGATGGAGGGGAAGTTGTACTCACTGATTTGATTTTTCCCAGAAAACCTTACAATAAATACATCATTGAAAAAGGAAAAGTTGAAGGCAAGCTTATGGCACCAGCTGTTGAAACTATCCAAGAAGAACGGAAGAGCCGGCCATATTATGTTGAATAACTTTCCATGACTAGCACTTTATTTTCGTGGATATTTCCAAATATGACCACAATCAAGGCATGATATAACAAGTCAAAGGATACTTCGGATATCGACGAATTTTACCTTGGTAAGTTTAACTTTACAAAAAGTGTTGGCAAAATATTCCGTAAGAGAACACGACTCTTTTTAAATTTAATTTCAGAACTTTAGAATGGTCACGAAATTCAAAAGAAGAGCAACAAGTATCAGGTTTTATAGCCAATATTCATGGCATTATTCCCATTTAGTTTTAAGACATTAAAGTACAATTTACCGAGCCGCGTATGGATTTAACTTTTATCTACGATCACCTCATTACTTTTGGGCCCATCCTCATTTCGGGCGTTATCGGTTTTGTATTTGGATATAGTCTGGTTTGGTTGTTTTCTAAGCTATATGTCAAAATTTGGAATACGGATGCTCAACTACTTTTTGCTTTAAGAAAACCGTTGGCCATCTTGGTGATGATCGTGTTTTTATACCTGTCTTCAAAGTATTATTACGACTCGTTAAATGAGTATTGGAGACAAGCCCTTGAAATTATAACCATCATTTCTTTGTCATGGCTTTTTATCAACCTAGCTGGCCTTGGTCGAGCGCTACTTACACGCCAGTACAATACGGACGACCCCAACAACCTCAAGGCGAGAAAAGTATACACGCAGATCCGTGTTTTTGAGCGTATTATTGTTGTGCTCATTGTTGTCATGGGCAGTGCGTTTGTGCTCATGACTTTCGATAGTATTAAAAGTTTTGGTGCTAGTATCATAGCTTCAGCCGGTATTGCCAGTGTGATTGTGGGTTTGGCAGCACAGCGTTTAATTGCCAATTTACTCGCGGGATTTCAGATAGCCATCACTCAGCCTATTCGCTTAGATGATGTGGTCATTATAGAAAAAGAATGGGGATGGATTGAAGAGATCACTTTGACTTATGTCGTCGTTCGGGTATGGGACAAAAGAAGATTGATCGTGCCATCGACGCAATTTATTGAAAAGCCATTTCAAAATTGGACACGTAATAGTTCTGATATTTTAGGCACAGTTTTTATTTATCTCGATTATCAATTTCCGGTGGATGCGCTGCGCAATGAGCTTAACAAGCTTCTTGAAAACAACGAGCTGTGGGATGGAAAAGTCAATGTAGTTCAAGTGACTGATTTGACCAATCTGGTGATGGAAATAAGGGTTTTAGTGAGTGCAAAAAACTCTCCTACTGCCTGGGACTTACGGGTTCACATTCGTGAAAAGTTGATTGAATTTTTACAAAGAGAATACCCTGAATATCTACCTCGCACCAGAGTCATGCTTGAAAAAGAGGAGCGCAAGGAAAATGACTAAATTCGCAGAAAATGAAAATCTTTGTTTGACGGGTGATGAAAAATAACAATCAACTTTTTTGGGCTTTTACCGCCTCATTGGCAGGGTTTCTTTTTGGCTTTGATACGGTGGTTATTTCCGGCGCTAATTTACCGATTAAAGCTTTGTGGAATACGTCACCTGCTTTTCATGGGATGTTCATCATGTCTATGGCCTTGTGGGGAACGGTGGCAGGATCATTACTAGGTGGGCTACCGAGCCAAAAATATGGGCGAAAAAACACTTTGATTGCCATTGGCCTACTTTATTTCCTGTCAGCGCTAGGCTCAGCACTAGCCAACGATCCTTATTTATTTTCCTTTTTTCGATTTATCGGTGGGTTAGGAGTGGGTGCTTCTACCGTGGCTGCACCGATGTATATTTCCGAAATTTCCACACCTAAGAATAGAGGAAAGCTAGTCGCACTTTATCAATTCAGTATTGTATTGGGCATTTTGATCGCTTTTATCTCGAATTACTTATTGGCTGGTTTTGATGGGGAAAATGATTGGCGTTGGATGCTTGGGGTTGAGGCTATTCCAGCTGCGCTGTATGCTTTTGCTATTTTTGGTGTCCCAAAAAGTCCACGCTGGTTAGTGACGGTAAAACACGATTTGATTGGAGCCAAATTGGTTTTATCAAAAATGGGCGTGGAGGATGTCGATAAAGAATTGCAGGAAATCGTCGACGCAGAGAAGAAGGTGGATTATCGAGAATCTTTTTTTAAAAATTACAAAAAACCACTCATGCTGGCTTTTTTACTGGCCATGTTCAACCAGCTCTCAGGCATCAATTTTGTCCTCTATTATGCTCCTGAAATTCTGGAAATATCAGGATTAGCAGCCAAAGATTCGTTGTTTAGCGCTATTTCAATTGGTGGTATCAATCTTGTTTTTACGTTATGCGGGTTGGCATTGATCGACCGGCTGGGACGCAAGCAATTGTTGATCATAGGTTCTATAGGATATATTGTGAGCCTTGGAATGATTGCCTTATCTTTTTATTTGAGCTTGAGTTCGAGCGTTCTTTTAAGCTTCATTCTTTTGTTTATTGCCTCACACGCCATTGGTCAAGGGGCGATCATTTGGGTTTATATTTCAGAGATTTTCCCGAATCATGTAAGGTCGTTTGGTCAGTCTTTTGGTACTGGCGTGCATTGGATTTTTGCGGCATTGATTACGCTTTTGGGGCCAATAGTCATAGATCTGTTTAGAGTAAACCCTTGGCCTATTTTTGCCATCTTTGCCTTCTTCATGGTTTTACAACTGTTGTTTTCTATCCTATCCATGCCCGAAACGAAAGGCGTATCACTCGAAGAAATTCAAAACAAATTAGCTCTCAAAAAGCATTAAGTGAAGATACTTTTCAAAATACATCTACTCCATTTTATATTTCTCCTTAGCTTATTTCATGATGCATTTTCGCAACAAGAAACGGTAACTATAGGCGATTCGATACTGAGTCCCGTCATTATTTCTACTTTTTCAGGGGAGATGGATATTGATTCGTATGTGGGTACGATTGAATATGTGTCACCAGCGCAAATTCGGTCAACCGATCAGTCGTCTCCACTCACCTTGCTCAACAGTATTAGCGGTGTTTACATGCATTCAGGTGCATTAAATACCAATAGAATTACCATTCGCGGCATTGGTGCCCGGACGCCTTTTAGCACCAACAAGTTGAGGGCTTATTATGGGCAAATACCCTTGACTGACGGAGTAGGAGAAACAACGATAGAGGACATAGACTTGAATAACTGGGGACACGCAACAATCCTCAAAGGGCCGGTTTCCAGCACTTATGGTTCAGGGTTAGGTGGCGTTTTACTTATCGAACCAGAAAAAATTGAAAAAGGGCACAACAGTATCAAAATCTCCAATGATTTTGGTTCCTTCGGTTTGAGAAAACACGGCATTATAGGAGAGGTTAGCAAAGGGAATACCTCACTGGCCTTAGGCGTATCGAATCAAAAATCGGAAGGTTATAGAAACAACAATCAGTTTGATAGATACAATATTTGCCAAAGAGGAGTAATACAATTTGGCAAAAACAACCTTGAATGGCTAGGATTAATGGTTGATCAATTTGCCGAAATCCCAAGCTCCATTAGTCAGCAGGACTACCTGAATGATCCAGAAAAAGCAGCATTCACTTGGGGCGCATCACAAGGATTTGAGGATTATCGGAAGTATCTTTTTGGTGTGACCTGGTCTCAGTACTTTAATCCTGACCTGGATCTAAAAACAACGATTTACCTTAACCATCGGAAAAATGATGAGGCAAGACCTTTCAATATTTTGGACGAAAAAGTCTTTGGCATAGGAGCCAGGTCTGCCTTTTTCTTGTCGTTGAAAAAAAGCAGTATCCAGTTTGGTGCAGAGGTTTTTACGGATAATTATCATTGGATGACCTATGAAAATCTTTATGAGGATACTAATGGCCAGGGCAGTCTCAGGGGTAGCTTACTTACTGACAATGTTGAGCGAAGAGGATATTTTAATCTTTTTTCAGAATATGATTACCGCTTTTCCGAGGACTTCAAACTTAACCTAGGCTTGAGCGCCAGCCAGACGGCTTACCAGCAAGAAAAAGACTTCCCTGTTCAGGAAAAGACAGATTATAGTTATTCGCTTCAGGTATCTCCCAAGGTAGGATTTGAGTATAAGCCGAAGCAGAATTTTAAGCTCTTTGGAATCGTATCGAGAGGTTTTTCTCCACCGAGCTTAGAAGAAACGCTCACTCCAAATGGGAACATTAACCCGGATATTATGCCGGAAGTTGGCTGGAATTATGAGATTGGATCACAAGGTAATTTTTTCAAAAGGAGAGTGGATCTTGATCTTTCTATTTACCTCATGCAAATAAAGAATCTTCTAGTATCCAGAAGAACAGGTCTCGACCAATACATAGGTATAAATGCGGGCAAAACGCGTCATGCTGGAGTCGAAGGTGGGCTCCAAGTGAAGCTCATTCGACAGTCCAACTTATCACTCGATCTAAATGCTACTTTTAGTTTCAATAACTTCAAGTTCATTGATTTTGTAGATGAGGAAAATGACTACACTGGAAATCAACTGACAGGTGTTCCAGAAGAGAAATCATCCAATCAACTGACCCTTCGATATAGCGCTTTTACCTTTGGTGTGAGTCATTTGTATATTTCTGAAATACCTATCACGGATGGCAATGATGTTTATACAGATCCTTATCACCTGTTTGACCTCAGCCTGAGCTATGACAATGCGTGGAAAAAACTCAAATACAGGGTCGGTTATAGAATGAATAATGTGTTTAATGAATCTTACGCATCTATGATCGCGGTAAATGCGCAGGGATTTGGCAATAGTGCTCCGCGATATTACTATCCCGGATTACCGACCAATCATCAAATCTCGATTAATATCGACCTGAACTGGCTCAACACTTCATCGAATAATTAACTTTTTTACCTCGGAGGTTTCCACTGATTTGAAATAATAAATTCCTGAAGTGAGTTTTTCGGTGTTTAGCTTAATCATGCCATTTTTGAGACTGATTTTTCTTAGTACCTGTCCAGAAGTATTATACAACAATAGGACGTCCTCTTGTATTTTAGATTGGATCATTACCCTATCGGAAACTTGGATGGGATTGGGATATAAGGTGAAACTTGAATCCTCTGCCTCTTTTAGTACCAATGGTTTAATTCCATTAAAGTAATTTTCTGCAAGTGCGAATGCCTCATTGGCAATGGTAATACCAATTTTTCTGCCCGGAATATCATCAGCCGGAGGATGTATGCCACCCCAAATTCTTGATAAACTACATTGGTCTGATGCATCTCTATAAGTGGCCCATTGTAAAATAACATCAGTACTTGGTCCCTTCTCAAAAACCAAGAAATCATTCTTTTTGGCTACAAACTCACCCATTCCTCCGGGAAAGAAAGGGTCACCTGTGAGTTGGGTCAAAATTTCCGCAGCTGCACGAGAAAAGGTGCTATGTCCCGAAATATATCCAGCAAACGGAGGCGTTACAAACGTGGGTCGCTGATAGGGCCACCAATCTTCTGCAAGTATCCAACCAACTCCGGCAAGGTCGGTTGCTGGATCATCGATGAATGCAGGCCCTCTCCATGATTTAACTTTTATTTTACCAATATTTTCTGGGTCTTTCCCCAAAGGATCATTTTCAGTGATCAATTCAATTAAACCCTCAGTGAGTGGTAATCCTTGTGCGTCATAGTTTGCCGCATTCATATCGGTACTTTGTCCACGCATGTTCATATATCTGATGGCAGAGATTGGTCTTACATAATCGTACCAGCCTTTGATTGCCCATGCTGTGATAGCCACATCGTGCATGGCTGCACTTAGAAGAAAGTAGGCCTTTGCATCATATTCAAGAGAGTTTAGAGAGGTCTCTCCTTTAAAATCTCTCTTGAAAGTAGGCTGATCCATGATGTAATTTAGAATGGTGAACCAATGCCCGGGAGGTGTTTCAGAGTCAGGTCCATCGGCCCAGAACTCTGCCAATACGCGCGTATAATCTCCTCTCGGAACGATTTGTGGCTGATATGGTGCGTTCGTTTTTGGATTTACGGCATAACCCACGTTGATGTCGTCCGCGCTGTTTGCATAAAAGTCAGGATATGCTGCTTCTGAATCTGGTAATTGATCAATATTTCCAATGCTGGCAGGCGAGATATCCAAGGTAACGCCATCCGACGGGTCTAGGTGGGAAGACCAATGGGCAACCATACTAAATCCCCATTGATAATTTTGCCGATCTTCATCAGCACCTAGTAAAAAAGGCGGTGGATCAGGATCATGGTATACATAGTAATTATTGCCATCACGTTCGTATAATTTACCATCAGATTTACTCAGAGTGAATCCTCTGACATTGCCCCATTCTGGACTAAGAAAAGCCGGAATATTGCCTGGAATTACATTGCCACTTTGATCGATAAAGGTCGTAAAGGCCAGTGGTTGCCATCGATCAGGGTTCACCATGTCTGGATTTCCCGGCATATCAAGCACCAAAGGTGGATTGATAGGTTCGTAGTAAATGTTATTGTAGTCAATAGCCTCGTTAGCACCATCCAATAAACCATAATCCAAAACCTCAGAAGCGATAAAATTACCCAAGGAAGCGGCGCTACCGTCGGCATATTCCACCGATCTTAAGTTGATGTCGTGCCCCAAGTGCTGCATCAACGAATCGAAATAAGCGTAAGATGAGTTCACTTTTGGCGAATTCCGAAATCTATGTTTTAAAATCCTATATACAGCATAGGAAGCGACTTCCGCAATAAATTCCTCGTCTTTATTTGGAGTAAAAAGACTTTCATCAAAAGTAGAGATAAAATCTCCTTGTCTATTTCCAATGAGGTAAGGTGTGGCTTGATCATCATACAAAGCCCAAGCGTCATAAATAGCAATCGAGGTATGAAACAAATTTCTTGCGTGAACAGTCGGTCTTGCAAAGTCATTCCGAATAGCGACGAGAGTAGCCTCATTCCACTGTCTTGCTATGCTATGATTCTGAGACAAGGCCTGAGAATATAAAACCGTGATGAAAATCAAAGAAATGAATAATTTCATTGCTCAAAAATGCTAAAAATCGACCATTTTATTGACTGTTCTTCTTGATGAATATCTGAAATAGGCATTATTTAAAACTGAAATTATACAGTATTGCCTTAAAAACACCTGAAGATTAAAAGCTAAATATTGCCAGATAAACCTTTAATAATTCAAGTTACAAAACCTTTTAGCCATGAATTTTAAAGTTAAAAATGGATAGAATAGTAGAAATCCAACCTTCCAAAAGGTCGAAGTATTATCGATTAATGAAGGGATTAATTATTTGTTTGCCTTTTACCAATACACAAGGCTTCTTTATCGCCTGGCATTGATTCGGTACTATCACGTCGGGGTAATCATAACTACTATGGTTATATTTATATTTTATCAGAGTAGCTATGACTAAACTTCCATGCCGTATTCTTTTTTTCATTTTAATATTGGTCTTTTACAGTCATTCTTCAGCTCAAAAAAATGACTCGAATCAACTGCTGATTTCCTCTCCGGAATACAAGGACATTATTGAGAATAATCTGGCGCAAGCTTGGGATTTGAGAGATGTACGTCCGGATTCCGCATTGTACTATGCGAATATTGCGCAAAGGCTTGCCATGGAACATGGCATGATGCATCTCCACATTAAGGCGATCAATTATGTGGGTATAGCTCATAGGAACTTGAGTAACTACTCGAAGGCATTTGAACGATATCTGGAGGCTTTACAGCTGTCCGAAGAGCATGAAGATAGTGAGCAGCGTGGCTATGCTTTAATTAATTTGGGAAACTTGTACCTCTATCAAACGAACTATCAGGGAGCCATTAGGTATTTTATACAAGGACTCGATCAAGCGCAAAGTTTGGCAAATAAGCGAATGGTAGGGTATTGTTATTCCAATCTAGGGCGATCATATCGGGGTATTGGTGAATTTGGACAAGCCGAACTCTATTTTCAACAAGCCATTGATATCCGAAAAGAACAAAATGACTATTATGGCCAAATTGCTGCTGAAATTGATTTGGCTGATTCTTATTTGCGAAAGGGAGATTTTAACCGCTCGTTGATTTTCTTCAACGAAATTTTGGGTAAGCTAGATCCTGAAGATCTGCGTTTGAAGTCCAATGCTTTAGAAAAAATGTCCAATGCTTACTTGCTGAAGAAAGAAATCAAAATGGCCGAGTCTACGGCGCTTGAAGCACTCACCATCGCTAAAGAATTAAATGCGCGGTTTGATAAAAAAAATGTTTTGGGTGTGCTAAGCCGAATCTACGCAACCAGTGAGAATTATGCCAATGCTTTTCAATACCAAAAAGAGTTTTCAGATCTCAACCAGCAGCTTTTTAGTGAGGAGAATATTCGTAAAATCGAACAACTAAAAAACCAACATCAGATTGAACAGAAAGAAGCTGAAAATGAATTTTTGAGACAAGAAAGTGAACTAAAGCAAGAGATTATTAATCGGCAGAGTGCCATCATTGTACTCGCTTCTTTAGCGGTAATCCTGTTTCTATTATTAGCACTTTTTGCCTTTAGATCGACCAAGATACGAAAAAGACTACTCGCCGAGATCCGTGATCAGAAAGATGAAATTCAAAAAGACAAGGACCTTATAGAAGCGCAATCCAAAAAGCTAATGGAGCTTGATGCAGCCAAATCACGTTTTTTTGCCAATGTATCGCATGATCTGCGCACTCCTCTAAGTCTGATTTTAGGAAATATTGATATGCTGAAAGATGATGGGGACAATTTTCTGACGCCACAAGGAAAAAGAAACCTTGACATCAGTATTAAGAATTGCAAAAGGCTCCTGTATCTCACCGATGAGATCAATGATCTCACCAAATTGGAAGAAGGGAAAATTAATTTGAAGGTAGAACCTGTTCGAATGTCGTCATATCTGAAAATGTTGAGCGAAATGTTCGTTGGAACAGCGGAATATAAGGGTGTAGATCTATCCTTTGTAGATCAATTGACGAGTGCTGATAGTGCATTAATTGATCCGAGGCAGTTTGAGAAAATATTTTACAACTTGGTGGCTAATGCCATCAGACATACGAGTAAAGGAGATGAAATCACCATAGTCATTAGCCGGAAACTTAATGAAATAGTACTCGAGATAAGGGATACTGGCGAAGGTATAGCTGCGGACAGTTTGCCCTATGTTTTTGATCGATTCTATCAATCCAAAAATAGTGGATACCGATCGAGAGAAGGTTTGGGAATAGGTTTAGCACTAGTCAAAGAGCTGATTGATTTGCACAATGGAAAAATCGAAGTTTTCAGTGAAGTAGGTGAGGGTACCACTTTCCGAATGTCATTTCCTGCAACTGATAATATTTCCGCTTCCGATGCTACCGAAGTGCTCGATTATATTGCTGGAAGAAAACATCTCTACGATGAGATTGACCGTGAGGCAGATCGGGCGGTCGTTTCTCTACCTAAAACAGACAAAACCAAGCAAACGATACTACTCGTTGACGATCATCCTGAGATCCGCTACCACATCAGACAAATTTTGGAAGAAGATTACCATGTAGTGGAAGCAGCTCATGGTTTGGAAGCTCTTGAGCTACTCAAACTCAATAAAGTAGATATTCTGATCTCTGACCTGATGATGCCTTACATGGATGGTTTTGAGTTGATAGAATCTATCTCTAATCACCCCAGCTATAGTAAAATTCCTATATTGGTCGTATCTGCGCGTATTTCTGAAAGAGACCAAGAGAAGGTGTTATTTAAAGGGATCAACGATTATTTGCAAAAACCTTTCCAAAAGAAAGAGCTTATTCTGCGGATAAATAACTTATTGAACCAACGAGAGAAATGGGAGAGTTCTGATGAGAAAAAATTGCTTGAAGTGTTTGACAAAAAGGGAATTACTCCTATCGAAGAAGACATTATTAAGAGCGTGGAGGAGCTAATTATGGATAAAATTGATGATCCTAATTTAAGTGTGCTCGATCTGTGTGAGACGATGGCCGCAAGCGAAAGACAAGTTTATCGCTTGATTAAACGAATCACACATTTAACACCTCATGAGTATATCACCGAAGTTAAAATGAAATATGTAGACCTGTTGATAAGAAAAAATAAGGTTAAAACCTCTACAGAAGCTGCTAAAAGTATTGGTCTTAAAAATGTAACAACATTTACTCGGCAATATGAAAAGCGCTTTGGTAAGAAACCAACAGAAATTTTGAATAAAGAATAAGACTTATGATTGAGGCGATTTTATGTGACTTAGACGGAGTAGTTTACGCCAATGGAGAACTGATTAAAGGATCGAAAGATGGTCTAACTGCCATAAAAGAGAAAAAAATACCATTCAAGTTTTTATCAAATACTACCACAAAAACGGCAGAGGATATTTGTGATAGTCTTACCAAAATGGGTATTGATGTGGTGGAAGATCAAATCATAACGCCAGTATCGTTGGCGTATGATTTTTTACAGTCCAGAAATCAAAAGGCGCTCCCAGTTATCAGAGAATCACTTAAACCTTATTTTGAATCAGTCACTGAAATTGACCAGCCAGACTGGATATTGATTGGTGATATAGGCTCCAATTGGAATCAGGAGCTATTAGATCGATTGTTTGAAAAAATTGAAAATGGAGCAGGTATTCTAGCCATGCATAAAAATGCCTTTTCGCTTAATGAGAACAAGAAGGTTTTGGATATTGGCGCTTTTATAGCCGCCTTGGAATATGGCTCGAAGAAAAATGCTAGCGTCTTAGGGAAGCCATCAGAAATGTTCTTTTCATTGGCTGTCGAAAATTTTGAAGAGACCAAAAAAGATAAAATCCTAATGATAGGGGACGACCCTTATGCAGACATTGAGGGTGCCCAGAATTATGGACTTTCTACGCTGTTTGTAAAAAGTGGCAAGGCTTCCATTGAAGACTTACACAAAGCGAATGTTGAGCCTGACTATGTTTTAAATAGTCTGGCCGATATTCAATCAATATTATAAAGCTGCTTTTAACGAGCGATTTCCAGTAGCTGCGCCTCAGTAAATCTGTTTAAATACTGTGATTGGTCATGTGGGCCTTGGATAAAGTGTCCTGTATAAGAAACGAAATGGTTCACTTCTTTACTATTTAGAAGTCTATTTAATCCTTTTGAAATCTTGTTTTTCTTTTTCATGCCTTTATAAGTTTCATGCATAAGGCAAGTGAAAGATGAAATACCCCCAAAAGATCCAAAGAAAATTATTGACTCACCGTATTACTCATGGTATCGGAAGCGAAAACGGAGAAGAAACCGAGCACTGTTTGGTCATCATTCGATGATAAATTGCCAAATATAGGAGCTGGAACCACATTTTGGTTAGCACTGATGGAAATGGTCTGTTCTCTCAGGACAGAATAATATTCAAAAATCTCTTGACTTATTTTTCGTAACTCCACGCTGATCGTGTCATTTTCGACCAGTTCAATGGACCTGAACTCTTCCTTAAATTCATTTCCATTAAAAAAAATATCTTCTTTTAAAAAAATGGAAGCAGGCTCGTTCAAATATGAGCCGTTTTGGTGAATCCGGTAATAATAGAAATCTCGATTGACTAGATCATCTTGACTGGAAATGACAGGGAAATAGATTATCTCGGTATCATTGGTATTTTCATCGCTTAAAGATTCGAACCAAAGACTATCAATTTTTGCCCGGCCGGACATTTTTAACTCGGTCGAACGAATAATAACATCATCCTCTAGGTTGATGATTAATTGATATGTCACGTTTTCGATACCCATGAAAGGTTCTCTGGAAAAGTAAACGCCATCAGTGCCATAACCGAATAGATATATTTCATCAGTAGATGATTGAATAATGACATTTGCATTTGTAATTGGAATGGCATTTTCAGGATTATCAAACGAAGTTGTTCTCGTAATTCTTACTTTCTGCTGATCCATCTTATCCGATAAATAACCTTCAACCACAACCAGGTTGGCGTTTTGCTCCAGATCAAGCGCTTCACATGACCAAAGTATTAAAATAAAAAAGGTGAGTTTGATGACTTTCATATCAAAATGAAAAATTATAAGTAATCCCAGGAACGATTCCTTTTATCACAGAAAAAACTTCAATATCGTTAGCCAAAGTCAAGTCTGCACTTTCTCTGAAAACATAGGAATAAGCATTTTTACGGGCATATACATTGTATAAAACAAAAGTCCAGTAATCATTAAGCTTTCGTAAGTCTCCTTTTTTGTTGTACTCTTTTCCTTTGATTCGAAGTGATAAGTCCAACCTATGATAAGCGGGTAGTCTACTTTGATTTCTGTTGACAAAATGAGGGATGAATTTACCGTCAATCTCATATTTTGCGATAGGTAAGGTTATTGGCCTGCCAGTTCCGTAATTAAAACTTGCGGACGCATTAATTCTCTCGCCTAATTCAGCGATCAACACAGTGGATAAGAAATGAGTACGATCATGATCACTGGGGAAATATTCGCCATTATTTATTGACTCATTTTCGAACTGCCCTAGTACTCGTTGTTCGCTTTTTGAAAGAGTATAACTAACCCAACCCAACAGCTTCCCAACATTACGTTTTAGAAAAAACTCCATGCCATAAGCACGGCCTTCACCGGTAAGTAGTTCGGTTTCTGGATTAGGGTTGAAAAGTAGGTCAGCACCGTTTTTATACGATACTGTATTATTGATTTGCTTGTAATAGCCTTCCACAAATAGCTCCCAATTATTGTTTATGGAATTTTTGTAGTAGCCCAAGCTTACTTGGTGCACGTTGGTGGGTTTAATATAACTATCGGATAGTTTCCATATATCCGTAGGCGATGGATTGATTGTGCTAGATATTAAATGCAGGTATTGGTAGTTGTGATTATAACTTGTTTTGATAGCGCTTAGGCTATTGATCCTGTAATTGATGCTTAATCTTGGTTCGAGTCCATGATAAAACTTTATTGTTTCACCTGTTCCATATCTCACCGTGTCGGTGATCGTATTATCAGATTTTGAAAGAGAAGGATCGTATTGATACACTTCGCCTGAACCGATATTTTGAAAAAGGGATTGTCTAAAACCATAGCTTATTGAAAGCTTGTCTGTGAGTTGTGCATTATGATTAAGATAAAAAGCTGATTCAATTCCATGTTCTGAATCCAATAATAAGGTGTCTGACGAGGTATCTGTATCAAAAGGAAAGCGATCTCCTGGTTTAAGTCGGTGCAATATGACCGAGCTACCAAATTCTATTTCATTGGTCGGGTTTATCGCGAATTGAAAGTCAGACTTTAGGTTATAATCGATAATTCTAGAGTTTCCTATGAAACTGGCCGCTTCTCTTGGCTGCTCTACTCGATATTGGTATGCACTGACAATCGCTGAAAAATTTGAGACAATTCTCGGAGCTAAAATGCGATTCCATCTTGCACTCATATTGGTATTTCCCCATCGAGTCACTGTTTCAAAAGCATCCTCATTTTGATCTCTACCATAATAGCCCGCGAGAAAGAAGGTATTTCTTTCATCTTTTGTAAGGTTTACTTTTAAGTTGATATCACGGAAAGAATTGGAACCACTGGCCGCATTGGAGATTAAGCTTAAGCGGTTAAGTAGAGACTGTCTACCCGATAAAATAAATGAACTTTTACCCTTTTTAATGGGGCCTTCAAGCACAGCTTTTGCCGAAATCAAACCAATGCCGCCAGTAAAATGATAATCTTGTTTATCACCATTTCTTTGATGAACATTAATAACAGAGGAGGCTCTTCCCCCAAACTTGGGAGGCGTATATCCTTTGAAAATATCAATGCTATTGACAACCTCAGGATTGAACACAGAGATTAACCCATAAAAATGATTAGGGTTGTAAATGGGAGCTTCGTCCATTAAGATCAGATTTTGATCCACATTGCCACCTCTGATGTATAGGCCATTAGCATCTTCACCAATGGTTTTAATTCCGGGCATCATTATGGCCGTTTGAATAACATCTTCTTCCCCTAGAAAATATGGAATTTGGCCTTTGTTTTTCAAATTCACGGAGTTGGTTCCTGTGATCATGGAAGACAAATTGAGATCAGCTGATCTGGAGGAAACGGTAATCTCATTCAGCTTCAAGCTTTCTTGCTGCAAGCTGAGATTTAAAACACTATTTTTATTAATGATGAACGTGTCAATCAGTGTTTTGTAGCCAATGAATGAAACCTTCAGAATAATCTCCCCGGGCTTAGTGTTAATCATGTAACCTCCATACTCGTTTGTCAGGGTGATATTTACAGCTTTGTTGGTTGACACACTTGCTCCTAATAAGTTTTCACCAGTTGAGAAATCGGTGATTTTTCCTCTTATGGAGACGAGATTTGATGCGGAACGCGGGCTTAGCGTTATCATGTTTCCTCTCTTCTTTATCTCTACCCTTGTTTGATTTGTGATTGTGTCAAAAAGTTTGGTATAGTCATCAAGAGCAAAGTTGGAGGAGAGTATGATATCTTGATTTTTTATAAGATCAGGACTAAACGCTACCTGAAAACCATTTTTCTTGCAAAAATCAATAATGTCATACAACTTATAGCTACCAGCTGATAGGCTTTGACCTTTTATAGTAAGGCTTAAAAGCAAAATGAATATAAGGCCTAATAATTTGTGAGCCATCTAGCCAATTAATGTTTTTTGAAAATTTTTGGCGAGAAAAATTTCTTAAAGATAGACTGTTAAGACGGCTTGTTTAACCTTATGGTGGAGAGAAAATTTGAATTATTAAATTTGACTGACCGATAGCTAATTTATCTACAAATTACTGGCAACTTTTTCCAGAGATGGTAATTTTCTTACTGTTGATTTTTGCTTTTGCATTCAGAATAGTGCTTAAAACTTCAACAGTTTCGTTGAGATTTTGCTGTTTAAAAGTTGCAGAAACCCTACAATTGGCTAAGGCTTTACTGTAGACTATTTTCGTATTGTAATGCTTATTCAAAACATCAATTACCTCGCTGAAAGCTACATTTTCGAAATCAAGGTCATTTGTTTTCCAAGCAATATCATTTTTACTTACTTGATTCAATACGAATTGGCTATTGATGATGGCGAGTGACTCTCCTTTTTGGAGCTTTACCTTATGCTGATCATTGTAAACAGCAACTTGTCCATCAAATACATAAACTAAATCATCTGACTCATCCAGCGAAAAGGAAGTTCCTAATACTTCAACATTAAAGTCCTTGGATTCAACTTTGAACGATCCCCCAGTATGTTTAACGTCAAGAAATATCTTGCCTTTTTCCAAAGAGAGAATTCTATTTTCTTCAAAGTCAGTGCTGTATGAAACTACTGTATTTCGATCTAAGAGCAAGTAACTGCCATCTGGTAATTTGTATTCTTGTTGGTTTTGTAAGGTTGAAAGCTGGCTTACTTCTGGTTTCTGGGTTTCAATAATAAATAGAGTACCAACAACTAATAGGGAAATCACTGCCGCAATTCTCAAAACAGCCTTGTATCCAAAGCTTGCTTTTTCCGCACTAATCCTACGTTCTATGGCATTCCAGCTTTGCTCGGGTCTACCTGTGACGTTGGGATAATCCGTTATTTTTTCTAATTCATTTTTAGAATCAGTGTCAAAATTAAAAGAGTCATGATTTAGCCAGTCGCTCATTAATTCTATTTTATGTTGAAATGCTGCTTAGAAGCTTCTATTCACTAGATACTCCGCCGAAACATTTCGAGTGTTTTCTTTAAGGCAAATAATTTTAGTGAAACCCCCAATGAAGGATAATATTTTATTCATTTTTAGTCGATAAAAAGAGTCTTAACTTTTGAAAGGCGATACCCATTTGATTTTCTACAGTTTTTACAGAAATTTCTAGTTCTTCGCTAATTTCTTTGTAAGTATAGCCGCTATATCTACTCAATATGAATATTTGTTTACACTTAACTGGTAATTGATCAATG
Organism: Cyclobacteriaceae bacterium; assembly: GCA_040218415.1. GTDB lineage: Bacteria > Bacteroidota > Bacteroidia > Cytophagales > Cyclobacteriaceae > JAVJRN01. The sequence continues at coordinate 312,121 of JAVJRN010000049.1, forward strand.
GCTGTTTGGACTTTGATTCTGAGTGCCTGATCTTCTTGCTCATCATCATTGATGAATAATGAAGCTGCAGAAAGGTTTTCAGAAAGTTGCTGCTTGGGAAGTTCGTTTTTAATGTAGTTGATCGACTTATTCCTTACGGTAGTAAACAGGTATGATTTAAGCGAAGTTTTTATTTGAATATTTTCTCGTTTTTCCCATAAGTAAACAAATGCATCTTGAACTATTTCTTCACTGATCATTTCTGCCCTGACCATACTTAGGCAAAAACGATACAGGTCTTGGTAGTAGTCATCAAAGAGCTGCTTGAATACTGACTTGTTGCCAGCTTTTATTTTACTGAACAATTCTTGATCAGAAAGATGAGCCATTTACAGCGGAGTATCGCTTCTGAAAGCGTCGAAAAGGCGATTAAAAAGTCTTTGGCTTTGATTAAAGAAGCCATTACAACAGTTGTTTCCCTGAATGGCTATAATCAAATCTAGCTCTGGAATGATGTACATGTTTTCTCCTAAAGTACCTGTCATTATCAAAATATCTTGAGACGGATAATTGTAAAGTTCGAAATAGTCACTCGTGAACCTCCACCAACCATAACCAAAACTATGATACTGAGACTGAGGTTGTAACTCAGCGTTATTAGAAATTTCAAAATACCAATCTTCGCTTATGACTCTTTTCCTATCAATCCATCTGCCTTGGTTCATGATCATACTCCCAAACTTAACCAAATCGAATGTTGACAATTTAAGTCCGTTAGTGCCATTGAGAGTACCCGTTGGGTCTTTCTCCCAATTATAATTGGTAATACCTATTTCTTGAAATAAGCGCTCATCGAAATAGGTATCCAGTGATTGGTCGGGTAGGGCGTTTTCCATAATTTTCGAAAGGATCATTCCATGCCCAGAATTGAACACATAGCGTAATCCAGGCGCAGCTTCCTGTGGTCTTTCGAGGATGTATCTTGTCCAATCGATACTCGCGTTCATTCTATTGATATCGTTGCGATCGCTTAAACTTGAGACCACCGATTCGTTCCAAAAAAGCCCTGATCTATTGTCTAGCATATGGCGAATAGTAATATTTGACTTTGCTGAACTTTCTGTAAAAATATCGCTGTACTCTGGAAGGTAATTGGCAATAGGATCGTCTAGCGAGTTAATCCAACCCTCTTCTAAAAATGAGCCGAGCAAGCTTATCAGCACTGCATAAGTGTTTCTGCCTAAGGGCCTTAACTGCTCACGAGTAGAAAGATCATAGTAGTTTTCAAAGATGATTTTATCTTCTTTTAAAATGACCAATCCATCAATAAAGTCATAATTATTTTGCCGAATGAGATCATCGAGCTCCAAAAAGCGCTCATCATCCAAGCCAAAGCTGGAAGGTTTGGAATATTCCCAAATCTGTTGATCAGGAGGTAATTCTGTTCCTACATAACAACTTGTAAGTATCACTATTGATGCTATAAAAATAAATACCTTATTTCTCTTCATCGTATTTATAGAAAAAGCCCAATTTAAGTCCTGCGTTAAACATGAGGCCAGAAGTTTCATTGTTATCAAATGATGGGATATCGAAATCTGACACAAACTTATAACCTATACTTAAATACAATTGTGTAAAGATAGTGGGTTCAAATTCGAGTAAAATTTCAGGTTTTAATTCGGTGAATTTGTCTCTGGCAAAGTCTTCCTGATTTTCTATCCGACTCCATAAAATATCACCTGATCCAATGAGCATTCTGCCAGATACGCCGATTAGTTTTCTGTCAATCATCCGGTATCCTAAATATACTCCGCCGCTGCTTGAGTGCAAAGAAAATGAAGACGGGAAAATCACCATTTCTTCATCATTGGAAATCAATTCTCGATAATAGAAACCACCTAAAAACCTTTTATATTCAAGACCAATGCCATAATAAATATTGATATTATCCTCGAATTGTGTATCCATAGACTCAAATTGTCCTTCTATAGTTATTGCCCAAGGAAATTCAATTCGTTTTTTCATGTCCATGGTATCAAGTGCAATTGCCGCACTATCAGTAGCAACCAAAGTTGAATCTTGGGTGTAACCGGACAGACTGAGTCCGCAAATTAAGGCTACCAGAATGGTATGTTTTAATAAATGCATCATTCGCTTATTGTAAACTTAAATGATTCAAACATTTAATTGAGCTAATACATTCCGTAAGATTGATATTTTGCATCTTAGCGACAAATAGAGAAATGAATCAGGAATCGTGATTAACCTTTTTCAAAATCCATGAAAATTAATCGAAGCGGAAGAATTGATCAAACTTTTCAGGTTAAGGTGAAATAGCCTCTGGTTTAAATAGGTGTTGTTAATTAAATGCTAATATTTTCAATACCTTATCAACCAAGTTCAAATGCACTTTCCCGAGCATTTAATGGTTTTTAATCTGCAAAAAAGGACCAAAGAAGAAGTGAAATTTAGATGCTTTAAAAAATCATTATCTTCATTGTTTGTCTTGATCCAAAACCCTAAGAAGATGAAAATGGAATGCTTAATATATTTCAGAATATTCGAAGTGGTCAATTCTGCTATCCAATATTTTGGTTTTGTCGCACTTTAGAACGCGCGCAGGAAATTTATCAATAAAGTGATGATTGTGGGTAGCCATTAATACTGCTGTACCACTTTTATTTATCTCCAGAAAAAGCTTCATAATGCCATCAGCAACCTCCGGATCTAAATTTCCTGTAGGTTCGTCGGCAATTAAAATCTGAGGTTCGTTGATCAAGGCTCGAGCAATAACCACACGCTGTTGCTCACCTCCCGATAGTTGATGAGGCATTTTATTGGAAACAGTACCAAGACCAACACGCATGAGAATTTCCGCCATTCGGCTTTTCATTTTCGCGCGATCCTTCCATCCTGTAGCCTTCATTACAAAGAATAGATTTTCCGCCACCGTCCGGTCATAAAAAAGCTCAAAAGCCTGAAATATGATGCCTATTTTTCTCCTTAGAAAAGGAATTTCTGTGCTTTTTATACCACGGATCTGAATACCGCAGACACTGATGTCTCCAAGTCTCAGGTTTAAATCTCCATAGAGTGTTTTAAGTAACGAAGACTTACCACTTCCTGTACGGCCGATCAAATAAACAAACTCTCCTTTGGCAATATCAAAAGCTATGTCACTTAAGACTGTTGCATTTTCTTGAAAAATGCTCGCTTTATTAACATGAACCAAAGGATCGTTTGAAAATGACATTTAGATTTCTAATTTTTGAAGTTTTCCAAAGCTTAAATTACTAATTACTTCTTTAAGCGCCTCTTCTTTTCCTTCAAGACCATATTTTTCCATTTTTTGGAGTGGTCTATCTGCACGGAAATAAGCAATCAACACAAATTTCTCATCGCGAAGCTGAATGTAATCAGGAATCTTTGCCTTACCCTTTACTTTTATGATGTACATAGTATGATCACTGAACCATAAGAAGTAATCAAGAATTATTGATTGCCTTTGTTATAATCAGCAAGGAATTTCGCTAATCCGCTATCAGTCAAAGGGTGTTTCAATAATCCTGTAATAACACTCAAAGGACAAGTGACAACATCTGCGCCAGCTTCAGCACATTGTATTAAATGCATATTATGTCTCACAGAGGCTGCTAAGATTTCAGTTTCAAAGCCATAATTGTCGAAGATCTGAACAATCTGCTCTATTAAAGCCATTCCATCGGATCCAATATCATCTAATCTTCCTAGAAAAGGAGAGATGTATGATGCACCCGCTTTTGCAGCAAGAATTGCTTGACCAGCATTGAATATCAAAGTACAATTTGTTCTAATTCCTTCGGCTGTTAATGCTTTTATGGCTTTCACGCCATCTTTAATCATTGGAATTTTCACGACAATTTTATCGTCGATTTTAGCCAAGTTTCTGCCTTCTTCGAGCATGTGCTCGTAATCTGTTGAGATTACTTCGGCACTCACATTGTCATCAACAATGTCGCAGATATCCTTGTAATGCTTTAAAATATTCTCTTTACCTGTAATTCCTTCTTTGGCCATTAAGGATGGGTTGGTAGTCACTCCATCTAATACACCAAGATCATAAGCTTCGCGTATTTCATCAAGATTAGCGGTATCAATAAAAAATTTCATAAGATGCTTTTTTAATTAATGTGGATTTCAAATGTACTAGGTTGGGAGGGAATAAAAAAGGCAAACGAAATATCGCACCGCTACAACCACTTACCCTTGCTACCTTCCGGTCCTGGGGGATTCAGCAGGAGCTGGTCGTATCCGTTTGCCGATGCGAAGATATGAAATATTAAAAACATTCACTACTTACAATTCAGAAATCCTTCGATAATCTTCGTTGGACAATAGTTCTTTCTCTATATCCTCATCCATATCCTCTTGGTCTAATTCTTTGTAGGAAAAAAAGGAGGAATCAAGCACATCATCAATTTCTGTGTCATCATTTCGGTCATTATCTCTTTCATTCATCAAACTAATTTAGGCTCAAAAATTCGCTGTTTTATGGCATGATTCATTATCAAATAATGAATGAATCATGAATGAATCGAATTTTTCGATGAAAGTAAGCTGTAAAATTGGTCTTTTAGTAGACGCTTGATTTGGAAAAAGTAGGCGCAGGAAAATTTGCAAACCATAATTCTTAAATGTGGACGAAATAGAAATTTCATGAAGAATGATTGCCTTAAATTTCATTTTAATCTACTTCGTAAGGGTGTAATATTGCAGTTGAAATGTCGATATGGTAAAAAGCTTAATATTTGTTTTATTTTCATTACTGACTTTTAATGCTTTAGCGCAGTATAAAGCATTTGTCGGGATCAAAGGTGGTGGGCATGTTTCCACTGTTTATATGGAGCACACGGTCTATAACATCCGTGCCAATACCGAGTTTCTTACGAGTTACCATATCGGGGTTACTGGCAAGCTCTTTACTAATCAAAAACAGTCTTCTTTTTTAAATACAGGTTTACAGCTCGGTGTTGACTATGACAGTAAAGGCTGGAGACAAAGATTCAATACTGGAGCACCTGATTATTTTACACGGTTAGATTATTTGGAAATACCTATAGAGGCCATTATTTATGCTGGCAAAGGCGGCAGCAAGTACTTTATAACAATGGGTCCATACTTGGAATATTTGCTGGCTGTGGACAAGGATGCTTTGCCAACAGAAGCAGAAATAGGTCAATCGGAAGTCTATCCGATAGAAATTGATGAAGTCAATAGGTTTGGTTATGGAGGAAGAATGTCTGCTGGATTGCATCAAGATACCAGTATCGGCGCTTTTCATTTAGAAATATTTTTCAATATCAGTATTCGAGGAGTACTAAATCCAGAGTCATTATCCGCAGTTAGAACCCCAGATCAGAGTAATCAATATGTCATTGGTTTTTCAGTAGGGTATTTAGTGCCTTTTGGAAAAATGAAATTTTAGCAATTTCACAGCTTTTTTAAGTGTGTTATTTGAGATAAACGTATTTTTTGTAATGCTTTAATATGAATTAATGATGGCTTCACTTTAAATTACTAGGTAAGACATTCGTGCACTTTGGTATTTAATAATTGAATCACATGAGAAGGATAAAAGCATTGAAGTATTTGCTGGTTTTCACTTTGCCTGTTTTGGCTTATGTCTCATTTAACTCCAGAGGATGGCTCACCTACACGCCAATTATTGAAGCATTCCTTTTAGTCCCATTCTTAGAATTATTGTTCAAGCCGAACACTCAAAATTTAGAAGAATCTGAAGCGGAGATTAGAAAAAGTGATTGGTTTTATGATTTGCTTGTTTACTTGGTTGTGCCAATTCAGTTTTTTTTCCTCTATTTATTTCTTGAGTCGATGCAAGAATCTGGCCTTGCAACCGTGGATATCATAGGTCGAATATCAGCAATGGGGCTTTTGTGTGGAGTAATTGGGATTAATGTAGCTCATGAACTAGGACATAGGACAAAAAAATACGAACGTCTGATGGCGAAGATGCTTCTGCTTACCTCATTGTACATGCATTTTTATATTGAGCACAATAGGGGGCATCACAAAAACGTAAGTACGAAAGAAGATCCTTCGTCAGCAAGAATGGGGGAGATGTTGTATTCTTTTTGGTTTAGATCTGTTGTCTATGCTTATTTATCCGCATGGAAGTTAGAAAAAGAAAGACTTGGTAAAAAAGGAATAAGCTGGTTCTCTTGGAAGAATGAAATGCTTATTTTTCAATTAATACAAGTGGCATTACTCGCTGTGATATACGCCCTGTACGGATTACCAATTATGCTGTACTTCTTAGCAGCGGCGGTCATAGGATTTTTGCTTCTCGAAACAGTCAACTATATTGAGCATTACGGATTGGAAAGGGAGAGAAAAGGCAATACTTACGAAAGAGTTTTGCCATCCCATAGTTGGAATTCCAACCACGTAGTTGGTCGCTTGTTATTGTTTGAATTATCGAGGCACTCCGACCATCATTTTATCGCCAGCAGGAAATATCAAATATTGAGAAATATGGACAATAGTCCTCAAATGCCGACAGGATATCCCGGTATGATGTTGCTCGCAACAATTCCTCCGCTGTGGTTTTTCGTCATGAACACTAGAATTAGGCGTTTTAAGCAGATTAATTGATTGATTTTTATCAGTTTTCTAATGTTTTGTTAAATTTTTTGCGCTTTACCTATTTTTTAAGATAATTTTGAATCAAATTCATAAAGGTCAAATAGAATTCACTATGTCTGTAGAAAAAGTTGAAAGTGCGCTTATAGCCGCAAAAGACAAAATGTCCGATCTAGGTATCGACGAACAAATGGTATCAGAAATCGAATGGTGCTTAGGAAGTTACGCTCATGATGGAAATCCTGAAGGGTTATTTCAAAAAGCAGAAGAAGCCAAAAAAATATTGGTCGAGTACAAGAAAACCAATAGCCGTAAAGTATCAAAAAAATTGATTGAGGATTTGGAAAAAGCATTAAAAGCAAAGTAAAAAAAACCCGCCATGTGCGGGTTTTTTTTAAATATTAAACCAGTAAGACAGCTTTACTACCAGCGCCCTGTTTTTCGTAGCTCTATCCAGCGTATTATAATTATCGGTATAAACAATGAATAGATCACTGACTGGCTTAAATCTCCATTGAAGACGTGTGTTCACATTAAAATTATCTATCTGATTATTGTACTGTAGAAAAGTAGTCCAAAATAACTTGTTGGTCATGGTTAGGTCAATTCTGGGACCTATGAGATAATATTCGGTGCTTGAACTTGCAAAGTCTAAGCGATTATATTCAAAATTCATTTCTATATTCAAATAGGGCTGTAGCCTGTAAGCAACAAAACTTCCTGTAGAAAACAGCTTTCCAGTATAAAATCCTCCATAACTCACAAAGCCATTTACACTTAACATTTTTCGATCATCAGTTCCTGCGTACACAAATGTCCTTAGCCAGTCATAGCGATTATTTGCGAAAAGTAACTCCTGATCATTATCTGTAGGGTTAAAGTCGTCAAGTAGAAGTACACTACTGATCTCTGTGCCAAACCCAAATTCTGATCTATTGAGGAAGTTAAAATCGTAACTTAATTCTGCACCCTTATCCAGATTGTTGAAATCCAAGTCGTTCACGAATTCGAAACTTACCGATGGGCCATGTTTTTGAATTTTACCCTCTGGATAAAATGACAGTTCTCCTCCAATACCACTGGAATAAATCCCCTTTCGAGGAACAAAGCCTACTTCGGCAGAATAGTTTTCACCGATAAGATTTTGGAACCAAAACACCCTGAATTCTCGCGTACGGTAAGCAAGAAAGCCACCATGAGCAAATGTGCTATTCAGTTTTTCTGGATCAGAAGACCGATGGTAGAAAAAATTACCTTCCCACTTATTGTCCTCAGAGAGTAGATTGTAGTCTACACCATAGACACGGTTGTATCTGGAGGTTGAAAGTAAAGTGTCGGTTTTGTCTTGATCAAAGCTCTGCCTGTTTACAAATACAGCTCCGATATTTGATCGGCTAAATATTTGTCTTTGAAATACTGCAACTGAATAGTTTTGAGAAGGAGTGTTTGATTCAGGATCTTGCTCAGTTTGCATACTTAAAGCACCGACCCGCCAATCCTCGCCAATTTTACCACTCAGTCGAGCGCCACCAATAATTGGTACTTGCCTTGTCAGGCCATCTTTGGTGTTAACAATGCCAATTCTCCTACTGAAAAATGGCCTTGACCCAGGAAATCCATTTGTGGCAAAGAGGTCTTGATTTTCAAGAAAGAATTGTCTTCGTTCGGGAAAAAACAATTCAAACCTATCCAAATTGGTGACTTGGGCATCAACTTCGACTTGTGAGAAGTCAGGATTGAATGTCAAGTCAAGGTTCAGACTGTTGGTTAGTCCAACTTTTGCATCTAAGCCTGCTTGAATGTTGGAGTCTCTATCTGTGTTAAGCTCAAAATTTTCAGAGGAATTGGCATTTACGTATGGAATCAACGAAATATTTGTGCCGGCTTTGGGTGGTTTTTGATCCCATACAAGTTTTGCAGTATACACTAAATCCGAACTTGAATATTGAATTGGAACTTGAATGAAAGAAGTTCTTTCATTTTGGATTTGATTATTTCTTAGGGCTTGAATATTCCAATTTGACTCTTCGTTGTATCGAAATGACTTGAAAGGAATGGCCATTTCAACAATCCAATATTCGTCATAAATTTTAGCCTCGGAAAACCATTTGTTATCCCAATCATCGGCAACACCTCCACCCAGGGTTACTAGTCCTTCCCTTTGTACATTGAGCGGTGTTACCTGAAAAGTAAAGCCATTACTTTGGTCATTGAAAGAATCGATATAGATACTAAAGTTGTCATTTCCAGACCAATTAAAATCTCTCCGAAGTGAGCGGACGATTGGCTGATCTTCAACGGCTTTGTAACAGATTGCTGCAACATACAATTTGTCATTGTCGTAGGTTATTTTAAATTCCGTCCGCTGCTGAGCGGGCAAAGAGTCAATAGGAAATGTTTGATAAAAGCCATCGGCGATTTGGGCATTTTCCCAATCAGTTTCATCCAGATAGCCATCAATGACTATTTCAGAAAGCGCTTTTTTAATAAAATAGTTGGTGTTGTTTTTAAGGTTTTGTCCAAAAAGAATAGGGACAAAAAAAAACAGAAGTGGGGCTACTCCTATAAATCTTTTCACTCGTAGGTGCCTTTGAGGCTATCTCATTGGTATAAGGTGAGAATCGGCTATTGTACGCAAATAGCTTCTTTTGGTTTGAATACTTGGATCAGAATAGATATAGGCTGACAGGTCTGCAACTACTCCAGGTTTATAGCCAAGTGCAATCGCTAGTCTTTCACAAAAACTGATTTCTTTTTGATGGATTTTCCCATCTATTTTCATTAATTGGATGACATTGAATATGTAATCAAACTTTTCATCAGGAGGAAGGTTTTTAAGATGGGGAATAGGTTTTGGATTATCCATTATCAGCTCCACAGCATCTCTTTTCAATCCACCAGCCTTGCCGATACTATGTATTAATGCACTTTCTGATTCGGCAACATAATTATCTGCCTTAGATAGGTGGACGAGAATACTAATTTGTTCTTCTAAAGGTAACATGAAAGCAATTTAATTTAATTTTAAATAGAATATCAAAAAGTTGAATTTTCTGAATGTGATTTTTTCTAATAAATTTATTGATAAATAATTGGCGCACAATTTGCTTTTTTTTACCTGTTAGATTTAGCTTAGCATTTATGAATGAAAATAGAAACTATTGGTGGTGGTATTCTAATAAAGCTCAATGAGTTGTGAATAGCGCTATTAATTAAAATATATAGAACCCGCTCTTTACAGCGGGTTTTTTTTTGCTTTACTGAAAACACAAATGCTACATTTAAAAACTAGAGAAAGGAAAATTTTGGCTGATATCATCACACCTGTGGGTATATATCTAAAGGTGAGAGATCATTTTGCCAATTCTTTTTTGTTGGAAAGCTCAGATTATCATGGAGGAGAAAATAGTATCTCTTACATATGTTGCTTACCCATAGCGTCTTTTAGTTTGGAGGACGACTTGATTAAAACAACGTTTCCGACTGGCGAATCTTCAAGTTTGGTATTAACGAAGGAAGTAAGTGTAGTCGAAGAACTCACTAAATTTTCAAAAAGCTTCCAGCAAATTGACAAAATTGCCGGTAGGATTCAAACAGGCCTTTTTGGTCATATGTCCTATGATGCCGTGGCTCATTTTGAAGATATTGAAATCAATCAGCATCGCTCGCTTTCTAGCGAACTACCGTTAATAAAATACCAGCTGTTCAAATATATCATTGCGTTAGACCATTTTAAAAACGAATGTTATTTGACGGAAACGTATCTTGATGAACCAAATGAGGGTGAGTTTAGTCAGTTGCTCAATATTATCGCGAACCAGAACATCCCTTCCTTTTCCTTTTCAAAGAAGGGCAATACTACTTCCAACTTTACTGATGATGAATTTCTTGAAAGAGTACAGTCTGGGATAAAACATTGCGATTTGGGAGATGTGTTTCAGGTTGTTTTTTCAAGACAATTTCAAACTGAATTTAGAGGTGACGAGTTTCAACTTTATCGAGCCTTAAGATCAATAAACCCTTCACCTTACTTGTTTTACTTCGACTATGGTGGTTATAAAATTTTCGGATCTTCCCCTGAAGCACAAATAGTTATAAAAGATGATGTAGCAACGATTTATCCTATAGCCGGTACTTTTCGGAGAACGGGTAACGATAAAGCGGATGCTGAACTAGCTAATAAATTGCTCGAAGATCCGAAGGAAAATGCCGAACATATCATGTTGGTAGATTTAGCAAGAAATGATCTGAGCAAAAACGCGGATAATGTGGTGGTGGAGACTTATAAAGAAGTTCAATACTACTCCCATGTGATTCATTTGGTTTCAAAAGTTTCTGGACAATTGAAAAAAGATTCTAAACCTCTGGATATTGTGGCAAGTACATTTCCAGCGGGCACATTATCGGGTGCTCCGAAGCATCGAGCCATGCAACTGATCGCACAATATGAAAAAACGGCTAGAGGATTCTATGGGGGAGCCATTGGATTCATGGACTTTGATGGAAATTTTAACCATGCCATTATGATTCGAACTTTTATGAGTAAAAAGAATCAATTGTTTTTTCAAGCGGGTGCGGGGATAGTTTCAAAATCTAATCCGGAAGGCGAAGTTCAGGAAGTTTACAATAAGTTAGCCGCACTCGAAGGGGCGCTCGATCTAGCACAAAATATCGACTGAGATGAAAATTTTAGTATTAGATAACTACGACTCTTTTACCTACAATCTGGTGCACATTATTAGAGAGCTAGGTTTTTCGGCAAATTTGGAGGTTTTTCGCAACGATAAGATCAGTATTACCGAAGTATCGAAATATGATCATATACTTCTTTCTCCTGGCCCGGGATTACCAAAAGATGCTGGCATTATGCCAGAGTTGCTCAAGGTATATGCTCCGACAAAAAACATTTTAGGTGTATGTTTAGGACATCAGGCAATTGCTGAAGCTTTTGGTGGAGAATTGTATAATCTTCCCAGTGTATTTCATGGCATTGCCACCAAAAATATCCTTCAAAATAGTGACCCGTTTTTTGATGATATTCCAGAGGAATTTCAGGTTTGCCGTTACCACTCCTGGGCCGTGAAAAATGAAAATCTACCAGAAGAACTGTCCATTACATCCGTGGACGAGCATGGAAGTATTATGGCCATTAGGCATAAGTTATTTAATGTAAGAGGTGTACAATTTCACCCTGAGTCAATAATGACTGAGCATGGCAAACAAATGATTAAAAACTGGTTAGCAATAGGATCATGAAAGAAGTATTAAATAAGTTGATTAAGTATCAAACCTTATCTCGTGATGAGGCATTTGAAATTCTGTCAAACTTGGCCACAGGAAAATATAATAACAGCCAAATGGCGGCATTTATGACCGTGTATTTGATGCGTTCGATTCGCGTGGAAGAACTCGAAGGATTTCGTGATGCCATGTTAGAACTTTGCATTAGGATGCCTGGTGAAAAATATGATGCGATTGATCTTTGCGGTACTGGCGGAGATGGTAAAAACACATTCAATATATCTACGGTTAGTTCATTCGTGGTAGCCGGAGCGGGACAGAAGGTGGTAAAACATGGAAACTATGGTGTTTCATCTATCAGTGGCTCGTCCAATGTACTAGAGCAACTCGGAATACAATTTTCCAATAATTTAGAAACGATTGAAACAAGCATAGCTGAAGCGGGTATTTGTTTTTTGCACGCTCCTTTATTTCATCCTGCAATGAAAAATGTTGGGCCGGTCAGGCGTGATCTTGGCATCAAAACTTTCTTTAACATGCTAGGGCCAATGGTAAACCCTGCGTTTCCAAAGTCTCAAGTTGTCGGTGTATTTAGTTTGGAATTGGCGAGGCTCTATGGATATTTATATCAAAATACCGATAAGCGATTTGCTATCGTTCATTCCTTGGACGGTTACGATGAAATATCGCTGACTGGCTCCTTTAAACTCATTACCAATCAGGAAGAAAGAGTCATCAGTCCAGAGGAACTAGGCTTTGACACCTTGACCGAAGCTTCCTTGGCAGGTGGTGAGGATGTGCCAGCTTCTGCCAAAATATTGCTAGATATTCTCAACGATCAATCGACCGATGCGCAAAAAAGTGCTGTATTGGCCAATGCTGGATTGGCGATAGCTACTGGCAAAAACCTGACTATAGAAGAAGGAATTGTCCAAGCTAAAGAATCCATTGAGAGCGGAAAAGCCTACAAAGCCTTTGAATTATTTAAATCAATTAACAAATAGCCCTTCAATAAGAAGTATAAATATGAAAAATATTCTTGATGAAATAGTTGCTCACAAAAAAATTGAAGTAGCAAACAATAAAGAATTGTTCCCAGTGAAACTTCTGGAAAAAAGTACTTTTTTCGAAGGCAAGTCAGTTTCCTTAAAAAAGTACCTTAGAAGAACTGATAAGCTAGGAATATTAGCAGAATTTAAGAGGCAATCACCATCCAAAGGAATCATCAATGCAAATGCTTCTGTAGAGAAGACATCTATTGGCTACATGCAGGCTGGTGCCTCAGGATTATCCATCTTGACGGACAATAAATATTTCGGTGGGAGTAATGCTGATTTATCTGCAGCCAGGAAGTATAACTTTTGCCCGATCCTTCGAAAAGATTTCATAATTGACGAATATCAGATTATCGAAGCTAAGTCCATCGGGGCGGATGTGATCCTGCTGATCGCCGCTTGTCTTACCCCCGATGAAATAAAAGTACTTTCAGCTACAGCCAAATCTCTGGGCTTAGAAGTGCTTTTGGAGGTACACAATGAAGAAGAGTTGAACCGATCCTTGGTTGGCGATTTGGATATCATCGGTGTAAATAATCGTGACTTGAAAACATTTGAAACAAACATCAATACCTCAAGGGATTTGGTTACTAAAATTCCTGACGAATATTTGAAAATGTCGGAAAGCGGATTAAGTGACCCAAAAACAATAGTTGAATTGAAAAAATTAGGCTATGAAGGCTTCTTAATTGGTGAAAAATTCATGCACTCAGGCCGACCAGATAAGGCTTGTCGCCAGTTCATTAAAGATATAAAAGCTTTATTGTAGGATGTTATTAAAAGTTTGCGGTATGAGAGATGCCGATAACATTAAAGGAATGATAAGTTTGGCGCCTGATTATATCGGTTTCATATTTTACCCAAAATCGAAGCGATATGTAGGGGATAATTTTATAATGCCTCAAATACCCAAGCCTATAAAAAAAGTCGGTGTGTTTGTCAATGAGGCTATCGAAAGCTTATTGCAAAAGGTACTTAAATACGAATTGGACTATGTACAGCTTCATGGAGATGAATCTGTTGAATATGTGGAGCAAGTGAAAAAAAATGAGGTAAATGTTTTCAAGGTATTTAGCCTGTCAGACCAAATGCCAATTCAACGTATGAAAAAATATGAATCTTTCGTTGACTGTTTTTTGTTTGACACGAAGACCCCTGAGTATGGAGGAAGCGGACGAAAATTCAAGTGGAGCATTTTGAAACAATATAACCTCAACAAACCCTTTCTCCTTAGTGGAGGAATAGCTTTGGAAGACGTTGAAATCATCAAAGATTTACAATTAGAAAATCTAATAGGCATTGATGTCAATAGCAAATTTGAAGCGAGCCCGGGTTTTAAAAATTTAGAATTAGTTAAAGAATTAAAAGCGAAAATATGATCGAGCTGGAGTCAGAATATCTCGTGGACGAGAGAGGATATTTCGGAAAGTTTGGTGGAGCATTTATTCCAGAGATGTTGCATCCCAATATTGAAGAACTACAATCGAGATATTTGGAGATCACGAGGAATAAGGAGTTTATCAAAGAGTTTAACCATCTGCTGAAAGACTATGTCGGAAGACCTACGCCTTTATATTTAGCGGAGCGCATGTCAGTTCATTATGGTGCCAAAATCTATTTGAAGCGTGAGGATTTATGCCATACTGGGGCGCATAAAGTCAATAATACTGTTGGTCAAATACTTGTAGCTAAAGCATTAGGCAAGAAAAAAATAATTGCAGAAACGGGAGCAGGCCAGCATGGAGTAGCTACTGCCACGGTATGTGCGCTGGCGGGATTAAGTTGTATTGTATACATGGGTGAGGTCGATATGGCAAGACAAAAACCCAATGTAGAAAGAATGAAAATTCTTGGCGCAGAAGTAAGACCAGCGACCTCTGGAAGTAAAACATTAAAAGATGCTACGAATGAAGCTATGCGGCATTGGATTGCTAATCCTGATGACACGCACTACATCATCGGCTCAGTAGTAGGACCACATCCTTATCCTGATATGGTGGCAAGATTTCAATCGGTGATTAGCGAGGAAATCCGATGGCAGTTAGAGAATGTTCAAGGAAACCCATTGCCAGATTATGTTTTTGCATGTGTTGGCGGTGGTAGTAACGCCGCTGGTGCCTATTATCATTTTCTCAACGAACCATCTGTCAAACTTATAGCAGCAGAAGCAGCGGGTCTTGGAAATGATACTGGCAAGTCGGCAGCTACAACAGCGCTTGGTACGCCAGGTGTCTTACACGGCAGTCAAACGCTCCTTATGCAAACGGAAGATGGTCAGGTGGTTGAACCATATTCTATTTCGGCTGGATTAGATTACCCTGGAATTGGGCCGTTTCATGCGCATCTTTTTGACTCAAAAAGAGCCAATTTTGTTGGCGTATCTGACGAACAAGCGATGCAAGCCGGAATATTTTTAAGTAGAACGGAAGGTATCATTCCTGCTATAGAAACAGCACATGCGTTGGCCGCTTTGGATCAATTCAAATTCAAGCAAGACGATGTGATCGTTGTGAATCTATCGGGAAGAGGAGATAAAGATTTAGATACTTACATAAAATGGGGAAAATACTAGCTCATGAATAGAATAGATCGAGCATTCGAGGAGACACAGGAGCGATTGCTGAATGTATACTTCACCGCCGGCTATCCTGAATTAGAAGATACGGTCAGGATCGCAGAAAGCCTTGAAAAGGCGGGAGCACATATTCTTGAAATAGGATTACCATATTCCGATCCGATTGCCGATGGCCCCACCATTCAGGAGAGTTCCACGCAAGCGATTGATAATGGGATGTCACTCAAAAAGCTATTTCAACAGCTTTCAGGATTGAGAGAAAAAGTGACGATTCCGGTGATTTTAATGGGTTATCTGAATCCCATCATTCAGTTTGGTGTAGAAAGGTTTTGTGAGAAATGTGAGGAAGTCGGCGTTGACGGGCTTATTTTACCAGACCTGCCGATGTATGAATATGAAAACATATACAAGCCACTGTTTGAGGCACATAAACTGTTCAATATTTTTCTGATCACTCCTCAGACGTCCGATGACAGGATTCGGAAAATTGACGACTTATCAAGTGGATTTATTTATATGGTAAGTTCTGCGAGTATTACAGGCGCAAAAAGTGATATTTCGGAGGCACAAATTCAATATTTCAATCGAGTAAACGCCATGAACCTTAAAAACCGGCGGTTAATAGGGTTTGGCATTTCCAACAAATCTACCTTCGATTCTGCTTGTAAATATGCAAGTGGTGCAATAGTCGGTAGTGCTTTCATCAAGCAACTCGCTGCAGATTCCTCTAATGAATCAATAAATAATTTCGTTCATCAAATTTTAGAAAAATGATTATTCAGTTCGAAGAAAACATTTCAAAAGATCAAAAGTCAGAACTTTTTAGCCATGTTGAAAAAACTGGATATAAAACCAACGAGGTTCGCACTCAGCAAGGTCACTACCTTGTGGGTATAGGAAAAAAAGCTTTTGATGTAAGAAAAATTGGCCACTTAGAAGGAATCAAAGATATCCATATTGTTAGCGATGATTACAAGCTTGTAAGCGCTAAATGGAAAGTAGATCACACAGTGATCGATCTGGGAGATGGTGTGAAAATAGGAGGCGGTCATTTTGCATTGATGGCTGGGCCTTGCAGTATTGAAGGCGAAGAAAATATCTATAAAACCATTGATCATTTGAAAGCAAATGGTGTGAGAATAATGCGCGGAGGAGTATATAAGCCACGAAGTTCTCCCTATTCTTTTCGCGGGTTAGGCATTGAGGGGTTGAAAACTTGGTACGAAGCAGCCAAAGCAGCCAACATTAAAATTGTAACGGAGGTGATGCAAGTCTCACAAATAGAGGCCATGAACGACTATGTGGATATCTATCAAGTAGGAGCAAGGAATACCCAAAACTTCAACTTATTGGATGAGCTCGGTAAGGTGGATAAAGCGGTGATGATAAAGCGAGGTATTTCTGGAACAATTGATGAATTACTTTATAGTGCGGAATATGTTTTCGCAGGAGGTAACGAAAAGCTTTTGTTATGCGAAAGAGGCATCAGAACCTATGAAAAAGCTTCGAGAAATACATTTGATATCAATGCCATTCCTATCCTTAAAGAGAAAACGCATTTGCCAGTAATTGCAGATCCATCACATGGAATAGGTATTCGAGATCATGTGGCTCCTGTGGCTTTAGCGGCAACTGTAGCTGGGGCTGATGGCGTCATCTTTGAAATCCATGATAAGCCAGAAGAGGCATTTTCTGATGGTCAGCAAACTTTGGATTTTGATGAATCGGCTAAATTAATTGAAAAAATTAGGGCAATGCGTGCGCTATTATGATCCTCTTGGATGATATATGTCATGACAACTAATTAACTTGAATTTATTATTTTTGAAATAAAAGATATTCCACATGAAACAGATTTATGGTTCTTATAATGACGAAGACTTTCAAGTTTGGAAGCTTTTATACGATCGTCAAATACAAAATTTGCCAACGGCAGCCACAAAAGCTTACATGAATGGACTTGAAAAAGTCGATTTCGTACCTGATAAAATCCCTGTTTTTAAGGAAACCAATGATATTTTAGAAAGCCTTACTGGCTGGAGACTGGCTGTGGTTCCTGGGATTGTTCCCGATTACACCTTTTTTGAGCTAA
Organism: Cyclobacteriaceae bacterium; assembly: GCA_040218415.1. Taxonomy (GTDB): domain Bacteria; phylum Bacteroidota; class Bacteroidia; order Cytophagales; family Cyclobacteriaceae; genus JAVJRN01. The sequence goes on from JAVJRN010000049.1 coordinate 329,705, forward strand.
TGTCCAATAAGCGCTTTCCGGCAACTACTTGGTTACGTAAAATGAAGGAGCTTGATTATTTGGAAGAGCCTGATATGTTTCACGATGTATTTGCGCATGTACCCCTTTTGAGCAACCAATCATTTGTTAACTTTTTGGAAGAGCTGAGCGTCATCGGGCTAGATTATGTAGGCAATGATTACGCAATAGAAATTTTATCTAGGATTTATTGGTTTACGGTTGAGTTTGGTCTGATTCAAGAAGAGGAAGGTCTTCGAATTTACGGAGCAGGAATCTTGTCTTCCGCAGGCGAAACAAAATATAGTTTGTCTGATGTGCCTCCTAAATACGACTTTGATGTTCAAACGATCGCCAACACGTCTTACAGAAAGGATGTTTTTCAGGATCGATACTTTGTTATTCAGTCTTATGAGCAGCTTTACGAAAGTCTTGGCGAGATAAAGGAGGTTTTAGCTGAGATGGTTGAAAAAAGAGCAGAGGAACCGGTCACGGCATAATCATGTGAATTAACTTTACCATTTATAGGTTGTACTTCAGGTACAACCTTTTTTATTTTCTGATCAAGGTAAAATGAAAGTAGCCATTGTAAAATACAATGCCGGAAACGTGCAATCCCTAACATTCGCATTGAATAGGTTAGGTCTGGAACCTGTACTCACGAATGACATTGAAACTTTAACTTCTGCTGATAAAGTAATTTTTCCTGGTCAGGGGGAGGCAAGTTCAGCGATGCACAGTTTAAAATCAAATGGTTTGGTGGATGTTTTACGCAATTTGAAGCAACCTTTTCTTGGTGTTTGTCTTGGTATGCAATTGATGTGCGAGTTTTCAGAAGAAAACCAAACAGACTGTCTCGGCATACTGCCATTAAGCGTCAAGAAATTCGAATCGGATCATTTGAAAGTACCTCATATGGGTTGGAATACCATTACCGATCTCAAAGGACCATCATTTAAGGAAATCAAAGAAAACGATTATATGTATTTTGTGCATAGTTACTTCGTGCCATTATCAGCATACACAGTGGCGCAATGTGAATATGGTACTAAGTTCAGCACCGCAATTCAGTATAAAAATTATTACGCTATTCAACCTCATCCTGAAAAAAGCGCCGACGCTGGAATGAAATTTTTGGACAACTTTTTAAAGTTATAAAAATGGAAATTATACCAGCGATAGATATCATAGATGGTAAATGTGTGAGGCTTACCAAGGGGGATTATAACCAAAAAACCGAATATTTCAATGATCCTGTAGAAGTAGCTCAGAAATTTGCTGCTGCTGGTATAAAGCGACTGCATTTGGTCGATTTGGATGGCGCCAGACAAAAAAAAGTTGTCAATATCCAAACGCTCAAAGACATCACAGCAAACACCTCCTTAATTGTCGACTTTGGTGGAGGCGTTAAATCTCGATCAGATTTGGAAATGGTTTTTGAAGCGGGGGCAAGCCAGGTGACCGCCGGCAGCATTGCCGCAAAAGATCCAGGCGAGGTAAGAAAGTGGATTCACGATTTTGGTGGAGAAAAAATTATCCTTGGTGCAGATGTTTTAGATAGGAAAATAATGGTTTCCGGCTGGCAGCAGTCTACAGGGCTTGAGTTATTCACTTTTCTGAAAGAATATATTGAAGCTGGCGTGAAGTACGCGATCTGCACGGATATTAACAAAGATGGCATGTTGAGTGGCCCAGCAATTGAGTTGTATGAGGAAGTGCTCGCAGAGTTTCCAGATCTGAAACTTATTGCCAGTGGTGGAGTGTCAAGTCTTGACGATCTGCATCAGCTTAAAAGTAAAAAGTTATTTGCTGCCATTGTAGGCAAAGCCTATTACGAGAATAGGATCACTTTAGAACAATTAAAGGAAATCAACGATGCTGACTAAAAGAATCATTCCATGTTTGGATATCAAAGACGGTCGCACGGTCAAAGGAGTTAATTTTTTAGCGTTGCGTGATGCTGGAGATCCAGTGGAGTTAGCAGAGCGATATTCAATAGAAGGAGCAGATGAGTTGGTCTTTCTTGATATTTCAGCGACAAACGAAAAAAGAAAGACGCTTATAGAGCTCGTTAAGAGAGTAGCTGCAACTATTCACATACCTTTCACAGTAGGAGGAGGCATTAGCAGTGTGGCTGATGTAAAAGCAATTTTAGATGCAGGCGCGGATAAAGTGTCCATCAATTCCGCTGCGGTAAAAAATCCTGAGTTAATTAATGCAATATCATCAGAGTTCGGCACGCAATGCTTGGTGGTGGCTATAGATACGCGTCATGTCAATGGAGAAGATATTGTTCATACGCATGGAGGCTCTAAACCAACTCAATTAAAGACTTTGGCTTGGGCTATGGAGGTCGATAAAAGAGGGGCAGGAGAGATATTATTGACTTCAATGGATCATGATGGCACCAAGGCCGGATTTGCTGTAGAACTCACGAAAAGAATTGGCAGTGCCGTAAGAATACCAGTAATTGCTTCTGGAGGAGGCGGCACAATCGAACATTTTTCAGATATTTTTGACCTTGGCTCGGCAGATGCAGCTTTAGCGGCGAGTATCTTTCATTATAAAGAAATTGAAATAAAAGACTTAAAAGAAGCTATCCAATCAGATAGCATTCCAATGCGATTATGACTCCAGACTTTGATAAATCAAACGGGTTGATTCCAGTAGTAGTACAAGATGCAAAATCTGATAAGGTTTTGATGCTTGGCTACCAAAATGAAGAGGCATTCAACCAAACAAAAGCAACCAAAAAGGTGACTTTTTTCAGTAGATCAAAGAACCGCATTTGGGTAAAAGGGGAGACGTCAGGAAATTTTCTCCATCTTGAAAAAATTTTGATAGACTGTGATAATGACACGTTATTGATAAAGGCAAATCCTGTCGGGCCAGTATGCCATACGGGCTCTGATACATGTTTCAATGAAGAAAATACCGCTGGAATTTCTTTCCTCAATAAATTATCAGCAATCATTCATGATCGACATACCAATCCTACAGATGATTCCTATACCGCCAGTTTATTTAAAAAAGGAAAAAACAAACTGGCACAAAAAGTAGGTGAAGAAGGTGTAGAGGTGGTTATTGAAGCCATGGCCGAAAACAAGGATCTCTTGTTAAATGAATCTGCAGACTTGATTTTTCATCTCATGGTACTTCTTGAAAGTCAGCAGTTGGCACTCGGTGATGTGGTGAATATTTTGGAAAAACGTCATCAATCTTCATGAAGTCATCTATTTTGGCTAGATTAATACAAATAATCACGCCGAAATGACTAAATACGATGTAATTATCATTGGTGCTGGCCCAGCAGGCTATGCAGCAGCAATGAGAGCAATAGACTTTAATAAGAAAGTTGCGTTAATTGAAAAAAAGCAACTTGGAGGGGCAGGTATTCACCACGGAGCTTTATGGAGTAAAACCTGGTGGGAGTTGAGCCGTGAAGCCTATTCATTGAGAAAAAATGCGGGTTCGTTTAACCTCAACAAACTAGAATTCAACTACGATAAGTTCAAGAGCGAAGTAAAACAAGCCGTGAATGAACGTATGGGGCAGCTCGAACACCACATGAGAAATATCAATGTCTCCATAGACAATGATTTGTTTGAGTACATTCATGGTAATGCCAGAGTAAAAGATACGAATACGGTTGAAATTTCTACTTTAGATGGAAAATACGATATAGCGGCTGATTACATTATTTTAGCTACCGGGAGCGTGCCTCGATTACTCCCCGAAATTCCTATTGATGAAGAACACATCTTCACGAGCGATGGTCTAGATAAATTAGAAGATTTTCCTAAGAGTATGGTCATCGTAGGAGCGGGGGTAATTGGTTGTGAATTTGCGACGATTTATTCCAATTTTGGTCAAACCAAAGTTCACCTCATTGACAAAGGAGATAGGATTCTCCCATTCGAGGATGAAGATGTAGTGAAAATTATCGAACGTAATCTTGAAGAAAAAAATGTATTGATACATAGAAATTCCAGACTTAAATCAATGAAAATTGAGGAAGGAATGGTGGTGTATACATTAGAATATACAGATGGTTCTCAGGAAATATTTAGAGTGGAAAAGGCCTTAGTATCCGTGGGAAGGGTGCCAAATTATGAAAAACTAGTTGCAGAGCATCTCCATCTTAAAGTTGATAGGAGGGGAATTATTGATGATTTAACACAAACATCAATTTCTAATATTTATGCCGTGGGTGATATTACAGCGGATATTTCATTGGTGAATGTAGCAGAACTGGAAGGAAGGTTTGCTATTGAAAAGATTTTCGGCAAGCCCGAAAGGCCTTTGATTTATGAGAATATCAGCAGCATCATGTTTTTAGCTCCTGAGGTGGCAGGTGTAGGTATGAATGAGATACAAGCGCAAGAAAAAGGATTAGACTACAGAGTGGTGAGTATTGACTATTCATGTATTCCAAGAGCTATTGCGATGCGAAATACGCAAGGATTTATTAAGATTCTGGTGACAGATGACGATAAGCACGAAATACTTGGAATGCGTGTCGTTGGAGAGCATGCTTCAAGTGCTATTCAGGCAGTTGCATTACTCATATCCATGGGTAAAGGCATGCGCGAATTGGCCGAATTGATTCATCCACACCCTTCAATTATCGAAGGAATACAAGAGTGCGGTAGAATGCTGCTCGGAAAGTCTATGCTCAAGCCTGCAGTTCTTCGAGATGCGATGATTTGTAAATCATACGCGAATGGGAAATACGGCAATATCAAAAAGATCTGAAACTCATTCGCACGTTGTTGAATTAGTACTCAGTGAATTTTACTTTGGCGGAAACTTTGAAGAAGTCATCTGAGATCTCAGGATTCTCAGTTAGTTCCTTCGCTACTATCTGGTATTTAATGCCAGGTAGTTCTTTCACTATCTTAAGAACGAGCCCATTCCATTCGTAGATTTCAGTTGTTATTCCTGTATCAAAAACCCATTTTGTGCATTTTTTATCTAAGATAACTTTGGTTCCTGCTTTAGTACCACCATCAGCGATCATTACGGCATCTATGCTTTCTCTAGGCGATTTGTACTTGAGTAAATCCATAAGGCGAGAGTCTTTCAGCTTTTTTCCTTTTAAATCGTCGTTTTTCACCGAATAGCTGTAGTCTCCTAAAGAAAGTACAGTTGTATTTGTTCGATCGACGGTACCGTATTTGTTTATTTCCACATTGGAAATAAAACGATCCCTTATTCCAAAATCGTCGAAAGTTCTAAAGGCATCTCCGGTTGCATCTCCTGTGATAGTATAGGTGACAGATCCTTTCTCTATAGGATACTTTTTCAAATGATTCTCAGATATTTTTTTCGCTTGATCCTGTGCCGAAAGCGTAAAAAAAAGACTTAAAAAGGCGATAACAAGTAGGTTGGTTTTCATATTGGGGCGTGTTTGAATATTGAAACTAAATAAATACTGGAATTATACAAAATAAAAAACCCCGGAATGGACGTTCCGGGGTTACAACCAGCTATAGACAAGAATCTGATTAATCAAATTCTTGAGGTAAATCTCTTTCAATTCTGCTGAAAAATCCTGCCAACTCACATCATAAACCTGCCAAATCAGTAAAATACTGCCATTTCCTCTAAATTTTTTCGCGAAAGCTCCGGAACCAAAGCATCTGCCTTGGGATAACCCACAGGAAGAAGTAAAAATGCTCGCTCATTTTCTGGTCGCCCCAGAAGTTTGGTGAGAAAGTTCATAGGAGAAGGAGTGTGCGTGAGCGTAGCTAACCCAGCATTGTGTATTGCTGTAATAAGCATACCACAGGCAATACCTACTGATTCGTTGACATAGTAATTGTTTGCTTTCTCATTTTCATCCATTTCATATACACGCTTACAAACAACGATGAGCCATGGAGATTCTTCTAGAAAAGGCTTTTCCCAATTGGTCGCCATAGGTTTCAAATCGTTGAGCCACCTTTCACTCATTCGGCCATTATAGCTTTCATATTCTTCTTTTTCTGCGGCTTCACGTATTTTTTTCTTCAATACAGGATCAGCGATTGCACAAAAAGTCCAAGGTTGCTTGTGTGCTCCGCTTGGTGCAGTTGCAGCTGTTTTAATGACGTTTTCAATAATCTCCTTTGGTACACTTTTTTGATCGATTTCTCTTACCGATCGTCGCTTATCCATGTATTCGTAAAATTCTTTGGATCGGGAGATCATTTCTCGCTCGGGATATTGCTGCCCCGTATATTTTATATGATAGTATCCATTGACTTCTTTTTTCATGATGGGCGTAGGCTTGTATGTTTACAATTCTGCAATTAATTCGGTAAAAAGGATGATAAGATCTTTTTCAGCTTCTTTTGCCGTTGCGAGGATATCCTCAATGTTGATTGGTTCGAGATGGTCAGGATCACAATTATCCGTCAATACAGAAATGGCACAAACAGGTAAGGACATTTGATTCGCTGCTATGACTTCTGGAACCGTGGACATGCCCACCACGTCGGCACCAATACTTCTTAGGAATCGATATTCAGCTTTAGTTTCCAAGCTAGGACCAGTTACAGCTACATATACTCCTCTGTTAAGGACGATACTATGCTCGCTGGCTAATCTGGCTAGTCTTTCATTGATATCAGCAGCATAGGGGGCGCTCATGTCGGTAAATATCGGTCCGTATTGACTTGCTTCTTGCCCTCTGAGTGGGTTATCGGGTTGCAAATTGATATGATCGTCGATAAGCATTAGCTCACCCTTGTTCCAGTCAAGATTCATATTACCCGCTGCATTGGAAACTAACAAGCTTGAGATACCCATTTCTTTCATTACTCTGACTGGGAAAACCACTTCAGACATGGAGTAACCTTCATAATAATGAAAGCGACCTTGCATTGCGATAATCTTTTTGCCAGATAAATTACCGTAAATCAATCTACCCTTATGAAACTCAACTGTTGCTAGCGGGAAATAGGGGATTTCCTCATAGGTAATGCTGTATTCTATTTCAATGTGATCCACAAGTGCACCGAGTCCAGTGCCGAGGATAATGCCTATTTCAGGTTTATCCATTCCGTGTTTTACCAGAAACTCAACCGTGTCTTTCACTTTATTTACCATGTGATATTGTATAATTTAAGAGGGCCATTATTTTCAGCTAACAAAATTACCTTTTCATCGCTATTATGCAGGGCAATTTTTTTAATTGCTTTGCCTTGAAGCAGATTAACCGCCGAATTATCGAACCAATTTTCTTTATCGCGAATAATTAGTCCCAAGCTTAGTGCAACCATAGGACCTTGCTCCACTTCTGTGTATTCCATTCCTGCACCGAAAATAAGGTCTTTGAGGCCATCATCATTAACATCTAAATATTCGAAATCATTGATGGGGCTTAGCTGAGCAGTGGCATCAAATGGTGTGAAACCAAACTGATTTTTTTCATTTAAGCTAAATACGCCCGATCTCAGCTCTCGGACATATTGTTTTTCCGATTTCGCTACTTTTTCTACGCCAAATAAGTCTTCAATGGAGGCGAGGGCGTAGGACTCATTGTTTAGAAAGTTCTTTTTTAAACTTGGCAAAATACCCGTAATAACTTCCTTACGAGCCAGTGGCCATTCCTTGCCATTGATGTATTGAGTAATGACGCTCTCCACGTATTCATTGCCATCAAAATCGAGCGAGTAACTCGTAAGAGGCGCACTTTCAGAAACGGCATAAGGTGAGTTAAGGCCGTAATTCCCTACTGCAAAGGAAATACCTTCTTCTTGATCAAGAATAAAAACACTCTGCCATAGTCCTTCCGTTTGGTCAAGGCCATAGGTACTCGTCTCGTTTTCGAATGTTCCATTTCCTTTGTTCATTAGAACAGTCACAGGCATCCATTCTCCGACAACAATCAGGTCTTGTAGCTCGTCTCCATTGACATCAATGAATGTAGCATCTTTGACATTGCCCAATTTCACAGAATCAAGAATAGTTAGTTTGCCATTTTTATTGTGCAGGAAATAGGAGTAAGGAGATAATGGGTAACCTCCGGGAAGATGGCTGCTTCCGATAAATAGATCGGTGTAACTATCATTATTGAAATCAGCCGACGAGACAACCGCGCCTGGATATCGTGTATCTATTTGGTCGGTAAGTAGGTACTTTTCATCATTATCGAGTTTATATATTCGGTCGTAATATTTTGAGTTTTGCCCTTTATATTGTGAGCCACCGCTTACCACATAAAGTTCGTTGATACCATCGTTATCTATATCGAAAAATAGCCCATCGATATCTTCATAGTCTTTGCTATCTAATAATTGCTGTTTGCCTTCTTGAGCATATATTTCAGAAAATTGCCCAAAAGCACCACCTAAGAAAAAAGTCCCTTTTTGATCTTGAGCCAATGCAGGTCCTTCTTTTGAATTTGTATTGATAAGTAGCGGTTGCCTTTTAAAATCGTCAAATTGATTTTCTTGATGAATGAAGGTGAATCGCTTATTCTCATTGTTCACCCTAATACTTACACTACTTTCTTCTTTCACTTTGTATTCATTTTGCTTGTTGTAATTTATGGTTAGCTCCTTAGTCCAAGATTTATTTTTCTCTAATTGGACAAGACCATCTGGCCAATATATGATACAGCTATCCACCGTATTTTCATCTTTCAGCCCGAAATGTAATGTCTGATTCGGGCTTGACAAAAAGCCTCTATTTGCGGTGACTAGTTGTACCGTTTCCTGATTATTTGTAAATACTTTCACCTTAGCGCCTAGTCCTTTATTATTCTTCTGAGGCCCGTTTAAATTAATTTTTAAATAATTGTTTTGGCTATTTGTGTTTTCATAAATCTGGGCGGGTTGTCCTTGGTTGTTTATGATCAAGTCTTGATCTCCATCATTATCCAGATCTGTGAATACCGCTCCTTGGCTAAAAGTTTTTTCTTCTAAGCCAAGCATAGCCGCCTTATTTTCGAATAGTAAATTTCCAGTATTCAGGTACATATGATTGGCGACTGGAGTGGTTGGAATCATTTCGAGCCATTTTAAAGCTGTTTTGTTTGTCCACGCCTTAATCCCCTTTTTTTGTGCCTTTTGCAACGAGTCAGTTCGAAAGTCAATAAAATCTTTGTCTCCCATATCACGTGTGATTCCGTTGGTAATAAGCAAATCCATATTTCCATCAAGATTAACGTCAGAGAAAATAGGAGACCAGCTCCAATCTGATTTTTCTACACCGGCCATTTGCCCCATTTCTGAGTAGCGGCCGTTTTTATTGGCAAGAAAAAGACTGTTTCTCATTAATTGCTTTCCATAACCATTTTCAACAAGCCTTTCGTAGCGATTGATTTTCATGTTGGTATCAAATACTTTTTGTCTAAGATTGCTTTCGGCCAGCATATCTGTAACGATCAAGTCTAACATCCCATCATTATTAATATCTGCCATATCACAGCCCATACTGTTTTGACTCATGTGGCTGAAATATTTGCCCATTGATTCAGTGAAAGTTTTGTCTCCATTATTGATATAAAGTAGGTCAGGTTCAATGAAATCGTTGGCCACATAGATGTCGGTAAGCCCGTCATTGTTAAAGTCATTGGCGATTCCGCTCAAGCCAAATCCAACAAAGTCTACAGCCGCTTTTTGCGAAATATTGACGAATTTGCCGTTTACGTTTTCGAAAAGAATATTGCCAGTTTGATTATTTTGAGTTTCTCTTGATCGATTAGACTTGATATCGGTGGATTTTTCAAAGCTTTCAGGATGATTAATGAGGTAAACGTCCAAATCGTTATCTTGATCAATATCTAGAAATAGTGCCTGTGTGCTATAAGATTCGTCCACTAGTCCCAATTCCACCCCTTTTTCAGAAAATGTCATGTCCTTATTGTTGATATAGACCAAGTTGCGCCGGAGTTTTGGATCTGGGAATACATCTCGGCATAAGTATATATCTAACCAACCGTCACCATTGATGTCGACCATCGTCACGCCTGTTTTATAGCCTGTAGCTGCACTCGTTTTTGACTGGTTTGTAATATCCTTGAATTTCATATTTCCTTCATTCAAAAAGAGCTTGTTCGGCCCAACATTTGAAATCATATATATGTCTACAAGGCCATCATTATTGATATCACCAGTAGCTAATCCCGCGCCGTTGTAAATGTATAGCCATGTAAAAAGGTTGAAATTTTCGTTTTCGGCTAAAATATTGGTGAAATTAAATCCCGAGAAAGTAGGAGCTATTTTTTGAAAGAGAGGTGTTTCCGACTGAGCTTCTTTTTCATCAACTTGTGAACATCCTACAATATTGATAATTATTAAAAGAAGTATTGACCTAAGGATGACTGGCATAAAATGTAATAAGCGAAAGCTTGAAATTTAGTCTTGAATATAACAAAGAGTAAATTACCAATTACTTTAAACTTAAAATCTGAGTTAAAAAATGAAACATCTTTTTCCAGCGCTTTTTTCCTAATCTTTCATCAAGCTTCGGCTCAGGATCCTTTGACTACCTCGTCATTTGAGCTTTTAGGGAATCTTTGGGAAAATTCACATGGAAGTTCTTACTTTAAATTTCCAAAGCGTTAAAGTTGCTCAGAATTTAGATTGAACAATAATTTTACTTGTTCTGATGGTTATTAAGGCAATTATTTAAGCGATTATCCCATAGACTAAAGGCAAAGCTTCCAATATTGGAGGCTTTTTTTATACGACATCATCGATTGCTTGAAGAATTATTTTACATGATTCCTGTATTTCATCATTTGTAATAATTAAAGGAGGAGCAATACGCATGGAATTATCACAGAATAGAAACCAATCCGTAATAATACCCAATTCAATGGCGCGATCAATAATTGGCTTTAAAACATCAAATGAGCGAAACTCAACCGCCATCATAAATCCCATGCTTCTGACCTCTATAATTGCTTTATGCTTCAAAAGCGTTTTAAAGAGCCTAACTTTTTGCTCAACTTCTTCAATCAGATGTTCTTCTAATAGCACATCAATTGTCGCAATAGACGCCACTGCGCTTACAGGGTGACCACCAAAAGTGGTAATATGTCCTAAAATTGGATTTTCCTTAAATCCTGACATGATGTGGCCAGCACTTATAAAAGCCCCGATGGGCATTCCGCCACCCATGCCTTTGGCACAGACCAAGATATCTGGTTGGATATCATAGTGTTCAAAAGCCCAAAATTTACCTGTTCTACCAAAGCCGGCTTGAATTTCATCAAGAATGAGCAGGGTACCTGTTTCGGTGCATTTTTGTCTGAGCGCTTTGAAATACTCTTTAGATGCTACACGCACACCAGCCTCACCTTGAACAGTTTCCATCAATACGCCTGCTATGTCATGCGTGATTAAAGACAAATCCTCAAAATGACCGAATCGAAAATGTTCGTGTCCAGGAACGAGTGGGCGATAGGCTTGTTTGAATATTTCGTTACCACCAGCCGATAATGCACCATGAGAACTACCGTGGTAAGCATCGACGCACGACAAAAACTTTGGCCTTCTCGTATGTCTTTTTGCCAATTTAAGTGCTCCTTCAATGGCCTCACTTCCTGAGTTAACCAGGTAGACTGTATCTAAAGGTTCAGGTAGCGTTTTTGTGAGTTTTTCCGCGAGTATTACCTGTGGCGTTTGCACATACTCACCATAAACCATAAGGTGTAAGTATTTGTCCACTTGATCTTTGATGGCTTTGACAATTTTGGGATGCCTGTGACCAACGTTACTCACACCAATGCCTGAAATTAAGTCAATATATTTTTTACCCTCCGAGCTATACATGTATATCCCTTCTGCTTTTTCTATTTCTATTAAAAGTGGGAAGTCAGTAGTTTGTGCCAAGTGGCTTAGAAACAATTGTCTATTTGTAAGCATTGTGTAAAGTTAAATCTTAAGAATTACTCGAGCCTCAGCCTTATGGTTTTTTGAAATTTTCATTTTTGGTTCTTTAGGCCAAAATGGACATGAGCAATGTATTGTATATACAACCTCAGGAATAGTGCTTTCAAGAAATTTCATACTTGAAAATATGGAAACGTATTTAGAAAAACATGTGTTCGAATCCCAATATTTAGCTGAAATAGAAGAGCATTAATCAAAAAAAAGGGTGAAACATGTGTTTCACCCTTTTTGTAAAATCAAGGATTGATTACTTCCGACTAACCGCTTTTTTCGCAGCGTCTACTATGTTTTGTGTACCTAGACCGTATTTGTCTAACAACTTTTCTGGATCACCACTTTCTCCAAAGGAATCATTAACAGCGACCATTTCAAGTGGATACAATTTATTTCTCACCAATGTACCAGCTATGCTTTCACCGAGACCGCCTGCCATTTGATGTTCTTCGGCCGATACACAACAGCCAGTCTTGGCCAAAGATTCGAGTATGGCAGCTTCATCCAAAGGCTTAATTGTATGGATATTAATTATTTCGGCATTGATGCCTTCTTTCTCTCTTAAAATCTGCTCTGCTTCAATGGCTTTCCATACCATGTGACCAGTTGCAAAAATCGTCACGTCAGCCCCTTCAACCAGTTTCAAAGCTTTGCCAATTTCAAATTTTTGATCGGGATCTGTGAATATTGGCCATTTTGGTCGACCGAATCGTAGGTATACTGGACCTTCGTAATCCGCTATTGCAATTGTAGCGGCTTTGGTTTGATTGTAATCACATGGGTTGATAACCGTCATGTTTGGAAGCATTTTCATCATGCCAACATCTTCTAGAATCTGATGCGTGGCACCATCTTCACCCAATGTAAGACCGGCATGCGATGCACATATTTTCACATTTTTGTGAGAATACGCTATAGATTGCCGTATTTGGTCATAAACTCGACCTGTAGAAAAGTTCGCGAATGTTCCTGTAAATGGTATTTTTCCAGATATTGTCATACCGGCGGCTATGCCCATCATATTTGCCTCGGCAATACCAATTTGAACAAATCGATCTGGGTTTTCTTTGATAAAATCGGCCATTTTCAATGAGCCAACCAAGTCCGCACAAAGTGCTACCACGTTGGGGTTAGATCTTCCAAGTTCAGTAAGGCCATCACCGAATCCTGAACGAGTATCTTTTTTTTCTGTGAATGTATATTTTGTCATGATTAATAATCGCCTAAAGTTTCTTCTAATTGATTTAAAGCAGATGCTAGTTGTTCATCATTTGGAGCAGCACCATGCCATTTATGTGTGCCTTCCATAAAGTCAACACCTTTGCCCATAGAGGTGGTCATTAAATTGAGAACGGGCTTACCCTTACCGCACATAGATTTTGCTGAATCTATCGCGGCATTCAAGTTGTCCAAGTCGTTTCCATCGCATTTGATGACTGACCATCCAAATGCTTCATACTTCGCTGCTAGGTCTCCAAGTGAATTTACATCTTCTGTAGACCCATCAATTTGCTGGCCGTTATAATCAATGGTAGCGATTAAGTTATCTACTTTGTTGCTTGCCGCGAACAATGCAGCTTCCCAGACTTGTCCTTCTTGTTGTTCACCATCGCCCATCAATACATAGACAAGACTATCATCACCGTCTAATTTTTTAGCTAGTGCTGCACCAATGGCGACCGAAAGTCCTTGACCTAACGAACCAGAAGCAATTCTTATTCCTGGAAGGCCTTCTTCCGTAGCTGGATGTCCTTGAAGCCTACTTTCTAATTTTCTAAAAGTACTCAACTCACTAACTTCAAAAAAACCAGCTCTTGCAAGTACGCTGTACCAAACAGGGGAAATATGGCCATTGGAAAGGAAGAATAAATCTTCACCTTTTCCTTCCATAGTGAATGGGAGCGAATAGTTTAGATGATGAAAATACATGGAGACGAAGTATTCCGTGCATCCAAGTGATCCTCCAGGATGACCAGATTGCACTGCATGTACCATGCGCACTATGTCTCGTCTTACTTGAGAACAGGTTGTTGTTAATTTATCTTTGTCGATACTACTCATGTGTAAAAAATTAAATGATGATAATCACAAATGTGATTTAATAGCTCAGTAAAATTAATAAACTGTGCTGTTTACTTCACGCTCGTTATGAGATATTATATTCCTTTAGTTTCTAAAATTAAGATTTGTTTCATCAACAGATATTAATCGACCAGTTTGGAGAGGAAATCCAAATATCTATCCTCTATATAGTTCAAATAGCAGGTTGTAGAGATTGAATTCTTAGTCGAGCTGCCTCTAAGCTTTGGGGATTAAGGCTTAAGACAGGGGATTAATTTTATGAAAAAGAAAATGAGGTGAATTATCGCCAATTTGACTAAAACTTCACCTCATTTTTTTTAAGAAAAAATATCGTTTATTAAACCAATATTTGCGCAGTATGATCTTTCGTTTTCACCTTAGCAATGACCTCTTCAATGATCCCTTGCTCATCAATGATAAACGTAGTTCTTAAAGTTCCCATGTACGTTTTTCCATACATTTTCTTTTCACCCCAAACCCCAAAAAGATTGTGAACGACATGATCTGTGTCGGCAATGAGGGGGAAAGGAAGATTTTGCTTTTCTATAAATTTTTTATGAGACGCGGTGCTGTCTTGGCTTACGCCAATCACAACATAACCCTGTGCTAATAACGATTGATAATTATCTCGCAAATTACAGGCTTGTGCTGTACAGCCGGGTGTATTGTCTTTTGGGTAAAAATATAAAACGATTTTTTTATCACTAAAATCAGAGGATTTAATCGTGTTTCCATCTTGATCTATCCCTTCAAATTCAGGTGCTTTTTCTCCTTTTTCAAGCATTATAATGATTTTTTGAATTCAACTTTATTACCTACAGCATCGCTGACCAACAAAGTAAACGAACCTTGAAACGTATTGTTTTCACTGCGCCCTTTAGCAGTAATCAAGTTGTACTTGGCATCATATTCCATCAATAAAAATTCCCCATTGAGCTCAGCGCGAAAATTGGATACTCCTGATAGGTCATCGGTAATTTTGAATTGTAGACTCTTGCTATTGACCACTATAGGGGTGATTTTAGGAGAAATACTGTCAGTAGCTATGGTGTAACTGACCAAATCTCGCGTATTAAATGCAATTGCATTTTCGCCTTTCATCCATTCTCCGCCCTGATAACTTAATCTTCCCCTATAGATTGAGTATATGCTTGACAAGGAGTCAATGTATTTTATTTGAGGTTTGAATTTGATGGTTGCAGTTGATTTTAATGCTATATCATCGTGATCAAACGAAAAGAGCTCGAGACCTTTTGCGCTATCAAAGCTGCTCGAATAGCTAAAATACAGGGTATCAAATAAAGTTGTCTTATTGAACGTGATGTCTGCGGTGTTGCTTTCAATTTGCTTCGATTGTTCGGAGGGGATTAATGCTTGAATGTTTGTGTTGATTATTTCACCGGAGTAATTCACGGAATCAGGTAAGCCATTTCTTAGATCCCAAATGAAATAGCTTGATTTTCTATCCGAAAAGTAGGGTATCACATCTTTTTTGGATTGTCCAAGGAAGACCTCTATTTTATTGTCAGGGTTGGCTTTGAAGTGAATGAAATCTCGATGTATTGCGTATTTATCGATCCATTGATCTGGACGGTTGACTATTTTTCTCTGGTTAATTTTTGTGTCAAAGGAGGAAATGTTGTGATAACTGTCCGCTAAAAATATTTCTATTTGGTGGCTAGTATCTGAGAATACAAAACCTTTATTGGAAGTCAAATAAAAATCCTGAGTATTGCCATCATCGAGATACAGTTTGTCAAATTTAGGACGACCATTTTTATAAGCTCGGTAATTGTAATGGGCGAGTATGTTGCGTTGTTTGGCAAAGGAAAGGCTGTTCTTTTTGTGATGATAAATGGTATCTCCATTAACTCGACATACTATTTCTGGAATACCATTTTTGCTCCAAACGCCATTCATGAGGTCATAGGCATAAATTTCAATACCAATTCTACCTTTTAGATCGATGGGTACGCGGGTCGTGTATTTGCCATTTACTTTAATGACATCAAACTCGTATCGCCCAAACATATCGTTGATTCTTGCATCTCCAGAGATTGTAGTGAAGGCAATTTTTTTAAGTATTGGTGTCATGTCATCCACGATTTCAGGAAAGTCAAACCTTAAAGGATCTAATGCCCGTTGATTTATGTCTCTGATTTCAAAGTGTAGATGTGGTCCTGATGAAGAACCAGAGTTTCCTGAGAATCCAATAACTTCTCCTTTTCGATAGACAAAATCTCCCGATTTTGTAAAAATTTCAACATCATACGATTCATTTTTATACTGTAATTCTGTGATGAATCTATCTAATTCTGGATTGAGCCGGTCAAGATGTGCGTATACACTTGTGGTGCCGTTGGGGTGTCGCATATAAAGCGCTTTTCCGTAACCGTAAGGCGAAATTTTGATACGCCAAATGTAACCTTCGGCTGTAGCCAAAATTGGTAATCCAATTTTTCCTCCAGTTTTTATATCTATTCCTGCATGAAAATGTGAGGAGCGTAATTCGCCCATAGTGCCTGCCAAATAGTTGGGCTGGCCAGGATTTATAGGAAATCCGTAGTAGCCATCGACAGTGAATTCTTGCGCGTAGGTTTTTAACACGCAGAAATGAAATGCCAAAAGGACATAAACAGCAAATGTCAAATATTTTGAATATGGTAAAAGAAAGGTGTATCTCATATGATTAACCAATCAAACTTACGATAGGTCTTTTTGTTAAGCTGTATTTCCAGAGAAGTATGGGTGTCGGTTGATATTATTTTATTTCAAAGTTGAACATTTCCTGATCTTCTAATGTGCCAACGAGTTGGTCTCCAATCGCTATTGGCCCAACACCTTTAGGTGTTCCAGTGAAGATGATATCACCAGTTTTTAAGGTAAAGTACTTTGAAACAAAAGCAATGATTTCATCAATATTCCATAGCATCAACGAGGTGTTTCCTGCTTGGACTGTTTTATTATTTATACTCAGCGAAATGTTGATATTATTCATGTCATATTTCTCTTTTGCAATAAAAGGCGAAACGACCGCAGAATGATTAAACGCTTTGGCAAGTTCCCAAGGTAAACCCTTTGATTTCAAATAAGCCTGTGTATCGCGTGCGGTAAAGTCGATTCCAAGACCTATTTCATCATAATATTTATGAGCATATTCTTGATCTATGGATTTTCCTTCTTTTTTGATCTTCACCAACAATTCAACTTCATAATGAATATCTTTCGAAAAGGCTGGATGGTAGAAAGGGTCATTGTCTTTCAAAAGCGCTGTGTCGGGCTTCATAAATATGACAGGCTGCTCTGGCCTTTCATTGCCCAGCTCTTTGATATGATCCACGTAGTTTCTGCCAATACAAATTATTTTCATAGTTCGCTCTTAGTGATGCGCTAATATTTCTTCTTTTTCTGTGATTTCCATAACCGTATGCTCATCTACGGAGACCATCACAATTTCTTTTAATTCGTTGATCAACACAGGGTCATATTTGGCCTTTACCCTTATGTAATTGCTGGTAAAACCTTCCATCACACCCTCATTTACGTCATCTTCGAAGAGTACTTTTCCTTCTTTTCCGACTTGACTTTCATAGAAGAAACGTTTCTTCTTTTCTGACAAGGATCTCAACATTTTGGAACGCTCGTTGCGAACGGATAATGGCACTTCATTCTCCATCTCTTCGGCCTTTGTATTGGCTCTTTCGGAATAGGTGAATACATGTAAATAGCTGACGTCTAACTCTGTCAAAAACTCATAGGTGCGCTTAAATTCAGCATCACTTTCCCCAGGGAAACCCGTAATAACATCTACTCCGATACAGCAATCAGGCATGAGATTTTTGATCGTTGTAACCCTTTCTCGATATAAGTCGGATAAATATCTACGATTCATCAATTTTAGCACTTCATCGCTTCCTGACTGCAATGGGATGTGAAAATGATGTGCAAAACGCTTGGCTTTAGATACGAATTGGATGATTTCATTGGAAAGTAAATTGGGCTCGATAGAAGAAATTCTGAATCGTTCTATTCCTTCCACATCGTCCAAGGCTTGTATTAAGTCGATAAATTTCTCTTTTCTTTTTCCATTTTGAATCCCAAAGTCGCCAATATTAACACCTGTAAGTACAATTTCTTTTACTTCAGCTTTTGCAATTTCTTTTGCCTGTGCTACAATATTTTCAATGGTGTCACTGCGACTTTTGCCACGTGCCAGAGGTATGGTGCAGAAAGCACAGCCATAATTGCAGCCATCTTGTACTTTTAAAAAAGTACGGGTACGGTCTCCATAGGAGTGAGAGGCATTGAAGGTATTGGCTTCTTGAATTTCTGAGGCGTAAATTTTAGTTTCATTGGTAGACACAAACTCATCCAGATAATCGAGTAATCTGAATTTTTCCGCTGCGCCTAATACAGCATCCACACCGGGTATTTCACTTATTTCTTTCGGCTTCAATTGTGCATAGCAACCTATGATGGTCACATAGCTTTCAGGTGAGATTTTTTTGGCTTCTTTTACTATTTTACGACATTTTTTGTCCGCATTTTCTGTGACCGAACAAGTGTTAATAACAAAAATATCGGGAGTTTCTGTGAAATTAACTTTTTGGAATCCACGATCCTCAAACATTCTTGAGATCGTTGAGGTCTCAGAAAAATTCAATTTACATCCAAGCGTATAAAAAGCTACTTTTTTCATAGAGGCTGCAAAACTACATTGAAAGCCACAAGGAGGCTAATTTTTTAACAAATACTCACTCTTTGCTCAAAATCTTCTCATTGAAAATAAGGTGCTGACTATTTTGGGTTTACAAAAATATTTCAAAAGAATAACCTTAGAGAAATCAGCAAACTGTTGTCGGATTTATCGTGGTTACATTTTTCTAATGGACAGTTTAACGACAATTATCAAAACAGCAAAATGACTATTACTGTCCGACTAGGATAAATGGCGCCCAGAAATAAGGCTCATGGTATTTTTCAGACTTGATTAAACTGATTTTTGCTTTTCGCAAAGAATTGGCAAAAGTGAGGTTATCCGTTTGATACACGAGATCACCGTAAAAGGAGATCATCAAATCTGCCGTTGATAGATCAGAGACCTTCCAAAGTGATACAATAAGGTTTTGAGCGCCAGCATACATGAGCGCGCGCGATAATCCCATCACACCTTCTCCTTTTTCTAATTTGCCAAGTCCTGTCTCACAAGCTGACAATGTGACTAGCGAAACGTCCATATTCAGGTTGTATATTTCTCCTGAAAAAAGACTTCCATCTTCTTGATTGTCAGGGGATAGGAAAATTTTAGAAAGTTCTGGTTTTGACTCATTGACCACTCCATGAGTCGCAAAGTGAAGATATTTGAAGTCACTTAGGTTCGTGTTTTTAAGCGCGTTTTCTGATGCGTTTTTTTCAAGCAGGGCAGTAGGACGGGTCGTTGTACCTATAAAAAGGTATTTGATTTCTTTGATTTCTTTTTCAGTACCCGGTAAGTCTACCATTCGGCTATCATTGTTTTCAAAAGTAATGGGCGCATTAAGCAGAATACCTCCGCCAGTTAAGTTTTTAGTATTTCGCCGGTTGTACCAAAGGGTAGATGAATAGTCATAAGCAATACTTTTAGACATAATTAATGGCTCACTTTCAACGCTTTTTTTCAATGCTTCAAACGGAATAGTACTTAGAATGCCGGCAGGAATTATTTGTAACCGTGTTATGTTTTTGATATTATGAGGTATTAATAGTTCATAGAGTTCCATGGCTTGCTGGTCATAGACTTTCTTTATTCTATACTTTATGGCGTTTCGGTAACTTTTAACTATTGAATAGAAGTTATCCGGTTTTGGTTTGGTGATAACTGATAATTTATGGTCGGCTATGATGAAAATGAAAATTTTGTTTTCACCCACAAAGTATGAAAGCAATGCTTCATTACTTTTTAATTTTTCTTTTATGTCCTTTTCAGCAGCGAGTGAGGTGTTGAACTTGAGGTCGAAGTATTTAGGGAATTCACCTTCGATTCGCTCGATCAGCTTACGATATTCTCGCTCGTAAGTGAATAATTCATTCTTATATTTGACGATATCACCTTTGCCTTCCGCTAGTTTCAATTCGAAGTAATTGATTTTTGTTTTGAAACTGTCTTCTAAAAAGATCACTTCATCGGGAATGCCAGCAAATTGTTTTGCATGTGTCTCGGCTATTGCTTCCAACAATATGGCCGACTTACTTCTTTCGCAGTAGCGAAAAGCTTCACTTAAATATTTCTGTGAATTGATGGTGTTTTCCGCCAATATCAATGACAGGGAAATGGCATTTTCATACAGCTGATTGGCCACTTGACTCAAATGAAGCTTGTCAGACTCATTTTGTCTCAGTTGTCGAATTTTAGAAACCAAACGGTCAGCAATATTGTAGCTTTCCAATGCAACAAATAAATCTCTGGGTTTGAGTGATTTTTCAAAATGCAAAGCTTCCAATGCTTTAGCCTTTGCTTGAAGCGAGCTCAACAGCACGTCGGCATTTAGAAACCCAGCGAGTGTTGGGTGATCATACACACTTTGAAACTCTTGGTCTGGTAAGTTCGCGAAAATAGATTTTTGATAATAATGCACTGCCTTTTTGAAGTCTGATTCTTTCATGGCGACATCACCTAGCAAAAAGTAAGTATTGGCAATCTCTGGATGCGTGCTGCCATAAAGATTTTCATACATGTCCAATGCCTGATTTTGCAATTTTTCAGCCGAAAGGTAATCTTGCTGAGCATAATAAATCAGTCCCTTGTTCGATAGGGTATAGGCCTTGTTAGGATGTTCGCCGCTATATAATCCATTCCATATTTCATTGACTTCATCTAGATATCGGATAGCATCGGCATAATTTCCTTGGGCGCTATTGGCAAAAGCTAGATTACTATAAACCAAAGCTACTTTAGCTGACTTGGGGCCTTCTTTGGCTTTGTAAATTTTCAGGGCACGATTGAAATAGATGATCGCTTGAAGAAACTCGCTTTCAAGGTATATTAAGCCGATATTATTGTACGAATCTGCAATTTCAAGCGCATTATTTTCTAGAAGCGATTGTCTAATGTTCAGAGACCGCTCATGATAGGAAAGCGCCAAGCTTTTATTACCGTTGTTCCAAAAGGTGATACCCAAATCTTCAAAGCAATTTGCGGCTAAAAGCGAACTTTTATCTTTTAGTCTTGCCTCCATCGATTTCAATGTTTTTAATGCCAAGTCATTTTGCCCAAGTTGCAGGTATATATCACCAAGAAGAAGCATGAATTGATCTTTTCCTTCTTTCGAGATGGTGGAAGTATCAATGCTCAGCAATAAATTAAGTGCAGGCTCAAATTGGCCATCTTTGATTTTTACCCGAATGGGAGCTTCATTGAATGTTTGACTCCATAGAACGAAGGGCAAAACGAGAAGTATTATCAGTATGCTTCTCATCTTAGAACCTGAATACATAGCCTACATTTGAAACGAATTCTCTCGACAATCCATCTGGATTTTTCTTTCTTTTAATTATTCGAAACCCATTGATTATTTTAATACCATGTTGCGTGGAAAACTGATATCCGCCTCCTAAAAGTAAAGTAAGCGCCAGTCCGTTCGATCCGATAACTTCTTTTTCTACGATTCCCTGAAAATTATTATCCTCGTCTACTGCCGGTAACCGTACTTTGTCATTGTTTAACCTATAGATAGGAAGCAATCCGATATTGACATTCCAGTTTAGAAATCGAAAATTTCTTTCAACGCGCAGCATGATATCTTCACCTCTGCGCAATTCACGAGATTGAGGGTACTGAAGTGTTTCCTCTTCTTTGGGCGTGCCCAACCAGCTATTCCAAGTAAAAGAGTTATTAGTTCTGCCAAAAGAATGTTGCCAGCCAGTGGCGAATAGCCATTTGGATGTAATGTACGAAGCGCCCATTACCAAGTCATAGGTACCCAAACTCGTTTGATTATACAAAGGCAATGTTCTACCTGTGGCAGTAACTTTGTCGTCTTCGCCTGTTGGTATTTTACTTCCTATAGTTACACCGAGTTGTCCTGGGCCAATGTTACCGAAGAGCCGGCTCAAGCTTAACGATAAATCACCAATACCCTGATTATCAGTCAATGGTCCTTCTACTCGCACATAAGGTATTTTCACTTGAAAAGTAGTTTTCTCATTGATCCCAATATTGGCATCTATGATATAATTGAAAGCTTTATCTCCAAACCTTGATCTGCCGTAATAATGAGATAGTTCGATTGATCGCAGTTTGATCCTAATTCTTTTAGCGTATTGTTGGTCAGGTTTCATAGCACCCATCGTGCAGAAACCTGCATCACTGCAACCTTGACCTTTGATATCGGTAGAATATATAGCCGCCAAAATAAGGGTTAAAATTATTTTTAGAGATATCCCTTTTAATAAAGTAGCAAGGCTTGGTCTGATTTGTTTAAATGGGAAGCGGAAGTTCATTGATCTTCTATAGTTCTGCAGTTATCAAAGAATGCATTATTCAAAGACAAGCTACAAAAATGAGCGATGTATTCCGGGTATGTATACCTTTTGTTGACCGTAATTTTGTGAAATATTTGGAGCGAAAGGCACTTGATCGAAGCTTATTCGTGTTTTAAATGAAAAGACCTAACTATCGCTACTTCAATTGAATGGAGATTTTAAAAGTTAGAAACTAGTGAAAACATAGGACAGAATGTTACTGCCCATTTGTAGCGCTTGCTGTCTTAGGCTTTCAGGATCATTATAAACTGATCGATCTTCCCATCCATTCCCTAAATCTGACTCATAGGAGTAGTAACACACCAACCTACCTTCATAGATAATCCCAAATCCTTGCGCTGGTTTCCCATCATGTTCATGCACTTTTGGCGGCCCAGATTTAAAATCAAATTTTTGATGATAGATAGGATGGTCAAAGGGTAGTTCTACAAAGTCTAGCTCTGGAAATACTTTTTTCATTTCTAACCGGATGAATTTATCAAGGCCATAATTATCATCGATGTGCAAAAATCCACCAGATGTCAAGTATTCTCTTAAATTTTCTGCTTCAGCATTGCTGAAAACAACATTTCCATGTCCTGTGAGATATACGTACGGATAGCTAAAAATTTCTGGACTTCCTACCTCAACGATATCTTCGTTGCGGTCAATCGCTGTACCCAACTGCTGATTGCAAAATTCAATTAGGTTAGGTAAAGCAGATTTGTTAGCATACCAATCACCACCACCATCATATTTTATTTTGGCAAGCTGTATATCCTGAGCTAATAGGATATTGCAAGTAAGAAAGGCTAGAAGGAGCGATTGGGTTATTTTCATATTAATTATTACCAATTAGGCTGATAATTTGTTGCAAATCCAAATTTGTAAAATCATCAATGATTAAGTCCGCAATGAGCTCTTCTCTTTTATGTGAAGTGGCTAAAGCAATAACTTTTGACCCAGCATTCTCTCCAGCTTTTATGCCTGAGATGGCATCTTCAAAGACGATACAATTTTTATTTTCTCTGTCGATACCAGCTGCACACTTTTGGTAAATTTCAGGATTTGGCTTGCCCTTAGTTACTGCTCGCTCATCAAAAATAGCATCAAAATAGTGTCTGATTCCGAGACCATCTAAAGTAAAAATCACATTCTCTTCGGGAGCAGAAGTACCCACAGCCATTGGAATTTGATTTTTTTTCGCTAGTTCCAAAAAGTCAATTAAACCCGCAGTAGGAGCCAAGTCTGAGCGATAAAGATTTCTATATATCTCTTCTTTTTGAAGTCCTATTTTCCGAGCTTCTTCTTTCGACATTTCCTGATTAAACACCACCGCCATCAATTCCATCAATGTTCTTCCATTCATTTTTTCACGATAGAACTCATCAGAAATAGTGATGTCATATTTTTTGGCAAGTTCCTGCCATGCTAAAAAATGGTATTTGTGATTATTAATAATCACGCCATCCATGTCAAATAGTAAACCTATATGCTTCAATTTTTTGTCTTTTAATTGCTGTAATGCTAATCCTCAATAAGTTCAAGAATGGGTGTACCAGCCACTGTGGCATTGGGTAATGTGATATTCATTAAAAAGGATAGTGTTGGAGAAATATCGGTAATATTATATTTTTTTACTGTGGATCCTTTTTTGATATTGGCGCCATAAAATAAGAGTGGTACGTGTGTGTCGTAAGTATAGCCAGAACCATGAGTGGTGCCTTTAGTTCCATAACTTTGATAGAGATAACCTGGTTTTCTTAAGATAAGTACATCACCCGATCTTTCTTTATTAAACCCATTTTGTAAGGCGGATCTTAGAGGGGTATGATAATCAAATCGACTGAGATCAGTTCCAGTTAGTCCTTCTAGTATTGGGTCATTTAGAATGATCATTTTCAACAATTCGCGCTCCACCATTTCCTTATCCAGCTTCAGTTCTTCGAGCTTTTCGTTATTGAGAAATACTTGATCATTGGAAACATTCTCCACAATATCAAAAGTGTTAAATCTCTTTTCTACAGCTGTCGCAAAGTCACTGGCGTTTTCTTTAGCACTGATATAACCTCCCGGCATTTTATGGTCAGTGAGGAATATCGGATTGGCTACCACTCCGTGATCAGCTGTTAAGAAAACGAAGTAGTTATCTTTCCCAACTTTAGCATCCAAGGTCTTAAAAAAATCTGCCAGTTGACGATCAAGCCTTATATACGTATCTTCAATTTCGATAGAATTAGGTCCAAAATTATGCCCAATATAGTCGGTCGAAGACAGGCTGATAGCTAAAAAATCTGTGATCTCGTCTTCACCCATATTTTCGCCAACGACTGCATCTTTCGCAAGATCGAATACCAGCTGGTTTCCAAATGGTGTAGTTCTAATGAGTCCGAATTCGCCATTTTCTTTTCTCAATTTTTTAAGATTATAGGGAAAAGTAGGCGTGTCTTTACCTTTGAAACCTTGTTCGTAAGGAGAATCATCAGCTGTACTTTCTACATACTTTTCAATTGGCAAAAACGTATCCCAAGTCTGATCAGAATAGGAATCAACCAGTTTTTTATTGTTGAATTTTACAACCCAATCAGGAAGTTGACTATAATACCATGAGCTGGAAATGAAGTTACCCGATTTGCTGTCATACCAAAGTGCTGCGTCAGGATTGTGCCCAGCAGGCAATATGGCACCTCTGTCTTTGATTGAAACGCCAACTACTTTTGACCGAAAATTGGTCGTAAGTTTGAGTTCATCGGTAATGGTATTCGCGAATAAATTTTTTGGCGACATTTTACCTGCATCGCTGGAAGTGCCTAGTGAGATCACTGATTCATCCTCCACACAATACATATCGCCTTTCTTATCTCGATTATACCAGTTATTTGAAATTATTCCATGAAAACTTGGTGTGGTTCCAGTATAAATAGAGGCATGTCCTGGCGCTGTATAAGTAGGAACGTAATTGTAATGTACATTTCGTGCTTGAAATCCATCATTCATCATTCTTTTAAAGCCGTCATTTCCGTATTTATCGGCAAATCGAATCAAATACTCTTGTTTCATCTGGTCAACAACAATGCCTACGACCAGTTTCGGTTGAGCATGTAAATGCATGGATAATAAACTAGCTACTAGAAAGATGTATTTCATTTTTGTGATAATTATTGTCTGCCTTCAATTTTCTGGCGAAGATAAAATCAATTGGAACAACTCAAGTCAACTCACCTTGAACTAACTGTTATGATATCTATAAATCATTTCGGCAATTAGACCTGTCCAACCTGTTTGGTGCGCAGCACCTAATCCTTGACCAGTATCACCATTGAAATATTCATAGAATAAAATGTAATCCTTAAAATGCGGGTCATTTTGAAACTTTAATTCTCCACCATACAGCGGTCTTTTTCCGTTGGCATCTCTGGCAAAGAGATTAATCATTCGCTCACAAAGCTTTTGTGTCGCTTCCAATAAAGTGATATGGTTTCCACTTCCAGTCGGAAATTCTACCTTATATTCATCGCTGTAATATCTTGAAAACTTAAGTAGTGACTCAAGAATCAGATAATTAACTGGGAACCAAACAGGCCCTCTCCAGTTTGAGTTTCCACCAAAAAAGCTGGAATCTGATTCACCTGGTAAGTAGGAGACTTCCAATATTTTGCCGTCTATATGCAGTCGATATGGATTTTTTTCATGCCATTTTGATAATGCTCTGATACCAAAATCAGATAAAAACTCATCTTCATCGAGCATTCTCTCAAGAATTTTTTTCATTCTAAAACCTCGAAGAATACTGAGCATTCGTTGCTCTCCTTTTCCTTGTACTTCCCATCTGGAAACCAGTGAGGCCAGTCTTGGTCGTTCTTTAAGGAAAAACTCAAGTTTTTTTCTAAACTCTGGTAATTCGTCGTAAACCTCTGCGCGAAGAATTTCAACGGCAAACAATGGAATTAATCCAACCATGGATCTCACTTTCATTCGCTGATTTCTACTATCAGGCGTATGCATTACATCATAGTAGAAGTTGTCTTCGTCATCCCATAAATCTACATTGTTGTCACCAATGCTGTTCATGGCACCTCCGATATAGAGGAAATGCTCAAAAAACTTCATCGACATATCTTGATAAACTGGATTTTTCCGAGCCAGGTCTAATGAAATGCGTAGCATATTTAAAGAAAACATCGCCATCCAGCTGGTGCTGTCGGCCTGCTCAAGGTGAGCATCTTCCACCACAGGGTGGTTTCTGTCAAATACGCCAATATTATCTAATCCCAAAAAGCCGCCTTCGAAGACATTGTTACCGTTTTCATCTTTTCTATTTACCCACCAAGTGAAATTAATGAGCAACTTATGGAATGCTTTCTGTAAAAAGTCGTAATCAGGCTGACCAGATATTTTTCTGTCAATTTGAAACACCCTCAATACCGCCCATGCATGGACAGGCGGGTTAACGTCAGAAAAGTTCCACTCGTAGGCAGGGATTTGCCCATTTGGATGCATGTAGCTCTCTCGCAACAAGGTTAAAAGCTGGTCTTTTGCAAAATCAGGATCGATTCTGGCAATAGGAATACAATGAAAAGCTAAATCCCATGCAGCGTACCAAGGATATTCCCACTTGTCAGGCATAGACAATACATCATAATTGAACAAGTGTTGCCAATCATGGTTTCTTCCTTTCATTCTTGTTTTTGATGGCCTATGCCTACCCGGATCTCCAAAAAGCCAATTCCGAACATTATAGTAGTAGAACTGCTTGCTCCACATCATTCCAGCAAAGGCCTGACGTTGAATGTTGATTAAATCAGCATCTTCAACTTTTCCAGCAATTTTTTTATAAAACTCATCAGCCTCTGACTTTCTAGATTCAAAAATTTGGTTAAAATCTTCAAAAGGATTTTCTATTGGTTCTTTTGAGAGCCTCACTCTTACAGTTTCGCTGGACTTTCCTTCTACGCTTATCTTAAAAACGCCACTTCCTTTAGTGCCCCTTTTTCTTGGATTTATAGTAGCTGCACCATTTACAATATAGTCATTGATGCCATCTTTGGTATATTTTGACTGATTATTGATCCCGTAGAGCTTTTTACTGTTGGTAGCATTATTACAAAAGACTACCTCAGTCACATTTTGATCAAAATATAAATGATAGGTGCCTAAATTATGATGTTCAATTCTTGCTTCTCTGTCGCTTACACGTATAATTTGAGGCTTGACTTTGTCACGTCCCGAGGACCAGGTATTTCTAAACCACAGCGTAGGTAGTACGGTGATTTTGGCTTCCTGATCACTTCTATTATGTATTTCTGCTTTTAATAAAAGATCTTGTTCCGTGTTTTTGGCATAATCCAGAAATATGTCAAAATACTCATCTTTATCAAATATGCCCGTATCTAAAATTTCATATTCACTTTCGAGTTTGGATCGGCCTCTGTTTTCATCTACCAGTTGGGCGTACGGAAACTCGTTGATCGGATATTTATAAAGCATCCGCATATAGGAATGCGTAGGAGTGCTGTCTAAATAATAATATAACTCTTTGACATCTTCTCCATGATTGCCTTCATAAGAAGTCAATCCGAAAAGCCTTTCTTTTAAAATTGGATCTTTTCCATTCCAAAAAGCCCAAGAAAAGCATATTCTTTGGTCTTCGTTGCAAATTCCACCCAATCCATCTTCTCCCCAGCGGTAGGATTTACTTCTCGACTGATCGTGAGTCAGTGCTTCCCATGCATTTCCACCTTCTGTGTAGTCTTCTCTTACAGTCGCCCATTGCCTTTCTGATAGATATGGACCCCACATTTTCCATTCCTTGCCCTCTCTTGACTCTTTGAGTCTGCATTCTTCCTTTGTCATATCACTTATTATAGGGCTAAAAAACATAAAATTAAGGTAAATTCAAATGCTTATCAATTAAGCGCTCTCTGTTTCCGCTATTCTGCTAATTTTGCGAAATGACTGACAAGATTCTAATCCTTGATTTTGGTTCCCAGTATACCCAGCTAATCGCACGCAGAGTGCGCGAATTAGACGTTTATTGCGAAATTCATCCATTCAATCATTATCCAAAGCCAGATTCTGAAACTAAAGGAATTATTCTAAGTGGTAGTCCTTGTTCAGTTTTGGAAAAAGGCGCTCCAGATATTGATTTAGACGCGTTTGGAGACTTACCTATTTTGGGTGTTTGCTACGGAGCGCAACTTATAGCCAAAAAAGGCGGAGGAAGCGTGTCAAAATCAGAACATCGTGAATATGGAAGGGCCAATTTGGCTCATATAAATAAGCATCACGATTTGTTGAAAGAAATTGAAATAGGCAGTCAAGTATGGATGTCTCATGGTGATACTATTACTTCCTTACCTGATAATTTTCAAGTAATAGCCAACACTGCCAGTATTCCTATTGCTGCCTTTCGTATTGAAAATAAGGAGATCTATGGTATACAATTTCACCCAGAAGTAACTCACTCTACTGATGGTAAGGCATTACTCAGAAATTTTGTTGTCCACATTTGTCATGCGAAGCAAGACTGGACGGCAGATATTTTCGTTGAAAATTCGATCCGAGATTTAAAGAATCAACTTGGGGATGATAAAGTGGTCATGGGACTTTCGGGCGGAGTTGACTCCTCCGTAGCAGCCACGCTTATACATCACGCCATTGGTGAAAATTTGTATTGTATTTTCGTGGATAATGGTCTTCTTAGGAAGAATGAGTTTGAGCAAGTCCTTAAGGATTACGAAGGATTAGGTTTAAATGTCAAGGGTGTGGATGCTAAAGATAAATTTTATGAAGCACTGGAAGGTTTGTCTGATCCTGAAGAAAAGAGAAAGGCCATAGGAAGGGTTTTTATTGAAGTATTTGATGAAGAAAGTCATAAAATTAAAGACGTCAAATGGTTAGGGCAGGGTACAATATATCCTGATGTTATAGAATCTGTTTCTGTTAATGGCCCTAGTGCCACCATAAAATCACATCATAATGTAGGCGGTCTTCCTGAAAAAATGAATTTGAAGGTTGTGGAGCCATTGAATACACTTTTCAAAGATGGAGTGAGAAATGTAGGGAAGGCGTTGGAAATACCCCCACGTATCTTAAATCGACATCCTTTTCCGGGCCCAGGTTTAGGTATTAGGATCTTGAGCGATGTAACACCCGAAAAAGTGAGAATTCTCCAAGAAGTTGACCATATTTTTATCCAAGGATTGAAAGACGAAGGACTTTACGACGATGTTTGGCAAGCTGGAGCTATGTTGCTTCCTGTACAGTCTGTAGGTGTAATGGGGGATGAACGAACGTATGAAAATGTGGTCGCACTAAGGGCAGTTTCCAGCCTCGATGGTATGACGGCTGATTGGTGTCATTTGCCATATGATTTTTTAGGAAAAATCTCAAACCACATTATCAATAGAGTAAAAGGAGTGAATCGTGTCGTTTATGATATCAGTTCTAAACCTCCGGCGACTATAGAATGGGAATAATTTCAGTGTTATGTCAATCATCAATCTTGTGAAAAATTTAGTAATCATTCTTGCATTCTTTTCCTTCAGTCTTGCTTCTGGTCAGTCGGATCAAAATGAATACTTGGAAGCAAAGCGACTTTTAGCCGAAGGCCAATTTGGCTCGGCTCAAGCGGCTTTTGCTTCACTAAAAAGTAGCAAATCTTTTGGGCAATATGCAAAGTTCTATTTCGCACTAAGTGCATACAAGCAAGGTGATGTTAAAACAGCCACGGATATGTGGAAGCAGCTACTTCTACAATATCCAAACTGGAATCAAAAAAGAGAATTATTCTACTGGTTATCATTGGCTCATTTCGAAGAAAAAAACTTTGCAAAGGCCCTTGATTATATTGAAAACTACTCTAAGGAAACTTCTTCGAAAGATTTGGAGAAACAATTCATCCATACTTATCTGAGTGAACTAGACGCAGAAACACTTAAAACAATCTTTAAAAAGAATCAAAATAACTTTTTAGCTAAAATTTTAGTAAAAAAACTTATTGAGCAGCCTTTTAGCGAACGCGATCCAAGATTTATAAATAACCTGATAAAGTTGGTGGGAGAAGATGTACTAAATCTTGAGATACTTCCTAAAAATATTCAAGAATCCTATAACGTGGCGGTGATGCTGCCATTTATGTATGATTCACTGCATGATCCTGGTATTGTTCTAAATAATAGTTTGGTCACTGACTTATATCAAGGAATGTTGCTGGGTGCTGAAATGGCAGGTTCTCTAGGAATCAAACTAAATTTATTTCCTTTTGACACCAAGCGTGATGCTAATGTTACAAAAAAACTACTAAGTAAAAATGACATAAATCAGTATGATTTAATTGTAGGACCCCTGTACCCAGAACCTAATGATGTAGTTAACAATTTTTCTCAAGTCAATAATATAAATAAAATAAATCCTATCTCAGGTAACTCCAAAGTTTTAGGGGAGAACCCCTATGCCTTTCTTTTTATGCCAAGTTATGAGACCATGGCCATAGCCTTGGCTAATCAGGCAAAAAAGTCATTGGTCAATAAAACGGGAATGATTTTTTACGAGCAAAATGAAAGAGACTCCTTATTTGCGAGTGTGTTTCGCTCAGAGTTGGAAAAGGATACAGCCTTCCAAATTGTCGTTTTTGAAGGTTTGAATAAAGAAAATGCAAGGTCTTGGCTCGATACCCTTATAGCCCAATATGATGTCTATTGGACACGAGCTGAGGCTGACTCATTAAAGTCCGAAGGAAATTTATTGAGAGATAGGAGGCTCAATGACGATGAGTTAAGAGTCTTACATGCGCTGAGATCGAAAAAAGCATTGCCTAGAAATAAAGAAATGAGTCCAAAAGAGGTTGCAAGATTTCTCAATTTGGTGAGCTATGATAAAGAGGGTAAGCCAATTTTCTATTACGACAAGGCATTTTACATGGAAAAGGATTCAATTGGGTTTGTCTTGGGCTCCACACGAAAAAACCACTTAGCAAATAACCTCATTAGTGTAATTGAAACAAGAGGTGATAGCACACAATTATACGGTCTTGGCGAATGGATTGAATTTACCATGGTTTCATACGAGCAATTGGAAAGAATTGCAGTTCAACTCGCTTATAGCCAATACGTGGATGTATCAAAACCAGATTTTACCTACGTGAAAAAAGAGATTTACGAAAGATATTCTGGTTATCCAACCATTTTCCATTTTGTAGGTTACGAGCTTATGGTTCAGCTAGGAAAACTTATGCAGGAGCATGGTGAATATTTCCAAATTGGCTTAAGAAGTGGAAAGTTAATTAACGGAAGAGTCTTAGAAGCCATGAAATATGGCGCGTCGAACGATAATCAGGTGGTGCCGATAGTGCAATTCCAAAATTCGAAGTTAGATATTGTGAATAAAGAAGAATATGATGATTAATGAAAATAGTAAAAGATTATTTAATCACGCAAAACAATATATACCCGGAGGAGTAAATTCTCCGGTAAGGGCGTTTAAAGCTGTCGGTGGAGATCCCATATTTTTTGAATCAGCCAAAGGTGCTTATTTATATGATGTAGATGGAAACGGATACATTGATATGATCAATTCATGGGGTCCAATGATCCTTGGTCACGCTTTTGAGGAAGCAGAAGAAGCGATCATAGAAGCTGTGAAAAAATCTACCTCATTTGGTGCTCCAAGTGAAAAGGAAGTACAAATGGCTGAGTTAATTTGCTCGATGATTCCTTCAGTTGAAAAAGTCAGAATGGTTAATTCGGGTACTGAAGCAACCATGTCGGCTATTCGATTGGCAAGAGGTTTTACTGGCAGAAACAAGTTTATCAAATTTGAAGGGAATTACCATGGACACGGCGATTCTTTCCTTATAGCTGCTGGTAGTGGAGCCATGACTATGGGCAGCCCCGATAGTCCAGGCGTTACTAAAGGCACGGCACAAGACACTCTGCTAGCTCCATACAACGATTTAGCGGCTGTTGTAAAACTGGTAGATGAGAATCCAGGTGAAATTGCGGCAATAATTATTGAACCTGTGGCAGGAAATATGGGATGTGTGCCACCATCTAGAGGCTTTTTGTTAGGTCTCCGCGAGCTCTGCGATAAAGACAATATTGTTTTGATTTTTGATGAAGTCATGACTGGCTTTAGGCTATCTAGGGGAGGAGTTCAAGAATTGTATTCTGTAAAAGCTGACTTAACCACCTTGGGAAAAATCATTGGCGGAGGCATGCCTGTTGGTGCATATGGAGGCAGAGCAGATATTATGGATCATGTGTCACCTGCTGGTCCGGTTTATCAAGCTGGAACTTTATCAGGAAATCCTGTAGCCATGTCTGCAGGATATGCTGTATTGAGTCATTTGAACAACCATCCAGAAATTTATAGCAAGCTTGAGGAAACGACCAACGAGATTCTTTTAGGCTTCAGGGCATCCTTGAACAAATATGAACTTGACTATAGGATCAATCATGTTGGAAGCATGTATAGTTTGTTTTTTACCGATCAGAAAGTAGAAAATTTTGAAACGGCCAAATCCTGTGATACCGAAAAATTTGGCGCTTACTTTAGGTCTATGCTGGAGAAAGGCATTTACTTAGCTCCTTCACAATTTGAGTCTTTGTTTTTGAGTACAGCCTTAGGTGAAGAAGAGATCGATAGAATCATCAAGGCCAATGACGCTAGTTTAGCGCAATTTTCAAAGGTTTCATAATTCTAGTTTCCTCAATTAATTTTTAACGCAAAGGCCTGAATTATAGGATATAATTCAGGCCTTTGTATTGTAATTGAATTTATTGGTAAATCAGACTCATCCAAGCAGCTGGGAATATATCTGCTTATCTTGGGATAGATGATCTAATAAACGATCAGGTAAGGAACCTTTAGCTACAACTTAAACACGATTTACCCTTCGTCCTTTTCTTCATATTTTTTCAAGAGTTTGTTCAGTGCAAATGCACCAGCTATTGCGACCAAGGCAAGTCCCGAGTAAGTTACTTGATCAATTGTACTTCTGATTGATACCCAAAAAAACACAATGGCGATTAGCACAAAAACCCAAATGGCTATTTTTAAAGATTTAATCATGAAATCATGGCATTAGCTTTTTCCAAATCTTGTATGGTATCTACACCCATACTTTCATAAGCAGTACGAGCAACTTTGATCTTGTATCCATTTTCGATCCATCGTAGTTGTTCGAGTGATTCTGCCTTTTCAAGCGGTGATACTGGCAACTTCGTTATTTCTTTTAAGGTTTTCAATTTGTAGCCATAAATACAGATATGCTTGTAATAATCATGCTTTTGGAGCCATTTAGTTTTAGGAAGATCTCTATAAAAAGGTAGCGCTGTTCTACTGAAATAAATGGCCTCATCATTCAGGTTAGTGATTACTTTCATGATGGATTCTTTATCCAAAAATTCAGGATTCTCTATCTTTTTTATCAAAGTGGCTAATTCTACCTCTCCGTCAAAAAGATTACACAAATCTTGAATTTGTGATTTATCAATAAAAGGTTCGTCTCCCTGTATATTGACAACATAGTCAAGATTTCGATACTCTTTAAATTTGGTAACGACTTCAGCGCATCGCTCTGTTCCATTTTTATGATCTTTACTCGTCATCATGACTTGTCCTCCAAAACCCACCACCACGTCAAATATGCGTTCGTCATCTGTGGCAATTACTACTTGTTCTAAGGCTTTACATTTTATTGTGTTTTCATAGACATGTTGGATCATTGGTTTATTGCCAATCATAGATAAAGGTTTTCCAGGTAACCTTTGCGAATTATAACGAGCTGGGATAACTCCTAAAACTCTCATTCTTCGATTTTTTTTGTCTTCACTTTGAGAGAAGTACCTTCATCCGAAATCACTTCGATACTAGTTCCAGCATCTATATATTCACCGCGCGAGTATGCATCGTACATTTCATCTTCTATTTCTATTCTACCACTTGGTCTTAGTATCGTTTTTGCTACTCCAATTTTACCTACTAAGGATTTAGACTTATAGTAACTACTTGAAAAACCAGCATCAGTTTCTTGTGTTTCGTTCAAGGCAATACGCTTGAATGCATTGCTCTCCGTAAGACGCACACCTCCAACGAACATGATCATAAAAGATCCAATCAGTCCAGCTAGCGTGGTAATCACAGCATAAAATAAGTCATCAGCTTTTACGAAAGAAAAATCAAGTGCGTCATTGTTGAGCATTACAAGTATCAAAGAACCGAGCATAAGTATCAAACCGGAAATACCAGCAACACCAAAACCAGGAATGACAAAAACTTCCAATGCAATGAGAATTACGCCAATAAAAAAAGCAATTATTTCCCAATTCTCGGCTAAGCCATTGAGATAGTAGGGAGTGAAATAAAGAATAGCTGCGATCAAAGATGCAAGGATTGGAAAGCCAACTCCAGGTGTTTGAAGTTCGAAATAAATTCCGCCAATAATGATTAATATGAGCACGCCGCTCACGGCAGGATTTAGAAATAAGGCAATAATTTTATCTGTTGTGCTTAGTTTAAATTCCTCTATTTCATAATTTTCTACTCCCGAGCGCTGCATTATTTCGTCAATATTTTCTACTTGAGCTTCACAAAAACCATACTTCATCGCCTCACTTACTGAAAATGTAACCACTTTGCCTTCGGTAGCAATGGAGTCTAAGTCAATATCTTCGTCCACCATACCTTCAGCAATTAGCGGGTTTCTGCCTTTCGCTTCTGCCGTAGAGCGCATAATTGATCTCATATAAGACTGATACTTGTCAGGAGCAGCAGCTCCGTCTTGTGTAACTACGGTAGCCGCGCCTATAGATGATCCTTTGGCCATGTAAATACTGTCACAAGCAATTGAGATCAACGCGCCGGCAGAGGCTGCATCTTTATTAATAAAAGCATATATAGGTTTGTCGTAATTCAATATTCGTGTACGAATTTCATCCGCATCGTTTAATGCCCCGCCATAGGTGTCGAGTTCGAGAATTACATAATCCACATTAAGCTCTTGCGCTTTCTCAAGCCCAAGCTCCGTATATCTATTGGTCCGAGGATCAATTGAAGCTTGAACCTTCAAATGCAAAACTTTCGGGACGTCTTGCGAATAAGTTTGAATTGAAAAAAACAGAAGAAATATAAGCGCCAATTTTTTTAGCATTCTATCAGGTTTAACTTTGGTTTATCTTTATAAAAATACGTGAATTGATTTGTTGGAACATGAAGCATTAGCCTTTTCTTTTGATGTCGAAGGTAAAATTTGGAAAATGGCCTTTGACAATACAACATCAAACCTTGTTTTGGAGTTGCGCCTGGAAGAATCTTATGATGTTTCATATTTGGTTTTTAATTTTCAAACGTTAGAAATCTCCGAATATCTTCATTTTGAGCAAGCCGACTGGTGGGTATCTTTGGTTGAGATTTCTGGAAACTTTCTTTTTGTAGATAAGTATAACGATCCACAAAATCCTGTAAATAAGTCTATGTTGATACTTGATTGGAAGGTCCAAAGGCTAACTAATCAAATCGATGACTTCCAAATGCATGAAATTCGAGAAAATGTAGTTTTGGGAACATCAATAAAAGACAAAGATGAGATTATAAAGATTGATTTGGAAGGTATCCTGCCGAACTCATCAAATAGAATAGAATACCCTTCGTTTTATGGAATTGATCATCAGTATTTTAAGTTAGTATGCGATTTATTGAAACGCGGTGATATCGTACTTGGAGTAGAGTATATGGACAATGCTACTTCTTTAGCAATTTCATATTATTTAAGAGAAGAAAAAAGCTATGCCAGATACTTACTGGTTATGAAAAATGATGATGAAATTTATCATAAAGTTATCGATCAGCGGATAGACGGGAGGGCTTTAGGCTCGTTTTTTGTCATAGATCAAAAGTTGTTGTTTATTAAAGATCAAACCCAATTAAATGCCATTGACTTCTAAATACTTATTTGTTTTCCTTATTCTTTTAACCTTTGGCTCCTTAGCGTCAGAGAGAGATTCTGTTGAATTGAAGAAAAATAAAGGTGACTGGTTTATTGTTCATATCGTTGATCAAGGAGAAACCCTTTATAGTCTTGCCAGAAGGTACCAATCGAATGTTTCGGAAATAATATCCGAAAATGAAATTGAAAACAATCAAATATCCTTGTTTCAAAAACTTTTGATTCCTGTTTCGAAAGAGTACGCCAAAGCAGGTAAACGCCAAAGTAATAAAGCGGACGAATTACCAGAACAAAAGAAAGAAAGTGTGGAGCTAGAGTCAGCTGAGGTTGTTATCAAAGATTTTGATTCAACGCGTATACACGTGGTAAAACCTAAAGAGACGCTCTATTCTATCTCAAGAATTTATAGCGTTACTTTGGATGACTTACGAACTTGGAATAATCTTGAAAGCGATGGATTAGATATAGGTCAAATAATTAAAGTAACTCCGGATAATTTGAGTTCTATAGTTATTGAGGATGTTGAAGCAGATAGTATCCTAAAAGTATCTGCTAAAAAAGAGCTATCGTCACCAAAAAAGGTAGTGGAAGATCAATCTGGCTTTACGGTATATCTTGTACAGAATGGTGATATCATTGAGTCTATTGCATCAAAGTTTGCTGTGCGCCCTGACAGTATTCTGCATTGGAATAAACTTCAAAATACCTATTTAGCTATTGGTCAAAAATTGATGATCAAAGGAGCAATCGATTCTTTGGCTCAAACACAGGTAATCAAAAAAACAGAGTTACCCTATGGAACACGGCGTAAAATCGTTGATCAGAGTGGGTTTAG
Organism: Cyclobacteriaceae bacterium; assembly: GCA_040218415.1. GTDB lineage: Bacteria > Bacteroidota > Bacteroidia > Cytophagales > Cyclobacteriaceae > JAVJRN01. The sequence goes on from JAVJRN010000049.1 coordinate 366,945, forward strand.
TAAAGTCATAGAAGAAGGAATCGCGTTAAGCATCGATTCGCCGATGCAATCAGAGAAGGCTTTGGTAATGCATAGAACACAAGCTATTGGTTCTATGCTAGAAGTGAGAAATCTTATGAACAATAAGAAAATACTCGTGAAAGTTGTGGGAACACTGCCGGAGACTGGTCTCAATAAAAACACCCTTATCCGGCTGACTCCCGTTGGCTTTAAGAGACTCGGCGTTATCGATTCTAGAGCTAGAGTAGAGGTAACTTATTATGAATGAGACCGCTCAAAATCTACATGCTTTCCTAGATCTTAAATACAAACAATACAACCAAATCGACTTCATCGCCAATGATCCGATATCCATACCTCACCTTTTTACCAAAAAGCAGGACATAGAAATTGCTGGGTTTATTGCAGCGGTGCTGGCTTGGGGTCAAAGAGTAACCATTATTAATAAATGTAAAGAGTTTTTCAAATTAATGGATAATGCTCCTCACGATTTTATACTTCATCATTCCTCAACTGACTTAAAACCTTTCGAATCGTTTAAACATAGGACCTTTAATAGTACCGATGCATTGTATTTTATCGAGTTCTTTAAAATGCATTATCGTAAAAGTGAATCCTTGGAAGAAGCATTTTTAATAAACAACGATGTTAATTGGAAGGCCGAATCATCACTGATTCATTTTTCACATTATTTTTTTTCGATAGAAGATCATCCTAGGAGAACCTATAAGCACATTGCCAACCCAGCTCGCAAATCGGCCTGTAAAAGAATAAATATGTTTTTGCGCTGGATGGTTCGGAAGGATGATTGTGGAGTTGATTTCGGTTTGTGGAATCAAATAAAGACCAAGGATCTCATTTGTCCCTGTGATCTCCACGTGGACCGGGTTGCACGAAAGTTGGGGTTGATCACAAGAAGACAAACCGATTGGAACACTGCTATCGAGCTTACTGAAAACCTCAAGAGATATGACCCAATCGATCCTGTCAAATATGATTTTGCATTATTTGGTTTAGGGGTAGAAGAGAAATTTTAATATTTTTCTTCTTCTTGTCCCCACTGTGCCGGATTAGACCGCCAGGTGCTCAAAAGGTCAACCTCTTCTTCTTTAATGATGCCCTTTTTTACGCCAACTTTAATCGTAGTAGCATAATCGCTTAAATACCAAAGTTCAGTATTATGTCTTTTGAAATTTTCGTCTGATACGGGAAGTCCATAGGTGAAAATGCTAACCATTCCCAAGACTTCCATATCAGCCTCTCTTATAGCTTCCGATGCTTGTAAAGAACTTCCTCCTGTGCTTACCAAGTCTTCAACCAAGACTACCTTAAGACCTTTTTGAACCAAACCTTCAATTTGATTTTGCAGACCATGTCCTTTAGTTTTTGAACGAACATAGATAAATGGAAGGCCAAGTTCATCGGCTACCAATGCTCCTTGTGGAATACCAGCCGTTGCTACCCCCGCTATAGCCTGTACGCCTTTATATTTTTCTTTAATTATTTTTTTCAACTGATGCTTGATATAGCTCCGCACTTTAGGAAATGAAAGACTCAATCTATTATCACAATAAATTGGTGATTTCCAGCCAGAGGCCCACGTAAAAGGGTCATTGGGTTGAATTTTGATTGAAGAAATCTTGAGAAGATGCTTGGAAATTTTTTCAGCAACTTTATTATCGTATTTATGTATCGCCATCTATTATTTTATTTTTGTGATTTATAAAGGATAAGTCCTCTACCACCGATATATTTAGATATCCAAAGCTAAACATACTTTGAAAATATTCATCAACGACATTCCTGTAAGGATTATTAAGAAATCAAAATTAGATCCGAATAGGACATTTGATCATATTATTGACGGCAGTACAGAAAAAATCAAACCTAAAAAGTTGGTAGATGATGTGCTCATCAATGATGCTCAACCTGATAAAGTAGATGAGTTACTCAGGTTGATGACCGATAGTAAACTGAAGCTCTTGTTTTCGATAACCTTCGCTACTCAAGATAAACGAGCGTTAATCAAATATATCAAGGAAAAATTCAGAGTTATTAAGGCTGCCGGAGGTGTAGTAGATAAGAATGGTAAAATACTGCTGATCTACAGAAAGGGTCGATGGGACATTCCAAAAGGTAAGCTTGACAAAGGGGAAGATATCAAAGACTGTGCCGTCAGAGAAGTGGAGGAAGAAACGGGCGTTAAAGTTAAAATAGATAAGAAAATAGTCTCAACATGGCATACATACGTCACTAACAAGAAATATATTCTTAAAAAGACGAATTGGTATGTAATGACTTGCTTGGATGATTCGGATTTGGCTCCACAGGAAGAGGAGGGAATCAAAGAAGCAAAATGGATGACTTTGAGCGAATTAAGATCTTCTCTCTATGATTCTTATCGATCGATAAGATATGTGATTCAGGAATATCACAAACTCTTAAAAGAAAAATAAATTACATTTCATAAGGAAGAAACGGTGAGATGTTTCCACCATACTTATGCACTTCTCTGATGATGCTTGAGCTTATCGGGGCGAGGGTAGGTGAGGTAATCAAAAATATTGTTTCTAGTTCCTCGTTCAAATATCTGTTTACTTGACTGATACTATTTTCATACTCAAAATCAGTGGTGTTTCTTAAGCCTCGTACTAGGAAACGAGCGCCAAATGTATTTGCAAGAGAAGCGGTCAATTCATCATAAACGACCACTTTTACTCGATCGTCATTGATAAAAGGTTCCTTAATTTTCTCTAGCATAAACTCGATATCAAAATACCTGTTTTTCTTAGAATTGTGACCTACAGCAATGATAAGTTCATCAAAAAGATCAAGACTTCTTTGTACGATATCGTAATGTCCTTTGGTAAAAGGATCAAAAGAGCCAGGAAACAGCGCCACTTTTCTCATTCGCAGAGAAAAATAGAATATAGATCGAAATAACGGTGATCAGAAAGATCTTCGAATTCCTTAGTAAAGGTTAAAAAGTTGGGTTTATGGCCCAAAGAGATATTTTTAATGTATTTCTTTATTTGGATTAGATGAGGCGAATCTTGTTTGATCATTCCCCATATGACTAGGCTACTTTCTTTAGGGCTAAGCTTCAATTCTTTGAAAATAAGCATCACGTACCTCACGTAATCGTCACTTTCTTTAATGCTAAATTGATTGTAAAAAAGAAGTTTCTTGTCCTGTGTGACAAGCAAATGGAGCACTCCTCTGTCAATGTATGCAAACATTGATTTTTCATGGGAATGGTCATCATATCTTAAAACACCCTCAATAAGCGCGCTTCCCTGATGAACGACTTGGATGCTTTTGCTAGGGTATATTTTCTTAATCAACTCTAATACCTTCTTATCCGTTGCGAAGATATTGCTTGTGGAAGTTGAAATATGTTTGTAAAAATAGATGTCTTCTATTTTTGTCTTCACATCACTATTCATTACAAGGTAGTCGCTAGCTGCCTCTGGTATGAAAAATGAATTAGGAACCAGTGTAAACTTGGATGATTTAAACACAAGTTTAATGGTGCCCCACTTATACGACCTCAACAAGGGATGACTATTACAAATTTCCAGTAATGCTTCGACGCGACTATTTACAGTCTTAATGTTTTCCAGTCGATAGTCTTCAATGTACAAACAAGTATTTTGTTGTTTGTCAATGACTGCAAATTGAAAATCCTTAATACCTACAAGTAAGCATAAAGTATAAGAAGGAAGGCTTTTCGATGAAAAGCTTTCCGACTTGATTCTCTTTATTAATTTGAAATTTGATGTTGTGGCCGTGCTCAAAATATTCTATTTATTCCCAATTACCTGCTGTAGTGACACTTGTTCTTGAACCAAACCGTAGTGGTTTTTTCGAATTCAGTTCGCTTTCCTCATCTCGTGTTAAATCCACTGGTTTTGGATTAACTACTTCGATTGCATTTACTTTCATACCACTTTTCTCAATTTTATCAGCCCAAATTTCAAATTTCACCGGAGGATCTGTATTTGGAACGTAAGGCAATGTCGTCAATTTGAATCTTGGCCAAACTGATTTTTTAAATATTGAATCTTGAACTGATTTTGTGCCCAAGGTATCGATTTCAACATACGTGCTATCTGCGCCATAATCAAGAGTAATGATCGTTTCAGTTCTTTCCGTAATGTAAAATCTTCCAGAGTCTACAAATGCAATTAGTTTATCCCAGTCACTGGTATAAACACCATTTACTGAAGCATAAGCTAGTTCCGCTTCCCGAATCATTTTTAATTGTTCAATTATTTGTTTTTCAAGACGTTTAACTCGTTTTGATTCTTCTATGCTTGAATTTATGGAGTTGAATAGAACATATGCTAGTATAACAGCCAGCACTCCAAAAACATAGGTGAATATCTTAGTCTTACTCATTTAAGTTAGGTTTTATGCAATTGTAAAGTTAAAAAATTCTTTTAGGATCAATATTTATCAAATATCACCAAATTTAACAAAGCCTCTTAATTCTGTAATGGATTTCTTCGTCTTCATTGAATTAAAAGCGTTGTGAACCTGATTTTTTGGCATTTTTTTTAATCTGTCGTAAGATAAAAATCTTATTTCTTTAATAATCTGATTTTCATGGCTTAATTCTGGATCAGTTCCTAAAGATAATTCACCACTCAGCTTAATGACACTAAAAAACAATTCTATGGCATGTAATTCGTGATCAATATACTCATTCACGAATAAGAATTCATCTACTTTTATTTTTAAGCCTGTTTCTTCTAAAAACTCTTGTATCAGTCTTGATTCGGCCTTCTCACCGAATTCAACCCCTCCACCCGGAGGTGCCCATAAAAATCCTGCTGATCCGATTCCTTCGTGCTTGATCATAAGTACAGATTTATTTTCTTCAAGAATTCCACAAACTCTGATTCTTGCTTTGTTCATAAAGCTTGATAAACCTTCATTTTTTATCACGAATTCAAATTATTTGTTCATTGGATCGTTAAATTTGCACAAAACAAATAACGATTATGAAATTTTCTATTGTATTCTTTTCAGCGTTTTTGACTTTTTCCACAGCTTTCGCACAATCCGAAAACGCCACAGAGCTTGTTACTGGTCCCAAAATCGCATTCAGCGAAACTACATATGAATTTGGAGATATTACACAAGGAGACAGAGTGGAACATGTTTTTGAGTTTACTAATTCAGGAACGGCACCTCTTGTCCTTGCGAGCGTAAGAACTACTTGCGGTTGTACTGCGACAGACTGGAAAAAAGATCCGATTGCGCCAGGCGAGAAGTCTAGTATCACTGTGAAATTCAACAGTGCTGGTAAAATAGGTGTTCAGAACAAAGTGGTTACTATCATGTCTAATGCTGTGAATAATCCAGAAAGAGTTAAGATAGTAACTAATGTGCTGCGTCCAGTTCCTGAAGGATCAGAGGGCGAAGGTTAATTTTTTCTCAAGGCATATAATAACAGACAGGCCCAGCCTGATATTAAGAAAATACCACCAATGGGAGCAATCGCCCCCATTTGTTTTATGCCAGTTATGGAAAGAGTATATAAAGATCCAGAGAAAAAGAAGATACCTGCAATCAGAGAGATATTAGCCCATTTAAGCCATTTATGTTTGTTTATGCTATATAAATATCCTGTAAAGCTTAGTGCAATCGAATGGGTTAGATGATAAAGACTTCCGGTTTGAAAAGTTTGCACCGTATCATTTTCTACTAAAAGGGCTTTAAGGGCGTGTGCGCCAAACGCTCCAATAATTACGGCAACACCGCCCAACACCGCACCTGTTACCAAAAATTTATTATCCATAATTTCTAGATCCAAATATCGAACTACCAATTCGTACTAGAGTACTTCCCTCTTCAATAGCTATTTTATAATCACCACTCATCCCCATAGAAATCTCTTCCATTCGAATATTGTCAGATGAATATTCCTCTTTGATTTGGTCAAATAAGCGTTTCAGACTTTTAAACTCCTCCTTCACATTGTCGGTATTATTGGTATTGGTAGCCATTCCCATTAAACCAACTATTCTTATGTTTTTAAACTCGCTGAACGCACTGTTTTTAAGTAATTCGATGATTTCCTCTTCATCAAAACCAAACTTTGATTCCTCTTTTGCAATATGAATTTGAATGAGGCAGTTGATGACTCTCTCATTCTTTGAGGCTTCTTTTTGTATTTCTTTAATGAGTTTTAAGCTGTCTATCGAATGAATCAGATCGACGAATGGCGCTATGTACTTGACTTTATTCCTTTGTAGATGGCCAATCATGTGCCATTCGATATCTTTGGGCAAGACGTCATGTTTTGATTGCATTTCTTGCGCCTTATTCTCGCCAAAAATTCTTTGCCCAGCGGCATAGGCCTCTTCTATGTCTTCTTTTGGTTTTGTTTTGCTTACAGCAACTAACTTACATGAAGTTGGTGTTAATTGATTTTTAAATTTTTTAATATTTTCAGCAATCATAGAGAGTGATTAATCTTCTTTATTTTATGTTCGACAATGCTAACAGCATTTATGTTTAAAGGTTCACTACAACATACATTATAAATGGCAATATTAGGTACGCTACTGAAGAAAGGAATCAGACTCAGAGAGAGTCTTGAACAACAATATACTTCAAAAGAAGATCTGCAGAAAAATGAATTGAGGAAACTTTTAATTCATACAAGGCATACAGCTTTTGGTAAGGAATATAATTTTTCATCAATACTTAAAGCATTAAAACCCAGAGATAATAGCTACTATGAAATTTATAAAAATCAAGTGCCTGTTTTTGACTATAATAAAATATATGATCAATGGTGGAGTAGAGCGCGCAATGGGGAGGCTAATATATGCTGGCCAGATAAGATAAAATATTTTGCACTTTCCAGTGGAACTTCTGGAGCTTCATCAAAATACATTCCGATAACCAAGGAAATATTGAAGTCCATGAATAAGACCAGTATTAGACAGATACTGACTTTGTCCAAGTATGATCTGCCAGCGGATCATTTTACAAAGGGAATTTTGATGCTTGGTGGGAGTACCAATTTAAGAAAGAATGGGACTTATTTCGAAGGGGATCTAAGTGGAATCACGACTAGTCAAATTCCCTTTTGGTTTCAGCATTTTTATAAACCGGGAAGGCAAATTGCCAAAACTACAGACTGGGGCGAAAAACTTGAGGAAATTACTTTAAAGGCCAAAGATTGGGATATTGGGATAATTGTGGGTGTGCCGGCATGGCTTCAAATACTCATGGAAAAAATAATCAAACATTATAATGTTTCGACTATCCACGACATTTGGCCTAATCTCAGGATATTCGTTCATGGTGGTGTTTCTTTTGAGCCTTACAAAAAAGGATTCCAAAAATTATTGGCTCATCCATTACATTATATTGAGACCTATCTTGCGAGCGAGGGATTTTTGGCTTTTCAGGCAAGACCTGACTCAAAAAGCATGAAGTTGGTGCTCAATAATGGCATCTATTATGAGTTTATTCCATTCAATGATCGGAATTTCACCGAGGAAGGAGAACTAAGGGATAACCCAGAAACGCTAAATATTGCTCAAATAGAGCAGTCAAAAGAGTATGCCATTCTTATAAGTACCAATGCAGGCACATGGCGATACTTGATTGGGGACGTAATAAAGTTTACTGATGTACAAGAGGCTGAGATTGTTATTACAGGACGAACGAAGCATTTCTTAAGCTTATGCGGGGAGCACTTATCCATGGATAATATCAATAAGGCTGTGGAAATAGTATCTGAGTCGCTCAATATCGATATCCGGGAATTCACCGTGGCAGGTGTTCCCGATGGCTTATTGTTTTCCCACCACTGGTTTCTTGGATCCGATTCGGATATGGAGGAAGAAGCTGTGGTTAAGGCGATTGACGAATGCTTGAAGCAGCTCAATGATGACTATGCGGTGGAGCGCAAACATGCGCTTCAAAATATTAAATTAAACATTTTACCTTCTCGAATATTTTATGATTGGATGAAAAGTGAGGGCAAGGAAGGAGGTCAGAATAAATTTCCTAGAGTTTTGAAAAAAGAAAAATTGGTGAGTTGGCTATCTTACCTCGAAAATAGAAATTTGATTAAAAAATAATTATGCATCCAATATTTACTGGATTGGTCTTTGGTCTCATTTTTATTTTCTCTTTTGGGCCAGCCTTTTTCTCTTTAATACAAACAAGTGTTCAAAAAGGCTTTAAAAAGGCAATTTTTTTGGCCGTTGGGATTTCACTCAGTGATATTTGCTTCGCAACATTGGCATTAATGGGCGTCAGTTCTTTATTGGATAACCCGAAAGTCAAAATTTGGATGGGATCAATTGGAGCCATTGTATTGATCGCATATGGGATCTATAATTGGTTTAAAAAGGCGAAGGTTTATCCGAATAAAATAGCTGGAGATACAGACTTGACGTACCTTAAATATTTGGTTAAAGGCTTTATCTTGAATGGGTTTAATCCATTCATCATTGTGTTCTGGTTGGGACTTGTTGGTGTTGTTGCTGTCAACTATGAATACTCTCTGGCAGAACAACGTTATTTTTTCACAGGATCATTGATCACCATATTCACTTTTGATATCCTTAAAGCATTCTTGGCAAACCGTTTAAGAACTTTTGTTACTCCCAAGCGAATAAATATAATGAATAAGTCAGTAGGTGTAATTTTAGTGCTTTTCGGCTTAAATCTTGTCTATTATCTGTTTGATAAGTACAATACCTTCTGAAAATCAATCGGTAAGCGCATTCACAATGAATGTGCTTTTTGTGAGCATCCAAAGACATAATAATACCATCGCCCATCTAAGATATACTACATAGAAGTCGGTGGTATCCTTGTATCGACTTTCTTTTATTTCTGCTTTTTCTAATCGGTCTATCTCTCCGAAAACCTGAGCCAGAGCTTCTTTATCGGATACTCGATAAAAATTACCCTTACCAATTTTGGCGATTTCTCTTAAGTTCGTTTCATCCAGATTGTTTTCAACATATCTGGGTCTGCCAAAGAAGTCTGTACCAAAAGGCACTTTACCTTCTTTTCCCACAGCGATCGTGTATATTTTTATATTGTAAGCTTGAGCGAGTTCTGCCGCCGTTATCGGATCAATGTTTCCAGCCGTGTTGTCACCATCACTCAATAGAATCATTACTTTGGAGCTTGACTCAGATTCCCTTAATCTGTTGGTGGCTACAGCGATCGAACTACCAATGGCGGTTCCTCGGTTTTCAATCAACTCAAAAGAAATGTCGTCGATGTAAGTGTTTAATAAATCATAATCTGTCGTCAACGGCGCTCTTGAAAAGGCATCTCCAGAAAAAACTACCAATCCAATTCGGTCTTGAAACCTCCCTGCCACAAAATTTCGAGCTACTTCTTTGGCTGCTTCTAATCTATTGGGCTTGAAATCTTCAATCTGCATTGACTCGGAGATATCAATAACCATCATGATGTCTATGCCCTCGCTCCATTGCTCTACCTGCTCATTGCTCAATTGAGGCCTTGCCAGCGCGACAATAATCAATGCAATAATGATCATTAAGAGTAAGTGGGGGAGAAAACGTAAAATGCTTATTGGATCACTTTTAATGTCTTTTTTCTTTAAAGCCACTTTTAGTTTTTGCCGAAAACGAATGGAAATAATCCATCTGAAAATGAAAATAAAAGGCAAAATCAATAATCCATAAAGCCAAATTGGATTTTCCCAGTCTAGTGATTGCAGGGTTTGAGGCGTAAACCAACGAGTAGAAAACCAGCTTATATTATCCATGTTTAATATCTTCGGTTGTTACGGTATATCGGTGTTGGGCAAAATCTTCCAAAGATTGAAAAGCCTTGTATAGCTCTTCATTCGTTGCTTTTCCATAGACACTTTTGTCTATTGCTTTTAAAGGACTTTCCAACTCCTTATTCGAAGTGTCGACAATTATTTCTTTTGTTGTGAGCTTAGTGTAAGGCTTTTTCTCGAGCTTTTCCAGATATTTTTTCCACTCTCCAACCGTAAGTTCCGCCAATTCAGGGCTGGGGTCGCTTTTTATTGATCTGATTTGAAGGGTGATATACTCAGAGAACTGCACATATTCCTTTTGTAATTTTTTCAGAATAAAATAACGTCGTATTTTTTTGCCAAAAACCAACAGCACAATGAGAGAAGCTACCCCAATTCCAATAAGTACGTAAGTCATCAGTGGGTAATTAAACTGACTAGGCACAGGTACGTGATCGGTATTCGTTTTTAATGTGGTGGTATCTGATACTTGACTTACCAATTGGTTAAGATATACCGAATCGACATTTGAGACAATGGGTACGCTATCACCTTTGGAGAATACAATGGCCTTGGTTTTAAGGAATAATACTGGATCGATTTCATAAGTTTGCAAGGTGTAAACAGCACTGTCTACGATGTTGGTATTTACAATTTTTGAATCGAAAAATTGCTTATCAGCTAGCTCAAACGGAGCAAAATTGTACAAACTATCAGGAAGCACCGCTTGGAATCGTTGCGGGTATTTAATCTTCAGCCAGTAATTGATGTTCTCACCGATTTTCACACTATCTGAAGTGAATCCACCTGTAAGTTCTACTTCCTGTGCCAAAAGGCCAGATGTGCGAAAAATAAAAAATAAGACTAATGTTAAAAGACTACCTCGCACGTTGAGCACTTGTTTGGTTTCTGTGTCTGAATAATTTGATAAGCTTCGGAACATAATCTTCACCCGTTTCAATTCCGGTATAGTTTACATCATTTCGGGCACAAAAATGTGCAAGATCATCTGTACTTTTTTTGTAGGTATTGTTCAATGTGTTTCTGAAATTCCCAGAAGAAGTATTTACCCACAGCGTTCTACCAGATTCTTGTTCAAAAAGTGGAACTATTCCCAAATTAGGCATATTCGCTTCTGTTTTATCAAATAGTTGAATGACGACAAGGTCATGTTTTCTTGCAAGCCCTTTCAAGCTATGTTCATAATTATCGTCGATAAAATCTGAAATAAGAAAAACTACGGCTCTCCTTTTTAAAAGGCCAAGTACGTATCGTATGGCTTTGTCTAAGTTTGTTTGTCTTGAAATAGGTTTGAGATTGTAAAGGGACGAAAGTATCTCGTAAGAGTGCTTCATTCCCTTTCCTGGTTTGATATACTTTTCCCTTTGATCTGAAAAACAAAGCAAGCCGACTTGGCTACTTTCTTTAAGGGCCGACATAGATAATAAAGAGGCTATTTCTTTGCCCAAATCTATCTTTTGCTTACCCGAGTCGCCTATCTCTTGCGATGCTGACACATCCAGCAAGAACAATACGGTTTGTTCTTTTTCTTCAATAAAGGTTTTGACAAAAGTACCATGACCTTTTGCAGTAACATTCCAATCGATGGTGCGAATGTCGTCACCGTATTGGTAAGCCCTAACATCATCAAACTCTAAACCGGATCCCTTGAAAATAGAATGGAAGTCGCCTTGCATCTGAGAATTGATCGCTTTGCGAATTCTTATTTCATATTTTCTCAGCTTTTTAAGAATTTCCTTCATGAAAAACTATTTTTGAGTTGCAAAATTAAGCAACCGAAATTATTAGACATTTGATAAAATACATTTTTGTTCTGTTTGTCATCCTATTTGGATGTTCCAAACAAAAAACGGAATTGCCTAAAGGATTGTTATCCCAAAGCGAGATGGTTAATCTCTTAATAGATGTTCATCTACTTGAAGCGAAAGTACAAAAGCTTTATTTGACAAAAGACAGTGCGGTACAGGTTTATAACTACTTCGAGAAAAAATTATTGGAGCAACATGATGTAAATGACTCTGTCTACAATCTCAGCCTCAATTTTTACCTAAAAGAAATTGGTGAGTTTAAGACTATTTACGACCAGGTTGTAGACAGTTTGCTTGCACGGCAGGTGGCCAAGGATATGAAGTTTAGCGTGGATAGCACGCGTGGGTTAAAAAATGTTAAAGACAGTATAGAGGTAGAATCAGATAGCCCCTTAGAGTACGAAGCAGTAGAAATTGTAGATTTTGGATTAGAGGAGAACGAAGATGATGATAACATTTCCGAAGGAGATAGAAGATAAGCTGGGCATTGGTCAGATCAAAGAACTGATTCGGCAAAAATGCAAAAGCGATTATGGCGTAGAATTTTTGAACAAAGTAAAGCCATCGACCAATCATGAGGAGATTAATAAGTGGCTCACTCAAACCCAAGAGTTTGTAACCTCTATAACTTCTGGTCTAAATGTTCCTGCACGCGATTTTCAAGACATTAGACCTTTTATTAAAAGAATACGTGCCTCAGGATCATTTTTACAAAGCGATGAGTTTGCAAATGTTAAAGCGATACTGACCACTTTGTATGAGTGGACGCGGTTTTTTAAGTCTAATAAAGACGCATTTCCAAACTTAACCCAACTTACTTATGGCTTTATTGCTGATCTTGAACTGGTCAATGCGATCAATCTGATTGTAGATGAAAGAGGGGAAGTACGAAATAATGCTAGTCCTGAATTAGCCGCTATTCGAAATTTGATTATTCAGAAAGAGCGCGCCGTTCGAACGGAGATCAATAAAGTCTTAAAAAAATCGATCAAAGACGAATTCACCGATGATGATAGCTCGGTAACCATTAGAGATGGACGCCTAGTTATCCCTGTAAGAGCGGAGCATAAAAGAAGAGTTCCGGGTTTCATTCATGATGAATCCTCCACTGGACAAACAGTTTTTCTCGAACCGACTGAGGTACTTCAGCTCAACAATGAAGTCAGAGATTTGCAATATCAAGAAAGACGAGAAATTATTAAAATTCTTACTCGCTTAACCGACTTGATGAGACAGTCGCTTGTGGATATAGAAAAGGGGAGTTTCTTTTTAGGGTTAATTGATTTTATTAATGCAAAGGCTGTTCTGGCCATCGACATTGAAGCAACCCAACCGGTACTACACAAGGCACCCATGATCAAATGGAATAATGCGCGGCACCCCTTATTGTATCTTTCTCATAAGACTTCCAAAAAAAGTATCGTTCCTTTGTCTTTATCACTATCAAGGCAGGATAATCGAATTTTGGTCATTTCCGGACCGAATGCGGGCGGTAAATCAGTGGCCTTAAAAACGGTGGGGCTTTTGCAATACATGCTCCAGTGTGGTTTTTTGGTACCTGTTGATGAACATTCTGAATTTGGCGTATTTAATGGGCTGCTCTTGGATATTGGGGATACGCAATCATTGGAAAATGATTTAAGTACGTATAGTTCGCATTTAACATCGATGAAATATTTCAATGAAATTTGTGATAAAAATAGCCTTGTACTCATAGATGAGTTTGGTACAGGGACAGAACCTCAATTTGGCGGAGCAATCGCAGAATCAATATTAACACAACTCAACAGGAAAAAAACCTTTGGTTTAATTACCACACACTACCAAAATCTCAAAAAGTTTGCGGAAAACTCACACGGTGTTATTAATGGGGCGATGCGCTATGATCTAGGAAATCTTGAGCCATTATTTGAGTTGGAAATTGGGAAGCCGGGAAGTTCTTTTGCTTTTGAGATCGCGCGAAAGATAGGTTTGCCCAAAGGAATTATTGAAGACGCAAAATCTATGGTAGGTACTAGTCAGGTAGCTTACGAGCATCTATTGACTGATTTGGAAAAAGAAAAAGCCAAATATCATAAGCTGAATAAAAAGCTGGAAAAGGAGGAGAAAGATGCGATGGAGTTAAGAGCTGATTATGAACAGTTGAGATCCATGGTAGACTCGGAAAGGAAGGAAATATTAAAGAAAGCAAAAGAAGAAGCAAAATTCATCATTACTCGTGCCAATAAGGATATTGAGAACACCATAAGAGAAATAAAAGAATCTCAAGCAGATAAAAAGCGTACTGCTGAGGCGAGACAAAAGTTAGTAGACAAGAAAGCAGATTCAAAGATCACTGAGCCGGTGGTGAAACCAAAGTTGCCTTTATTTAAACCGGGTGATGCGGTTATATTGGAAAATCAGGAAACTACCGGAGAGATCATGAGTGTTAAAGGAAAACAAGCACAAGTGAGGTTTGGCAATATCATATCCTTTATAGATCTGAATCGACTCAAGAAATCAAAAGCACAAATACCCACAAGTAGTCCAACAAAGAAAATGGGTGGTTTCAATATGGTAGATAAAATGAGTCGGTTTTCAGGTGAAATTGATGTAAGAGGTATGCGTGCTGAAGAGGCATTAACCAAAGTTGATGCTTATGTTGATAACGCTCTGCTTTTAGGAACTGATTCGGTGAGGCTTTTACATGGCAAAGGATATGGTATTTTAAAAGAGGTTTTGAGAAATCACTTAAAGTCACATCCGAGCATTGCCACACTGAACGATGAGCACATAGACTATGGTGGAGCTGGAATTACTGTCGTTACTTTTAAGTGATTTAATAAAGTTGGAATCCAAAAGCTATACAAAACAGCAACTTGCCTTGCGCAATGGCCAAGATCGACCTGAAATATGGGTGGCATATCAAGGTATTATTTATAATGTGACGGAATCTCGATTATGGAAAGAGGGCAAGCATTACGAGCACTGGGCAGGACAAGACCTGACGGAAGAGTTAGGGGATGCGCCACACACTCAAAAAGTTTTCATGCGATTTGATAAAATTGGAACACTTAGCCTATGATTTTAATAGCTGATTCTGGAGGTACAAAAACAGACTGGCGTTTTATCAACTCCGAAGGTAAAATAGCACAATTTCAAACTGGAGGATTCAATGCCTCTACACATGAAATCAGCGTGTTAAACGACCATATCAAAACTGTAAAACACCTCGAAATAGAAAAGGTATATCTTTATATCGCTGGCCTAAAATCGAGTGATCTGAAACGACGCATCGCACAACTTTTTGAAGTAAATTTTCCGAACTTAAAAAAAATAGAAGTTGAAAATGACCTTATCGGAGCAGCAAGAGGGCTTTATAATAGCGAAGATGGAGCTGTTGGAATTTTAGGTACTGGCAGTGCAGGTTTTGAATTTAGGGCGAATAGCATTTCTAATTACGTTCCCTCATTAGGCTATTTACTAGGAAATGAAGGGAGTGGCTATGATTTAGGAAAGCATTTTGTTGCAGGTTTAATGAGAAACCAATTTTCAGCTTCAACCTTGACCCGTTTCAAGAAACTCCACGTTTGGTATACGGAAGAGGAAATGATCAAAAGATTATATACCAGTCCCCAACCAACATTTTTAGCGCAATTCTCAAAATCAATCAATGAAAATCTAGTCGACCCGAACGTTTGGGCAATGGTTTATAATCGATTTTTTGTTTATTTAGAAGTGTTTTTCAACGAACCAAAGCCTGAAAGAATTAGATTTTCTGGATCTATAGCCTACAACTTTCAAGACATACTTTTAGAAGCATGTAAAAATTTTGGCTTTTCATGTGACAGAATTATTGAATCACCCATTGCCGGACTTACACTATATCACCAAAACCATGGATAACCTACCAAAAACAGAGAATGAATCTCATTATTCCGAATTGCACAAAATGAACACATTGGAGATTATCTCTTCTATCAATACGGAAGATGCGAAGGCGGCCATTGCGGTTCAAGAAGTACTACCACAAATAGAAAAATTGATCGATGCTGTTTTTGTCAATATGTCTAAAGGTGGAAGATTGTTCTACATAGGCGCAGGAACCAGTGGGCGTCTAGGAATTTTAGACGCATCAGAGTGTCCACCAACATTTGGCGTGGATGAAAACACCATTGTCGGAATCATAGCTGGAGGAGATATAGCCATCAGGAAAGCAGTTGAATTTGCTGAAGATGATACCGACCAGGCGTGGTTAGATCTTAAAAAATTTTCAATTAACACACTAGATTCTTTAATAGGTATAGCCGCGTCTGGCACCACGCCTTATGTTATCGGAGGAATAACTTCAGCCAATAAAGCAGGCTGCATTACGGGTTGTATTACTTGTAATCCTGGTTCACCTTTAGGAAAACAAAGTCAATACGCCGTGGAAGCGGATCCTGGACCTGAGTTTCTGACAGGTAGTACGCGAATGAAGTCAGGAACAGTGCAAAAAATGATTTTAAATATGGTAAGCACATCTTTAATGATCAAACTTGGTAAGGTACGTGGGAATAAAATGACCAACATGATGCTTTCTAATCATAAGTTGGAAAAACGAGCTGTAAGGATGTTGATGGCCGAATTAGGAATAGAGGAAAAGGAGGCAATAGCTTCATTGAAATTGAATAAAAATGTAGACGCTGCTATTAACGCAAATCATAAGTTTAGCAATTAATGTTACTTATTTGTTATTAATAACACCTATTTGTTAACCAAATGTTACCTAACACTTGCAAATTTTTAAATTATAAGAGGCTAAAATTATTGTTTTAGTCATTTTTGCTCATCTGTTTTTGCAATGATTATAAAAACATAATAATCAAACTTCATAATGTTAAGCTTCCATTATTATGAAGTCTCATTCTTAATCCATTACCAAAGTCACTGACAAAAGATCATTTTACTTTTGTGACGTTAAACTTAAAACCTAAGCAATGAGGAAACAATTACGAATTTATTCTCTCTCAGTTTTAGCTTTATTGGTAAGCGCGGTTGGTTTTGCACAAAGCAAAATTACCGGTACAATTATCGATTCAGAAACTGGTGAGGGACTTCCGGGAGCAAGCATTCTCGTAAAAGGTACTACAAATGGTACAATCACAGATTTTAATGGTGATTTCAGTTTGTCAGTAGATGGAGAGGTCACATTAGAAATTTCTTTCATTGGCTTTAATACGACCGAGATTAAAGTCGATCCTTCTAAAAAAGCAGACATTGGTCGGTTCAATCTAGAGCCTTCAGCAAATGAGCTTTCTGCATTGGAGATTATCGCATCAGTGGCGGTAGACCGAAAGACGCCTGTTGCTGTCTCCACAATTAAAAGAGACTTTATCATCGAAAAGGCAGGAAATCAAGAATTTCCTGAACTCTTAAAATCAACACCAGGAGTGTACGCTACAAAACAAGGTGGTGGATATGGAGATGCAAGGATCAACGTTCGAGGATTTAACTCAGAAAACGTAGCTGTACTTATCAACGGAGTTCCAGTTAATGATATGGAAAACGGAAGAATTTTCTGGTCTAACTGGGCTGGTCTGACAGATGTTACGGTTAGTATGCAAGTTCAGAGAGGTCTTGGTGCATCTAAAGTGGCTGTTCCTTCTATCGGAGGAACGATCAACATTCTTACACAAAATACCGATGCTGAAAAAGGAGGAAACTTGTTTTACGGCGTTGGTAATGATGGATATCAAAAAGGATCTTTTTACGTGTCGACTGGCCTCTCTGATGATGGTTGGGCATTTTCTGCATCAGCAGCCAAAATAACAGGAGACAGAAGAGGAGGAGTTATTGGAACTCAGTTTGAGGCATATAATTACTTTTTTAACGTGTCAAAAGTGATCAACGATAAGCACTCACTTTCATTGACTGGTTTTGGAGCTCCCCAAACACACGGTCAAAGACAAACTCGATTTACCATTCAAGAAGTAAGAGATGATGAGCGTGGTATTGAAATGAACAACGATTACGGTTATCTCGATGGACAGTTGGTGAGTGTTGAAGATAATTTTTATCACAAGCCTCAGTTTTCATTAAATCACTACTGGACAATAAGTGATAAGACAGATGTATCCACAGCATTTTATGTGTCCACAGGTACTGGTGGAGGTGGTGGAGTTGGTGGAACTCTGCAGAGAAGAGCTGATGGTATCTACGATCTTGAAGCAACTAGAAACATCAACTTTGATAATAAATTTAGCAACGGTGGAGATGGAAGCGCTACGGGATGGTTGAGAGCGTCAAGAAATGATCATAGATGGATTGGCGTATTGAGTACGGTAGATCATCAAGCAAATAGTAAATTGAATTTAGTCGGTGGCTTAGACTTTAGATATTATAAAGGTTTACATTTCACAGATTTGACAAACCAACTTGGTGCTGACTATATACTTGACAATAACGATGTTAATAACCCAAACCGTCAGGCGAGGCTTGGAGATAAAATAGCCTATAACAATGACGGTGAAGTATTATGGGGCGGTGTTTTTGGACAAGCTGAATATACAGACAATAAATTGGACATATTTGGTTCTTTTTCCGTGATAAACAATAGCTATAGAAGAACTGACCATTTTGTTTATTTCAACGATGAAAATAGAGCAGCCATATTGTCTGACCCTACAGTTAGAGCGGAATTTGAGACTACTTTAGGAGCAGGAACTGTTGCGGAGGCTCTGGAGTATGAGCAAGTGACCGAATGGGTCAATTTCTTAGGCTTTCAATTAAAAGGTGGAGGTAATTATCGTTTAACAAGAAACCACAATGTTTTTGTAAATGCTGGATTTTTTACACGAGCACCTGTTTTTAATACTGCATTCTTAGATTTCAGCAACGGAATAAATGAGGAGGCTGAAGTGCAGAAAATCCTCAGTTTTGAGTTGGGTTATGGTTTCAGAAGTGCAAGGCTAAGTGCTAATATAAACGCCTACCGCACGATGTGGATGGATAGAACGTTGGTTGAAAGATTCCAAGTCGGCGACACATTATATACGGCGAATCTTTTGGGTGTAGATGCAATACACCAAGGTGTAGAAATGGACTTCAACTATAAAATCACAAATAAAATTACCTTAAGAGGTATGGCGTCATTCGGTGATTGGACTTGGGCCAATGATCTTGAAAATGTTAAGATATTTGATGATTTGCAAAACGAAGTAGGTGAAGTTGATCTTTTTATCTCTGGATTGAAAGTAGGAAACTCAGCGCAAACTACAATGGCCTTGGGATTAGACGCCAAGTTGTTTGAAGGATTCAAGCTTGGAGCCGATCTTAATTACTTCGGTAACAATTATGCCGACTATGATCCAAATGATAGAGGAGATGAAGGAATGATAGGCGTACAACCTTGGAAGATTCCTGATTTTTATAACATTGACGTGAATGCATCATACGATTTCAAATTGGGTGGTAATGATTTGGTTTTTTACGGTAATGTTTTCAACCTATTAGACGCAGAATACATTACGGACGCGAATGATGCTGATCTTAATTCTGTAGAAGTTTTCTACGGTTTGGGTAGACAGTGGACTATGGGTTTAAGATATAAATTCTAATAAAATCAAAGCGAATTATAAGATGAAATTCATAAAAAATAATATTCTAATAATAGCCTTAATTGGTGTGATGTTCAGTTGTAATCCTCTTGAAGAGACTTACGACGAGATTGATGCAATGAAAGAAGAGGTTGGTCAAGATTTAGGTCTTAGTGTTTCATATTCTCTTATCGAAGAGGACTATACTGCTATTGCAACTTCTTTGCGCAGAAATGCAAATGCAGAAGACTCGGCAAAAGCCGATTTTGTATCAGAATACAATGCCTTTAATGCAAATATCTCTTTTGGAACCTTTTTAGGCGATTTGGTAAATGAAAAGTACCCACAATTGAATAAAGGTGCTGCGGTAAAAGTTACTTACAGGTTGTTGGAAGGCGAATCGTTTGAAGACATTAGCGAAGAGTATGTTAACTCCCTAGAATATACCTTAGATGCAGACGATTATGCTTTGGTTAGTGCTCAAGCTGGGAGTCTTGGTTTTTTCGATAGTGAAATTGACGTGGAGGAAGAATTACCAGGTTTGTTGGCTTCTGCCATTCAAAGTCCTAATGACGGTGATATAGTCACTGCCGTTTATGAAACAGTGGACACGCCTTATGCATTATTGCCAGCAGGTCAAACAATCTTTTCTGAGGATTTTCTTACAGATCTTGGTGGTTTTGAATCTATCGATATTTCAGGAGCTCAATCTTGGAGATGGAGATCGTTTGGTGAGGCAGAAGAGTCATTTGCTGAAATGTCAGGTTTTAGTGGAGTACAAGTAGCCAACGAGGATTGGATGGTCTCACCTGAGATTGATCTTTCGTCAGCTACTGGTGCAATAACTTTAGTATTGACCCAGCAAATGAATTTTGCAGGTGCATCTGAATTTGGAGATGAATTGCGCATAGTTTACTCACGGAATTATAGCGGTGATGTTACAACAGCAACTTGGATTGACATAACACTTGATCAATTGCCAGCAGGCGATAATAACGATCCTGTAGTTGGTTCAAGTTCTTTGGCTGAAGCTGGAGGAAATAAGATTCATCTTGGCTTTTACTACAGATCTACTGACACTTATGCGGCTAGATGGCGTATCGTTAATATAGACATTGAAGAAGGAGTGGCACCAGAAACTCAAACGGTTAATACACTCTATCAGTATGATGGATCAGAATGGGTAAATGCTTTCGATGATGCCTATTACCTTACAAGCGATGATTATGATGCAATGGGCGAAGGCAATAATCAGCCAGGACGTTTTGATAACTTCAGTAGCAGCACACTTCCAAATGATTATCTGCCAACTTTCTTAGCTGACTTATTTCCATTCGCACAAGAAGGCGATGAATTCGTGGTTGTTTATAAATATTTCTCCGGTGGAGTTTCGACACGTGGAAGCGGTTATGTTTTTGAGTCAGGCATGTGGACACCAATGGTAAATGACGATCAAATTGTCAATCGCACGGATCAATATGTTAATACAGGTCAGGAATTTGTTTTCAATCCTTCTGTAACATTGACCATGGTAAGTAGCGATTTTCAGATAATCACTGATGAAGTGAAAAAAACCAGACCTGAATTGGTAAATTCTTTCGGCACAGGTGAAGACTTGTATGGTGCAGATGCCTTTTTCGTCAACTTTGATACTCGACTAAGTAGTAGATTGGAAGAAGATGATAACGGAGAGCCACTTCAGCCTGAGTATATTGGACTATCAGCAGAAGAATCAGCAGCGTTAATCGCAGAAAGAGTAACTGAAGGAATAAAGGTTATGCTGGAAGTGAAATATGCGGATGTACAGCCTATAGATGGGATTGATATCTTTTACACCGTATCATACGTGACCTTTGATGGAACAGACGGAACGGGAACAGAAGTATTCTTGGTTACAGGACCAGGCACTTTCGAAGCTCAATAGACATTAATAATAATACACCTAAAAGGTCATCTTGATAGATGACCTTTTGTTTTTTAAAAGCTAAAATTTATGGTTAGAAATATACAACTACAGGCCTACTTCATACTCCTTCTTTCGATAAATGCTCTCGCACAGCCGGCAGGATATTATAATTCTGTATCAGGATTGGATGGAGAAGCGTTAAAAACGGGACTCCACAAAATTATCAGAAATCACAATGTGAGGTCCTATTCTGAATTTAGAGATGTTATTTTAAGAGATCTTGATGAAGACCCAAATAATCCTGATAACATCATATTGTTTTATAAAAACAACTCCATTCCAAAATCCAATTTTGCATCCAATAATGAACCGGATTTCTGGAATAGAGAGCACACATGGCCCAGTTCTCATGGCTTCTCTGATAATACAGATACTGCTTATACTGATGTGCATAATTTAAGGCCTTCAGATGCCACCGTAAATACCTCAAAAAGTAATAAGGACTTTGATGATATCGAAAATACGACGGAAAATGCTCAAGGCGAAGCTCCAGAGACTTATACGAATAGTGACTTCTGGGAACCTAGAGACAATATTAAAGGAGATGTAGCGCGTATTTTATTGTATATGGATGTACGGTATAATTCGGCACGTCTGGACTTATCCGTTCGTGATCGAATCACATTTTCAAACACTCCGGAAATCGGCGTTTTGTTTACTTTACTAAGATGGCACAATGACGACCCTGTAGACGACTATGAAAGAGCAAGACACAACAAAGGATTTACTTATCAAAATAATCGAAACCCATTTATCGATCATCCTGAATATGTGGAGGCCATTTGGGGAGATATTCTTAAACCGCTGATTACTCAGAATTTGACCAATTTCAGTACTGATTTCGGAACGGTAAGCTTCGGTGAAGACAAAATTCAAAAGTATACGATCCGTGGTTACAATCTTGAATCGGATATAGCTGTAGAGGCTGATGGTGCTTTTTCGTTATCATCCGACGGAACTTCCTTTTCTCAAGAAATCACTTTAACGAACGATCCAACTAATTCAGCTCAAGATTTTGACATATTTGTGAAATTTGCGCCTACATCGGCCAATGGATTGGTTTACGATGGGGCAATTTCTCATTCTACAACAAATGGAGCATCTATAGAAATTAATGTTCAGGGAAAAGAAGGAGAATTAGGTGTTTCTTCAATAGCCGAGGCTCGAACGAAATCTTTAGGATCAGAAGTTCAAGTTACGGGAGTTGTTATTGATAAAGGAAATAATAGCTCGAACAGTAGAATTATTTTTGATGGTACTGCGGGAATTATAGTAAGAAGCTTTGATGCGAATAATGAGTCTTCTAACCTTAACTATGGGGATAGTATACTAGTTACCGGAGGTCTTTCGGAATTTGGTAATGTATTGCAGATAGAAGAATCACCAATAACCATCGAACTGCTAAAGGAAAACGCGCAACAGCCAACTCCACAGGTGGTTACCATTGCAGATATTGGGGAAAGTCTTGAATCAGAGTTGGTCACCATATCAAATGTGTTTTTTGAAGATGCTGGCGGTGTATTTGCTGGTGGTGGGGCAGCTGGAAATTTTACTATTTCTGATGGAACAGGATCTGTGATATTTAGAATAGGTTCTTCTGGACATCCGCTCGTAGGAACCACTATTGGAGATGGTTTATATAATATCACTGGATTTGTTGGACAGTTTTTTGATGATTATCAGCTATCAGTAAGAGATTTGGACGATTTAGAGTTAGCTGGTCAAGTTGAGCTTCCAGTGATGACCATTGCTGAAGCTCGAAATCAACCAATGAGTACAGAAGTGCTCATTGCCGGAATAATTATAGGCGGTCAGAACAATGACCAACACAATCGAATTTTGTTTGATGGTACAGCAGGTATCGTTATAAGGAGTTTAGATGTAGGAAATGAAACAAGTACCCTGCAGGTGGGAGATAGCATCTCCATACGTGGAGGTATTTCAAATTATTTTGGAACCTTACAATTGGTCGAATCTCCAATAACCCTTACACTCAATAACCAGGGAAATACTTTACCAGAGCCGCAATTACTTGAAAGTCTATCGGATGTCAATGAGGATTACGAATCTGAATTAATCACTGTCGAGGGCGTGAGCGCAGTTGATGGAAATGGTAATTTTCAAGGTGGAGGAAATAATGGTCTTTTAGAATTGGAGAAAGGCGCTAATAATGGCTTTTTATTTATTGGTTCTACAAGTCATCCTTTGACGAGTGTACCCATCCCGGAAAATACATTTAGCCTTACTGGTTATGTTTCCGAGTTCAATGGAGATTATAGAATTTCGCCAAGGACAATCGATGATATTATCGTTAATCCATTATCGTTCAATACTATTGAATATTTTAATTTTTATCCTAATCCTGTGGATGACGTGATCATTTTCCAGAATATTGAAGTTGCGGAAGCAATTAATATTTACAACTTAAATGGGCAGAGGGTATTTCACTTAGAAGAAGCTGCGGGTAAAGTTCAGATTACTCAACTCAACACAGGGTTTTATATCGTCAGTTTTCATTCCAATGGAAAGAATTTTGTTGGTAAAATATTCAAAAAGTAATTTCAACAAAGACTTGGGGTGTTGTAAGTGATTACGACACCCTTTCATTTCCGAAAAACTTTCCTATTTGGTCTCCTTTCAAACAGAAATTATCAGGGCTGTGGAGGATGCTCATAAGTATCGATTTTTTCACTTTATTAGGAATAGGGCTCAGTGTTAAAATCAAAAGAATAAAACCTCGAAAACAGTAAGAGCAAACCTTTAAATTGGTTAGAATTCGAAGACATGTTAATCTAATGTTAACTAAACATTAAGATGCAGGACGGTTTGTGGATAGGAGAGGAGTAAAAAAGCTCGATTTCAATCTTTTTATCAAGACTTAGTTAAACAAATTGAGTGCAACTCACCTAATCATTTCGGCACTGTTACTGATGTGTTATTGAGTTGGCTTTTTATTAATATTTTAACAAACTTTCTAATAAAAGATCATTCTATTTTTGCGGCAATTCAAACTTAAAAATAGAAATGAAAAAAAATTTACTGAATTTGTTTTTTACTCTTTTGATCACCTTCGCAGCGCAGAATGGTTTTTCTCAGAGTAATACGACTGCCACCGTCAATGGTAGTATTGTTGACGATCAAGGAGAAGTAGTAATTGGTGCTACAATATTGGCTGTACATACTCCATCGGGTAGCCAGTATGGCGCAGTATCGAATATCGAAGGACGTTATTTTATACCAGGATTAAGAGTTGGTGGACCTTACACAATCACGATTAGTTTTGTGGGTTTTGCCACACAGATTAAAGAGGGTATTACTCTTGGCTTGGGAGATAAAAAGAACATCGATATCGTTTTAAAAACGGAAGATTATGCATTGGATGCAGTAGTGGTTACTGCGGAAAATGACGAAGTATTCAATTCAGGTAAAACAGGTGCCACAACGAATTTATCTTTAGAAAGAATCAATTCTTTGCCAACCATCAATCGTAGTGTTAACGACTTTACTAGATTAACACCACAATCAAACGGTACATCTTTTGCGGGACGAGATAGCCGTTTTAATAACTACACGATAGATGGTAACATCTACAATAACAACTTCGGATTAGGTTCTTCACAGTTTGCAGGAGGCAACCCAATTTCACTAGATGCGATTGAAGAAATCCAAGTAAATATTGCGCCTTATGATGTACGACAAGGTGGATTCAGTGGTGCAAGTGTTAATGCCATCACCAAGTCAGGTACCAATAGCTTTGAAGGATCAGTATATTATTACGTACGAAATGACCAATTGATAGGGGATAAGGTTGGAGAAACTCGACTTGCCATAGATGATTCTAAGAACGAAATCAGAGGTTTCAGAGTAGGAGGGCCAATCATCAAGGATAAGCTTTTCTTCTTTCTAAATTATGAAGCTGAAGAAGAGTTGGTTCCTAGCTTTAACAAGGTGTCAGCCCGTCCAGGATTAACTCCTGATGGTCTTACAGTATCGCGAGTACCATCAAGTGATTTGGATTTTGTTAGAGAGTCATTGAGTAGTTTGTATGGCTATGAAACAGGACCTTACGAGGGGTATTCTTTCGCCTCAGAGCAAGAGCGTTTTAATGCACGTATTGACTGGAATATTTCCAAAAATCATAAGTTAGCTGTTAGATATAACCTCTATACCGCTTTTACGGATGTTCCTACCAATGGTAATTCCGTTCGATTTATTAGTGAGCGTTTTAGAAATACTGATAGAACTGGTATTGAAGCTATGAACTTCAGAAATACTAACTATACCAATGATCGAAAAGTACAGTCTTTTGTAGCTGAATTGAACTCGATATTGACACCTAATATTTCAAATCAGTTGAACGTAGGATTTACGGCGATCACTGACCCAAAAAGAGGTATTCCTGGTGATCAAGCATTTCCATTCATTGAAGTTTTAGAAGATGATGGTTCGGGTAATGACCTTTATTACTTCTCAGTGGGTAATGAATTGTTCTCAGTAGGAAATTTATTGGAAAATAATATTTTTAATATCACGAACAATACAACAATATTCAAAGGAAATCACACCATCACAGCTGGAATTAACTTTGAATACATGACTTTCGATAATGCATTTAACCCTGTATTTAACGGGTTTTATCGTTATGGATCATATGATGATTTTGTTTCTGCGGTAATTGATAGAGATCCAACTGTACAGCCTTTGGCTTTTGCTCAGTCTTTTGCGTTTGATGGAAGTACAACTCCTCCAACTGATCAGACAAGATTCGGTCAATTAGGATTGTATGTGCAGGATGAATATCAATATTCATCTAACCTGAGATTAACGGCTGGTTTAAGAGTAGATCTTCCATTTTACCCAATCAACCTGCCAAATAATGCTGCCTTAGATGCGCTTAATAAGCAATATACTGATCTGAATGGTGATACCTTTACGCCTGATGTTTCATCTTTTCCAAGTGTAAAACCTCTTTTTTCGCCTCGGATAGGTGCTAACTGGGATGTGAATGGTGACAAGACTACACAAGTTCGTGGTGGTACAGGTATTTTCTCCGGAAGAATTCCTTTCGTTTGGTTGTCTAACCAAGTAAATGGTAGTGGCGTGGTAAGAGGTGGTTTAGGCCTGGAAAGAGAAAGAGGTTTGGATCCTACTGATCCTGACTACTTAGGTGATTTTGCAGCTAATCCAATTCCATTTGATCCTAACGTGAACGCTTATAGACCTGCTAGCGGTGAAGCAACTTTATCTAATGAACTTAATCTTACTGATGAAAACTTTAGATTGCCACAAACTTGGAGAACCAACATTGCTGTAGATCAGCTTTTACCATTTGGTGTTGTTGGTACATTAGAGGCCATTTACAGTAAAGATGTTTCTACACCTATTGCCTACAATCCTGTATTGAGAACGCCAGATGGTGTATTGGCAGGTCCTGATGCAAGGCCTTACTGGGATGGTGGATATTCTAATGACGATGATTTTAGAAATGTATTTTATCTAACCAATGCTGACGAGCAAGGTGATTATATGTCGATTACGGCAGAGTTGAAAAAGCAATTTGACAATGGATTTTATACAAGTGTAGCATATACAAGGTCTAGAGCTAGAGATTATGGTTTAGATGGTGGCTCACAAGCTATCTCATTATGGTCTGCTCAAGTTCGCGAGGATAGAAATAATCCAGAATTGAGTTATACAAGATTCGATCAGCCAAATAGATTGATTGGTTTAGCGTCTTATCAAACTGATAATACGACCATTTCTGTATTCTATCAAGGTGGTGAAGTTGGCAGATTCAGCTACACTTATTCTGGAAACTTTGGTGATAACGCACAAAGACTTCTTTATGTTCCAAACAGAGCTTCTGAATTGAACTTTGAAGAATTTTCTTCTGGTGGAGTTACATACACAGTAGCCGATCAGGAAGCTGCGTTCGATGCGTATATCAACCAAGATGATTATCTAAGTGATAAGAGGGGTGAAGTGGCAGAGCGTAATGGAGCTAAATTGCCATGGGTTCATACTTTTGACTTAAGACTGACTCAGGATATCCCTTTGGCTAATCAGCACAAGTTCCAACTATCTCTTGATATTCTTAACTTCGGAAACCTTATCAACTCTGATTTCGGAATACCACAAACACCAAATCAGTCCAACGTACTGAATTTTAGAGGTAGAAATGATAATAACGAACCAGTTTATAGAATGAACTTTGTTCCAGGTACTACGGAATTTCCAACGGAGACTTTTAGAGAGTCTACTTCTTTGGCGAACACATGGAGAGCGCAATTGGGAATTAGATATATATTTAACTAACAATGAATCAGGTTTAGGTACAACCTAAAGCGAATCATTAACATGAATAAAGAAAGCATCGGGCGATTGTCCGATGCTTTCTTTTTTATTACTGCCTTCTCTTGGAGAAATCTCTCCGAAACGTCTCAGATAGACAATTTTGTGCTTGAGGCACATTCATAAAACTGAATTCAAAAGCGTGCGAAATCTATGGATTGATGGCTAAGTATCTCTTTACGTAAGGTTATTTTGAATGGTGATTTATTTTGTTATTTCAAGAAAAATCATCCAAGTTTGATAGCACTTTTACCTTTGTAATGTGACTTTTTATTTAAATAAAACATCTATCCAATTACCCTGTTAAGTCAGTATGCATCACATTGAGCCCTTTTATAGATGGCTGTCACTTTATGATTCCAGTCTAGATTCTGATTCTCCATTTTATGGAAAAGAATATAACTATGAATTATATTCAGAAAATATTTATGGGTATTACATAGATCCCGCATGGGATAACTTCGGTTCTGAAACGCTGTATTTGAAAATATTATATACAGATTATGAACAGGGATACTCCATCATCGAGTTCATCGGGGAGTGGAATGATGCGCTAAATAATGACATTATGGTTCTGAAAAGGAACATCATCGAGCACCTTTCAAGTCTCGGTATTGATAAGTTTGTACTTATTGGTGAAAATATTCTCAATTTTCATGGAAGTGATGATAGTTACTATGAGGAGTGGTTTGAGGATGTAGAAGATGGGTGGATTGTCGCCTTGAATTTTCAAGATTTCGTAGAAGAAGAAATGTCCAATTTCGGCTTAGACAATTATATCAACTTCGGTGGCGCCTTACAGATTGTGAAATGGAGAACTTTGTCTCCTCAAGTTTTATATGCGGCTGTGTCTGCAATGCTATCAAGACGATTAGGCGTTTGATATTGTTTCTACTTCCACTAAGTTTTTTTTGAATTCAATTGCTTGACTAACAGTTTTAGCCTAGTTGCCCGTAGTGGAGTAGTTTGCCACTAAATAATTACTATTTAATCTATCTATCAGCGCCTCGCTTAATTGATCAAATTCCCTTGATACCGTAAGCGTGTGGGAGAGCTTATCGATTTGCAAGCCTGATTCGTTTGCTTCGTTGATATGGCTTGATTTTCCTACAGTTTCGTTCAGAACAAGTGAGCCATATTTGTTTTTTAACTGTTTTAAATTATCTTGAGCGTATCGGTTATTTGCGTTGAACATGTTACAAAAAACGCCGAGTACGTTTAACCTCTTTTCTTTTTGTATATCGGATAAGTAACCAATAAGACGATCAATACCTGTTTTGGAGAAAGAATCTGCCACAGAAGGAATAAGCACTTTTTGAGATGATTTGAGAATAGCCTTAACCAATACTCCAAAATTGGTAGGACAGTCTATAAGAACGACATCATACTCGTATTTGACCGACATCAGTAGTTTGCTTACCATTTCTTCGCCGAAGGAAATGAACTGATGGTTGGTTTCAATTTCTGCCATTTTATAATCTCCAGGTAAAATGTCCAGATAAGGTTTTACCGTCGCAATAGGTAATTGTGTCTCATGGTTGTGCAAAAGCGCTCTAAAAAAAGTATGAACTGTATTAGGATTTTCGGCTTTACCTAGGGCATTAGTTAGGTTACACTGAGGATCCATATCGATCAATAAGACCTTATAAGTTTTGGACCAGCTATGCCCAAGGTTTAACGTAGTTGTGGTTTTACCCACTCCCCCTTTAAAATTATAAATAGCTATCGAATTCATTAAGGCTCATTGTTTTCGTGAAGATAGACAAAAATTACTATTCATGAAATATTCATATTTTGTAACTAAAAAATTACATTATAATTTAATTACCTCGGCTATTTCTGCTATCAGATATTTTCGATTGGATGGGATTTCCATGCAAACGCTGCGTGTGCGCTTTTTCTCGAGTTTTTTAAACTTTCGTTCATTAAATAAAAAGACATCACCGTAAGTTAAACGGCTCAAAAAAACCTTATCCGAGGGCTTATCAAACTGTTTGAGAACATTATACAACAGTGGATCAGAGCAGCTGGATGCTTTTGGGTCTTTAAAGTAGTTTTTTAGAGCCAACAACACTTTCGGCGGAAATGTTTCTTCATTAAGCACTGGCCTTACCACTTTCACAAAGTTATTTTTCCACTCTACGCCGTGAGGATTGACTTTGCCTTTGTATTCATTAAAAGTGACTAAATGAGCTACTTCGTGCAAATAGGTAACTAGAAAGGCGTAAGGATTCAAGTCATTATTAATGGTGATGGTGTGGCTTCCGGTTCTGAAATGATGTCGATAGTCTCCAAATTTCGTTTGTCTTGCGCGCTTAATTTTAAAATCAAATTCGAGCTTTTGCCATAGGCTATAACAATAGTCCACGGAAGGTTCAGGTAGAAATTTCTCGAAAACTTGCTTGTAATTCATTTAAATCATGATCCAATACGCCAACAAAGTCACCATTATTAAGAGAAATAGGCCGCTAGTATTTAATGGCTAGAAGTTTTTCTCTGTTCAAAATATGCACGGTGCTGCCTTCTATTTTGATTAGTTCGTCTTTTTTAAATTCAGATAAAATACGAATCACTGATTCTGTGGCTGTCCCTACCATGCTCGCCAAATCCGATCTTGAGATGTCAAATTTCACATTTTTGTTCTCCTCTTTTTTATAAGTTTCAAAAAGTTTCATGAGTGCATCTGCCGTTCTTTTCCTAACCGTATCATAGGCCATTTCCATCAGTTCTCGTTCTTTTTCAATAAGGTTTTGAGAGAGAATTTTGATGAATTGTCCTGACACATCTTTGTTTTGAAAAATAAGGTCTTGGAAGTCTTTTCTAGGAATAAGTAAGAGTTCGGTATCTTCTAACGCCTCGGCGAATTCTGTTCGGTCAGTATCCTGAATTAGTGCATTTTCTCCTAAAAAAGCCCCTTCTTTCAAGATGTCATGAATAAATTCCTTACCATCAGGATTTATTTGATAGGTTTTCACTTTTCCTGATTTAACTCTGAAAGAGTAGGAGGCAAAGTCGCCCTGTCGATAAATAATGTCCTTTTTCTTAAAAAATCGAGTTTTTGCTTCTTTTTCAAGGTCTTTTAGTTCGTCGAACTTTCTAGCATTTTCGACAAACTGCTCTAGATTTTCATGTGCGCGAAGTTGATCGTACTTTGTCAACCTTCGTTCTACTGCATTGAGTAGTTCTATCTCCTCAAAAGGCTTAGTGATGTAATCATCAGCGCCAAGATTCATCCCTTTCCTAAAATCTGTTTTTTCTGACTTAGCGGTTAGAAATATAAAGGGAATATTAGCGATATCTGGATTTTTACCAATCAGGTAAAGAACCTCATATCCGTCCATTTCTGGCATCATAATGTCGCAAAGAATCAGATCAGGTTTGAATTCAAGCGCTTTTTTTATACCAACTCTTCCATTTTCTGCGGTGATCGGCTCATAATGGGATAGTTCAAGTAGTTCCTCGATATTTTCGCGTACTTCAAGCTGGTCTTCTATGATTAATATCTTCTTCTTCTTCATGATTTTATTTAAGCAAACAATGAATGCTTGAGCCTTAAAAATAGTAAAGAAAATGAAGCCTGTAAGGGTAAATGTAAAAATGTGTGGTGAACTATGTTCTTGCTGGAAAAGAAATGCTGAATTCACTGCCAATTCCTTCAGTACTTTCGAAGGAGATGGAGCCACCAATTAAGTCCATATAACGAAGTACAATATTGAGCCCCAGACCATTTCCTTGAATGTTTACTACATTTTCAGCTCTAAAAAA
This sequence comes from Cyclobacteriaceae bacterium, assembly GCA_040218415.1. Lineage (GTDB taxonomy): Bacteria > Bacteroidota > Bacteroidia > Cytophagales > Cyclobacteriaceae > JAVJRN01. The sequence goes on from JAVJRN010000049.1 coordinate 398,190, forward strand.
CCTTTCGAATAACATTTGTTGCTCTTTATCAGGAATACCAATACCTCGGTCTTTGACTATAAGTACAATATTTTCTTCCACCTTATTGATGATAATATCAATGTCATCTTCAGAATATTTAATAGCGTTCGAGATCAGGTTCATTAATACATTTTTCAATATATGCTGATCAGAAGTGATGTGATCCACCTCTGCCTTATTAAGGAGGTTTATATTTTGGGATGTTTTGAGCCCAAGCTCAAAGGCTTCCAAGCAATCCGAGAGTAGCTTTTTAAGACTGAATGTTTGATTATTGACTTTTACAACACCTGATTCCAATTTTTCAAGGGATAAATAGTCATTCAAAATGTTGGTTAAGTTGTGAACGGCACCTTTAATTCTTGTAATATGTTTTTCACGTTTGGGCTGTTGATCTGTATTTTGATATTTACCAATGAGGTCGGCTGAAGATTGTATAGTCGTTAAAGGCGTTCTGAATTCATGACTGGCCATGCTGATGAAACGAGACTTAAGCTCATTGACTTCTTTTTGTTTTTCCAAAGAGTCCAATATTTCTTCCTCGGCTTTTTTTAATTCTGCCAAGCTATCTTTGAGTGCTTCTTCAGCCAGTTTTCGTTCCCGGATCTGGCTCTGTAATCCAAGATTTAGATGTTCGAGTTCACGGGTTCTTTCTTTCACCTTAGATTCCAATTCTGTAGCATATTCCTCAAGTTTTTTTCTACTTTCTTTCAGTGCTTGTTCTTGGCGTTTTCGCGTGGAAATGTCAGTGATAAAGGCAACTACGAGCTTACTTTCGTCATGAGTTAAAAAACTAAGACTAATTTCAAGAGGGAAGGTATCTCCATTTTTACGTAAACCGGACAAATCCCGACCTTCGCCCATTCTTCTTGAAGAAGGGTTTTTGAAAAATTGATCTCGGTGTACATGATGATGTTGTTGGGAACTCTTTGGTACTAGCGTATCGATATTGACACCAATGAGGGCGCCATTTTCATAACCAAAGAGTTTGTCTGCACGGTCATTGGCAAGTATAATTTCTCCGGACTCATTTGCAATTATTATACCTTCTACTGCACTAAAAAAAAGGTTATTCAGAAGTGCTAAACCATTACTAGACATAAGATACTGTTCTGTTATTTGCATGGCTAAATTCGGAGATTAATTAATTGTAAATAATGATAAACCTACTGAAGGTAAATGAAACTCTACAGGTAATGACCTGATTAATTTCAGTCTAGCTTTTGACATCCATCATGCGCTTAGACTAACCCAACAGATATATTTGAACCTTAAATTTGAAAGAATGCGCATTTTAAAAAAGATATTGATCTCTACTGACTTTTCTCCTGCCGCTTGGAGGTCAGTTAAAATGGGGCTCGATTTTAGCACATCAAGACATGTTTGCATTACATTATTGCATGTATATCCTTCAAAAAAGGCTGATGACTTTGGCACTGATACTGATCAACGCAACATCTCCGATTTAAAGCGTGAGATGCAGCGATTTTGTGCTGAAATAGAGGAAACCGTAGATGCATGCATAGAACCAGTCTTATTAGTGGGTGATGTGAATAAAGAAATTATAGAATTCATCAAAAAGGAACCCTATGATCTTGTAATCATAGGCGTGAATAGTAACGGCTCAAACAATGATCCTGGAAGTCATACAGCTGAGATTATTAAATCTTCAACAGTGCCTGTGCTCGTAGTTCCGAACCTTCCTTTAGTCGCGTAATGATCACAGAAACTACCGAAAAAATAGCGTGTAAGCACTGCGGAGAAAGGTGCGAAGAGGAAATCCGTTTTGACGAAAATACTTTTTGTTGCTATGGTTGCAAGGCGGTATACGAGTTGCTTTCTCAGAGTTCAATGCTCAATTATTATGACAATGGATCGCTTTTAACTTCAAAGATTTCAATAGATGAAAACACCGAGAGAAAGTATGCCTTTCTCGATCATGAAGAGATTCAAAAAAAGCTTTTTAGATACCACGACGAAAATAAAGCAGTTATCAAATTTAATTTACCAGGAATTCATTGCAGCTCATGTATCTATCTGCTGGAGCATTTGCCTCGTCTCGAAAAACATATTTTACACAGTCAGGTCAACTTCATTCGCAAAGAAGTTACGATCACCTTTCAGCCAGAAGGTTTCAGCCTTAAAAAAATAGCTGTTTTACTTTCAAGTTTGGGGTATCCTCCTTCCATAAATCTGGATGCCTTGGAAGGAGAAAAGACTCAAAAGAAAGATAAAAATGGTCTAGGACTAAAGGTGGCTGTTGCTGGATTTTGCTTTGGTAACAGCATGTTGATGAGCCTGCCTGAATATCTTGATACAGGTTTTCAACTAGATGAAGCATTCAAAGTGCTTTTTAGTTGGATTAACCTTGTTCTTGCTATTCCCATAGTTTTCTATTCAGGATTTGATTACTTCAAAAACGCCCTAATTGGCTTAAAAAAGAAGTATTTGAATATTGATGTGCCCATTGCTTTGGGTATTTTCACACTTTTTGCTCGAAGCTTTTACGAAATTGTATTTCAAGCAGGCGCTGGATATGTGGACTCTTTGGCCGGATTGGTTTTCTTTTTATTAATCGGTAAGTGGTACCAAAGTAAAACCTATGAAGCTTTGTCTTTTGATAGGGATTATAAAAGTTATTTTCCTATTTCTGTGACTAGGATAGTGGGGCAGCTTGAAGAAAATGTATTGATCAATGATCTCGAAAAAGGAGACTTTATTTTAATTAGAAATCAAGAGCTAATACCTGCTGATTGTACGCTGGTAGCTGGTGAAGCGCGACTCGATTACAGTTTTGTGACTGGCGAAACTGAATTAATCAAAAAGTCCAATGGCGCACGACTTTTCGCTGGCGGCCGACAGGTGGGTGGCCCAATAACGGTTATGCTTTCACAAAAAGTGAATAACAGTGAGTTGACTCAACTTTGGAATAACCAGATTTTTGATAAGGAAAAGGGCGAAAAATACGAGAATCTTATCGATAAGGTGAGTTATTATTTTACTGCGGTAATCATACTTTTGGCACTTAGCACGGCAATTTATTGGTACTTTGTGGATTCAGCGTTGATCTGGAATGCGGTTACTGCGGTGTTGATCATTGCCTGTCCTTGTGCGCTGGCTTTGACGTTACCTTTTGCTTATGGGCATGGGATGCGATTGCTGGGAAGGAAAGGATTGTATTTGAAATCGGCCATCGTGATTGAGCGATTGGCACATATAAAGGAGATTATTTTTGATAAAACAGGTACGCTGACTGAGTCGGGTTCGTCTTCATTGCTTTTTGTTGGCGAACCGCTGAATGATACACAGCTGGCTTACTTGAAAACAATTACTTCTAATTCCGCACATCCGCTCAGCCGGCTAATTGCCAAATGGATTGGTGACAGAGTAGAAAAACTTCCAATTTCGACATATCATGAAATACTTGGCAAAGGAGCCGAGGCGAACATCAATGGAGTGAATATGCGCATTGGCTCTGGAAAATGGATCAATGATGGAACTACGATCACAAATACGGAGGAAACTTCAGTGTATGTGAAAATCGAAGACCAAGTGCTGGGCTACTTTGTGTTTCAAGCCAAGTATCGTCACAAAATATTTGATGTTTTGACAGAGCTTAGAACTCAGTTTGGAATTCACCTTTTGTCAGGCGATGTAGCAAAGGAGTCTGGTAGATTGGAAAAATATTTTGATCGGCTGGCTTTTCATCAAACACCTGAGAACAAGTTGGAATACATTCGCCAACTCCATTCGAATAGTCTAATGATAGGAGATGGGCTCAACGATGCTGGTGCCTTGAAAGCCGCCAATGTTGGATTTGGTGTTGCTGAGGATGTGTATCAATTTTCACCAGCTTGTGATGCCGTACTTTCCTCACCGTCTATAGAGAGGTTAGGACAGTTTTTGTTATTTAGCAAAGCCATCAATCGAATAGTGATATTCGCATTTATCATTTCGTTTGCCTATAATATTGTCGGGTTGTCTTTTGCTATGTCAGGGCAATTATCGCCAGTGATAAGTGCCATTCTCATGCCCATCAGTTCGTTGACAGTGGTTGGCATAATAACGATTTTGGCCGAAGTTGCTGGTAGAATTTATTTTAAACAGCAGGTCAAAAGCTGATTATTCTACAATTTCGTACAACTCCAAGGGTAAATCATCTGGATCATTGAAAAAGGTGAATTTTCTATGCGTATGTGGGTCAACCATGATGGGTTGAGTAGGAATACCGCTTGCCTGAAGATGCTCCACTGCTTGCACTATATCATTTACCACAAATGCCAGATGTCTTAGACCTGCAGCTTCTGGTTGGGAGATCCGCTTCGGTGGATTGGGAAACGAAAACAGCTCAATAGTATAAAGTCCATTTAAAGAAAGATCCAGTTTCCACGAATCACGCGCTTCTCTGTAAACTTCTTGCATTACCTCAAAACCAAGAATATCCACATAAAATTTTCTTGACACCTGATAGTCGGAGCAGATGATGGCGATGTGATGTACTGATTTAAGATGGAGCATATTGATTTTTTTAGCCTACTTGCAAATTTCAGTTTTGTAACTAGAAATCCGGTGCAATAAGTAACGTTTTTCAGTGGTTTATAGATAGTAATAATTTAGCCTAGTTATTCCAACTTCTCACACAAATCAACAGCGAATTAAAAAATCTTCCTTCGCATTGGTATTTATTGATATAAATATTCAACTATTTATTTTACCCAAATTGGTTTACTGATATAAATCAGTTTTTTCACTGAAACCCCTCATAAAGTACGCACGCTTTAGCCCTTAATCTTGCTAAAGGATTATGGGAGTAATATATATTTTGATCGGATGTAGTTTGTTGTTGGCCTCAAGTTTTCTTGCGGCTTTTATCTGGGCATCAAAGTCTGGTCAATATGAAGACGATTACACACCCTCAGTAAGAATCCTTTTTGATGACGAAACAAAACCTAATGATCAATGACAGAGATCACTGAACCACAGATGGAAATGAAGCCTAAACAAGATTTGGGCGTTGATACCTTTTATTATGACAACAGTATAGTTCGAATGTTCCTTATTGCAACTACCATTTTTGGTATTATAGGGATGACCGTCGGCTTGCTTGTTGCTTGCCAATTTTTTTGGCCTGAATTAAACTTCGGAATACAATACACCACTTTTGGGCGAATAAGACCACTCCATACTAATGCGGTGATTTTTGCATTTGTGGGTAATGGAATTTTTTCTGGTGTTTATTATTCATTACAAAGGCTTTGTAAAGCACGGATGTTCAGTGATTTGCTTAGCAAAATTCACTTTTGGGGATGGCAGTCTATTATACTGGCTGCAGCTATAACCCTGCCGCTTGGTTTTACTTCTGGTAAAGAATATGCCGAGTTAGAATGGCCGATAGATATAGCGATTGCTTTGATCTGGGTGGTTTTTGGAATCAACATGATTGGAACTATTCTTAAAAGGAGAGAAAGACACTTGTATGTGGCTATCTGGTTTTATATAGCCACTTTCGTTACCGTAGCATTGCTGCATATCGTAAACTCTATGGAGTTGCCTATCAGCTTGTTTAAAAGTTATTCAGTATACGCAGGTGTTCAAGATGCTTTGGTGCAATGGTGGTACGGGCACAATGCGGTAGCCTTTTTCTTAACTACGCCTTATTTGGGGTTGATGTATTATTTTATTCCAAAAGCATCCAATAGACCCATTTACTCTTACCGGTTATCGATCATTCACTTTTGGGCATTAATATTTATCTATATCTGGGCTGGACCTCACCACTTATTGTACAATGCGCTACCTGACTGGGCGCAATCTTTAGGCGTGGTTTTCTCCATTATGCTCATTGCTCCGTCTTGGGGTGGTATGCTCAACGGTCTTTTAACACTTCGTGGTGCTTGGGACAGAGTACGAGAAGATCCAGTGTTGAAATTCATGGTCGTTGCGGTTACTTGTTACGGAATGGCAACTTTTGAAGGGCCTATGCTTTCATTGAAAAATTTCAATGCTGTAGCTCACTTTACTGACTGGATCGTAGCACATGTTCACGTAGGCGGGTTGGGTTGGAATGGCTTTATGACTTTCGCCATGTTGTACTATTTGATTCCTCAGATGTATGGAACCAAACTTTACTCTAAGAAACTAGCCAATGCGCATTTCTGGATTGGTACGATGGGAATCATATTTTATGCTCTGCCGATGTACTGGGCAGGTTTTGCACAAAGCTTGATGTGGAAGCAGTTTACGCCAGAAGGAACACTTGTATATAGCAACTTCTTGGAGACTGTGACACAAATATTGCCAATGTATATGCTTAGAGCATTTGGCGGGTTCTTGTATCTGGCTGGTGTATTCGTGATGGTTTACAACCTCATAAAAACAGCGAATGCCGGCTCTTTCATACCAAATATCAAAGCACAGGCAGCTCCATTAGTTAAAGCTTACAAGCCGGATCCGAGTGAACATTGGCATAGAAGAATATTTGAATGGAGACCTATTAACCTGATGATTTGGAGTTTGGTAATGGTGATTATTGGTGGAGTAGTGGAGATCATTCCTACTTTCTTGGTAAGTTCTAATGTACCTACTATAACATCAGTTAAGCCATACACGCCTTTGGAATTACACGGCAGAGATATTTATGTAAGAGAGGGTTGTTATACTTGTCACTCGCAGATGATTAGGCCTTTCCGTTCGGAAACCGCTCGATACGGCGAATATGCCAAAGCTGGTGAGTTTGTTTACGATCATCCGTTTCAGTGGGGATCTAAAAGGACAGGACCAGATTTGCTCAGAATAGGTAATAAGTATCCAAATAGTTGGCATTATTTCCATATGTTGGAGCCTACTAGTATGTCGCCGGGTTCTATTATGCCACCATATCCTTGGTTGTATGAGCAAGAATGGGCCAAAGATATGACACCTAATAAGATCAATGCGATGCAAACTTTGGGAGTGCCATATGCAGAAGGTTTTGCAGAAGAGTCAGTCGCAGATGCGGAGAATCAAGCACTCTCCATTGTTGTAGACCTAGCTTCACAAGGAATAGAAGTAAAGTCTGATAAGGAAATTATTGCACTGATTGCATATCTGCAAAGAATGGGTACCGATATTAGTAAAATCGATGGTTTAGCCGCAAAAAACTAAAATGTCATGTTGAAATTTATCAAACATCATATGGAAACGATCGTGGGAATTGAGATATTTCCACTGATCTCCTTTGTTATATTTTTTGTCTTTTTTATTGGACTGTTTGTGTACGTCCTTAGAGCAAATAAGACAGAATTGAACCTACATTCTCAACTTCCACTTGACGCTAAAGAAGAAAGCAATGCACAAATATAAATACCTCCTTTTATCAATATTGGGGTTAGTTCCTCAGTTAGGTTTCTCCCAGCAAAAGGATGCTGGTAGTCTTGAAAGCCTATACTCACAATATCAACTAGAAATAGTCATTGGTACAGCCATATTGGTGGCATTCGTAGCAGTACTGGCTCTTTTGGTAGCAATGTACGCTTTGCAAGTAATGTCCAAGGTGAACAATCCTTCATTAGAAGAAGAATCATTGATTGCCGTACAGCAAGGAGAAGAAGGCGTAGGATTTTGGCGTAGATTCTGGAATCGAATCAACGATTCTGTCCCGCTTGCTCAAGAAAATACAGTCATGACTGACCATAGTTATGATGGCATACGAGAGCTGGATAATCGATTACCCCCTTGGTGGTTGTACGGTTTTTATGCAACAATTGTATTTGGCATCATTTATCTAACCAATGTTTTTATTCTTGATGGCCCTTCGCAAAAAGAAGAGTACGAACAGGAGATGGCTCAGGCCAAAATTGAAGTAGAAACCTACTTAGCATCCCTAGATAATCTGATTGACGAGTCGAATGTTAGCTTTTCGGAAGATAAGGAAGATCTTATTGCAGGAAAGGAAGTCTTCATCTCAAAATGTGCGGCCTGCCACGGTCAGAACGGGGAAGGCGGTATCGGGCCAAACTTTACTGATGAATATTGGATTCATGGTGGAGATGTAGGGTCCATATTCAAAACTGTGAAATATGGAGTTCCTGCAAAAGGTATGATCGCTTGGAAAGCGCAGCTTAGCCCCAAGCAAATGCAGCAAGTGTCTAGCTATATAGTGACGCTAGAAGGGACTGACCCGCCAAATCAGAAAGAAGCACAAGGAGAACGGTATGAAAGAGAAGAAGAGGAAACTCAAGATAAAAACAGCATTATAGAAGCTGGAATGTAATGTCGACAGAGCTAGAAGAATTATATAAAGAAAAGGAAGCAGCGGAAGATTTCCGTGATCATCTTGCTACGGTGGATGAAGATGGTAAGCGCATTTGGGTTTATCCTAAAAAGCCAAAAGGCAAGTTTACCAACTATCGTATGTTGGTCAGTATCTTACTTTTATTGATTCTTTTCTCTGGCCCATTTATCAAAATAGGAGGAGAGCCGCTCCTTTTATTCAATATACTCGAAAGGAAATTTGTCATCTTTGGACAAACCTTTTGGCCACAGGACTTTTTTTTAGCTGTGATTGGAATGATTACTACAGTAGTATTTGTCATTTTATTTACGGTGGTATATGGTCGCATTTTTTGCGGATGGATTTGTCCGCAGACCATTTTTATGGAATGGGTTTTTCGCCGGGTCGAATACTTCATTGAAGGAGACTACATGGCACAGAAAAAACTAGATAAGCAGCCTTGGAATCAAGAAAAGATCTTGAAAAAAACCTCCAAGCATCTTGTTTTTCTATTTATCAGCTTGCTCATCATGCATACATTTTTAGCCTATATCATTGGGGTGGAAGATCTTCAAGCAATGATCTTGGCTGGTCCTAACGAGGCTTTTGGTGGCTTCATTGCCATGTCCGTTTTTACCGCCTTGTTCTACGGCGTATTCGGCTTCATGAGAGAGCAAGTTTGCACCACAGTCTGTCCTTACGGAAGGTTGCAAGGAGTTTTGTTGGATAAGCAAAGCATTGTTGTGGCTTATGATCATGTGAGAGGAGAAAACAGATCCAAGTTGCGCAAAGGAGAAGATCGCGAGGAACATGGTTATGGAGATTGTATTGATTGCAAACAATGTGTATATGTATGTCCTACAGGAATAGATATTAGAAACGGAACGCAGCTTGATTGTGTAAACTGCACAGCTTGTATAGATGCGTGTGATTCGATCATGGATCGTATCAATAAGCCACGCGGCTTGGTCAGGTATGCTTCTGAGGAGAACATCGTAGAAAAGAAGCCTTTCGTATTTACCGCCCGTACCAAAGCTTACAGTGTGGTTTTGGTAATTCTGCTGGGCGTTTTGAGTACGCTTTTAATGCTGCGCTCAGATGTAGAAACGACCATACTTCGAACGCCAGGGATCATGTATCAAAAAATGGACGATGGGCAGTTGTCTAATTTGTACCAAATCAAAATGGTGAATAAGACCAATAACTTACTGAACATCAGGTTTGAGTTATTGTCACCTAAAGGAAAGATTCAAATGGTAGGTGATCCATTGACGGTGACTGGGCAGAGCTTAGGACAAGGTGCCATGTTTGTGATTATCGATCCTAATGACTTAGAAAAAATGAGTAGTGAAATTGAGATTGGTGTGTACAGCGGAGATGAACTACTGGAAACCGTAGATACAAAATTTCTTGGCCCAGCTAAGTAGTTCAATAAAGGGAATCATAAGCTAACCGCTAAAACATATTTCTAGTAACTAAATAATAAGAAAATGAAAATGAATTGGGGAAATAGTGTCGCATTAGCATTTATTCTTTTTGCAATATTTATTGTTTCATTTGTTGTGAGAGCTTTCAATGAGGATTTTGACTTAGTATCAGAAACCTACTACAAAGATGAGATCAACTATCAGCAGCGCATGAATGATCAGGCCAATTTACTTCGTTCAGGTAGGCAAATTGAGCTTCAGCAAGGCGATAAGAACATTACTTTCTCGTATCCCAATGAGTTCTTAAGTGCTAAAGGAGAGATACATTTCTTTCATACTTCAAAAACCATCTTTGATAGGAGATTCACTATTGAAACAGGAACGCTCGGTCAGCAGGTGATCTCAAAAGCAGACATAGTCAAAGGTAATTACACCGTGAAGATGGATTGGAAACACGATGGAAGAACTTATTATCAAGAAGCTGACATCTACATCAGATGATTAGCGGCTTTTTTATCGGACTTGTTGGTAGTTTTCATTGCATAGGCATGTGCAGTCCTATCATGATGAGTCTGACCAAGGGAGCTGGGAATTTGCAAACATTTGCGGTATATCATTTGAGCAGAATCATTATTTATATGCTGTTTGGTGTGTTTATAGGCATGTTGGGCGCAGCATTCAGTATTTTCGCTTACCAGCAAACAGCCTCCATTATCGCAGGAGTTTTACTTATCGCCATTTATGGTTTTCCTCGCTGGCGCAATAAGGTGGAAGGTTTCTACTATCGCTCTGCATTTTACAATAAGGTCAAAGGCTTTTTCATCCCCTTGTACCAGTCAAAACTGAAATGGTTAGCCGCCGGAATGCTCAATGGCTTGTTGCCTTGTGGGCTCATATACTTGGCGCTGGCCGGAGCTATGTTGCAAGGCGGAATATTCCATGGAAGTATGTACATGATGTCATTCGGGCTTGGTACTGTTCCGGCTTTGGCTACTCTTTCTTTTTTTAGAGGCAGAATGAATTTTCTCACAAAAAAACTACCCAATGCGACAACTTTCATCTCACTAACCGCAGGCCTCATAATGGTTTTGCGAGGTGTACTCATTCAAGCTCCCAACCTCAATGAATTAATTACTTCGCAAATAACTAATGCAATCACTTACTGCGGATTTTGACCGTTGACTTTTTTCAAACAAAAGTCTTATACGTTATTAGTCAAAGTTATTTTGTAGTATTCATTAAGCGGTTAGCGCTACAGCACTTATTCTCCATAGCTTCCTAAAAAATCATCCATATATAACATTGGATTCTATCTGATCTTAGATGCTACAGTGAAATGTCTTCTTTGTTTAAAAGGAGTTTTTTCAATTATTTGAATTTTGGAAGTACATGTTCTATTTTAACTTTAAAAAAGAGTTTAAGCTTAAGCTCGATTTTATAAGCAAATAAGAACAGTAGTAATTTCGATTATTGCTACTCATAACGCTTCTAATCCTATGAATAAAGAAAAAAAGTTATCCGACGAATCGAGTCAAATCGATGAAACAGAATTTGAAGACATTCCGGTTGTTGGAATTGGCGCCTCTGCTGGTGGATTGGAAGCGCTAGAAAAGCTTTTCCTTACGATCCCGGCCGATACAGGTTTAGCTTTTGTGATTATCCAACATCTTGATCCAGATCATAAAAGCGTCTTATCCGATTTGATGCGACGCTATACTGAAATGAAGGTGTTGCAGATCGAAGATGGTGTAATAATTCAGGCGAATACCGTTTACATTATTCCGCCAGGCGCTGATCTAAGTCTAAAAGGCAATAAATTATTACTCAGTCCACGATCAAAAGTAGGTGCATCGAGGTTAGCAATCGATGGCTTTTTCACAACACTGGCTCACGAAAAGAAGGACAAAGCCATTGGTATCATTTTATCCGGAACGGGAACTGATGGTACGTTGGGAGTTCGAGCCATTAAATCAGAAAACGGAATTGTTTTTGTGCAAAACCCTAAAAATGCAAAGTATGATGGCATGCCAGTAAGTGCTATTTCTACGGGTATCGTCGATCATATTCTCGATGCAGATAAGATCTTGGAAAAGTTAATTTCCTACATCAAATACTTGTTTGATGTCACGGGTACTGTAGCCATTCCTGATGGGTATAGCAATAACTTAGTGGAGCATATTCTTAAACTGATAAGTACAAAATTAGGTCACGATTTCTCTCAATACAAAAGAACCACTATCGCACGCCGGATAGAAAGGCGTATGAAAATTTGTCAAATAGACAAAATTGAAAACTACTTAACAGTACTTAAAAAAAATCAAAACGAGTTAAACGAGCTATTTAAAGATTTTCTGATTGGAGTTACCCATTTTTTCAGGGATATAGATGCTTTTAATGCTTTAAAAGATCAAGTGATTCCAGAGGTATTTAGAAATAAAATTAAGGATAGGCCTTTAAGAATTTGGATTCCAGGATGCTCCACGGGAGAGGAGGCTTTTACAATTGCTATTTTGTTGAAAGATCATTTAGACAAGAACGGTATTACGGATCACAGTATCCAAGTTTTTGCAACTGATATTGATGAAAACGCCATTAAAAAGGCACGTCAGGCTACTTTCCCAGAAAGTATATCTGAAGATATTCCCGAAAACTATCTACATAATTATTTCTCGTTACAGAAGAATGTATACGTTGTAAATAAGCCAATAAGAGACCTTGTTGTTTTTGCAGAGCAAAGTGTTATCCGAGATCCTCCGTTTTCTAATATTGACTTGATCAGTTGTCGTAACCTGCTTATTTATTTAACTAGTGAACTTCAAGAAAAGGTTATTTCTGCCTTTCATTATTCCCTTGCTGCGAATGGCTATTTGTTTCTTGGCTCATCCGAAACACTTGGCAAAAGCAGTAATTTATTTACCACGAAGGATAAAAAATGGAAGCTCTACAAAAAACAGGAAATTTCGTTAAGCCAAAGAAATGCTAGAACAATACCTTCCTTTTCGCCTGCAAAACTCAAAAATGAGGAGTTGAGTATGAAGCTCCAGAATAGCGAAAAATTAAGTTTAAGCGCCATCATGGACAAAGAGATTTTGGCGCATTTTACTCCAGCAGCAGTGCTGGTCAATGATAAAAAAGACATTATTTACTTAAAAGGCAACACATCAGCTTATCTGGAGCCTGTACAGGGAATAGCCAATATGAACCTAGTGGAGATGGCCAAGCCTGACATTCGTACCAAACTTAGTTTTGCATTGAGTAATGCCATACGAGAGACTAAAAATGTGCGAGTAGGAAAGCTTCATATTCTGAATAAAGGCACTAAAAAATTTATAAATATCGATATCAAGCATATACCTAAGGAAGCCTCAAATCTCTATCTGGTGGTATTCGAAGATATCACAGAAAAAGAGCATTTTTCGGAAAGTAACCTTGCTGAAGTGAGCGATGAGAATATTCATTATCTGAGGTCACTAGAGGTAGAGCTAAAGCAAACGCAAGAGTACTTGCAAGCAGAAATTGCTGATGCGGACACTACGAATGAAGAATTAAAAACAACCAATGAGGAACTGCATTCGGCCAATGAAGAACTTCAAAGCACAAATGAAGAATTAGAAACTTCTAAAGAAGAACTACAATCTATCAACGAAGAGTTAACTACAGTCAATGCCGAACATCAAAATAAAATAACTGAACTATCGGATATTAACAATGACATCAATAACATTCTGACGAATACAGAAATAGCCATTATTTTTCTTGATTTGGAACTGAAAATAAAGAAATTCACACCTCGAATCACGGATTTCATAGATTTGATTCCTTCCGATATTAATCGGCCAATTCAGAATTTTGTAACAAAATTGAATTATCCAGAATTTCATACAGACCTGCAGCATGTAGTAAATACCTTAAATAACATCGATAAGGAAATAGAGAGTTATGAGAAAAGCTATATCTGCAGAATGAAGCCCTACCGGACCCTCGAAAACGTTGTGACTGGTGTAGTAATTACCTTTTTGGATGTAAGTAATCTCAAAATGGCACAGAGAGACCTTAAGAATACTTTGCAGGAATTGAAATTTCACATTGAAAATACACCGTTGGCTGTTGTGGCTTTCAATAGCAACCTTCAACTGACTCAGTGGTCCTTGAATGCGGAAAAACTATTTGGCTGGCGCGCTGATGAGGTGTTAGGAAAAAGTTATCGTGAGTTTCCTTGGGTTTTTGAACAGGATGCCGATAGAGCGGAAATCATCATGAACGACTTATTAAATCATAAAAAAACAAGTGTTCAGGTAGTGAGCCGAAATAACACTAAAAATGGGTCTGTGCTTACATGTCAATGGTCTACTTCAGCATTATTTGACGACTCGGATAATCTGATATCTCTCCACTCATTCGTTCTGGATATCACTGAAAAAGAAAAAATGGCACAAGAATTAGAACAGAGTGAAGCAAAGTATCGACAACTTTTCGAAAAGTCACCGGAATCTGTGATTATCCATGACTTAGAAATGAATATCATCGATGTTAATGAAAGAGCCATTCAGTTATTTGGCTATTCTAAAGAGGAGTTTCTCCAGATCAAAGTGTTCGATTTACATCCAAAAGAAGAGTTAAATCGATCTGAGAAGGTTTTGGGAAAAGTGAAAAAAGAAGGCTCTTCAAAAGTCAAGGCTCAATTTGTTACTAAAAAAGGTGGCTTATTCAAAGCAGGTGCACTACCGAGCAAATGTTTCTTTGGAGGAAGAGAAGTTATTCAAGTTCTGATAAAGAACCCGAGTGAGGTGAAATAATTAAAAAGAATTAAATCATATAATTCTTTTTAAATGTGCTTATCGCAGTATATCATTGTTGCAAAACACGTGTGTTTAATAGACCAATCCACGCAGTGATAAACAAAAACCTGGGATTTTTTAAAATAAAGGCATAGTAAGATGAAACTTGATAAAGAAGAGCTTAGGAAAAGGGCAGTGGCCGAAGTAAAAAATAGCCAAGTAGATATTTCAAAGTTATCAAAATCGGATATTCAAACTTTAGTGCATGAGCTTGAAGTGCATCAGATTCAGCTAAAGATGCAAAACGATGAACTAAAGCGTTTTCAAAATGAATTGGAAAATGAAAAATCAAGATTTGTTGACTTATATGATAATGCGCCAATTGGTTATGTAACCTTGGGTGAAGATCAGCAGGAGTTGCAGGCTAACGAAACGATGGCCAACATGCTGGGCTGTTCCAAAGATCAAATTGAACGTCATTCAATAAACGAATTCATCCATTGGGACGACAAAGATGTTTTCTATTTATTCCTCCTCAATTTTAAAAATCACGCTGAGCTAGAATCTTGTCAAGTACGATTTGTTACCCGCAATGAGCAATGGTTTCATGCGAATTTGACGGCAAGCTATGAGATTATAGGTCGGTTGAGGTTAACGATTTCTGATATTACGGAGATTATAGAAGCACGGAAAAAGGAAGAGCGTAGCAATAAGCTGAAGTCGGCTTTTCTTTCCAATATGAGTCATGAAATTAGAAATCCTTTAAATGCCATTTTGGGATTTGCGGATTTATTAGGAACCAAGGAGCTTAGTAAAAAAAAGAAAAGTGCTTATTTAGCGCATATAAATCATGGTGGTAAAAGACTTTTACGGCTGATCTCTGATATTCTAGACATTTCAAAAATTGAATCTGAACAAATTACTATAACTGAAAACCCATGTAGTTTAAATCAGATTCTGGATAATATTTTAGCGCAATTTCAAGTTTCAAACACCAACTCCGATATTTCTATTCACACCACCAAAGAGCTTTCAGACGAGGAAAGCGGCGTTCTGCTAGATGAGCAGCGCCTAAGCCAGATTTTATCAAATTTGATAGAGAATGCATTAAAATTCACAGAATCTGGGTCTATAGAATTTGGTTATGTGGTGAAAGACAAAGAACAGGTTTTACAATTTTATGTCAAAGACTCAGGGGTAGGTATCCATGAAAAAGATCTCTTATTGATATTTGAAAGATTCGTACAAGCGAATGATGATGCGGAAAGATCGCTCGACGGTACGGGCTTAGGTTTATCAATAGTAAAAGGTCTTTTGGATTTATTGGGCGGTGAGATATGGTTGGAGTCTAAAATCAATGTTGGGAGTACTTTTTATTTTACGCTTCCTTTTCGGCCATCCACATTTCTCAATAAAAAAAATGAAATTGAAGTCGCTGATAATAGACCAAAAGACTTAAAAGGCGTGACCATTTTGATCGTCGAAGACAACCGCATCAATCAATTGTTTTTCAAATCAGTGTTAAGAGATAAAGGAGCCACAACCTTAAGTGCGCTCAATGGGAAAGAGGCCGTCGATATTGTAGCTGACAATTCTTCGATCGATATCATTCTGCTAGACATTAATATGCCCGTGATGAATGGATTTGAGACGATAAAAAGGATCAAAGAAATCGATCAACATATTCCAGTCATAGCCCAGACAGGTTATGCAATGGAAGAAGACATTAATAAAATCATGCAATCCAACTTTAATGATTACATCCTAAAGCCTATTGATCAAAACAAACTAATCAATGCGCTTTTGAAGTACTCACCTAGGCATTAGTGTGCTGCT
The DNA here is from genome assembly GCA_040218415.1 of Cyclobacteriaceae bacterium. Classification (GTDB taxonomy): domain Bacteria; phylum Bacteroidota; class Bacteroidia; order Cytophagales; family Cyclobacteriaceae; genus JAVJRN01. The sequence goes on from JAVJRN010000049.1 coordinate 414,500, forward strand.
GTGACTTTTTATTCTGTTATCCACTTGTTAGATCAATAGGGAGTTGAAAGATCTAACGATAAATTGAAAAAAGGTAAAATCCATAAACCAACACAAATAAAACTATCCGCCATTGCAGCATCAATGTAAATCAAGATATGATTGTCGAAATTATACAAGTATGCTCAATCCAGCTCCCAACCTCAATGATTTGATTACCTCTCAAATAACTAATGCAATCACTTATTGCGGATTTTGACAGTTGACTTTTTTGAAATATAAGTCCGATAACTTATTCGTCAAATTTATTTTTTAGTATTCATTAAGCGATTAGCGCTACAGCACTTATTCTCCATAGGTTCCTAAAATATTATCTATATCAAACGTGGTATTACCCTTTTTTTGATGATACAGATAACATTACACCTCGTTGAAGAGGAGATTTTTATGACATTGGAATTTTGGCAGTATAACTTCTATTCCAATTTTAGGAATATTCGACTGAAAGGCGATAAATTAAACACCAGATTAAGTGCTATCGAAAATAAGATTGAAAAAATGACAAAAGTACTGTCGCTATATCAAAAATGAAGAAAGGTAAAATAAATAAACCAACACAAAGAGAACTTCCAGCCAATTTGGCATCAATGTCAATTCAAGATATGATTTTTGAGATCATACAGGTATGTGAAGTGGAAGTTGATGATGAGGGATTGAAGATTTTACAGGAGCAGCTTAATGATTTGCTAAAAAATGTGGAGGCAAGGGAAGTAAAGACGCAAGTAAAATGGAGTGAGGAAATTGCGACCATCAAGAGTCAACTACAAGCTAAAGTTGATTCAACAAATGCGCAAATCTCCAACATGGCCAACGAACTGGCGGAATGGAAGGCAAATAAGACAATAAGTATTGAAGTAAAGCAGGAAGGAAAGGAAAGCCTAACATTAGGAACGCAACACTACCTATTCGCAACACTTTTCAATATCCTGCAAACTGGCTTAAACGTATATTTGGTAGGGCCATCAGGCTCTGGTAAAACCTACGCCGCGCAGCAATGCGCCACTGCTTTGGGTGTTGATTTTTATTTTACTGGAGCTGTATCAAGTGAGTTCAAATTAACGGGATTTATCAACGCACAAGGTGATATTGTGTCTACGGAATTTCGTAAGGCTTACGAAAATGGTGGATTATTTCTTTTTGACGAGATTGATGCGAGCTATCCACAGGCTGTGCTCGCTTTCAATGCCGCCTTGGCCAACGACTTTATGGATTTTCCAGATATGCGCGTCAAAAGGCACGAAAACTTTTTTTGCATTGCGGCGGCCAATACTTATGGCTCAGGGGCTGATCGACAATATGTAGGTAGAAATCAGCTAGATGCTGCATCCCTTGATCGATTTGTGTTTTTAGACTGGGACTATGATGAGAAACTGGAACGTGAACTCACGGCAAATGATGAATGGTGCAATATCGTGCAACAAACACGTAGATTAGTTGTGCAAAATAAGATTCGTCATTTGGTTAGCCCAAGAGCATCAATTTTTGGAAGTAAACTTCTTAGTCGAGGATTTAATATTGATACAGTAAAGAACTTGGTGCTTTGGAAAGGGTTGGATCAAACAACCATAGATAAGCTCCAAATTGAACTCGCTCCAACCATAGAGATTAAATCCGAAAAGAACGGTGAGTTTAGACCATCGGTAAAAGTGGGAGATGAAATTCACTTTGATCAAGAAATTGGCACTATCAATGATGGGAATTACTTTGACATAGAATTAGTCCACGCAAAAAACGTCGGAGTAGTACAAATGGTCAGAGATAAATCGCAGGTACAAATTGCTGATACTCTTTGCGTGATTACCCTATTTGAATGAGTTTTTGTAAAGAACTGTATTTTGAAAATCTAAATGATTTTTGGATCTATACCTTTAAGGATAGCGCTGCAAAAAGGAAAAATTCCAGATTAGAAGAAAATCAAGATTGGTACGGAGGCGTTTCCTGGGAAGAAGCAAAGATCTTAGCCAAAAATGGATGGAAGGAAGGAATGGAGGCTTTGGATAAATATAGAGCAACCTATTTTCCAGCAATTAACGAAAAGGTTTTGAGACCAAGTCAAATCTATTCGGTAGTGGGTTATCAAGTGGATGTAGGCAGTTATTTAGCCAATCAACCAGAGCATTTTATCAATCATAACTTTGAAGAAAGGAATTATCCAGGCAGAATATTTAAGCTGGTAAGTTCTGTTTCTGTTTCAGCCAAAATTGAACCCCAAACAATTATCCAGAGGGGAGCCATGATTTGTGCGCTGGTAGATGCCATAGAGTTTGCTGGACATAGGGTAGAAGTAATATGCAATGATGCGGCGAGTTACGCTGAAACTGAGGAAGCTAGAATGGGTTTAAACAAAGAAAGAGGTTGGTTTGAGGTTTCTGTCTGTGTGAAAAAACCTGACCAGCCTTTAGAAATGACGGATTTGGCATTCTGTTTGGCACATCCGGCCATGCTAAGAAGAATAATGTTTTCTGCCGCCGAGCTGGAGGGCTGGTCAGATTACACCAACAATTATGGCTATCCGGCAACAGCTACGGTAAAAGGCGACTTATACCTACAAGAACTATTCTCCGGAACGGTGAGCGATGACACGGCGATTGAATGGGTCATGGAACAATTAAAGATTTTGAATATAGATATGGAAATCAGGTGAGTTCAACAAACGTTAAACCATGCCTCAGAAAACTATTTTAAAGTTAAAAAAAGAAATCAACAGCCTGATTTGTAAAGCATCGAATACTCGTAGAAAAAATGCGTCAACTGGTGTTTTTATCACCAAGTTTCAAATGTAGTTGGACTAAAATCTCAAGACAAACTATTCAATTTTCCTCAACACTCTGTCTGAAGCGCTTCATGGTTTCTAAAGGACCTTTGGCAATAAAAAGATTGACTAACCAAGTGGGTATGTCGCCACCAGGATTGGATAGCGCTTTGTAATCTATGAATAACTCGCCATTTGGTCTCGGAGAGATATCCCAAGTGGATTCGAATTCGTTAATGCGAACGAATCCATCAGAAACTAGGACAGTATCTTTCTCAGCCTTAGAAATGGAATGATATACTCCATCAGTGGAGTCAATCCAATGTTGACTGTGCACCATAAGATCTCTGTCATCAAAAGGAAAGGGGAAATCGAAAGTGACATAATATCTAAAATCCTGTGGACTCAATACTTCTATTTGGTAGGAGCTGTCACATTTATAGACCCATTCTTTGTACATGGAGGCATTAGATAGGAATTCATTCATGTGTTCCATGGTCGTTTTTACGGTGCAGGTAATCCGTATTTCTTTGATGGCAGAGTTGTTTCTTTGTCGTGTAAAAACTTGAATCCCATCATCTTTATTAACTACCTTCCATGAAGGATAATTTAGCGATTGAGCATGTGAAAAAAGAGCACCTCCGCTAAGGAATACGATATAAAGAAGAAGGACTACACTTGATTTTCGTATGATTTTCTTATTGATCAAAACACGGTGAGCTAAAACAAATTGAAATTGTTGGGCGAATTTAGGCTTTGTTTGGCTATTCCGTTTCCATAAAACACGAAGTATCTTAATGTCAACGCTAGAAAAAGCGAAGAATCATTTTTTGCCACTGGATTCTGAACCCAACTATCAAGATTCATAAGCAGAGGCTAGAGTTTATGGGCTTATTTCATTACCTAATTTGAGCACCTAGATACTTTCTATTTATTAAAAATCAGCCTTTAAAAATCGCTTATCTAACAAACCTTCTTAGGTGTAATTGCGCGCTTTCAGTTCTTGGGAATATGTCTTATTTCTATGTCAATAGGATTGTTGCATATATCATCGATTCTAAGAATAGAAAGTCCATAATGGCAGTTGAAAAAGCAGTGAAACCCATAATTATTCTAGTGTAGAAAGTCCTTTTACTTTGATAATTTTTTATCAAATGAACCAAATGCAATAGAAATTGCATCAGAGTGAGAAAAAAAATAACAATTCTGAATAATTTATATTTCATCCAGAATTTTGCTTCATGGTATACATTCAAAATGTATTTTCTGCCTGCATCTTGAAGTAAGCACCTCACTTTTATCAAAGCGCAAAGAGGCGAGGTAGGAGGTGGATGAAACAGGATAAAGCCTTACTGCAAATCATATAGGCCGTTTTTAAAAATATTTTGATCAGAACCACGAGACTATTAAACTACCTCCTCTATAAATTCCGAGATATTTACAACTAAAATACTTCACTCAACGCACATAACTAAAAGACGTCACCTAAAAGCGGTATGACGTAGTAATGATGTAGTCTATTTGTCCCTAGAATGAAAAGATGTATGGGTTGAGTTATTTGTTTTGCAAACGTTCTCAAAGTAAATTCGATAATTCACTGCCTCTGAAACGTGGCGGATTTGTAAAATTATCAACATATAACTATTGAAAATGAAAAAACATTATCTTTCTAGTTTACTCATTTTGTTTTTGCTTTTGTCGGCACAGATGAGTCAAAGTCAAGGATTATCAGATTACTGTAAAAGGTTAACTTACCACTTGGATATTCCAGCTGAAGTAGGAACTGAAATATTCCTAACGGTTAGCAACATCGATGCTAATACAATTTATGTGGAAATAGAATCCGCAGATGCGAGCCCTGTAACTGCTCTTATAATGGATCCAGCAGGAGAGACATCATTCGAGGACACCAATGATGGTACTAAATTTAGGCGAACGCTAACTTACGCTACGCCTCCAACAAACGTCAATCTTGTAATCCAATGGTCGAAAGCAAGTTTTGGTGGTAATAGAATAATCAGGCTTAATGATGTCCCATTTGTTAACACATGTGTTGTTGATCCTGCAGATGATGTATCGCTATCTGATTTAACAATCGATGGAACTACAATCACTGGTTTTACGGCGAGCAAAACATCTTATACTTTGGAGGTAGCTGCTGGAACTACTGTAGTCCCGACTGTTGTAGCTACAGCTACACAGAGTGGAACAACTGCGGTGGTTACTCCTGCAACTAGCATTCCTGGAACCACTACAGTTTTAATTACGTCTTCATCCAATCAAACGGCTACAATATCAATAGCTTTTGTCATTAATACTCCAGGGGTTGCTGCACCAACACCGATCGCTCGGAGTGCAGGTGATGTAATATCAGTTTACAGCGAAGCATATACCAGTACTGAGCCTGAATCTTGGAAAACAAGTTGGTCTCCAGGAGAACTAGTTGCGGAGGAAGCAACAATTGCAGGTAATAAAGTTAGGAAATATTCAAACATGAACTTTGCGGGAATTGAAATGGGCGGTGCTAATGCACTGGATGTTACACAAATGACGCACATTCATATTGATATGTGGACACCAAATGCAACGAAATTTGGTGTTAAATTGGTAAATATTGATGGAGGTAATTCTGAGCAACAAATCAATAGAGATGTGCCTAGTTCATCTTTAAGAAAGTGGGTTGGTTATGATATTAGGTTATCTGACTACAATAACATGACTAATAAAAATAAAATACAACAGTTCGTTCTTACTTCGGATCAAGCTGGTGCACACGATGAAATTATGTTTATTGATAATATTTACTTCTATAAGGGTGATATTCCAACTCCAATAGCTGCTTTATCTCAATATTGTGAAAGATCCATTTTTCATGAGAATATTACCGATGGAAGCCAAACTAATACAGAAATTAAGTTAACGATCAGTAACATTGACGCGACGAGTATGTATATCGAGGTAGAGTCTGCAACTGCAGATCCTGTTACTGGAATCAATATTGATCCTATCAATGGTATAGGTGGTGTTGTTACAAACAATAATGGTGTCTTCAGGGCTACATTTACGTTCGCTACAGCGCCAACGACTATTAGTCCTATTGTTCAGTGGGCAAAAGAGGCAGCCTTTGGTGGAAACCGTATTATCCGGTTGTCGGATCTTCCTTTTTCTGCTTCTTGTACTCCACCCGCCCCGACTACCATTTCAGCAAGTGCCACTACTACAGCGGATGTGACTACTGGTAATTTAATCATTGATGCTGGCCAAACGTATACTGTAGCCTCTGGTCATACGCTTACTGTTCTAGGTGATCTTTCTGGAGCAGGTCAGTTAGTGATCAATTCAGGAGCTTCATTAATCACTTCAGATGGTAAGACTATCGGAGGTGTAATGATCAAAAGAAACACCAGATACGCTGATGGTAAATATAGCTTTGTAGGTACGCCAGTAGTGGCTAGTGCTTCTATCACAGGTGCTGACCTTGGCTCATTTGTGTATTCATATGATGAGACGGTTGCTTTTGGATCAGATGGTTTAGCCAGATGGAAAGATGCTAGTGCTACTCAACTTGTACCTGGCGTTGGATATACGCAAGCGATGAAACAAGAAATCACTTTTACAGGTGTACCTAATGATGGGACTATTACTGTTGCTGGCCTGTCTCATACAGCCCCTGATGATAAGCATAGCGAGCATGGATGGAACATCCTTAGCAATCCTTATCCTGCGGCCATTGATGTGACTAAATTTTTAACAGATGCTACCAACAGCGCAGTATTGAATGGTTCTGTTTATTTATGGGATGATCAAGGTTCGGATGCTGGAAGAGGTGACAATGGAGACTATTTGACTGTCAACAGCTTAGGCGAAGTAGGAGGGCCAAATGGTGGTGTCTTTAAAGGCTACATAGGATCTATGCAAGGCTTTTTTGTGAAAGTAGCTTCTCCTACTGCTGGTACAAGTGTTCAATTCACAGAGAGCATGCGTGTGGGCGGTGTTAATACGGACGGCACTTTCTTTAGAAAAGACGAAGCACATTTGTTGAATGTGAAATTGTCATTGCAATCTGAGTCTGGTTTCTACAACGAAACATTGATTGGATTCCGTGAAGATGCAACACAAGGTGTAGATAGAAACTACGACGCTGACAAGCTTCTTGCTGATCAAGATCTTCAATTTTACAGTGTGATTGACAACAATAGTTATGCTATTCAAGGTCTTCCACTCCAAGCAGGTGTATCTTCAGAACTTGCCTTTAATTTGGGCGAAGCTTCTGATTTAACATTGGCTGTAGAATCTATGACTGGTTTATCAGATGGTATGACCATCTATTTGACGGATAGAGTAACAGGATTGGTTTACAATCTTAGCGATGTTCAATCGATAGATTTCACTGCTTCTGCAGGTAGCGATCAAAACAGATTCACTTTAACTTATGCATCTATAGCAGATGTACTTAATGTTGAGCGTTTATCTAATCAGCCGATCTACAGATATTTGAATAATGAGCTTTCGGTATCTTTCGGTTCAGACTTAACAGTACAAGAATATGCTGTATATGATCTATCAGGTAAGACAATCGTGAATAAGTCATTGAACAGATCTGTGCGTGAATTGTCTATTCCTGTTGATAGCAAAGGAATAAACATTATTAAAATCGTAACCGAAGAAGGTACGTTCACAAGAAAATTTTTATTCTAAATCGGATCTAAAAAAAACATAACAATGAAAAATCTAAATATAATATTATCCTTAATTATCCTTTTTGTAGCCTTCGTGCCTGCTATGGCGCAAGGTGCACCTCCAGCTACACCTATTGATGGTGGCCTGTCTTTGCTACTGGCTGCAGGTGGCGCTTATGGTATCAAAAAGATAAGAGATAGCAGAAAGCAATCATAATTAGTTGAATCGTTTGAAAAAGGGCGCGCATTTGCGCGCCCTTTTTTATTTAAACCTACCTAGTGTTATGAGGTTATAGATGGACATACCTATTCAATACTTATTAAGAACACTCCCTAAATAAATATGAATTTCTACACCTTTCGAATAATTTTCCCTTTCCTTTTAGTTTTCACCTCTTTAGGACTTTCGGCACAGTGCGTGTCTGGTTCCTCTGGTAATCAGCCCGATGAAGAGTATACCCTCGTATGGTCCGACGAATTCTCGGATGATGGCGCAGTTTGTTCTGAGAACTGGTTTCACCAAACAAAGCTTCCAAATGGACAGAGCTGGTACAACGGAGAGCTACAGCACTATACCGACGATCTAGCCAATGCTTCAGTCTCTAATGGCTCTTTGAAGATCACAGCTATTAGAGAACAATATACAAATCAAGGAGTAACCAAGCCTTTTTCATCCGCACGTTTGAATTCTAGGTTTGTCATCACTTATGGTAGAATAGATGTTAAAGCAAAACTTCCAGCAGGATCAGGTACATGGCCTGCGATATGGATGCTGGGTCAAAATATTACTGAACCAGGTGGATACTGGACTGAAACTTATGGAACCACACCTTGGCCAGCCACTGGAGAAATAGATATTATGGAGCATTGGGGCAACAATCCTAATATCATTCACGGATCGCTTCATACTACGTCAAGTCATGGCGCCACGGTTAATACGGGTAAAACGAACATCCCCAATGTATCAACAGAATTTCATGTCTATTCGACTATCTGGGATAGTGATAAAATTCAATTTCTAGTAAATGATGTGGTCTACTACACGTATCAACCTACCAATAAAACAGCCGCAACATGGCCATTTGACAATCCACAGTATATGCTACTCAATATTGCTATGGGAGGAATCGGAGGCAATGTTGACCCCAACTTCACTTCGAGTTCGATGGAAATCGACTACATCAGAGTGTATCAAAAAGAAGGATCATTCTTCATGACTGATGCAGAAGAAATTGTGGTTTCTTCGCCGCTTACCATAGCGGATGAACCAATCGAGTCAGCATCAAATGTGGTTTCATTGTTTGGCGATTCTTATGAAAATAAAGCGGTAGATGAATGGTTGGCGCAAGGTTCCGATGCGAATTATGAAGTGGTGGATATTGATGGTCGGGAAGTCATTAAATACTCAAACTTATCTTCAGCCCGTATAGAAATGACATCAAATCCTATCAATATCGCAGGATTCACGCATCTTCATATGGATATGTGGACGACCAGCTCAAGTCTTTTGAAAATTAAATTAGTCGATTATGGTCAGAACGGCTTTTCTTCAGGAAGCCCAAATGATGACTCAGAAGATGAAATCAGTCTTGGTAGTCAGCAAACCAGTCAATGGGTGAGCCTTGAGATCCCGATTTCCGATTTCACTCAATTAACAGGTAAAACGAATCTAGCAGAGATCATGATTTCCAGTATGCCTTCTGCCAATTCAATATACCTAGACAATATCTATTTTTTTAACCCAAATGGAGCATTAGCAGTGGTTGATGAAAAACATCAGACTTCCTTCCATTTAAGCGATGAAACATTAAAGGCCACTTTCAATCAACCAAGAAAAATCACAAACTATCAAGTCTTTGACCTGATGGGAAAAGTACTCTTAAGTGGGAGAGGCGAAGACCATCCGGTAACTTCTTTTGAAATAGCTATCAAGCCTTCTGGTATTCAGATTCTTAGAATTGAAACTAACCAAGGTATAGTGGCTCACAAATTTTTATTTTAATTAGAATCAAAACATAACTTCAACTTGAAAAGATCATTACTCTCCATCCTCACTATCACTGCAGTGAGCTTTTTTATTAGCTTATCTGCGCAAATCACTACTGTGGGTAGTGGAAGCTACACCAGTACTTTTCCAGGTACGGATGAGGCAGGTAGAAATGGTTTTCCTCCAGGAACTCCTCAACTTAGTGGAAATGCACTTGGTAAGCCTGTACCTACCAATGATTGGTGGTCAAAGTTGGTTTTAGAGAACCATGCAGGTAATCTTTTTAATTATCCGATGACTATGAAAACGATCAATGAGGGATTGATCGTGACTTACATTCCTTGGGGAGTGATAGGAGATAATGCTCCGATTCAAGTTGGTTTATCAGGGATGAACACCAATCAAACGACCATTTCAGATTACACCGACTGGACGGTAACGATGAACTGGAATGATGGCTCGCACAATATGAGTGTCACTTCAGGTATCGGAATGCCCTTTTTGTATTTCGAGAAAGAAAGCGATGATGTGTTGGAGATCAAAGTAAATGTAGGCACAGCTTCAGTTTCTGGAGAGATGCTGATTGTCGAAAACGCTAGCGCCAACGCAGATTTTGTTTTTTATGCGCCAGCAGGAAGTTCTTGGACTCAAAATGGAACTATTTATACTTCTACATTAAGTGGAAAAAATTATTGGTCTATGGCTATGCTACCGCAGGATAACACCAATGTAGCCAATGTCGCGAATGAATATAAAAAATACGCTTATGTTTTTCCTGCCAATACCACAACAGAGTGGTCTTACGATGAGGCTACTTCTGTGGTAAAAACTGATTTTACTATTGTAACCGATGTGAAAGAAGGAGTAAACACTCAAATGCTGATAGGATTACTTCCGCATCAATGGGCAAATCTTGCAGCAGGCTCGCCTGAGCCAGCCGGATATACCTACGAGTCAGTAAGAGGTGATCTTAAAACAATGGAAGGAAATACGTTTAGCGTTGAAAACACCTTCAAAGGAATACTTCCGACAATGCCTTATTTGGCTAACTATAGTGAAGGTTTTAGTCCGTCAAAAATGGCTTCCAAAATTGATCAAATTGAAAATGATGGACTATCGACTTGGACAGATTCTTATAATGAAGGCCAAGTCATGAATCGTTTGATTCAAACTGCCCGCATTGCCGATCAAACAGGAGATATTGTGGCGCGCGATAAAATGGTCGCCACCATCAAGGAACGGTTGGAAGATTGGTTGACTTATGAGGCTGGAGAAGTAGCCTTTTTATTCTATTACAACACTGATTGGTCTGCGCTGTTAGGTTATCCAGCGGGTCATGGTCAGGATAACAACATCAACGACCACCACTTTCATTGGGGATACTTCATACATGCAGCTGCTTTTATGGAGCAGTTCGAGCCTGGATGGATGAACGATTGGGGAGATATGGTGAATCATTTGGTAAGAGATGCTGCAAGTGAAAGTAGAAATGATGAGAAATTTCCCTTCTTAAGAAATTTTAGTCCTTATGCGGGTCATTGCTGGGCAAATGGATTTGCGTCCTTTCCTCAAGGAAATGACCAAGAATCTACCTCTGAAAGTATGCAGTTCAATTCGTCACTGATCCACTGGGGTACGATTACTGGAAATGATGAAATCCGTGATCTCGGTATATACTTATATACCACTGAGCAAACGGCGATTGAAGAGTATTGGCTGGACATTTATGAGCGAAATTTCAAACCCAATCAGCAGTATGCACTGGTTTCCCGCGTCTGGGGCAACTCTTATGATAATGGTACTTTTTGGACTTCAGATATCACCGCTTCTTATGGCATAGAATTATATCCAATGCATGGAGGATCACTTTACTTGGGTCATAATACCGATTATGTACAGCGATTGTGGTCAGAAATTGAAAAGAATACAGAAATTCTGAGTGACAACAGCGTGAACCCGAATCTTTGGCATGATACATTTTGGAAGTTGCTTTCATTTATTGATACCCAAAAGGCCATAGACTTGTACGATGCTTACCCTGATAGGATACTTAAGTTTGGCGTTTCTGATGCGCAAACTTACCATTGGCTCCACGCGATGAATGCACTGGGTTCGCTCAGAGCAGACATCACTGCTGATTACCCAATCGCTTCAGCTTTTGAAAATAATGGCTCTATGACCTACGTAGCGCACAATTATTCCAATCAAGACATCACAGTGACTTATTCCGATGGATTTAAGTTGGAAGTAGCCGCTGGAAAAATGGTGACCAACAAAGACGCAAGTATAACGGGTACGCTTACTTCTGATTTTAACCAGGCCTATGTAGGAGGAAGTGTCAACCTTTCTGTAGAAGTTTCAGGGGATGGCGTTTCCAAAGTTGAATTTTTTGACGAAGGAAAGTTAATCGGTGAAGACGCTATTGCTCCTTATGAAATTAAGGCAGAAAATTTGGGCTTGGGATTGCGCGGAATGTATGCTAGAATATATGTTGGTGATCAATTCAATGTCACCAATAATCTGGCAATTCAGGTAGGTGAGCAAGTTCCTTTTTCAGGCACTCCCCATACGATACCTGGTACTATCGAAGCAGGTCATTATGATAAATTTGAAGGAGGCCCAGGACAGGATGTTGCTTACGTAGATGGTAGTATCAATAATGAAGGCGACTATCGAAAAGATGAATATGTAGATGCGGCGGAAGTCGATGGCGAAGGTGCGACAATCGGTTGGATATCCTCTGGCGAATGGTTGGAATACACCGTGGAAGTGGCTTCTGCTGGTGTATATGAGGTTTCTGCCAGATATGCATCGGGAAATGCCAATGGTGGGGGACCTTTTTATTTCGAAATTGATGGCAAAAAGGTGAGCGACAATATTTCATTGCCTTCTACCAGTACCACTAACTGGGACACCTGGTCTGCAAAAACGGCAAGTTTGGAGCTGAATAAAGGAACTCATGTACTTAGACTAGTTTTCGTGAGTGGAGAATTTAATTTAGGTAAACTTACTTTTACAAAAACCGGAGAACTCGGATATGCGCCTCCTGTCGCGGATGCGGGTGGTAATGTAGTAGTTGTTTTACCTGAAACTACTGCCGTATTGGATGGTTCCAAAAGTGCTGATTCAGATAGTCAAAACCTAACCTATTTTTGGGAGCAGGTTTATGGTCCTTCTATAATTACTTTTGCCAATAGCGCTACGGTTTCTCCTAGTATTTCCAATCTTTTAGAAGGGGTGTACAAGGTTAACCTGCTTGTTAGCGATGGTGTCTATTCCAGTACATCTTCCGTCTTGGTCATTGTGTCAGAGACTGCTAACAGAGCACCAAATATAACTATCACGTCACCGCAGAATAATCAGGATTTTAGAGAAGGAAGTGACATTAAAATTATCACATCAGCGAGCGATTTGGATGGCGAGATAGCTAAAGTAGCGTTTTACGCAGGTGATCAAAAACTAGGGGAAGACCTCACGGCACCTTTCGAATATGATTGGATCAATGTAGCCGTTGGAGAGTACAGTCTTACCGCCATAGCGACGGATGATGCTGGCGCTACTGCTACCTCTGTAGTCGTTATGGTTAAAGTATCAGAGGTTAATAGTTGTGTCACAACATCCAGTGAATCCACTGAGGGTTCGTTTTCGGTCGGGTATACGGCCACCTACGAATCTGCCGGATCAGACTTGCTGGTAAAGTTTGAATTGCTAGATACAGATAAGTCGGGCGTGGTTGCGTACTTATTCCAGAAAGAGCCATTCTCGGAATCGATCATGGACAATGAGGGAGGAAATGTATTTTCCAAGCGCATCAGTGGCTTAACTCCAGGAACAAAAGTAAGCTATGCATGTAAGTTCGCTTTTGCCGGTGGACTTGCAGTGACCAAGTATATAGATTACGAAATAGGAGGTGACTGTAGTGGTTCTGGAGGAGGTGGGGGATCAGAAGATGATACCCAAGCACCTACCAACTTTACAGTAAATACCGGTGCAGTAAATGCTTCTTCTGTCGAGTTTTTATTGATGGCATTAGATGACTCGCAGGAGGTAATCTATGAAATAAAATATAATAGCAAAAGCGTTACTACAAAAGGTGGATCTGGAGTTGAGATCTCTGAGATCGTTGGTGGGTTAAGCCCCGAGACGTCATATTCTTTTAGCATTAGCGCAAAAGATGCCTCAGGAAACGTAGCAACAAATAGTCCTTTAACGCTGGAGGTGACAACAAGTGAGGATACCAATACTGCATGTTCTGGGACCTCATCTGAGGCACAACAAGGCTCATTTTCGGTCGGCTATAATTATGAGTTTAGAACCGATGGTAGCAATGTGATTGTCACATTTGAATTGTTGGATAACAAAAATGATGTCAATGCGCTGTTATGGACCGAATCTCCATTCAGTGAAAAAGCAATGACTGGTTCAGGGAATAAATACACCGCTACACTGACTAATCAAACTCCCGGAACAGTTTTAAGCCTTGCTGTCAAATTTGCTTTTGCCGGAGGGCTTGCGGTTACAAAATATTTCAGTTACACCGTGGGTGAAGATTGTGTCGTTCAAGAGCCTTCCTCCGATGCTACATTAAGTGATCTTAAAATAGATGGAGAGGCTATGGAAGGATTTAGTGCTGATATTCTAGCCTACACCATGGTTCTCGCATCGGATGTCGAATTTATTCCTCAAGTAACTGCTGAGGTTACACACGAAAATGCGGATATATTAATTACGCAGGCTACCGAATTACCCGGAATGGCGAGTGTCCTAGTAACCGCTGAAGATGGAGTGACAACAAAGTCTTATACGATCACTTTCCAGCAGGATGATGCATTGAGTATTGATGAAACACGTAATGCTAATGAACCGATATACAGATATCTAGATAACGAACTTTCTGTGGTATTTAGATCAAGCCTTAATATTGAAGGATACGCAGTTTATGATCTTTCAGGAAAGATTATATCGAGTAGTTCTGTCAATAATACAATGCAAGAGCTGACCATTCCAATCAGAGCCAAAGGGATCAATATTGTGGTGATTACAACAGAGGAAGGTGTTTTGAGTAAAAAGTTTTTCTTCTAGTTTCCATTTGAGGGAATAAAAGGTAATAGAATTTGCTGTTACCTTTTATTTTGAGCACCAAAGAAAAATGCTTTTTTCTCTTCTGTCTCGATCATTAATCACTAAGAATTATTGGTAGTTTGATAGTCATTCAAAGGCGATCAGAATTTTGCTATGTAAGGGAGAAATTAAAAATAAAAAAAGGGTTACAATTCGAAAATTGTAACCCTTTTAACTTTTAGTGATTCGCTCAGGACTCGAACCTGAAACCCCCTGCTTAGAAGGCAGGCGCTCTATCCAGTTGAGCTAGCGAACCATTTCTTAAGCAATCCTTTTCTGCAAACTATGCGGAGAGAGGGGGATTCGAACCCCCGGTACGATTTCTCGTACGCATGTTTAGCAAACATGTGGTTTCAGCCACTCACCCATCTCTCCGTGAGCTCCTCTGAAAAGGATGGCAAACTTAGAATAAAACAATTATTTTACAAAGACTCTTAAACTTATTTCCATATTAAATTACAGCTTTAGTTTTACTTGAATGAAATCATGAAATATACAGCAGTACTAATTTTTGTTAAATACTTAAACAAGCTTAGGTCACTGTCGTTGGCTATGTTAATTTTAAGATATATATGAATTGGGCAAATGAAGTAGGAGTATTTGAATACTCTCTGATCGCAATATTTTTTTTCGCATATCTCTTCTATATCATAAGGCTTTACAATATCAAAAAGGCTTTAAAAACGTCTATTAGTCGTTTAGTCATCAAACTTTTTCTTCGAACCTTTTATTTTTCCTTATTGGTAATATCTCTGGTTGGGCCTTCTTTCGGAGAAACCTCGCGCGAAGTAAAATCAATCGGAAAAGATATATTTATATGCGTTGATCTTTCGCAATCAATGAATGCTTTCGATATTCAGCCAACGCGCTTGGAAAAAGTGAAATTTGAACTCTCGAATATAGTGGAGGCTTTTAGTTCAGACCGAATCGGACTCATTATGTTTTCAAACGAATCGTTCATGCAATGTCCCTTGACCTACGACAACAATGCTTTAAATCTGTTTATCAAATCCTTGAACACGACTTTAGTGCCGAACTCTGGGACCGATTTTGGCCCACCAATGAAAATGGCTTTGGATAAATTAGCCAATGAAGAAGGCATAGCCACCCGTCAAAAGTCAAAGGTCATAATTCTTATTTCAGATGGTGAAGATTTTGGAACGGATACCGAACAAGTCGCGGAGGAAGTGGAAAATAGTGGGATTAAACTTTTTACCCTTGGCGTAGGTACGGAGAAAGGGAGTAAGATTTCCACAAGAAATGGTTTTAAGAGAAACAACCAGGGGCAGGAAGTCGTGAGTAAAATGAATGCCAATTCACTCAAAAAACTGGCTGCCGATACTGGGGGTAAATATTTTGAAATTAATGACGGTAGAAATGATACCGAACGATTAATAAACGCAATCAATGATATTGAGGGAGAATTGAGGGATTCGAAAAAAGTAGATGCCAAGGCAAATAAATATTTTTACTTTTTGGCTTTGGCGTTGATTTTAATGCTCATTGATTATTTGTTTCATGTAAAAGTCATCAGACTATGAAAATTTTATTAACACTTATAGCAGTATTAATTTCCTTAAGTAATCCAGCTGAAATAGCTAGATCAAATAAGTTGAAAGAGTTGGCTAAAGAGTCTTTTGAGCGCGGAGATTACCAAGAAGCAATCAAGAATTATAGTTTTTTGATTGATTCTATGGGAGTGGATGAAAAAGAACTTTTCTTGAATAGAGCCCATAGTTATTATTTGGCGGGAGATACAGCTAAAGCAAAACCGGATTATCAAAACGCGACCGCAAGTAATTCATCAAAACTCAGATCTTTAGCACATCAGCAATTAGGCGTCATGGCTAAGGATAAGAACAAGCTAGAGGAATCTCTGGCACATTTGAAATCTTCCTTAAAAAATGATCCGACAAACGAACAGGCACGCTATGATTATGAAGTAGTCAAAAGGCTGGCTAACGAGCAAAAAGAACAAGAACAGGATCAAGAAGGCGAGGACAACAAAGATCAGCAGGACCAAGAAAAAAGCGACGAGCAAAAAGAGCAAGATCAAGAAAATAAACAAGATCAAGAGAACCAGCAGGATCAAGAAGGGGACGAAGGCGAACAGGATCAGCAGAACCAAGAACAAAAAGATCAGGATCAGGAGGGAGAGCAAGATCAGGAACAACAAAAAGAAGGCGAGGAAAAGAAAGAAGGTGAAGAGGAGCAACAGCAAGGAGAAGAAAGCAAAGAGGAGGGAGAAGAAAATAAAGAAGCGCCAAAACCTTCCACTCAGCAAAAGCTGGAAGACATGAATATTAGCGAAGAAAAGGCACGAATGATTTTAGAAGCTATGCAGAATAATGAAATCCAATACATTCAGCAGCAGAGAAGAAAGCCGACTAAGCCAATTGATAGCGATAAACCTGATTGGTAAGTACTCCCGTTTTGGTTTTGTAGCGCATACGTCAAAATGAAATAATTCTTTTTGGCTGACTAACTTTACACAAAATAAACACATTGAAAACCGGGTCATAGATCCACTCAAAAACTAACAAATGAAAGAAGTATACATTGCAGCTGCTGTAAGAACCCCAATCGGCAGTTTCGGAGGAAGTCTTTCTGGTTTTACAGCGATAGAACTAGGAAGTAAGGCGATTACCGGAGCTTTGAAAAAAGCGAAGGTTGATGCCAAAGAAGTCAATGAAGTTTTCATGGGAAATGTGGTTTCGGCATACTTAGGGCAAGCCCCAGCGCGACAAGCGGCTATTGGTGCTGGGATAGGCTTCAATGTTCCATGCACCACGATTAACAAAGTTTGCGCCTCTGGTATGAAATCGGTCATGTTTGGCGCTCAGTCCATTATGCTTGGTATCAACGATGTGGTTGTTGCAGGTGGAATGGAAAGTATGTCCAATATTCCTTACTATATTCCAAAAGCGCGAACGGGGTATAAATATGGACATGGGCAATTGATTGATGGGTTGATGCACGATGGATTGTGGGAGGTTTATAATGGTTTCCCGATGGGAAGTTGTGCGGACAATACGGCCAAGGAGAAAAATATTTCCAGAGAAGCACAAGATGAATATGCCATCAATTCTTATAAAAAGGTAGAAAAAGCAACCGTCGACGGAAAATTTAAAGACGAGATTATTCCTATTGAGATTCCTCAGAGAAAAGGAGATCCAATCATTATGGATGCCGATGAAGAATATAAAAATGTCTTTTTCGATAAGATACCTTCACTGAGACCTGTCTTTAACAAAGACGGAACTGTTACTGCAGCAAATGCCTCAACAATCAATGATGGAGCTTCGGCGCTTGTTTTGGTGAGTAAAGAGAAGTTAGAAGAACTGGGCTTAACACCAATTGCAAAAATAATAGGATTTGCAGATGCGGCTCAAGAACCCATTTGGTTTACCACGGCACCTTCGCTCGCGATTCCGAAAGCTATCGCTCATGCAGGAATTACGGCGGAAGATGTTGATTTCTATGAAATAAACGAGGCTTTTTCTGTGGTGGCCATTGCCAACAATATGGAACTAGGCTTAGATCCGAATAAGGTCAATGTCTATGGAGGAGCGGTTGCATTAGGACATCCTCTCGGAACTTCCGGGGCGAGAATTATTGCGACCCTAAACAGTGTTTTACATCAAGAAAATGGTAAAATAGGCGTAGCAGGAATTTGCAACGGAGGCGGTGGTGCTTCAGCGATCGTTATAGAAAAAGTGTAAAACAACATACTTTTAAAGAGCCGAACCTCTCGATTTTTCGTGAGGTTCTTTTTTTGAACTAAGAATTATCCAATACCAGAGCATCCAAAAAGGCTAAAATAAATTACTGATCAAACAGTTAATAAAATATAAAGTGCAATGCGAATCAATAATAACTATTATTTAGAGATGACTTCAACTTATTTTTTATTAAGAACTACTGTCATTTCGTGGTGTGTTTTGGGAACTTTTTCAGCGACTAGTCAGCAAAAAATATTGACTTATCACGACCAAAAATTTACAAAGGTAAAAGAGGAGTATTACGCCTTCAAAGAAGATACAATAGAAGTACTCGAAGGTGACTACCGCATGTTTGACTTGAATGGGAATGTCGTAGTTACTGGAGAATATCAGGATGGTTTGCGCGAGGGTTTGTTTTATAATTATTATGCTAGTGGCGCAAAACAACGAGAAACGCTCTACGAAAAAGGCTTAAGACAAGGAGTTACGAAGGTATATGATGAAGACGGCTCTATCATTCAGGAAGCTGTATTTCGAAATGACACCTTATCAGGACTCCTCAAACTTTATGACGAAGAAGGTCGAATAAAAGGAGAAACTGCTTTCAAAAATGGTAAACCCGATGGTCTAGTAAAATCTTATTTCGAAAACGGGACGATCTCCGAAGAAATAAATTATTTGAATGGTAAGCCTAATGGTTTGACAAAGAAGTATCACGAAAATGGTAAAATTAAGCTGGAGGCCTATTATATCAACGGATTGTTAGATGGTGACTATCGAACATTTTTCCCATCTGGAAAACTAGAAATGGAGGTTAGAAATTTAAGAGGGAAAAAATCAGGATTTATAAAAGCTTACCATGAAAACGGACAATTAAGTTCGGAAGGAATTTATGAGAACGGCTATTTGCAAGGTGACTATGTTGCTTATTATGCCAATGGAAATTTAAAATCAAAATACAACTACAAAAACGGCCGCAAACAAGGGAAAAATACCGATTACTTTGAAAATGAAAAGGTTCAAGTCTTAGCCCAGTATTCCAATGGAGGTTTGAATGCGGTTATTGAAGAGTTTAACGAAAAAGGAAAATTAGTATCGTCCAAAAAGATCATCAATGAATTACCTGCTGGCGATTGGAAGTTTTACGATGACAAGGGTCGACCAAAACTATTCGAGACCTACGAAGCTGGAAAGCTGTCAGGCTTGCGAGAAATTTATGAAAATGGAAAACGGATTGCCGAAGAGCAATATGCCTTTGGTATGCAGCAAGGACTAACGAAAACATACTATCCTAATGGTAAGCTGAAGGAGGAATCAAATTGGAAGATTGGACGACTTCAAGGGCCTTTTACCCGATATTACGAAAACGGCCAAGTTGAATACACCGGAAATTACAATAGAAATAAGCGTCACGGAGAGTGGGTTTATTTTGATAAAAAAGGAGTGGAACAAAATAAAGTAACTTACCAATCTGGTGAAATCATCAATAAAAACGAATGATTTAATACTTTGGCAAAGTATTTGGTTTTGAAGCTTCATGTCTTTATCGAGAGGAATATCCATCCAGAACAGCATAGTTTTTGCCATCTTCAGTCTTTTGTTGATTAGCGCTTTGTTACTGTTAAAATGTAATACTGAGAAAAACATAACCCGTGATTTGATCTCGGCGGATTCCACCTTTATAATGGATAGTCAAAGCGCCATTGTTCTGGAAAAGACAGATGGTCAAAGAAAAACCAAATAGTAAAATCTATTCGATCGAGTTTTCAGATGATTCAACTAATAATTCTTTTTTATTTCTCTTCTCAAATAAACGTTTAACCAATCTGGTTATCTTTGCCGCCATGTCTAAAGGCATTTCAAAAACTAATTTTTCTTTTGACGGACTTACCTCCAAATATGTGGGTAAGGTGCGTGATGTATATTCATTTGATGATACCTTGGTCATGGTGGCTTCCGATCGTATTTCTGCTTTCGATGTAATCCTCCCAAGACCCATTCCCCATAAAGGGCAAGTGTTGAATCAAATTGCTGCGAAATTTTTGGAGATGACCTCCGACATAGTTCCAAATTGGGTGCTGAGCGTTCCTGATCCAAATGTAACGATTGGAAAGAAATGCGAGCCTTATAAGGTGGAAATGGTGATTAGAGGTTACCTCGCGGGTCATGCGTGGAGAGAATATAAGGAAGGAAAACGAACCATTTGCGGGGTGGCTATGCCTGAAGGTTTGAAGGAAAATGACCCCTTTCCTGTACCGATTATTACGCCTACTACCAAGGCTGATCAAGGGCACGACGAGGATATTTCAAGAGAAAGCATTTTGAGTACAGGTTTAGTATCGGAACAAGAATATGCACAACTAGAAGATTATACCCGGAAACTCTATCAAAGAGGTTCAGAAATCGCAAATGAGCGAGGATTGATTTTGGTGGACACCAAATACGAATTTGGTAAGTACCAAGGTCAAATCACCCTAATAGATGAGGTTCATACCCCAGATTCTTCAAGGTATTTTTACCAAAATGGTTATGCGGAAAGGCAGAAAAACGCAGAACCCCAAAAGCAACTATCCAAGGAATTTGTTAGACAATGGTTGATCTCAAACGGCTTCCAAGGCAAAGAGGGACAAGCCATACCGGACATGTCTGATGAGTTTATTGAGATGGTTTCGGCGAGATATATTGAGCTTTTTGAAAACATTACCGGGGATCATTTTGTACTCGATAAGAGTGATCTGAAAGAAGAAAGAATTAAAAACAACATAGAAGGTTATTTAAACAGCGAACTTGCTGGCAATAATTGATTAAACATAAGATAAAATGAAATTTTCAATAGATAGACAAGATCAGTATACAGTTATCGCATTTGATGAGGAGAAACTGGATAGTACAGTCGCACCAGAAGTGAAATCAGAATTTGTTACACTTCAAGCAGAAGGCGTACAAAACTTAATTGTTGATTTAAGCGGAGTAAAATATTCCGATTCATCTGGGTTAAGCGCGCTTTTGGTAGGGAACAGACTATTTTCTGATAAAGGATCATTTGTTCTTTGCAAAGTAACAGATCACGTCATGAAGCTGATCAATATTTCCCAGTTGGATAAAGTAATGGACATATTGCCGACCATAGAAGAGTCAATTGATACGGTATATATGAATGCACTTCAAAGAGGTTTGGAAGAGCAGGGTGGTGAGAAAGCCTAATCGTTGGCTTTAGAGTTACAAATATTAGGGTCTAATTCAGCGGCTTTTGCCCACAGTAGACACCATACTTCGCAACTTCTTCGTATTCAAGAGAAATATTTTCTTATTGATTGCGGAGAAGGTACCCAAATGCTTATAAAAAAGCACAAGATTAAGCTTTCGCGAATCAACACGATCTTAATTTCTCATCTCCACGGAGATCATTATTATGGCCTTATTGGGCTGTTATCGACATTGCACTTATACGGTCGCCGAACAGTTTTAAAAATATTTGGTCCTCCAGGCTTAAGAGATATTATCTCTCTTCAACTCAAATATTCAGAGACTCGTTTGACTTACGATATCGAATTTCATGAATGGGTGCCAAACGTATCTTCTGTCATTTATGAAGATGATAAAATGACTATTAAGACGGTTCCCCTAGATCATAGAGTGTCCTGTTCGGGTTATCTTTTTCAGGAAAAACCGAAATCTCGAAGGATAAGGCGGGAAGCTGTTGACGGTCATTTAACACCAATGCAGGTTAATCTTCTGAAGAATGGCGAGGATGTTTTCGATGAAGACAATAACCTGATCTATGAGGCAAAACTGGTCACTTTACCGCCTTATCGTCCATTCAGTTATGCTTTTTGTTCAGACACCCGGCTTAAACCGTCTTTAATCGAAACCTTGAATAAGGTAGATCTGGTTTATCATGAGGCCACTTTCATGCATGATATGCTAGACCGTGCACAAAGTACCTACCACACTACCGCACGACAAGCGGCAGAGCTTGCCAGAGATGCTAACATAGGAAAACTACTTCTTGGTCATTTTTCTACACGTTATAGAGATCTTGCTCCATTATTGATTGAGGCACGCCAGTATTTCGAAAATACAGAACTGGCTATTGAGGGCGAAAAATTTGTGGTAAGTGAATAGTAAAAAACAGCAACTGTTTATTGTATTGAGCGGAATATTCCTAACCAATGCAATACTCGCCGAAATGATCGGTGTGAAAATATTTTCCGCTGAAAAAACGCTTGATTTGAACCCTGCCAATATTTCACTACTGGATGGCTTTGTTCTCGACTTTAATCTTACAGCTGGGGCGGTAATATGGCCAATCGTATTCCTGACTACAGACATTATCAATGAATACTTTGGTAAAAAAGGCGTTCAAAAAATTAGTTTCATTGCTGCTGGCTGTATTGCCTATGCATTTTTAGTTATAACCTTAGTGACTGACTTAGCCCCAGCAGATTTTTGGTTGGAGGTCAATGGGACAGATCCTAACGGAAATGCTTTTGATATTAACTATGCTTTCAGTACCATTTTTAGACAAGGTTTAGGGATTATTGTAGGTTCCCTAGTGGCATTTTTGCTGGGACAATTACTGGATGTTTATGTCTTTCAAAAATTACGAAAATGGACTGGTTCCAAGATGATTTGGCTGAGGGCTACAGGTTCGACGCTTGTATCTCAATTTATTGATTCATTTGTTGTGCTGTTTATTGCCTTTTATCTACTTGCCCCAGAAGGAGGGCAGTGGAGTTTTCCGCAGTTGATGTCTGTGGGTATTATCAACTACATCTACAAATTTGTGGTCGCTATAGCCATGACCCCATTGATCTACTTGGCGCATTGGCTTATTGACAACTATTTAGGACAATCATTGTCTGATGAAATGACAAGTGAAGCCTCAGCGAATAGCCAGGGCTTTATTTGAGATTATTTCTTTAAACCTCCATCTTCTAGCTCTATCAATCGTGAGCCGTATTCCGCAAACTTTTCGTTATGTGTGACTTGAATGATGGTCATTCCCTCTGCATTGAGCTGCTTCAATATACCCATAACTTCCTCACCTTGAGAGCTATGCAGGTTGCCTGTGGGCTCATCAGCGAGTAGTAATTTTGGTTTTCCTATGATGGCTCTTGCCACACCAACGATTTGTTGCTGACCTCCTGAGAGTTGTTCAGGAAATAGATCTTTTTTGGCGACTATATTGAAACGATCCAGCATTTCGGCAACCATACTGGCTCTTTCTTTCCTTTTGACACCTCTATATAACAGTGGTGTTTCAATATTCTCATAAACATTGAGCTCATCGATTAAATGATAGGCTTGGAATATAAAGCCAATATGTTCTTTATGAATTTGAGCAGTTTTTCTTTCACTGAACTTATGCACAGGTTCATCGAGAAAATAATATTCACCCTGACTAGGCTTATCCAGCATACCAATAATATTCATTAAAGTGGACTTGCCTGACCCACTTGGCCCCATAATACTCACAAATTCTCCTTGCTTTATTTCAAGATCAATACTTTTCAGGATAAAATTTCGCTGAAACCTTGAGTCAATAAATTTATCAATATTTTGAAGTTTGATCATTTCACTTTTTTTGATTTGAGACGATGGGTTATCGGCAAGAGCCTTGGCAGTTTACGAATATAATGGAGTTGGGGTTGACCTTGATTGTCTTCAAGACTCTCATTCGTATAATTATCTCATGGATTCTATGTAAAATTCGCTTTAAGCGTTCAATATTTTTGAAATCAAAGCTGGCTTCACTTCATGTACACCCTCAAACCATACAACTTCCGGCTTAGTCTCAAAAAGATCTTCTGCTTGTTTAAGCAATGCTGCATCCAAACCCTCTTTGAAAAAAGGGTCGTTCGTTCCACTATAGTAGGAGACCTCTTTCTTTACTTGAAAATCAAAATCTTGTGTTGTTAATTCAGGGGGAATTGAACCTGCCCAAAGTATCATCTTATGAAAGGGCAACTTTAAGTGCGCGGCTATTCTACACATGGTCGAGACACCCTGTGAAAAACCGAAGTAGATCAATTTTTTATCCTTTAGTAAGTTCTGTAAATCGTAATTGTCAGCGATGGCATCTAAAAAGCTTTTTTGGTTTTCGATATCGGTCAAGCGATCATCTTTGGTCATCCATGTCGCCCCAACTCGACCACTAAAGCCCTTTTGGTAAAATTTGGACAAACCTTGCGGACAAATGATAAAGTTTTGTTGACTGTCGAGTTCAGAGAACTTGGTGATAAAGTATCTGGAGAGCTGTGCATATCCATGAAATGCAAGCCAAACATATTGTGTGTCGTTCGTAAGCTCATTTAATGTATGAAAAGGAGCATTGAACTCAAAAGTGATGTGATGTTCCATACTCATGGACTGACTGCTTGCATCATCAGACCGCAAAGATAAGCCCCATACGTACCCAAGACATATCCAAAAACGGCCAATAAAACGCCAACAGGGGCAAGCGATGGATGAAAAGCAGCAGCAATAATGGGGGCAGAAGCTGCTCCGCCTACGTTGGCGGTACTACCCACGGCAACAAAGAAATAGGGAGCTTTAATGATTTTCGCAACTATAAATAACAGTATGACATGAATAGAAATCCAAGTAAAGCCCAGAAGAAAAAGGCTTGGGTTCTCAAAAATAGAGAGCAGGTTCATATTCATTCCAATGGTAGCGATCAAAACATAAAGTAGTGCACTTCCTATACGTGAAGCGCCTGCACCTTCTAGCTTTTTAACTTTGGTGAAGGAAAGAATAACACCCAGAATGGACGCAATAATAACTAACCAGAAAAATCCTGAGGTGAGGCTATATTGAGCAAGATGCGGGTAGTTTTCTTCAATGTGGGGAGCAATAATATCACTTAAGAAATGTGCCATTCCAGTACACCCAAATCCAACCATTAGGATTTTCATCAGGTCTGTTAGCGTTGGAATTTTCTTCATACTATCTTGAAAGTCCGACATTTTTTTCTTTAAATCTTCAATAGCGCTGTTGTCGGCTTTGAATTTACGGTCGATAATATGTGATACGCCTACACCTACAAGGAGCACTCCCAACCAAAGATTTCCAACGATCACATCAACGGTAACCATTTTTGAAAATAGTGCCCCATTCACTTCAAAAACCTCTTTCATGGCTGCTTGATTGGCACTTCCTCCTATCCAGGATCCTGCAATGGTGGTCATGCCGCGCCATATTTCGTTCGGTGCTTCGGCTATAACCAAGTCAGGTGAAATAAAGGAAAAGATTAGAATAGCTATAGGCCCACCGATCATGATTCCCAAGGTACCCGTCAAAAACATAATTAATGCCTTTGGTCCCAGTTTAAAAATTTCTTTTAAATCTACGCTTATGGTTAAAAGCACCAAGCTTGCTGGCAATAAGTACCGTGACGCAACAAAATAAAGTTTTGACTTTGAAGGATCAAATAGACCTAAGGTGGCTGGAATAGACGGCAGAAAATAACAAAGTAATAATGCAGGGACTACACCGTAGAATTTTTTCCATATCGGGTGATCGCTGTTTGAAGTGGAAAATACCAGGCCTAAGATGACCATTAAGATTCCAAATATTACCGCATCATTGTTGATCATTCTTTTTCGATTTATTCGTTTTTTATGACTTCTACGAGCTCGCTGAGCATCATGGCTGTAGCTCCCCAAACAACTCGATCGGATATATCAAAGTATGGGGAATCCAAAGATAAGCCAGGTGAGATAGTTATCTCTTTTGATTTGACCGAGCGCCGATCCAATAACTTCTCTAATGGAGCCTCAATGACTTCAGCCACTTCATAGTTGTCGGGGATAAAAGTTGGTTGATTTCCATTATAGTATCCAATGACTGGTAATATTTGATGATTACTCGCACCCACGTAAAACTCAGAGAGTGCGCCAATGACTTCTACCTTCGTTTGAGTAATTCCTATTTCTTCCTCTGTTTCTCTTAAAGCTGTAGCAATTAAATCATTGTCGGTTTTTTCCATTTTTCCGCCGGGTAATCCTATTTGGCCACTATGTACACCAATATACTTGGGTCGCTGAATTAGGGGGAAATGCCAATCATTATTGTGCCAGTAAAATAATATCAAAACAGCTCCCAGTTTTGGAGGATCCGTAAACTTGAATCTGGGCTTTTTATTCCGCATCGTGGGAATCATTTTACGATGAGCCTGATCGCCGGGCAATGGCTCTCTAAGTTTTTTCTCAAGGTTAGAAATGAAATTATCGCTCATTAAATTCAAAGATAGTATTTCTTATATTTTCCCGCTGCTATACTGTCCCACAACAATGTCAAAAACGGTAATAGAAGCTTGTTTTCAGGTTTTATTGTGATATGACTAAAATGCTAGATCAATATTCAACCACAATACTTTTCAGACAAAATGCTCGCCTGTTGTTCTTCCAAAGAAATACCTTTTTTCCAAGCCTCGCATGCTTCTTCGAGCTGATTCAAGTGGTACAAACTTCGTCCTAAAGGCGTGTATACTTCATCGATAAACTTGTTTCGCGAGATGGCTTCATTGAATAGTCTAACGGCATCTTTATGCTGGTCTCTTTTTGCATACAAAAGACCCTTATTTCTATAGGCCCAAGCATTTGAAGGATCAAGAATGATGCTTCTATTAATGTCTTTTTCTGCGGCGGTTAGTGAGTCGATTTCCAGAAAAAGAAATCCTCGGTTGTTTAAAAAATAAGGTTCCAAAGGCACGATAGAAAGCGCTTGATCGATAGCGTTGAATGCTTTTTCTGCGTCTTTTTGTTTGATATAAATTTGACTTAAGGTGTTGTAAGCGTTTGCTTCGTTTTTGTTGATTGCTATGGCTTTAAAGCTAAAAATCTCAGCGCTATCCAACTGATTATTAAATAGGTAAAGTGTAGAAAGGTTGACAAAAGTTTCAGGATTGCTCGGATCTAAAGACAAAGCGGTTTTAAAACTTGAGATAGCTTTCTGATATTTTCTAGATTTGGTTAGGATCAATCCCTTATAAAAATGAACATAAGCAGAGTCTTGAAATGCTTTGAGAATGGTATTCACATCTTCCAGCGCTTGATTGTATTTATTTACATTTTCATAGGCATAAGCACGATTAAATATGGCTTCATAATATCGTGGATCTAAAGCAATCGCCTGCGTATAATCCTGAATGGCCTCATAGCCATGATCATCTTCCAGATAGGCTACCCCACGATTATTCAAGGCTTCCTTATAATTTGGATCGATTTTCAGAGATTTCGAATAAAAATCAATGGCCAGATCCAAGTCATTTCTCTCCAAAGCTTCATTTCCTTGGAGGAAAAAACGATCTCTTTTGATCTCATCTGAAGAGCATGCCGAAAAAATGGAAAGTATGGCGATTAGTTTGAGTATTCTTAGCATGGCGCAAAATTAATCATAAAAAATACCCCAAAAATTAATCTGAGGCTTTTAAAGTAGCCTGAACGGAAGCCGAAATAGGATGAACGAACCATTGACCGATCATTTCAATTTTCTCTTCAAGTTTAGGCATAAAACAAACCCCAGAAATTAATCTGAGGATTTTGTTGTAGCGGGAAGTGGACCCGTAATGGAATGAACGAACCATAGACCGATCATTTCAATTTTCTCTTCAAGTTTAGGCATAAAAAAAAACCAGAAATTAATCTGAGGTTTTCGTAGTAGCGAGAATTGGACCCGTAATGGAATGAACGAACCATTGACTTTTTATTGAATTTTCTCTTCAAGTATCGTCACAAAAAACCCAAGAAATTAATCTAAGGTTTTTGTAGTAGCGGGAAGTGGACCCGTAATGGAATGAACGAACCATAGACCGATGATTACAATTTTCTCTTCAAGTTTAGGCATAAAAAAAAACCCAGAAATTAATCTGAGGTTTTTATTGTAGCGGGAAGTGGACCCTTAATGGAATGAACGAACCATTGACCGATGATTACAATTTTTTCTTCAAGTTTAGGCATAAAAAAACCTCAGAAATTAATCTGAGGTTTTTGTAGTAGCGGGAACTGGACTCGAACCAGTGACCTTCGGGTTATGAGCCCGACGAGCTACCAACTGCTCCATCCCGCGATGTGGACTGCAAAAGTACAAATTGATTGTTAAAATGCAAGGGTCTAAAGAATTCTTTTTTAAATATTTCACTCGCTCTTTAGTCCCTTGCCATTGATTTTGTGTGAAATGATTAACTAAACATAGAACTGACTTCAATGTCTTTCGAGCCTGGCGTGTATTTATAAAAACCTTCACCTGTTTTGGCGCCTTTATAACCTGCAGTTACCATGTTGACCAACAAGGGGCAGGGCGCATATTTTGGATTTCCAAAACCATCGTGAAGTACTCTGAGAATAGACAAACAAACATCCAATCCAATAAAATCCGCCAGTTGTAAAGGTCCCATTGGATGCGCCATACCCAATTTCATGACGGTATCTATTTCTTCCACACCCGCAACACTTTCATAGAGCGTATAAATTGCCTCGTTGATCATAGGCATGAGAATTCTGTTTGCTACGAATCCGGGATAATCATTCACCTCAACAGGTACTTTGCTTAAGTTTCTCGACAATTCCATGATGGTATTCGTGGTTTCGTCGGAGGTAGCATAGCCTCTGATCACTTCAATCAACTTCATGACAGGAACGGGGTTCATAAAGTGCATGCCTATCACTTTATCCGGTCTTTTGGTAACCGCAGCAATTTTTGTAATAGATATGGAGGAGGTATTAGTGGATAAAATGGCTTTTTCTGGCGCATGATTATCCATGTCTTGGAAAATTTTCAATTTGATTTCTAGGTTTTCTGTAGCAGCCTCAACCACCAAATCTGCATTTTTGACACCTTCATTGAGTTGTGTAAATGTGGTGATTCTTTGCAGTGTAGCATCTTTATCCTCGGAGGAGATCAATTCCTTATTAACCTGTCTGTCCAGATTTTTACCTATAGTAGCTATTGCCTTATCAAGGGCTGATTGAGAAATGTCAATGAGACTCACGGAATATCCATGTTGAGCAAAAACATGGGCGATACCATTTCCCATTGTACCAGAGCCTATTACTGAGATATTGTTCATTTTTTGAGTTTTGGGGTTTTTAGAATTAATGATGAATAAGGAGGCAAAGTTAACTTTTTGTTTGTTTCAAAAGGGTTGGTTGACCATACCAAATGATGATTTTCATAATCAGAAGTCAATACTTTTGGCTTACCAGAAAGGTTATGAAATACAATAAATGAGTCATCATTATGTTTTCGACGGTAAGCAAGTAGCTGCTTATCGGGTACAGCCAAGTCGAGAGAAGATATGCTACCAATGCTCAAAGCTTCCTTGCTGTTTCTGAGTAGGATCAGCCTTTTGTAATGATTCAGCATTGATTTTACATCTTGCTGTTGCTCTTCAGCCCCTTTTGTGTTTTCGTCCAAGTTGTATTTTGGTATCATCCATGCAGCGCGGTACTTATCGTGTTTGTTGGACCAAATCATGGGTTCACGGATGTTAGGATCGGGCTTCTTTCCTGTCATGCCTAACTCTTCACCATAATAGATATAGGGTGACCCTGGAATGGTAAGTAAAATTGATGCGACGAGTTTCGCCTTTATTTCGACGTTTTGGAGGAAAGAAAAAACCCTGTTTTGGTCATGATTTGATAAAAAGGTTCCATTCAAAAACTGGGGATTATAGCTTTTAAAAGTGCTTTCACTTTCAATGATCAAGTCAACCAAGGAGCCAGATTCATTGATTTTCCAAGAATCTTGAAATATTGTGGCCGTGACTATGCTTTCTCTATTCACTGTTTCAAGGATAGCGTAGGCCAGGTCAAAGTTGAATAAGGAGCTAAAGCCCTGCGCATAGGGCGCTTGCGTTTCCAAATCATCCCATACTTCACCGATTAAGAATACATTCGGTTTGACCTTTTGCATTTCTGCCTTGAATGTTTTCCAAAAAGCATGATTGTCAGCAGCACGGTGATCAGGATAGATATGTTTGGCAGCATCCAAACGAAATCCGTCCACCTGCATTTCTTCCAGCCAATATTTGCCGATTTTATACACCTCTTCACGAACTTTTGGGTTGTCATAATTTAAATCGGGCATGCCGATCCAGAAAAAGGAATAATAAAGCTCCTCTTGGTCGGGTAGCTGGTTCCATTGCTTCGTATTGTCACTATCTCCGGTTTTTGACTTTTCAAAGCTGTTTTCTTTTTCAATGCTCGCTAGGTCTTGCCAAATGAAGAAATCTCGAAAACCACTGGTGGGATTCAATGCTTTTTGAAACCACGGATGGCCTTTACTACAATGATTAATAACGAGATCAATGATGATGGCAATGTCTTTAGCATGGGCTTCTTCGACAAGCATTTTGAAATCATCAATCGTTCCATAATCCTGATGGATGCCATAATAATCTGTTATATCGTACTTGTGATAGGAGGGAGAAGGATTGATAGGCATGAGCCAAATGCCTTTTACTCCAAGATCATGAAGATAATCCAGTTTTGCCCTTAGGCCGTTAATGTCGCCGATTCCATCGCCATTGGAATCGGCAAATGACTGCACAAATATTTCATAGGATACAGCTTCTGGCCATTTAGCTGAAAATGGTTTCTCAGACATACTTTTTGTGAACCAAGTTTTAAGCCTGTCGAATAATGACTAATAGCAAACCTCTTACTTACTGTTGAACAGCGGCCAATTATTTCAATTCAAAAACACCGTAATCTAGTCCACCAAGATTGATCTCTAGCTCGGAGTTGGTCGAATAATCTAAAGTTGTGGCTCTTTCAAAAGTAAAATCTGCATCACCCGATATCTTCACATTCGAACTAGTAAGGCCAAAGGTTTGCCAGGCGGCATGCGGAATTTTAATTTTCGCAGTTTCATTGCCTTCGTTAAAATTGACGACTATCAGCAGTGCCTGATCAGCCGTATGTCTAACAAAAGCATATATTTTGTTAGAATAGCCTGTGTAATCATCGTTACGATTGTAATAATGTAAATCATAAAAAGCGCCCTTTTTTAAAGCATCGTATGCATTACATGCTTTAAGAATATCTATATATTTTGATTGCAGTTTTTTTTGTGCTTCAGAAAGCTGTCCTCCATCAAACTTTCCATCATTGAGCCA
Source organism: Cyclobacteriaceae bacterium (assembly GCA_040218415.1). Lineage (GTDB taxonomy): Bacteria > Bacteroidota > Bacteroidia > Cytophagales > Cyclobacteriaceae > JAVJRN01. The sequence goes on from JAVJRN010000049.1 coordinate 445,920, forward strand.
CTTCACATGTTCTGGTACGCCCCAATAATCAAAAATGGTGGTGCGCCCATCGTCACCGGCAAAGCCAGAATCTCCTTGACCTGCTTCCCCTACATCCTGTCCAAAATAAAGCATGATAGGACCATTGTGCATAAATGATGATACTGCCATCATCGGAATACCTTTTCGCATATCTCCAGCGAAATCAGGCGAGGCGATTCTTTGCTCGTCATGATTTTCCAAGAACCGAAGCATATTGTCGGCAATGCCGTCTTGTCTTTGCCAAATGGTGGTAATGTCGTCCGTTGATGCGTGTCCTTGAACGATATGCTTTAAGGTGTCGTACATTTCTACTTTATCATACAAGTAGTCAAACCCACCCGTGAAAATGTAATCTCGATAAGCATTGGGATTGTATATTTCGGCTATGAAGACAATATCAGGATAGTCTTTTTTCACTTCTGCAGTGACCCAATTCCAAAACTCTACAGGCACCATTTCAGCCATATCGCATCGAAAACCATCTATATCTTTATTGGCCCAATGCAGCAATATTTCCTTCATTTTAAGCCAAGTGTCCGGGATTGGGTCAAAGTGTGTGGTTCGGTTATTTTGATAATCCACGCCATAATTCAGCTTAACAGTCTCAAACCAGTCATTTACCGAAGGCTTGGCAGAAAAAACATCATTTCCTGTAGCCTTGGCTGGTGTTTCGTTGAAGTAGCCGTCTTTGGTTGGAAAACTATTTTCGCCTAATGAGTTATATCCTTCGGGTACTTGAAAGGTTTCACCTGTGATGTAATAAAAGTTGTTCTTTGGGTCGAAGGACTTTGTTTTGTCGTCATATTCACCAAAATCGCTAACCCCTTTAGGCTTTGCGTCACTCATGTAAGCCCGTGCTACATGATTGGGCACAAAGTCGATAATCACTTTCATGCCTTCATTGTGGGTTCGTTTAACCAAGTTGTCAAATTCCTGAAGTCTGTTAGGCACGTCATTGGCCATGTCTGGATTTACGTCATAATAGTCTTTGATGGCATACGGCGAACCGGCTCTACCTTTGACCACATCTGCATCGTCAAGCGGAATTCCGTAGGCGGTGTAATCTGTTAAAACGCCGTGCTCTAGCGCTCCTGTGTACCAGATATGGGTGATTCCCATTTTCTTAAGCGCCTGCAGTGCAGTAGGCGTGATGTCATCAAACTTACCAACACCATTTTCTTCCTTGGTTCCCCAGCGTTTGTTGGTGAGGTTAGTATTGCCAAAAAGGCGGGTAAACATTTGATATACGACAGGTCTAGTCACGTCTGATGATTTTGATTTCATTGATTCGGTAGATTCTTGCTTGGGGGTACAAGCAAAGCAAAGTAGCAGGGTCGCTAAGGTTAACTTGTTCATAAAAACGAATTTACAGTCAATCTATCAAGTTTTCTTACTTCTTAAAACTTTGAAAAGAACAATTTTTGAATATGCTTGGCTTTGAGTACCTCTTTCAGATGAAGTTTTTAAAAGTTATTTCACAAGAAAAAAGGTAAGCGTTCATCAAAAACTCACGCTGGATTAGCATTATCAAATCTCAGCATCCAAAACTGCAGGAAGTATAGGTAACAATAAGGATCAAAAAAAAAGGGAGCAACGCTCCCTCTTAAGTTTCAATTCAATTTGAATTACGCGTTGGTATTCACGTTGTTCAAATCTTCGAATGCTGTTTTCAATCTAGTCACGAAAGTCTTTTCAGCTTCTCTCAACCAAACTCTTGGATCATAATATTTTTTATTGGGACCATCAGCACTTTCAGGGTTTCCAATTTGCCCTTGAAGATATCCTTCTTTGGCCTGGTAATAGTTTTTGATACCATCCCAGAAAGCCCATTGCGTATCCGTATCAATATTCATTTTGATGGCTCCATAAGAAATAGCTTCCCTGATTTCCTCTTGCGTAGAACCAGAACCACCATGGAAGACGAAATTGACCGGGTTTTTACCTGTGCCGAATTTTTCTTGGATAAAATCCTGAGAATTTTTCAAAATCTTAGGAGTAAGTTTCACGTTCCCCGGCTTGTACACACCGTGAACATTTCCAAAAGCTGCCGCAATGGTGAAATTTGGACTTATTTTAAGAAGTTGCTCATAAGAGTAAGCTACTTCCTCAGGCTGAGTGTACAACTTAGAGCTATCAACATCGGTATTGTCAACCCCATCTTCTTCACCGCCAGTTACACCTAGCTCGATTTCAAGAGTCATGCCCATTTTGGACATTCTTTCAAAATACTTGGTACATGTAGCGATGTTTTCTTCCAAAGGCTCTTCAGACAAATCGATCATATGCGAGCTAAATAAAGGGCTGCCAGTTTTCTCGAAAAATTTTTCATTTTCTTCAACCAGACCGTCGATCCATGGTAACAGTTTTTTGGCGGCATGATCAGTATGAAGGATCACAGATACGCCGTAGGCCTCAGCCAATTGGTGTACGTGATGAGCTCCCGATACTGCTCCCGCGATGGCGGCTTTCTGACCTTCGTTACTCAATGCTTTTCCTGCAATAAACGCAGCGCCACCATTAGAAAACTGAATGATGATTGGCGCTTTCATTTCTCTTGCCGTTTCCAACGCACCATTGATGGTGTTGGTACCTATGGTGTTTACCGCAGGTAATGCAAAGTTATTCTCATTGGCGTAGTTCAATAAGTCTGTCGCTTCTTGGCCAGTTAATACTCCCGGACGAAATTTCATATTTTTTACTTTAAGATTTATTCAAAAACCAAATATAAACCCTTCATGGCATTAGTGTAAGGTCATTTCAAAATCTTATAAATAATCGTAGTTTTATTTGATAATTTTCTATTTTGAGCCACCATTTAAGCGCTGAAAATAAAACATTTGAAATGTGGTTTTGGGCTAAATGTATTGCAATCGATTGAAATGTTTTTAATCGACAGAAAAGAGAAGAAGTATGAAGAAACCTCAGTTAACAACTGCCCAGATCTGGAACATGAGCATGGGATTCCTTGGTATTCAATTTGGCTTTGCCCTGCAAAATGCCAACGCCAGTAGGATACTACAAAATTTTGGTGCGGATGTGGAGCACTTGTCTTGGTTTTGGCTGGCTGCTCCTGTAACGGGGTTGGTTATTCAGCCGATAATTGGTCATTATAGTGACAACACTTGGAATAAACTCGGAAGGCGAAAGCCCTATTTTCTAACCGGAGCGATACTCGCCTCCATCGCCTTGTGTTTTATGCCAAACTCAGGCGCATTGGCGGCATTTATTCCACCGATGTTCGTGGGGGCGGGTATTCTCATGATTATGGATGCGTCCATTAATATTGCCATGGAGCCATTCAGGGCTTTGGTAGGCGATATGCTGCCTTCTGAGCAGCGCACCCAGGGTTTTTCCGTGCAAGCAGCACTTATTGGCTTTGGTGCTGTGTTTGGTTCGTTTTTACCCTATATGCTCGCCGAATGGGTCGGCATATCCAAAGTAGCCGCACCAGGCGAAGTGCCTGATAATGTTATCTATAGTTTCTATTTCGGTGCGCTGGTTTTTATCGCTACCATCATATGGACTTTAGCCAAAACGAAAGAATATCCACCAAAAGAGCTGGCTAAGTACAACGATTCTGAAGAAACCCATGAGGAAGGTTCCATCTTAGATATTTTTAAGGATTTTGCAGCCATGCCTAATACCATGAAGCAATTAGGTCTGGTACAGTTTTTCTCATGGTTTGCATTATTTTCTATGTGGGTTTTTTGTACTCCGGCAATTGCGCAGCATGTATTTGGAACTGATGTCAACGACACTTCCTCGCTGGCGTACAATGACGCTGGTAATTGGGTAGGGGTGATGTTCACCGTTTATAATGCCGTGTCTGTCTTTTTTGCTTTGTCATTGCCAAAAATTGCGGCAAGGCTAGGTCGAAAGAAAACCCATGCTTTTGCGTTGGCGGCTGGTGGTATTGGTATGTTACTTATTTACTTCATCCCTACGCAGGCGGTCACTTTAATCGCCATGATTTTGATTGGTCTTGCCTGGGCGAGCATCTTATCCATGCCTTATGCGATTTTGGCTGGCTCTATTCCTGCACATAAAATGGGTATTTATATGGGCATATTCAATTTTTTCATTGTGGTTCCCCAAATCGTCAATGGTATTTTTGCCGGTCCGGTGATCAAAAGAATATTTGAATCAGAGGCCATCTATGCTCTCATATTTGCGGGTATTTCTTTATTGATCGCCGCACTAAGTGTGCGATTTGTGGATGATAAAGACGAGGTTGTTTCTCAATAAATTTAAGATAATAGTATAAAGTAGAAGTGTGAAGTTGTTAGTGAATGCTAACTTTAAGAATTCCTGCTATTTCATTCAATAGCAGGTTTTCTTTTTTAAATTGAATATTATGAAAGTAAAAATTACAGTTGATTATAGAACCCATTGGGGGCAAAATATTTACGTAGGAGGTTCAGGACCTTTTGGTGATTGGGAAGTATCTAAAGCAATCAAGATGTTTCCAACGACCGCCGAAAACTGGGAGGTAGATCTTGAGATTGATGGCAAGGAAGACATTCACTACAAGTTCTTTCTGAAAGATGAGAACAGTGGCTTCATTAGCTGGGAGTTTGGAGACCATCGGTTATTGGAGATACCTGTAGGTCTCGATCTGCTTCATGTTCGGGATTATTGGAGAGCTGAATCCGCTCAGGAAAATGCGCTTTATACTTCTCCTTTTAAGAAGGCTTTCTTCAAGAGAGATCAGCCTTCTGAGGCTTCAAGTAAGTCAGGAAATATCCGTTTTAAAATTCGTGCTCCTAGGATTGGAAAGGATTATCAAATGGGAATTATTGGTGGTTGTGATGCCATGGGAAATTGGGATGATAGCCAAGTGGTTTTGATGTCAGACGAGCAATTCCCAGTGTGGACAGTTGATGTAGAAATAGCCGAAGATGAAGTGCCTTTTGATTACAAATACGTAATCTGTAATATAAAGGACAGAAAAGTTGTGACTTGGGAAAATGGGAATAATAGATATTTTCCTGCTTACAACTTATCGGTAAAAAATCGAAAGATCGTACTTACTGATGAGTACTTTAACTATCCCGTTGGGAATTGGAAATGTGCGGGAGTGGCCATTCCTGTTTTCTCATTAAAATCTGAAAAAAGTGGTGGAGTAGGTGAGTTCACTGATATCCGACCAATGGTTGATTGGGCGGTAATTACGGGTATGAAAATTGTGCAAATACTGCCAGTCAATGATACGGTAGCTACGCACACTTGGACAGATTCATACCCTTATGCAGCAATATCTGTTCATGCATTACATCCCATGTTTGCTAATATGCAACAAATAGGCAGATTGAAGGATATAAACAGACAGCAAGAAATTGATAAAGAAGCTCAATTATTGAACCAACTGCCAGAAGTAGACTATGAACAAGTCATGTCATTAAAGATGAATTTCTTTAAAGCTATATTTGAAGAGAATAAATCTAAGTTTCTGAGAAGTAATGAGTTAAAGGTTTTCATAAGGAGTAACAAAAGCTGGATAACCGCATATGCGGTTTTTTGTTTTTTACGTAATAAACACCAAACACCTGATTTTACGCAATGGGGAGAATATTCGACAATTGATGACGAGCGATTGGAAATGATATCCAGTCCTGAATCTGAATTTTATGAGGATATAGCGTTACATTATTTTATACAATATCATCTCGATATCCAACTCAAAGAAGCTTCTAATTATGCCCGTGAAAAAGGTGTTGTGCTCAAAGGAGATATTCCGATTGGCATCTACCGTAATTCTGTAGATGCATGGAGATTGCCGCATCTTTTCAACATGGATGCTCAGGCCGGTGCACCACCCGATGACTTTTCTATTTCTGGTCAAAATTGGGGTTTCCCGACCTACAATTGGGATGAAATGGAGCGCAATAATTTTGCATGGTGGACCGACCGAATGGTAAAAATGTCAGAATATTTTGACGTTTTTCGCATCGATCATATACTTGGTTTTTTCAGAATATGGGAAATTCCATGGGAGCATGTCGAAGGTATTATGGGAAGATTTAATCCCGCCATTCCTTTTTCAAAAGAAGAGTTGAGTAGCTGGGGTGTGAGCTTTGATTGGGATCGATTTTGTAAGCCATATATCAGAACACACATGATCTATGATATTTTCGGAAATCATGCTGATTATGTTTTTAGTGATTACATTCATGAGTACGCAAACCATTGTTATCAATTCAATGAACCATTCGATACTCAAAGAAAACTGAAAGACCATTTTGACGAGCGTATCAAGAACGACCCAAATGGTAAAGACTTTTTCATTTGGTTGCGAGACAACCTGTATCGCCTTCATAGTGAAGTGTTATTCATGGAGGCTCCTATGTCAAATGGTACCGCTTTCAATCCACGGATTGCTTTACATAGTACTTATTCCTATCAAGAGCTGGATGGCTTCACCAAAGACAGGATAAATGAGTTATATACTCACTTCTTTTACAAGAGACACAACGAATTTTGGAGAGAAAGTGCCATGAGAAAGCTACCGATGCTCAAAGAAGCAACGGATATGCTTATATGCGGTGAAGACTTAGGTATGGTGCCTGATAGTGTCCCTGGAGTAATGGACGAACTTCAAATTCTGAGTTTGGCCATTCAAAGAATGCCCAACGATGATCGTGAGTTTTGGCATCCTTCAGATACACCTTTTATGAGTGTAACCAGCACGGGTAGCCACGATATGTCCACATTAAGAGAATGGTGGCAAGAAGACTCGTCGGTAACCCAAAGGTTTTATAATGATATCTTGGGTCAATACGGCGGAGCGCCATACTTCTGCGAACCTTGGGTCGCTAGAGATGTATTGAACCAACACTTACATTCTCCAAGTATGCTCGCCATATTTCCATTACAGGACTTCCTAGCCATGGACGGAAGGTTAAGGCGGGAAAATCCTGAGGAGGAAAGAATCAATGTACCAGCGATTGCACAACATTATTGGAGATATCGTATGCACTTGACCATGGAGCAACTCATGGAAGAAGAAGGATTCAATAATTACCTACGTCAACTCGTGGATCAGGGAGGCCGCCAAGCGGATTATTGATCTTCAGTAATAAATTGATATTGCTTGATTACCGGTACAATTCTGTCAAAATGGGCGATGAGCCTATACCAGATTTGTGTCGGTTTTCTTGCTTTTTGGATTTCGGGAAATTGGCGATTGATGCGCGTAATTACCTCCGTATATTCTGCTGAGTCCAAATCGTACTTCAGTTGTAGCCTTTCTCTAACGTGATCTTGGGCAACATATATTTGATAAGTAATAGTTTCTTCTGTTTCCTGTTCAGCCAGAACCGCTTCCCGCTTTTCCCGCTCATCCCTGCTAAAATAGGTAATAGGGCCATTCAAAGTCACACCGGGAGCAAGTGGGTCACCGAGTTGCTGATTGATTCCGCCGACGGAAAATGATCCTGCTCTGTAACGTTTTTTTTTGCCAGGAATACTGATTCCCTCTAGGTACATGGGAACGCCTTGGTATCTAAAAGGAACCTTAAAATAAGGGTCGGAATAAATGGTTATTGAAGGCAGTAAAATGGAATCCTCGACGAGTTCGACTAGCAAGTACTTGTTTAAATGCTCATGATCCACAATTAACTCCAGCTCACTGTAGCCCACATAGGAAAAAAGCACCGTATCACCTTTAGTCGCTGTGAGGTTAAATTTTCCATTGATATCGCTGACCTTGCCGAGTCCCATTGTTCTGTTATATACATGACTAAAGCCAACGTCTTCTTTTTGCGCATTGATGACTTTTCCAGCCAATTTGTGTTGAGCCGGTAGAGCGAATGCTAGGAAGAGTAGAGAGGAAAAAAGGAGTTTTTTTATAGCCACAAAGCGAATAACGTAAATACTCATCGAATGAATGTTCAAAGTTAGCTAGTTTAACCTTTTTTAATGGTGCCAGTGATTACAACTAATTGCAATAAAAAGTGTGTCAGTATTTCTGAACTCTAAAAATCAAAGTATGAAAAAAATACTCATGAGTCTGGTCCTAGTTGCGTCAATGATGGGATGCGTCACAGATGAATATTCGCCATCATTTGATCTGGATTCAGTGGAGGGTTATCGTCCTGTCTACGTTCAAAATACAGACTTGGAAATTAGTTTAACTGCAGCGATTCCGATAAGTCAGGCGGGCAAAATATATGTGTATGGCAATTTGTTATTGGTCAATGAAGTAGGACAGGGGATTCATGTTTTTGACAATACCGATAAGTTGAATCCTGAAAAGAAATATTTCCTCAATATACCCGGCAATAGAGATGTCGCTATCAAGGATGGAATACTCTTTGCCGACAGTTTTACCAACCTGTTGGCCATTAAAGTCTCTGCTGATTCTGCTTTTGTCCTCAAACAAATCGATGATGTAACTGCAGCGACAGAGGCTTTTCCTCCCGCAAGAAATGTGTATTTCGAATGCATAGATGAGTCGAAAGGACAAATTGTGCGATGGGAATTAGCTACTCTTGAAAATCCAAAATGTTACAGACCATGAAAAATTTAATGCTATTATTCGCAAGCTTATTGATTTTTAGTTGTACGGAAGACAGTGATATTGGTGTCTCCTCGGAAGGAGTTGGGATCGGTGGCTCCACCGCGAGATTTACCATTGTAGGTGATCAACTGTATATCGTCACAGAAAGTGACATGAAGCTGATAGATGTATCAGATCCTACCAATCCAAATTTTCAATCTTCGATAAATATTGGTAGAGACATTGAAACCATTTTTCCTTACAAAAACCACCTTTTTATTGGCAGTGCTGGCGGCATATTTATTTATAACATTGATGAACCAGCAAGCCCCACATTTGTCTCGGGATTTTCGCATAGCTTAGGATGTGATCCTGTAATAGCCAATGATAATTATGCCTATGTGACCGTGCGAGAAGGAACGGCATGCAGGAGAGATCAGATAGAATCGAACAATTTGATCACTTTAGATATCAGCAATATTAGCAACCCCACTGAAACGTCCAATCAATGGATGATTAATCCACGTGGGCTTACGTTTTTTAAAGGAGACTTGTATGTGGCAGAAGGCGCGGCTGGCATGAAAAAATTCAATCTCGATGACCCTTCTAACCCTGTATTAGAGAAATTTTATGATGATCTACCAGCCAATGATATGATTGGGTTGGAGGATGTGATGATTGTTACGAGAGATGAAGGAATATTTCAATACGGCTGTGTTCAAGATTCTATTCGATATTTGAGCACGATTTTATAGCAGTCTTTTTATGAGAATATTTTTATCCAGCTTCATCATTTTCCTACTGATTTCCTTTCCTCTATTAGCACGGCAAAGCGTGGATCAATTTACATCACCTGATGATGTCGACTCGGTCACTTACCAAAATGACGATGTTTTCATCAAGTTTGATTTTGCCAGTCTATCATTGGAAAATTTGCTTTTTTCTGCTGAGTATTTCATTAAACCATCTCGTGTAAGTATGAGTGTAGACGTTGGGTTTTTATTTAGCTCAAAATATATAGAAGATGACAGTAGGTCCTTTTTTGGTTATTTGTTAAGACCGCAATTAAGATATTACTATCGGCCATCTACTAAAAGAAATCAAAGATGGTATACAGGATTAAGCGCAAGATATAAGTTTGGTCAATCCTCGGGTAATCTGGCTATTGGCGAAGGTTGTGAAGGTGGCGACTGTGACCTATACCGCCAATACACAGCAAATGCGACCTTTCACCGAATCGATATGCAAATTAACCATGGTATTCAGCTTCGTGTTTATGATGATTTTTATTTGGAGGCCGATTTGGGGTTAGGTTATGGCTATGAATTTCAAAACTTGCCAGATGGAGCTCGTGTGATCGATCCTGTTATCCATATGAATGCAGACCGTGTTGGTTGGGGAATAAATGGGGGAGTGGCAGCAAGATTAATTTTTGTCATTGATGGTAAAGACAAAAGAGAATAAAATTAAAGTCTTATAGTTGAAGTGCCATTTGGGATCGACCATATGTTGCCAATTCATCATTGATTTCTGGAAAACATCAAGTTTTTTGCGGCATTAATACCTGACAACTTTTTAGGGCTTTCATGTTTATTCCTTTTAAGTCCTTGAGCCGGACGGCTCATACTTTCTGCCTTGACCGTAACGACGGACCGGCAAAAAGTATGCGAGTCCATGGTGGACAAGTTCGGGGTGGCAAAGAAATCAAGCGGTTCCCCGGTGGGACTGTGCATAAATTTCTGAAATTCAGACTGTTCCTACAATGAATCCCAAATCGCACCGCAGCGGCGGACCGTCGGCGACCCGGTCGCTTCGCTCAAACAGGGGATTCAATTTTGATTATCATGGTCTGAATTTCTTGTCGAAATTTATCCAAGGCCGATCGAAAACCTCAAAATCTATGCTTTCAACCCATTTTTAAAGTTTTGATATGCTCATTTAACAAGTCCAAAACGTCTTTTAACTCAATTTAAGGATCTTTCTGTTGCTAAAATCAATTATACAGAATACCCTAAGAAGCTGGACTTTGTCACTAACGAAGCGCCCTTTTTTAACCTCTGTTTCCATTATTCGAAGCGAAACTCTGTGTGGAATTCGCGTGATTTCAGTCGGGTAATCATTGCCGGGCTTTTCTTGAACCGGCTCAGTCTTAAATTATGCCTCTTGGACTTTCCCAATGAGGCATAATTTAAGTGTAGTAAGAGCCAAGAAATCCTTATTTCTTGATCAGTTTGGTGGATATTCTATTGTTAATGTTGAGGTAATAGATTCCTTCAGGAACTTGTAATTCCTCCAGTCTAATCTCATGGTTATTCATTCCTTTCTCAAGGTTAATGGAATAATTCAGAATCTCTTTTCCATCCATACTGATCAGCTTTAATGTTCCTACCTTATGATCAGATGCATATAACCTAATATTTAGTTTGTTCTCTGTAGGGTTAGGATAAATTTCATGTATCACATCAAATGGCAGGTTCAACTGGTCCAAAATGCTTTCTTTCTTCCCAAAATATACATAATATTCAATGGTAGGGTCGTTGGAAACATTTATTCCTGAACTGGAGGATAAGTCAACAATTTGTTGCGATTTGCTATCTATTAAAATAATGGTATTAACAGATGAAATTGGCCGATCCCATGTCAGATGAATGGAAGATTCCTTAAGGTTGTTAGGTAGTTTGAAAGACCAAGACTTATTTTCATCGAGGTGCTTCATACTTCTTGTGATGCCATCCCCAAAATCTACCTCAAGGTATTCGATAAAGCGAGGCAGGGTAGAACCATCCAAAATATCTTTTTGATCAGAAGCTAAAGGACTTAGACCAATTCCCCCTAAATAGTAATCATAGCTTGGAGAATGGAGGTGAAAATTCAATTTCCAATGCTCGTCATCAATATAGATCTCCGTTTTCTGAGGTAGTTCTTGTGCGATTCTTCCTCCTGCGTTGTTCACTGCACTTAAAGGTATCTCAAAATTGGAAATGGCTCTGGTGGTTTTTATGAAGCCGCCTTCAAACTTTTCCAGATTAGACGAAAGCCGCCAAGAGGTTCGCCAAGTATAAATGGATGTCTGGTTTTCACTTTCAAAATCGGTTAATGAGATTGTTCCTTTATCAACATTGTAATCAATTACTTCTCTCCAATTCAAAGTGCCAGCAAATGGATTTCCGATTAAATTGAATCCATTAACCAGATTCATTTTATAACTGCCTTCCGTAATGTCTACGGATGTGCCGCCCATTTGAATGTTATTGGATTCACGCTGGATGAACCAATAGCCTTGTCCTGAATTTATATCCGTAAAATTCACGGAATACTCTTGATTTGATCCATTGTATCTGAACAATCGCCATTGACTATTGTCATAAGGTCCAAGCTCTCCTAAAAGTGTACTTACACTCGGATTCCTAAAAGGAAATGAAATAATACTGTAATTCCTTTGCGAAGTACCTGATCCTCCGGAGGGTTGTACTATTTGGTTTTCCAGCGTTCCAATTAATGACTCATCAATATCATTGAGGTTGATGGTGATTGTTGCCGAAGAAGAGGCATTTCCGTCAGATACTCTCACAGATAAACTAAACGAAGGATTAGTCTCATAATCGAGTGCATTTGAACTATTGACGGTCAGTTCTCCTGTACTCGTACCAATGGCAAATGCTTGACTAGTATTGCCAGAAACTATGGAATAGGTCAGTGCATCCTGATCATCATCACTAGCAACTACAGTTCCCACCACGGCGTTTGCAGCACTGTTTTCATCTATATCAAATGTTTGATTGGAGATAGTAGGGGGAGTGTTGGTTGCTGCCGCAGCTACTGTAAAATTCCATGTAGTTGTATTTGTGATCCCTGCATAATTGTTATTTGCCAAATCTTGGAATACACCAGCTGCCATTTCAACATTTACTGTACTACCACTTGTAAAGTCAGCTGGATTGATAGTTACCACATTGCCCGAGATGCTCACGCTGGAATTGGTGACAGCAATGGTCTGCCTTGTCACTCCACCTTCTTTGATCAGGATATTACCCGACCCTTTTTGAATGTTTTCGCTAAAAGTCATGACCAGATTGGAGTTTGCCGAAATACTAGTTGCATTATCCGCTGGTGAAAATGTGGTTACCGTCGGAGCTGTAACATCGCCTCCGGATACTGTTTTATAGAAATAAATATTGTCTATATAGATGGTAGAAGGATTGGATCCATCTCCCTCGAATTTTAATTGGGGAACATCACTTAAAATCATTCCTGATCCGGTAAAGTCAGTGAGAGGAATATCAAAGCTATTCCATGAATCAGCCACGATTGGAGTTAGTGATACAAGTAGTTCACTAGGTGATCCAGAAGGTTCAACAGGAGTAACCTGAAGAATTGTGGCATCTGAAGTCCAAAAATCAACATGAAGATACTCCATGCCAGAGACATCCTGAGCACTTCCTAAATCCATTCCTTGATAATTGAAATTGGCATACTTTAAAGTAGAATTGCCTTCAATGTCTTCTATAGTCACCACAGTACTTTGGTTCCAATTTGGATTGAAATTCGTGTTAGTAATATTTGTGTAAGCATCACTAAAGATAGAAATCACATCTCCTGCCGCTCTGGCAGGTGGAACCGGTGCTCCCGTTATACCGCTAGAATTTATTTGAACGGTCACCACCCAATCCTGAGTAGTCGTGCCGTCCGCTGCTGTCACAGTATAAGTCACCGCACTGGTGAAATCATTGGCGGTAGTACCACTGACCTGAGCAGTAGCACCTACAGTAGCTGATGCTCCCGTAGATAATGCGAAAGTCGGCACTAAGGCTGTCGCATCCGTACCACTAGCTACCTCGATCGCTATGGTGTGGTTAGTTCCATCGATGGTAGCCGCTCCTGTTTGCTCAGAAAGGCTGAAAGCGGTGATGTCTGTTTCGGTACTCACGGTGCTTTCTATTGCATTTCTAAATACGGAGAAGCTAGCGGAACTCCCATTTGCTACGGCAAGGTCTGCTTTACCATCGCCATCCAAATCACCTAAAGCCACTGACCAAGGGCCCGTTTCTGTTATGAAATCTTGCTTGGAGTCATAACTAATCTTGCCTTCAGCGGTACTGGTATTTCTAAACAAGGAGACGGTAGCGGAAGTCCTATTTGCTACAGCAAGGTCTGCTTTACCATTGCCATTCAAATCACCTAAAGTAACTGAAATAGGGCCAGTTCCTGTAGTGTAATCTTGCTTGGTGGCATAACTAATCGTGCCTGCAGCGGTACTGGTGTTTCTAAATACGGAGACGGTATTGGAACTTCTATTCGCTACAGCAAGGTCTGCTTTTCCATCGCCATCCAAATCACCTATGGCCACTGAATAAGGGGCTGATCCTGTGGTGTAATCTTGCTTGGCCGCAAAAGAACTCGCATCAATAGTACCACCGCCAGTGAAAGTGACTACAAAAGGACTAGCTGAATAAGCCATCAAACCATCAACCAAGACGGTAATAGGTTGATAGGAAGCGCCCGAAGGTACCTTCACCGTCAGCTGTGTAGCGGTAGCCGCTGATACGGTGGCCTGTGTCGCTCCGAAGAAGACGATGTTGTTGGCTGCAGTTGTACTAAAGTTCGTTCCTGTGATGGTGACTTCTGTTCCTATAGGACCACTGGTCGGAGTGAAAGAGGTGAGGGTTGGGATAGCTGCTGGTGTTACTATCGCATTTCTAAATACGGAGACAGTATTGGCATTCCCATTTACTACGGCAAGGTCTGCTTTTCCATCACCATCCAAATCACCAATGGCAACCGAATAGGGGTTTGACCCTGTTGTGTAATCTTGCTTGGCGGCATAACTAATCGTACCCACAGCGGTACTGGTATTTCTAAATACAGATACTGTTCTGGAAGTCTGATTTACTATGGCAAGGTCTACTTTTCCATCGCCATCCAAATCACATATGACTACTGAGTTAGGGGCATTTCCTGTCGTGTAATCTTGCTTGGCGGCATAATTCATCGTACCTACATCGGTACTGGTATTTCTAAATACCGAGACGGTATTGGAAACATAATTTGCTACAGCAAGGTCTGCTTTTCCATCGCCATCCAAATCACCTATAGCAACTAAATAAGGCTGTGTTCCTGTTGTGTAATCTTGCTTGGTGGCATAACTAATCGTGCCTACCCCAGTACTGGTATTTCTAAATACCGAGACGGTTGTGGAACTCACATTTACTACGGCAAGGTCTGCTTTTCCATCGCCATCCAAATCACCTATGGCAACTGAATAGGCGCCTGTTCCTGTTGTGTAATCTTGCTTGGCGGCATAACTAATCGTGCCTACTGCGGTGCTGGTATTCCTCAATACGGAGACGGTATTGGAAATATAATTTGCTACGGCAAGGTCTGCTTTTCCATCGCCATCCAAATCTCCTATGGCAACTGAACGAGGGTTTGATCCTGTCGTGTAATCTTGCTTGGCGGCATAACCAATCGTACCTACCCCAGTACTGGTATTTCTATATACGGAGACGGTATTGGAAATATAATTTGCTACGGCAAGGTCTGCTTTTCCATCGCCATCCAAATCACCTATGGCTACTGACCAAGGGCCTGTTCCTGTTGTGTAATCTTGCTTGGCGGCATAACTAATCGTGCCTACAGCGGTACTCGTATTTCTAAATACCGAGACGGTATTGGAAGTATAATTTGCTACGGCAAGGTCTACTTTTCCATCGCCATCCAAATCACCTATGGCAACTGTACGAGGTTGTGTTCCTGTGGTGTAATCTTGCTTGGCATCAAAAGAACTCGAGTCAATCGTACCACCTCCATCGAAAGTGACCACAAAAGGACTAGCCGCATAAGCCATCAAACCATCGACCAAGACGGTAATCGGCTGATAGGAAGCTCCTGTGGGCACAGTTACGGTAAGAGAAGTACTTGTAGCCGCTGATACGGTGGCCTGTGTCGCTCCGAAGAAGACGATGTTGTTAGCTGCAGTTGTACTGAAGTTTGTTCCTGTGATCGTGACTTCTGTACCAATCGGACCACTGGTGGGGGAGAAGGTGGAAATAGTGGGTACCGAACCAGTCGATGATTCTTCTGTCACCGTCACCACCCAATCCTGAGTCGTCGTGCCGTCCTCTGCGGTCACCGTATAAGTCACTGCACTGGTGAAATCATTAGCGGTAGTACCACTGACCTGAGCGGTACCGCCTACTGCGGCTGATGCTCCTGTAGATAATTCGAAAGTCGGCACCAAGGCGGTCACATCCGTCCCATTGGCTACCTCGATCGCTATCGTGTGGTTAGTCGCATCGATGGTGGCAGCTCCTGTTTGTTCAGAGAGGCTGAAAGCGGTGAGGTCTGTTTCGGTACTCGTGGTGCTTTCTATCGCATTTCGTAAAACGGATACCGTATTATCACTGACATTCCCAACTACCACGTCTAGCTTACCATCACCATCTAAATCACCTATCGCTGTGCTATATGGACCTGTCCCTGTGGTTTGATCCACTTTGGTTGCATAAGAGATACTACCTGATCCCGTACTCGTATTTTGTAATATTGAAACTGCTGTATTACTACCTATGTACCCTAATACCAAATCTGGCTTGCCGTCCCCATTCAAATCACCTATTGCTACTGACCAGGTGTTTGTCCCTGAAGTATAATCCACTTTGGCTGCATACGAGATATTGCCAGATCCTGTACTCGTATTTTGAAATAAGGAAACTGTATTACTTTGAACATTTACTACAGCCAGATCGGCCTTACCATCGCCATTAAGGTCTCCTATCGCGACTGAATGAGGTTGCGTCCCTGAGGAGTAATCAACTTTGGTGGCAAAATTAATTGTACCAGTCCCTGTACTCGTATTTCGTAATATGGAAACGGAACCACTAGATCGATTAGCTACAGCCAAATCGGTTTTGCCATCTCCATCCAGATCTCCTATTGCGACTGAGTGAGGTTGCGACCCTGTCGTATAATCAACTTTGGTAGCATAATCGATCGTACCAGCCCCTGTACTCGTATTTCGAAATATAGAAACTGTGCTAATATCCCAATTGACCACTGCCAAATCCGCCTTTCCATCACCATCTAAATCTCCAATAGCTACTGATCTAGGGCCTGATCCAGTGGAATAATCAACTTTGGAAGCATAACTAATTGTACCAGAACCTGTGCTTGTATTTCTAAATACAGATATTGTACTGCCGTTTCTATTTGCTACCGCTAAATCTAATTTTCCATCTCCATCCAGATCTCCAATAGCAACCGAATAGGGGTTTGATCCTGTTGTGTAATCTTGCTTGGCGGCATAGCTAATCGAGCCTACAGCAGTACTGATATTTCTAAATACGGAGACGGTATTGGAACTTCCATTCGCTATGGCAAGATCTGCTTTTCCATCTCCATCCAAATCGCCTATAGCTACTGAATAGGGGTTTGATCCTGTTGTGTAATCTTGCTTGGCATCAAAGGAAGTAGCATTAACAGTACCACCTCCAGGGAAGGTCACCACAAAAGGACTCGCCGAATAAGCCATCAAGCCATCTACCAAGACGGTAATGGGCTGATAGGAAGCTCCAGAAGGTACTGTTACAGTAAGCTGCGTAGCTGTGGCCGCTGATACGGTGGCCTGTGTCGCACCGAAGAAGACGATGTTGTTGGCCGGTGTGAGATCGAAATTTGTGCCAGTGATGGTGACCGTGGTGCCGATAGTACCGCTTGTTGGGGAGAATGAGGCGATGGTGAATGGTAATTCCTCTTCCACAGTCACCACCCAATCCTGAGTAGTGGTACTATTCTCGGCTGTAATCGTGTAAGTCACTGCATTGGTGAAATTAAAGGAAGTAGTTCCACTGACATGTGCATTAATACCCACCGCAGCTGATGCTCCATCCGATAATGTGAAGGTTGGAACCAAAGCAATCAGATTAGTGCCTGCTGTTACCTTCACTGCAACCGTATGATCCGTTGCGTTTATAACTGCTTCACCGACTTGCTCAGCTAAGCTGAAAGCTGTAAAGTCCGTAGCTGCACTTGCAATCGTATTTCGGAAGACAGATAGCTTTTGAGTTGTACTAGTACTCATAGCTGCTATTAAGTCTGCTCGGCCGTCTCCATCCAAATCGCCAATGGCTGTTGATGTTGGTACGGGGGTGACTCCTAGTTGGAACTGGGGTGCATAAGCAATATTACCATCCCCAACACTTGTATTTCTAAGGATTGACAGCTGGTTGCTACCTGTACCTGTTGCGACTATATCTAACATATTATCTCCGTCCAAATCACCTATAGCTACTGATCGAAGATTAACACCTGTTGTAAAATCAATTTTAGAATCATAAGAAATGTTACCAGAACCCGTACTCGTATTTCTCAATACGGATACACTTCGAGCATCATTACCATTGTTTCCTACAGCTAGGTCTATCTTACCATCTCCATCCAAGTCACCTACAGCTATTGCATTTGGTGTAACCCCTGTTGTAAAATCCACTTTAGTATCAAAGGAAACATTGCCAGCACCTGCACTTGTATTTCTAAGCACAGACACTGTATTGTCATTTCTATTAGCTACTACCAGGTCTGGCTTGCCGTCTGAGTCAAAATCACCCATAGCTATTGAAGAAGGGGTTGACCCTGTTGCGTAATCTAGCTTAGCAGCAAAACTAATCGTGCCAGCACCTGTGCTCGTATTTCTGAAAGTTGATAATGTACTGCTCCCTCGATTCGCTACTGCCAAATCTGATTTTCCATCTCCGTCCAAATCGCCTATTACGACCGAGTAAGGGGATGATCCTGTGGCATAATCCACCTTTGCATCGTAACTCACTGTGCCAGCACCTGTGCTTGTATTTCTGAAAATTGACAGTGTCGTGCTACCCGAATTTGCTACTGCCAAATCTAATTTTCCATCTCCATCCAAATCGCCTATAGCTACTGATATAGGACTAGTGTCGGTTGCAAAATCCATTTTAGCATCGTAGCTCACTGTGCCAGTACCAGTGCTGGTATTTCTGAAAACGGATACGGTATTGCTACTGATATTTGCTACTGCCAAATCTGACTTTCCATCTCCATCTAAATCGCCTATAGCTACTGAGTAAGGTCCTGACCCAGTTGTTAAATCTATTGCATCCGCAAAGGAGTTTGTATCAATACCAGCACCTCCAAAAGTCACTATAAATTGCGATGAAGCGTAAGCTATCAGTCCGTTGGTAAGGACAGTGATAGGCATATAAGACGCTCCTGTGGGCACGGTCACGGTAAGAGAAGTACTTGTGGCCGCTGATACGGTGGCCTGTGTCGCCCCGAAGAAGACGATGTTGTTGGCTAGGGTTGTATCGAAGTTGGTACCTGTGATCGTGACTTCTGTTCCTATCGGGCCACTGGTAGGGGTGAAGGAGGTAATTGTTGGTACTTGATCATTAGCCACACTCTGTAGTGCTATAAACAGGGCGAGAGTGCCAATTAACTTTAAGTAATAATTCTTCATATTAATAGTGATTTGATATTCTATATTTCTGTTATAGCTGAATTAAAATCCAATACTAAAAACCGGCATTCCTTGGTACACTTTAGAGAGCCGGATAAAGAAGTGGGTTCATTAGGGTTGAAACTATTGATTGTAGGGTTCATGTTGTTGGACTTAATTTTGTAAATATACGCCACGTTTGAAGAGGTAGAGCCAGAGAGTACGCCCGCAAAGAAGTCTTTGTTCCCTACTGCCATAGTACTTAAACAATTTCTCGATTCAGAAAGCGTAGCTGTTGACAACTCTGCCTTAAACTCTGAGATAACTAAAGTCAATAAAAGTGTCAAGCAAAAGACTTGAAATAGGTATTTGTATTTCAAATGGTCGTGTATTCGTTTGATTATCCTCATTATTGTAAACAAACTTTAGCCTTGAAGATAGTAATCTTTTGTTGGGCTATTGCACCGAGTGCCGAAATCAATGTCGTAAGGAATAAAATTTTTTCATTTTCTCTTGTTATAAAAATGTTAGTTTAAGGCAATGGTGGATGTGATAGTTTTTTATGAACTGGCCTTGTTCACTCAGCATCAGGTATTTTCCTTAACTAAGTGCAATCATTGAGAAAAAAGTCAATTTCCATTTACCCGATGGTTTTTATGTGGTAAAAGTGTTTTTGTTTTTCAGATTAGTCATCCGAGCATTTTGCGACTCGAATTACCACAAAAAAACTTTACAATGAGTTATTAACCCAGCGGTGATTGATTTATATTTAGGCAGCATAATTGATGCTTTCATGGTTAAAATATTTGATTACCCTTGCAGGACAAGTCTGTAGCATTTTCATGTGATTTTGCACGTTTTGAGATAGGGTCTCCTTGTT